>JBJXGE010000003.1:0-92132 GCA_046154185.1 Planctomycetota bacterium
GCAACTATGGCTCCCGTTCCGGCGGCGGCATTATGGTCCGCGGCGCTCCAGCTATCATCCAAGACAACGTTATCGCGAATAACAGCGTTGGTACGCCGGACTTTTTTCTTGGCATCGGATTAGTCGGCGGCGGCATCGCCCTCTGGGGCGGCGACGCGTCGATCGTCGAGAACAATCTCATCTACGGCAACTCCGCCGTCGATCCTTTCTGCTGCTACGGCGAGGGCGGTGGAATCGGCATGTACCTCTCCGACTCTCCCGAGCTATCTTTCAATACGATCGTCGGCAATACCGCTCGCATCGGGGGAGGGATCAGCGGAACTATAAGTGCGATCATGATGAGCAACTGCATAGTTTTCGGCAACACTGCGTTAATGTCCGATCCGAGCGTGTATTCGTCCAGTCCGGGAGTTCAACCGATCACCTATAGTTGCATCGCCGGTGGATACCCTGGCCTTGGAAACTTCGACGCGGATCCGCAGTTCGAGGCGGGGCTTGCGGGCGACTACTACCTCAGCGCAACTAGCCCTTGCGTGGACGCCGGTGATCCACTCGCGACTCCGCCCGTCGGCACGACGCAAGTTTCGCAGGAGCTCGACTTCGGGATCGCCGATTTGGGCTATCACGCTCCGATCGTGCTCGCGCCTTTTCGACGTGGCGAAGTCAACATAGATGGACTGGTGAACATCGCCGACGGGATTTTCGTGTTGAGTTGGCTCTTCGGAGTCGGCAGCCCCGCGCCCGTTTGTTTCGATGCCGCAGATGCGAACGACGACGGCCTGGTCGACATCGCTGATCCGATCGGGTTGTTGACCGCGCTCTTTGTCTCCGGCTCGCCGCCGATTCCGGCTCCGAGCGCTGCCTGCGGAGCGGACACTACACCCGACGCCTTGCCTTGCCCCGACACCGGCGCTTGCGCGGGATTTCCGTAGCGCAGAAATCGGCGCAGGTCCGAGGCGACGACTATTACGGTTTCTCGTTGGCGAGTTCCACCGCCGCGAGGACTACGAGCCGCGCGACGCGCGCGGCGAGTTCCGGCAGGATTTTGTCGGCGTGATCCGTGACCTGGTGATAGTCGGCGTGGTCTTCGACGCCGAAGTAGAGCGCCGGTACGCCGCGTTGCAGGAACGGGAATTGGTCGCTTTGCACGAGATATTCCGGGTGCGCGCCGTAGCGAATCGTAAGCCCGACGCGACGATTGGCGGACTCGACGGCGGCGAGCTGCCGCGGCGCTTTGGCGCCGCCTTCGACAAAGATCAGGTTCTCTTCGCCGCGACTGATCATGTCCATATTGAACACGCCGCGGATTTCCGTGAGCGGAAACGGCGGCGTGCTTGCGAAGTGAAGTGAACCGAGGAGCCCTTCTTCCTCGCCCGTGAACGCGACGAGCACGATGGACGCCGTCGTCGCCCCGCGCGTTTTCGCCAGCGCGTCTGCGATGCAGAGCACCGCGGCGACGCCGGAAGCATTGTCGTCCGCGCCGTTGTAGATGCGATCTTCGCCAGTGGTCGCGGGCGCGAGGTGATCATAGTGCGCGGTGATGAGCACGTAGCCGGCGCCGCGCCCACGATAGACGCCCGCGACGTTTGGCGCTGCGTTGACGTCGTCGATCGGGAGTAGGTAGGTTCCATCGGCGCCGAGCGGCGCGAGCCCCGCGCGCGCGAAGCCCTGTGCGATGTAATCCGCCGCGCGCCGCGCCTCGGCGCTCAAGTAATGGCGACCCATGAGTTCGTCGGAAGCCAAAAAGTTCACGTGCGCCTGGATTTCGTCGGCGCGAATGTGCTGGTCGAGCGAGGTCTGACTGCACGAGGAGCAGGAGACGCCGAGTACCAACAGCACGCCGACAGATGAAATGCGCCGGGTGACGAATGTCCAAATGAGTTTCATTCCACAATTCGTTTCCGTGCGAAAGCAAGACGCGCCGATTGAAGTTTGGTTCGCGCTGCGCCGAGTTGCTCGAACAGCTCGATGGCGCGCTGCCACTTACCGCTGGTAAATGCAGCATCCGCCGATTGCGATGTTTTTTTCAATTCCGCACTTATCGTCTGTTGTTCTCGCCGCCGCGAAACCGCTTCCCAGAGCGCGCGCGAATCCTCGAAGAACCGCAGCCCGTGCTCTCTCAGTAGCCGCGCGAGAACGGTGTACTGCGCCGACAACTTCACTCGATCGCCGAAAGCCTCGTAGATTCCCGCAGAATACTCAATCACGGCTTCAGGGGATTCGACAGCGAGCAATTCGAGAACGTTGATGGTGTCTTCGTGCCGCGGTGGCCATCCGCAGCCGACGACGAGATCGAGTTCGGCCCGCAACGGGGCCGTAGAGAGGGTGACGAACTGCAGACGTCTACCGGGCGGCTGTCGATGATACGTGACTCGGTAGGCCGTCAAACTGTCGCTGGCTTCGCGCGGTGCGATCATCTCATAGACGTGAAAGCCAAGCTCTTCTTCGAGGAACGCCAACGCGTGCCGCGATGCGAACTCGAAGCCGCCGGCTGCGTCTCTCATTGCGGCTCAAGTGGCTGTTGGCAAATCACAGTGAGAACGCACTCTCTATTTGGCGAGACACAACCGCGCATTTTGCTCCTCGCAATTCACCCGCTCCGCTTCGACGCTGTCTTCGCCCGGCGCTTCTTTGGCGCCGCGCTCGCGGGTTCGTACGTCAACAGGAGCACGCCGCTTTCGAGCGCCTTGGATGACGTGAGCTGGAGATTGAACTGCGCGAAGGGGCCGGGCAAGAGTGAAATTCCGGCGCCCAACAATACCGGGACGATGGCGACTTCGATCGCGTCGATGAGGTGCGCCGCCAATAGACTGCGGAAGAGATCGCCGCCGCCCATGAGCCAAATGTCTTTCCCGGCCCGCGCCTTGAGGTCGGTGACCGTGGCGACGGCATCGTCGCGAATCGTGACACCCGGATAATCGGCGGGCCGGAGCGTGCGCGAGCAGACGATCGCTTCCATGCCCGGCATCCCACCACCCGAACCTTGGCGCCGCGCGACTTCGAACGTGCGACGGCCAAGCAATACGGTGTCGATGCTCGCGAAGAACGCCGCGAAGTCGATGGACGGATCCATGATGATCCAATCGTGCTCACCGTTCGGCCCGGCGATGAATCCATCGAGGCTGCACGCGACGCTATAACGGACCCTTCGCATTCGTGACTCCTCGGGCGTATCGTCGCGGGTTGGAAATTCGTCGACTACGGCGCCGGGCTCGCGGCCTTTGGCGATGGATCAGGCACCGGCACGCGCAGAAACCGCGCGATCAACCACGTGCCATCGGATTGACGACTCCACTCCGTGACAAACTTGCCATGTTGTTCGCTGACCGGTTGACCCGGAAACGCGAGGCGCTCGAAGTACGATCCCCATAGATACGCTGTGTCGCCAAATACTTGAATCTCGTCGGGTGTCGCCGTGGCGATGTCGACGCGCACGCCGGGGAATGACGCGATGAACGCGCGGATCGCGTCCCGCGAATACACGGGCGCGATGCCCGGCTCGAGCAACATCGCGGTCGGTGTGTAGAAGGCGGCCATCGCGGCGGCGCTTACGGAGCGCAAGGCGACTTGGTAGCGCTCGAGGGTGCTGACAATCTCGGCGCGACCCGCGTTGGCTGCAACTCGGTCGCCACATTGCGAACATGCGCACGAACTCAGAATGACGCAGGTGAAGAACGCGAGCAAGGACGTCCAGAGAGATCGCAAGTGAACTCCTCTTGAGTCGAAAATCGGCGGCTCGCTCAGCCGCGGTCGCGCGTCTGGTAGTCCTCGCATGACGCGTCGACCAAGCGGAGGCACGAACAGCAGATGTACTCGATCGTCACGAACAGCAGCAATGCAACGGGTCGCGGCAAGATCTCACCGCCCAACGTCCTCGCGCTCGAACTCACGGCACCGTTATGTCGAGGTCGAGATCCGTGTCGCCGATCTTGATCGTGCGCCTGATGAGCGGTGTGCGATCCATTGTCTTGTAGGATTCGATGTCCATGGGGTTATCCGGAGTCGCCGGAAGCTCCAAGGTGTAGTCGCCAGCTTCGATGTCCTTGATCTCGAAGCTGCCGTCCGGCTTGAGGAGCCCAAAGCCAGCGGAGTGTTTCATCATGTCGGTTTGGGCTTTGGCCAAATTCGAATAATCGAGTTCTTGTGTCGACGGCGCGCCCGCCCTCAGCAGAACAATCGCTTGCATGGGTTTTAGTTTTAGCCCGTTGATGCGACCGCGGACTTTGCGCCCGACGCCGTAGACAATTTTCATTTCCAGCATCTCCGCGCCGGTGAGCGTGACGCTGCGCGTCTTCATGTCGAGATTCCCGGACTGCATCGAACTCAAGTCCGTGACGATCACGGAGTAGTCGCCGGGCGCGAGATTCGAAAAAGTGAAAGCGCCGTTTTCGTCGGTGGTCTTCATATCCTGGCCGTCTGTCGACAAGAGTTGAACCATGAGCCCCTTGCGCGGCGACGCGTCACTCTGCGTGATGACTCCCTGAATGCCACCGCCGCGCGACAACCGCAGCGCTTGCACTCGATAGACTTTCTCGGCTGTCACGACGAGTTGCTCCGTCTGCGATTGCGCAAAGCTCACATGTTTGGCGAAAACTTCGTACGTGCCCGCGACGAGATTCGAGATCTGGTAGTTGCCGTCTTCATCGCTCACGACGCCCTCGCCTTTGCTGGAGTCGGGCATGTAGCGTTCCATCATTAGTTGGGTCGCGTCTTTGTCGTCGATTCGGCGTACGTGAACGCTCGCGCCGCTGATCGCTCCCGTGCCATCGGCGATCACCGTGCCGGTCAGGCTGGCACCTTCGTGGAGTGTGATCAGCAAGTCGCGCACTTCCTGACCCGGCGACATTTGGATGGGTTCCGACGGCGTCGTTGCGTAGCCCGGCGCGTTCACGAGCACTTCGATCATCCCGTCGGGGACGTTATCGAGCGTGAATGATCCGTCCGCGGCGCCGCGCGTACTACTCTCCGGTGAGCCACCCATCGCCATGTCCTCCACGCTGTCGAGGAATGACGCGGCTCCAGCTTCTTTTACTTTCCGACTTGTAACAGTGAACAACTCGGGCACGGCGCCGCTTGGCGTCACGACGCGACCCATGATCTTGCCGGGTCGTGCCAGCACGATGCGCAACTCATCGCGGCCGCCGCTCGCTACGTCCTTGAGCTTGTGGGTGGTGAAGCCCTCAGCTTTCACCGTAACGGTGAGTTGCACGGCATTGAGTCCCGAGATCGAGAAGTGTCCTGTCTCGTCGGTCTGAGCGTTTTTGAAAACCTGTTGACCTGGCTGCAGGGAAGTCGCCGCGACGTTGGCATTGGCGATCGGTTGGCCGTCGGCATCCACAACCGTTCCGCTGAGACCAAACTGCCCCGCGGCACTCGCGTCCGCCGCTTCGGCGCTTTCAGTCTTTTGCAGTAGCACGACATCGCGAACGTGCTCGATCCCATCGACCTTTACTTTGACGCGCGTCGCGTCCGCTTCAGAATCGCCCCCGCCGCCAAACGGATTGAACTCAAACTCACCGGTTGAGAGCGTGTAAGTGCTGGCAGTGAGGTGCTCGATGAGGAAGTGACCGGAATCGTCGGATTTCACATCTCGTTCCATGACGTCGAAGGCGCCCGCGAGGAGATCCGCCAGTTCGGGAGCGATGCGAACCTGAGCTCCAATCACCGGTTTTCCGCGTTCGTCGTGGACTCTACCCGCGATACTTGAACCGACCTGAAGCTCGAAATCTCGACGAATATCTCGTTGCTCTGCCGTCAGCTTGAAACGAAATGGCGCTGGCGATGCAAATTCCTCTGCGGAAACTTTGAGCGACAGCTCGAAGTCGAGCGGCACGCCGCGGATCTCATACTGGCCGCTCTCGTCGGTCTTGTTGCGTTCGCGATTGGAAAGCAGATCCATGAAATCGATGGGCGAATCCTCGCCGCCCGTCATCTGGAGTTCGGCGAGATTGGCGGGTAACAGCATTAACCGCGCATCGGAGCACGGCTTTCTCTCGGCGCTTTGTACGAAGCCGGCGATTGTGCCGCCGAGGCTCACGACGAAATCGGCGCTGCCTTGCGGTGTGCTCGGCGTAAGCGTGACTTCCCTTGCGGCACGCCGCGGCGTACCGACAAAGTCGGTGGCGTTATTCAGGACGCGGGCGCGGTAGACATCCGCCGGCAGGCCGATGAGCGAGTAGTTTCCTTGCTCGTTGACGAGCGCTTCGCCCACCGATTCGCCGGACATGAAGCGAGGTCTGCGGCCGTCGCCATCGACACGTTCGACCCTCACCAACATCCCAGGCGCGGGCGCAAGTGTGTCGGCAACCTGCACGCGGCCACTGATCGAGAATCCCGATTCGAGGGTGAGCGCCACTTCGAGCACCATGGAAGTCGGCGACCAATCGAGTGACTTTTGCGCGGGTGCATACCCGCCGCGCGTTGCGAGCAGCTGCAAATTGCCCCGCGTCGCAAGCTCGGTGTGTTCAGTGCTGAGCGCGACTTCGAAAGTCCCGTCCGTCGCCGTGCGCGTGGTGCGATACGGCAGGAGATGTTTCCAGCGCTCCGGCGTCAACTCGAGACTTTTCGCTTCGAGTAATGCGCCGTCGTGCATGAGACTCTCGGCGGCGTCCTTGTCGTCGAACAAGTAAACGTGGGCGTCCGCGATGGGCTTGGACTTTTCATCGACGACTCGGCCGCGAACGAGACGTTGTGACTCCGAGACTGCACTCGGTTTTGATTCGGCGCTGACCGCGGGCTGAACGGGTTCCGGAGTGGCACTCACGGGTGTTTCCGCCAGCGGCTGTCGCGGAGCGCTCTTTTCTTGAGTGACGGGAGTCTGCGTCGGCGCCGTATGAGGGACCGACTCTTTCTCCAGAGTGAAGAAATAAACTGCGGCTCCCGCGAGCAGGAGTGCGAGAACGACACCGATGACAATTGCCGCCGACCCGCGTTCGCGCGCTTCATTTGGACGAATCATGACCGCTCCTTCCGAGTGCTTTTGGTGCGATTACTTTCCTCGATTGCGATCCGCCGCCGCTAGCGATTCCTTCCAAGTGCCTGCGAAATCACGCCGCGGGCTCACGCGGCGCGCATCGTAAGTGGCGCCGTGGAAGGGTCATGGTGTTGAACCGTTGAGAGACGAGCGGCCGCCTGCAACGCGCGTGCCGGAAGTGCGAGTCTCGATCGGCGCCGTTCCCAGACTGCTGGGCGAGCGCTACCCTGACCGCGCTTCGATTGCGTGAACTCAATTCCGAGTTTGATCTGTGTCTTGCCGGAAGAATAACTAAGACGGGTCTTCAGTAATTCGAGTGGATGTTTTTGAGGCCACTCATGCACTCCCGCGAGGACAATGACTGCAGAGAGATTGCGACAAAACTCGAAGCTGCGATCGTGTTCGCATGCCATGCCGTCCGTTGGAGGGTGGGTAGACTGTGGGCTCCGCCGGCCCTTCAGGCCGGATCCGTTTCCCGAAGATACCCGGGGTTGGCCGGCCCTGCGGCCTAACCCGGGTCAGGATCAAGAAGAAGGTCCCGGTCTGAAAGGCCGGCGGAGCTTTCGATGACTACGCTCGTTAAGCGAAGCAGCGCACCGATGAGCGGTGCGCTGCCTCGTTGATTCCAGAGATCGGGCCTGTACCGCCGAATGGTCCACTACGGACAGCTCGAAGTGACGCAGGTCAGCGCGTCCGCCGTCGGGTCGGACCCGCAGCCCGGGAAGGGCGCTGGCGGACTCAACGAGCCCGGCACGAACAATGAGCTCAAACCGTAGACCGCATCGGCGATGTTCATCGCGCCGTCGTCGTTGATGTCCGCTGCGTCGACGCAGCCCGGCCCCATCGAGCCTGGTACAAACAACGCGCTCAAAATGAACACGCAGTCGGCGATGTTGAAACTGCCATCGTTGTTCGAGTCAGCGCGTTTGAACTGACCGACCGGCGGCGCGAATCCGCAGAGAATCGCGTTGCCGACCACTTCCGCCCATTCTCCACCGCCACCGAGTTGCACCGCGCCACTACCGTTCGAGTAGATCACCTTGAAGTCGTCGCGGTATGCGTGGGCGATCTCGCCATCGAAGTAGGTGCCGTCGATTGCGCCCGTTCCTTGCAGTGCGAGGAAGTCGCGGAAGATCGAGTCGTAGCTTGTGATCGGCGTCGGCGCCGTGTGGATGCACGTCGTACCGTCACCCATGTAGGTGCTCGTTTCGAAGTGGTTCGTGCCGGACGGCGAAGTGACCGGGTTGTACGCGTCCGTCATGATTGCGCCCGCAAGCGAGTTGCCGGTCGTGTAGGTGCAGAATGCGCCGAGTATCACTTTGCCGCCCGCATCGACGAACGCCGCCAAGTTGTCGCCCATCTCGACGTTATTGAAGTAGGCGAAATTCGCCCAGGTATACACGGCGTCGTAGTCGGCGAGGAGCGTCGCATCGGGAGAACCGACACGTGCGTCGAAGTAGTCGACGAATCCACCGATGGCGTTGCCGATCGCCGTCCGGTACGCCGCGTCGTCTGCCTCGGACGGACAGTAGAGCACGCGAGGCCCCGTGAAACAGTGCGGCACGTTGCAAGTGATGCCAAAGGCCGGACCCGCTGCGCAAATGCCGCGCACGCGATATTGGTACAGCGTGCTGCCCGGGACCGCGAGATCGACGAAGCTCGTCGCGGATCCAGCAAGCGTCGCGATCAGTGCACCATCGCGTTCGACTTGAATCGACGTGTAAACGTCGCCGTTCGTCCAACTCAACGCAATGTTGCCGTTCGAGCAATCGGAGACGCAAGCGAGCGCCTGCACGCCGAGACACACCGGTCCACCGCCAAAGCAAAGCAGGGCGTTCGCGATGAGCTGCGGCCATTCTCCGGGACACGCCAGTTGCACGGCGCCTGCGCCATTCGAGTAAATCACACCCAAGTCCGGTCGGAATGCGTGCGCGATTTCACCGTCGGTGTAGGAGCCATCCTGCACTCCCGTGCCCTGCAGCGTCAGAAAGTCGCGGTAGAGACAGTCGTAGTTCGAGATGGGGTTCGGCGACGTGTGAATGCACGCGATGCCGTCGTTGGCGTACGGTGAGGTAGCGAAGTGATTGTTGCCGGCTGGTGACACCACCGGGCAGTACGCGTCCGTCATGATCGTGCCGGACAAGAAGTTGCCGGACGTAAAAGTGCAGAACGCGCCCAACACGACTTGACCGCCCCCATCGACATACGCCGCCAGGTTGTCGCCGAAGGCGACGTTGTCGGAGTAAGCGAAGTTCGCCCACGTGTAGACCATCGTGTAGGCGGCGAGAGTTCCGAGATCCGGCGTCGCAACGCGAGCGTCGAAGTAATCGACGGTCGCGCCGCCCGCGGCCGCCGAGATGGCCGCGCGATACGCTGGATCATCCGCTTCCGATGGGGCGTAGAGAATCAGACTCGAGGCGCCCGGCCCGAAAGGGCCGGCGCCGCCACCGACGGTCAGCACGTTACCAGTCGAGATGAGTGGCTGAAGTCCATTTGCGTTGGTTTGGCGCAATTGCAAAGTGTTTTGCGCGTCGACCGAAGCGACCACTGTCAGAATCAGAAGAGCGATGGTGAACACATGACCGAGACGAAGCATTCAACCTCCAGAGTTGTCCCCCCCGGCGCCGAATGATGATGTCCGTGCGGATCCAAGGTTCCCACCGACCCTTCCCGGTTCTACGCGAACCGGTCGGACGCGAATCTCGATCTCGACACCACGCATCGACGAGGCGCTACGTACTCAGTCGTCCGTACCGTTCGTCGGCAACGGAAATCCCGCCGCCGACCGCTCTTCTTATGAATGGACCGGTGAAACAACTGAGATCAAACCCAACTCCGAGCCAGGTTTGAACTACGCGAGCAACAATCGTGGAAGTTGCGTCGAGGGATCACAGGACGAGTCGAAAAGGTACGGCTCAAATTGGGACGACGCAACCATCGACTTTAATAATTTTGCGGCAAGACGAACTCAAAGGGAGTCCAACAAGGAAGCGGCTGAGCTCGCAGCCGGTTACATCGAGGCCGTTGAGAATTCTGAATCGCGACTTTCATAAACTCATGAGTCATTCCACCCCGAATCGCGACGGCTGATCAGCGCGAACACACGCTCGGGCGGCGCAACTTGACGATCTCGATGGGTTCAGCGCCGACAGAGCATCTGTGGAACTCGATGAATCCGAACTGTGCGTAGAGCGTGAGCGCCGGGACGTTTCTTAGTCCGGTGGAGACCGTGATCGGTGCTGTACCGTGCTGGGCGATTACCGCTGCAACGAGTCGTCGCGCGATCCCTTCTCGCTGACGCATCGGTAGCACGACCAACGATCCGATGTTCATCGAGTTCGGCGTGTCATCTGGCCCGACGCTAATGGCGCCGATTACGTCTTCAGCGTCGGCGGCGATCCAGAATTTCTCGGGCGTTTTTTGGAGATCCGCGACCGTGCGATCGAGCGGCGGAAAACGCTCGACCGCCAAGAGTCGCGCCTCTTGCGCGTACGCCGCCATTTGGACCGCGTGTATCGCCGCGGCGACCTCGTGCTTGCGGTGATCGACGGCCACGATGCGAAGCTCCGTCGCGCCCGTCTCGAGTGCCATTGCGATGTTCGCCACTACTCGGGCCGCCCGGCGAGCGGTCGGCCGGTCGCGCGTTCGAGTTCCAACAGCGCGAGGGCCATCGACTTCCGTGCTTCGAGCACGGCACGTCGAGCGCGACGTTGCTCGTCCTCCGCCCGAATCGTGTCGATGATCGAAACGGCGCCGGCCGCGTAGGCTTCGCGCACGAGACGCGTCACGCGATCGTGCGCGATGAGCAGCTCGCTTTCGGCGAGCCGGAACGAATCGCAACTCGCCTGCGCGCGACGCAGTGCGTGCGTCGCCTCGATGCGCACGCGCGTTTCGAGACCGGTGTGCTGGGCTTGCGCTCGTTCAAGCACAAATTCTGCGCGTGCGATCTGCGCTTGGTTTTGATCGAAGATCGGCAATTGCATTTGCACGGCCGGGCCGATCGCGAGTTCGGTGCGCTCGCCAGTCGGGCGCGGTTCGCGCTCGATCGACACTCCCGCGTCGAGTAGAGGCCAGCGTTGCGCCGCTTCGCTCTCGACGCGTAACTTCGCGGCCGCCAACGCCGCGGCCGACGCTTTGAGTTCAAGTCGCGCGTCGATGGCGACGCGCATGATTTCCTCACTGCTTGGCCAAGCTTGGCTTGCCAGCGGCGCGGTCGGCCAGTCGGACGCCAACTCGATGCCCGTCGGATCGATTTCCGCGCCGGTGAGGAGCACGAGCTGAGTCATCGCTGCATCGACCTCGAGTGCGGCCCGACGCTCGGCGAGCGCGGCTTCCGCGACACGGGTCGCGGCGAGAGCAAGCTGGAGATCGGTCGCGGCTCCGGCGACTCGCCGATCTCGAGAAATCTCGAGTAGCTGCGCGGCGGCTGCCGCCTCTAGCCGCGCGAACTCGTGTTCGGTGCGCGCCCCAAGCGCGTCGAGGTAGCGCGCCTCAAGTGCGAAAACGATCGCCACGATCTCGCGCACGGCGTCGGCGAATACGACTTCCATTTCCGCTTCGGCGGCGCGAACGCGGCGCGGCAGCCGCCAAAAATCGAGGATGTTTTGTAGTAGTTCGGCATCGAAACCGAGGAGCCCGCCACCGTCGGGGATCCTCACCGCGAAACTCAGTTCGGGGTTTTTCCACAACCGGGATTGCACGACGTCGGCGCGCGCGACGCCGAGCGACCACAGCGCCGATCGGGCTTGCGGATTGTAGAGGAGCATGAGTCGCACGGATTCCGCGCGCGTCAACCCATCGGCGAGCTGCGCGGCGAGCGCGGCGGGACCCAATTCCGTCTCGGTCGGTTCGGGGATGAACTCAGCTCCGGTCGTGTCGCGCACGCGGTCACTCAGTTCGTCGAAGTCTGCGCGCGGGTCGACGCGCGTCGCGCAGCCGGCGCCGGCGTACGCGCACGCAAAGATCAGCACGCACGCGTAGCGACACGCATCGTTTCCCGATCGATGGAGCGTCTTCATGCCCGGGAGCTTGACGGTGGCGGCCCCGGGCGTCAACATATCAGCCAAGCCAAATATGAGAGAGGTCAGCGGCCGATAGATGTCGGAGGTGCAAATGCGACGTTCGCGACCACAGCAGGTGGAATTCGAGTTGAAGGCGAAGCTGTTTCGCGGTCTCGCGGATCCGTCGCGGCTCGTGTTGCTCGAGGCGTTGCGCGGCGGTCCATCCACCGTCAGTGAGTTAGTGAAACGAACGGGTCTTACTCAGCCCAACGCATCGATGCATCTCGACTGTTTGCACTGTTGCGGGTTGGTGGAGCGGGAGCGTAGCGGTCGATTCGTGCGTTATCGCATTCGCGCGCCGCGCGTGCGCCAACTGCTCGCCGCCGGCGACCGCGCGCTCGAGGAAGTGAAATCGCAAGTAAGCGCTTGCGAGCGCTACGACGTGGCCGGGCGACGCCGGCGTGTCGCCCGGTAGTCATGTTTGGTCGCTAGACGAGAGGAACTCCGATGTTGAAGTTGCCGTTTGTCGTGCTCGTGCTGGGAATCTGTGGCTTCTGGCTCGCGCAGGCATCTGTAGCGCAAGATAAGCCAACTGCGAAGCGAGATCTCAAGAGCCGCACGTGGGTCGAGGGCAAGCTCGCGTGCATCGGTTGTTCACTGGCCGGCGAGTTTGGCGCCGATGCTCAGTGCACGCTGCACGCAAAACACGCTCTCGGATTCGTCGACAAAGAAGGCAAGCTCTGGACGCTGGTCGACAATGCGCGTGGCCACCGCATCATTACGGCCGACAAGCTGCGCGACAAAGAGATTCGGATCTACGGCTGGCAATATGCGAAGCACCAATACCTCGAAGCTTGGAAGTACGAGATCAAGAAGGACGGCGCCTGGGCCGGCTGGGACTACTGCAAGACGTGTGGCTTCGAGCCTGGCGACAACAAAGACACCGATTTGTGTGACGACTGCAAGGACCGTTGACGCGAAATCGCGCGTGAGAGACGACGGATGTTCAAAACCGTGATTCTGAACACACTGGTGTACGGCGTCCTCGCCGCGGGGTTTTACCTCGCGGCGACGGATGGCAAGTTGCCGTGGCGCGCGGATCCACCGAAGTCGGAGGATCCAAACTGGTGCGGGCCGCATCAGGTCGCGCTCGACCAGTGCGAGCTTTGCAATCCCGCGCTGCGCCGTGGGGGAACGCAGGTCGTGAAGACCGAGGAGCCGCGCGCAGGCCAGTGTCCAAATACGTGCGTGCGGATCACGCTCGGCACCGGCGTTGCCGAGGCTATCGGACTTGAACTCATCACGGTGGAGACGCGCGAAGTCAGCGAACGAGTCAGCGCCGCGGCGGAAACAAAATTCGCTCCGAATCGCACAGTGCGCGTCACGCCGCGGCTCGATGCGTACGTCGCCGAAATACGCGTGTCGCTAGGTCAAGATGTAGCGGCCGGCGATGTGCTCGCGGTGCTCGAGAGTCCGGAGTTCGCGGCCGCGAAAGCCGCGTACCGACAAGCGCGTGATCGCCATCGGCTCGAGCAACGCATACACGATGGCAAGAAGGCGCTGCACCCGCAGCTCACCACGCGCGAAGAATTGCTCACCGCGGAGATCGCGCTCGAAGCGGCGCGCCTCACCGTGGAGCAATCGGTGCTGTCGCTCGTCGCCGTGGGACTCTCGCGGGACGAGATCACCGCCGTGGCCGAGGCTGAGATCTTCGAGGATCTCGCAGCGACCGGCCGCTTCGAGTTGCGCGCGCCGAGCGGCGGCACGGTCGTCTCGCTCGTTGGAGCGGTCGGCGAGCGCGTAACGCGCGACGCTGTGTTCTGCACGATCGCCGATCTCGATGAGTTGTGGCTCGAGTTGCGCGTCGACGAGCGTGAACTCGAGCGGCTGCGTCCCGAGCAAAAACTCACGTTCACGAGTACGGCGCTCGAAGGAAGGCGTTTCAGCGGCAGCGTACTTTTCAGCGGCGCCGAAGTGGACGAGCGTACGCGCACCGGCCGGGTCATCGCACGCGTCAAGAATACGGAGCGATTGCTCCGCGCCGGCATGGTCGGCGCCGCCGAAGTGCGCGTGCGCACGGCCGAGCCAAAGCTTTTGTTGCCGCGCGAGGCCGTGCAGGATGACGGCGACTGCCGGCTTGCTTTCGTTTCGACTTCGCGCGATGTCTTCGTGCCGCGGAAGCTCGACATCGTGCGCGCCTTCGCGGGCGGTTTTGAGGTCGCGGGCGGCGTAAGCGTCGGCGAGCGCGTGGCGACGACCGGCAGCTTTCTTCTCAAGACCGAAATCATGCGAGGTCAGATCGGCGTCGGGTGATGTCCAGAGAAATAGGTGCGGCGTGACCGCATGCTAAACGGGCTGATCGAGCTTTCGCTGCGCTACCGGCGCACCGTGCTGGCCTTGTTCGCGCTTTGCGCGGCGGCCGGTGTCGTTTCGCTCGCACAGCTGCCGATCGATGCATTCCCCGACGTGACCGATGCCATGGTGCACGTCAACACAGTTGCGCCGGGCCTCGATCCGGTCGAGGTTGAGCAGCAGATCACTCTTCGACTCGAACAGGCGATGGGGGGCTTGCCCGGACTCTCGCTCGTGCGGTCGATCTCGAAGTTTGGTTTGTCGCAGTTGACGCTCGTGTTCGCGGATGGCACCGACATTTATTTCGCGCGCTCGCGCGTCCAGGAACGACTCTTCGCTGTTGAACTACCGGACGGTATCGAGCGGCCCGAACTCGGTCCGGTCGCAACTGGCCTCGGTGAAGTCTTGCACTATCTCGTGCGCGCGCCGAACGGGGATCTGGTCGCAGGCCGTACGCTACAAGACTGGAAATTGAAACCGGAGCTGCTCAGCGCGCCGGGCGTCGCGGAAGTCAACTCCTGGGGCGGATATCAAGCTTGCTTCGAAGTGCGGATCGATCCTTTGCAACTTGCGAAGTACGAATTGTCCTTTGCGGAGGTCCAGAACGCGCTCGAAAGCGCCAATCTCAACGCGGGTGGCGGCAGTTTGGTGGCGGCCGGCGAAATGCTGCTCGTGCAAGGTCAGGGACTCACGAGCACCGTCGAGACCATCGGCGCGATCGGAATCCGCACGAGCGATCTCACGCCGGTGCATGTGCGCGATGTCGCAACCGTCGCGCTTTCGACCTTGGAGCGCCGCGGCGTCGTTACGGCCGACGGCAACGGCGAATCCGTCTTAGGGCTCGGTTTCTTACTCATGGGGGAAAACAGTCACGATGTATCGACGCGGCTCC
Organism: Planctomycetota bacterium; assembly: GCA_046154185.1. Taxonomy (GTDB): domain Bacteria; phylum Planctomycetota; class UBA8108; order UBA1146; family JAJFFE01; genus JBJXGE01. The sequence continues at coordinate 15,218 of JBJXGE010000003.1, forward strand.
GCGAGCGACTCGCGCAAGCCAGTACGCGACTGCCGGCGGGAAGTTCCGTGCGCGTCGTCTACGACCGGACGGAGCTGGTCGATCTCGTGATCCGTACAGTGCAGCGCAATTTGTTCGAGGCGCTGTTGCTCGTCGTCGCTGTGTTGTTTCTCTTGATGGGGAACTTCCGCGCGTCGCTCATCGTGGCGTTGGCGATCCCGTTCTCGCTGCTCTTCGCGTCGAACTTGATGTTGCGCGCGGGCGTCGCCGGCACGCTCATGAGTCTCGGCGCGCTCGACTTCGGTCTCCTCGTCGACAGCTCCGTGATCGTGGTCGAAAACGTCGTGCGTCGCTTGCCCGAGGCGCGGAACGCGGCGGACGTGCGCGCGCTCGTCGCGGCGGCGACCAAGGAAGTGCGCGGGCCGACGCTGTTCGGCGAGCTCATTATCATCTTGGTGTACGTGCCGCTCCTCGCGCTCGAGGGCATTGAGGGCAAACTCTTCGAGCCGATGGCGCTCACGGTCATTTTCGCGCTCACCGGTTCGCTCGTGATGTCGCTCACCCTCGTGCCGGTCTTGGCGAGTTATCTCATTCGGCCGACGCTGAAAGAACATCTCGAACCGTTGCTCTTGCGCGCGCTCAAGTCGGTTTACGTACCGCTTGTGAACGGCGCGGTTCGACGCCGCGGTCTAGTCGTCGGTGCGGCGATCATCGTCGTCGTCGGTACGGCGCCCGAAGCGTTGCGACTCGGCGCTGTGTTCGCGCCGCGGCTCGACGAGGGCTCGATCGTGATCAACACCGTCCGCCTCCCCGGTGTGTCGGTCGCCGAATCGGCGCGCTTCTCGACTTGCATCGAGAGACTGTTGTTGAAGGAGTTTCCGCGCGAGATTCGCACGATCTGGACGCGCACCGGGACCCCCGAGGTCGCGACCGATCCCATGGGTGTCGAAGTGAGCGATGTGTTTATCCAGCTCACGCCGCGGGCCGAATGGCAGCGCGCGCACACGAAGGTCGATCTCGAGGAGGCGATGCGCAAAGTGCTGCGGCCGCTCCCCGGCATGAATTTCGCCTTCACGCAGCCGATCGAAATGCGATTCAACGAAATGATCGCCGGCATTCGCACGGACGTCGGCGTAAAAATATATGGCGATGACTTCGAAAAACTGCGGAGTTTCGGCCAACGCGTCGAGCGTGTGCTCGCGACGATTCCCGGGGCGGAAGGTCCCGTGCTCGAGCCGCTCGTCGGCCAACCAGTGTTGGAAGTTCGCTTCGATCACGAGGCGCTCGCGCGCTACGGGATCGCGCCGCGCGCGGCGCTCGATGTGGTTGAGTCGCTCGGCGGCAAGGTCGTTGGCGAGGTGCGGCTCGCCGACCGGCGCGTGCCGCTCGTGATGCGCTTGCCGGAGCACGTCGAGGAAAACCCCGCGCTGCTCGACACGCTGCTCATCACGGGCAGCGATGGATTGCGCATTCCGCTGCGGCAGCTCGCGCGTGTCGAGCGGACGAACACAAGCCCAGTCGTCATCAATCGGGAATGGTTTCATCGGCGCGCCGTCGTGACGACGAATGTCGTCGGCCGCGATCTCGCGAGCTTTGTCGCGGAAGCCGAGCGCCGTCTCGAAGCGGAACTCGGCGCCGAGCTCAAGCAGCTCGGTTACTCGATGCAGTTCGGCGGCCAATACGAGAACCTCGCGCGCGCAGCGCGCACGTTTAGCTACGTAGTGCCGATCGTGCTGCTCTTGATTTTGACGCTGGTCTTCGCGACCTACGGCAACTGGGCTGACTCCTTGCGAGTCTTCACCGGTGTGCCGTTCGCCGTCGTCGGCGGCGTTTGGGCGCTCAGCGTACGCGACATGCCGTTCAGTGTTTCCGCCGGCGTCGGGTTCATTGCGCTTGCCGGCATCAGCGTGCTCGCCGACATGGTCATGGTGTCGACGATTCGCCAGCATCTCGCGGCCGGTCTCGCCGTGCGCGAGGCGACGTTGCTCGCAGCGGCGCAGCGCCTACGACCCGTCTTGATGACCGCGATCGTCACCGCGATCGGCTTCGTGCCGATGGCGCTCTCGACGGGCGTCGGCGCCGAAGTGCAGCGCCCACTCGCGACCGTCGTGATCGGCGGCGTGGTCTCCTCGACGACGCTCACGCTTTTCGTGCTACCGGCGCTCTACTCGTGGCTGAAAGAACGCCGGCCAGTGAAGTTTTCTCCCGCGTCCGCGAGCTGATTACGGCTGCTTCGCGTTCCGCGGGTCATCCGCCGGATTCAAGTAGTTGATCACCCACGGGCCGTTGCCGTGAAACTGCACGATGGTTTCGCCCTTGGCCCAGGCGAAGTGTTTCATGCCGGCGGGCCAATAGCCGAACGAACCGACCGGGATCGCTTGGCCCATCGACTTGTCGATCTTGTCGCCCATGCCCAAATTGAAAGTGCCCGCGATCACGGTTACGCGTTCGGCCTTCGGATGCGTGTGCGGAGGAATCGTGAAACCGTCCGGCACCTTGACGCGAAACACGAACGGCCCGGCCTTCGATGGATCGCCTTCGAGCACGGCGAACTCGGCGCCGGCTGGCAAGGACGAGGGGCCTTGCTTCCATTTGATCCCGCCAGGCAGGTAGATGCCGGTCTCGGCCATCTCCGACATGTCGCCCTCTTTGGGCATCGGCATCTGCGACCCCGCAACCGAAATCGCCAACCAGCCGACGAGCGCCGCGCCACCCACGAGGCACATTGCGATCTTTGTCATGCTCAGTTCCTTTCGTGAATGACTGTTGAAGATTGCGCGAATGAGTCGGGCCGTGCCCTGCCGACGATGTTCGCGTCGCTCCATGGCGCGAGTCTACTGACCCAGCCGCAGAAACTCACGGCTTCAGTTCAAAACCCGCCGCGTGCTTCTGCTTCTTTTCGTCTTCGATCTCGACCCAGACTTTGCTGTTCGCCGGAAGCGGACTCGGTATCTCGGCGTGTGTGTGCCAGCGATTTGGCGACTTCGGGTCCTCGATCTCCGCCTTCGCTTTGATCGAACCCGTGGCGTCCTGCGTGCCAACCCAAAAGCGAACAGCGAGCGGTGTGCCGGGGCCGGCGGTAATGGTTGCATCGATCGGCGCATCGCCACCGGGCTTGATCGCGCCAACGTCGCGTGTGACGTGAACGCTGAAGGGACCGACCGGTCCGGAGCCAAGTTCCACGACCGGCGCTTTCTCGTGCGGGTCTTTGGGTGTTGTCCCCGCGGGCTTTGCGGGTGGCGACGTCGAGGGCTTTTCCGCAGTGCAAGCGCCGAGCAAGACCGTCAACGACAAAGCGAACACCGAAATGAGTTTTTTCCAATTACACATGAGAGCTTCTCCTTCAGTTGGCAGAGGTTTCCACACGAACACGACGAACAAACAACCAGTAGTAGCCGGCGGGGACCACGAAGGCGTTGAGCGCCGTCGAGGTCATGAGCCCGCCGAGCACGACGACCGCGAGCGGCGCGAGGATTTCGCTCCCCGGTTCGCCGAGCGCGAGGACGAGCGGCACCAAGCCGAGCGCCGCGCACAATGCCGTCATGAGAATCGGCACCAATCGCTCCATCGACCCGCGTACGACCGCGACCTCGACCGTTTGTTTGTCGACGTTCACAAGGTGCGCGTAGTGATTGACGAGGAGGAGCCCATTGCGAACGGCGATGCCGAAGAGCGTCACGAAGCCCACCATACTCGCGATCGAAATCACCGGCGCCGTGTAGTGGCCACCGCCGAGCCCAAAGAGCGCAAGTGTGTTGCGCCAAAGACTCGGCGACTCGGTCGCGTACACGGCCGCGATGCCGCCGATCAACGATAGCGGTAAATTGACCATGACCAAGCACGCGACGCGCCACGAGCCGGTCGAGAGCTGGAGCAGCATGAGGATCACAATCATCACGCCGGCGCCCATCACATAGATCGTGCGACTCGCCGACTGCTGCGCCTCGAACTGTCCGCCGTAGTGCACGGTGTAGCCGGCGCGGGCGACGATGGGATCAACGCGCTCGCGCACGGCGACGACCAGGTCGCCGAGGTTGTAGCCGTCGGCGACATTGCACGAGATCACGGCTTTCCGCTGCGCATTTTCACGCGCGATGAGATTGCTCGATGACTCTGGCCCCAAGTCCGCGACGTCGCGCAAGCGCAACAAGGCGCCGCTCGAACCGCGCAGCAGCAGGTCCGCGACCTGATCGACGCGCTCGCGTTCCTCGGGTGCGAGTCGCACGACGAGGTCGTAGCGCCGCACACCCTGACTGATTTCCGCGACCACTTCGCCGTACAGCGCATCTTGCACTTGTTCCGCGACAGCCGAAGGCGTGAGGCCGGCCGCCGCGAGATCTTGGTGGCGGTAACGAATTGGCAGTGATGTGATCAACACTTCGCGATTGGCCGAGACGTCGCGCGCGCCCGGCAAACTCTCGAGCGTCGCTTCGATTTCCTTGGCGAGCCCGCGCAGACGCGCGAGATCTTCACCGTAGACATTGATCGCGACCGCCGCGGGTGTGCCGGAGAGAATGTGCGAGAGTCGATGCTCGATCGGTTGACCGATCATGGTGGTGAGACCGGGCACGTTCGCGATGATTTCGCCGATGCGGCGCCGGATTTCCGATTTATCGCTCGTCGGCAACACCGTCACTTCGATCTCCGAGCTGCTCACCGGCTCGGCGTGTTCGTCGCGTTCGGCGCGTCCGGTGCGCCGCGTGACGCTGCGCACGCCTTCGATCTTTCCGAGTCGCGACTCAATTCCGCGCGCGACCCGATTACTCTCTTCGAGCGAGGTCCCGGGCGGTGCGAACAAAAACACCGTGAATGTGCCCTCATTGAACTCCGGCAGAAAGCTCGTGCCGAAAGTGCCGCCGAGTAGCAGCGCGAGCACTGTGAGCACAACTGCGCCCGGCAAGAGCCAGCGCCTGCCAGCAATCGCGGAATCGAGGAGCGGCGCGTACCAGCGCTTGAGCCAGCGTACGAAAAACCCCTCGCGCTCGCTGTGCGCCACCGACGGGATGCGCAGTAACAGCTGACAGAGCGCCGGCGTCACCGTGAGCGCGACGACGAGCGATGCCAAGATGGAAATGATGTAGGTCGTGCCCAGCGGTCGGAAAAACCGCCCTTCGAGTCCTTGCAAAAATAAGAGCGGCACAAAGACGATCACGATGATGACGGTTGCGAACACCATCGGTGGTCGAATCTCGTTACTCGCGTCGAGCACGACCGCGCCAATCGAACGGCGATCAGCGACTGCAACCTGAGCCTCGCCGCGTAGCCGGCGAAAGACGTTCTCGACGTCGATGATCGCGTCATCCACGAGCACGCCGATCGCGACCGCGATGCCGCCAAGCGTCATCACGTTGAGGCTCTGCCCAGTCGCCAACAGCGCCAACAGCGCGCCCGCGAGCGACAACGGCATTGCCGTGAGCGTGATGATCGTCGTGCGCACGTTTAACAAGAACAGCACCAAAATGATCGAGACGATGACGCTCGCGTCACGGAGTACATCGCGAACGTTTGTGATCGAACGACCGATGAAGTCCGCCTGCCGAAACACTTGGCGATTGAGCGTCATGCCAGCGGGCAACAGCGGCTCGAGCTTGTCGAGTGTTTCATCGATGGAGCGCGTGAGCGTCAACGTGTTCGTGCCCGGCGACTTTTGAATCGAAAGGACGACCGCGGGTGCGCCGCGATCGGCGGCGGTGCCGCGCTTCGGGGCGCCACCCAGCTTTACCTCGGCGACTTGCCCGATCGTCACCGGCGCGCCCTCGTGATGCTTGATCAAGGTCGCGGCGATGTCCTCGACGCTGCGCACGCGCGCGGATTGCCGGATCGGAATCTCCTGACGATCGACGTTTGCCAGGTAGCCCGCGCTCGCGGTCGAGTGGGCGCCGCGCGCAGCGTGCGTGACGTCTTCGATCGTCAAGTCGTAAAGGAGCAGTCGATCTTGCTTCACATGGACTTGATACTCGGGCAGCTCGCCACCGATCGCGACTACTTGCGCGATGCCGGGCACGGCGAGCAAGCGATTCCGCAACTCGAACTCCGCGTAGGAACGCAGCGCTAGAGGGTCGTTCTTGCCCTCGGGCGACGACAGAGCGAGCAGCATGATCTCGCCGGTGATCGACGTGACGGGGGTGATCTCCGCGTGTGCGTTCTCCGGCAACACATCGCGGATCGCCGCCAATCGCTCCGCCACCAGTTGGCGGGCGCGATAGATCTCCGTGCCCCAATCGAATTCCACCCACACGAGTGAGAGTCCGATCGCGCTCGCACTCCGCACGCGTCTCACACCCGTGAGACCGTTGACGGCGGTTTCGATCGGGAAAGAAATGTTCTGCTCGACTTCGTCCGCCGCAAAGCCGCCGGCTTCGCTCAGTATCACGACTGTCGGCGCGTTCAATTCCGGGAATACATCCACCGGCATGCGTGGAAGCTGGTACACAGCGAAGGCAAGCAACAATGCGGCGACCATCAGCACCAAAGCCGAGTAGCGCAGCGAGAACGCGATGAGTTGACTGAGCATCGCTACTCTTCCTCTTCGCCAGCGTGAAAGGTCCCGTCGGAGTGAAAGTGCCCGCCTTTGCGATTCGTGCCGGAACTCGCGAGCATCAGTTGATAGATGCCGTCGAGCACGACCTCATCGCCTTCTTTCACGCCGCTTTCGATGGCGATCCAACGTCCGTCATCGATGCCGGCATCCGCCTCCATGCGAATCACGAAGTTCGGGTCTTTCGGATCGCGCCGAAACAGGACCAGCGAAAGACCATCGTGAATGACCGCGGTGAGCGGCACGGCGAGCTGCGGGGCGGAATCGCCTTCGACCGTGACTTCGAGATGCGCCGCGACGCCAGCGCGCGCCCAGCTCGCAAGGCGCGTCGGCGTCACAAGCAGGTCGATCGTGCGGTCGTGAGGATTTGCGGAAAGTCCCAACTTGAGGACGCCGGGCAGCGAATCCGCGAGCGCGATCGAGCCGCCCTGCGGCGGGACAATAAGCGCCGGCAACCCGTCGCGCAGTCGACCGAGATCGCTTTGCAGGCCGCGCGCGCTGAAACGCAGTTGATCGGGTGCGACGGTTGCGAGTACCAACTCCGACGAGTCTGCCCAGCCGCCGTTGGTAACGCCAACCGACTCGACAATTCCGGCCGCGAGAGCCCGCACCTCGATGATTGGTATGCAGCGCCAGTGCGAGTGCTCGCCCAGTTCGTTGTGGAGAGTTTCCAAGAGTGTTGTACGCGAGACTCCGAGCATTACCGCTGCGCTATTCAAGAGCAGCTCGAGTCGCAAGCGCGAAGCGGATAGCAACGACTCGGCGTCGGCGCGCGCGTACTCTAGTTCGAGATCCTTCTCGAGCAATTCTGACAATTCGGCTCGACTTGCCAAAAGCGATGCTCTTGCCCGTGAGAGTTCCTCGCCACGGCCGCCGCCAGCCAGGTGAATCTCGTCGAGTTTCGCAATGCGGCCAGTCCACAATTCGACGCTTTCTCGCAGGTTTCGCTCGTGTTCCTCATGCGCGGTGAGTAGCGCCATGGTTTGCGAAACTCGCGAGTTCGCTTGCACGATGGCGAGCTCCGTGTCGTTGAGCTGTTGCTGCAACGCCCGCCACTCGGGCGCATCGAGTCTATAAAGCGGAGCCTCCGGCTGAACGACGTCATATTGGTTGACGAGTAGTTCCACGCGACCCGCCGCGAGTGCGTGATACTCGCGGCGCGCTTGCGGCAGTTCCTCGAAACGGCCGGGCATGCGGAGCGTGCGAGTCACCGCGCGCTTTTCGACGCGAGCGAAAGTGATGCCAAGGTTTTCACGCACGCTCGCCGGAATGGCGACGCGATTCGTGGGGGCGGTTGGCTCTTCTTTTGAGGCGTGCCGTGTCGGCGCGGCGACGTGATCGCACGCGCCGAAAGCGAACGACAGCACGCAGATTGCGAGTAAGCGGCAGTTCATGGCTGTCGCCTTTCTTTGTCCGATTCTCTTGGAGTGGGCGTTGGACCGAGTAGCTCGAGAACTCTGCGCGCCGCGAGCGACTCGTCGAGTCGAACGGCGACGAGCGCTTGCTTAGCTTCGCGCCCGCGCAGGAGCGATTCGAGCGTCAGCACGGCGTCGAGTTCGCCAAGTTCGGCGATGCGCCGAATTTCGGCGTATTGCTCATCGACGAGCGGCACGAGTTCGCTCAGCAGGTTCGTGCGGCGTGCGCGTGCACTCGCTAGACGCAGTTCGGCAATCTCCAACTCGCTGAGGAGGCGCTCCATTTGCGCGGTAAATTCCGCGTGAGTTGCCGCGCGCTCCGCGCGCGCGCGCGCGATGCCGGCGCGATTTTGATTCCAAATCGGCAATCCGAGACCAAAGCGAAAGAGCGCGCGCGGATCGGCCTCATCCTCGCCATAGCCCGGACCTAGCGTGACGTCCGGGTATTGCTTCCGTACTTCTAGCCGCAGCGCGGCCTCGCTGGCGTCGTAGGCGGCGCGCATGACTTGTAAGTCGGCATTGCGCGCGAGCAGTGCCGCACGAGCTTCATCACGCGTCGCGGCTCTACATTCGGGCGGCGTGAGATCGGCGACGAGTTCGATGGGCGCTTCGGGCACGAGACCGATGAGCGCTTTGAGAGCGAGCCGCTGTTCGGCCTCATCCGCTTCCAGTCGGGATAGTTCGTCGGCGCGAGTAATCCGCTCGATTCTGAGCAGCCGTGCTTCCGAGCGACTGACTTCGCCCGTTTCCGCAAGGCGCGCGACGATGCTCTCGAGCGGTTCGAGCCGCTCAAGGAGCTCTCGAGTGACAGCGCAGCGCATCGATTGCGCGGACCACCGGAGCCACGACTCCCGCAAGCGATGGAGGAGTCGCCACTCGAGCGCCGCGAGCGCGGCGAGCGACTCGTCCGAGAGCGCTTCCGCGTGCGTACGTTCGAGATGCTTTCGACCGAATATAGGAATGGTGAGCTCCAGGACGCCGCCGACGACCCACGGATGATCGACACTGCGGAGGATTCGTTCGGCGTCGATCGAAAGCGTGGGGTCTTCCCAAAGCCCAGCGTAGCGCGCGCTCACCGCGACGACGCCGGCGCGCAGACGTGCGGCGCGCAGCTCCGGATTAAAGAACAGCGCGACGCACTCGGCCTCCGGCAAGGTGTAACCGTCGGACGGTTCGAAGATCGCGGAGTCCGAGTGGGTGAGCAATCGTTCGCTGAACGCGCGCAGCTCGTCGCACTCGGGATCACGCGCGACCGCTTTGCGCAACTCGACGGCCGGGTCGAGCGCAAGCGGACGGTAACTCTGGCAACCGCTAACGGTCGCAAGCAGAATGCCTGCAATCACGGAGCATGGCCGCAAGGGCGACTCCCATTCTCAACAGGAATAGACTCACTTTGCCGCGAAACTTGCTCGACGCCGCTTCAGCACGTGGGGAAGCAAGGCGCGACACGAGTCGCAACGTTGTGGAACGAGTTGAAAAGTTGGATCCGTCTAGAGGCGCAGGAATACGCTGCGAAGGATCTCGAGACGCTGCGACGCAATATGAGCGCCGCGTTCTGCTGAGTCGTATCGGCCCGCCGATGAAGACCCGCGCGCCAAGTCCGCGGCGATCGTCGGAGTTGTCGCTCTTTGCAGCACCGCCGAGAGCAGCAACTTGAGTTTCGATCCGCTCAGCGCAACGGTCAAATCGAGGAGCGGCAAATCCGTGCACTCGCACTCGCCGGCACCAGCGAGCGTATCTTGCGAGTGCGCGCAGCAGTCGCTCGGCGCTTCGCAGTCGTGCCGCGCATCGTCATCGTGAGCGTCTTGATCACATTGATGCTCGGACTCCGCGTGCTGTGGTTCGATCGCCAAATGACCGTCTTCGCTCCAGCACAGAACAAACCCGCCCTGCGGCGCCAGCGCCAGCACGCCGAAGGTGATAAGCAGCAACCAGGTGCCGGCCCGGCGTACTCCCGTGACGGGTCCGGACGTCTTGCGCTGGTGTGTCTGCTTCTGAGCCATGCGATGCATAATAGTCCTTCGGTTAGGAACCAGACAAGAAGTGAGATTATTTTGCGCGGACCCTTAGCCGCTTGCCATCCGGCGTAGTTCGCTGGCGAGGAACCGGTATTGCTCGGCGCTGTTGTAAAGCTGCGCCGAAACTCGCACGAGGCGGCGCGGCGGGCTTGGCCAGTTGATGATCGGCACTTCGATGCGCGATTCCGCGAAAAGTCTATTTTGCAGCGGATCGAAGCCGTTGACGGGTGTTGCGTCGCTTGCGCACGCCGGTGTCGGCAGCGGCACCGCCGCGAGTGAGCCGATCATCTCGTCGGGCGCCGGTGTGGCGACGTCGAACTCGGCGCACAGCATGGCACGCGCGGCGAGCGCCAGCGCGCGGTTTTGTTTCATGAGCGCCGGCCAACCGCCTTTCACCATCGCGCCGAGCGTTTCGATTGCCGCCGGAACGCAGAGCGCGGCGCTCGGGTCATACGTCCCCGTCCAATCGAATTCGACTCGGAAGCGCGAGCTCGCGCCGAGCGGTTGATTCGCTCCATGACTAATCGTGAGCGGTCGCACGAGCGCCTGGCGATCACGCCGCACATGGAGGAGCGCGGCGCCTTTTGGCGCGCACAGCCATTTGTGGCAATTGCCGGTGTAGTACGCGGCGCCAAGCGCGCGCAAATCGAGCGGCACCATGCCGGGCGCGTGCGCGCCGTCGACGAGCGTGTCGACGCCGCGCGCCGCGAACTCTTTGACAATGCGCGCCACCGGAAACACGAGACCGGTTTGACTCGTCACGTGATCGACGAGAACGAGTCGCGTGCGCGCCGACGCGCGCGACACGATCGCATCCACGACCTCGTCGGCCGACGCGAGCGGAAACGGCACTGGCACGACAACCACGCGCGCGCCGCTCAATTCGGCGACATGGTTGAGCGCATTTCGGCACGCATTGTATTCCTGGTCGGTCACGAGCAGCTCGTCGCTCGGCTGAAAGCGCAGCGAACGCAAGATCGTGTTCACGCCGCTCGTGGCATTCGCAACGAACGCGAGATCGTCGGGATCGGCGCCAACGAAGTTCGCAAGCGTGTCGCGCGCGTGCGCTAGCAGCTCCGGCAGCTCGCGCATCATGAACCGCACCGGCTCGCTTTCGAGCTGGTCGCGAAACGCGCGCTGGCGCTCGAGCACCGCGCACGGGCAAGCGCCGAAGGAGCCGTGATTGAGAAACACGACGCTGCGGTCGAGTCCCCAATGTCGAACGGGCTCAGCGAACTGCGGTTGCGGACGCGCGGTCATCGACAAGCGCCTCGATTCTAAATCTGCAGTATGCAACGGAAGCGAACGAGCTACGGTTTCTTCATCACAAGCGGCAACACATCGGTGACGCCACCCACGATAATCTGCACCGCCACGGCGGCGAGGATGAGTCCCATGAGTCGATTGAGAATGTTGAGGCCGGTGCGCTTGAGGCTGCGCTCGAGCATCGTCGCACCGCGCAGCATCACGTACGTCAACGCACCGGTGAGTAGAATCGCACCCACGACGACGCCGATGTGCATGACGTCCGGCCACGCTTGACTCATGAGCACTGTCACGGTGGCGATTGCGCCCGGGCCCGCGAGCATCGGGATGCCGATGGGGATGACCGCGACGTCCTCTTTTTCGATACCTTCGCTTTCCTCTTCGGGGCTCGTGCGTGTGCGCGATTTTTGCGCTCGCATCATGTCGAGCGCCATCTGGAAGAGCAGAATTCCGCCGGCGATCTTGAACGCGCCAATCGTGATACCGAAGAGTTTGAAAATGAGCCCGCCAGCGGCGGCGAACACCAGCAGCGTGAAAGTCGCCACGATGGCGGCGCGCAAGGCGGTGCGTTTTTTTTGTTCCAGCGTCTCGGCGCGCGTCATCGTGACGAACAGCGGAATCGCCGCGATGGGATCGACGACGAAAAATATCGCGGAGAATGTCACCAGACTAAAGGACACCAGCTCGTACATGGCGCGCGATTGTAGCGACGGACAAAATTCGATCCATGCGGGTCAACCGTCGAACGCGACGGAACGTTTAAGTAACGCGCCGCTTTGGGTGTTTCACGCGTGCGCCGCGACTTTGTTTGCCGATCTTTCCAGGCCGACGTGCCTGTGCGGGCACTCAATTGTGCCGCCGGAGTTGCTCGTGTATCACGGGATCGCAGTGGGACTCGCATGGCTGGCGTTCATTTGCCACCCAAGCCCAAGATATTGGTGGCGCTTGGCGCTCGCGGCGCCAGTAATACTGTCGACGTACGTTTGGTGCTGCGATTGGCTCATCGCTCTCTTTGGCGAAGAGCACTGAGTCTCTCTCCAAGTTGACGAAGCGGTCTCTCCCGTGGATAGAACCGCCGCCAATCGCCGTTGGTGTCGGCTTTGGCGTCACATTGCGCGCTTGGCGTCGTCGGCGCCCCGGATCGCGTCCGTGCCCTCGGCTAAACACAAGCGCTGTAGTAACGTATCACTACGGCCATGGAATTTGACTGCGGAACCTCGGTCTCGAACTGAGCGTTCTTGGCACTCAGGCACTGGCTCGTTCTAGATTTTGACTTCGTGGCGGAAGACAGACGATCACGGTGATCGTCTGCTCAATCCAAGAGATCAACAGAAAGGATCTCCATGCGAAATCGCTTTGCGATGTTTGCCGGCGCGTTGCTGGTGAGCATCTTGAGCCTCGGTTACGCCGGGGCGGATGACATGAAGAAAGACCCGCCGAAACCGAGCGACAAACCGCTCGACTTCGCGCTCAAGGATACGGATGGCAAAGACGTCAAACTTGCCGATCTGAAGGACAAGGTCGTTGTGCTGGAGTGGACCGAGGATGGCTGCCCTGCCATCGAAGGGTGTCTCAAGCAAGGCACAATGGCGAAGCTGGTGAAAGACTACGGCTCGAAAGTCGTTTTCATCGGCGTGTGCACCGGTACGAAGAGTTCGCTCGAGGTCATGAAGAAATTCAAGGAGACGAACAAGATCGCGTACCCGATCGCCATGGACCCGACCGGCGAGGTCGGCAAGATGTTCGGCGCGAAGACCACGCCGCACATGTTCATCGTGAAGAACGGCAAGAAACTCTACGACGGCGCCATCGACGACGCCAAGACCGAGCAAAAGGGCGTCAACTACGTCGCCAAGGCGCTCGACGAAATCTTGGCCGGCAAACCGGTCACGACCGCGTCGACCACGCCCTACGGCTGACGCGTCAAATACCCGAAACCCAGCCCGTGAGGCTTGGGTTCCATTCAGCGTAGGTACCGCAGATAGCCGAGGGTCTGAAAGACCCGCAGGATTAAAGCCCAGGGTTGGCCGGTCCGCCGGCCTACCCTGGGTTCATCGCATGCCCGAAACCGTCATCCCGCCCGCATCGCATGCCCGAAACCGTCATCCCGTCCGCATCGCATCCGCGAAACCATCAACCCGCCCGCACCGCATGCCCGAAACTTCAACCCTGAGTCATCGCGACGCGAGCAGTGCGAGCCGCGACGCATGCGGCAACCCCGCGCATCGCTCCAGCAATTGCCGCGCGAGGTCGCGGCCGCGAAGTTTTTCTAGGCGTGTCTTGCCGGCGCACAGCGCTTCGATCTCGGCGAGTTGTGCATCGATCTGTGTGGTGAGCGCTGCGCGCAGGCGATCTATGTCTCGCACGAACGCAGTATCAAACTTCGCGCAGCGCGCCAGCGCCCGATCGAGCAGTTGCAACGCATCCGCGTACCGCGTCCCGCTGGCGACAGTCGGCAACTGCATCAGCGTAGCGACGACGGCCTCGAAGTCCGCTCGCGGGAGCGGCGCGTGTGCGCCGCTCGAACGCGCCGCCTCGCATCGCGCTCGCCACTCGGCAACCAGTGCGTCGAGCGCCGCGCCATTAACCATTTCGCTGGCGACTGCGGTGGCGCAATCTGCGCGCGTGATGCGCATCGCGGGGAGCCGATAAGGAATTTCATCGACCGGGAGTTTGTCGAGCACCCAGGTCGGGGGCTCGGACTCGATCGTGCCGCGCAGCAACACGAACTCGCGCAGCTTCACTTGTTGCTCGGCGCTCTGCGTGACCTGCTCCATGCCGGTGCAGCGCGGGCACCAGGGGTTCGTGTATTCCTCGAGCACAGGTCGGCCCGTGTAGAGCGCGAGCGCTTCGGCTTCCGCTTTCGAAGACAACCATCGATCTTCGGCGTACGCGGTCGGAAACGCCGGTAACTCAATTGAGAGTGGCGCGAGTGCGAGTCGCTCATGTTCCGCGAGTCGCTTCGAAGAGAGCAGACTCCACGAACCATAGGCCGCAAGCGTGAGGCCGACGACCCACAGCGCGGCGCGCATCGCAGCGACGCGTCGCGTTCCGACGTGGGCCGGCACGGCGGTCGCGTTGGGACCAAACAACTTTGCGAGCAGTTTGGCGCAATCGGCCGGCGCAAGCTCGGGCGTCTCGCGGAGACCCGGCAAGCGCGAAATTTCCTGCACGCGCGCGAGCAACCGCGCGCAGTTTGGGCAGATGGCCAGATGCTGCTCGAACTCAACGACGTCGCGCGCCGCGAGTCGACCCGCGACGTATTCGGCGATCCCGAGCTCAGCATGCTTGCAATTCAACTGCGTCCCTCCGGCCGGCGCAGGTCGCCAGTAACTTTCATGAGCGCCAGGCGCAAACGAGATTCTACGGTCTTCACCGACTCCGTGGTGATGTCCGCGATTTCGCGACAGCTCAATTCCTCGATGCGATGCAACACAAACACGATGCGCTGCGCCGACGGCAACTTGTCGATCGCCCTCCACACGCGCTGGCGATCTTCCGCGCGATCGATCGCTGGCGCGTCTTCGGGCGCCGTAACGCAGCGGTGGTCTGAACTCACTCGCAGCCAACGCTCGAGAAGCCGCCGCGCTCGACCCGCGCGCGTGCCGAATTCACGCCACTGATTGAGCGCCACCTGGTAAACGTAAGTTCGACCGTTGCCAGTGCCCTGGTAGTTGCGCCGGTACTTCCAAAGTTTCAAAAACGTGCTCTGCAACAAGTCGTCCGCGGTGGCACGACAACCGCAAAGCCGCACGAAGAACCGCAGCAACGCCGCGTGGTGCTGCGCAAAAAGTTCTTCCATGGCGCTCTCGTCCGCGCGCGCCACCCGCAGGAGCAGTGAGCGAAACCCATCGTCCGGACCATCCGTCGCTGGCGTTGCGCTTGCGCTGATGGAACTTCGCGAACCGGGTCGCTCCTCAAATATCTTTGCGGAATCTGGTTGTTGTTGCAAAGGGGGCCGGCGGCGCGGCGTTGCGATCAGACAATCGTGGTCGATTCGAGTCGAGCCGAGTCGAGTCGAGTCGATACAGTCGTCGATCGCGGCGCTGTCGTCGTTCGAAGAGTTGCGAGGGATCGGAATCCTAACGCGAGACCGCGACCAGTGCGACGGCACGCACATTTTTTTGAGGGAGTCCGGGCGGTCGCGTGTCTCAACTATCACGGAGCGCATCCGTAATTCTCCCCAACGGGACTCTGAATCCCTCTAGGGTCCACAATACGGAAAGGACGTGAATGCGTAAGTTTCTGGCGATCGCGCTCGTTGCTGTCGCGCTGCTCGTGCCCTGGTTCGCCGGGGTCGGCGCCGCGGGTGAGACGAAGAGCACGCGCTGTAATCAGCACGGCTGTCCGCTCGCTCAATCAGCATCGACGGATGGCTACCAAGCCATCGCGCAACTTCAGATCGGCACCGTCTCGGTCGCTGAGCTGGAAAAGTAGTGGCCACGGGGGCTGTGCACTGCTCGATGGGTCGGGTGTAGGCTCGTCTGGCTGGGCTGGCCCCTTTTCAATTTTCACGTTCGACCGCAATGTCGTCGGGCACCGCGCCCCGCTGCGAGAGTAAGAAGGAATCGCTTCATGCAAAGTTCTCAGAAATCGAAGGGTCGGCCGCCGCGGCGGGCGAGACGTCTGCTGCGGGCACTCGGCGTCGCGCTGGTCGTGACGTTGTCGATGCTCGCGAGCGACGCGCTCGCGACGCGCGCGCCGACGGACAATTCGCCTGCGTTCAAAGAGGCGTGGGATCTCTATCAAGCGGGCAAGCCGGCGCTCGCGAAGTTCGAGCAAATCGTCGCCGACGAGAAGGCGCCGAAAAAGGAGCGTTTCAACTCCGCATATGTGCTCGCCGTACTCGAACTCGCGCGCGAAAACGCCGACGCCGCGCTGAAGCATCTCGATCGCGCCGACGATCTCGTGGCGAGTCGACCCCAGGTCGCGACGCGACGAGGTGAGGCATTGATCTTGAAGAAAGACCTCAAGGGCGCGGCAAAAGTTTTGAAGGCGGCGGCCGCCGGCGTCAAGAGTGCGAAGAGCGCGGAGCTCAGCTTCACGCACGGCCTTGCGCTCACCCGACTCGAGATCGCGGCTGGCGAGAACGACGCTGCTCGCCAGCGACTCGAGGCGCTCGCCCGCCAGCGACTCGAGCGCTGGGAGAGCTACTTCCAGATCGCGCTCCTGTACGAAAAACTCGACGATCCGAAGCCGGCGATCAGCAACTACGCCGAAGTCCTGAAGCGCGACCCAGGAAAAGATCCCTTCGCGGGCATCTACGCCTACCAGCGGCACGCCGCGCTCAGTGTGGCATCCGACCCGGGCTCTTATGGCAAGAAACAGTTATTGACGGAGGCCAAGAAGAACTACGAGATCTTTTTGAAGCGCGCCGAAGCGAATGGGGTCGCCAGCAACTTGGTGGCGGTGACGACCAATGCAGTCGAGGGCATCAAGATGTTTCTCGGTGGTGGTTAGCCGGCGCGAATTTCGCCAGGGCGCGCTCGACGCGGCGGTGGACTTCCACCGCCGCCGGGCACGCCATTTGACGCTCGCTCGATTCCCCAGGTATCATCCATCGAGAGGTAGCGAGTGTTCGGTGCGGTGAACCGCCGAGCCGCTTGCTAGAGGGGGGATTGCCAGGTGCCAACCAAAATTCGGCCAACCTTCTGGTATGACGTCACGCGGGAAATGCGACAGCTCGTCCTGAAGGGCAAGCTGACCGCGGCGTTTCCCACGCGGGCGAGTGGTTTCGAACGGGCGCTGCTCGAAGGCGGGCGCATTGTTTACTCGCCAGACGAAGACGACTACTACCAAGAAATCGAAATGGATCAGCTCTTCCAGGATCCGCAGACCGGAAGGACTTGCGGCGTTCGGAAAATCTGAGCTGTTCGACTTCGTAAATATACGAAACGGCTCGGCGCGCAACCCGCGCTAAAGTCGGGCTGAGAAAAAGAGAGGGCGACGCGCGGCGGCGGCCAAGCGCGCCTCACACCACACCACGTCTCTCGATTCCACCGCCAGTAGCGCGCGTCGTTGCGCGACCGCAAGGTCGTTGCGACTCGGCGTGCGCACCGAGAGGGGAACCCGTGAGACTGCATCTGTCCGCGCGCATGGAGCAGCAACAAGTGCTCGCTCCGCAGATGATCCTGTCGATGGACATCTTGCTGCTCAATTCGCTCGATCTTGAGAATCGAATTGAGAAAGAGTTCATGGAGAATCCGGCGCTGGAACTCGCCGAGAACGAAGAGAGTAGCGAGCCGCGCGACGAAACGAGCGAACGTGACAAAGAGATCGCCGAGATTATGGATGTGCTCGGCGAGTACGAGCGCCGCTTCGGCGGCAACGATGTCCCGATGCGGCGCGGTTCAGACGGGGGCGGCGACGAGTCGAAGCAAGAGGCGCTCCTCAACCATGCGGATCGGCCGCCGACCTTGGTCGAACACTTGCGCGCGCAACTGCCATTCGCCGGTCTCGATCCGCGATTGCAGTATTTGACGCAAGAGCTCGCAGGGAATATCGACCACCGCGGCTATTTCATCGGCGAGCTCGAGGAGTTCGCGTCGGCATTGTGCGTGCCGCTCGAGCGCGCCGAGGCCGCGCTCAAATGCGTGCATGGTCTCGATCCGCGCGGCGTCGGCGCACGCGACCTACGAGAATGTCTACTGCTGCAACTCGGCGACGCGCCATCCGTGGAGCGCTCGATCGTCGCGGATCACCTCGACGACTTGCTCGAAAATAGACTGCCGCGCATCGCCGAGCAATTACGAATCAGCATCGACGATGTGCAGGAGGCGCGCGAATTCATCGCGAAACTCGATCCGTGTCCGGGCGCGGGCTTCGATAGCAGCCGCGACGGCGTTGCGATTCCGGAGATGTTCGTCGACGAGATCGACGGCGTGTTCAAGGTGCGCATGGAGGAGACGCTCCTGCCGAACCTGCGGATCTCGCCGGCTTGCACGACGATGTTGCGCCAGGACGGTCACAATCCGCAGGTGCGCGAGTTCATCCGCCGCAAGCTAGAAGCTGCGCGCTGGCTGATTCACGCGATCGAACAGCGCCGTCGCACGCTTCTCGATATTGCGCAGGCGATCGTGGATGTGCAGAACAGCTTTTTCGTGCACGGTCCCGGCCACTTGAGCGCGTTGACGATGCAGGCGATCGCCGACCAGGTCGGGGTTCATATCTCGACGGTCAGCCGCGCGACGAACGGCAAGTACATCGAAACGCCCTACGGCGTGTTCGAGCTGCGTCGCTTCTTCACCGGCGGCGTCGAACGCGAAGGCGGCGGCATCGAGAGCCGCGACAACGTGTGCCAACTCATCGAGGAGATTGTGCGCGGCGAAGATGCCCACCACCCGCTCAGCGACTCGCAACTCGCCGCGGCGCTCAAAGGCCGCGGCATCGAGATCGCGCGCCGCACCGTCACGAAGTACCGCGAACGCGCTGGGATCCCGGCGTTGAAGTTAAGAAAAAAATACTAGGTCGGAGGAGGATATCTCTCGGCCTATCAGCGCGCGCGCAATGGCGGGACAATCTCCGTACTCGGACTCGTACGCGCGCGTTCGAATCTCAACACCGCTCGGGCGCTGCGAGAAAACTTCGCAAGCGCCCAGGCCGCAACTGGCGCGAGCAGCTCACGTGCACGCGCCGCTATCCACGCAATCGAAGCTATCGCGTGTCTTCGGTTCGGCGCCGCAGTCGGGATTCGGGCCGAACGGCGTCGTCCGGGGCAATACCTGAGACGACGAATTCGCCACTCGGCGCAAGAATGAGTCGTGCGACCAATCGCGGTCACTCCGTTCGCGTTCGTCCCTTGCGCCCGGGTCGACGCGGCGCGCCAAACACAAACGTCGCGACCACGAGCGCCCCGAATACCGAGTAGCCGAGTGTGAAGACCCACGGCTCGGCGCGAAAGAACATCGCACTCTCCATCCAGTGCGCGACAAAGTCCCCTTGATAACTTGCGCCTCCCGCCTTGATTCGGAGCTCGTGTTCCCATGTTGTCAGCGGACACGTGATGCCGGCCCAGGATTCGCCGACCACGATGGCAATTGCCGTTAAGTGCGCCGCACGGAACCAAAAATTCCGCACCCATTGCCAGCGACAAAGCAGGCCGACGACGATCAACATCAATCCGACAACCACGAACGCGACGTAACTGAAATGGACGAGCAGCACGAGATCCGCGAGTATGCGATAGAGCATCTCAGCATCTTTCTGCTTTGAGGCCGGCGCGCTCGAGCGGGCTGACACTACCACGAAACTGCGCGAGCGCGAGCCACCAGCGTCACGTCCTCGCAAAGCGAACCCCGGCCGACACCGAATCTTGACGGTCCTGTTTTGCGAAGTAGAAGAAGCTCGTCGCTTTCGATCGGAATTCTCCTCGGCAGCGGCGGCACGGCCTCCGGCCGGCTCGCCGATTCCGCAGGCAGGTAGCTAGGAATGTCGCTAGGAATGTAGCTCTCGGGCGGCCCCAGCCGACCGACAGCCGCCAAACACTGATCGCTCAAACTCAGTACCTGTAGTGCCAGCGAAGCACGATGGGCTCCACTTCCTTTGCAAAACTGAACGCGGCCACCGCCATGCACAAATTTCGTCCGGGGCTTGGCACGCCCGGGAACGGCGTCGAGTGCGACGGCGAGTGACGAGCGCGAGATCGGTGCGAGGTGCGGCGAAAGGATGTGCGTTGCGCGGGTCGAGCGCGCTCTCAGCTCGGCGCGCATTTCGCCAACGGAAAACGGGCTTGCGCCCGTTCCCGAATGGAAACTCTGGAAAGGACACAGCTCATGCGCAGAATCGCGTTACTCCTGCTTTCTATTGCCGGCCTGATGACCGTTGGACTGTTCACGCGTGAGGCCGCTGCTCAGCTCGCGTACCCGAGTGGCGTCGAGGACTTCGAGTCACTCGTCGTCGGTGACAGTGTCGTCTCCATCGGTTGGATCGTCGTGAGCACGAGCCCGATGCCGAGCGACTTCGCTGTGATCGGCGCAACTCCTGGTTTCGCTTCCGCCACAGCAGTGCGCGTCGTCGACGTCGATTCCGGCGATGTGCAGAATCGTTTCTACAGTCCCGGCCTCCAGGCGCCCGTCGAATCAAATTACTCGTGGAGTTGGTATGTGAACTTTGAAACGCCGCCGCCGGGTGGTACTGCGGTCAAACCGCGGCTGACGATCCAGCACTTTGGAGTTGGATTCGTG
The DNA here is from genome assembly GCA_046154185.1 of Planctomycetota bacterium. Classification (GTDB taxonomy): domain Bacteria; phylum Planctomycetota; class UBA8108; order UBA1146; family JAJFFE01; genus JBJXGE01. The sequence continues at coordinate 35,616 of JBJXGE010000003.1, forward strand.
AATTCCTGGGGGGTCGAGTTCGCGGACGATGGCATGCGGTTGGTCGTCACCGGCAACGGCGGCCCGGCGGGTAGCGTGTTGCTGAACGGGCCGCCGGTCCTCGGGACCTGGCATCTGGTTGAGTTGTCGGTGGACTTCGATGCGGACACCGTGACCGCCGCGATCGATGGCGGCGTGCCCGCTTCGCTACCGATTGCGCTCACAGGTGATCCGACGCTCTTCCGCTTCTGTTATCGCGGTGAAGGCGTCGGCAACGTTGCGACTTTTCTCGTCGACCGGGTTTCGGTGGTCATCGATGAGGCGCCGAATTTCGTGCGCGGCGACTGCAACAACGATGGCGGGAACGACATCGCGGATGCGGTGTTCGGTCTGAGCTTTCTGTTCAGCGCCGGTGCGGCCCCGGACTGCTCCGACGCGTGTGACGGAAACGATGACGGCTCGCTCGACGTCGGGGACATGATTTCGATTCTTAGCGCGCTCTTCGGTGGCGGCCCACCGCTTCCCGCACCGAACTCATGTGGCCCGGATCTAACTTCCGATTCTCTGACTTGCGATGCATTCAGTGGCTGTTAGCCCGTAGGACTCGCTCGGCAACTCGAAACCGGGGTGGGCCCACGAACTGCCCGCCCCGGTTCGCATGCCAGGGACCTGTGGACGTCCGTGTGAGGGAGTCGGGAGCAAATCGAGCCACCCGTTCCGTCCCGCAAGCGGGTGGCTCGATCGCAACCGTCAGAAGTCGTCGGCCGGTTGTTAGGGAACGATCGTCACCGTCCCGCAGTACTTGTCCGTGGGAATCGCAGTGCCGGATGTCCCCGTCACCACTGTCGCGACCGGACCGGCGCCGCCTCCGCCGATCGTGTCACAGAAGCACACGTCGGTTGTCGATCCTGCAACTCCGAGAATCGAGTAGTGCGCACGCAGAATCCAGTAGCCGGCGCCGGGCGGAAGCGAGTCGACGCCGATGAAATCGACAACGACTCCCATCGTGACGCCGTCACCCGGAATGACATCGACCACCGTCAGGTCGGCTGGCATACCGCCCGAGAGTACGCCGGCCAGCGAAATCGCCTCCGCCGTCGTGATCTCGATCACCGCTGAATCGTGGCAGACGCCGAAAGACCAACCCCCTAACGCCGTGTCCGTGTCGAGCACGATGTCGATCGAGACCGCCGAACCCTGCGATCCCGTCGCGTCGGTCAGCAGCACCGCTGGTCCAGCGCCCATATTGATGATCCCGACGTCCGTGTAGCCACCGACGACTGGCGAAGAAACCTCGACCAATGCCTGCAGAGTCTCGCTCCCGCTCACAAGGCTACAGAGCAGCTCGAGTGTCGTACCTGTAAGCTCGACATCGACGATTTGGAATTGACCAGACGCCGCGGAAACGGCGCTGAATGCGGTCCCGACTACACTGATGGAGGCGCCGGGAAGCGGCGCACCGCTCGAAAGCATCGTGAACCCGACGATCGTGGTGCGCGGAATCGCCGGAATGATGCGAACAACGATCGACGCCAACGCGCCGTTGTTGGTGCCGCTAATCAGCACGAAGCCGGGATTGAGGCCGGCTACCAAGCCGGTTGGCGACACCGTCGCGATGGCGGAATTGGAAATGCGATAGGTCGTGCACGGATCGCTCGAGAAATCCGCCAGACTGCCGTCCGCAAGTTCTCCCAAGAGTTCGAGCTGCGCCGTATCCCCGACTTCGATGATGCCGTAGGACGGAGTTCCCGGCAGCCGCGAAAACTTGAGCGACTCGGGGATGGGCGGCGGATCGGTCGAGACCGTCATCCCTTGGACATCGATGGTCTGGCCTTGCGCGATCCGGAATGGGCTGCTTGTCGCGTAGTAGCTAACACCGCCCACCGTCTTGGTCGCAATGGCCCGCACGCAGTCGTCGCTGACGAAATCGGGCGGCGACCCGGGTCCGCTGGGACCAAATTGGTCGGGCGCGGAAACGTTGCGGACCTTGTACGTGCCATGTGTTCCGATCTGCGCGCTCTGGCCGTTGACGACAACTTGCCAGGTTTCGTCGAGCACGACGCGCGGCGGTGGCTGTGTCGCCCAAAGCTCGATGCCATCCGTGGTGCCGTCGTCGTCCGAGTCTTCGTCGAACGGCAGCGTGCCGAACAGCCGCTCCTGAATGTTGTTCAAGGAGTCGCCATCTTGATCGAGCATCGCGTCGGCCGAATCGGTGGGGTCGAGTCCAACCTCTATTTCCCAGTCGTCCGGCAGGATGTCTTCGTCGGCATCCGGGTACATCGGCGGCGGCGGTCCACCGCCCGAGCCGAGCGCGAGCCCGCCGCATTCTTCGCATCGACACGCTTCGTCTTGCGCCGACGAGAAAGCTCCAAAGCCGCCGACAGCGACGGCGGCGGCATAGATCGCCGCTTGAATCGAGCACACTTCGAAGGGCGGCAGGCCAGGTGTGAATTGGCCGGCGCAGATTCCCAAGAGATCCAACAAGAAAATCCCGTCGCAAGCAAACTTGGCAGTGAGCGCGCCGCACGCGCAAGTGCCGTAACAAATATCGTGCGTGTCGCAGGCGGGCGTGAAGCACACCTGCCACACGAATACGTACGGGCACTCGGGCACCAGGCCTGCCGCCCATGGCGGATCGGCCGGACCGCAGCCGTTCGGCTCCGGCTCGTACTTGCAGCACTCGCCGGTCGCCGCATACGGCGGGCAATTGCAACCCCAGCCCGCGATGGTGAGGCCGGCGCCCGGATCGCTATTGATGAAGGCGCCCTCGGCATCGACGGTGCCGGCGCTGACGATCTCGAATCGATTGTTGATCGGGTTATAGCTCAAGAAATACGCGATCGAACCCGGTGCGAGTCCGGAGAAGTTCGGGTAGCGGATCGAGAGCGGCGGATCAAAGTGCGCACCCGCTGGCTGCAGCGTCCAAGCAAACGGCGGCGCCGCGCCATCGGGAATCGGCATTGGGACGTTGTCGTGGTGCACAGCGTTGAGCGACAGCGGCACGCTATTTCCGGAACCGGTCGCCACGATGGTTCCGTTCGGCAAAGTAATTTCTGTTTCTGCGGCGACCAAGACTTCCAATCCATCAATGCCGTTTACCGTGAGTACGACATCTTGGCTGCCATCGAACTGTTGCACGTTCAGCGGATTTAGCCGCGGCAACAATATCGGCTGCGGGAGCGTGTTTTCGGCGTTCGGCACCAGCACGACCAGATACCCGATCGAGGGGAACGTGCCGATCGCGACACTTTGGCTGCCGGCCGTGGTCGCGGTGGCGCCGTCGATGAAGAGCTGCCCGGAGCCCGCGCTCGGAACTTCGCTGAACTCGAATTGGCCGTCCGGACTGGTGGTCGTGAGTAACGTCGATGCTCCGACAGTCAAGCTGCAGGTCGCACCGCCAATCGGCTGCTGCGCGTTGTCGAGTACTGCGCCGTGAAAACTCGTCGGACGATCAAAGTCGCGAGCAATTCCGTAGATGGTGAAAGTCGCGACCTTCGACATATCGCCGCTGAGGCGCACATCGACGACGTTGACTCCCGGCTGTGCGCCGGCCACAAGAACCGCTTCCGCGTGGCCGCTCGACATGGTGAGAAACGGAAAACTTGAAAGTCCATTGATCGTGCCGCCGCCTTCGACGACTTGGTAGACGACCGCATAGTCGCTGACTCCGTTGACCCCATCTGACACCCATACGCGCAGCGGCAGCGGCACCGGTGCGCCGGCTTCGACAAACTGGTTATTACCATCGCCGATATTTATCTGCGTCGCGGTGAGTGCGACGCCGCTCGCGCAAAAAACCGCGGCGCCGAGCACATCGGCCGACGTCGCGATCACGCGATTGATGGCCTGGCCGGCGGTCGAACCGATACCCCAGCGCGCGCTGGCGAAGCCCGCCGCGTCGGTGAAAACGGTGAACGTTTGCGCGCCAGTGGCCGCACCATCCGCATTCAGCCAGCCGTTATTGCGGTCGATACGAAACTCGACCAGTTTGCCGACGAACGGCGAGCCATCGGACTCCAATAGCCGCACGGTGATCGGCGCCGGCAGCATCGACCGCACCGGTCCGGACTGCGCGTCGCCGGAGAACAGCGTGAGTGTGGGCACGCCGGGCGGCGGAATCACACGCGTGACGGTGCGCGACACGGTCACGGAGTTGCCAAGCGCATCGGCGCCAACGATCTGCAAAAGCGTCGGTGTGCCGAGCGCGAGTGGCACGCTCGCGGCGAGGAAACTTCCGGTCGTGCCGAGGCCTTCGTACACAGTCGCGACCACGCCGTTGACCGTGACTGTCATAGGCAGCACGCCGCTCAAGAGATCGCTGATGGTCCCCATAACCGCGATGGTTTCGGTGAGGACTTGCTCGTCAGCGAACGGGTATTGGACCGACACGACCGGTGGCTGAGTATCCTGAATGATCATGATCTGCGCCGGTGCGCTCGCGAGTCCATTTGCATCGAGCGCCGTGACGTAGATGTTATTCACAGAGTTTTCAAGCAGCGGAATGCCCACGGCGTTGAAGCTCCCGCCGACAACCGGCGCCGTGATCACGCCAGCAGGCGAACTCGCGGCAACCGTCACAGCGCCGGCCGCTGCTCCGGAAACGGTGATGGTGAATTCGTCGGTGAACTGAAACAGCGGATTGAGCGTCGGCGCCGGCGGCGGCACGGGATCATCGGGACACGCTGAACCAGGGCCCACGCAATCGAGCGCATCGGCCGTGAGATCGATCCCGCACGAACCGAAAGGCGGAGGTGGCTGCGGCCCCGCCGAGAAGAGATAGCTGAGCAAGTAAATGGCATCGGCGATATCGAGCGCGCCGCTGTCGTTGGAATCGAGCGCATCGCGGCAGGTGAGTGGTCCGGCGCTGAACAAGTAACTCAGACCATGGATGGCGTCCGCGACGTTCAAACTTCCGTCGAGATTGGCATCGCCTCGCTTGAAGGTCCAGTCCCCGCGCGCCGCAGTTGGCAGCGCCGCGCACAGTAGCACAGCAATCAAAAGAGCAGCGAAAAGCGCACGCGTCGAGTGTCGCATCACAGGCCTCCTCCTTTTCGCAAAATCCATCGTCGCCCAATACACGCCATGCAGGCCTGCGAATCGTAGTCAGCGCAGCAAAAACCTACAAGTCAGCGGTCAAAAGCCCGCGGCAACTGAGCCCCAATTAGCTCGGTCAATCCACGCAAGATCTTGCTGCCACTGGCCGCCAAGACGGCGTATTGCTGCCGCGCCGTCCGCCGTCGCACGCGAGGCGCCGCGGGCGGCGCGAGTTAAGGAGTCAGTGTCTTCGGCGTGATCCCGACCCAGGGCCGCCGTCATCGGCTGCCCTGGGTCGTTGCGAAAGACGAGTATTGCTCGAGAGCGTCAAGCTCTCACTGCATGCATCCCGGCGTACTCACGCCGGGGTCGAGGCCGGGATTCGGGAAGGGTGGGGGCGGCGGCGCCATGGATTGAAACAGGTACGCGAGCAAATAAGTCGCGTCGGAGAGGTCGATCGCGTCGTCGTCGTTGGCGTCGATTGCGTCGAAGCACATCGACGGCGTGCCCGTGTAGAGGACGCGCAGTTGCTCGATGGCGTCCGAGATGTCTATCACGCCATTGCGATTCGCGTCGCCGCGCACGAACGGAGCCAAGTATCGGTAGGCGGCGAACGCGGTCGCAGCGGCGCTCGCTTGCGACACCGTCACGTCGACGGCGCCGACGACATGCGCAGGTGCGGTCGCTGTGATCGACGACGCGGTCTGCATCGTCACCACCGCGGACGCACCCCCAAAGACGACGGCGAGTGGCTGCGCGGCATCCCAACCGCCGCCGACAATTGTCACGCTGTTGCCGCCTGCTACGGCGCCGAAACCGGGAGCGACGCTCTCGATGGCAAGAACCGGCACGGTGCTCAAGTAGGTGTACGCGGCAACCAAGGTACTGGCGCCGCTCGGCGCCTCGACGAGGACGTCGACGACGCTCGCGGTCGCCGCGGTCGGCGCAATCGCCGCAATATGCGAGTTGTCGACGATGCTAAAACTCGCCGCGTTCAATCCAAAGCGAACGGTGGAGGCCGCGCCGAGATCGCTTCCGAAGATGTCGACAACGTTGCCGCCCGCGACGGGTCCGCTGGTCGGCGCCACCGAAGTGATGACGGGCGGCTGCGTCATTGGCCCGCCGGCGACGAACGCGATCGCCGACGGCGTCGACAACAACGCGCCCGCGTCGTCGAAGTACGGCCGTAGCTCGCCGAGGTCGAGCGCGTCGCCATCCGCGTTCAAGTCTTCCGCGATGTAGAGTCGATCGAGTGTGCCATCCGCGAGCAGCAGACGGCCCGGCGCTATGAGCACCGCATCGTTCGGATCGTGAACAATGGAACCGGCGGCGGCGCCGTCGAGAAACACTCTCGCCTCGCCAGGGTCGAGCGCATCTCCATCGCCGTTAGAGTTCAGCAAGTACAACACGGTGCCCGTGTCCTCGTCGATGACATAGACACCGCCCGCGGCATCGACCTGGAGCGCGTCGATGTCCGTCACCGGCACGCCGCCGGCGATCGAGTAGAAGATCGTGGCCTCGAGCGCATCCATCGCATCGCCGTCGCCGTTCAAGTCGGCGAGTCGAAACACAATGCCGAACGTGCTGTCGCCGACGTAGACGAATCCCGTCGTGCTATCGATCGCGATGGACTCCGGATCCGTGATCGGCTCGGCGGGCGAAAGCGCCGCTGAGTCGTAGAAGACGCTGAACTCGCCATCGTCGTTCGCATCGCCATCGGCGTTGTTGTCGCGCATGCGCAAAATGGCGCGCACGGTTGTGCTGTCGTCACAGACGTAGAGCGCGCCATCGCTGCCGAACGCCATGCCGCCCGGCGTGCCGAGGTCGAGACCGAGCGAACTGTCATCGAAGAACACGGTAATCTCGCCCGCGTCGTTCGCATCGCCGTCCGCGTTGAGATCCTCGAGCGCGAACACCGCGTCGAGCGTGCCGCCATCCAGCAGCAAGAGACGATTGCCGTTGTGGAGCAAGTGATTGGCGCTCGACAAGTCGGGACCGCTCGAAGTGTCATCGTAGTAAACCGACACTTCCGTCAAGGGTTCGATGCTGCCATCGCCATTCAAGTCGACGAGACGATAGACCACATCGTCCGTCGAGTCGGCGACGAACGTCACATCCTGCGCGCGCGTTGGGCCCACGGCCGCGAGCAGGAAACTGAGCACGACGAGCGTGAGCGCTCTTTGAGAGCTGGCAAGAAACATGGAGCGAGCTGCCTTCCGGTAGATCGTTGGTGAGTGCGGGGGGTAGCCGCAGCGGGGTGCGCATGCCGAGGGGAGCAATTTGAGCGCCAGCTGGCCCACGCGATGCGCGCCGCGCAAGTGTCGATGACGAAGCAACTAGCCGGACGCCGCCGCTACGCTGTGGCGACCGCATCCGATCGCCCGGGCGTGGAACGACCGGAGCCGGGCGTTCATATGAATAGGGCGGGCCCACGAAGCGTTAGGAGTACGAATTCGTCGATCTTGAGCCCGAGTCGAAGCGGTGAGGAGGAATGACAATGAAGCTGCGCTCGACCTCCGTTGCGCTGGTGTTGACCGGCGCGTTGATCCTGGCTGCCACCGGCTGTCACCATCGGAGTCACCGACATCATCATCACAACCCGGCGCCGGTCGTGAATCCCGGCACTGTGTTCACCTGGGATGCGACGGTGCTCGGCTACTCAAACGACGAATCGTACTTTTGGAAGACGCCGTTCGACGACGCCATCGTCGAGTTCGAAGCGTTTGATTTCGAGGGCGCGTTCACGATCGAGATCTACGATCATTTAGACGAACTCGTGTACTTCGAGACCTTCTACGGTGACGGCGGCGACTATTTCAGTAGCGCGATCACCGATCTCGGCGTCGATGGAGATTGGCTGATTTATCTGACGAGCGACAACGTCGACGGCGAACTGCACGTGTGGATCGAATAGCAGCCCGCGGCGTGCAGCTCACCGTGTGCGAGGGCGATCATCGCGTTGCGGCCGCGCCGGACGATTCGAGGTCGTTGGTCGCGGACGAGCCGGCGGCGCGGGCCGACTCGGACTTCCGGCCGACGCGGGTCGCGGACTCGAGGTTCGCGGATTCGGCGAGCGTTGACTTGACGGCCGCGGCATCGACGGTCGCTCCGCGGGCGTCCGACTCGGCGCACCACTTCGCCGATCCCGCGCGTCCGGCGTTCGCGTTCGGCGCTCACCGCCGCGCGGGTTGAAAGTGGGACGCGTTCCGGCTCGCGGAGCGCCGCGCGGGCGCGGCGCGACCAGTGGGGGTTCGATGCGATCGCGACGCGACGCGCGATCGTCGACTCGACCGACGAGTCCCGCGATTTCTGTTTCCGTGAGTTCGCGCCATTTGCCGCGCTCGAGATCGCCGAGTCGCAACTTCCCGATCGCGATTCGCTCCAGGTGCAACACTTTGATGTCCACGGTCGCAAACATGAGCCGCACTTGCCGCTTCATGCCTTCGCGCAGAACAATGTGCGCAATGCACTTGCCGTTTGGTTGTGTCTCGACGAGCGTAACACGCGCCGACTGCGTCTCGCGCCCGACCTCCTCGAGAAACACGCCGCGTTCGAGTTGACGGACCTCGGTGGGTGACGGCGTTCGATTCAGGAGTGCACGATACTCCTTCTCGCCGCCGTAGCGCTTATGACTGACGCGATGCAATAGTTCGCCATCATTCGTCAATAAGATCAGACCTTCAGTTTCAAGGTCGAGTCGCCCGGCCGGCAGCACGCCCGCCTCGACAATGGATCGCGGCAACAAGTCGAGCACCGTTGGTCGCTGGTGCGTGTCGTGCGTGCTGGTGATGAAACCCGCCGACTTGTTGAGCATGATCGTCAACGTCTTCTTCCGCGCGATCTCCTCGCCATGAATCGTCACGCGGTCCGTGCCCGGCGTCACTTTCCAGCCTTGATCCTTGACCGGCTCGCCATTGACGTGAACGAGCCCGTGATCGATGAGGAGCTCCGCCTTGCGTCGCGAGCAGTAGCCACAGTTGGCGATGTACTTTTGCAGTCGGACGCGTTCACTCTTCAAATGGCAGCTCCCCTTCGATCTCCCGCGAAACCGGCGTCGAGCGCGATGGCGACGAACGGCTGGCGATTCGGCGGCCCGTCCGAGTATTCATAGCGGATCGCGCCACTCCGATGCACTCCGACGAGACTCCCGGACACAGTACCGCGCTCCACGCGCGTTTGCTTCAAAAGTGGCGGCAAATCGCCGTCCGGTTTGTCCTGCGCGAGGAGCCGCGCGCCGAGCCGCCAAAAATCTACTCCGGCAGCGATGCCGGCGCGCCATTCTCGGTGCGCGCGTGCGACCTCACCGAGCGCTCGGTCGTCGGCGGCACCTTTGTCCGTCACGACAATCGTGCCGGGACCGAACTCGCGCTGAGTGACTCGGTCACCGGCGGGTCGCTCGATCACGACGATACTGCTCGCGTCGCCGAACACCAAGTTGTACGGCGCGCACGGCGTGCGCGCCCAGTCTTCATGGACCGCCAGCGCGGCCGCGCCATCGCCCGCTTCGAGACACTCTCGCACGAGCTGACCGCGCGATCGCGCGCCTGGCAGCGGCGCTGCGGCGCTATCCGTGCGATTCGTGATCACGGCAAAAAAACCACGTTCATTGATTCCGATCCAAGTGCCGCCGGCGAGCTCATCGCGCGGCGCGAGATAGCGCGTTCGCCCGCCCGGCTCAATGCGCGGCGGCGTGCTCGGCCGCGCGTAAAACTCATCGCGATTCGCGGCCAGAAAGAGCGGCCATTCGAGATCGTTGCAATAGTCGATGAGAACAAAACACATGAACGGATGCTCGGTTTCGGCGACACAATCTTCAGTGTCGAAGTGCGGTGGTTACTGCTCGGCTTTTTTGCGGAACTCGGGTCCGCACTGCGCTTGGATGTCCGCGAGCAGGCTCGCCATCTCGTCACTCTTGCCGGCACCCTTTGCCGTCATATAACGCTTGAAGAGATCATCGTAGGCGGTCGCAAGCGCGTCTTTGAGATCGGTGCGGGCTTCCTCGAGCACTTTGAGGACGCTTTCTGGCGCGCGTTGCGCGACGAGTTCCGCGAGCTTGCTCTCGAGAAAAGTGAGCGCGTCGTAGGGACCGTTATCTTTCTGCTTGCCATACGCGTCCGTGCGGAATCCCGCCGCCTTTGCCTTCAAGATTTTCAGTTCTTCTCCAGTGAGCTCGCGGGGTGGCGGCTCTTTTTCGGGCAGCGCTTTCTTCTTGAACTCTTCTCCAGCCTTCGCCGCATCTTCTTTTCGTTCTTGCTCGGCGCGTTTTTTCGCCGCGGCCGACGGGCCCGACGCAATGGGCGTTTCGGCTTTGTTCAACTCCATGAAGATAAAAATGAATACCCCGATGAGCGCCAAACCACCGAGGCAAATCATCACTATTTGCTTGGGGTCCGTCGGCGCGACTGGCGGCGGCTTATGGTGATGGTGCGAATGCGCGTGCGCGTGTCCGCCGCCGCCGCCACCATGATGATGATGGCCATGCGCGGCGTGTTGCCGTTTGGTGCCGCGTGGTCCAGCCGCCGCGCGCCGCGGCGCCGCATCCACGACATGACCGGCCGCTCGATGCTCGATGGCTTCGGCGATGCGCGCGCACGCGTCCTTCTCGATGTAACCCTCGCGCAAGAGAAACGCGTCGATGCGCTCGGCTGGCTTCGCCGCTTCGCGGTAATACTTGAGCAGCTTGACGCCGTCTTCTTGACTGTAGAAGCCAAGTTGCACCGCCAAACCTAAGAACACTTCATCGCGTGAGGCTGTCATGACCGCAGATCCTAGGGCGCGCCCAGAGCATGGTCAAGCACCGACGCAAAGAGCCGTCGTTCCGCGGCAAGGAACCTTGAGCTTTGCACTCGCATGGGTTGCAATCGCGACTCGGTTTCAACCGGATCGATTTGCAAAGTGCCCGGAGGTGACGAGGTGACCGCGGATGCCATCTATAATGTCGTGCTCGGCACCGCCGGACACATCGACCACGGCAAGTCTTCGCTCGTTCGACAACTGACTGGCATCGATCCTGATCGACTGCCGGAGGAGCAGGCGCGCGGTCTCACCATTGATCTCGGTTTTGCGCCGTTCGTCCTGAGCACCGGCGAGCGCGTCGGGATTATCGATGTGCCGGGGCACGAGCGCTTCGTCAAAAACATGGTAGCCGGCGCGACCGGCATCGACATAGTGGCGCTGGTCGTCGCCGCGGATGACTCCGTCATGCCGCAGACGCGCGAGCATATCGACATCATGACGTTGATCGGTGTGCGGCGCGGAGTGATTGTGATTAACAAGATCGACCTCGTCGAACCGGCGATGGTCGAGCTCGTCGAAGACGAAATTCGCGAGGCCGTGAAAGGTACTTTTCTCGACGGCGCGCCGGCGTATTACGTGTCGGCAACGACCGGAGCCGGAATACCGGAGCTGCGCGCCGCGCTCGAAACGCACTTGCGCGGTTTGCCGCCGCGCTCGACCGATGGCATTTTTCGGATGCCGATTCAACGGGTGTTTTCTGCGCACGGTCACGGCACTGTCGTGACGGGAATTCCGGTCAGTGGTCGCGTCGAGTTGCAGGATCGACTCGAAATTTTGCCGCTCGGTGTGACCGGTCGCGTGCGCGGACTGCAAGCGTACAAGCAAACTGTGACGCAAGCGCGCGCCGGGCATTCGACAGCTATCAACTTGAGCGATGTGGATTTTCACGCGGTGCATCGCGGCATGGTGGCCGCCGTGCCAGGGTATTTCCAAGCGACCACGATGATCGAAGCGCGCGTGCGCGTGCTGGCGCATCTCGATCAGCCGGTGCGGCACCAAACGCCGATTCGCTTTCACACGGGCACGGCCGAGGCGGCCGGCAAGATTTATTTGCTCGAAGACAAAGTCGTCGAGCCCGGCGCGGAGACCTATGCGCAGTTTCGGCTCACGGAGCCGATCGTCGTGGCGCCCGGCGATCGCTATGTGTTTCGACTCGAGTCGCCGATGATCACGCTCGGCGGTGGCGAGATCCTCGATCGCTCGGCGTGGCGGCTCAAAACCGGGAAGGCGTACGTCGTCGAGCAACTGCGTCGCAAGGAGCAGGCGCTCGGCTCCGATTTGGAGTTCCTCGCGTCGCTCGTGGCCGAGACACCGCTCAAGATGATCGACGGCGCCGAGCTCGCGCGGCGCGCCGGCATGGCGGAAACCGAGGCGGCGAAGCATCTCGCGACCCTCGCGGAGCGCGGCGACCTGGTGCCCGTCAAGGGTGTGCAGCAATACTTGTCGCGCACAGGGCTCGAGCTCGCCGGAAAGCGCATCGAAGGTGCGCTCGACGAGTGCTATCGCAAATCGCCGTATCGTATTCACGTGCCGAAAGTCGAAGTGCTCGATGCTTGCCGACTCGACGCGGAATTTTGCGAGCATTGCCTCGCGAACCTAGCGAGCCGCGGCGTCGTGCGACTCGAACGCGGCGGTCGGTTGTCATTGCCCGGTCGCGCGCTCAAGTTGAGTGGGGCGGAGCAAGAGGTCTACGATCTCATCGAGTCGACGTTTCGCAAGGACCTCCTCAATCCGCCGCGCCTCGACGAACTTGCTCAGCGCTCCGGTAAGCCGCTCAAGCTGCTCGAGAAGATGCAAGCGCTGCTCGTCGATCAAGAGCTGCTCGTGCGCCTCGCGCCCGATGTCGTGTTGTTGAGCGACGCGATCGACGGCGCCGCCGAAACGCTGAGAAAGTTGTTTCGCGATGAAGGCGCCTTCACCGCATCGCGCGCCAAAGACGTCCTCGGCACCTCGCGCAAGTTCGCGATTCCACTCCTTGAATACTTCGACCGCCTGAAGATTACTCGCCGCCTCGGCGACACCCGCGAACTCGGCAGCGCGGGGGGTGGGTAGCCCGACCTAATTGTTCGATGACGATGCGGGCTCGTAGTCGCGCTCCGAACTCTATGGGACTATTGCGCTTGACCAACTCGAAAGAATCCGGACAACGATTCGAGGCGCTTGCGCGTGATGTATGTGAGCGGAGTGTTTCTCGTCGCGTCTAGGAGACGTTGAGTGGCTTGCGCAGACAGCAACAGAGATGAGAGCGATCGCCGCGCCGTCGCGGCGGCGCTCGATCACTGGCCGCGACTGCACGGTTTCGCCGCCGCGATTACCAAGGACTCGACGCGTGCGGATGATCTCTGTCAGACCGCCTACTTGCGGCTACTCGAACGCGCGAACACGATCGATTTCGACCGCCCGGTGCTGCCGCTGCTACTAACCATCGTGCAGCGCGAAGCGGCGAGCGAGGCGCGGCGCGCGCGACCGCAGCCGCTCCCGGCTGACGACGGCGAGCGCGGGACGGCGCTTGTTGCCGACAGCGGCGGCGAACCGTCCGAGTTGGCGGAGATCGCCGAGCGCCGAGTCGACATCCGCACGGCGCTCGAGACGCTGCCCGACAGTTGGCGAGCCGCGCTCTATCTCAAGGATGGGCTCGGCTGTTCCTATCGCGAGATCGGCGAAGTCATCGACGCGAGCTCCGACACTGTGAGGACCATGCTGCATCGCGCGCGTCGGCGCCTGCGAGCTCTTTGGACGGAGAGGACGGCGAGACAGTGATGATCTGCGAGACCGTTGCCGAGCGACTGAGCGCGTATTTGGACCGCGAGCTCGATGCGCGCGAGCGCCTCGAACTCGATAGGCACCTCGACACCTGCGACGTTTGCCGGGCGGAGCACGAGGCCTTAGTTGCGCTGCGACATGCGACCGAGCAGCACTTTGCGCGACTCATCTCGTCGGCGTCGCGCGTCAGCGAGCCGGTTGCAACTCGTTGGTGTGAGCGGCGCGCGCGGAGCCCACGGCGCGCGCTCCGGTTCTTGAGCGGAATCGGCGCCGTCGCCGCCGCTGCCGCGATCGTCGTCATCACGCTCTACCCCGACTCACGGCTCGAGGGCAGCCCAGCGGAGCTGCTGCGCCGGGCAAGCGCGCGCTATCTCGCGCTCGCCGACGCGGAAGTGCGCCTCGTCGCCGAATCCGAAGCCCTGGAGGTATTGGGGAAATTGTTGGAGCGGAAACCGGCGAGCGAAGTCGGCGAGACCTCACCGGCCAGAGCCGGGGGTGACGACACGCCGAAAGCATTTCGAGTCATTCTCGGTGCGCCCAATCGTTTCTTGATCGAGCCGCTGGTCACGGGAGGCGTCGCGCTTCGCAGCGCCGATCTTTCGGGTTTTGATGGCCAAACGCTTTGGGAGTATCAACCGCAGCAGAATACCGTCGTCGTGCGCGGCGGTACCGAGCTACAAGCCGGCGGCTCGTTTGATCTCGGCTCCGCGGATTTCTTCGAGTTCCTCTCGTGGGGTTTCGTGCGCGAGATCAACAGTGCCGGCGACGATCTCGAAGTGATCGATGTCACGGGACCCTACGACCTGCGCGTCGGACGCCGCGTGTTTGAACTCGATCTTCGGCGCGGCGCCGCCGAGCGCGCGGCGGCGCCCGGTGCAGCGCCCGGCTGGCTCGCGATGCGGGTGCGAGTGTTTGTCGATCCGCGCGCGGACTTGATCGAGAAAGCCGTCTTCGACGTCAACTTCGGCGGACTGAGTCTCGTGACGCTGCGCGCAGAACTGGTGTCGCTCGATTCAGGACTCGATCCGGCGGTATTCGATTTTCGGAGCCACGTGGGATCCGGAGTGCGAGTGGTGAGAGCCGACGACAAATCGGGCGCTCCGGCGCCCAAGCGCGAGTAATACGGAAGGCTGACGAGGAGCAATCGATGAGAACGCGGCGCATCAAGGTCTACATGTGGGGAATCACGGGGACATTTCTTGTCAGCCTGTTGACGGCGCGAACCGCCGGCGGGGACGAGTTCGCTCGTCTCGGGTCGGCGGAGCTCACGCAGATTCCGGTGGAGTTGCCGGTCGCAGGCGGTGTGCTCCACGGTGTCATCGATATGCCGAGCGGCAAGGGTCCATTCCCAATGGCGATCATCATCGCCGGCTCAGGCCCAACCGATCGCGACGGGAACCAGCCGAATCTCACGAACGACTGCCTCAAGCTGCTGGGGAGCGGCTTGGCGAAAAAGGGCATCGCGAGTCTCCGCTACGACAAGCGCGGCGTCGGCCTCAGCGCGGCGGCGGCGACTGCCGAGGAAGCCCTGCGCTTCGAGACGCTGGTCGCCGATGCTGCCGGCTGGCTGACGCTGTTGCGACAAGACCGCCGCTTCACACGCATCGCAGTCATCGGTCACAGCGAGGGATCGCTCATCGGCATGATGGCGGCAAGAGAGGCGCGGGCGCAGGCGTTTGTGTCGCTCGCCGGAGCGGGGCGTGGCGCGTCGGCGATTCTGCGCGAACAGCTCGAGCGCAATCTTGCGGGAGTTCCCGAGCTGCGCGCCGAGAGCGCGCGCATACTCGATGAACTCTGTGCGCGCCGGCGCGTCGCCAACGTGCCGCCGGAACTCGCCGCCGTGTTTCGGCCGAGTGTGCAGCCGTACTTGATCTCGTGGTTTCATTACGAGCCGACCGCCGAGCTTGCCAAACTGTCGACGCCGGTACTCATCGTGCAAGGGACAACCGATGCACAGGTGACCATTGACGACGCCGCACGCCTCGCCGCCGCTCGCAAGGGATCGCAACAGTTGGTGCTCGCGAACATGAACCACGTGTTGAAGCGCGCCGTCACACCGGCGGAACAGAACGACTCCTACTCGAACCCGCGGCTTCCGGTCGACCCGCGACTCGTCGATGGGCTCGCGACCTTTCTGCTAAAGCACCTCGACGGCGGCCGCCGCGGCGTCGCACGCGCGGAATAGCAGCACTCGGGAAGTGGCGCGATCGCAGCGATTTCGTTCCATTTGCGATTCGCGCGAACGCGCGCCACTGCGTGCTCGATCGGAGACAACACACACCTCGGCCATTGGGGAGTTAAGGGGCCGGAGCTCCCGCTCCGTTGCGCTTCCACTTCCACTCCTCGACCGCGCAGAACACGCACGGCACGATGAACAGGGTGATCAGGCTCACGGCCATCCCACCGACCGACGGGATCGCCATCGGCTGCATCACATCCGATCCGCGGCCAGTGGCCCAGAAGATGGGCATGAGACCGAAGACCGTGGTCGCGCTGGTCATGAGGCAGGGACGAATGCGTTTCAGACCCGCGTCGATAGTTGCCGCGCGGATCTCGGCGATGGATGCAAAGCGCCGATCCTTAAACGTTCCTTCCAAGTAGGTGGCGATGACGACACCGTCGTCGTCGACGACGCCGAAGAGAACCAGGAAGCCGACCCACACAGCGACCGAGAGGTTCGCGCCCCACAATGCGAGCAAGACGAATCCGCCCGACGCCGAGACCAGCACGCCGAAGAAGATCACGGGGGCGATCCACCAGCGCGTGAAGCCCAGATAGAGCATCACGAACATGATGGAGAGCGTGATCGGTACGAGAATCCGCATCCGCGCCGTCGCCCGGACCTGGTTCTCGAACTGACCCGACCACTCCCAGTAGTAGCCCGCGGGGAGCTTCAGGCGTCCGTCCTCCACCGCCTGCTGGAGCAACGCTTCGGCGTCGTTGACGACCGATACCTCGTCACGGTCGCGGGTGTTCATGGTGACGTAGCCGACCAAAAGGCCGCGCTCGCCCTTGATCTCCTGGGGTCCCAAGACGGTGGTGATGGTGGCGAGCTGGGCGAGGGGCACTTGCGCACTCGTAGAGGTCGGCACGCTGATCCGCTGAATGGCTTCGGTGTCCTCGCGGAAATCGCGGGCAAGACGGATGCGGATCGGATAGCGCTCCCGACCCTCGACCGACTCCATCAGGTTCATGCCGCCGAGCGCCATCTCGATGACATTTTGCACGTCGCGGATGTTGACGCCGTAGCGGCCGATGCGGTCGCGGTCGATGTCGATCTGGATGTAAGGTTTGCCGACGATGCGGTCGGCGACGATGTCCGTCGCGCCAGGCACCTCGCGCAGGAGTTGCTCGATCTGGAGGCCGATGCGCTCGATTTCGCGCAGGTCGGAGCCGAAGATCTTGACTCCCATCATCGCGCGGAAACCGGTCTGGAGCATGACCAGCCTCGTCTGGATGGGCTGCAAGAAGGTCGGCAGCACTCCGGGGATGGCGGTTTTCTCCTGGAGCTCCGCGAGGATCTCGCCCTTGGTGATGCGACGTTCCTCGGACCAGACCCAGGAGAGCGGCGTGCGGAGGAAGACGGGCCAGTCGGAGAAGAAGCGCTCGACCCTCGTTGTGCGCCATTCGTTTTCGGGCTTCAAGATGACGATGCTCTCCATCATTCCGATGGGTGCCGGGTCGAGAGCCGACTCGGCACGGCCGATCTTGCCCACGACCGACTCGACCTCGGGAACACTGGCGATGGCGAGATCCTGAGTGCTGTTCACCTGAATCGCCTGCGAGAGCGAGCCCTGCGGCAAGAGCGAGGGCATGTAGAGGAACGAGCCTTCGTCCAGCGGAGGCATGAACTCGCGGCCGATGCCGGGCAGGATGCGTCCTTCGCGGACGACGGTCGTGCCGGACGCGATCTCGGTGTCGCGCTCCTTCGGATCGGGTCGACGCCACGCGATGCGGAAGCGTTCATCGCCGTCTTTCTCACGCAAGCGTTCCCAGCGGAGTTGGTCGAACTCGACGAGTGGACGCTTGACGTCTTCGTCCGGCCGGGCGTGCATGAGGCGCTTCAGTTCGGCCGATGCTGGTGCGTGAGCAAAGAGGTTGATAGTGGCCTCGATCGGATACAGGGTCTTGCCCACACCGAGCCAGACGCTCAGGCCGATGAAGAGGATTGTCACGGGAGCAATCAGGAAGGCCTTCTTGTGCCCCAAGATCCACGAGAGCGTTGGGACGTAGGCTCTTGCGACCAGACGCGAAACGCGATTCTCTTCGAGTGGCAGGAAGCGTTCGCGAGTCATCCGGACGACACACAGCGCGACTCCCACACCGACGGCCGCTGAGATCAGCCAGCCCTCGTCATGTCCTTTGGCGAGGCCCCACATGAAGGCTGCATGGGTCGCGAGCATGGCGAGGACGCCGATGCCGATCGCCATTAAGGCCGTTACTTGCGCGCGCCACTTCACGGGCCGGAACAGCAAGTAGCACAAAAACGGGACCACGGTGATCGCGAGGACCACCGAGGAGCCGATGGCGAACGTCTTCGTGAACGCCAGCGGCTGGAACATCTTCCCTTCCTGGTCGGTGAGGAAGAAGACCGGGATGAAAGACACGATCGTGTTCGAGACGGCGGTGATGATGGCACCCCCGACCTCGGTCGCGCCTTCGTAGACGATTCCGAAGTGGCCCTTCTCTCGCTTCTCCTGCTCGGTGGCCGAGGCGATGCGGCGGTAGATATTCTCCGACATGATGATGCCCATGTCGGCCACGTCGCCGATCGCGATGGCCAGGCCCGCCAGTGACATGATGTTGCTGTCGACGCCGAACTGGTGCATCAAGATGAAGGTGAGGGCCACGGTCAGCGGAAGCGTGGCGAGAACTGTCACCGTCGTGCGCAGATGCAACAGGAAGAACAGGATCACGAGGCTCGCAAGCAGCGCCTCCTCGCCCAGGGCTTCCTTCAGCGTGTCGATCGTCTCGTCGACGATGGTCGTACGGTCGTAGAAGGGGACGATTCGGACCCGCGACTCGCGACCGTCGGCGAGGGTCTTGCTCGGCAGGCCGAGCTCGAGCTGCGTGATCTTGCTCTTGACCCGCTCCATCACCGCGCGCGGGTTCTCGCCGTAGCGCATGAGCACCACGCCGCCGACGGCCTCAACGCCGGCCTTGTCCAGAGCACCGCGCCGGAAGTCAGGGCCCAGTTGCACCGTCGCGACGTTGCGCAACGTGAGCGGCGTGCCACCCTGCTCGCGGATCACGACGCGCTCGAGGTCTTCGAGCGTCTTGATGAACCCGACGCCGCGGATGAAGAACTCGACACCGTTGTTTTCGACGACCTTGGCCCCGACGTCGATGTTGCTCTTGCTCACGGCCTCGTACACGTCCATGAGCGTGACGCGATGTGCGCGAAGCCTGTCGGGATGGATGTCGATCTGATACTGCTTGACGAAGCCGCCGATGCTAGCCACCTCGCTCACGCCCTCGACGGAATTAAGCTGGTAGCGCACGTACCAGTCCTGGATCGAGCGCAGCTCGGCGAGGTCGAAGCCCTCACCCTCCACCGTGTACCAGTAGATCTGGCCTAGCGCGGTCGCATCTGGCCCGAGCACCGGCATGACGCCCATCGGGAGTCGCTGCTGGGCGACGTTCATCCGCTCCAGGACCCGCGAGCGGGCCCAGTAGTAGTCGACGTCGTCCTTGAAGATGACGAAAACCATCGAGAAGCCGAAGCCCGACATCGAGCGGATGGCCTTCACGCCAGGCGTGCCCGTCAGGCTCGTCGTGAGCGGGAATGTGACCTGGTCGTCGACGTCCTGCGGACTGCGTCCAGGCCAGTCGGCGTAGACGATGACCTGCTTTTCACCGATGTCGGGGATTGCATCCACCGGCGAGCGCACGATGGCGAAGTAGCCTCCCCCGCACAGCCCGGCCACGATGAGCGCCATCAAGAAGGGGTTCTTGAGGCACCAGCGGATGACGGCGTTGACCATTGTGAATCCCTCGCCCTCAGTGCTTGTGTTGACTGGCGCCGCTGGGAGGCGTCGTGGGACTCTTCGATGGCTCCTTGGAAGCGGGCGAGGTCGACCCATCGTGCTGATGGCCAGTCGAGCCGCCCATGAGCCCGCCGGGGTAGAACAGGCTCGGATGCCCGGTGATCTGGAACTGGCTGTCGATCAGGAATCCGCCACGAGTCACCACGTGCTCGCCGTCATCGAGCCCGTCGAGCACTGGAAAGAACGCTCCTGTGCGTGGTCCCAGAATGACCTCCCGCGGTTCGAACAACCCGCGAGACTTCTCGACGTAGACGAGTCTCCGCGTTCCGCTGTCGAGCACCGCGGTCGCCGGTACGGAGAGCAGCCCGGGACCGGCAGGGGTCGGCGGCGCCACGAGCTCGAGCTTCATGTTGCAGACCGGGCAGTTTCCTGGTGCGGCAGAGGTCTTCGCGTTCTCGCACTTCATCGGGCACGCATATTCCGCAACGGCTGGAGGGGCCGGTTCCAGCCCTGGGATTTGCTCGAGCCGCATTTCGCAGATCGGGCACTCGCCCACCTTGTCACGCAGCACTTGTGGGTGCATCGGGCAAGAGAACTTGCCTTCGACGCCCGTTGGCGCGGCGCGCCCATCACTTGCCAGGGCTGAGCGGACCACTGCGCTCACGAACATGCCCGGCTTCAGCGTGTGGTCCTTGTTTTCCACGTGGACCGGCACTCGGATGGTGCGCGTCTCTTCCGTCACGATTGGCTGCACGAAGGTGACGAGCCCCTCGAATACGCGCCCCGGGAGGGCTTCCGCGACCAGGTCGACGCGCTGCCCATAGCGGACCCACGCCAGGTCGTATTCGTAGATGTCGAGGTACACCCACACGGTGTCGAGGTTGGCGATGCGATACAGCACGTCGCCGGTCATGAACGCGCTGTTCTCGAAGATCGACTTCTCGATGACCGTACCCTGGATGGGCGAGTACAGCGTGACTCGGTCGGCGATTTGCTTCTTCTCGACCAACGCGGCGATCTGTTCCTCGGTGAGGCCCCAGCGCCGCAGCTTGAGTTTGGCCGTCTTCACCAGCGGCTCGTTCTCGGCGTCCGCGCCGCCCTGGAGGGCGATCAAGAGCTCCTGCTGGGCGACGATCAGATCGGGGCTGTAGACCTCCGCCAGGTGATCGCCGGACTTGATCTCGACGCCAGTGAAGGTCACGAACAAGCGTTCAGCGTAGCCATCGACTCGCGCTGTGACTGTCGCGAGCGAGGACTCGTTGTATTCGATTTTGCCGACCGCTCGTAGCTCCCGGGAGAGTTCCCGCCGGGTCACCGGCGTCGTTTCCACGGATGCCATCGCGAGAGCGTGGTCGGAGAGTTGGAGCATCGGCTCTCCGCTCGACCCCGTCTCCGCAGCACTCGCGGGGATGAGGGGCATCTCGCAGATAGGGCACTTCCCGGGGCGGTCCAAGCGGACCTGCGGATGCATCGAGCACGTGTAGACCTGTTGCGCTGCGGACGGAGCAGCTGCATCGGTCGAGGCGGACTCAGGCCGGTGAGTCGAGCGGCCGAGCATGAAACCGCCGGCGGCGGCGGCCACGACGACCAGCGCGATGAAGATGCAATTCCGGTTCATGGAAGCGTCTCCTCGGGACGGCTCGCGCCCCCTTCGAGGGTTGGTGCACCGGCGGGCGGAACGCCGGCGATGGCCAGCGACAGGGATGCGAGCGCCAGCTCGCGCTGCGTGCGAGCCTCGATGCCCGCAAGCTCGAACTCCAGTAGAGTACGCTGGGCGTCGATGACGTCGAGGAAGCCGGCGCGGCCGTGCACGTAGCCCGCGCGCGCGGCATCGAGCGACTGCTTGGCCTTGGGCACGAGCTTGTCCCGCAGCAGGGCGTCGTTGCGGACGGACTCGCGGTACATGAAGAGCATGGAGGCGAGCTCGGCCGCGACTTGCACCTGTTCTGCGTTGAGGCGGGCTTGCGCGGCACGCTTGCCAGCCTGCGCGCCCGCGATCTGCGCGGCAATCTTGTCGCGCCAGATGGGTAGGCTCATTCCGGCCGAAGGTCTGAACATGGTTGGATCCGCCTTGACGTCTACCTCGAGGCCGAGGGAGAAGTCGGGAACGCCTGACTTGCGTGCGAGCCGCAGCGACGCCTCGGCTCGCTGCACGTCCTCTTTCATTCCCCGAAGGCTCGGGTTCCGGTTGAGGGCAGTGGACCACAAGTCCTCGGGCCGAGGATCTCCAGTGGAAGGCTCGAATGTCGAGGGGAGCGGCGGATCCGCGTCATCCGGGCCGAGGCCGAGCGCCGCCTTCATCTCCGCGACGAGCGCGCTTCGAGAGTCCTCCAGGTTCGTGATCTGGGTCTCGACTTGGTCGCGGGCGATCTGCGCGCGGAGGACATCCTGCAGCGTCACCCTCCCCGCGGCGTTCTGCTGTTGCGCGAGCTGTTCGAGATCCGTGAGGAGCCCGAGCGTCTCGCTCTCAACTCGGATCGTCTCCTCGAGGAAGTGCAGCCTGTAGTAGGCCGTCTTGACGGCCAACGCGGTTCGGAGGATTTCACGCTCGAAGCCGTAGTAGGCGACGCGGCTCTCGGCCGCCATCACAGCGCCCGCCGCACGGAGCTTTCCGGGACCGGGCAGATCGACCATGAGCCCTGGCATGAGCGACATGACCGTGTCGGTGATGTCGCTCTCGAAGGTGAGCCTCGGGTCGGGCAACGAGCGGGCGGACGTGATGCCTTCGACTGCCGCCACCCAGTCGTAGTACGCTGCTTCCACGCGTGGGCTGTTCAGCAGCGCAAGCCGCAGGTAGTCGGCCAGGGGCGATGCGGCGTTAAGTTCCGGGAGCTCGGGCCTCGCATCCTCGGGGCGGTAGCGCTTCGAGACATCGTCCACGTCGGAACGGGCCGCTCGCTCCGAGGGCGTGGAAGTCCCAACGCAACCGACGGCCCCGATCCATGCCGCGAAGCCAACGAGTGCATAGGAGAGCGACACTCGACACGAATGGGGGAGGCGTCGAGGGCGGTGATGGCGACGGAGTGAAAACACGTCGACCTTGTCGTGGTTCGATTCCTGATCCTGACACCGCGGCGCTTTTTGCAACTTGCCTGAGCCCAGCCGAGCCGCCCTCAGCTGGCGTGATCGCCGAGCGTACACTCAGCCATGTCGCGAGCTACCGTCTAACGCCGAGTGCCAACCGAAAGTGCCCGCGCGCGGGAATCTAAGAATAACCGATTCGCCTCGCCTTCCGCTGGCGATCCATGGCGTAAGAAAAAATCGGGTACGCCAGCGCCATTCAGCTCGCCGATTTGACAGCAATTGACCGGATAAAAGGAACCGCAAACTAATCCAGCGGCAATCGGCGAAACAAGCCTGCCGATTGGTCTTCGTTCCCGTTCATTCCTAGTCCGACTGCTAGGCCGCATTCAAGTCCATTGTGACGGGTCACTGATGTGACTATGCTTTCGCTCGTCAAGTATTCCGTTGCTTCTTGCCGTTCAGAACGAAATGGGTCGGCATGCTGCAAATCGCTGGAGCAGATACGATGCGCGTTCGCGTGCGAGGTCGCGGCTTTCGAGCGTGGATCGCCCTCTTCGCCTTTTCGGCGACGCTTGCCGGTGCATGCGTTTTGACGCCCGCCGCAGCGCAAGCGCCGATTCGCTACGACGGGCACGCGGTGGTGCGGGTCGCGATCGCGAACGAAGCGGAACTCGCACAACTGCTCGCGCTCAATCTCGACATTTGGACCGATGCGATTGGCATTGGCCCGCTCGACGTGCGCGTCGCTCCGGACGAATGGCCGAGCCTTTGGACGAGCGGGCTTCCTTTCGAGCCGCGTATCGTCGATGTGCAAGCGCTCATCGATGCCGCGACGGCGAGCAGCGCCGCCGCCGGCGCGCCGATTGGCGGCGGTCCCTTCGGTGGCGCACCGCTTGGCGGCGTCTCGTGGTTCGCGGACTACAAGACCTACGACGAGGTGCTCGCGCAGCTCGTCGAACTCGCGGCGGCGCGACCGGATCTCGTGACGCTCATCGATGTCGGGGTGAGCGTCGAGGGCCGGTTGATTCGCGCGGTGCGCGTGACCGGCACGGCCGGCTCAAACAAACCCGGCTTCTATATCGAAGGTTGTCAGCACGCGCGCGAGTGGGTCGCGGTGATGGCGCCGGTCTATGCCGCCTGGGCGCTCGTCGAGTTCTACGACCTCGACCCCGAAATCCACGCGTTGATGGACAGCGTCGAGTTTTTTATCGTGCCGATCGTGAATCCGGACGGCTACGTTTATTCGCACGCAGTCGATCGACTGTGGCGAAAGAACCGGCGGGTTAACGGCGACGGAACAATCGGCGTCGACTTGAACCGCAACTGGTCCTACGAGTGGGGTGGCCCAGGGTCGAGCCCCGCGACTTCGAGTCCGGTCTATCACGGCACCGGACCGTTTTCGGAGCCGGAGTCGAGCGCGGCGCGCGACTTCGTTCTGGCGCGACCGCAAATCGCTGCGTTCCTCGATGTGCACAGCTACTCGCAGTTATTGTTGCAACCGTTCGGATACACGGTCGCGCTGCCGCCCGATCAAGATTTTTATCACCCGCTTGGCGCGGAGATCACGGCGGCGATCGGCAGCGTCCACGGCGCGACCTACTTGCATGGGCCGGGCGGCCTCATTCTGTACGTCGCGAGCGGCACGGCGCAGGACTGGGGTTACGGCGTCGCCAGCGCGGTCGCGATGACGATCGAATTGCGCGACACCGGCCAATTCGGATTTCTGCTGCCGGCCGATCAGATCTTGCCGACGTGCGAGGAAGTGTTCGCGGGCTTGCGCGTGTTGGGGGACACCATCTCTCGCCCGTTCGCCTTCAATTTTCCACAGGGTCTGCCGGCGCGCGCGGCGCCTGGGGCCACGACGATGTTCCCGGTCGACGTGCACGCGATCGGCGGCGCCACGCTTGCGGCTGGGTCGCCGCGCATCCATACGCGCAGCACCGGCGGCGGCGCGTTCGTCGAATCGCCGCTCGAGTTCACGGGCGGTACGTTGTACACGGCGACGCTGCCGGCCGCGCCGTGTGGAAGTTCGATCGAGTTTTACTTCACGGCGGCGAGCGCGACGGGCGGCAGCGCAAGCGGTCCGATCGATGCGCCCGGCGAGGTGTATGCGACGCCGGTCGAGCTCGAGCTTGTTGCCTTCAGCGATGACGGCGAGTCCGAGCTTGGCTACGTCGTGTCGGGCGACGCGATCGCGGGAGTGTGGAATCGCGGCGTGCCGGCTGGCGGCGGCGATCGCGGCGATCCGCCGTTCGACGCCGATGGCAGTGGGCAGTGTTATCTCACCGACTTAGCGGATGGCGACACCGACGTGGACGGCGGCAGCACGATTCTCACGTCGCCGCTTTTCGACGCGACGGGCGGCAACGCGACGCTCAGCTATTACCGGTGGTACTCGAATGTCGCCGGCGGCACGCCGGAGCAAGACGTGTTCGTCGTGGAAATCTCGAATGACGGCGGGGGAAGTTGGGTCGTGCTCGAGGTCGTCGGACCCGCCGGGGCCGAGGTCCAAGGCGGTTGGATTGCGCGCAGCTTCGCAATCGCAGACACGCTAGCGCCCACCGCGGCGATGCGCGTGCGATTCACCGCGTCAGACGTGGCGCCCGGTTCGGTCGTGGAGGCTGGGGTCGACGGAATCGTAGTTGGTGTTTACGGCTGCCTCGCTGTGCCTCCGAGTTTCATACGCGGAGACGCGAACGCCGACTCGCATTTCAACATCGCCGACGCCGTGTTCACGCTCGTGTATGTGTTCGGGGGCAACGCGAGTTCGTGCCAGCTCGCGCTCGATGCAAACGATGACGAAGCCGTAAACATCGCCGATCCAATCTTCTTGCTCACCCAACTCTTCGCGGGCGGCGCACCGCCGCCCGGCCCGTACCCGGGCTGCGGCATTGACCCGACGCCCGGATCGCTCACCTGTGATGCGTACGCGCCGTGCCCGTGACCCGAGTCGCGAAGCCAACTCCGCGAGATCGGCCGACGGAGCATCTTCCGGCGACACAACGCCCTGCTGTCCTCAGGACATTCCGCGCTTTTTGCGCGAGTTCTCGCCACTTGTGGGCCGCGAACGACGCTCGTCGCCGGATCGGCAGTTCGGGCGGTGCAACTCAGGTTTGTGAGGCGAGGGCTGAGCGACGATGGTGAGCACGCTCGGCCGCGCCGGTCACGGGCATACCGAGCTTGTGCAGGCGAGCGTATCCGGTGTCGGATCGGCGCCGCAGTCCGTGGGTGGTGGCAGCGGCCCCCGCAGGGCGAATAAGGCCGTGAGTTGCGCGATAGCGTCGGAGATGTCGAGCGCGCCGTCATCGTTGCCATCGCAGCTATCTGAACAATCGAGTAGCGGCAACGCGCCGAACAGGTACGCGAGCAGCGTGATCGGATCCGCGATGTTGATGCCGTCATCGCCATTACAGTCGCCGCGCTGGAATGGGAGCGACGACTCGCACTCATCGGGAATGCCATTCAGATTGATGTCGGGGCTCGCGCCACTGAGGATGTCCTGGGCGTCGCCCGTGCCATTCTGATTGCAATCGGTGTCGCCGATCCGCAAGTAGTAGACATCTTGCTCGCCATTGAAGGTCGCCGCGTAGGCGACGTCGACGCCGACGAGGTCCGAGACCATATCGTAGTAGTCGCCGAGCTTCTGCTGCTGCGGCCAACCGAGATGCGGATCGAAGGCGATGCTCAGCGCTTGATTCGGCGACCAGCTCAGCCCGGCATCGAGCGACGAGCTATAGTAAAGCTGCGACCAGAACCCGCCCGGATTGGCGCGCGTGTCGTTCCAAATAACATCGAGTCGACCGTTGGGCGCCACCGCGAGCGTGCCGAACCACTGCCAATCGTTGCTCCCGAGCGGATCATCGTTTATGCGCACCGGTGGCTCGAAGGAGACGCCGCCATTGGTGCTGCGCACCAGATGCACGTCGAGCGGGTCGCTGCCAGGCGGATTGACCGAGCAGAGCACGTACACATAGCCACGCGTCGGGCCGGAGCTGTGGTCGACATCAATCCAAACCTGCCCGAGCAGTCCTCCGGGGTTGGGCCCGCCACCGTATACGAGCGCGCCGCCAAGATCGACCACCGTCGCGAAGTCGAAGGCGAGCGCCGCTCCGGGATCTGCGATGGTCGTCGACTTCGCCACCACGAACTCGTCGTACACCGGCGAACGTCGCCCGGCGATGTAGACTTCGCCATCCGGGCCAACGGCGACGACACCCCACACCGGCTGCTCAGGGATCGGCACCGGAGGCTCAAATGTCGCGCCGCCGTCGGTCGAGCGATTGAACCAGTTGTCGCCGCAGCAGCCAGCATAGTCCCACGCCGCGTAGATGTTGCCGTGCCCGGGACCGCCGGTGCGATCGATGGCGATCCAAGCTTTGTCGCCTCCGTAGGCGTCAACACCTGTGTCCCACGTCGCACCGCCATCGAACGAGCGGAAAAGGTCGCACGAATAGCCGCCGCCGGCGGTGGTCAGGCTGTGGTAGTAGATGACGCCGTTGGCATCCGCCTCGAGCACAGGATCGGAGCGAAACACGCCCGGCTCGATCACGCCGGGAAAAGTCCACGCAAGTCCGCCATCTATCGAGTAACCCCAACCTGCTTGGCGGAAATTGCTGGCGACCGTGTCGAATTGGCGCCAGCCGATCGCGACTCGTAGCGGATTGGTCGGATCGACGGCGATCGACGGCTCGTTCGCGGCATCGCCGATCGTATTCATGCCGGCAGCATCGACGTTTACTTGCACGCTCACGAAACCGCCGAAGATCGATTGCGCATTCAGACGCATCGAGACTGCCAACAATAGCAGAACGAGTAGCGAGATCGGAGTGTTTCGCATCGGTTGCCCGGGGCAAAGCGTCCTGCTAATCGAGGCGATTGTCAAGCAGCAGGCGGCGGCGACGAGGGACACAGGGCCAGCTCGATCATGATTCTCGGTACTTCCAATCTGTCGAGGCTCCCTCGCCAAAAAGGGCGCCCGCCTGATCGGGGTCCATATTTTCTCGTCCTGGATCGAGAAGGCGGCAACGCGGGGGTTGCCAGTGAGGTGCGGAGACACTACCTTTACCTTTAATAAATTGCCGGAGGGCTCGGCGAACACGGGAATAAGTCAGGGATAGCGAGTCAGCCGCTTGAGGTGTCCCGGTGACGATTTGATCGCGTGGGATCGGCTTGCCCCAGGCATAGAGAGCAGAAAAACATGCGCCATCCAGTCATTCTTTCCGGCAATCGCTTCACCTGAGTTACGGGGCCGAACCGTTCGGTCCCGCCTTATTGCTGAGCACTCGAGGGGGAAGAAGGAGTAGAAGAATCCGATAATTCACTGACGAGGAAAGTGGGAAACCATGCGTGCACTCGTACGGAGATGCTGTGTTGGCTCGGCGGTTGTATTGCTGCACTCGCTTGTGATCGTCATCGCTGTGCTGTCGACCACATTGGCGAGCGGCCAATACGCAACGACTTTCGACGCGCTCTTGGGAGATGCTGACGGCGAAACTCTGGTAGGTCAGGACTCCTACTATAATCCTGTCCCAGCGACCAGCGTCCCAGCGCTCGTCTATACCTATGCCGGCAACGTTCTCGGCGTGCCGGTGAACCCCACTGGCGGCGACAAATTCGCGGCTGGTGTCGGACCAGGTGGAAGCGTATTCATGCGCACACAGCGCGACCTGGCATTTGGCGCCGGCACCGGCATTTGGTCGATCTCCTACGATGTCTCGGTGTCATTCATTGGTACCTTGCCGACGGCTCAAAATGCCGGCAGCGTTTCCACGCAAACGTTCCCGGGCGACAAAACTTTTATCGCCCTCAGCACCTGGACTGATATCACTACGGCCGCGGCCTGGAACGCAGACTACGTTTGGTTCAACGCGACGGGCACGCAGCTACAGGAAATCGTGCCAGACCCGGCTTTCCAAAACCTCGTCGCGAACCAGTGGTATCGTCGAACAACAATATTTAGTCTCGACACTTACCAGATACTCGAGGTCAGAATCACCGATCTCACGACCGCCATCACGACGAGCTACTCGCCGCCGGATCGCTACCTGTTCGGCGGCACGGCCTTCGCGCCGCCGTGCGATGGTTACCGCATTTTTGCCGGTGCCGCAACTGTCGCGGGCAATGTCGTCGCGTATGACAATGTCGTGATCGAGCAGATCATTCCGCTCTGCGCACCCATTGCGAGCTTAGTCTGCAGCGTAGACTGCGGTGCCGGCACCGTCGCGTTGAGCTGGCCCGGTGGGGCCTACACTGCGATCGAGGTTGAACGCGACACCATCTTGATTTCCACGCTCCCCGGAGGCGCCACCGGATTCGTCGACAATCCTGGTGTTTCCGGTAGCTATTCGTATCTGGTGCGCGGCATCTGTGCAGGCGGACCGGCGCTTTCAGGTCCGGTTTGCAATGCAGAAATCGCGATCGGCGGCGTCCAAGAAAACATCATCTGGGCGGGCGAGTCGGCCGCTCAAATCGATAGCGTGGCAGCGCTTGATGCGGCGATGACTGCGGCCGGCCTCGCGCACACGGTAGTGGCCGATTTGGGCAACCTACCGTGTGGCGCAACGCTCACGCCATCAAACCGCGTGTGGGGCGCCATGGGTAGCTTCCCCAGCAATCACCCGATTTCGGTGGCCGAAGGCATGTTGCTGCGAGACCACGTTTTGGCGGGTGGCCACGTTTACATGGAGGGTGGCGATATTTGGGGTTTCGATCCGGCCACCGCCTTCAATACGGTCGATGGGATCGCCTCTCCGGCGGTCGACGGCGGCGATGACTTCACCGCCATGGTCGGATCGAGCTACGATGACGCCCAGTTCGCGGGATTGAATGCTGCATACAACCAGGACCAAGCGGGCAACGACTGGACCGATCAGATCGCCGCCACCGCGACTGACATGGCGGGACCGAACGCCGGCGTGGTTTGGAATCGTGACGTGGGCGGCGGAGTCGCGGGTTACGGCACGGGCGTTTTCCACGCCAGCGACCAGCCTTTTGGTCGGGTGCTCAACCAGTCGTGGGAGTTCGGCGGCTACGGCGGCGACCAAAACGCGCTGATACTCGCGTATGACGATGCGCTCCGCCGAGTGGGATCGCCGAGCGACCTTACTTGTTCGCAAGTGGGGACCACGGGTTCGGTGGATCTCGCCTGGACCAACCCGCAGAACTACGACAGCGTCAACGTCTACGTCGACGGTCCGCTCTACACCACGCTTGGCCCGCAGGCGGCGGGTTCGGCGTCCGCAACAATTTCCGGTCTGTCAGTCCCCGGAGCTCACACCATTTGCATCCAAGGTGTGGTCGCGGGCGAATTGTCGCGACAAGTCTGCTGCATGGTCACTTTGGTCGCCCCGCCGGTCGACCTGATCAAGGTCGCCGACATCAATGGCGACGGCGCCGTCAACGTCGCAGACCCGATTAACATCCTCTCCGAGTTGTTCCCACCCATGCCTGGCCCGTCAGGCGGGTTCATAACTCTGGCCGGATGCCCAGCGGGCTTCGACTGCAATGGCGACAACATGGTCAACATCGCCGACCCGATTTTCTTGCTCAGTTGGCTGTTCTCGATGGGGCCGCCGCCGCCGGCCTGGCTCGGCACCGTGCCAGCTTGCAACCCAGCGAGCCCGATCCTCGGCTGCTTGTTCCCGCCGACTTCCTGCGATTGATGGGCGTCGACAAGTCGGGGCGGCTCCGTGCGGGAGCCGCCCCGTTTGCTTGACGCTTGCCGTGTTGTCCGTCACGAAGCCTCGAGTTGTGGTAGGTAGCAGCGCCTGGTTCACACATTCTGGCGATTCAATTGGCCCAGAATCCTGAGGATCGAGTCGGGCGGTGAGAAAATTCGTACCTCTCCAGAATCGTGAACGGCCATTTAGTTGTGACCACGGCGGAGGGCAAGCGCCCGATGGGGTTGGGAAGTTCGAAAGGGTCTAGGATCGGACCGTGGGGTTGCTTGATCGGAGAGCTGGAAACGATCATGGCGCACGCGCGCAGGTAGTCAGCCCCTCCGACTCCGTGCACGACGCGATGAAGCTCATGAACGGGGGACACATCCAATCGCCATGAAAATGAGAACGACCGGAATCACGATGGCGATCGCCGCCATTTCAGTGGCGGCCTGGGTGGCTGGGGTCGAGTCTTCGAGCCTCCGGCCGGATGAGAGTCCGCCCGCAAACGAGACTGAGGATTCGAAGAATCGACCCCAGCCACCCGACGGAGGCGAATCGAAGGCTCGACCCCAACCGCCCGCGCGACTGCCGGAAGGTCGGCGCGGAATCGCAGTCAAATATCCCGGTGACCGCGCGATCGAAAAGGACCCGCGCGTGATTTTTGTTGAGCGGTTCGATGCGGATTCCATCGATGCGATTGCCAAACACTGGGACACGGCGTCGGCGACCGAGATCATGTCGTCGTCGCCGGACGTGCCTGCCGGGAGCGGCGATAACAAATCGTTGTTGATGTCGTATGTAGGCGGCGAGGGGACGGGCGGGCAATTCTATCGGCGGCTATTGCCGACGGCGAAGGATCCGACGAATCGGGTCACTACCTCGGGATACGATCGGGTTTTCGCGCGGTTCTATGTGAAGTTCGATCCCGAGTGCGTACCGATACATCACTTCGGAACGCACCTCGGTGGATTCAATCCGGCGACGGCGTGGCCCCAAGGTGGCGCGGGCGAGCTGCCAGACGGCACTAAGCGATTTACCACCGGCGTCGAACCGTACGGCAAGGATTGGGAGTGGGATTTCTACTCGTACTGGCAGGGCATGCACGTGCACGGCGACGGCAATTACTGGGGCACGCCGTTTCTCGCCGGAGCGGCGAAGCCAAAGGTCGAACGCGGTCGTTGGATTTGCGTCGAGATGATGGTGAAAGTGAACGATCCCCCGACCGAATCGAATGGTGAGCAAGCATTTTGGATCGACGGCAAACTGTGGCGCACCGGCGGCCAGATCGCGAGCCACTTCGGCCCGGGCTTTCCGAACGGCCGCTGGACCGGCGGCTGGTGGAGCCCCGACCCCAAAGCGACCGAATCATTCGAAGGCCTCCGCTGGCGCGCGACGAAAGACCTCGCGGTGAATTACGTTTGGGCCTATCTCTACATCACGAAGTCCCCGCCCAAACACGTCAGCAAAGTCTGGTTCGATAACATCGTCGTGGCGCAGGAATACATCGGGCCGATCGAGCCGATCGCTCGTTGAACATGCCGTCGAGCCTTCGCTTTTCCCATATATCCCGATCAGAGCACCATCACTTCGCGGTGAGCCGGCGAAGCGCGACCTTGCGCAACCGATAGCGTTCGCTGTCGTGATAGTCGAGTGCGGGTGTGGGTTATTGCCGCAACGTCACCCGAGAGCGGAACCGTGCCCGGCACACGCACGGGGTAATTCCAATAGGAAGCATCGGCCAGATAGCGCGTGGCGCGACTACGCCCGTTCAACCAGTTCTTGCCGACCTGCAGGCAGCACAGCTTCATCCAAAGTCCGGCATAGGCTTCCAACACGGCTTGCAGCTAGAAAAAGAATACTCTGTCGGGGTACGAGCCATTTCCGCGGATGACAAGCGATCAGTGGACACGGCGACTCGCTCTGCGGAAAGGGATGGTCACGATTGAAGGCGTCCGGCAGCAAGTAACAACGCGTGTTCGAGCCGGCGGCAGAAACCTGAAACGCGTGCAGTCGAGTGGATCGCTATTGATCGCGTGCATGACGTCGCTCCCGACGTCGCGCATTAGGTAATTCGCACACGGAAAGTAGGCTTCATTTGGACGGAACAGAATCTCTGGGACTCATTTCAGCTTGGCTGTTCACCTCGGAGAGCCGCGCGGATGCATCTTCAAACGTCACGCAAAGGGGAACAGTGACTCCGGCGTCTGGCTGGAGCTTTGACGCCGGAGACTTCACACGCGACGATCTCACCGATGTTGTCTCTCTCCGCGGAGGTAGGTGACATGGCGACCGCCCTGGTTCTCGCCGCGAATTTGCACGCGGCTTTGCAGTATTACCGGGACTTTCCCCAGGAGCCCATCAAGGCGTCGGGCCAGTTCGTGCAAGTGCGTCGTGCCTTGCCGACGGCCAACGACCAATTGGCAACGCTGTTGCGCGATATCGCCCGGAGCGAGAAGCACGGCGGAGACGTGGTCATCGTCTGCCATGGAACCGATCTCGCCCTTCAGGTCAAAGCCGGCCCCGCCGGTCTGGGTGTCGACGTGATGCGCCTGATGATCTACGCAATGGACGGCAGGATCACAGATGCGGACCTTGCGAGGCGTCTGGGCTTCGCCAGGCCGACCGAATGGCTCGACCTCAGGAAGCTGATCGAGGCCGTGTGGAAGCTGAACCTGAAGCGAGTTGACCTGCGCGCCTGTGAGGTGGGCAAGAACAATGCGACGATGTATTTCCTGCAGAGATTGTTCAACTGCAACGTCTGCTGCGCGCCAAAGGGATTTGATGTTTTCGGGACGATCCAGATGGGCACGCGGACGGTCAACGAGCGGGCGTGGACCGAATGGCAGCGACAGCATCCTTCAGCGTTGATCCTGGGCACCGGTGTCGATAGGTTCGCCCTGCAGTATCAAATCGGGGTCGCGGTTCAGATCGATGCGATGGCTGCGAGCGATCAGGCAGCGCGGAATTGGGTCGCACGTTATCTGCCACCAGGGAACTACAGGAACGGTCCGATCCACTACCATGCGTTGACGCCGGACAAGCGCACGCTCATCTTTGCTGGCGAGGCGCGCTATCGCGACATCCTCGTCGAGTCACATGCGGGCGCAGCCGAACCGAAGCTTGACCTCAACTCACCGCTAATCGCGCATTGACCGCGCTGTCCTACGTGCGATTAGGGATACAAGGGTCAGGGTTGTCGGGAGTGGCGATTAGAACGCGTAGAGTCGGGCATCGAGCGCGGTTTGGCATCGCGTACGAGTCAGACGTGGTCAAGAGGCCCGCGCTTCACCGCCCCGCGCAACGTGATGGATAAGCGACGTGTATGTCAAAACCCGTAAGCTCCGAGCCGTTCCATGCCTTGGCCGCTTCGTTAAAGGAAAGCGGCTTTACCACTCACAGTGGTCGCCTGGAGACGATTCTCAATGGTACATGGACCACCTCATCAGAACTCATTGGTGAGCTTGGGCAGGCAGTGGTCGCCGTTCGCAAAGAGTGCAAGGCGCTCGACCCCGCTCAAAGGGCCCTGCTCAAGGACTGTCTGCGACAGGTCCGCAATGTGTGGCCTGGCTTTGGCCTATTCAGCTGGTTCCCTTTTCGCAGGTAATTCTTGAATGGTCGTGGTGGTAGATCAGCGCCTGCGCTTGCGTCCAACCGGCCGCAATCGAGACACGAGGATAGGCGAAAGAAGCTGGCTGAATTGAAAGTGAAACCGTTGAGAACGATGGCTCCCACAATCGCGTCGAGCGCAATGCGCGCGAAGAACGCATCGGCTCGCGCTCGGCTCGGCGCCTCGCTCCGCTAATCGATAGTCACCAGCGCATCCACGAGTTCGTTGGCATCGCTCCGCTCGCGCGGCATGACGAGCGCCAGTTGCTCACCGGCCGTCTCGATCGTGGCGCACAACGCTTCGGTGGGAGAGAGAGTCGCCAGCGACGTCGTCAGCTGCGTGCAGAGCGACTGTATTGCGTCTTCACCGAAATTCTTTACCACGGTTTGATCGCCGAGTACGGTAGCGACTCGCTCGAAGAGCGACACGTAGATGAGGAGCCCGCTCGCGCCGGCCGTGTGGTGCACACGTTTGTCAAAAAACACCGACCGGGCGCGAACGGCAACCTCATCGTGAAGCTGTGCGCGCGGCGTGCACAGTCGGCGCAGGGCCGGAATGCGGCCTGCGATCAGCGACCCGAGCACAAAACCGCCGATCACGGCGCCGATCATTGCCACGAGCTGCAAGCTCGCCGAGCTCTCGCTCCAACTGTCGCGGTCCGGCGCGCCCGGCGTGGGAAAGCCGAACCAGACGCCAGCCAAACACAACAGTCCTAGCCACAGACCGAAGATATCCTCGGCACGGTCGTATCGACCCGAGTCCGTGGCTACGACAGCCAAGATTTCAGCACTCGTCTTCGACTCGGCGGAGACAATCGCCCGATTTATTCGCGCGCGGTCTTCCGCTGTGAACATTTCGCTCGCTCGGCGCATCGATTCGCCCTCTCACCAAGAGCCGGTGGCGCCGCCGCCGCCGGAAAATCCGCCGCCAAAACTGCCGCCGGAAAACGAACCTCTGCCGCGACGCGACTGGCTGAGCACTTGATAGAGAATCACGCCGAGAGCGGAAAACACCACGCCCCAAAAGACCCACGCCCAGCCGCGGCCACCACGACGCACAAGCGACACGATCGTAAAAACCCCCATCGCGACCGCTCCAGCGATGAGCAGATAGTGCCAAGCTGGACGCGGCGGAACAACCGGCCCGGGAAGCGGCTTGCCCCGCGCCATCTGCGCTAGCGCCTCAACTCCCGCCACGATGCCCCGCGAAAACTCGTGTTGTTTGAATCGAGCAACAATCTGCTCATCCATGATGCGCTGCGCGAGATGATCTTGGTCGCGGCGCCAACCCGCACCGAGTTCGATGCGCGCCTTGCGGTCGCCGTCAGAGACCAGTAGCAGAATACCGGTGTTCCACAACTGCTGGTTGATCTTCTCATGACCGATCTCCCACTCGTCGAATAGCAGCCGCGCAAACGTCTCGATGCGCAGGTCCGCGCCGCCGTGCCGAGACATGGACTCGATCGTAACGACGATAATAGGCGTGCCAGTTTCGGTGAGCAGCTTGCCGCACAGCTCTCGAATCACCGATTCATCCGCGTCGCTGACCATCTCCGCGAGGTCACGCACGAACTCGCGATCGGCAGGCCGCGCTAAATCGATGCGCTGCGCACCCGCCTGCTCGGCCAGCGCGCCACACATGGCCGACACCACCGCAACCAGAATTACTGGGCGCGAAACTACTCGCTCGAAGATCATGCGCTGAAGATAGCCGCGCGCAGAGGTAGTAGCAATTATGGACCGCGGTACATGCCAAACTGATGCGGGGCCGGAGCTGCCATGGTGCGAAGCTCAGACTCGCTTCTGACCAAGAAAAATAGCTGGCGAGAATCTGCGAAATGCCGAGCGCGATATGGCGCATGCACGTTCGGTCCGGTGACTCGCGCGCGCAAATACTTCCCGCGCGCGTGAGCGATGTCTTCGCTCATGCCTCTGCATTGCTTTCCGCCGCTCGCGACACGGTGTCGCTGGTTCTGACGTCTGATCGACGCCGCTGCCGTGCGCCGACCGGCGCGCCCACGGCCGCGGAGTCTCGATCAAAAATGTAACGACGTCGATGGTCTGCAGCTGCCCCGCGTCAGCCGGTGCGTCTCACGATCCCGAGTGCGTGGTGGCGCTGCGACCTCCATCCTGCACAGCACTCTCGGCAGCAGCCGGCTGCATCGAGGTCGAAGGATCCGGAACCGAGAGTTCGAGCCAACGGCTACCGTCGAAACACTCGATCGTGTGCCGCCCGTCGGCGCCGCGCGCGACGCGCTCCGGGATGGCGAGCGACTTCAGCAGCAGCCGAACGACCTGGCGCAGCGATTCGCGTGGCGGAAGCTGCAGGCGTGGTAGTGAAGAATCCGGCTCGAACTCTTCTACACGCGCGAGCACAGTCATGCCGCCGTCCGCGACCCCATCGCGCGGCCACGGGACGCGTTCCGCTTTGCCGGCGAACGCGTGGGTGTGCAGTCGTTCCGCGACCGCGACCTCGACGAGTCGCTCGAGAGATGGCCGGCCATCCCGGGGATCGCGCGCGGCGTCGGCGAAGACGCGTAGGCGCTCGATTTCGCACGGTTCCAGCGGGCCGCAGGGATCGGCGAAATCGACGAGAGCGCGAAGCGATTCGAAAGAGAGTTCCGCCAAGCGAAGCGACGAGAGCGATTGCAGCCAATGGATAACGACGCCCCATTGCGGATCGGGAATGGTGCCGATCTCGAGGGCCAGTGCCGCGGCAAGTCGCGCCGGTTGCGGATTCCAGACACGAACAATTTGCTCGAGCCGCGCGGCCGTCTCTGATGCGGCGATGCCTGCGTCGGGCGGCGTCGCGTCGATCGCCGCGGCCACACGCGCGGCGGTCATCGGCAATTCTGGAAATTCACGGTGCAAGAGTTCGCGCTCAAACTTCTGCAATGAGTGGCACGTGAGTCCGATGTCGACATGGCCAAGACCAGGATAAGACGAAAACAGGCCTCCGCTGCGTTCGACGACCGCGCGCAGTTGCTGCTGCTCAGCCGCAGGAAGAAACGCATCATTCGTCGCCGTGATCGCAAGGACCTGGCAGCGCGCGCGCCCAATCGAATCCAGCAAATCGATGTCGGTCGGCCGACGCAGCCACGGCTTGATCAACCAGGGTAGCGGCCAAGAGTAGTGCCCATCGATATAGTGACCGACCGCCGTTTCCGCGCGGACCGGCGCGAGCAAAAAGATGGCGCGCGGTGCGGCGCCGTCGTCGATCAACGAGGCCGCCGGTAACGCGCCGATGGACAGCGAACGCACCACCACACGCGTCGCATCGCCGCCAGCTCGACGCAGCGCCTCCCGCCACATCAACTCGGCATCTTCGCGCAGGTTCACGGGCGATAGAACACCCGTGGAAACACCGTTGCCGCGGTAGTCGAGCAACAGCGAAGCGAAACCGCACGCGCGCAAGTCGCATAGCACCTGATACGAGGGAAAACCGTGCGTGCCCTTGGCGACCGAGCCGCCCGACTCGAGAAAGTGCAACACGATCGGCGCGCCTGGATCGCCGGGTACGAACACACCGCGCAATTTGCTTCCATCAGGAACGGGCACTTCGACGGTTTCGGCGCCGTGCGGGAACTCGCCAAGCCAAATTCGATTCTCGACGGCGCGCCGAAGGAGGGGCGGTGTGATGCATCCCGCATTCGAAAGCAGCAGCGCAAAACCCGCTGCGACGATGAGCACGCGTGGCGCGGGCTTCCGCACTTGCGACTCCTTGCAACTTACTGCGCGACGGGTACGCATACGAGCGCGATCAACGCGAACGCGGTGCCGTAGGCGGTGTGGTAATCGTTGAGCGGGTGAGCATCGTGCGAACCTGGGTTTCCAGTAGGCGACCGTCAGCTTCATCGGCTGGTCAGGCGACCGCGCGGGGCCGCCTCCTTCCGAATCACCGCACTCTTCGAGATGGCCCCACGGTCAGCGTCCTCCTGCAACCGGCGAACTTCATCGATAATCCGTATGAAGCGACGGCCGAAGGGCGTG
Organism: Planctomycetota bacterium; assembly: GCA_046154185.1. Classification (GTDB taxonomy): domain Bacteria; phylum Planctomycetota; class UBA8108; order UBA1146; family JAJFFE01; genus JBJXGE01. The sequence goes on from JBJXGE010000003.1 coordinate 73,456, forward strand.
AGCACGTACTCGACTTCGACGGGCGGCTTGTCGCCGAACACGGTGCGACTCACGATACCGAAGCGAAGCATCTTGCGCAGGCGCTCGTTCATTACCTTTGCGGACAGACCCTTGTGGGCCCGGAGGATGGCGCTGGGCCGACTACATCCTTCAGCGAGAAGCCGGAGCAGTCCTACGGACCATTTGCATCCGATGATGCTCTCGACCATCGAGGCGACGGGAATGGCCTCGGCGTCGGCGCCCGCGATAACTGGATGAGCTGAGGGATCGTCTTGGACCATCGTGTACCTACCTTACCAAAAGGTGCGTTCTTGGCTGGACCGCGCGCGCAGCGCATCCTCTCGTGTGGGTGGCGCGAGGCCACCACAAACCGTTCGAAAACAAAGGAGCAGAATCATGAAGAAGAAGGCCGTCTTCTACCACGCCGGATGCCCCGTTTGCGTCAGCGCCGAACAGTCGGTGCTCGCAGCACTCGACAGGAACCGCTTCGATGTCGAGGTCGTGCATCTCGGGACGACCAAGAAACGCGTCTCGGAGGCGGAAAAGCTCGGCATCAAGTCCGTTCCCGCACTCGCGCTGGATGGCCAGGTCTTTCACATCAACTTCGGCGCCAACCTGTCCGCCCTCAAGTGACCGCTCGGCCTAGCGCATGCTCTTGGAGGGGCGAAGCGGAAGCGCCCCTCCAGGCGCTTTGAACCCGGAGTCGAATCAAGCTGAGTCATCGGTCACTTCTCGGGTCGCCTAGCGGTTTGCCGTTAAGCTGCGGGCGGCCGTCTGCGGCCGACCGACAGCATCAACGGCTTGTTAGCCAGTGCTGCTATTGTTCCAGAGTAATCTCCGATCCGAGAAACTTCGAGAACCCGCGTGCCGCCGTCCTGACGGCCGTGTCGCGTGACGCCGTAGATGACATCGTCCCGGATTGTGGATACAGCTCACCGAAGCGAGTTAGAAGTTCTGGCAGGCAGTGCGCAATCTGCCCGAGTACCCTTCGAAGAAAGTCGCCGTCTCCTTCTCGGGCATTCGTTTCGACGACAGACGCGCACGAGTGCGGAATCAAGAGCCTCCCGGAGCTGCCAATGTGCGACCGACAAAGACCTCGATTTCCGCAATCTGCTCGCCACGAAAGCGAATGTACTCCGCCATTCTCATCGGAGGCCGCGCCACCCCAGGCGCGGTCTCGTGCTCGTATACGACGACGAACTCGGGACCATGCCCGAACACGCGCAGATTCGTTGCCCAGGCTTGGCCGACGGCGGGCAAAATCGCGTCGAGCATGGGGTCACGTTGTCGATACTCGCCGAAGCTGCTGACGAAGTGAAAGTCGGGAGTAAGCAGCGAACGAAGGCATGCGAGGTCGCGATCTCGGAACGCCCGATAGTAGCTCTGAATCGCACCGTGGTAATCCATCTCGAATGCTCCTGTGCGCGGCGTTGTGGATGTGGTCTCAGTCCGGCGCTCTCGGCCGGCGTATCTCTTTAATCAAACTCTAGGGTGATCTGTGTCGAGCCCTGTATCAAGTCGAGAGGTTTCCGCGACTATTGGCGGTTTTTTGGTAATCACCAAATAGGCCCCGGTCTTTCAATGCCCGTGTCGAAGTCGACATACTCGGCGTCCCAATCGGCGGTCGAACCGGGATCGATCGAAAACCTCACTATGCGCGCGAGCGAGCTAGCCGGATTCGTTGTCGATGCCACGAGCAACGACGGCATCGGCGACGCCGAGATTTTCGCGAGCTGGTCGCCATTTCCGCGCGTGCCGGTGCCCAAGCCGGCAGATGGCGAGCCCACAGGATACGCACGATCGGCCGGTGACGGCAGTTTCGCACTCGCTCTACCGGATGAAGTCTCGTCGGTGCTGGTTCGCGCGTCTGGATACGTGGCCGCGAGAGTGCCGCTGCCTCTAGCGCTAGAAGCGGAGCTGCTGGAAATCGAGCTCGAGCCCGAGTCCATAATCCGCGGCCGGGTAGTCGATGCCGCGCACGTGCCGGTTGCCGGCGCGGCGCTGCGGCTAGTCGCGCGCGACGTCGAGCACGACTCGGCGTTTGCAATTACCTGTTCCACCGCCACAGATGGCAGTTTCGAGCTGCGCGGCGTCGCACGCGGGCGACACGCGCTTGCGGTCGATCAACGCGATTACGCCGAGCGAGTCGTTGATCTGGAAATCTCTGGCGATCACGACATCGGCGTAGTCATGCTCGCGCCCGCCATCCTGCTCGTCGGCGAGGTCCGTGCATCGAGCACCAGGACCTCAGGCACAATCACATTGCGCGGCGGCCCACGAGTGCTTCGAGCATATGTCGACGACAGCGGCCATTTCGAGTTTCCGCGGCTAGGTTTCGGCGACTATGTGCTCGATTACCACCGCGGGCGCTCGCAGGTGCCTATCGAGCGCAACCTCGTCGTAACCGCCGGCCCGATCCAGAGAATCGAGCTGGCCGTCGATTACCCGGATCTCGGCGTCGAAGTTCGGGTTGTTCGATAGCCGGGTTGAAGAGCGACGATCGGAGCGTGCGCAATGACAAACTCACCGATCGACAAGGAACCGCCACGAGCCGGTGAGACAGGACCTGATCGTGCGAAGGACCGGGAGGGCCAGCACGACGAGGTCGATACGACGCGAACTGCGCCCAAACCCTCCGGCCCGCCATTCATGCCCGCCATTCCGACTCAAATCGGTCCGTATCGCATTCTCGAGAAAATCGGCGAAGGCGGAATGGGAGTCGTCTATTTGGCGGAGGAGCGCGGTGAAATCCGGCGACGCGTTGCCCTGAAGGTCATGCTTCCTGGAATGTCGAACCGAAAAGTCATGGCGCGGTTCGCGAGCGAGCGTCAGACGCTCGCCATGATGAGTCATCCCAATGTTGCGAGAGTCTTCAACGCCGGATCGACCGATGAAGGCCTTCCCTACTTCGTCATGGAGTATGTGGGTGGGCTCGCGCTCACGGCATATTGCAGCCTGAACCGACTTGACACCCGCGAACGACTCGCGCTCGTGAGCGATCACGATTCTGCATGGCAGAATCGTGATCGCTCATTTGGTCACGGGCACGGCGGAAAGGCGTCGCAGGTCAGCGCGCCGCTGGTGGGGTCCGCGCCGCACGCGCTCGGAGGCGGCGGCAGCGGCGCCCCGGCGACGAACAGCGCCGACAGCACCGAGACGGCATCCGCAATGTTGACACTCTCGTCGTCGTTGGCGTCGGCAGCTTGGGCGCATGGTAGGAATCCCATGCTGAACAGCCCGCTCAAGATGCTGATCGCATCGGCGATGTTGAATGTGCCGTCCGCGTTGGCGTCCCCGCGGCGGAACTCGTCTTGTACCGGGCCGGCTGTGAATGCGCCGCCCCAGACGAACAGCCCGCAATCGTAGTTGTCATCTGTGCTGTCTGCGACTGCAAACTTAAGCGTGTTTGCGCCGGGCACGACTTGAGCCGTTGCGCTGAGATATCCCATGACGCCGAAGTAGTCCGGTGCGAGCGGATAGGCGTCGAGAACGAAATCCGGCGGCACGAAGGTGAAATCGCTCGACATCGCAATCACCGGGTTGCCATCAATCTTGAAGAGTCGTTGTTCGCCGTTGGCGAACACTGCGGCCACGTCGGGATAGGGCGACATGCCAAAACCGTACTCCTGGCTGCCATAGGCGGCGAGCAGCGAAATCTCTCCGGCGCTTGCCGAGTTGAACTCGATCACCAGGCTCGAGGCATCGCCGGTGCTGGTGCTGAATCCAAACTCGCTGAGTAGCGCATCGAGATCGGCGTCGCCGGGTAGACCGAGCGAGCGGCCTGGAAACGGGAAGTAACCGGGGAGCGTCGGCTGGATGTCGACGGCTCCGCCTGAGGTCAGCAACAAACCGGGCGGCTCGCCGGCGAAATATGTATCTCCCGGTGTATACACTCCCGCACCGATCAGTGCGCCGGTGTACGTCACCGAAGTAATACTTATTCCGGGCGCGCTCACGAAGGCGAGTGTGAGCGCGAGATCGGTCGGCGTTGCTGTGGGAAGCGTCGTTACTGAAACGACGGGTTGCGCAGGCGCTGTGGAGACGAGTACGAGTCCCATTGCAAGCGCGAGCCCAAGACTTATAAGCCCCCGCCAACCGGCTGTGCGGCGTGCGCAGCACTCGAACTTTGTGAAGGCAAACATGGTTTCACCCCTTTCACGTCACTCCTAGGAATTTAGGCGGCAAGTCTACACCGAGTCACGCTCGTCGACGCCGGCTAAGTCGCCGCGCCGCCCCAATGGCGCGTCACGGCTCGGCTCGCTGTTCTCCGGTCAACGCCAACCCTCACGTTGACTTCGATTTGTGCGTGTCTAGAGAGATTCTCTGTCAGAACGTCGTGCGTCGCTGCCTAGGATTGATCGGGACTCTCGGCGCATCTCGAGAGGGAGGCGATCATGATTCGACGCCTTCCATGAGTAGGCTCCGCCGCCAAGGCCAACGTGCTGGCCGGCAGAACAACGATGTCGTCACGTTGGTCGACTTGGTTGCAACGATACGATTCGCTGCTTGAGTTTTTTTGCCGTGAAGCAGGAACTCGCGATACCGTCAACCTGGAAACCGTTGGAGATCGGCGACTTTCTGGAGGCCGCCTGGAAACGCTTCACTCCGCCAACCGTTCAGGCTCCAGTGCATCCCTTCCTCAATGACAACGACGCTCGCATCTTTTTTTCCTTCGCTGCGGATCTGGAACAGCGTTACTGCGTAGAGAAATGGTTGAGCGCCTGACGAAGTGCAGAGCCTTTGATTGTCATCCGGTCGCGTCGGCAACTTTCGCCGCTTTGATGTCATTCCCGCGGCGCGATGTATTTATGTTGACTCAGTGCATCGGCACATCGAGACTTCGAATTCTCTGGGCTCGCAATGGGAATCGAGGGGAAATTCATGCGCCGTATGCCATCACGGTTCGGGCTCTTGTCGGTCATTTTGATCGCGCTGAATGTGGTGGGATTATTTTGGATTCGCGATGCGCTATTGCATGCGCACCGGCCTCGCTTTCGCGTCTTGGCAGCTTCACCCGCGCGACAAGTCGATGACGCAGATCGATTCGAATTGCGCTTCGACGCGCCGGTCGCGCGACCGTCGGAGATCGGCGAGCGTCCTGCGCGCGCGCTGTTCGAGATCGAGCCGGAGCCGGCCGGCCACTGGCGGTGGGCGGAAGCCGATCGGCTCGAGTACCTGCTCGAGAATCGCCTCCCGCTTGGGCGCGAGTATGTCATTCGGCCAGCCGCGCATCTCGAAGCGGAAACAGGCCGCATTCTTGTTGGCACCTCCGAGTTTCGTTTCCGCACGAGCGCGCTCGAGTTGCGGTCGTGCGAAGTGCGGTCGTCGGATCACGTGTACGTGCGACTGGAGCTGCGATTCAACCAGCTCGTCGATCCAGTGGCGCTCCTACGCCACCTCGAGGTCTACGACGGCGGTGACATATCGGGCGCGAACGTGCGCCATCATAAAGGCAAGATCGAAATCCACTCCCTCACACAAGCGCCGGCGCTCGACATCGTCGTACGCGTGAACCGTCCGCAATCGCATCGCCTCGTCGTGAAAGTGCTCCGCGACCTAACCGGCCATGGCGCACACCTCGGACTCGTCGAGACCAGCGTGCAAACTCTCGATGTGCTGCGCGATTTCAGGTTGGAAAACGCCTACGTGCCGACGCCCGGTGCCGACGATGCGGTGGAGGTGAGACTCCAATTTTCGGCGTTCTTCAGCGAAAAAGTCGACCCGCCCACTGTTGAAGTGCGTCCTCAAGTCGCCGATCTCCGCGTGCGCCGAAGCGGATCCGAACTCTGTCTCACGGGCGCATTCCAGTGCGGCGCGCGTTACACCGCAATCGTTGATCGCAACGCCGTGTCGGCGGACGGCCGACCGCTCGGTCGAGAACAGACCATTGCGTTCAACATTCCTGACCGGGCACCCACGGTGGATCTCGCGGTGCGGCACGGCATCTTGATGCCGACCGGCAATCTCTCGCTCGATCTGCGACTCGTCAATGTCGCCGCGCTCGGGCTCGAGGCCTGGCGTCTCTACGAGAACAATCTCGTCGCGCATCTGCAAGGCAACGCGCGCGACGAGACTTCGCGGCAGGTCATGCATCGAACGATTGCGCTCGGTCTCCAACGCAATGTGCCAAGCACGGTCGCGATCGACTTGCGTCAGTTGCTCGGCGAAGTGCCGACCGGAGTGTATGCACTGACGGCGCGCGCGAGGAATCGCCATTGGGCGAGGGACGATGCGGTCGTCGCCGTGACGGACATCGCGCTGACGACGAAGCGCGAACGCGACGGCTACTTGGTCTGGGCCACATCGCTCGCGACCGCCGCGCCGATCGCGAACGCGACGATCTCCGCACTCACCTATACCAACCAAGTGATCGCGACTGCGACGACGGCCGCCGACGGCGTCGCTCGGCTGCGCGTGCCAAAGAACTCCGCGGACGACCACGTGTGGTTGATCGCGGCGCGTCTCGCGGAGGATCTCAGCTTCATTCAACCGGACCGCCGGCCCTGGGTTTCCGACGCGGTCGAGCAGTCCGGTCGTTCCTCGCCGACGGCTTACGATGTTGCGCTCTTCACGGAACGCGGCGTTTACCGCCCGGGCGATGTCATCCATCTCAGTGGGATCGTCCGCGAACCCGACGGCGCGCTGCCGCCCGCGCTGCCGTTGACGATCCGCGTGTTGCGTCCGGACGGCAAGGCCGCGCACGAATTGCCAGTCGATGCCAGGCCCGACCAACAAGGGTTTTTCACGATCGCCATTCCGACGACGACCGACTCGCGCACCGGACCCTACCGTTTCGTTGCGAGTGTGCGCGGCGCCGAGGCGGCGCTCGGCGAAACTTCGGCGCTCGTCGAGGCCTTTGTGACAGTGCGCATCGAACTCGACGCCGCGATGTCGCAAGAAAAATACTGCTACGGCGAAGGCCCGCCGACGCTCGCGGTCGCTGGTCGCTACTTATTTGGTCAACCGGCTGCCGATCTCCAGCTCGCCGTGCCTGGCACCTACGCGTGGCGAAGGTATGAATCGCGGCGTTTCCCCGAGTATCAGTTCGACGATGCGACGCGTTGCGCGCACGGCCAATTGACAACGATCGAGACGCGCCTCGACAAGGATGGCGCTGCCACCGTCGCGTTGTCGCTGCCGCCGCAACTCGCGGCCGGCGTGTGGCAAGCTTCGCTCACTGCAACGGTGACGGAGGCCGGCGGGCGCTCGGTGTCACGCCATTGCGTGACGACGATCGATACCGCCGAATATCACATCGGCCTGCGCATTCCCAAACACACGTTCGCGCCCGTTGGCTTGCCGATCGACATTCCTTGGGTCGTTGTGACTTCAAACGATGCGCCCGCCGAGTCGACGAAGTTGGCTTTCGAGTTGACGCGCGTCGAGTTCGAGTCTGTGCTCGAGGAAGTACAACGCAAACTGAAATGGAAATCGGTCGAGCGATTGGTGCCGATCCAAGAGTTTGAGTTCGCTCAATCCGCGTCGGGATCGATCTCCATCGCCTGTCCGTCCGCTGGTTACTATCGCCTCACAGCGGTCGAACAGCGCACGGGTCAACGCGCGCGCGTCGAGTTTTATGCTGCGAGTCAAAGTCACGACATACAGAGCTTTTCGCTGGCAGAACCGGAACGGCTCGAGATCTTGTGCGATCAAGAGCGATATCGTCCGGGCGAGCTGGCGAACATCGTCGTGCGGGCGCCGAGTGCGGGGACGATGCTGTTGACGATCGAGTCCGATCACGTCGTCGAGCATCGCGTAGTCACGATGACAACGAACACGGCGACCGTTTGCATGCCGGTGGACACGGCTCTTCGCGGCAGCGCGTTCATCAGTGCGACGGTCGTCCGAGCCGTCGATCCCAAGCAAGGAAGTTGGCTACCGCATCGAAGTCGCGGAATGGCGCGATTGCGAATCGATCACAGCGACGCGCGGCCGGAGCTGGTGATTCGTGCGCCGAGCCGCGTCGAACCCGGCGCGCGCATTCGGGTGGAAGTCGAGGCTCCGGCGGCCAAATCATCGACGCGCGCGGCGGTTGTGCAGCTGTGGGCGGTCGACGAAGGAATCCTGCTGACGACAGACTATCGCACGCCGGATCCTGGCGCGCATTTCTTTGCGCCGCGCAAATCCGAGATCGCGTCGGCCGACCTGTTCAGTGAATTGCTACCGGATCATCTTCGGCCCGAGAGCATGGCGCGAATCGGTGCGGATCGCGGGGCTGCGGAGACGTTGCGGCGCGGTACCGGCAACGACCGCCAACGCCGCGAGTCTGCCGTGATTTGGTGTGAGCTCGCGACTCTCGACGCCGAGGGCTGCGCCGCCTTCGATCTCGAGTTGCCGAACATGACTGGCCGCCTGCGCGTCATGGCCGTGTTCGTCGATCAGGACACGTACGCATCCGCCGAGCACGACGTCACGCTGAGCGCGCCACTCCTTGTCGAAGCGAGTTGGCCGCGCTATCTGGTGACCGGAGATTCCTTTCAAGCGCCGGTGAAGCTTTTCAATTCGACGGACTCCGTGCTCGAAGCTGAACTAGAGTTCGACTTCACAGGTCCGCTCGAGATCAAGGTACCGACATCGGCTCGACGGGTCCGCGTCGCACCCAACGAGCCGGCCGTTGTTTGGCTCGACGCGCGGGCCGTCGGCATTGGACCCGCGACCGTGCGAGTTCGGGCGGTCGCGGAAGCAAACGCAACGCATCCCGAGTTTGTCGCCGTCGCCGAGACGGACTTGCCGGTGCGAAGCGCTGCAGTCTTGCATAGCGAAGTTGAGTTGCTGCGACTCCGCGCCGGCGAGTCGCGGCGATTTGCGGCTTCGAGCGCGTTTCTACCCGCGGGTTCAGGGCGCGTGACGCTTTCCATCAGCACGGAGCCACAAGTCGAACTGTTGCCGGCGATCACGCAGCTGCTCGACTACCCGTATGGCTGTCTCGAGCAGACGACGAGCCGCTTGCTTGCGATTTTGCACGCGCCGAAGCTGCTCGATCGCGCTTTGCCAGGCGATGCCCGTGTTGATTCGGCCGGGAAAAAGATCGAGTCGGGGATTGATCGGCTGTGGTCTATGCAAACGCGAGACGGTGGGCTCGGCTATTGGCCCGGCGATAACAATTCGCATCTGTGGGGGACGGCGTATGCGGCGGAGTTTCTCGCGCGCGCGAGCCACGAGCAGTTCACGATCGAGCCGCGCTTTCTCGACGACTTGCTCAAATACCTGAAGCTCGAACTCGACAGACGCAATGACAACGACGCCGACGTCGTCGATGCGAACCTGCGTGCGCATCTGTGCTACGTCCTCGCCGCATTCGACATGCCGCCCGTCGCGTGGCTGGAACGGCTCGCCGAGCAGGTGGCCGAACTCGATATCGCCGGGCGCGCACACCTTGCGGGCGCATTCGCGGCGAGCGGCCGCGCCGATCGCGCCATCGCGATTTTGCCAACTGGGACGATCAACACGGTCGTCGGAACGACAACGAGCGGCCGCATTACTTCGCAAGTGCAACAAGAGGCGGCGTTGCTGCACGTGTTGCTCGACATCGATGTTCAGCATGTCTGGATCCCGCGACTCGTCGAACGGCTCTATGCGGCGCGCAAGAACGGCTGGTGGGGGACGACACTCGCGACTGCGACGGCGATGGCGGCGCTCGCGCGTTACCAGTTGTCTACTCCACGCATTGCGAGCGAGTTTACCGGCGAAGTTGTGGCGCGCGGCGGACGCACCGAGCGCTTTGATCATCGCGCGGCGGCGCACTTGGGCTTCGACTTCAACGACTTGCCACTTGAACTCAAGTCGGCGGGAAGTGGCACGCTTTACGTCGTCGCAGCTATTGAAGGGGATGGGACCCCGGAGCTCGCGGCGCCGTTCGACCGCAACTTTGCGGTGCGCCGGCATTGGCGCGCGCGCAATGGCGCAGTCATCGATCCCGGGAAACTCCGCATTGGCGACCTCGTTGACGTCGAGATTGAAGTCAAGGCGACGGCCCGACCGGATCTTCGCGGCGTCGACAACATCGCAATTGTCGATCTACTGCCGGCCGGGCTCGAAGTCGTGAACCCGCGTCTAGCGAGTTCCGGGATGGCCACGCACTCGGTAGCGCGCGCTGATTGCGTCGAGTTCCTCGAAGATCGTGTGGTCATCTTCGCTTCCGAGGTCGGCGCGAGTTCGACGTTTCGCTATGCGTTACGCGCCACCGCGGTGGGCTCGTTCGCAGTGCCGCTAGTGACGGCTTCGTGCATGTACGATCCGGTCATCGCGTCGGCGCACGGCGCCGGTCGCGTGGAGGTTGCACCATGAAGCGCAGATTGCTACGGCGGTTGTTTTGGCGCTGGCGCTATCGACTCGGTCTCGCGGTGTTGGCGTTCGTTACGATTTGCTGCGGAATCTTCGCCTTGGCGTGGTTTCTGTTGCCGTTTCCGTATAGCACGCTTGAGAACTGGCCGACGAGTCCGTTGGTCACCGATCGCCATTCGACACCGCTTCTCGAGCGGGTCGGGACTGACGATCAATGGCGCATTCCAGTTGCGCTTTCGCAGATGTCGCCCTGGCTCATCCAAGCGACGGTGGCCGTCGAAGACGAGCGGTTTTTCTCGCACTGCGGCGTCGATCCGTTCGCGGTCGTTCGTGCGATGGGGCAGAACTTGCGTAGGCTTCGTGTTGTGTCGGGCGCGAGCACCCTCACCATGCAAGTGGCGCGTATGCTCGGTGGGCGTCCGCGCACGCTGCGCGCGAAAGTTTTCGAGTCGTTCCGCGCGCTCCAGTTGGAGTCCGGACGCGATAAGGAGACCATCATTGAGGCGTATCTGAATCTCGCGCCTTACGGTGGAAACCTGCGTGGCGTCGAGGCGGCGTCGCTCGCGTATTTTGGTCAGCATGCGGCAAACCTATCGCTGGCAGAAGCGGCGCTCATCGCAGGATTGCCGCAGTCGCCGGCGCGCTTGCGACCCGACCGCCACCCGCAGGCGGCGCGCGCACGCCGCGCGACCGTGCTGCGACGCATGTGTGAGCTCGGCTATATCACGTCCGAAGCGCGCGCGCGCGCCGCGGCGGAACCGATCGCACTCGTGCGGCGACTCAATCTCAGCAGCACGGCGTCTCACGTCGCGAGCATGGCGATGGAACGACGGCCGGCGGGTGGAGTGACAACGATCGACCTGCCACTCCAGAACTGCGTCTTGCGCGAGATCGAGACGCACGCCGCAAACTGGCCGCCCGAGAGCGATGCGGCGGTCGTTGTTATCGACATCGAGCGCAGCGAACTCGTTGTCGTCATCGGTTCCATCGATCATCTCGATGCGCGCGACGGGCAAGTGAATGGCGCGACCGCGCGGCGCAGCCCCGGCTCGACACTCAAGCCGTTCGTCTACGCCGCGGCATTCGAGAGCGGTCGGCTGAACGCGGAATCACACGTCTATGATGTCCCGATCGAGCGCGCCGGTTGGTCGCCGCAGAACTTCGATCGCAGTTTCGCCGGTGTCGTCACTGTCACGGAGGCGCTCGAGCGATCGATGAACGTGCCGGCGATTCTTTGCGCGGAACAAGTTGGACTTGCGCGCTGCTTGGGCGTGATCGAGGCGGTTGGCATCCGCTTGCGCGCCGACGCCGAGACGCGCGCCGGCCTCGCGGCGATCGTCGGCGCCACAGAAGTGTCGCTCGTCGATCTCACGAACGGCTACGCGACGCTCGGCCGTGGCGGCGTACGGCAAACGCCGAAACTCTTCGTCGACGAAGCGAGCGATGGCGCGCGCGTGTTGCGTGCGGATGTCTGCGCGACCATCGACCACATGCTCTCGACGTCGCGGCGCCGACCCAATGGAGTCGATCGCGTGAGTGAACCGCTTCCTTGGTTCATGTGGAAAACTGGCACCAGCGCCGCGCGCCGCGATGCTTGGGCGGTTGGTCACAATCGTCGCTTTGCAATCGGCGTGTGGGTGGGACGCTTTTCGTCGGCGGGTCACGTCGAGTTCGTCGGCCGCGACGCGGCCGAACCGCTGCTCGCGCGGCTTTTCCACTTGCCCGAACTGCGGAATGACGCTGGCCCCAGCGCGCCGCCGCGGCCGCTCGCGGTCGAACGCCCGCTCCGCCCACCGCGCGAAGTCTCGAACGAGTTGCGCGTGTTGGCGCCGCGCGATGGCGCGCACTTCATCGCTATCGACGGAGTTTCTGTGGTGTGTCCGCTCGCGACCGCGACGAGCGGCGTCTCGTGGTTTCTCGACGATCGGCTGCTATCGACGGCGGCGACAGCGCGACTCGCACTGCGTCCTGGCGGCTACGAGTTGCGCTGCGTCGATGCCGCGGGCCGATCCGCCGAATCGCGCTTCACGATTAGCGACGGGAGTCGACGGAAGTAGGGGAGCGCCCGTTGAGGCGAGTTCTCTCGTGATTCGCCGGCCGGACGGTGGCCAAAGAAAATTTGCACCGGGACGCGCGAACCTCTAAAAACCAGCCCGTGTTAGCTGGCGCTCATTCGTTCAAAACCGCAAGGCTCCGATCGAAGTAGCCAAGAGGTTTCCTTGATCAAACTGCTCGGGCACGTCGGGATGGTGCTCGGTTTTGCGTCGCGCCTGAATGCACTCATCGTCGTGCTGGTCGTCGCAGTAGTCGCGGGCCAGCTGGCGGAAATTTCCGTACGCGACGTCGTGCGATTGACTGGGCAGCTCTTCGTCGAGAATCGGTGGTTGACGTTGCCGGTTATCTTGATGGTGCCGGTCGTCGGACTTGTCGAGCGCCACGGTCTCCATGAGCACATCGCCGCGCTCATGCGGCGCGCGACGCGCGCGAGTTCGAGTGGAGTGTTATTGCTCTATCAAGTCGTGCGTGGCGCCACGAGCACGATCGGCCTCAGTGTCGGCAACCACGCTTCGATGATTCGACCGCTCATCGTGCCGATGGCGGAAGGCGTGGCCGCGCGCGACGGCCGGCTCACCGCGTCGACCCAGCCGCGTTTACGTGCGCACGCCGCGGCCGCTGAGAACGTTGGGAATTTCTTCTCGGACGACATTTTTGTAGCGGTCGGCGCGCTGCTGATGATTCGCGGCACCCTGGAAACGGCGGGCGTGCCGGTGGAGCTGGAGGACCTGCAAGCCTGGAGCATTCCGACGGCGCTCTGGGTCATCATCGTCGGTTGGTGGCGGATGCGAAGATTGCAGCGAGGAATTGTCGCGGCGACCGTGTTGCCGTCGCCAGCAGCGGGTTCCACCGACGCAGGCGAGCGTGCGCCATGAAGCCACTCGACCTCGAGTACTTCTTTATCCTCGCGGGATCATTCCTGCTCGCACTCGCGGCGCGCATCGCATTCGACAACTCGCACTCGCGACGTTGGGGCTCGGCGATTTTCTGGGCGTTGCTCGGCGTCGTGTTTGTCGCTGGCCGATGGCTCGACGCGGAAATCGTTGGCTGGGCCGTCGTGGCGATGGCGCTGCTCGCCGGGACTGGCCTCGTGGCGCCGCCTGCGGTGCGTAGTCGTGAAGCGCCGCGACACCCTGCCGGCCACCGAACGCTCGGCAATCGGTTGCTGTGGCCGCTGCTGATCGTGCCCGCCATCGCCATCGTCGGCAGCGAAGTGCTCAGTATGAACGCGATCGTCGCAGCCGAATTCGTCACGGCCAAGCAGGCTTCTCAAGTGGCGCTCGGGCTCGGTAGTCTCGTCGGGCTGCTGCTCGCGCTTCGCTTGACGCGCGAACGCCCGATCACGGCGATCGATGAAGGTGGACGGCTGCTGCAAAACATCGGTTGGGCGCTCTTGCTTCCGCAGGTGCTCGTCGCGCTCGGCGGCGTTTTGCTGAAAGCTGGCGTCGGCGACGAAGTGGCGCATTACGTCGCGTGGCTGCTGCCGGTCGAGAACCCGCTAGTTGCGGTCGTCGCCTACTGCGGCGGCATGGCGATCTTCACGATGATCTTCGGCAACGCTTTCGCAGCATTTCCGGTGATCACGCTCGGGATCGGCCTGCCATTCATCGTGAAAGCCCACGGCGGCGACCCCGCGATCATGGCCACGCTTGGGATGTTGTCCGGATACTGCGGCACGCTGCTGACGCCGATGGCCGCGAACTTCAATATCGTTCCAGTCCGACTCCTCGAGTTGTCGGACGACTACGCCGTCATCAAAGCGCAAGCGCCGTTTGCCGCGGCGATTTGGCTATTCAATGTCGCTGTGATGTATCTGTTCGTGTATCCGGCGTAGCGGCGAAGATGGTTCGGACGAGGGGTTGAGTGGGGGAGGCGCTCGGCAACGTGTTTTCGTACGAACGATGCACGACACGACCCAGGCCATACACGTCGAGCTGCGTCCGCTTCCGCATTGCTTGCATGTGCCACGCCACGCGGGATACTTGCGGCCGCTCACCGTTACGTTACGACTCTCATGGACGCCCACCGACGAAGAGAGGGACACCATGCGCGATCCCGTACGAGTTTGGCTTCTTGCCATCAGTTGCTTCTGCATCGGTCGTGGCTCGCTTGGGGGCGAGGAACTCACGCAAGGCAGCCTATCCGTCGAGATCAACGAACTCGGAGTCTTGGTCGCAGTGCCGGGCGCACCGATCGCAACCGTTGATGCGAGCCGTCTCGTGTTCGACACGACCATCACCGAGTGGTTCGGGATCGCTTTCAATGACGCGACTGGCCAACGCGTTTACGGCGTCGGCTCGGGGGTCGCGCCGGACTGGTCGACGACGCGCGCTTCGGTGAGCCTAGTCTCTTTCACGGCGAACTCTACCAGTGCGACATCGGTCGCGTGCTTCGGCGAGCTCGAGCTCTCCACACATCTCTATTTCGATGGCCCGCATCTCATCGCGACAGTAACGCTGCATAACCGCGGCGTCGTGCCGCTGACGGGCGTGTTTTATTCACGCGAGTGGCTCGCAGCGCCAACCGAGCCCAGCTACTGGACCGTGCCCAACGACCTCATCGGCGCTGGCGTCGCTGCGCCCGGCGTCTCGCGGCGCATTTGGATGACGGATGATCTGTTGCCGGGAGTCGATCGCAGTCTGACGTTTTCCTACGGTCTCGCGACACCGCCAGCCCCGCTCTCTGTCGGCATCGATGTTCCGCTCACGCTTTGGACGAGCCCGAGCTTTCCAACCGGGTTGGTGTTCGGCGACACGAATGGCATTTCCTTCGGCGACTATGATGCCGATGGCTGGATCGATGTGTTTGCAGCGGCGTCAGGCAATTTATGGCGCAACTTGAGCGGAACCTCCTGGCAGCTCACCGCCGACTTTGATCCTTCGCTCATGACGGGCATCCGTTACGGTTCCTCGTTCGGCGACTACAACAACGACGGCCGGCCCGATATCGGCACCGAGCCGCGCAGCTTTGGCGATCCGTGCATGCACGTTTTCAAGAGCCTCGGCGGCGTCAGCTACATAGACATCGCTCCGAATCCCGCGCTGCTCGACTTGCAACCCTGCTTTGCAGATTCCGAGACGATTTGTTGGGGCGATGTCGACGGCGACGCGAATCTCGACTGTTTCCTGCCCGTCTACCCACCGTGGGCCTTCGGTCCCGGCAACTTCTTTCTCTACAACCTTGGAGCGACCGGACCCGCGGGCGAATACCGTTTCGATGAAAGCAGCGCAGCGGTCGGTCTCGACAATCCTCCGCCGGCTTCCGCGCGGCCTGAGGGTGCGCAGTTCCTCGACACGGATCGCGATGGCGACATAGATCTCTACTCGAACGGAACTCTCTATCAGAATCGGAGTGAGCCGACTGCGCCCGATTTTGACGCGATGACAGAGCCAGCGTCCGGCATCGGATTGAGCACATCGCTCGATGAGGGGGCGGTGTTTTTCGACTACGACCTCGACGGTGATGAAGACCTTGCCATCGTTTACTCCGGGCCGGGTGTGCGTATTTGGGAGAATTATGGCGACGGGAAATTTTTTGCTGCGCCGCCGGCAACAGTTACGAGCCCCCTTACGGGTCTCGATTTGGGCATGTCGGCCGCCGATTGGGACAACGATGGCGACATCGATTTCACGACGCGCCAAGTTTTTCGTCGCAACATGTACATGGAAACCGGTCAGCGACTGTTCACGGTCGCCAGCCACACGATCTCGCCAGCGTTTCTTACTTCAGCGACTCCCGCATGGGGCGACTGGGACAAAGACGGCGATCTCGATAGCGCGCTTGGCAACTGGACTTCGACGGGCCGCTTGTTCCGCAACACGCTCTATGACGGCAGCGAGCCGCTCGCCGAGCGACGCTTCTTGCGCGTGAGGGTGCTGCGCGATTCAGTCGCCGTGCCAGCCGGGCTCGAGACGGAGTACGGTGCGATGGTCGAGCTGATCGTGCGTGGAAACTCGACTGGGAATCGCTTCCGCCTGTTCACATCGAGCTCCGCCGGCTACCTCAATCAAAACGAGTACACATTGCACTTCGCTTTGCCGGCCGACCCGGCGCCGAGTGATCCCGCGGTGGACTTGCTCGTCGATATCGTGGTGGATTTTCCGGGGCCGCCGAGCCAGGGCTTCAACCGCGTCGATAGGTTCGTGAATCCAGCGCTCGGTCACCTGGCGATCGCCACGCTCACCGATCGCGAGATCGTCGTGTTTCGCAGCGGGCGCGTGATCTTGAACGGGGTGGAGCATGTGCCGCCCGGTTACGAGTCAGTGCAACTCACGACGGGCGCGGGCGGGCTCCGCACTTCGACCGCGAGCGCGTCGTTGCCAGCACCGGTCACGGTGTTTCCCGGCTCGCTCACCGGCATCGAGTTTCACACGTTGGGAGCGACCGTGCCCGTGCGCATTCGCGAGATCATCATCGATGGCGTCTTCGACTCGATCACGGTGTGCGATGGTCGCGAGGTCAATGCGTTGCTCTGGGATGTCACAGATCCTGGCGAGCCCTTCGTCGTAGAAGGCGGACACCTCGCATTGCGACATCAAGAGCACAACCGAAGGATCACTTTTCCCGCGAATTTCTTTCTCATGCCGGAACGTGTGTTTCGATTGGTCGCGCGGCTGAGCCAAAATCGCGCCACGCCGATCGCCGGCCCGCTCGTGTATCCGAATCTCACGATCACCGGCGGGCTCAATTTTGTCGGCGTCCCCTGTAACGGGCTCGCCGCGGCTGCTGCCATCGTCGACCCAGCGAGTTTGTACATGACAGTGCGATTCGCGGAAGTGAGCTTCGCCGCGAGCGCCTTCGCACGCGGCGACTGTAATCAGGATCGTGCGTTCAATATCACCGACCCGATTTACTTCCTCGGCGTGTTATTCACCGGCGTCGCCGGCCCGGCGTGCGACGATGCCTGTGACGCAAACGACGACGGGCTACTCAACCTCGCCGACGTGATTCAATTGCTCGAAACGATGTTCGTAGGCACAGGTCCGCTGCCGCCTCCCTACCTCAAGTGCGGCGCAGATCCGACGGTTGATGGCCTGACCTGCCAAGTGCACGCAGCTTGCTTGTGACGGTGAGCGGACTCTTGGTCGCGCGCTGCGCTCAGCAGCGCGACGACCATCGTCACGAACAAACGAAGTCTCACCAAATATCGTGAGCGCTATTTTCCAGACTCGCGCGCGGCCAGCAGGCGCGCTGGACGCATCACGGACACGCGCTCAAGGCGCAGTCGAGGTGATCAACCGTCGGATCGTCCCCGCACGTCAGTCCCGGCGCCGGCAAGATACCGGACGCAAACAGTAACCCGAGCACGCTGACCGCATCGCCGATGTCGATGCCGCCGTCGTCGTTAGCGTCAAAGGCGTCCCGGCAAGCCACGGGCACAGTGCTGGATCCGAAGAGAAAGCTGAGGATCCGCACGGCGTCAGCGATGTTCACTAGGCCATCGTTGTTGGCATCGCTACGTCGAAATTGGGGATCACCAAAGTCGAACACCTGAAGAAAGCAGTCATTGAGACCGGGCGAGCCATGCGTGCCCTGATAGACGCCGCCGATTGCAGGCGGGCCCACGACCAGGCTCTGAGTGTCGGTGAGTCCCGCCACGTACAGATTCTTCTGGTCAGTGTCGAACAGGCTGTTGAAGACAAAGTCCACTGCGGCCCCGCCCAAGTACGTCGAGTACACCAGGGAGGTCGTGCCTCCGTCAAACTCGAGCACGGAGACGAAACCATCCAGCGCCCCGCCCAGATAGGTCGGCTGGCAATAGTCAGCCGACGTGTTGCACAGAATCGGGAAATCGACATGGTTCGTCTGACCGGTGACCACGAATCGTTCGGTGGAGATCGGGTGGATCCCATAGGACCACTCCAGGCGGGTCGGGATGGCCGCGGTCGTCGTCATCGATCCAGTGAGGTAAGTACAAAAATCCACGTCGCGAAAATCCTCCTGCAGACGCAAGGCGAACGCGTGATGAGATGGCAACGTCGTAGATGGCGGCGCCGTAGCGGCAGCGATGGTCGCGGCGTCCTGCCCAGGGAGGGCATTCTGCGTCATGAGATCATTCGCAGGCGTTACACCCGAGGCATACACGCGGCCATGATCCACGTACACGCCGAACACGTATTCGAGCGCGGCAGGTGCGGAAGCGTCGTTGCCGCCCACGAACGTACTCGAGACGAGGTGCGCATCCGTGTCGGGATCGAAAGGATCGGGGTGAAACTGCCCGACGTCAACTATTCTTGAACCTGACGACAACTACTTTTGAGTTTCCTCCTGGTTGATTGGTGGCTCCGAGTCACTGCGTGCCAAGGAGCGTGAGCGTGTCTGTGTCCGGGTTCCTCAGG
>JBJXGE010000013.1:0-65729 GCA_046154185.1 Planctomycetota bacterium
GCGAGCGACCGAGCGAAACCGGAGGCGACCTGCCTGGTCGTTGAGGATTTCGCGACGGAGGAGCGAGCAAGAGTGACCCGAGGCTGCCCGGACAAAGAGGGTCAAAGTTGCCTGACACGGCACTAGCGCACGGCTCATCACACTCGTGAAGCGCGTGGCGCGGAACGCTTGTTGCCGAGAGCGACGCGGAGCCAGCTGCGTCACGGCGTGCGTTGCCAAGCGAACCAGCGAAGGAATGCAGTTTTCATGAACACGGTCTCGTCTGCCTTGTTTGGGACGCGTCGTGCCAGCGATCAGCCGGATTCCGAAACGGCGCCGTCGCGTTGGCAACGGTTTCCTGTTTTGCCGATGGCTTTGACGTTCGTGTTCTTCGCGCTGACTTTGTTGCCGTCGGTGCAAGCGAATTCGGGGCTCGTATGGACCTTCTCGGGAGTCGCGGCGACGCTGATCGCTTGGGAGTTACTGCTGTGGACGCTCGCCGCGCGCAACGGTCGGCTGCTCCGCGTTCAGTTCGCTCCAATCAAGTCACACTACGTGCAAGCGAGCGTGCAGCTCGGCATTATGGTGTATTGGGGCGTGTACGCGGAAAGCGTCGTGGCCCAGGCACCTTTGATTCTCGCGCAGATGCTCTTTCTCTACGCTTTTGAAGGGCTCGTGACTTGGTCGCGCGGTCGCGTTTGGCGGCTTGGCTTCGGGCCGCTACCGATCGTGCTGAGCACCAACTTGCTGCTGTGGTTCAAGGACGACTGGTTTGTATTTCAATTCTTGATGCTGACAGCAGGGGCGCTCGCCAAGCAGTTCATCACTTGGAATCGGGACGGCAGACGCGCGCACATCTTCAACCCTTCCGCCTTCGGTCAGACGCTATTCGCCTTGGTGCTGATCGCAACCGGCACGACTCAAGAGCTCACATGGGGCCGGGAAATCGCCACTTCGTTTGAGACGCCGCACATGTTGATTGTGATCTTCTGTCTCGGGTTGATCGTGCAGTATTTCTTTCACGTCACGCTGATGACGCTCGCGGCCGCCGCAACTCTGTGTCTTGTCAATTTGATTTATACGGGGCTCACCGACGTATATTTCTTCGTGAACATCAACTTCGCGGCGCCGATCTTTCTGGGGATTCATTTGTTGGTCACGGATCCTTCGACGTCGCCGCGCACAAGCGTCGGCCGCGTCATCTTCGGTGTGCTGTATGGCCTGGGCTATTGCGTGCTGTTTCGCGTGCTCGATTTGTATGACGTCCCGCTTTTCTGGGACAAACTACTGCCGGTACCAATTCTGAACCTCTGCGTGCCGCTGATCGATCGTCTCGCGAGTTTCGGCAGCGTTGGCAAATGGAACCGTGGTTGGGAGTCGTTGCTTCCAGCACGATCTTTGAACTTTGTACACATGGGTGCCTGGATAGCGCTTTTCCTGACGATGCTCGCGACTGGGTTCGTGGCGGGGCCGCACGCTGGGAATTCCATTCCGTTTTGGAAAAAGGCCGTCGCCGACGGCAAGCCGCATGCGGGTTCGAGTTTGGTCATGGTGGCGGGCGCGCAGGCGGAAGGCGGTGGTTCCGGCGAGGCCTTCAATGAGTTGGGCCTGATCTGCATGGAAGGGAAGATCGTCAAGCAGAATCGGGGCACAGCGGCGCGCTACTTTGCGAAGGCATGCGAATTGGGAAATATCAACGGTTGCGCCAACGTGGCGATTCAGTATCTCTTTCTGCACGAACGGCGATCTGACGCGGATGTCGCGCGGGCATTCGATCAGCTGGAGGCGGAATGCAACAGAGTATCGAACTGGGGCATCTGCTTCCTGGTCGGTGTTGCATATGAGACGGGTCGTGGCCGCCCGTTGGATCCGCGACGCGCGATCGAGCTCTATGAGAGAAGTGGCCTGGAGAATTTGTACGCGGTGAAGGGGCTTGCGCGCATCGCGCTGTTGGGCGGCGGCGAAGTCTCAGATCTGACGCGCATCCCGCCTATTCTCGAGCGCGCGTGCGCGGCCGGCGATGCTGAGAGCGGTTGGTACCTCGCTTATTTTCAGCACGAAGGAAAAGGCGGACTTCCGCGGGATGATCTGAAGGCTCGCATGTGGTTGGAAAGAGCTTGCAAGCTCGGAGCCAAGCAGGCCTGTCAAGTGTTGGAAAAAGCCGAGTGGCCGCCGTTCTCGAAGCCGGTCATGTTGGTGCCAACTTGGTCGAGCGCGTTTCCGGAGTGAGCGAGGCGCGGTTAGGTTAAGAGCGGCGACACGCGCGCGGGCACATCCGTAATGACGTAATCGGCGCCGCTCGCGATCCAGTCTTGGCATTCGGCGGCGTCATTGATGGTCCATACGGCGACGACTTGCCCGCGTTGGTGAAGTGCGGCGATGCGAGCGCGACGAGTCGCAGCTGGGATCGCGTCGCCGGGAAGATCGAATCCCTTGAGGCGCGGATTCGCGCGTTTTTCTGCTTGGTCCCAGAGGCGAGTGTACAAATAGAGTTGCGCGGTGGGCAGCAAGCTATACAGCGCTTCTTCGAGTTCCTGACTCCGAACAATCACGACGACTGGAAACCGTTCAACAAACGGTCGCAATTCTGCGGCGAGTTCGTCGGCGCCGAGCGATTCGGGCTCCTTCACTTCCACCATCGGCAGGCAACCGGGATGAAAGAGTGCGAGCACTTCAGCCAGTCGTGGGAGTCCGGCGGCGCGGCGCACTTCACGCGTCGAGAGTTTCTCGATCGATTTAGCGACGCCGTGCAAACGCTCGAGATCGCGATCGTGATTGAGGACCCACCCGAGATCCGCTGTGCGGCGCACATCGAATTCAATTCCACGCGCGCCGTGTCGCACGGCGATCGCGATCGCTTCGAAACTATTTTCGACGGCGCATTCGGTCCAGCCGCGATGCGCGATCAATTTTGGATGCAGCGTCCCCAACCAGCACCTCCCGGAGTTTCGATGCGCAGACGATCGCCTGTTACGAGTTCGCCCTGCCATTTCGCCGGCAACTCGCGTTGTGCGCCGTCGCGAATCAGGATGTTCTTGCCGACCTGTCCAGCCTCGCCGCCTGCGATTCCGCGCGGCGCGCGGGTTCGGCATTCGCTGAGGATAGAAGCCTCCGCCGGAGCCAGGAGTTCGTACTCGCGAATCAAGCCATCGCCGCCGCGATGGAGACCCGCGCCGCCGCTCGCTCGACGCAAAGAATACGCCGTCACGCGAATCGGCAGCGCGCGCTCGAGCATTTCGATCGGCGTGTTGCGAGTGTTGGTCATATGCGTGTGGATGCCGGAGGCGCCGGGACCGGCGGGGCTCCCGCCGGCACCGCCGCCGAGCGTCTCGTAGTACGAGTACGCGCCGTGCGGACTCTGCGCCGCTCCAAGCGTGATGTTGTTCATCGTTCCTTGGCTTTGCGCGGCAACGCGATCCGGAAGCGCGGGTTCGAGCGCGGCGAACAACAAGTCGACGAGTCGTTGCGAAGTTTCGACATTTCCGCCGGCGACCGCCGCCGGCGGCAGCGGATTGAGGATGGAACCCTCCGGAATAACGAGTCGCACCGGTTTGAGGCAACCACTGTTTGCGGGTATTTCGCTACCTGCCAGTGCGCGAAGCACGTAAAAGACCGCCGACATGGCGATGGCGGGCGTTGCATTGATGTTCCCGCGCCGCTGCGCGGCGCTGCCGGTGAAATCCACCGTGCAACTGTCGGCGACGACGTGGATACAAACGCGCAATTCGATCGGTCCGGGATCCACACCATCACTCTCGAGGAAGTCGACCGCGTGATACTCACCGTCGGGAAGCTCGGCGAGCAACGCGCGCACGTGACGCTCGGCCGCTGCTTGGAGATGTCCACAGTAGCTCAGCAACTCGGCGCGGTCGCAGGTCGCCAGGAGTTCGAGAAGTCGTTTTTCACCGACGTTTAATGCCGCCAGTTGTGCGGCCAGATCGCCGCGCCGTTCATCTGGTTGGCGCATGTTCGCGAACAATAGCGCTTCGATATCGGCGACCGGAATCCCGCCGCACCGCACCAGTACCGGTGGGATGCGAAGCCCTTCACCGTAAATCTCGGTGGCGATCGCCATCGATCCGCGCACAGCGCCGCCGATGTCGGCGTGATGCGCGCGGTTGGCGACATAGAAAACCGGCGTCGCGAGTCCCGGCGTGAAGACGGCACTGACAAGCGTTAGGTCCGGCAAATGCGTGCCGCCGCGATAGGGATCATTTAAGAGTATCGCGTCGCCCGGCGCGAAAGAATGCGCGTCGAGCGCCGCACGGACGGCGAGCGGAGTCGAACCTAAATGCACGGGGATGTGTGCCGCATGCGCGAGCATTTCACCGTTGGCGTCGAAGAGCGCGCACGAATAGTCACGGCGTTCCTTGATATTCGGTGAGAAACCCGTGCGTTCGAGCGCGGTGCCCATTTCTTCGGCGACGGAGTCGAGCAAGTTCTGATAAACGCGAAGCAGCACCGGATGCGCGCGAGCTGCAGAATCAAACTCTTGGGAAACCATACCGGAGTACTTTCGCGAGTGACTGCGGTGACCCGCTTGTCGATCCAGATCGCGCGTAGCATAACCGTGGAGCGGGCGCCCCAACAGCAGGAGTGACCGCGCATTGCCGGACAATTCCTGGATCGCTACCATGACGCTTCACGCAAAATCAAAAGGAACGGTTCAGGCCTGCACATGCCGAGAAAGAACACGTGGTCGCCACTCGGCTGGGTTTTTGGCCTAGGCACATTGTTCGCATTGCTCTCGGCGGTCCGTAGCTTTTACGACGCACGCTGGGAAGGCGCCGATTATCCTTGGTGGTCGGAAGCGTTGCCCCATGGGTGCATCGACTGGTATTTGTGGGCGTTGCTCAGCATTCCGATTTATCAAGTCGTTCGCCGATTGGCACGACTGCGCTTGTCGGGAGTCTGGTTGATTGCGCTACATTTGCCGATCGCGGCGTTCGGGACTTCCGTCTACATGCTGGCGAACATCGGTGTTTCAATGTTGTTCTTTCCGGAACCAGAATCATTGGAAAAGCAGTTCAAGACCTACGTCGATACGTTTTTCCGTGGCCAGAGTCTTGCGTGGCTCGCGGTGTACGTCGGTATCGTGGCTGCGTGTTATGCATTTCACTATTACCAACCGGCGTTGCGCGCCTCGCAGCTCGAGACATCGCTGGCGAACGCAAAACTCAAGGCGTTGCAGATGCAGTTGCAGCCGCATTTTCTCTTCAACACGCTGCATGCGATCGGCACACTGTTGTACAGCAACGTCGATGCTGCCGAACGAATGCTAATTCGCTTGGCGGATTTGTTGCGCCTGACGCTGGCGTGCGGCGATCGCCAAGAACTCTCACTCAGCGAAGAGTTGCAGATACTCGACACGTATTTGGAAATTGAAGCAGTGCGATTCCAAGATCGGCTCACGATCGAGCGCCAAATCGCTCCGGAAACGCTGACGGCTCAGCTTCCTGCATTGTTGTTGCAGCCGCTTGCCGAGAACGCGATACGTCACGGGATCGCGCGTCAAGCGGCGCCCGGGCTCATTCGCATTCGCGCGTGGCGGGCGGGCGAGTCGCTGGCGCTCGAAGTGACGGACAACGGACCGGGACTTTCCGAACCACCGGAAACTGTGATCGGACGCGGTGTCGGACTCGCGAATACACGCGAGCGCTTGTTGCAACTGTACGGTGCGCGCCAGAGTTTTGAGCTGAAGAGCGGCGCTCAGCCCGGCCTCACGGTAAGCTTGCGACTGCCATTCCGAACTCAAACTCGAACGGGAGCAGATTCCACGTTCGATTGGAGGGTTGAAGCGAAGGAAGACCATGGCGATCAAAGTTCTAGTCGTTGACGACGAACCCCTAGCGCGCGAGCGCATTCGCACATTGCTCGCCGGTGAGGCGGATTTTGAAATCGTCGCAGAGTGCTCCAATGGACTCGAGGCGCTGGAGGCGATCAAAGAACTCGGTGTGGATGTCGTGTTTCTGGATATTCAGATGCCGGAGATGGACGGCTTCGCCGTGCTCGAGCAACTGGAAGTCGACGAGTTACCGCTCGTGGTGTTCGTCACTGCGCACGATGATTATGCGCTCAAGGCGTTTGAAGTCCACGCGCTCGATTTCTTGTTGAAGCCGTTTGATCGCGAACGATTTCTCGCGACGCTCGCCCGTGTGCGGGGACACGTCGCACGCGGCAAGGCGGACCTGGCTGATCATGCGCAGGTACGTGAACGCGTCATGGCGTTACTCGAGCAGCTCCCGTCGCGACAACGATTTCGTGATCGCATCGTCGTGAAGAGCGAAGGGCGTGTCATATTCATCGGAGTGGATGAAATCGATTGGATAGAGGCGGCCGGTAATTACGCGAGATTGCACGTCGGGGGCGATGGCCATCTCATCCGCGAGACCATGATCGGATTGGAACGAAAGCTCGATCCGCAAAAATATGTTCGTATTCACCGATCGGCCATCGTAAACGTTGGACGGATTCGCGAAATGCAACCGCTCTTCCACGGCGAGTATTTGGTCGTGCTGGACTCGGGCGCGCAGTTGACGCTGAGTCGCGGATATCGCGAAAACCTGCAGAAGATTCTCGGCGATACGCTGTAGGTTGCTGTGCGGACAGCACCCCTCACTAATCCAGGAGCAAAATGCCGACGGCTTTCTTGTACGCGGTCACGGACGTTTGATAGTCGACGAGCGCTCGCAATTCTTCGGATTGGGCTTCGAGTAAATCGTTTTGCAATTGGAGCACTTGATAGGAGGTCGAAGTGCCGAGCCGGAGGCGCTCTTTCTCCCCCTGCAATTGCTCGCCGCGGGCGCGCGACGCAGCTCGTCGGGCGGTAATTTTCTGGCGGGCACTCGCAATGCCGCGAACGGACTGAGCAACCTCGAGCACGATCGAGTTGCGAAGTTTTTCGAAGTTGAGTTTGGCTGATTGGAAATCCGCGGCGCCTTGGCTTGCGCGATGTCGATCGCGGCGATTGCCGAACGGCATCTCAAAATTTACGCCGGCTTCCCAGTCGTAATAGCGTCCCGAGAACAACTCGTCGATCGAGTTGCCGATATTTTTCTCAAGGCCATTCTGCGTCCACGAGCCGGTGAGATTGAATGCCGGCAGGAGCTGGTTGTCGCGACGCACGAGCTCGATCCGCGCCACTTCGATTTGCCGTTGGGTGGCGCGGAGGTCGGAACGTTCGGACAGCGCGAGTTGGATGGCATCGGAGGTCACGATCTCCGAAGTTTCGATTGGAAACTCGGTCGTCAGTTCGACATTGAGATGGTCGTACGGCGCCTGGCTGGGTTGGAGCTCGTTGTTTTCACGCAGCACATCTTGATAGTTGAGGAGATCGAGCAGAGTGTCGCGGGCTCGTTCCAGCGTATTCTTAGCGTCGATAATGTCGCCGTTTTGCGTTTCGATGTTTGCTTCCGCGTCGATGATGTCGAGTTCAATCGCCGTGCCAACTTGAACTTTCTGACGGTTTATTTCGAGCAGAGTTCGCGCTTCTTCCAGCGCTTGTTCCTTAACGGCGAGGTTTGCTTGATGAAAGCGAAGTATCCAGTAGGCATCGCGAACCGCGGCAACGAGAACTTCGCGTTGTGTGCGCAATTCGTCAGCGGCGATTCGCGCTCGCTCGCCGGCGATGCGCTTGTCGGCGAGACGCGCAGCGAAGCCAAATCCATCGAGTAGCGGTTGCGTGAGATTGAGGGCGAGCGAAGTGTTGTTGCGCGGGTTGATTCCGAAGAAGCCGGAGTCTGGGTTGTCTGAGCGACGATCCGATGCCGTGACGGAGTACTCGGTGCCGATGGGTGTTAGGCCAGAAACGCCGATGTCGAAACGTTGCTGAACGGACGGGTTGACCTCAACGCTGGTGACGGCGCCGCCGATACCGGAAAGGAAGTCGACTGTCGGCTGGCGAAATTTTGCCATGGTGTAATTGGTCGCGAAGATTGGATCGAACGCCGCCGCGGCGATGCCGATCTCTTCGTGAGCGATGAAGGCGTTGTGGTACTCGAGTCGCAAATCGAGATTGCGCTGCAACGCGATGTCGATGGCTTCCTTGAGTGTTATGCGAAGTACTTTGCGTGGTGGTGCGTTATCAGTTGCGGCGATCACTGGTGGGGTCGGAACCGGATCCTGCGCACGCACCGAAGCGCAGGGAATCAGCAGCAGAAGAAAAAAAATGGGGACGATCGCGCGGAAAACGGCTGCGTGCGCGAATAAGAATCGAATTCGAATCATCAGCGAACTCCGGAGGCGTACGGCGCGATCGGAAGAAGTCCAATTGACGCGTGTACTATCTCCCGGCGACAAACCGATGGCAAGGACGGTGGGTCACGCTCGATCGGTATTTGGTTTTTGACGATGGGCCACGATCTGGACGATTAGTCGCACGAGCGCGATGGTGCTCGAGAGCACGATGGTATAAAGCACGATCACGGAAAACACGGCCCAGAATGATGGCACATAAAACTTCTGGATAAACCAAGCACGCGATAGGAATCCCCATCCGGCGCCGAGCCACGATAGCACGAGAATGACCATCTGGAATGCGATGAGCGCGTAGAGAGCGGCGACGTACTCGCGAAATGTCAGCGCAGCAGCGAGGAGCACACCCGTCGCGACATATATCAGACCGATGAACAGAAGCGGATTCAGGTCGACGAATGCGGTCGGGAGTTCGAGAAGATTCTCCCAAGAAACTCGCCATGAGCCGGTGTCGAGTCGACCCGTCGAGACGGTGCGTTCGTCGATAAGCGGCAAATAGAATCCGCTCTCGCTGATGAGCGTCGTGGCGTTGAGCCCAACGACGAGGCCGGTCAGCAGCAGTGCAAGTCGACAGCAGATGAACAGCGCCGGTCCAATATGTCGAATGGGCGGTCGATCGATCTCTAAGAACGGCTTCGACTCGGTGAGAGGATGGAAGCCCTTGATTTTCGTCGCGGTGACGAGGCAGGCGAGAATGCGAAAAGTCGCATCGATTGTGAAGGCCGGGAGTAAGACGACCTTGACCCACCTGCGGACGAGGTGTTTTGCCAGGAGCACGCCGATCACGTATAGAGCCGTGCTCCAGATTGCCAACCAGACGAGAGCGTAGCTCAACACAGCGTGTTTTTCAGCTCAAGTCGCGCCAGGAGATCTGCGCCAACCGACTTCTCATTGAGTACTTTCAAAACTAGCGGCCTAGAGAATTAGCGTACGGAGTCGTTCGAAATCATCAGTCGAGTAGAACTCAATAATAATTCTTCCCTTACCTCGTCCTTCGCGAATCTCTACTTTGGTGCCGAGCCGAGCACTGAATTGAAGCTCTTGCTCCGCGATGTGCGGGGCCTTGACCCGCAGTTGTCGCGACGGTTCGGCGTTCGATTTCGCGAGTTCACTCGTCAGTTCGGTCGATGGAAGCGACACGTACTTCGAGCTTCCGGCGACCAAATCCTCGAGCTCGCGGACCGAGAGCTTGGCCGCGAGTACTTGCTGGTGGAGAGAGACGCACTTGTCCTCAGTAACCGCCAAGAGCAGCTTTGCGTGTCCCGCCGAGAGCGACCCATCCTCGAGGCTCTTCTGAACCTGCTCCGGCAACTCGAGAAATCTCAGCGTGTTCGCCACCGTTGAACGTTTCTTGCCGATATGGTCGGCAAGTTCGTTTTGTGTCCAGTTGTTTGACTCTTTGAGTTCCCGAAACGCCTTTGCTAATTCGATCGCGTTGAGGTCCTCGCGCTGGATGTTCTCGATGAGCGCAAATTCAAGCAGCTTCTCAGGAGCCACCTCTTTGACGATGGCTGGAATCTCTGCTAGGCCGAGCAAGATCGCGGCTCTTAGGCGTCGCTCTCCCGCGATGAGTTCAAACGCGCCATCCTCCGTGTGTCTTACCACGACGGGTTGTAAGACACCGTCACGTTTGATCGACTGCGCAAGCTCTGCTATCGACTCGTCGTTGAAGCTCGTACGGGGCTGCGCCCTATTCACTCGAATGCTACTAGGCTCGAGCGCCAGGATCGTCTTCGTCTCATCCGTATCGGTGTGCGCCGCGATTCGTTCGAACTCTACCTCCGACGGGTCCATCGTTCTGCGAATCAGCGCATCGAGCCCTCTACCGAGCTTCTTGGCGACCATTGAGGATCTCCTTCGTCAGAGTCAGGTAAGCCCAACTTGCCCTTGACCTTGGATCGTACCGAAAGACAGGTAGAGAATGACTCGCCGCCTCTGCCAAGGACATGTCACGCGGAACGATGTTCTCACTCGCGTCGCTCGGAAAGTGGCTTGTGACTTCCTCGACGACGCTCGCGCAATGCTGACTGTTCTCGTCGAACATCGTGAATACGAGTCGCTCAATTTGCAATGGCGTTTCGCGTGCGGCGGACAGTCTTGCGATCAAAGGCAACATCTGACTCAGGCCTTCCATCGCCAAGTATTCGCACTGGATCGGGATCAGGACACTATCGGCCAGTTGAAGCGAGAACTTCGTGATGGCCCCAACGGACGGCGGGCTGTCGATGATCACGAAATCGTACGGTGCGAGGAGCTCGCGGACGTGTTGAATGAAGTCGGCTGTCGTAGCGGTGAGCGATGGCGAGAAGTCGTGACCAGGCCGCGCCGGCACAACCCAGAGATTCGGCTCGCCCGATTCGATAATCGCAGTTTCCGTAAAACCTCCAGCCAGTTTCACGTGAAACGGAGATAAACCGGGAAACGAAACACCGAGCGAAGACGTTGCGTTGGCTTGAGGGTCGAGATCGATGAGAAGTGTCTTACGACCGGCGAGGCCGAGAAAGAACGCCACGTTCACGGCGGTCGTAGTTTTGCCGACACCGCCCTTCTGGTTCGCTACGGTGATAACCCTTGTCACAATCGAGACCTCTCCTGAACAACGGATCAAGAGGCTAAATGGCGTCGGGCCGTTAGGCAAGCGAGATGTTCCACGTGGAACAATTCAGCGGCGCGCCTGTTCGAGCCGATACTCTCGATGAGCGACGGGAGATGTTCCACGTGGAACAATCCAAAAAAGTTTGGCTTGGCTAATCGCTTCGATTAAGATTTCGCCCAAACGCTGGATTTGAGAGCCGAGGCCGCTTGCGCTACGCGATTATCTCCGACATCCACGGGAATCGAGAGGCCCTCGACGCAGTCCTCGATCACATTTCAAAACTCTCGTGCGACCAGGTCTTTTGTCTTGGCGATATCGTCGGGTACGGTGCCGAGCCAGGATACTGTGTTGACAAGGTTAGGGAGACCTGCGAAGCGGTCGTCGCCGGGAACCACGACTATGCCGTCCTCGGTCGGATCAACATCGAGTACTTCAACCCACACGCTCGCCACGCGACGCTCTGGACGAGAGCGAAACTCTCCGACGACCAAACGAAATTCCTCGAGGCGCTGCCGCTCAAAGTCGTCCGGGATTCCTGTACGCTCGTCCACGGTAGTCTGGATTCACCAGAACTTTTCGACTACATCCAGACGTCGTACGACGCGTTTTTGACCATGGAGCACCTGACCAATCGCGTGTGCTTCATAGGTCACTCTCATGTCCCGATCTTCTTTCTGCTCAATGAGGTGATCACTTACTCGCTCGAGCCGAACGTCAACCTAACCAATTTTCGCAAGGCTATCGTAAACGTCGGAAGTGTCGGACAACCCCGAGACAACAACCCGATGGCTTGTTTCGCGGTCTACGATGACAGCGCGGTCACGGTGACGCTCCATCGCACCGCGTACGACATCGAAAGGTCCGCGGCAAAAATACTCGAGGCCGGTCTCCCAGACTTCCTGGCCGAGCGCCTGATCGTGGGTCGTTAATTCTTGTTGCGTCGCGTTCGTTCGGGTTTAGAATTCGAACTTCGTCGAGACATTCTGCTTTGTTTTCGCAGGTGCGTGAAGCGCGGCATCCGCGCGTAAGGTTGACGCAATGTCGCCTAGCATTTTGTGTGCAGTTACCGCGTTGGGATTCGGAATGCCCGGGCCGATGGAGTGGGTGATCATCATGATCGTCGCCCTACTCCTCTTCGGAAAGCGCTTGCCAGAGATAATGCGATCGATGGGGCGCGGAGTCGTCGAGTTTAAGAAGGGCATCCGCGGTATCGAAGATGACGTCGAGCAGGAATCGACCAAACCCGAAGTCAAGCGCTCGATTCCGCCGCCAAGTGGAGAAGCGAAACCGACCTGAAGTGATTCAGCGTCGAGGTTGATCGCCCGCCGACTTTGAGTTTTGTGCCGCCGGGGATCGGTGCGCCGTTGTCCGGTCGATCATTCGGGATACGAATCCTCTAGCGCGCCGCAAAGTTGCCGTTTCACTTGCTTCGCGGCTTCAGCGAACAGTTTGCGACGAAACTCAGCTTCCGTTTGTTCAAAGGTGACGACGATGTCACCGCGCTCGATGGTCGTCGGATAGACGACCTCGAAACTCCGCTGATATCCCATTTCGTCGCGGGCTGGATCCCAGATCGATACATCGAAATTCAGCTTGCCGCTCAGGGCGCCGACGATTTTCTGATTGCTGATCTCAACTCGGACGATTTTTCCAACCAAGATGAGATCCGCGTCGTGACGTTTCGCGATCGCCGTCCATGGCATCGGATCTTCAAATGAGCCGCCGATGCTCTTATCGATCTCCGGGCCGCTCAAGATTCTCATTCGTCCGCATTCCGTGCTCATCGTTGCCGCCAGAATTCGAGAGAATTCGGTGCCTTCCGTGGATTCGTAGTACCACTTCCCGGGGACCGCGAACGGAACGACGATCAGGTTCTTTCCACGAACGTCGTACTGAGGTTCGCGAAACTTCTCGCTGAAAAGTCCTGTACAGCCACTGCACAGGATCCAGATCACTCCCAATACCGGACCCACAGCACGTTTGTAAGTAGCAATATATAATATATTTAAGAAGATTCTGCTGCGTGCGTCGAGGCGGAGGTTCGAGAATCCCATGAAGTTCATCTTTCCTTGGCTGCCAAGTGTTCAAGCTCGGCGAGCAAGTGCGTCAACGACGCGTCCTGGGCGTTTGGAACGTAAGACAAATGCCGCTTGAGGTGAGACAGCGCCTTTGCATGTTCGTGATTGCGTTGAAACGCGAGACACAGATTCAGTTGAATCGATGGGTTCTGAGGTTCGAGTCCCGCGGCAAGCGTCAGTTCCTCGATCGACTTCTCGAGTTCGCCGAGTTCCCGCAAGCAGCAGCCGAGGTTGTTATGCGCATCAACACTATAAGGGTCAATGCGAAGTGCGCTCTCGAACGCTGACCGCGCATTCTCTAAGTCGACGGCTTTCATATACGCGCAGCCGAGATTGATAAACGATTCGACGCTCTGCGGTCGCTCCCGGATCACGCGTTGGTGCTCAAGTATCGCTTCGGCGATCCTGCCGACTTTGAGGAGCGCCATCCCCAAGTTGTTCCTCGCGCCGCCGTCCTCGGGGTCACTCGCCAAGGCGCGCCGGAACATCTGCTCAGCTTCGGTTGGCTGCCCCGCCTGCATGAGTGCGTAACCGAGGCTGTTGAGGATCGCCGGGTCGGTGATCGAATGCCGCTCGGTGCCGAGCGTCGCCAGCGCTTCCTGTATTCGGCCGCTCTTGAGTAACAAACACCCGAGGTTGTTGCGCGCGGTCACGTGTTTTTCATCTCGTTCAAGGATTTCGCGATATATTGCGACCGCCTGCGCCGATTTACCTTGCGCCGTCGCCTGCATGCCGAGTCTCAGCATCTCATCGATGTCTCGCGCATGCGGCGAACTCATGGACTCGGCGCCCGATCTTTTTTTCCGAGGTATTCAAGCGCCTTGCGGAATTGTCCAGTTGTCACCGCTTGGCCCCGACTCGGCAGCGAAACTTCGAATTCACTGCGACTGTTCTTTCGGAGCACTACCGGATCGCTCGGCTTCAGATTCGCACCGCCGATCAACACGTTGGGCGGCAGGTCTGGCCGACCCGAAAAGGTCACGGTCGAATCTGCGCTCCTGAAAACGGCCGCTTCAGCGATGACCTCGACTTTGTTATTCGACGACGCTCGCGCCTTGAAATTCACGTCAGACCACGCGTTCGCTTCACGCAAGGTCGATTCCGCAACTGGTCCGCGCAATGTGTCCAAGAAGACCAAGAGATTGCGACTGCTGAGCTCAAACTTTGCCGGCATCGCTGCGTCGTCTTTGGTCGTGAGTTCGCCGCGGAGGTAAAAAGTCGCGCTCAAGACATCCTCGAAAAAGAGCAACACCTCGTCCCGATCCGCAGCGCTGGTCCGAACCGCGGTAATTTCGCGAGCGACGATTTCGTGCGGTGCATCAATCGGACCTTGCCGCAGGCTCTGGACGCCACTCGCTCCACCCGGCGCGTAGATCCGCAAGCGCTGCGACGATTGATCCCAATCGCATGCGGATCCTTGCATCACGAGCTGCTTGGCTGCGCAGGTCACGTTTACCCCATCTCTCCCAAACATCTCGACGAGTTCGATCGCGCGCGTGCGGCCGTCGCCTCTCGGTGTGACGTTGACCGATTCGAGTTTCGCTTTGAGTTCGCCAAGTCGAAGTTCCCAAACGAGAGGCGCGTCGGATTTCGGTGCCCGCGGAGCAGCAATGTCGACCACGGAGCGCTGCACCAGGCTCGCTTCGACGTCTCCCGTGAGTTCGACATTGGCTTCATTCTCGCCGACTCGCGTCACGGAAATGACACGGGCGGAGACTTCCTGCCAGGTATCGAGTTCGTCGCGAAAGCGAAGCCGTTGGCGTTCGCCGCCCTTCATCAACACGACACCCCGCTCCGGGTCGATCGAAAGTTCCTGCCCGGAAATTTCGTATGATCCATCCGTTCCGTGGATGGATTGTCCAGCATCGGCCCAAGCGCGCACCTTCTGGATGATCGAATGGGCCGCCGGTTCGTTCCGCGATTCGTTCGTGGAAGTCTTGGTCGGTCGTTGCAGTTCTACTTCGAGCTCAGCACAGCGAATCGTCAACGGCGGCGCTGCTCCAGCGATCGAGCTGTCCGAGCGACCGAAGAGCATAGTACGGTTGCTCTCGACGGCGACGTCTCGACTCGCTTTGGCTAACCACTTGTCGAGATCGAGTGCGAGCAGTTCGGCGCGAATGTGCACAGAATGACTCTGCTGGTCCTTGGACAAGAAATAGAGATGCTGTGCTTCGCCGGTCGCTCCTTCGACCAGCACGCGCTGCTCGGCGCCATACCACGTCGCGGCGTTGCCGGTAACTCGAAAGCTCCGCTCGTCGATTCGATCGATACGCATCGGTCGCGTTGTGCCGAGCGCATGAATCTTCGAAATTTCACGCCGTGTCAACGCGCCATTGCCGGACCACGACAGCACGAGCGCGTCGCATTCGACTTGCCAGTATCCGTCGTCGGAAGGCGCGTCGCTCGCCGCTTGGCCGTTCAAACTGAGCGTGTAGATCTGACCTTCCACGGCGCCTTCGAAGCGCAACTCCTGTCGCTCAAGATCGAGCACGATGCGATCTGCGGCGACGCGACTACGGTTATCGGCGAAGTAGGGTTTGTCTTTGGCGCCGAGACCTGAGGAACCGACCGCGACGGTTTGCTGCTCCTCGAGGAACTCGAGTTTGCTGCCGAATATTCGCAAGCCATCGACCGCGGGTTCACTGATTTCAACGCCACAAGGTTGGGTCGCAGTCGCGACGAAGAACGGCGTCGAATTTCCGGCGCTTGCGCGCCCATAATTGAACTCGCCGCGCTCGGCGGTTATCGAAAGGTGCTGACTGAGCGAACGCTTGCCCACGTTGCTGTCGTAGTTTTTGAGTCGCTTGGTATCGAGCAGGACGCGCAAGTCTTGCTCCAGCACGCAGCGTTTCTCCCCCGGGTAGAAACGCACTTGTTTCGACTCGACCTTTCCAAGCGGTCCGATGACCGCGACCGCGTCTTCGCCGGTGAACAAAGCATGAGCGGGCGCATCATTCGCGCTTCCGACCCATTCGATGCGACGACCTCGAATACGGTAAGGGTCGCTGGGGTCCTGATCGGGCGCCAGAAAGAACGCTTCGACCGGATCGTGAATTCCTTTCGCCATTGCGTGCGTCGCTCGCACTTCTTGCTTTGCCGCGAGATCGTCTTGCTTCGAGCTGGCGTCGAGGCGCAGTTCAAAATAGTCGCAGACGAAGTGCTGAGGAGGAACGGCCGGTCGCGGATGGAGCGGAACTCCGGTCGGTGCGGCAAAGATCACGACCTTGCCAGTGAGGCGCGCGGAGACGAGCCGATCCGCCGTTTCTGATAACTCGAGCGGTCCGTCACTTACTAAGTAGATCCGCTCGCCGGCGTCGGAAACTGAGCCAGTCGTCACGCCGAGCAAATCTCTGCCAGCAGTTCGCGCAATCGCCATCGTCACGGGCGGGTGAATCGTCAGCTGCCGCAGCGGCGTCTTCTCATCGCCCGTGCCGCGGAACCCACGCTCACCGAATAGCTCAAAAGTTGGATAAACAAGTCGAATCGGCGACTCGCTGGTCAAGTGCGTCGCCGAATCCTCACCTTCCCGCATCGAGAACTCGAGCCGCGCCGTGTCAAACTCGCTGTCAGCGCCCTTGCCGACGATGCCATCCTCCATGCTGACGAGTTGACGTTTGCTATCCCAACGAACTTTGGTCGCAGTGATCTCGTAGTTACCATACGAGGTTGTACTGTCGCCTTGATAAAGCGGCATCAGCAATGTCGCGTTGCGAAGTGAGATTTGATTGATACTCGGATTCTCGATACTGGCCTGCGTCGATTCGTCGAGTTCCCCTTTGAGTTCGAAGCGAATTCTCCCGCGCGCCGCGTCCGACTTGAAGTACGAAAATACGTTCGACTTGTCAGTCGCTCGCGACCACTCGTCCGCGCCCGTGCCGCCACGCGTGGAATCGCGAAACAACTTCGCCATCTGGCCGGTCAGAATCAAAAAGAGCACAAGCCCGACCGAAAATAGCGCGACGAAAAAACCAAATCGTTTCACTCGTTGTGACTTTCCATGATTCGCTCCCAATCACCACGCGCACGCAGGATCCACTCGCATACCTCGCGCACAGCTCCTTCACCGCCGCGCGCGAGTGTCGTCGCCGCCGCTCGTTCTTTGATTGCGGCATGCGCATTCGCGACTGCGACGGGCAGTCCGACACAACTCATCGCTGGCAAGTCGACAAGATCGTCACCCACGTACACAGAGCGTGCCAGATCTACTTGCTCACGCAGAGCCAAGTCGCGCAACGCGACGCGCTTGTCGGCGACACCAGACATTTGCCAATCGACGCCGAGTTCGCGCGCACGGATTTCTACGACCAGCGACGCGCGACCGGAAATGAAACCGACGCGCACGCCGGACTTGCGGAGCATTTGAATTCCCAGTCCATCCGGCACGTGAAAACACTTGGATTCGACACCCAGAGCCGAGATCACGATTTGATTGTTAGTCAGCACGCCATCGACATCGAGGAACAAGGTGTTCGGCGGACAAAGTCGAAAGGCTTCGGGCACATGAGTCGTCAGCAAGTCGGCGATCCCCTTTCGGCCGGATTGTCCCAGAGCGGTCGCCACGAAGCCAGCAACGACGAAACCTGCTTTGACCTACAACGCCAACGCGTAGCGCGAGCCGGAGCAGATGTTCTTCGAGGCAAAGTCGTCGCGTCGCCGTCGCTCGAGCTGGGTCGAGATCGTCCGATGCAATACCTCGGCCAGTGTGTTAGATTCCCGGCCAACGCGACGCCGCGTTCGGGCCTCGATGAGAAGGAAGCAGCTACCGCAGTGTTCGAAGCGCCTGTCGAATGTTCGGACTCAAATTCCGGCTCAATCCCCACCGATATTCGGTCACAACCGCCCGTCGACATGGACTTTGTTCCGGCACTCGACGCGTACGCGGGTCCGCTCGATTTACTGCTGTATCTCATCAGTAAGAATGAAGTCGATATCTTCGATATCCCGATCGCACTCATACTGGATCAATACCTCGTGCATATGCGACATCTGAAGACCAGGGGTCGTCTGAATCTGCTGGATGCTGGGGACTTTTTGGTGATTGCCGCGCGACTCATGGAAATCAAGTCGCGCATGATGCTCCCCGCGCAGACGAACGCCGACGACGAAGAACCACTCGAAGAGGAGTTTCTCGATCCACGTCGATCGCTGGTGCACCAGCTGCTCGAGTATCGAGAGACCAAAGAGCGAGCATCGCTACTGGAACTGGCTTATGAAGGACGATCGAAGTGTTTTGGGCGTATGCCGGGCGGTGAGACCGAGCCGCCGGATGCCACCCTCGATCTGCGCGAACTCTCGATTTGGGACCTTGCGACGGCGCTCGCCCGAGTGCTCGCCCTCGCCCACTCACGCGATCGAATCGCGGTGATCGAGATTGACGATCCACCGATCGAGTCGCTGATTGCTGAAATCCGCGGTCGGCTCGACAGCGCTGCGACGCACGAAATCGCCTTCGGTGAACTCTTCCGGCCAGAGCTCGGCCGGCGCGTTCTGATCGGTTACTTCCTCGCGTGCCTCGAAATGGCGAAAAGTGGTTGGCTACGACTGATCCAAAGCGAGAACTTCGGGACGATCTACCTCGGAGTGCGCGCTCGGGCGGCATGACGATACTTTTTCTCGGCTCCGGTAGTTTCGCCGTTCCCGCGCTCGAATGGCTCGCGCGCGACCGCCCGCAAGCGGTGCAGGTCGTGACCTTGCCGGATCAAGTCGGTGGACGTGCCGGTGCGCGTCGAGAGACACCCGTCAAGTCGCTGGCGAAGCGCTATCAACTTCCGATCATCGAGGTCGAGACTTTGCGCGGTGAGGTCGGCGAGGCGCTCGTTCGCTCGACACGGACGGAAATCGCCATCGTGTGCGACTTTCGGCTTATGCTCCCGACCAAGTTTCTGAACATGCTCCAGCAGCACGCCTACAATCTCCACGGATCCGTGTTGCCGCGTTGGCGCGGAGCCGCGCCGATCCAGCGAGCTATTCTGGCCGGAGATATGAAGTTCGGTGTGACGCTGCTGCGCATGGTGCGAGCTCTCGACGCCGGTCCAGTGGTCGCGACTCGGGAGTACGACTCCGCAATCGAAGACGACGCCGAGTCGCTTGAAAGACAGGTGTCGAACCTGGGAGCAGGACTTCTCGCGGAGTGGATGGACCGATTGCTTGCGGGTTCGGTGCCGTTGGTACCCCAGACGGAGTCGCTGGCGACTTTCGCCCCACGAATTCAAAAACCGGAAGGCTGGTTGAACTGGTCCGCGACGTCCGCCCAACTTGTAAATCACGTCCGTGCGTTTAAACCCTGGCCGCGATCGTTCACGTGCTGGACTGCCCAATCCGAGACGAGCCCACCGAGTCAGCTTTTTGTCGACCGGCTTGTGATCGCTCCGAACAGTACCAGGCTTCGACCCGGTACAATCCGCGCCCTGGATGCGACCGGCATCATCGTCGCGTGCGGCGAGCACGGCGAAAACTCTGTCTCGATCCAACAGCTCCAACGTGCGGGTCGGCGCAGTCTGTCGGTTGCCGAATTTCTTCGAGGCGCTGCGATGCGAGTCGGCGATCGACTGCATGCGCCGGAACAAGCTTTAGCGCCGTAAGAATCGAAACTCGTGGAATCGAAACCCCTCACCGTGCCACCCGCGCTGGCGATTGCTCAAATATCGGATGCGCGCGCCATCGCTCTCGCGCTGCTTGAGGAATGGGATCAGCAGCGCACGGTCTACATGGAAACGCTGCTACAGGAACTCCGTCGGAGCTCGAAACTCGAGCCGCGCGATCGGCGCTTCGTCGAAGAATTGTGCTACGGCATCGTGAAAGCGCGTTACACGCTGAAGGCGATCTCTGAACACTTTTTGCAACGCGGTTTGGAGCATTACGATCGGCTCTTGCGCGATGCGGTTGCGTTGGGGCTCTACCAACACATCTATCTCCGCACGCCGGCGCACGCGGTCGTGAGCGAAACCGTCAACGCCTTTCAGTTTCTGATGACCCAGCGTGGCGCGCGCGCGCAGCAGTTACAAAAGTCCTCCGGTCTGTTGAACGCCGTGCTGCGACGCGCGACCCGAGAAATAACACACGAGCCGGTCGAGACGGCGCAGCTCGGCGATTGCGAGACTGTGAGAGTGCGCGACGCCTGGGCGCGAATTCCAAAGTTGAACATGCCGGCGCGGAACGTGCACCTTCACCAGCATCTCGCCGTGAAGTACTCGCACCCGCCGGAGATGATTCGCATTTGGCTCGAACGCTACGACGAGGTTCGAGTCAGCGAGATGATGACCTGGAATAATTCCGCACCGCCACCGACGTACCTAGCACTACGCGCCGATTGCGATGCGGCAGATTTCGCTGGGCGGCTCGTGGCGGCCGGCAATGATGTCTCGGAGTTGTTGTCGCACCGTATGCTCGAGCTTCGCAGTAGTGGTCCGATCGAGAACCTGCCCGGCTATGCGGGCGGTGAATTCTGGGTTCAAGACGTCAATGCCAGACGACTGTCGCTCATGATGCCAGAGCGCGACGCGGCGACGCTGCTCGATCTGTGCGCGGCGCCGGGTGGAAAACTTGCGGGCTTACTCGATCGCGGTTCGGTTGCGCGTGCGCTCGCGTGTGACCTCAGTGATGACAAATTGCGATTAGTCGCGGAGAACTTGTCTCGACTTCGGCTCGACGCCGCCAACATCCGATGTTTGGTCGTGCCGAATGATCCGGATCGCCTGAAAATTCCGGAGACGTTCAACCAAGTGTTGGTCGACGCGCCGTGCTCGAACACTGGAGTGCTTGGACGCCGTCATGAAGCACGGTGGCGATTTGTGCCCGAGGTGCTTCGGCCGCTCCACCGATTGCAGCGACGGCTCTTGAGCGCGGCGTTCCGACACCTTGAGCCGAGCGGGCATTTGCTTTACACAACTTGTTCGATTGAGCCGGCCGAAAACGAAGAAGCGGTCGCGGATTTCATGCGTCAGGAGCGAGCCGCCCGCCTCATCGCTGAGCAACACTTGTTGCCGGGAGAGGATCGGGGCGATGGTGGCTACGGCGCAGTGTTGGAGCGGGTGAAGGCGCAGTAGCGCTCGTGCGCAAGCAACGTAGTTGTTTACACGGCAAGAACTTACAGCCGGAAACTTCGAGAAGAATGAGAATAGAAACGAAAAACGCGCAGGAAAACTGCGCGTACATTAGCTACCCTCCATACAAGGTGGGCCGCCCTGTTCGCGTTAACATTCCAGCTAAGTCGTTACTATTAATAATTTTATGCTTCCACTTTGGGGGGTCCGAGCACGCCTTCGCGGGGCCAGCCGCGGAACAGAACCCAGCGGCGCCCACTCGAACCCGACTCGACGATTCTCCCTCGACGCCAGAAGTGCTCTATCGCAAATGGTGCGCGGGCGATCGTGCGTTACTCGAGTCAATTATGAAATTCGGTGGTCAGGCCTTCGCCAGGATCGCCAAGGAGGCAAAGGAAGACAGCGCGAAGTCGCTGCTCCCCGAATTCGCGTCGGCTTGGGTACGGCGTCGTCTGGAGAATTCGCTCAAAACCGAAGGAGGCATTCGCTATCTCGGGCAGTTTAAAGACCTCGCCGATCTAGCGCCGTACGTACGCGACGCATTGCTGAGAATCTTGCAGGACGAGAATTTCGCCATCGATTTGCGACTGCGATCGGCACAGGCGCTGGGCGATGTTTCCGACGCCTCGATTCTGCCGGTGTTGAGAGGCTTACTCGATGATTTCTTGATCGAGGAGTGGCTCGAACAAGAACTCGGTTTCTTGCTCGCACGGTTCGGTGATCGCAGTTTTGTCGAAAAAGAGATAACAGCGGCACAGGCGCTCCTTGCGCGCGAACATTCGGAAGGCGCGGCGATACCAAGTCTCCTAGAGGCACATGCGCGACTCGCGGAGATCTACTATCGCACCGCGGAATATCCACTCGCCACTCGGCACTATGAACAACGAATTGTGCTACTTGAGGATTTGGTAGCGATCGTCACGACGCAGGTTCGCCAAGCGTTGCAGGAGGAGATCGCGGTGCTTTACTACAATTTGGCTTGTGCACACGCGCTGACCGGCCGACTCGACGATGCCTATAAAGCGCTCGAAACCGCCCTCGAGAAACGTGGCGTGTCGATGCAAATGTTGGAAAACGATGGCGACTTGCTTGCGCTCCGCCAGGACGACAGATATTCGGCCTGGTTTGCGAACCAGCGAACGAAACTCAAACAGCCGCAGTCAAAGCCGCCGGAATAACCCTGCGCCGTCGACGATCAACTCGGCGCCTCGAGTTCGGTCGCCGTTTCTCGCAATCGTAGATTGGCCAACACGACCTGCGCAACCCTTGCAATTGCGCGCGCGGCATCCAAGTCACGCAGCGTGTATTGCTTCGCGCCGCAGCGATGCAGGTAGACGATTCCACTCATGTGAGGAGCACTGCCGATCGGCACGCACAGCGCACTGGTGATATCGAACTCACTGGCGGACGACTCTGTGGGCGCGACCGACTCGGCGTGCCACAGCATACTCGTGCCGCGTTCCAAACAGCGCTCAAGCAACGAGGCGCTATAAAGCGCCTGGCCCGTGCCGATCAACTGCGACACGCGACCGTTCACGATCGACGCGAACAGCATGACGTCACCTGCCAACAACAGTTTCAACGTATCGAGCAAGCTCGACTGAACCTCGGCCTCGGTGCGCAGCGGCGACGCGCACTCCAGGAAACTGAGGATTCCGCTCACTAACTCGCGCAGCATTCGCGTTGGAGAAGAACGCGTCGTCGGCGGCGGAAACGGCGTTTGTAGATCCTTCTCGATCATCAACAGCGTCGATGCCGCCCGATCCTCGTCGACAAAACTGAAAACAACTTCACCGACTTGGAGTATGTCGCCGCGGCGCAGCTCGAGATCTGAGACGACGCGTCCATTGACGCGGATTGGATTCGTCTCGCTCAAATTCCTCACGAGCCAACGATTGCGCACGCGCTCGAGCAATGCGTGACGTCGTGAAATTGAGGCGACGGCAGCGAGATGAATCTCGTTTTCGTCGGTACGGCCGATCCGCACGAGGGCGGTGGCGAGTTCGAAACGCGCGGGTAAACGGAAGCGCTCGATGTCCTCACGACGAGGTAACAACATCGCGCAAGTGCGCGGCGTGTTCTTGGTCACTCTGCGGACCCGATCTGTTTCAATGCGGCGCGGGCATTCTACTCGACGTCGACCCGTTACGAGCAAGGCCATATGCCGACGTTTGCTTGGGTGAGCATCGCTTGCGACCTGTCCATGTTTGTTGCAGAGTCACTCACGACTGCTGGCGTTCAACAGAATGCTTTTGACTGCGACTTCGCCCAGCAACATCCCAAGGGTCCGCGCAAAATTAACTTTACACTTGGAGGTCGAGGTCTGACGTAGGTCCGTTCGCGGCGATTGAGCCCGATTCTGCGCAAGCCTGGCCGGTGCAGCGCCGGATGAGCCGCGAGCGGGGATCTGTGTGAGATCCGCCTCAAAATGCGAAGTTATTTTTGCGCGGACTCCAAGCCGCAATGAACGAGAAGCGCCGTGTTTCGCCTGGCGGATTTTGCATTTCTTCGCCCGCATTTGCGTCCGGAAGCCGGGAGCTACCTGCTGGGAATGCTGTTGGTCGTGCTGACCAGCGCGTTTCAGGTCGCCGTTCCCAAGCTAGTGGGGCTGGCGATTGCGTGCCTCGAAACGGGCGAGCGGTCCGATCTCGTTTCGGCGTTCGCACTCGCCATGGTTGGCGCTGTCTTGTTGCGCGGCGTCACCGCCTTCTGGATGCGCCAGGTGATGATCGGCGCGTCGCGCGAGATAGAGTTTAAACTCCGCAATCAGCTTTTTCGGCACGTCGAAGCGATGGACGCTCGTTCGCTCACGCATTTTCATACGGGCGACCTGATGACGCGTTTCACGAGTGACATCGATGCGGTGCGCACGACCATCGGCCCCGGCATCATGTACTCCACCAACACGCTTTGCACGTTCGTATTCGCCATGTCGGTCATGTTGTCCGTCAGCGTACGGCTTACTCTCCTGTCGCTCATTCCACTCGCTTTACTGACAGTCGTCATGCGCATGCTCGGCCCGCGCGTGTATCGCGAATCCACCAAAGCTCAGGAGCGACTTGCTGACTTGAGCGTGCATGCACAAGAGAATTTCTCCAACATCCGCGTCGTGAAGTCTTTCGTGCGCGAAGCGAGCGAGATCGCGCGTATGCGC
Source organism: Planctomycetota bacterium (assembly GCA_046154185.1). Taxonomy (GTDB): domain Bacteria; phylum Planctomycetota; class UBA8108; order UBA1146; family JAJFFE01; genus JBJXGE01. Next base: position 24,103 of record JBJXGE010000013.1, read on the forward strand.
AAGTTCTCGGACGCTTATTTCCTGCAAAACATGCGACTCGCGGGTTTGCGCGCATGGACGGCCGCGTTGTTGTGGTTGTTTGGCGACTTGTTGGTGTTGGCGTTGCTCGCGCTCGGTGGCGGCGAGATTCTCGAAGGCACCATCAGCCTGGCCGAGTTCGCCGAGTTCAAGGGCTGCCAGTTGCTGTTGATCTGGCCGATGATTGCACTCGGCTGGGTGATGACTCTCTTCCAGCGCGGAGCGGCGAGCGCCAAACGTCTCAACGAAATCCTGCGGGTGCGGCCGCAGATCGACGACACGCTGGCCGATCCAAAGGCCGTCATTGGCGATGGTGCGCTGATCTTCAAGTCTGTGAGTTTCGGCTTTCATTCCGACCAGCGCGCGTTGAGTGACATCAGCTTCACACTGCCGGCCGGTGGTACGCTGGGCGTGGTCGGCGCCACCGGCGCGGGCAAGACGTCATTGCTGCAGTTGATCCCTCGCATCTATCGCGCCGACTCCGGCGAAATCTCGATCGACAATCAGCCGATCGAGCGGATTCCGCTCGCGAACTTGCGACGCGGGATTGGCTATGTCCCCCAAGAAGCATTCTTGTTCTCGACGACGATTGCGCGAAACATCGCGTTTGGCGCCAGTGACGCGACGCCGGAAGCGATCCGCGAAGTGGCGCGGCTGGTTGCGATGCACGACGAAATCATGTCCTTTCCAAACGGATACGAGCAACGTGTCGGCGAGCGCGGCATCACGTTGTCTGGCGGCCAGAAGCAGCGTATCGCGCTCGCTCGAGCACTGCTCACGCGGCCGCGTATCTTGCTACTCGACGACGTATTGTCGGCCGTCGATGCAACGACCGAACAGGCGATACTCGGTGGACTCAAGAGCGGCACGGTCGGTCAGACCGTCGTCATCACCAGCCACCGACTCTCCACGCTGCGACATGCGACGGAAATCCTCGTACTCGACGACGGGCGGATCATCGAACGCGGCTCGCACGAAGCGCTCGTAGCGCGCGGCGGCAAATATGCAGAGCTGTACCGAAAACAGTGTCTTAAAGACGAGCTGGAGCAGCTATGAGCGCGCGAAGCTCGCAAGCAACTGCCGGGGCCACCAAAGTCGTCGATGACTTTCACAGCGAAGACGCGCTCGATAAGCCATTTGATCGACGACTCGGCGCGCGACTCCTGAGTTATGTGCGACCGTACTGGCGCCAAGTCTCGCTGTCACTTGGGCTGATTTTCATCTCGACCGCATTGTCGCTGTTGACACCGATCTTCGTGAAGGAAGCGATCGACGGGCCCTTGGCGCCGAACGGCAACGAGCTGCCGCGCAGCGCCGGTTGGTTTTCAAGTCTGTTCGGCTTTTCCGATGCGAGCAGCGGCGTCGCCGACGCCCCCGCTAAATACGGCTGGCTCTGGGGCATCGTCGCGATCTATGCCGTCGTGCTCGTGCTCCAATTCTTGGCGCGCTACGCACAAACTTGGGTGATGAACCTGACCGGGCAGAATGTGATGCGCGATCTTCGGATGCAGGTGTTTTCCCATCTGCAGCGTCAAGCGGTGAGTTTCTATCAGAAGCAACCGGTTGGACGACTCGTTACGCGCGTGACTTCGGACGTCGAGGCCTTGAATGAACTGTTCACTTCGGGACTCGTGACTTTTCTTGGTGATCTGTTGACGCTCGTCGGCGTGGTGGCCCTCCTTTGCTACTACAACTTGTCACTTGCGCTCGTGGCATTGTCAGTGACGCCGCTCTTGATCGGCGTCACGCTGCTATTTCGATACTATGCGCGTCGACACTATCGCGAGATTCGCCGCCGCTTGGCGCATCTCAATGCGTATACGCAAGAGTCGATCATCGGGCTCGACATCATTCAAATCTGCCGGCGCGAAGAGGAACGTGCCAACGGGTACAGCGAGATCAACGCCGGCTATTTGGAAGCGTTTCTAGGTTCGGTGTTTTGGTATGCGATCTTTTTCCCGGCCGTGGAAATTCTGGCGACTGTGGCATTGGCGTTAGTGTTGTTTTGGTCGAGCGACTTGCTCTCGGAGGGTGTCACGACTTTCGGCGAGTTCTTTCTGTTTTGGACTTATCTCAACAAGTTTTTTGTGCCAATGCGCGAACTGGCGGAGAAGTACAACATCTTGCAAGCCGCCATGGCTGCCTCAGAACGCATTTTCGGACTCCTGGACGACGATCACGCGATCTCGGAGCAAGGCGCGGCGGCGCCCGCGCCGGCGTTCAAGGACGCGATTCGCTTCGAGGGTGTGAATTTCAGCTACGACGGCCAGCAACCCGTATTGCGGGATGTGTCATTTGAGATTCGTCGTGGCGAAACGGTTGCGTTAGTTGGTGCGACCGGCGCCGGTAAGAGCACGATCGTCAACTTGTTGCTGCGTTTTCATGATCCAACGCACGGCCGCGTGCTCGTCGATGGCAAGGACATTCGCGAGACTGCATTGTCGGCCCACCGAGCGCGTTTCGGATTAGTGCTGCAAGATGTGTCCATTTTTAGCCGCGACGTGCGCGAGAACATCGATCTCGATCGCGGGCTCGGCGATGACGTGATCAAAGCGGCGGCGGAACACTCGAACGCGTTGCCGGTCATCGACCGATTGCCGGCTCAGTTCAAGACGCGCATGGCGGAGCGCGGACGATCCATCTCATCCGGTGAACGCCAGCTGCTTTCTTTCGCTCGTGCGCTCGCGGGTGACCCGGAGGTCCTTGTGCTCGACGAAGCCACGAGTCATATCGACACGGAGACCGAGACGTTGATTCGCGAGGCTCTCAACCGCCTGACGCGAAACCGTACCAGCGTGATCATCGCCCATCGACTGTCGACGATCCGCACCGCGGATCGCATTTTAGTCTTTCATCATGGGGAACTTAGAGAGCAAGGTCGGCACGCCGAGCTGCTGGCGAAAGGCGGAATCTATGCGCGCCTACACCAGCTTCAGTTTGGCGCCTGACGCCTCGGCGGCTCGAGGACCCTTTGTCAGGATCTGTGTCGCTTGTTACTGTCCTGGCCGAGACATTTGGTCCAAGTCGTCGTTCGCATCCACACAAAGGTCAATGAAGAGTCATGAGACGCATCGACACCTACTTGAGTTCGCTCATCGATGATGAGCGTTTCGCGTTTTACAAATCACTAGTGGAATTCGCCGATTCCGAAGTCGCGCCGCACGTTTTGGAATGGGAACGAGACGGCGGCCTGCTGCCTCCCAGCATTCTGCGCCGCATGGGCGAAGTCGGACTATTTGGGATTTCGGTCGCCGAGGAGTACGGCGGCCAGGGCGGAGCAATGACCGAACTCGTGATGATGGGATTGGCACTCGGTTACTTCAGTCACTCGGTTGCGATCACGCCGGGTGCGGCGGTTTCACTCGGCACCAAGCCGTTGGAGCGGTTCGGGAGCGCAGCGCAAAAGGCCGCGCACTTGCCGGACCTTGCCGCCGGCCGCCGGATGATCGTGTTCGGCTTGTCCGAGCCCGGTCGTGGATCGGACGCTGCCAATCCCGAAGTCGTCGCGCAGCGCCAGGGTTCGCAGTGGGTCATCCGCGGCGAGAAATGCTGGTCGACAAATGCCGCGTGGGCCAGTCATGTCGTCGTGCACGCGCTGACCGATCCAACCGGCGCCAACGGCCACCGATCGACGTGTTTCATTGTCGGCATGAACCAAGCTGGCGTCACCTACGGAGAGATGTCGGGGAAGACCTGCTGGAAGCAATCGTCGACGGGCTCAATTTCATTCGACAACGTGCGTGTTGGCGAGGACGCCATCGTCGGCCACCTCAACGATGGCTTTCGCGTGATGGTGACGACGCTCAACGGCGGGCGGCTCTTCATTGCCAGCCTCGCGCTGTCGTCGCTCGCATTTGCGCTCGACAAAGTCCGGAGCTACGTGCAAGAACGCCAACAGTTCGGGCCGCAAGCGATCGCACGATTTCAACGCGTGCAAGATGTCGTGCTCGAAATGGACATAGTCCTGGAGCGCAACCTCACTTGGTTGTTGCATCTTGTGAAGCTACAGGATCAAGGCAAGACCGTGCGCGAGCAAGCGGCGAAGGTCAAAATCGATTGCTCCCGAGCCGCGTCCCATCTGCTGGTGGAGGCCATGGAGATTTGCGGAGGCGTCGCCTGCTTGGACGAATTTGGTCTCGCTCGACATCACAACGACCTATTCGTAACGCGAGTCGGCGAGGGCTCGAATCGTGCGCTCATGACATTCGCCGTGCGACCCTTGCTCGACGAGAGCGCCGTAATTCTGCAGTAGGACCCAGATCGACGTGCGAAACGTCGCAACAATTCGTGCCTGGGAAGGAGCCATGCGTGACAGCGAGTCGCGATGTCATCAACAACGTTCTAACGAGCGCTGCCGCGCACTTGGCGGCATTGATGGCATCCGAATCGAACTTACGGGCCATCGAAGCGGCGAGCGATCTGCTGGCCGCCACGCTCGCGCGCGGTGGGCTGGTCCTGAGCTGCGGCAATGGCGGATCGATGTGCGACGCGATGCATTTCGCCGAAGAACTAACAGGCCGATTTCGCGCGAACCGTAAGCCGCTGCGAGCGCTTGCGATCAGTGATCCTGGTTACCTGAGCTGCGTCGCGAACGACTATGGCTACTCGGAGGTGTTCGCACGATTCGTGTCGGCGCACGGCCGACCATCGGATGTGTTGGTCGCTATCAGCACGAGCGGGACTAGCGAAAACGTTCTCAAGGCCGCTGAGTGTGCGCGTGGCATCGGCATGAAAGTCATCGCCCTCACTGGCAAGGCCGCTTCCCCGCTCGGCAAACTCGCGGACATCGAGATCTGCGCGCTCGCCGGCGCTTACGCCGATCGCGTGCAAGAGTTGCACATCAAGATCATTCACATACTCATTGAGCTTATTGAGCGCCGCATGTTTCCGAGCAACTACGCGTCGATCAACGCGGCGACTTGATAGTCCTTGAGGCGGCGGCGGCCCTCTAAAAATTTGAGTTCGATCAGGAACTGACACGCGGCGACGACGCCGTCACTTTGCTCGACGAGTTCTGCGCAAGCCGACATTGTTCCACCGGTCGCAAGCACATCGTCGACCAACAGCACTCGCTGACCCGGATAAACGGCATCGACATGCATCTGCAACACGTCGGTCCCGTACTCCAGCGCATACTCCACTTGCAAAGTCTGATAAGGAAGTTTGCCCGGCTTGCGCACGGGCACGAAACCGCAGCCGAGTCGCGCGGCAAGCGCGGCGCCAAAAATAAAGCCGCGAGATTCGGGCGCAAGAATGAGATCGAATCGTACGACTCGCGCTTGAGCGACGAGCAGATCGACACAATGCGCGAATGCCGCCGAGTCCCGCAACAACGGAGAAATGTCTTTGAAGCGGATGCCTGGTTTCGGGAAGTCCGCAATCTCGCGAATATAGTCACGAATCTCGATCATGCGACCCGCGCTTTCGCTTGGACACGAGTCAAATGCCGCGGTCGAAACCACCACGCGCAAGACTCAATCGACGAAGGTACGGGATTCTAACTGGCTGAAGACTGACCGCAATTGGTCGTGCAACGCATTCAACTCGTAAGCGCCGACGGTTTGAAGCGCCGACGCCTGCGAGTCATCTGCGAACTAGACTTCTTCCAACTCTTCCGCTTCCGCCGCGAGTTCGGGTACCTCGTCGACGGCACTCACACCCGTGAGAATGGCATATAGCTTTTTGAGAGCTTCGTTCTCGATTTGTCGAACGCGCTCGCGGGATAAATTGACGCGCTCGCCAATCTCCTTCAGCGTGAGCGGGTCACCGGTGTCGAGACCGTATCGCATGCGCAGGATGCGAGCGTCGCGCTCCTCAAGTTGCGAAAGCAAACCCTCGACCGTCTCGACTTCAAGACTCATCGCCAACACTTGATGCGGACTCACTTGATTCTTGTCTTCAAGAATGTCGGAGAGCGTCCACATGTTCTCGATCGAGATTGTCTGACTCGCGGAGTTTGAAGCGTGGATCGCGGATTGGATGATTCCGGTGTTTTCGAGGGGAATATTCATCGCTTCAGCGACTTCGTGAAACATCGGCGGACGACCAAGCCGGATCGCGAGTTCTGCGGAGGCTTTCTTCCATTTCGAGATTGTCTCGACCATGTAGGACGGAATACGCACCGCTTTGACGGTGTCAATGAGCGCGCGCTTGATCGATTGCTTGATCCACCAGGTTGCGTAGGTGCTAAACCGACACTCCTCGGCGGGGTCAAAACGCTCAACTGCTTTCAGTAAGCCGAGATTCCCCTCTTCGATCAGGTCCAATAGCGACAGACCACGATCGACGTAGTTCTTGGCGATACTGACGACTAGCCGCAAATTGCATCTGGCCAGTCGCTCCCGGGCCTCGGGGTCTCCCTGCTTGACTTGGACGGCGAGCTCGCGCTCTTCTTCCTTCTTAAGCAACGGATACCGATTGATGTCCCGGAAGTAGGTCTCCAGGCCGACTTCCTTGGCTGAAATGAGCGGACTCCTCCCACATCGAAGTTCCCCCTCGGTGTGGATGCGAAGACGGGGCAGTTTCCCGCCGCTTCTTCATAGCAGGGCGATGGCAGTCAACACGACGATGGTTGCGCTCGCGGGCTGCGTGCTGCGCCGACCCGACACTCTGATCTCAGCCTTCGCGCGTAACAAATCGACCACCAAACTAAGTGGAATATCGGTCGCGGCGGATGCTCATCTTGAGCCGACGCCCGGCCGTTAAAGCGCGGCGATTCGGCCGCTTGTCGAGTTGGCAAAGATTGTCACTTTTGAACTCGTCGGCCGCGCTCTCGAACGCCAGGGTTCGATGTTGAGGCGGCACTACTTGGGTCGCTGCCGATACCAGCTTCGCCACTTTTCGATCACTTGTGCCTGCGCTTCTTCGCGAACTTTCTGATCTGTTTCGCGAAAAGTCTCCGCGTAGCCAAAATTCATTCCGGAAAGTCGCTGGAGCAATGCGCACGCGAGGAGATGATTGTTGGCCTGTTCCAGCGACGCGATCAGCGCCGCAAGCCAGCGATCGAGTTCGACCAATTCTGGACGCAATTGACTCGTTTCATCCAAATTCCGCAGAATCTGCGCTCCCTGATAACGCAGCATCGCCGGCGGTGCCGCGAGCCATTGCAGCGCCAAGTCGATAGCCTCCCGCTCTCCCGCGCGGATAAGGATTGCCAACGTCGGGAGGACAGTCGCCTTTTCGGTGCGCAACTCGGCGAGCAGAACATCTCGACCTGTCGCATCGCCGAGCAAGTACAGACTCGTGGCGAGATCCGTTTGCGGATTGGTTGCGAAGCGTGCGCGCAGGTTGGGCAACGCCTCGCGGAGTCGCAGTTGACCGATGACATTCGTACAACTCGTCGCAACTTCTAGATCGTCGCTCGCTGAACCAGCGACCAACCAGGCCAAAAGATCCGGCCAGTCGTGGAACGAATCCTGCGGCGCGTCGTCGAGAACCAGCAGCTCCTTGTATTCGATGCGAGCCATGCGGCTCGGTATGCGTGGTCCGAACTCGTTGTCCGAGATCAAGAATCTTCGCTCGACACCTGAAGGCGGAAAGCGTGCGGCGAGCACCGGCATCCGCATGTAGAGTTGAGCACCCAAGAATCCAGTTGCGCGATAGAGTTTCTTCTTGCCGCGAATAGTGGCGGTCTCTTCGACGCGCAATGTTCGATCCATGCCGTCTTCCGCGGTGCGCAAGATGCTCTGACCTAGGGCGCAGCGATCACTCGTAAATCGAACCAGAACCGCCTCGCCAGCTTGCTCGTCGATGCGAAACAACGCGCTCGTCAAAGAAACGAAACTCGTCGCGTCCGTTCCGACTCCATTTTGCTCGTCCGTTTCGCGCTCGAGCCGGGTTCGCCATTGTTCGGCGCGGGCTTGCCACGCCGCTTCGTCGATCTTGCCAGCAGGGCTCGGCGTTTCGAGCTCGCCAAAGCGACTCACCAGGTCGACCTCTATCTGCTGGCGATTGAACGCCTTTGCCAGCGCGCGAATCCGCACGAGCCAGAGGCTATGTTCCTCCGCCTTCGCGAGTCGACCTGACCGCAACCAATCGTGTAACAGCGGATCGAGTCGTGAGAGCACGGCGGACTGGCCGTCTTGATAGATCTGCTCAAGCGCAGCGAGGAACCGTTGCCAATCTTCCTGTGCGAGCGGACTTCGCAAGTGCTCCGCTCGCACCAAGCAAAATGCCTGCTCCTGACATTCGCGGGTTGCGAGCAGCGCAAACAAGGTCGGCAAAAATTCGCGGACGCGCGTCGGTTCGCGCTGCGCGGCGCGCGCGAGCGCCGCGAGCAGGCCCTTCCCCATCGCCGCGGTGGAGGGGTTTTGTCCGGGGGACTTCTCGAGCAGCGCAAGGGTGTTTCGCAAGAAAACATCCGTCGGCACACGCTGCTCTAGCTCGCGCAGCAACACGGTAGTGCCCTCATCGGCGAACCACGGCAGGGTCGGCAGCACTTCGACATCGCAAAGGCTCGCCAACACGGTCTCACGCAATTCGGGCGACGCCGAATTGTTCGCTACGCAGCGCGTTAGCGCGTGCACCGCCTTATGCATACCCCAGAATCCCAGCGTGGCGATCCGTTCCGCGACGAGTTGCGCGGCCGGCGCGAAACCGTCCGGTGTCAGCGCAAGCGCGACTCGAATGGTCAGCGGCTCGCTGAGTTCCTCGGGAGAACGGCTTGCGAACCAGCGCTCGAGCGCGGCCCGCGACTGACTCGAATCCGGACCGCGCAACTGCGCGATGTGATGATCCCATTCGAGCGTGGGCGCCGGGACGACCGCGCGCAATTTCGCGAGCAAACTTGCATCACCCCACTGCGCGACGGCCGCGAGTGCGAGCGCAGCGCTAGTGGAGTCTGCGTCGCAACTCAGCGCGCACAAACGCTCACGCACGATGTCCGTCGCACTCGCTAAGTCGACGGGCGTCGAATCGGGTGCGCGCGGTTCGCAAAGTCGGCGCGCGTCACTCAACAACAAGAGCCAAACGCCAGCCGCGGCTCGGCGTAGCAACTGAGAATCGACGTTTCTCACTTCGACGAGTTGCTCTTCGCGCAAGACGACGACTTGGCCACGAGAAAGACTGCGTTCGACGCGCGGTGGTGCGGCGTCGCCATCGAATGCAATTGTCAACGTCGGCGGATTGCGTGCGTCCCGCACGCCGATACTAAGATGGGTCATCGCGACATTCGTCGCGTTGAGCGTTGTACCGCTCGCCTCGGCATCGCTGCCGACAACATCCAGAGTTAGCCACTCGGTCGCGACTAATGGCTCGAGCCGGTCGACGCCTGCCGTGAGCGCACCGTCGAGACGCAGCAGAACGACCGTGTGCACCGGTGGATCGACTACTTCCAATAACCACTCGACACGCGTGCGAATCTCCGGGTTGGGATGCGTTTGGCGACGACGCAGCTCAACGACCGCGTCTCGACCCAGCGCCAATAGCCGCTGCGTCGCTTCCTCGCGTTCAATCCAGACTTGGTTTCCGAGTTGTTCGATCAAAGTCTCGACCTCGCCGTTTGGAAGAGCCTGTGCGTTGGCGAACGAGAGTAGCCACGTCGCGGCGATGGCAAGCGGGAGAGAACCGACTCGAGTCCGAGCGGATGGACGATTCGCGACTGGAAGTCCTGAATTCGAGATTTCTTGCATGACTCGAGTCGTTCGCCTATCGTCTTTTCACCGCTGCGTTGCCGAAGATGGAATCGCGGGTTTCGGTCGTCGGGTCGCGCCGCGCCTGACAGGCGCGTCGTCAAAGTGTAGAACGGTTCGCACCGCAGCGGCTGAGTATGCGTCCCGCCTTTTCAAATGAAAAGGATTCCGGGTTCTCGGCAGCGATGTCGCTTGCAGTGCGGGCTTCTCGATACGTGTACGAGACGATGAGAATGGGCGCGATACCCAGCACTCGACGCCGCCATGACTACGCAAGAGAGTGTCACGAGCGATGTTTGTGCCGCCGACATCATTGACGCAAAATTCCTCGGCGGCGCAGCTTCTTGGTTTTAGCGACAGGACCGAGAGTCTAGAGGTCGCGGCCAAAGAGCTGCTCGCGCGCCTACTGGCGCTCGTGCCAGCAACGCGGGGCCTCGTATTAGTCGTGCCGGCGCGGAGTGCGGCATCCGATTCAGACGCGTCGCAGCCGCACGAAGCGGGCGGCGTGCACCGTCTCTTTGCTGCGCTCAATGTCGATGGCTCGGAAATCGAGAACGCCGAGTATTTGCTGGATTTTGATCTTTGGGGCGCCGCTCAAAGTGAGGGTTTGGCGTTTCGAGATGGAGTGATCAACGGATTCGCGCGACCTGCACTCTGCTTTTCGGATCGCTGGATTGAACACGAACGGTTGTTGCTCGTCGTCGAGTTACAGCCCGGACACGAAGCCGCGCCGAACGGCATCGCCGTGGAACTCGAAGACGCGTTGCTCCGCGCAAGCGTGCACTTGCGACGGCTGGCGCTCATCGAGCGACTTGCGGCCGGCGCGGAGGTACCGGTCGTTGCGCCGGTGCCGGCCAGCGGCGCCGTTCACGACGCCGGACCGGTCATCGAATATCACGGCATGGTGTCCCGCAGCTCGCCCATGCACCGACTCTTCGAAACGATCGAGCGCATCAAGAATTCGCAATTGTGCGTGATCGTGCGCGGTGAGACCGGCAGCGGTAAGGAATTGGTTGCGCGCGCGCTGCATAAAGCAGGGAATCGGCGCGGCGGACCATTTCAAGCGCTTGCTTGCGGCGCTGTCACCGCGACACTACTCGAGAGCGAGCTGTTCGGTCATCGCCGTGGCGCGTTTTCCGGCGCCGATCAAGACTACAAGGGCATCTTCGAACGAGCGGATGGCGGTACGCTGTTTCTCGATGAACTTTCGGACATGTCGCTGGAGATGCAGCAGAAGATCCTGCGAGTCTTGCAGGAGCAAGTCGTTCGTCCCGTCGGTGCCAGCCAGCCGGTTCCGATCGATGTGCAAATCATTGCGAGCACGCGCGCGAATCTCGAACAGCTCGTTCAGGCCGGCCAGTTTCGCGAGGATTTGTACTTTCGCTTGAATGTGTTCAGTCTCGAAGTGCCGTCGTTGCGAGATCGCAAGGCGGACCTATTGCTGCTTGCCGAGCGTGTGCTCGCCGACTTGGCTGCTGACTCCGGGCGCAAGAAAGTTGAGATCACGGACGGTGCGTTGCTTGAGCTCGAGCGGCATGATTGGCCTGGCAATGTGCAAGAGCTTCGCAATGTGTTGGCGCGAGCAATCGTGCAATGTGGAGACGGTCGGACGCTCTCTCGCAACGTATTGATGCCTTTATTGCGGCGCCGGTCGATCGGTGTGCTCAATAGCGAAGACTTACACCAAGATGGCGAATGGCTGCACCTGCGCGTGAAAATGCGGCAAGGCTTCAATGACATCATCGCGGAGTGCGAACAAGTCGTCATCCTTCATGCGTTGCGGCGCCATCGCGGGAATAAGTCGCGAGTCACGCAACAGCTCGCAATTCCACGTCAGACGCTTTACAACAAAATGGATAAGTACGGGATCACCGAAGAGCACTACCAACCGCGTTGAGCGGCCGTGGTGCGCGCCACAGAATGCATCCGCACCGTTAAATCTCCCCGACCACGTATCGGTAAGTAGGAGTGTGACGCTCCGCGCACCCGGAGTCATGGCGTGCCCATCCAACACGCGAGTCGGGCAGCGCTGCGGCGTCGACGCGCGGTCGCTGTCAGTTTGACAGCGAGGGTGGGAGTCGGCCGTGATGTCGCCGCCTTATTGGCAGCGACGGCTCCGAATCCGGAATCGACGAATGTGGCTAATCGTTTATCGCGAAGGCACTTTGGCGGGCGCCCCGAGCGCCCAATTGAGCCGGAACGGGCTTTGCTCAGCGAGCCGGCCAATCGCCGCGTGCGCGAATGGGGGATGACGGTTCAATCGTCCGAGTTGTTCGAGGAGCCATGCGGTGTCCGTCCTGAGTGCTTCGATCAATAAGTATCGAGCCCTCGTTGTGGACGACGACGCGAGCTGTCGCGACAGCATGGCAACACTGCTCTCTCTCGAGGGGTTTGCTACTCTGCCTGTGGGTGAAGCCGCAAGCGCGTGTCAGATCATCCGGGCGACGAAACTTCTGCGAAACCGCAGCCCAATTCTCGCGACAAACTCGGGCGAAGACGTTCACTTCTTGATACTCGACAATAACCTGCCCGATTTCACCGGGCTCGACGTGTTGCGCACCATGCGAGACCTGCAGTTTTTCTTGCCGAGCATCGTTGTTACCGGCGAGTACTCGGCGGAACTCGAGCGGGCGGTCTTGGATTTGGGCGGTTTCGCGGTGGTGCCGAAGCCTGTGGAACCCGTGAGTTTCAGAGTCATAGTTAGAAACCTTGTGAGCCGCTTGTAACGCCGTGAGTTGGCGGCGTGAGCAAGCCGGTTCGCGATAAAACAAAGTAGTCGCGATTCAGAAGTGTCAACGGAAAGGACGCATCATGGCGAAGTTCAATCTTCGTCCGCTCAACGACAAGATTGTGGTTAAACGCCTCGAGGCCGAAGAGAAAACTCGGGGCGGAATTGTGCTGCCGGATACCGCGAAGGAGAAGCCGAAGGAAGGCCGCGTGATTTCGCTCGGCGAGGGCAAACTCCTGAAGGATGGCGCGCGCGCAAAATTCCAAGTTAAGAAAAATGATCGGGTCCTCTTCACTTCCTACGCTGGTACGGAGATCAAAGTCTCGGGTGAGGAATACCTCATCATGAGCGAGGACGATGTTCTCGCGATTGTTGAAGATTAACTCTTCACACCGCGACGAAGTGATCGAGCAAGGTAACAAGGAAGAGAAAGGCAAGAAACGCGATGGGTGCTAAGAACATTACTTTCGATCACGACGCGCGCGAGGCTGTGCGTCGTGGGGTGCGGAAACTGGCGCACGCCGTTCAGGTGACGCTCGGTCCCCGCGGCCGCAACGTGATCATTGAGAAGTCCTTTGGCGCGCCGACCGTCACGAAAGACGGCGTCACGGTCGCCAAAGAGATTGAACTCGAGGATCGCGTCGAGAACATGGGCGCGCAAATGGTGAAGGAAGTGTCTTCGAAGACTTCTGACACCGCAGGCGATGGCACCACTACGGCAACCGTGTTGGCGGCGGCGATTTTTGAAGAAGGGCTGCGAAACGTCACGGCGGGCGCGAATCCCGTGCTCCTTCAGCGCGGCATCCACGCGGCGGTCGGCGCAGTGATTCGCGAGCTCAAGAACATGTCCAAGAAGATCAAGGGCAAGGACGAAATCGCCCAGGTCGGAACCATTGCCGCGAACAATGACCATGAGATCGGCAAGATGATTGCCGAGGCTATGGAGCAAGTCGGCAAAGACGGCGTGATCACGGTCGAAGAAGGCAAGAGTCTCGAAACGACCGTCGACTGGGTTGAGGGAATGCAAGTTGATAAAGGCTATCTCTCGCCGCATTTCATCACGAACGTCGACGAGATGTCGTGCGTGATCGAGGACGCGTACATCCTCGTGCACGAGAAGAAAATCAGCTCGATCAAGGATCTGGTGCCGCTGCTCGAGAAAGTGGCGCAATCCGGAAAACCGATCTTGATCATCGCGGAAGATGTCGAAGGCGAAGCCCTGGCGACTCTGGTTGTCAACAAGCTGCGCGGCACGTTCTCGTGCTGTGCGATCAAAGCCCCCGGCTTTGGCGATCGTCGCAAGGCGATGCTTGAAGACATCGCGATCCTCACCGGCGGCCGCGCGATTTTTGAAGATCTGGGTCTCGATCTCAAGAACATCAGCGTGAGCGATTTGGGCCGCGCCAAGAAGGTCGTTGTCGAAAAAGAAAATACAACGGTCATTGAGGGCGCTGGCAAGTCGGCGGACATCCAAGCGCGCATCGGCCAGATTCGCAATGAGATGGAAAAAACCACGTCCGACTACGACCGCGAAAAACTCCAGGAGCGCCTGGCGAAACTCGCGGGTGGCGTGGCGCAGATCAATGTTGGCGCCGCGACGGAAATCGAGATGAAGGAGAAGAAGGCTCGCGTTGAAGACGCGCTCCACGCGACTCGCGCTGCGGTAGAAGAGGGCATCGTGCCGGGTGGCGGCGTTGCGCTCATTCGCGCGAGCAAAGCGCTGGATACCGTCAAGCTTTCCGGCGACGAGGCGATCGGCCTGGAGATCGTGCGTCGCGCGCTGGAATCACCGATTCGCCAGATTGCGGAAAACGCCGGCATCGACGGCGCCGTGGTTTGCGAACGAGTGAAGCAAGGCAAGAACTCCGAGGGCTTCAACGCGCTCACGGGCGAGTATGTCGACATGATTAAGGCGGGCATCATCGACCCGACCAAAGTCACACGCACTGCGCTCGAGAACGCCGCATCCATCGGCGCGCTACTGCTCACGACCGAGGCCGTAATCAGCGAGCGTCCCGAGGAGAAGGAATCGAAAGCGGGCGCAGGCATGCCTTCCGGCGGCATGTACTAACCCTGACGGTTCATCCTCAACATGCAAATCCCCGGCGGTTCCAGCCGGGGATTTTCCATCCAACCGGCTGCACCGCTTCGGCTGTCTGCCTGAGAGTCAGATTGTCGAGTCGGAATGGCGAGCCGTATTGGAAGGAGCAACACGGAAAGCGCGTAGCGCTTGATTTGAATCTAGTGAGAAAACTCGCGACATACTCGCGGCTCCAACGAACCGCGACAATAACAACAATTCCGACTCACGTTCTGTCGTAGCGTCCTGCTTCGGCAAACGTAACGCAGTTCCCGCCGCCGCTGCTTTCCACGAATACTTCCGCGCAGCTTCGATCAGAGTTGCTCGTCGTCCGACACGTGAGCGAACTCGCCAGAATCTCGCCGACCCGGGCCGTGGCCCCGATTCTCGTTCACACGCCCACGACCACCGCGCCGTCCCCGCCGCTTCCTGCGATCGCCATCGTCTCGCGCCGTCGCCGCCGGTTCCCTCTGAACCTGGCCGCGGTCGGAGTGGCGAGGTCGTTGAGCTTCGGCGCGCGGAGGCGCGCCCTCGCGCGTGGAGATGGGGCCGTCAGCTTCGCGTTCGATCGTTCGTCGCGCGGGGGCCCGCCGACTGACTTCCTTTGGCGGCGCGACCGTGCGACTCGGCGCAGCAGGTTTCGAGGTTGCGCTGCGCCGCGTCGGCGAACGTGCGGGTGCGTCCACGCGCCGTCCAACTCCAGGCTCGCCACGGCCCGCACTCGGTGTCGCCGCGCTTCGCCCTCCAGGCGCGCCCTTCTTCGGAGGCGGCGATGTCACGCGACCGACTCCGCCACCGCCCTTTCCGCGACCTGCGCCCGTTCGCCGATGCCGTGAATCGCGACCCAGCGTAATCGAAGCGCCGAGTGCGGTCGGCTCCGCTCGCCCATGATGCGCGCCGCGCTTCCATTCCATGCGCTTGATTTCAAGCTTCGGATCCGCCGCAATTGCCGACCAGCTCTTGCGATCTTTCGCCGTCACCAGCACGATCGCGATTCCATCTTCGCCCGCGCGGCCGGTCCGGCCGATGCGATGCACATAGGTGTCAACTTCATCTGGCACATCAAAATTGATGATACGCGTTACCTGCTCTATATCGAGCCCACGCGCCGCCACATCGGTTGCGACCAGCGCCTTGATCTCGCGCGCCTTGAATGCATCGAACACCTTGAAACGCTTCTCTTGTTCTTGATCCCCATGCAGCGAACCGACCGCGTATCCGAGGCCCCACAACGTTCGATCAAGCTCAACGACATCGCGTTTGCGATTGCAAAAAACAATGCAGGTGTCTTCCGGATAGCGATCTAGCAAATCGCGCAGAAACGCCTCTTTGTCGTGAATGCCCAATTCTACGTAGTGCTGCGAGATTTTCTTGACGGTCGCTGTGCCGCGTTGGGTCTCAACCGTCATTGGATCGTGCATGATCTCGCGCGTGAGCTGTTCGAGCCGCGGCGGGATTGTCGCTGAGAACAACATCATGTGGCGTTCGCTCGGCACGTGATGAATGATCGCCATGACTTCATCGATGAAACCCATGTCGAGCATGCGATCGGCTTCGTCGAGCACGACACTGCGACACCATCCGAGCTTGAGATATTTCTCCTTGATCATGTCGAGCACGCGTCCTGGCGTACCGACAACCAACTGCGCACCGGCCCGCAATTTCACCAACTGTCGACTTTGGTGCACGCCGCCGACGACCAGCGCCGTTCGCAACTCGATCCCCCGACCAACTGCATTCGCCACTTCCTCGACTTGTTGCGCGAGCTCGCGCGTCGGACAGAGTACGAGCGCCTGAATTGAAACCCGTGTGCAGTCGATGTGACTAATGACCGGCGCGCAAAAAGCCAGCGTCTTCCCGGTGCCCGTCTCGGCCTTGCCGATCAGATCATGTCCGTCGAGCAAACGCGGGATCGCTAAGCGTTGAATCGGAGTCGGGTGCTCGTAGCCGAGGGCATGAATACTCGCCAATACTTCGGGCCGCAGCCCCAAATCGTCGAAACTCAATTCCTTCTTCATTTGCCTATCGTTCTGAATTTCTTCACCAACCTTCGGTTTCGTTCGTGCGGCTTCGCGGGTGTGAGCTTTCATTGTCGGACGTTTTGGCGCGCGGCGAATTATAGGCCATTCTGTTGGCGTGAGCACCCCCAATGGGGCGTCGTGTGAGCCGCACCGCCACTCTTCCGCGCGGCGAACTACTTTCGCGCGCGTGGTTCGCGATAGCGCGCCGGCGTTCGATCTCGCGTCACACTTCGGCAACTGCTAGAATCCGCCGCTTGTTCCTCGGTGCGTCGTCCGGAAGTGCAAGCATCAACGACGCTTGCCACGCTGCGACCTTGCGCTCCGAGCTCACCCAGTCGAGCGTCGTCAGCGACGTCACCATCACATCCGTCGCGATCCAGAATCTTGTCGAGCGTGAGGTCGAGGAGAGTCACATGAGAATTGCGGTTGTCGGCACCGGCTACGTCGGTCTTGTTACGGGCACTTGCTTCGCCGACACCGGTCACCAAGTGAGTTGTGTCGACAAAGACCGAGCGAAAATCGACGCTCTGCTCCGCGGCGAAGTGCCGATCTACGAGCCCGGCCTCGAGCATCTCATCCAGCGCAATGTGAGCGAAGGTCGGTTGGTGTTCACGACCGAACTCGCGCCCGCCGTGGGCGACGCCGAAATCGTTTTCATCGCTGTCGGCACACCACAGAGCCACGACGGCCAAGCCGATTTGACCGCCGTACGCGAAGTTGCCCGTCAAATCGGCCGCGCCGTGCGCGGCTTCGCCATTATCGTTAACAAATCGACCGTGCCAGTCGGAACCGCCAAGATCGTCACGGAAATCATCGCCGCCGAAACCTCCCACCCGTTCGAAGTTGTTTCGAACCCGGAGTTCCTCAAGGAGGGCGCCGCCATCGATGACTTCACGAAGCCTGATCGCGTCGTCGTCGGTACCAGCAGCCAACGAGCTGCCGAGGTAATGCGGGAATTGTACGCTCCGTTTCTGCGCACCGGCAAACCGCTCTTAGTGATGGACACTGCCTCGGCGGAAATGACGAAGTACGCGTCCAACGCCCTGCTCGCCACCCGCATCAGTTTCATGAACGAAATCGCGGGACTATGCACCGCGGTAGGCGCCGACGTGTCGCAGGTGCGTAGCGGAGTCGGCGCGGATTCGCGACTCGGCTACTCCTTTTTGTTCCCGGGGGTTGGCTACGGCGGTTCGTGCTTTCCGAAGGACGTGCGCGCGATCAGTGCGCTTGCCCGCGAGCACGACTTGGAACTTCGCATCATGGCCGCTGTCGATCAAGTGAACGAGCTGCAAAAAGAAGTGCTCGCGAACAAGGTGATCGCGCGTTTTGGTCGCGATTTGCGCGGCCACACATTTGGTATGTGGGGGCTTGCCTTCAAGCCGGAAACCGATGACATGCGCGAGGCGCCGAGCATTACGATCGCCGATGTGCTACTGAAGCACGGCGCCAAAGTGCGCGGCTACGATCCCGAAGCGCGTCGCGTCGCGTCGCAGGTTTTTGGCGGTCGCATTGAGATCGTCGACAAGCCGTACGCCGCGCTCGACGGCGCTTCGGCGCTGCTACTCGTGACGGAGTGGAATGAGTTTCGTCGGCCCGACTTCGCGAAGATTCGATCCCTTCTCAAGACGCCGGTCGTTTTCGATGGCCGCAACATCTACACCGCGAAAACGCTCCTCGAGAGTGGCTTCGAGTACTTTGGCATCGGCGTGAGAGATTCGTCCTATGAATGAGAAGCATGTTCTGATCACTGGTGGCGCCGGATTCATCGGCTCGCACCTTTGCGACCTATTCCTGCGGCGCGGGTATCGCGTGACCGTCATGGACAATTTGCTCACTGGCCGCATGAAGAACATCGAGCACCATTTCGGTAACTCCAAGTTCGCATTTGTTCATCACGACGTGACCGAGTACATGCACGTACCGGGGCGAGTCGACGCAATTCTTCACTTCGCGTCACCGGCGAGTCCGACCGACTACCTCGAATTCCCGATTCAGACGCTCAAGGTCGGTTCGCTCGGCACCCACAAGGCGCTTGGTTTGGCGCGCGAAAAGGGCGCACGATTTCTGCTCGCCTCGACCTCCGAGGTCTATGGCGATCCGCTCGTGCATCCGCAACCCGAGACGTACTGGGGCAACGTCAATCCGATCGGGGTTCGCGGCGTCTACGACGAGGCCAAGCGTTTCGCCGAAGCCATGACTTTGGCTTACCACCGCACCCATGGGATTCAGACGCGCATTGTCCGCATCTTCAACACCTATGGACCGCGCATGCGCGTCAACGACGGCCGCGCCCTGCCGGCGTTCGTTTGTCAGGCGCTGCGTGGCGAGCCGATTACCGTTTTTGGCAATGGTTCGCAGACGCGCTCCTTTTGTTACGTCGATGATTTAGTTGAGGGGATTTATTTGTTGTTGAACTCCAACGAGACCGAACCGGTGAACATCGGCAACCCGACCGAGCTCAGCATCTTGGACTTCGCAAAGGAGATTCGCGACCTGTGCGCCGCACACTCTGAGATAGTTTTCAAAACTCTGCCGCAAGATGATCCCCGCGTGCGGCAGCCCGACATCACACGTGCGCGAACACGATTGGGTTGGGAGCCCAAAGTGGATAGACGCGAAGGTCTGCGGCGCACCGTAGAGTATTTCCGCTCCGTGGTCGGCGAGAAACCGGCTACGGCCTAACCGAGTCCCGCGCAAATCGGAACGGCGGTTCAGCATGCCTCTCGACAGCATGCCCAGAGAAATCTTGATTCGCCCCGAGCGCGTGCTGCTATTGGCGAATCGTCATCACCCCCGCGTTTCGGCGATCGTTCAAGAGCTCGAACGCGAGCTCACGCAACACGGCATTCAATTGCGAGTCGTCGTCGAGCCGGAACTCAAACCGCTCGAGACGCGAGGGGCGCCCCTTGCGGATACTGACTTAGTGCTGGTGCTCGGTGGCGATGGATTCATGATGAGCATGATTCGCGCGCTGGGTTACACGTCGACGCCGTTTTATGGCGTGAACTATGGTCGCGTCGGATTTCTCATGAACCCGCAACTGCCAGCGGCCGAGCTTGCGAGCGCACTGCGCACGCGACCCCTGCAGAGTGTCGGCTACAA
The DNA here is from genome assembly GCA_046154185.1 of Planctomycetota bacterium. GTDB lineage: Bacteria > Planctomycetota > UBA8108 > UBA1146 > JAJFFE01 > JBJXGE01. The sequence goes on from JBJXGE010000013.1 coordinate 43,681, forward strand.
CGTGTTGGAAGCAGTGCTCACGCTCGACAACGGCACGGTTTTGAATGAGCTCGCCTTCAACGATGTCGTGCTTGAGCGCGGCTCGGGACAAACGGTGCACTTAATGACCTATGTCGACGACGTGCTGTTGAATCGCTATTCCGGCGACGGACTCATCGTGGCAACAGCGGGCGGCTCAACCGCCTATTCGCTAGCCGCCGGCGGTCCCGTCATTCATCAATCTGTGGAGAGCATGCTGCTCACGCCGCTCTGTCCCCACCGCCCCGTGCAATTCCACTCGCTCCAGTTTTCGTTGGTGCTTTCGCTCGAAAGCAGAGTGCGAATTGTCACTGTGAATCGTCGCAAACGCCCCGTGCGTTGTGTGTGCGACGGGCGCGCGGTCGAGCGCGTGAGCGAGGCGAACATCCGCAACAGCGGATTGCGCGTCAACCTGCTACGTGCGCCAGGCCACAATTTCGTCGACACGTTGGTGCGCAAAGTCATCGGCATTTCACCGTCGTCGAACGAGAGCAGAACGTGAACGAGTCGGGCGACCTGCTGACGGAGTTCGCTCAGGCGCTCGAGATATTTCGTAACCGCGGTCGCAGCGCGGATGTGATGCGTCCGCTACTCGACTGGCTTATTCGCACAATCGGCGCCGAACGAGCTTTCCTTTTTGCAGTTCGCGACGACGGTAGTTACCACGTGCGCGGCGCTCGCAACGCCGACGGCGAAGTCATCACCGACGCCGAGCGCTGGATTTCGCTCTACGTCGTACGGCGTGCGCTTGATTCAAAGGCCGCGAGTTTTTTCCCCGACGCTCGTTCCGACCGGCGACTCAGAACCGAGGGCGAACGCGAGCATGGTGTGCGGGCGCGCTCGATCTTGGCGTTGCCGCTCGCGACGCCGACTGCTCAGAGCATCCTCTACTTGGACTCGCGCTTCCGTCCCATTGAGTGGCGTGATCCGCCGACCCCGGCGCTGCAGCTTGTCCTCGATCTGCTGCTGTTCTTGGGTGAATTGGATGCCGCTGAGCACGAGTTGCGGATGTTGCGTCGCCGGCTGAGTCGCGAAACTGCTCTCGCGAGCGCGACGGCGGCGTCTGCCGTCACGGCGAACGCACGCGTTGTCCCCGCGCCCGCCGACTTCACGGTCGCGACGCGCGAACTCGACTTCCACGGTTTCCTGACTCGCTCGCCAGCGCTGATCGCCGCGCTCGATGAGATGCGTCGGCTCGCGCCTTCAAACTTGGCGATCCTGATCGAAGGCGAGAGCGGCACCGGCAAAGAAGTGCTTGCCCGCGCGATTCACGCGGAGTCGGGCCGCAAGGGACCGTTCGTGACCCTCAGCTCGGGCGTGATGCCGGACACACTGGTAGAGATCCAATTGTTTGGGCACGACAAGGGCGCCTTCACCGGCGCTGAGCACGCTCGCGCCGGAATTATCGAACAGGCGCGCGGCGGCACACTGTTTATCGATGACATAGGCGAAATGTCGGATGAACTGCAAGCCGCGCTGTTGCGAGTTCTCGAGACAGGTCGTTACCGGCGCGTCAGCGGCGAGACCGATCAGGACGCCGATATCCGAGTTCTGAGCGCCCTGCAGTTGTCCGTGCAGCGCGAACGCAGCATCGGTGCACTCCGCAGTGATCTCTACTTTCGCTTAGCTGGTTCGGCGATCCGCATTCCGCCGCTCCGAGATCGCAGCGAGGACATCGTGCTGCTCGAACGTATGCTGCGCGCGCGCCTGCTCGGCGTCAACGAAGTGCCGCGACTCAAACCAGAGGTAGAGCTCGCGATCGTCACATATCATTGGCCGGGCAATGTGCGCGAACTCCTCAACCTCATTCGGCGCGTGCTCGCGCTTGGCGAAGTCGAATTGACACTCGAACGCTTTCAACAGATCACGGGTTTTCAAAACGTGGAAGCTACAGTGAAGACCGGCAGTGATGTTCGCTCGGTTATCGATCGCACGGAACGAGAAGTGATCCTGCGGGCGCTTAGCGAACAACAAGGAAATAAGTCGCTCGCGGCACGCGCCCTCGGTCTCTCGCGCAAGACGCTTTATCGGCGCATGGAAAAACACGGCATTCCGCTCTAGCCCCAGAACACGCGCTCCCGGGGTAGGCCGCAGGGCCGGCCAACCCGACATCTCCCGGGGTAGGCCGGCAGACCGGCCAACCCGACATCTCCCGGGGTAGGCCGGCAGACCGGCCAACCCCGGGCTATATCCCGTCGGGCCTTTCAGGCCCTCTCAGACTCGGAAGTCGCGAATCCATTTTCGCAATGGAGTCGTCGCGCCTGCATTCGAAGACGGCCGCCGACATCACGCATGGCTTCTTTAAACTCTGAGGGCCTGCAAGGCCGGAGGAGAATCCTCGCCTCGCGCCGGAAATGCGCCGCATGCGCGGTGTCGATGGCGAGGCGAACGGCCTACCGATGGGCGATGGCAAATCGAGTCGTCCGAGTCGTCACCAATTGAATGCTGTCGCATCGGGTGAACCTCGCGATGCGAATGGCGCGATAGAAAAAGAACCGATCCGATCTGAGGGCCTGCAAGGCCCGTCGGGTTATAGCCAGGCCGATCTGGCGGCGCCTTCGGCTCGTAACGGGAAGTTCGCATGACCTTCGCTTTGAAATCGCGCTCGTTCTAGGTCTATCCCGCCACTGACCGCCGACGGTGTTCTCGGCTCGAAGTCAAAAAATCAGCAATCGTCGTGACATAGGGCCGCGGAAGAAATTACTGCCGGAATCCCGCGCGCCGTGCATCCTGATGTATCGCATGCAACGTGCACGTGAGCCTCAACTGGTCGAGGAAGCTCGGCGCGGAGATCGACGAGCGCTCGAAACCCTGTGGCGAGAGTATCGTCGTTGGGTCGCGGCGATCCTGTTGGCGCATCGACCGGCCGGCGCGGATCTCGATGACCTGCTGCAGGATGTCGCCGTCGCGTTGGTTGAGCGGATCGGCGACTTGCGCTCCGCCGCGAGTTTTCGCGGCTGGCTGCGAACGGTTGCGCTCAACGTCGCAAGAACTCACGGCCGGCGCGCTGCCCTCGAACACCGTCGTCGCAAAGAACTCTCGGCGGACGTCTTGGCGGCGGATGGAGCGGCTGCGGCTGAATCGCACGCGGCGTTGGCATCGAACGATGGAGTCGCTGCGCACGAAGAACGCGCGCGTGTGCTGCGCGCCTTCGACACTCTGACGCCCGACGAACGCGAGCTCCTCGTGTTGCGCAGCGTGCGCGGGCTCTCTCAGCGCGAGCTTGCACAAATGATGGTGCTGCCGGAGACAACGATCGAAACTCGACTCGCCCGCGCGCGCAAGAAACTGCGCGCGTCGCTTGCAAAGTCGAATCATTGGCAAGGTGAGCATGGAAATCTCTCGTGACGAGGTACTCATCGACCGTGTGGTCGATGGCGACGCGACCGCCGCGGACTGGGCGGAACTCGAACTCTTGGCCGAGCGAGACCCCGGAACATGGCAGCGGCTCGGCCTCGCGATTCGTAGCGAAGCAGAGTTGCGGCTCGCGCTCGAGTCGGAACTCGCGTGCGCCGACCGAGTGGAATTGCCGATCCCGAGTTCGGCGGCGCGGGCGATCGCGAGTGGACCGTTCGCGTTGCGCCCGAAAGCCGGTTGGGTCGCCGCCGCGCTCGTGCTCGCGACGTGGGGAGCGACGACGGTGCTTGCTCCGCGATCTCCCTCCGCGTCGCTGCCAACGCCAGCTCAGATTGCTGAAACAGAGAGCAGCGGCGAAGCCCTCTCGGCAAACGCGGCGCTGCGACGCTACGTCGAGCTCGGACGGCGCGAGGGTCGGGTTTTGGCCGAACTGCCCAATCTCGTGATGGAGAAGCGCGCGCTTCCCGACCAACAGGCCATGGAAGTGCTCTACCTGCGGCGGACGCTCGAGCGCGCGACGGTCGATCAATTCTTTGACCTCGGTCGCGATGAGTTCGGCCAACCCGCGAGCATTCCCGTCAGTTACTCGCAAGTCAACGGCGGAGGTTCGCTGTAGCGGATTCGAGCCCATGAAAATGTTTGGACCCAGACTAGGAATGGAGAACGCAATGAACGTCACTTCGAAATTGAGCGCACTGGCGCTGCTGGTCGCGATGAGCTTCGCGCTCGCGGCACGAGCCAGCCACGCAACTTGCCCACCTGACGCCGCGCCTGTCGATCTGGATTCTGGCGCCGCGCTGCAGCGTCTCGCTCAAATCCACAACAACGGGCAAGTCTTCGGACAATTGCTGCCGACACAACGCCCGCTCGCGTGGCGCGCGGCGGACGGCGACTTCGTGCTCGGCGGTTTGAACGACAATTCGAAAGTGCAGAGATTCTCGCTCTCGATTCAGAGCAGTACGGATGGCGACTGCAAAGTCATTCTGAACGGCGAGCCAGTTACCGGCGATCGGCTCAAGATCGACGGTGACGATGTCACGGTGCTCGACAAAGAAGGCAAAACGGTTTTCCAATTCAAGCAGGCGCGCTTGAGCGGATCCGATCCCTGGCTAGGCGCTTACGTCTGGCGCCATCGCGACGCGACGGGTGGTGGTGACTCGGCGCCACGCAAACGCGTGATGATCGGCATCAACATGAAGCCCGTGAGCGAGGAGCTCGCGGCGCAATGCGGTGTTGAGGCGGACCAGGCCGTCGTCGTCGCCGAAGTCGTCGAGGGATACGCGGCCGAGCAAGCCGGTCTGAAGAAACACGACATCATCGTAGCGATCGACGGCAAGAGCGGCGTCACGACCGAGGACGTCACCGCTGCCGTGAGCGGCAAAAAATCCGGCGACGAGCTACGGCTGCGAGTACTGCGCAACGGACAGACGCGAGACATCGTTGTGGTCGCGCAGGAGCGCGAAGTGCCGGATTCGAACGAGCCAGGCCTTTTCTCGACGCACTTCGACCACGAGGCGCTCGCGGACAGCTTCAGCCACTGGACGCCGGATGCGTTGAATCGACTCGGCCAAATGCGGTTCTATCGGCACGATCTCGGCAACGCATTCCCGGAGATCTTCTTTGGGGATGCCAAAGGTTTGAATGGCGGTGGCGCAGAGTCCGAGCCCGCCGAAGGGGCGGCCGGTTCAGCGCCTCAGAAGGCTTCCACCGCGTCGAAACTCGATCGGCTCGAGGAGCGGCTCGATCGACTCGAGAAGTTGCTGGAGCGATTGCTCGATAAGAAGTCATTCTAAATTCGTCAGCGCTTTTCTCGTCAAGTTTCGGCTCGGCGCCCACTCCGAGCCGAAACTTCTTCTTGCTCAGTGCGTCGATCGTGCGCGCGGCTGAGCCAATAAATGACGACACCGACCGCGAGTATCACAGCCGCGCGCAGTACGGCTTCGAGTTCGGCGGTGAAAACTGCGCTCACGATGATAATGCCGGCGCACGCGACAAAGATTCCCGGCACCCACGGGTACCCCGGCGTCCGGAATCCGATGTGCGCGTCGAGCTGGCGTCTGCGCAGCACGAAGAGCCCAATCCCGCACAACGCAAAGGCCAGCCAATCGACGAGCGTCGCGCATTGGAGCAGCGAGAGTTTGTCGCCGAAGAAAAGATGCGCGATGGCGAACCCGCCTTGGAGTGCGATCGCGACCGCGGGAGTTCGATGCACGGGATGCACGCGGCCGGCCGCGCGCAGAAAGACGCCGTCACGCGCCATTGCGAAGTAGATGCGCGGCGTCGCCATGATCAACGCATGCGTGATGGCGAAAGTCGAGAGCATCACCAAGAGCGAGACAATCGTCACTCCGTTCGGAGCGACAGCGCCGAACGCTGTTGCGACGGGCGTCGATGACGCACCGACGCCGGCCGGCGTGAGGATCGCCGCGAGCGCGCCGTTGAGTCCGACATACAAGACGACGACGACCGCGGTGCCGAGCAGTATCGCGCGCGGCATCGTGCGCTGCGGCGCGCGCATCTCGCCGGCGAGAGCCGCAACATTTTGCCAACCGCCATATGCGAACGCGACCGAGAGCAGCGCCGCGAACAAAGCTTGCGTCGCGTGACTCGCCGGCAAGGGCGCGGGGCGGTCGACCGCCGCCGCCGGGTCCGCCACGACGAACCCACTTGCCACGAGCGCACCCGCCACAATCACCAGGACGATGCCGACAATCTTGCTGATCATCGCCGCGTTGTGCACGCGCGCGCCGAATTTCACGCCGCGGCGGTTCAGCATCGTCAACGCGGCGATGAGTCCCGCCGCGATGGCCAGCTTCGCCTTCGAGCCGAATGGCTCCACACCCATTGTGGCGACCAGCGCCGCTTCGAAGTGTTCCGTGAAGACGGTTGCGACGTACGCAATTGCGCTCGAACAAATCGCCGCGAGTAGCAGCCAGCCATACAGATAAGCGACGAAGTGCCCAAAGGCCTCTCGCAAGTACACGTACTGCCCACCTGCGTGCGGCAAGCGAGCACCGAGTTCCGCGAACACCAACGCGCCGGTTATGGCGAGCAAACCGCCTGCGGCCCACAACCCAAGAATTCCGGCGAGGTTCGGCGTCGCCCGCGCGATTTCCTGCGGCGCGCTGAAGATTCCCGCGCCAACGATGCAGCCCATCACCAGCATCGTCGAGTCAAAAAGGCCGAGCACCGGCACCAGCCCGGTCGTGGCGGGACTGTTCCCGGTCGGTTGCTCCGGCGACGCGGCATCGACGATGAGCTGAACCCGCCTTTCCTGGTGGTCTGAAAGTTTGAGTGCTTTCAGCCGGGCAGTCTCGGCCGCCCAAGATTGCGCGTCAAGCGTCATAGTTCCTGCTGAGGATGCGTGGCGCGCCGGAATCCAAGACCGGGTGGCGCTCGTACATCTCGCGTGGCTTTCTCGACTTCAAACACCTGCGCCGCGCGCCGCTAGCAGCGCGACAGGAACAACCTTGCATCCCCGTACCAACATGGTGAACTTCTGCTCGTAAATACGGTCCTGGCAATCGCGAGTAGGCTCCCGATTCCCACGCTTCCAAGGAGGTTTTCATGCAGCTCGGTTTCCGTTCGTCCCGTCGACAGATTCTGCTTTGTTCAGCGATTGCGTTGACCGCCGTGGCGCTCACGACGGCACCCGCGCGCGCGGCGAATCACTTGATCGACATCAATGAGGTCTACACCAACGCCGATGGCAGTGTGCAGTTTGTCGAGCTATTGGCGCTCTCCGCGTTTCAAACCCAGCTCGCTCCGACGCGCATCAACACCTTCGACGGCGCGGGTGCGGGACCGACGCTGGCCTTCGATTTCACCGCCGCCTTTCCCGCGCTCGGTAACGGCGAGACGGTGCTCGTCGCGACCCCGGGTTTTCAAGCGCTGTTCGGTATCGCGCCGGATTTCATCATGCCCGCCAATAGCATTTCGCTGACCAACGGTCGCGTCGTTTTTCAAATTGAGGCGCCGTGCGGAGTGATCCCAAATTGCGAAATCGATGCGGTCGCATACGGCAGCTACACCGGCGCGACTGGGATGTATGGGTCCCCCGCGGCCGCCTTGCCGAGTTCCGGCACCGAGTCGCTGGTGCGTCTCGTCACGGCATTTTGCAACTGCGGCAACAATGCCACCGATTGGGCGGTCGGCCCTCCGACCCCGACCAACAACGCGGGCGCGGTTGGGATGTTGCCGCCGCCACCAGATGATGACTTCCGTCGCGGAGACTGTAACGGCGATCTCAGCATTAATATCGCCGACGCGATTTGCACACTCGGATTTCTCTTCAGCATGACGGGCACCCCGACTTGCCTCGACGCGCTCGATGGCAACGACGACGAGGCCGTCAACATCGCCGACGCGGTCTATGTGTTGAGCTTCTTGTTCAGCATGGGCGTCGCACCACCCGCGCCCGGTCCCGATCTCTGCGGACCCGACCCGGCCGGTACATTGATCGATTGCGTCGACTACGCCGGCTGCCCGTAGGTTGAAAGCCAAGCGCGTTGCGCGCGCGAGAATGTCAGCCCCGCGACTCTCTCGCGCGCAACGTCCGACTCGCGGTAAACTGCGCGCCCTGAACCATGGCTAGTCCATCCGGCGCGGTTTTCGCAGAGGCGTGTGCGTGATGTCAAATGCTGACCAAGAGTCGCGGCTGCTTGCGGAACTCAAGGAGTTCGCGGCCGCCAAGCCTCCGGACTATGATGTTTTTCTTGCGCGTCTGCTCGCTCATTTCGAAGCGCCGGTCGGCACGATTCACAGCATGAGTGCATCCACGGGGATGTTGCGCCTTGTCGCGCACGCCGGACTGCCGCCGGCATTGCTGCCAAAAGTGACTTCGATTCCGCTCGGCAAGGGCATGGCCGGTCTCGCTGCGGAGCGACGCGTGCCAGTCGAGAGTTGCAATCTCCAAACCGACGCGACGGGCGATGTGCGCCCCGGCGCGCGTCTCACGCAAATGCAGGGGTCGATCTCCGTGCCGTTCTTTTGCGCCGAAGACTCCTCAGCCGAAAAAGTGGTGGGCGTGCTCGGCGTCGCGAAGCCGAATCCCTACGAATTCAATAGCGCGGAAAAACAACTGCTGTCCGCCGCCGGGAATTTGCTCGCCGCGTCCCTCGCAAAACTGCGATTCATCTTGATCGCGAGTCTGCTGTTCTTGATGACGCCTGCCGCGCGCGCCGACGAAGACTATCGCAATCCCGAATTGCGAGCGGCGAAAATCGCCGAAGGCCCGACGGCGCTGCCGATTTTGTTCGAGGCGCTCCAGCTGCAAGAACCCGCAGCGGATCAGCATGCGGCGCTGACATCGTTGATTCACGAGCTGATTCGCGGCCACTTGGGCGATGAAAAGACGGAGCGTCTTTTGCTCTCTGAGTGCGCCAAAGCCTATCAAGAGGAGAAATACAAGTTACCGGTGCGACTCTTCGCGTTGCGGCTCATGGGGGATTTCAACACGAGTAACGCGATGCGATACCTGTACTACAAGATCAGCAACCCCGAGGCGAGGACGACCGTTATCGACGCGCTTGCCCACTCCCCGAATCCAGCCGCTGGCAACCTGTTGCTGAAAGCCATTGATCTCGAGGAGACGTCGCCGGCGTTGCCAGATTTGCTCCGTGCACTCGGCCTGCGTCGTGACGGCAAAGCGACGACGGTTCTCATTCAACACTTGACGAGCGAGCGCGGCGACGTGGCGATCGCGGCCGTCGAAGCGCTGAGCCGCATTCCGTCGCTCGCGAGCGGTCAGGCGCTCATCGGCCTGATGGGCACTGAGACGCGCAAGGCTCAGCTCGCGCTCGTAGGGGTCGACATGGTGACGCAAGATCTCGAGCGCAATGGCCAGCCGAGTGTCGCGCTCGAACTCTATCGCAAGCTCGGCGAACAACCGCGCACCGATCGCGCCATCGCGATGGAATTGCGTGGCATCGGCCGCAGCGGTGGCGCGGCCGAGGTCCAGTATCTGCTCGAGCGTTTGGCGAAACTGCCGCCGGTTTGGCTCGAGTTGGGCGGGCAAACGGCGCTCGATCTCGGCGCTCGACTCGACCCGGCGAAAGACAGTGAGCGGCTTCGAACGCTCTACAAGCAAGTTGCATCGCTGCTTTCGGAACGCTCTGGACCGCTGCGCTCGATCAAGTGGCGCTTGCGTGCGCTCGGCGAAACGCCGGAGCTCACAATCGAGGATGGAGTGGTTCGCCAGTGGTGGACAATCGGCGGTTTCTCGGTCGACTCTACGGAAGAATGGTCGAAGTCGTTTTTTCCTGAGACGACATTCGAACCGCTGAGCGTCACCGTGAGTCAGGATCGTTTCATGGAATGGCAGTCGGTCGTTGCCGAGCGCGCGGACGCGAGCATCGATCTCTGCAAGCATCTTTCATCCGGCAAGATTGCGATTGCCTATGCGCTCGTGGATATCCAAGTCGAGTCCGCGCGCGACGTGGTACTCGAGGCCGGCAGCGATAACGGCCTGACCGTGTGGCTGAATGGAAACGCGTGTCATACCGACCTCAAAGCTCGAAAATTCGAGCCGGGGCAAGATCGCATTCCAGTCCGACTCAACGCCGGCTCCAATCGCTTGCTGCTGAAGATCTGCCGGTTACAGAACTCCTGGACTTTTCAGCTACGGCTCGTGGACTCCGACGGCAAACCGGTCTCATTTAAGATGCGTTGAGCCGCCGGCACGCCCTCTTCCACCGTCGCACTTTTGGACGATCACTCCTGCCATCAGCCCGAATCAATGCGATCGTTATGCCCGCGCCCTCGTCAACGCCATCGCGAGCCAGGCCCGCCAGTTGCCTTTCTCCCACTGTACGTAATCGAGAGAGAGGCGGTGGAACATGACTCGGCAGCCCGCGACCAAAATGACGCTCGAGGAAGCGAATCGTCGCATTCCGCTCTTGAGCCGAATCGTTCAGGACGCGATGACGGCGCGCGAAAATGCCGAGATCAAGCACCGCGTCATGGCTGAACTCACCGCGCCGCAGGCGAACGCCGCGGTGGTCACGCACATCGACAGACTCGCCGATCAACTCGAAAGATGGCTCCATCGCATGGAGAGTTGCTCGCGAGAAGTCGAGGACCTGGGTGGTAGCTTGCACGATATCGAGCGCGGCGAGGTTCGCTTCCCCGGCGTCGTGAACGAGCTCCCCGTGCAACTGAGTTGGCGCTTCGGCGAGACTCGCTTCACCGCGAAACCGAAGCGCGCTGCGCACGCGCTCCACGAGCGACTCGCGGTGAGCGGCAACCGCTGAAGCGCGCGCAAGAACAGAAACCTCCATCTCCATCCTTCCCGGCAGGGGGCGTCACCGCCCCCTGTTTTTTTTAATTCACGCGCCACCGCCGGCCCTGGGAGCGCGGGCATCTTGCCCGCTCCGTTGAGGGCAACGCGACCGGTGGGTTCATCTCGCCAAACGTCGCGCGCATCGCCGCAGTTAACCCGCGTTCATTGCCATCGCCAGCGGGCGAGACGCCCGCGCTCCCAGCAGCGCATCGAAATCGGCAAGAATGGCAGCGGCTCGACGCCGTCAGGCGGCGGTGCGGTTCAATGCGGCGATGAGTGCCGGAACGAGAATTGCTAAGGAGAAGCAGTCGTCGGTCGAACTGCTGAAAGGCTCGGATGCCACTCTTGAGAATCGTGCTGCGGATCTTGCTCGCGGGCGGCGTGCCCCTCACGCGCATCGCTGGAATTCCCGTGACGCTGAGTTTGTCGTTCTTTCCGATGGCGCTGTTCTTGATCGTGATGATGAGCCAAAACGCGCCGCCCTGGGCGGCGGCATTGTTCATCGTGCTACTTTTCGGCAGTGTGCTCTTGCACGAGTTTGGTCATGCGCTGACCGCCCGACACTACGGCATCGTCACGAGCCGCATCTCGCTTCACTTTTTCGGCGGCGTGGCCCGCATGGATCGCGAACCGCGTCGGCCGCTCGAGGAATTTTGGATCGCGAGCGCCGGGCCAATAGTCAGCCTGTGCATCGCGAGCTGCGCTTTTCTCGGCACTCAAGCGGCGGTCGCGTTAGAACTCGCCGACGTCGGCCGCAAACTGTTGAGCGATCTGTTCATCATCAATCTCATGCTAGGACTCTTCAATTTGCTGCCGGGCTATCCGATGGACGGCGGACGCTTGTTGCGCGCTTTCCTCTGGAAACGCTGGCGCAATCAACGACGCGCCACGCTCGCCGCCTCGCGGGGTGGTGAAATCGTTGGCTACGGTCTCGTCGCCCTCGGGCTCTTCGAGGTCTTTCAGAGTCATGTTGTTCAAGGGTTCATGACGGCGCTGATGGGGTTCTTCATCAACGGACTCGCGGCTTCGCATCGCGCGTTGGCGCTCGCGCGAACTGGCGACTTCGTGCTACCGGACGGACACCAAGAGGCGTGGGATCGGCGCCAACAGTCGGAGTCGACGTCGAGCGATCCAACCGCGGGTCGGTATGTGCACTATGAAATGGTCGATACTGCACGGCGCGCCGCGCGCGAACCGCATATCGTCAGCTACTTGATCCGCCACCCCGACGGCCGGGAGGAAGTGCGCGAGTATCGTCGCACCTTGGATACTTGAGTCTCCCGCGCCTCCCGCTGAACTGATCAACGTAGGCTCTTGCGCCGCCGCGTCGAATCAAGGATGAGATGTCTTCGAGGAGGCGGCGCATGTGGCTCGCGATTGGGATAGTGTCGGTTCCGTTGTTCGCGTTTGGGCTGTGGAGTCTTGTCGTCGAGTCGCGTCGGTTTATTCGAGCGCGAAACGCCGGCGAATTGCTGCGCTTGCCAGTCGTCGCGCGACAGGAACTCACCTTCGTGAACGCCGGGCCCGTCGTACTTCAGTTTGAGAGTCGTGCCGTCCATTCAGCGTTGCGCGGCCTTGAGTTTCAACTGCTCGAGAACGCGAGCGGGCGCGAGCTGCGCGGGCGTAGAGTCTGGTTCACATCGCTTCGCCGTGCGCGCTCCGGCGCGCGCAACGTCGAGTATTTGCGCTACGACGTCGAATCGCCGGGACTCCACCGACTCGAAATCACTGGCCTCGACGAACGACATCTCGAACCGCAACACGCGGTGGTCTTCGCCCGTCCGCTTGATCGCGCCGTCGCGCGTTTTGTCATTGCGCTGACACTGTCCCTCGTCGCCATCGTAGCGGGCGCCGTCGCGTCGGCGTTGGCACTCTCGGAAAGCGCGAATGTCCTGCAGCGTGCTGTGTGGCTCCTCGAAGGAGGTCGCATCGGCGAAGGTCGTGCACTCCCGCGCTACCAAGCAGATCTCGAGAGCTGGCGCGAAGTGCGCATTCGAACCGTCCAACTTTCGTTGCGCGTTCCCGATAATTGGCGCGAGGAAGTGCGCACCGACGCGCGCCTGATCTTGCGTTCCTTGACGGAAAACGTGACCGAGACGCTCCGCATCCAATGCGTGCCGGTTCCGGATCGCTCCACACCAGAAGCGTGGGTGCAAAAGACGTTTCGCACGGCACAGGAGATGTTCGAGCGTGGCGACATCGAAGGTTATGAGGAGCGCCGGCTCGACGACGTCGACGGTGTGTTGCTGATCGGAGCGGCGAGCGCGCCGCACTTGAGTTGGATCGGCTTCCGACAAGTCGGCAGCCAGTTGCTTAGGATCGAACTCGACTTCAGCGCGGAGTTTCGCGAAGGGGCTTCCTCGGCTTCCGAAGCGCACTTCTCGCTCGTGCTAGATACGGTTCACTTCGGCGGCGATTAAGCGTCACGCGGTTGACGAAATTTCTTACGAGCGCGGCGCCACGACCAGCGACTTCTCCAGCCAATAGAGCTGCCGACGCAACGACGCTTCAATGGCGCAGCCGGCGCTTGACTCAAGCAACTGAGCAAGCTGAGTCTCGAGTTGTCGCTTGGAGATCAAGCCCTCGTGCGCCATGATTTTGGCGAAGCGCACACGTCGATCGCGTTCGATCTCCGCGAGCCGCAGCACCGCCGCGTCGATCTGCGGATACCCGCGCACACCGCGTTCGAGTAGCTCACGCACGAGAATCAGTTCGCGCGCCTCGGCGTTCCGCTCGCGCGCCTTCTCAGCGTCGTGCCACTGCGTCGCCAGCGCTTTCTTCATCACTTCGATGCGTCGCTCCGACTCGCGCGCACCAGCGCTGACCGTCGCTCGGCATTTATCGCTATCGTCGAAATGCACCACGTTCCCGTGCTCGTCGAGGTAAGCGACGAACGGCGAGAATCGTGCGCCGGCATACGCGAGGAGCTCCTTGACGGTCTCGCCCGTCGCTTGCACGGTCACCCAACCTGCCGGTGTTTTCAGCGGTTGGCCAAGATCCTTCGTATCCGGTATGTCGACGATAACCCGCTTTCCGAGCGTCGCTGTCAAGCAACTCGGAATCTGCGAAGTGGTCCGATCTGCCGCCACGGCGATCGCACTCATCGATGTCACGAATGTCGCGGCGAGCCACGAACACACCGCCGCGCATGCGATCCGGTTGATTCGGTTCATTTGTGAACTTTCCCAATCATCCGCAGAATCGCCCCGATCGCCGTGCCGAGAAGCCCGCCGATGTCGCCGTGCTTAGGCCACGCGCCGGTCGGGAGAATCGGCACCGGTGAATTGCCTTTGAGTTCTCGCCGTGCTCGTCGCGCTGCTTCGGTCGCCCGCTCCTCTTGCTCGCGTGTGCGTTTTCGAGATCGTGCCATGCCACCCGATTCGACAAAGTCGACGATGCGTTCCAATTCGAACGCATCGAGCCAAAAACCATGACCACGACACGAATCGACAATAACGCCGGAAGAACTCGCGAAGTTCTTTCGGTGCATACGCTGACTGCATTGCGGACACTTGATATACCGCACTTCGTCGGTCCCTGGGTGCGGCGCGACGCGCTCTAACTTCGTCAACTTGGCTATGGCCTCACCGAGCGATGCGTCCTCGCGCGCATCGAGGATACTCTCGAAGAGGGCATCTGGCAGCCACAGCCCACCACATGCCGAACACTCATCGAAGCGGCCGCGCGGCAACACGCGCGCGACGAGGCTTTCGCGGTCGCAACGCGGACAATTCGGCGTGGCGGCCTTCTCGGTCAAGTTTTCGGGTCGGATCGCGACGCCACAGGCGCTGCAAAACTGTGCGCCTTTGAGCATCCGCGCAAAGCACTCGGGGCAGATCTGCCCAATATTGAATTCAGTGAGCGCGACTTCCGATTTGCAGTAACCACAAGTTTTCGCGGCGGACTTGAGCGGCGCCCCGCACGCCGAGCAATGTGCGATCTCGGCGTCGCGCGCGCGCACCACCGGGATCTTGACTTGTCGCCCGCAATGACAGCGAATCTGCGAGTTTGGTTTGAGATCGCCGACATCAAATTGATGATGGCAGTGGCCACACGCGACGAGCAATGGTCGACCTCTCTCTAAGAGCGCGGCGCCGGAACCGGCGCGACGCTGCTAGAGAATACCTCGACGACCATTGCACGCAAGAAGAGAGGACTCGGAAGCCTCGACCCCCTCAGTTCCCACAACCGAGCGCGTCCGTCGTCGGGTCCGGACCGTGTGAGTAGTCGGTCGGCGCCGGCAGTGGCGGCGCGGACCCGAAGAGTCGAGTTAGCATGGTAATCGCGTCGGCAATATTGATGCCGCTATCGTCGTTGGCATCCGCCGCATCGAGACACGCCGGCGCCGCGCCGTCGTTAAAGATGAACGCGAGTACATGCAGCGCATCCGCCAAGTCGAACGCGTCGTCGGCGTTCGAGTCGCCGCGCCGAAAGGTCGGTCGCAAGGTCGGGCGGTCAAATGGTGGCAGCTCGTTCTCGACGCGCGGATCGGTCAGCGCGTTTTCGAGGAAATCGCGCAGCTGAGTGAGCTGTAACGCGCTCAGTCCCATCGGCTCAATGAGCGGACTTTGATCGTCTTCGAAATCGCCACCGGCGTTATAGAAATCGAGCACTTCTTGGAGTGTCGCCTTGCCACCGTTATGGAAATAAGGCGCACTCAGTTTCACGTTGCGTAGTGTCGGCGTTTTGAAGCGTCCGGCGTCGTTCGGGTCGCCGGTCACTTCCATGCGTCCCAAGTCTTCGCTCGACGGACGCAGCCCGACATTGTGAAACTGTTGATCCGTTGCCAACTGTCCGCCGTGACACGGCACGCAGTTGTTGACCAGCACTTGGCGGCCTTGGTTTTGTGCCGGCGTGAGCGAACCCGGAATGCCGGCGAGGAAGGAGTCGAACGGCGATTGATTCGGCACGAGAGTGCGTTCGTACGTGGCAATGGCGAAAGCGATGCGCCGTGCACTGATCTGCGTGGTCCCGAACGCCGCCGCGAAGAGTTGCGGATACGTCGGCGCGGCCGCGATGGCCGCTGCCATGTCGCTTGGAATGTCTGTCGCGTAGGCGAGCGGCGTCACGTTCTCGAGTTTTATTCGCACGGCGTCCCAGGTTCGTCCCTCGGCGCCCATTTCGACGCTGGAGAGAATCGGACCGAGGGCTTGCGCCTCGAGCCCGCCGCCAATCGGAATCACAACGGTGCCGGTTTCGGGATCGACGAAGCTCGGCCCCGACCGACCGTCCCAGAACTGGAGCGGTGAGTAAGCGGCCGCGACGACGCTTTGACTGCTGCGACGCGTCACCTGACGCTCTGGATAAAACGTGCCGTCGTCGAGCCACGCACCATCGAGCTCTTGCGAGACCACGCCGATGGACCCAGCGACATCATCGGCGGTTCCGAAGATCGCGTCAGCGCCCGGGTGCACGGAGTGCGCGCTGGAGGTGCGCGGATCTTGCCCCGCCACTCCCGGAATATGGCAACTTCCGCAGGCGATGGTGTCGTCGCTCGACAATTGCTCATCCCAGAAGAGAATCTTGCCGAGGACCGCCTTGGCCGCGGTGATCGGGTTCTGAGGCGGCACCAGCGGAGGTGGCAAAGGTCCAAGCGGCGGCGGTGGTTGGGTGAATCCTGGCGCGGCGATGAGGAACAAGAAAAGGCCAATCGCGCTCGTCGTGCACAACGGCCGAATCGTCGACGCTTTCACCAGGATCCACCTCCACCTTCGAACAAACAATCCACTCCCAAACCACAAGCCCCTCATGGGGTTTAGTATTAAACGGACGCGGGACAGTCACGAGGACAGACATTTTCCAGAATGTTTGGAAAACGCCGCCGACCGGAGGCGGTCGTCGACGCAAGGGGCGCAACATGCTGTCGGGTGATGCGAAGAGCGATGCCTTGTTCGAGCGACTGCGCGGCGGTGACGACAGCGCGCTCGCGCCGCTCTTCTCGCAGTTTGAAGTGCGGTTGAAGCGCATGGTCTCGCTGCGGCTCGATCGGCGACTTGGCGCGCGCGTTTCGCCGTCGGACGTGCTGCAAGAGACATACCTCGCCGCCGTGAAGCGATTGCGCCACTTGCTCGCGCGGCCGGACGCCGAACCGTACTTGTGGTTTCGCAGCCTGACGCTGCAACGGCTCATCGATTTGCATCGGCAGCACCTGGGGGCGCACGCGCGCAGCGCTGAGCAAGAAGTCTCGCTCGATCAATCGATCGGCCCGGCGGCGAGTTCGATGTGTCTCGCGCGAGCGCTGATCGGCGAGTGGGAGTCGCCGAGCCAAGCCGCGATTCGCGACGAGTCGCTCGCTCAGCTCGAGCAGGCGCTCGAAGAACTCGAGCCGCTCGACCGCGAAGTGCTTGCGCTGCGTCATTTCGAGGAACTCGACAACGGCGCGGCCGCCGAGGTCATCGGCATCTCGCAAGCGGCGACGAGCAAACGCTACTTGCGCGCGCTCGCGCGCCTGCGGACGCAACTAGAGAAATTTCATCGATGATGGACTCATAAACATGACGCAGGAACTCGACGCCCGCGACCCCATCGAATTGCTCGCCGACGAGTACGCGTTGCGTTGGCGGCGCGGTGAATCGCCGACGATAGCAGAGTATGAGGCGCGCTATCCGGATCAAGCCGCGCAGATCCATGAGATCTTCCCGCCGATCGAAATGCTCGAGCGACTGAAACGCGCGCGCGTGTCATCACATTCGCGGGTCGCGCCGCCGGACCCGCAGCCGCGCCTCGAGCGCTTAGGGGACTTTCGCATCGTCCGCGAAGTCGGCCGCGGTGGAATGGGAATCGTCTACGAAGCCGAACAGCTCTCGCTCGGCCGGCGCGTCGCACTCAAAGTCTTGCCGCGTTCAGCGCTCCTAGAAACCGATCGCTTGGCGCGATTCGAGCGCGAGGCGCGCGCCGCGGCGCGTCTCCACCACACGCACATCGTGCCGGTCTTCGAAGTCGGCGAACACGACGGTCTCCACTACTACGTCATGCAGTACATCGACGGTGAGAGTTTGCAGCAGCGACTCGAGACCTGGCGGGAGTCCGCGCCGCCCTCGAGCGCCGAGCACTTTCGTACTGCGGCGCGCTGGATCCGCGAAATCGCCGACGCACTCGACTATGCGCATCGTCATGCGACACTGCACCGCGACGTCAAACCGGCGAACGTGATGATCGATCGCGCGGGTCAAGCTTGGATCACCGACTTCGGGCTCGCGAAACTCGCCGAGCCAACGCCGCTCACCGCGACCGGATCAGTGGTTGGCACGCTCAAGTACTTGGCGCCGGAGTGTCTCGATGGCGCCGCCGACGCGCGCAGCGACATCTATAGCCTCGGGATGACGCTTTATGAGCTCGTGACGCTCGCGCCGCCCTACGGCGACTCGGGGCCGGCGGAACTGTTGCGCCACGTGTGCGAGGTCGAACCCGTCGCACCGAGCAAACTCGCGCCGCACTTGCCGCGCGATCTTGAAACGGTGCTGCTCAAGGCAATCGCGCGCGCTCCGGCCCAACGCTATCAAGACGCTGGTGCGCTGGCGCGCGACCTCGATCGCTTTCTGGAAGACCGCCCCGTCAATGCACGCCGCATGACCATCGCCGAGCGCGCGATCCGTTGGTGCCGACGCAATCGCGCTCTTGCGGCCGCATCGTCCGTGGCGATCTGTGCGCTCATCGGTGCCGCGGCAATCGGCTGGGTCGGTTACGCGGAGACGCAACGCGCGCTCGCGGGCGAATCGCAGAAGAGCCTCGCTGCCGCGCAGGCGACCGCGCGCGCCGAAGCAAACGTCGCATTGTCGCTCAACGCGCTTGTAGAGATTTTCGATGCGTTGTCTTCCGAGGATTCCGGCGCTTTGCCACCCGGGCCCGCGCGACGTGCGACCGAGACGGCGAACAGCATCGACGTGCTCGAAAGCGTGTTGCGCTTCTTTGAGAACTTCGCTGAACAGAATGCGACCCAACCGCGGCTCGAAGATGAAGCGGCCCGCGCGTACGCGCGCGTCGCTGACATTCGTCGTCGGCTCGGTCAGACCGCTGAGTCGGAAGCCGCGCTTAGTCAGGCGATTGAAATTCGGTCGCAACTCGCCGCGCGCGAGCCGCTGCATGCGCGTCCGCTCGCCGAACTCGCCGAAGTGTGCGCGACGCCATTTGCGCCCACCGGCGATCACGCACTCCTCGAACGCATAGAAGCGCGCTTGCGCCGCGCGCTCGACTGCGATAATCAGCTTCTTCAGCTCGAGCCCGCGCAACCGGAGTCGCGCGCCGCACACGCGCGCCACGAGTGTAGCATGGCGACACTCTCCCTCGCAGTTGGTCGCGATGGAGACGCACAACTCTGCTATGAGCGAGCCATCGCCGCGCTCGACGGTTTGGCGCCGGTTGAGCAACGCGCTCATGTTGTGATCATCGAACAAGTGCGCACCGGGCTCGCCTACGGTGAACTGCTGCTCCGAATTGCCGAGACGAGCCGCGCGCGCGAGCTGGTCGAAGACGCCGCGAAAACCGGCCAACGATGGATCGAGACACATGCACCGGGTCATGCGCGGCCAAGCCGCGGTCAGCTGCCGTTGTTCGGCGCGCTTATTGAACTCAACGAACTGCGCGCCCGAATCTATGATGCGCTCGGCGAAACGTCGCTCGTCGGCGAAGCGCGCCGGGCCGCACGCGCGCTCGAAAATCGCCTCGGCCCGCCACCACGCGGTTCGCCTCCACCGCGTGGCGACGCGCGACCCGTACGGCGACCGTGAATACGGTGGCCACGTCCGATGAAAACTCTGCTCGCACTCTTTCTCGGTAGCGCGAATCAACGGCGGCTGGTCGAACGGTTCCTGCCGGACTTGAGCGCTAGTGGTGTGCGCGTCGTCGTTGCGGATGATTGGATCGAGCCGCTCCCGTGCTTTCGGGATGGTTTGGCGGATGTGCTGCGCGTGCCACCGCCCGGCGAAATCACTGCGGTGGTGCGCGCTTGTGAGGCGTATGCGCGCACTCACTCCGTCCACGGCGTGTTGGCGCCGACCGAATCGGCGATCTTGCCGGGAGCGCTCGTCGCGCGCCGACTCGGCGTGCCGGGTTTGCCGCTCCGTGCTGCCGAAGCCTGCGTCAACAAACACCTCACGCGCGAATTGCTCGCGCGCGGCCGAGTTCCTTGTCCGCGCTTCGCGCTCGCGGAATCGGTGCGCGACGTGACGCGGTTCGCGAGTGGCTGTTACCCGGTCTTTCTGAAAGCGGTCGCATCCACGATGGGGCGCTTGGTGACGCGAGTAAATAGGGAAGCGGACGCTTCAACCGCGGTCGACCGCTTACGCGCGGGACTCGCAAAGTCGGGTGACATTCAACGACTCGTCGCGTTCGCCACGGCCTCCGACTTGACGCTCGACTGCGATCCGACGCGGCAGTTTCTGGTCGAAAGTTGCGCCGTCGGCACCCCGGTAGAAACCGACGGCGTCGTAGTGGCTGCGACGCCGCATTTCTATGGCGTGACAGAACAAGTGCATTGTCCGCCGCCGCACATCTTCATGAAGGGCTACCTGCTGCCCGCGGAGGAACAGGAGAGTGCGCGCATCATCGAAGTTTCGCGCGCGGCATTGAGCGCGCTCGGCGTGCGCGATGCGTGTTTTTCGATCGAGCTGCGCGCGCATGACGACACCGTCGAAGTGATCGAAGTGAACGGCCGCGTCGGACAGGACGATGGCTTCGGCGAATTCCACGAGTTCGCCGGTGGCCGCGAAGGAATGGCGCTCGCGATCGACGTAGCGCTTGGTCGCCCGCTACTGCCACCGCAACTCGGCGTCGCGCATTGGGCGCTCGCGTTTCAAAGTTGGTATGCGGGCGGTGTCGTGGAACGCGTACCCACCGCTGCGGAGATTCAGGCAGCACGAGCTGAGGTGACGGCGCTCGGCCTTTGCGTCGAGCGCGGAGATGTCTTGCACGCGGCGCCCGATCCGGAGACGTTTCCCCATCTCGCTTGGGCGGTCGCGAGCGACGCGCGCTCGAGTCGCGCCGCCTACGTGCGTGCGTCCGCCACGGTCGACTCGTTAAGATTCTCGATCGCGAGTCGCGAACATTGAAACGGAGCGAATACTGAGAGCATGCACGAACAACTTGCCGATCTGCGCGACGCGCGCGTGCGCACGCTTGAACTCATCAACGACCTCGACGACGCCCAGTTGCGCGGGCCGCAACTCGAGATCGTGAATCCGCTCTTGTGGGAGATCGGCCACTTGGCATGGTTTCAAGAGTTTTGGCTGCTGCGTCATGTCGTCGGTCGTGCGCCGATTTCCGCGACCGCCGATCGACTGTATGACAGCGCGAACGTCCCTCACTTAACTCGTTGGAACCTACCGCTCTTCAGCCGCGAGCAGGTTACCGTCTATATGCAGGACGTGCTCGACCGAGTGTGCGACATTTACAGCGCGGCGTCCGAACTCAACGCCGACGCGCGCTATTTCTTGCGCCTAGCAACTTTTCACGAGGACATGCACGGCGAAGCGTTCACTATGACTCGACAGACGCTCGACTATCCGCGTCCGCCCACGCACGGAACCGCGTCGACGCCAAGCGACGACGCGCAAAGCGAACTCTGAACGAGCGACGCCGAGATCGCCGGCGGCGATTTCGAACTTGGCAGTCGCGGTCGCGCGGCCGACTTCGTGTTCGACAATGAGAAGTGGGCGCACCGAGTCCACGTCGCGCCGTTTCGCATTGCGCGCGCGCCGGTAACGCAACTCGAGTTTGCTCACTTCGTCGCAGCGGATGGCTACGCGCGTCGCGAGCTGTGGAGCGATGACGGTTGGGCTTGGCGCAGCTCCGCGCGCGTCGCCGCGCCGTGCTATTGGCAACGTGATTCGCAGGCAGAGTGGTTGCGGCGCGAATACACGGACTTGTTGCCGCTCGCGGCCACGCACCCGATGGTGCACGTGTGTTGGTATGAAGCCGATGCTTACTGTCGCTGGGCCGGGAGACGATTACCGACCGAAGCGGAATGGGAGTTCGTCGCCGCGAACGGCGCGGAACAGCGCGTTTTCCCGTGGGGGTCGACGCCGATCTCGCACCGCCGCGCCAACTGTGACGCGACGCGCGTCGGATGCGTCGAGACAACCGCGTGCGGCACCGGCGACGCCGCGAGCGGTTGTCGGCAACTCATCGGCAATGTTTGGGAGTGGACGAGCTCCTGGTTCGAGCCGTACCCCGGCTTCGCACCCGACCCGTACCGCGAATACTCAGCCCCGTGGTTTCACACTCACAAAGTGTTGCGCGGCGGTTCCTTTGTGACCCGCGCGCGCCTGCTCTCGAACACTTACCGCAATTTTTACACACCCGACCGCCGCGACGCGTTCGCCGGCTTTCGCACCGCGGCGGTCTAGGCCCAGAACAAGCGCGCAGCGCTTGTTCTGGGCCTAGATTTCTCCTAAGGGTG
>JBJXGE010000015.1:0-3713 GCA_046154185.1 Planctomycetota bacterium
CGAATCGCCGCGCGCCCCGACACCCGTCACATAGCCGATCGTCGGCAACTCAATCGTGTGCTCGAGCGTTCCCTCGGCGTCATACACCCGCACTGACGAACACGAATTTTCGGTGACGTGCAGCACCAGCTTGCCACCGGCGATGTCCATGCTCTCGATCACGCCCTCTTGCTGCGGCACGATCTCAGTCCAATTGTCCTGCTCCGGCTTGGCGACGTCTGTCACGAGCACGCGATATCGCGGCGCATCGAGATTGGTCAGCATGTAGAGCTTGCCGTCATGCACATCGGCGCTGAAACGTCCGTCCAGCCCGACCGCGATCGGCTTGAACTCGCCCTCGCCGCCCTTGCGCATGTACAGATCATTCTTCGACCGATCGATCGACGCGGTGATGAACTGGTATTTGTAATCACTCGACGCACTGACATTGTGCCAAGTCTCTTTCGGCGCGCCCTCGCCAAAGACCTTTGCGTCGTCCTTCCACTCGGTGCCGAACTTGTGGTAATAAACGTGGCGATAGTAATTCTCATCGCCCGCCGGCACCTCGCCGACCTGCGGATAGCGCGTGTACAAGAACCCGTCGCTCTTCTCGTTCCACGCGATCGCGCACGCCCGCGTACGCGGAATCGCCAGCATCATCTCGCGGCCGGCTTTCACGTCGCGCAGATAGAGCGTGCTCCACTCGTCGCCGCTGCTCGACTTGCCGAACGCGATCAGCGACCCATCGGGCGACGGCACAAACCAATCCAGCGCTACCGTTCCGTCCTTGCTGAACTCGTTCGGGTTCAGCGCGACCGACGATTCGCCGTCCACGTCGTCCTTTTTCACATGGACGATCGCGTGGTTCTCCTCGCCGCCGCGGCGGGTGAAGAAGTAGCTCTTGCTGTACTCGCGCGGCGTCGTCACCACCGGGATTTTGTACAACTCGGTGAGCTGCGTCCGCAGCCGTGAGCGCAAATCGCCGAACCGATCGAGCTGTCCGCGGGTGAGCGCGTTCTGTTGCTCGGTCCAGGCGGCGACCTCGGGCGAGCCGCCATCTTCGAGCCAGCGATAAGGGTCGTCGATTTTCACGCCGTGCAGCGTCTCGCTGACGACTTCGACGCGAGTGGGGGGGTACGAGAGCTTCTGCTGCGCGAAAGCCGGCGCGAGCGACAGGCAAGCGAGCGCGAAACATGCGACGATGCGAGCGTGTGATAACCGCATGAAGGAACCTCCGAAGCTCGCATTTGAATCGACGGGCGAGCGGTCGATAGAGCCTAGCGGAGCGCCCCGCTTCCATCCACAGGCCGAGGACATTCCGCGCCAGTGCCGCATCGCGGGCTGGGGAGTGCGTGCGGTGACTCGCCCGGCGGGGATCGAACGCTGGGGGAGCGGTCGGAAACCGGTCACCGCGCGCGGGCCTGTTCCTCGCGCGACAACCCGAGAGCGCGATTGCATTGGTCGTTCGCCAGGAAAGTTGACCGTTCGTCCGGAGCGCGGGCCGAGCGCATCGACATGTACCGCCAAAAGCCGCAAAATTTAGCAATGGACAGTCGCACGATCCATCTCGGCTGCGATCTTGGCGAGCGCGACGACCCGGCGGGCGCTGCGCTCGATGCCGCGTTACTCGACTACATTACATTGGCCAACATCGCCTGTGGCGGCCACGCGGGTAACGAATCGTCGATGCGCCGGGTCGTTCGCGAAGCAGCGCAACGCGGCGTGCTGATCGGCGCACATCCAAGTTATGACGATCGGGCGCGCTTCGGTCGCGTGAGTGTCCCGCTCGCGCCGCCCCAAATCGCCGAACTCGTTCGCACCCAAGTCGCCGCGCTCGCCGACATGGCCGACGAAATCGGCGCGAAACTCACACACGTCAAACCGCACGGCGCGCTCTATCACGATGCGATACATCGACCCGAAGTCGCGAGCGCCGTCGCCGACGGTGTTGCCGCGGTCGATCGCTCGCTGTCGCTGGTCGGGCTGGCCGGCGCGTCGGCGCTCGACATCTGGCGCTCGCGCGGCTTCGCGGTGCTCGGCGAAGCATTCGCCGATCGACGATACGAGCGCGACGGAACGCTGCGCTCGCGCGAGCTGCCCGACGCCTTGATCGACCAGCCCGGCGCGTGCGCCGCCCAGGCGCGTGACATCGCGCTGGGGCTTGGTGCATCGACGTTCGACGGCCAGCGCGTGCAAATCTGCGCCGATCTGCTCTGTCTCCATAGCGATGCCGTCGGCGCGATCGAGCGTGCGATCGCGGTGCGAGCGGCTCTGGACGCGGTGCGGCTCACGGCATGATCGCTTACGCTCAGCGCGTGGTTGATTGACTGCATCATGCACGCCAGCAGGCAGCGGGTGCGGTCGCTTGACAAGGTCGGGGGTCGTGCTCACGTTGTTCCCTTGTTTCCTTGTTCCGTTGTTCCCGCAATGAAAGCAGCCGAGGGCGGCAGCTCCACAAAATCGGGTGCCATGCGGATGGCCGTTCGCGTCGGCATGCGTGTGCGTGGAGTATCGCCGGGAGATTCCGCCATGAGGCACGCCAACAGCGACGTTGCGTTCTCACCCGCCGTCAAAGCGCAGCAGGAGCGGCTCGGCTCGCGTGGCCACTACGCCATCCACGCTCGCAGCGAAGAGGACGACTGGAGCGATGTCGTTACCGACGCACTGGCCGAGTTCCTCGCGAGCCGCGATACGTTTTTCATGGCGACCGCGTCCGCCGATGGACAGCCATATTTGCAACATCGCGGCGGGCCGGCGGGGTTTTTGAAAGTACTAGACGAAAATACGCTCGCGTTCGCTGATTTTTCGGGCAATCGGCAATACATCTCAATCGGCAACCTGAGCGAAAACCCGCGCGTCGTGCTATTCCTGATCGACTTCGTGAATCGCCGGCGCGTGAAAATCTGGGGCCGTGCCCGCGCGGTTGAGAGCGATGACGCGCTGCTCGCGCGGCTTGGCGACGAGGCGTACAAAACCAAGGTGGAGCGTGCGATCGTAATCACGCTCGAAGCATGGGACGCCAACTGTCCGTCGCACATCACGCGGCGATTCAGCGAAGCCGAAGTGCTCACGATGACCGAGGGCATGCGCAAGCGGATCGAGCAGCTTGAGTCGGAGGTTGCGACGCTTCGTGGCGAGAGTCAATAGAGTTCGCCCCGCGCGATATCCGAACGCGACGCGCCAGCGAGTGATCGCTCGCACAGCGAGCGCATCCGAACCCTGAGCGCTTGCCGTCACCTACATGTTGATCGACGCATCGTGCTGTTTGAGCATCAACCGAAACACGGTGCCCAGTCGCCCAGCCCTTCGGCCCGAATTCTCGAGCGAGAACGAGTTTCGGCACGTCAACAAAGTGTCGCTAACAGCAAGGCGCGAGGGAGGGGTTTCGCGCGTCGTCGGCCACAGTGGGTCGGTCGCTACGGCGTTCTATGCCGAAGCGTGACCATTCACACAATCGCCTTGCCAATCATGTCCGCCGGCACGGGCTGATTCATCAGCTTGAGCACCGTCGGCGTCACGTCGTAGATCGATCGATCCTCGCGCCGGGCCGGGCCCAGGCTCGCGTGCGAGAGGATGTACATGCCCTGCTGCGCGTGGTTCGCATCGTCCGGGCCGGTGTCGTTTTCAAAGGTGTAGATGCTCGCATTGCCGATCGTGCCCACACTGCGCCAGTGCAGATCGCCGAAGATCACGATCCCGTCGGGCGCGACGCCGTTGACCTGCTTATAGATCGC
>JBJXGE010000045.1:0-27206 GCA_046154185.1 Planctomycetota bacterium
ACTCTTGTCCGCTCCTCCGTCGCGAAATCCTCAACGACCAGGCAGGTCGCCTCCGGTTTCGCTCGGTCGCTCGCGACCAAGCCTAACCCCAGTTGCCTCGAACCTAGCGGGCCAAGGTTGCCTGACACGGCACTAGCAGCCCACCCCCAACACCTCAGCAGTTGACTTTCACGACGACCGCGGCGCCGCTGTCGCCGGCCGCGCAACCGGCGAAGAGCCCGTAGCCGCCGCCCTTCATGGCCAGCTCTTCGATCGTCTCGATGACGAGCCGCGTGCCGGTCGGTCCTTGCGGGTGTCCAAAGATGAGCGAGCTGCCGTAGTTGTTGAACGACTCGACCGGCAAACCGAGCTCACGCGAAAAATAGACATCGTTCACAGCGAATGGATTATGCGTCTTCACGACCTTGCAGTCGGTGATGCTGATTCCGGCGCGGTCGAGCGCGCTGCGAGCGGCCGGCACCGGAGCTTTCGCCATCCGCCCCTTCTCGACACGCGCCTCACCGTACGCGATGACTTGCACTTCGATTTTGCGATTCCGAGCTAGCTCTTGCGCCCGCGTGCGATCGCAAACAATGAGACCGCAATTGCCGTCGGCCGGATGCGTCTGGCTGCCGAAAGTAACGGTGCCGTCGGGTTGCAGCGGCTTGAGTTTGGCGAGCCCTTCGCTCGTCGTCGCGAAAACGCCTTCGTCACCCACCACGGTCGCCACGACTTTGCCGCGGCCGTCCTTGACTTCGAGTGGCAGCAGCATAAAGCGTTTCAAGAACGCCGAGTCGTTCGCCAGCGCTTGCTGATACTGATGAAAGCGCAGCAGCGTCAGTTCGTCTTGCTCACCGCGCGTGATTTTCTGCTCGCGCGCCACATGCTCGGCCGTTTCGATCATCGCGTTCAGCGCCCACGGGTCGTTTGAGAAGTTGTCGAAAACCCAATCTTCTTTCTCGCCCGTGCCACCGGGACCGGCCGGATTGGGATAGTAGATGTGCGGGCCATTGCTGCAGCGATCGGCGGTGACGGTCAACAGCGTCTGCGCGCCGCCCGACTCGATTTCAGCGGCCGCCGTCGCGAGCACGCGGGCGCCCGTTGCGCACGCCTGCGCAATCGTCGGTCCACTGATTTCGGGTGCGCCGATGAGCGCGGCGAGCCACGGCGCGCCATAGAAGCTGTGATGCTGCGGCACCGTCATGCCGAGCATCAGCGCGTCGAAACTGTCGGCGCTGATCTGCAGCCGCTGCAACGCCGTGCGCGCGCACTGCGCCGCGAGCTGCAGAGAGTTCTGCGTTGCGAGACTTCCCTGCCACTTACAGAACGGCGTACTCCAGTAGGCGCCGTAGGGGATGAAGACGTTGTCGAAACGCATGAGAAAACCTCCCGGTGTATTACTTGAGCTGGCCTGAGTAGTCGACGACGCCGGCCTTGAGTGACCGGTAGCGAAGCCGAAACGGTCCTTGGCCGGTTACGAGGTAGCGGACATGGTACACGGACTCCAGCTCCACGCCGCGCCAATTGAGAATGCGTTCCGGGCGGTAGCGCACGGGTCGCAGCTCGTCAGGGTAACGGCGCGCGACTTCGCCGGCGAAACTCACTTGCACCGTGGCGCTCTCGAACTCCAGCAGATCGGGTTGGCCGATGCGGTGCGTGCGCGCGTGCGCGGCGACGCTCGGAATCGCGCGGCGATTCTTGACAATGACATCGATGCGCGTCCGACCGTCCGGCTCCTGCGCGGTCGTCACGTCCGCAAAGTAAAGCTCGGGAATCTGCTCCGCATGGTACAGAGTGAAGAGCGCGTTGCGATGCAGCATCTCTTCGATCATGAAGCTCGGGGCGACGCGACTCGACATTTTCCGCCAGCCACCGAGCTCGATATCGCCATAGACCGGATGCCGGAACGGTTTCCACGGCACGTAGTCGACACCGGAGCGTAACTGGTCGTTGAATCGATGGCGCGGATCGGCGGCGCCCGTCGGTCGGCTCGGCGGCTCACCTTCTTCGCCGATTCGACTGGGTTCGGCAGCGCGCTCTTGGTGATACTGCTCGTCGTTCCAGAGCTCGTTGGTGAACGAGAAAATGCCGAGCTGCTCGTAGGTCCAATTCACGAAGCCGCCATAGACCGTGTAGAGGTCTTTCCAAATGATCATGTAGCGGTAGTACGGGAGCATCTCTTCCCCGCGCTTACCGATCTCGTCGTAAACGCGCACGTCGGCCGCCGGGTAGGCGCCGAACGACTCGGCGCCCGGGCCGCGCAGGATCATTCCGCCGGAATTGTGAAATGATTGCACGCCGGCGATGTTTGGGTGCGCCAGGATGAAGTCGCCGACCACGCGCGTCTCGGGATACGAAAACGGGTACTCACCGGCGCCGGACTGCACATAGTTCGGCATCCAGACACTCGGCCAATTGCGGTTCATGTCATAGCCGCCGGGACCATCTTCGTTCACGTTGCCATCGGCGTCGTTGTCGATCCCTTCCATGCCGATCAGTCGCCACTCGCCGCGCTCACCGGGTTTGACACGCACCATGAGGCGCGGATCATCCGGCGATGTCTTCCAACCGCCGTCGGGATCGCGCACGCGCATCTGCAGCAATTCGCCGTCGCCGTCGATGTCGTCGGGGCCATCTTCATCGAGCAGACCATCGCGATCATTATCCGTCGGTCGCTTGCCGCTGCGCGATGAGCTACTCGTGTTGGGCGCTTGAAACCACCACGCGCGCCCGTCCGGGTTCACCATCGGCACCAAGTAAAACGTGACGCGATTCAACAGCTCGGTAATGCGAGCCAACTCCCCATAGTTCTCAAGCAAGTAACTCGCAAGATAGAGGCAAACCTCTGCGCCTTGCACTTCGTTGCCATGCACGTTGGCGTCCACCCACATCGCTGGTCGATCGGCGAGCGGGGTCGTCCCCGCGTTGCCCGCAATTGTGAGAAGCCAAAGATCGCGACCTTCTTCGCTTTTGCCGATACTCTCGAGTCGCGCGAGCGACGGAAAGGCGAGCGCCAAGCTGC
Organism: Planctomycetota bacterium; assembly: GCA_046154185.1. GTDB lineage: Bacteria > Planctomycetota > UBA8108 > UBA1146 > JAJFFE01 > JBJXGE01. The sequence continues at coordinate 3,002 of JBJXGE010000045.1, forward strand.
GCATGTGTGACTCGATGTCGGAGTAATCGTAGTAGCGATTCCAGGCGATGCGAACCCGCGGCTCGCGCACTTCTGGCGCGGTTGGCGGTCGAGAGTTGCCGGCGGACGGCGGAGTCTCCGCCGTGGCCAATGCGCCCCAGAGGCTGACGCAAATTGCCCACCCGGTCGTGGCCAGCGCGCCTCGAGAACTAAATTTTGCGGAGTCGCACGCGTTCGACACGGTGATTCTGGCCTTTCTCGAGGATGAGTTGCGCGCGTTCGCGCGTCGGCAGGATGTTCTCCCGCAAATTCACTTCGTTGATCCCGCGCCAGATCTCGGTCGCGAGTTGCGTCGCTTCCCGATCAGAAAGCGTGCTGTAGCGATGAAAATACGACTGCGGATCCGCGAAGGCGGTGCTCCGCAAAGTCAGAAAGCGCTCAACGTACCAACTCTCGATGTGAGCTGTCTCGGCGTCGACAAAGATCGAGAAATCAAAATAGTCGGAAACGAAGTTGTTGGCGCTCTGGCCATCCATCGCGCGCGCGAACTGCAGCACATTGAGACCCTCGACAATGACGATGTCCGGCTGCTCAACGCGCTGCAGTTCGCCGGGCACAATGTCGTACGCCAGATGCGAGTACACCGGACTCTCGACGACCGGCTCGCCCGCCTTCAAGTCTGCGACAAAAGCCAAAAGCGCCCGCACGTTGTAGCTCTCGGGAAAACCCTTGCGACGTAGCAGGTCGCGTTCCGCCAGTTCGCGATTGGGGTAGAGAAATCCATCGGTCGTCACGAGATCGACACGCGGGTGATGCGGCCAACGGCTCAACAGCGCGCGCAGTATGCGCGCCGTCGTGCTCTTGCCGACCGCCACGCTCCCGGCAATGCCGATGATGAACGGCGTGCGCGCGGCGGGATTACCGAGAAACATGCGTGTCGCTCGATAGAGATCCTGCGTCGCTGCCACGTAGAGATTGAGAAGCCGAGACAGTGGCAAGTAGATTTCTTCGACTTCGGCAAGTGAGACGCGCTCGTTACAGCCGCGCAACTCGACGAGATCTGACTCGTTGAGCGTCAGCGGCGTGCCCGCGCGCAAGAGCCGCCACTCGTCGCGACGAAACGCGATATACGGCGAGACGCTCATTGTGGCGGCTCCCATGCCGACGCCGGCGCGTGAGTCCTCGAGTCGTTCCAATGCCGCTCCTTCATAAGGGTCCGCGCAAAAGTAACTTTACAGTTGGAAGTCGAGATCTGACGTAGGTCCGTTCGCGGCGATTGAGCGGAACCGCAGGCGTAGCCTGGCTACGTCGAGGATTACGCGATTGAGTCGCGAGCGGAGATATGTTAGAGATCGGCCTCCAAATGCGAAGTTGATTTTGCGCGGACCCTAAGCGCGATGCTCGCCTCAAAACGACTCCTGCCGTGTGCCGAGCTGAAGCGTCCGTTCGACGCTGCCGCCGAACTCGCTTTCGATGCGCAAAGTAATGTGAGCACCGCGACGGCTCGAGATCCACCATTCGACGCTGCGGCGGCCGCGCGGCGCGAGCGCGCCCAGGCGCTGGCGCGGACTACCCGTGAGCAGTTGACCCGCCTCGAGCGCGAGGCGCGCGGCTGGTTCTCGCACATGTCCATTGAGCGCGGCTTGCGCCAGTTGCGCGGGCAGTTGGCCCGCGTTGTAAATCAGCGCTTCAACTCGAAAGACACCGTCGCCGAGTTCTTCCGCGATGAGTTGCGTGATCGCTAGCCGCGGCAGCAGTTCAGGGACGCGAGCGAGAAACTTCTGGAGTCCCGCGGCAAGGCGCGTGACTTCGACGGCCGGCGGGAATTCGCGAAAACCCGGCACGAATCCTCCGATCTCGACTTCGCCGTAGCGGGGATGCGTGAAGCGACGCCACGGCGCGAACCCGCCGAGTTCCGGATGCCCGTCGGCGAAAGCGAGCCACGCGAGGTCGACCGCGAGCGCTGAATCGGCTCGCGAGCCGCCGTCGACCTTGCCGTCACTCTTGCTTTCGTTTTTTCGCTCGCCGCGTGACGCGGGCGTCTGCTCTTGCTCGCCGGCTTCCTTTGGAACCCGCTCAGCGTCCGACTTGTCATCCGGTTTACCCGTCCGGCCTTCGTCGCTCGAACGCGGCTTTGTCCACACCGGCAATGACAACGCTGGAATGCCGAGTTGAAAGTAGCAATATCCGGTCAAATCACCGCGCGGAAATTGCGATTTCTCTTTTTCACGGGTGAGGCTCAGCGCGGTTCGCAGCCCTTCGGCCAACAGTTGATAGGCGCTCGAGTCGTTTGCCTGCAGTTTCGTCATGACGCCGCGCGGCCCACCGAATCCGCCCCGGCCACGTGCACCATCTTCACCGCCGGCCGACGCGCCTCCCGCGCCGGCTTCGGGTTCGCGTGTGACGCAATCGAATTCCGACAGCACGAGGACGAGCGCCGTCTGCGGCGCGGCGAGCAAATACTCGGCGATGGCGCGCGCTTCCGGTTCAGCGAGCGGATGCTGGCCGCTCGCGGCGACGTGATCTTCCCAATCGTGGGGGAAATTTCGCGCCATGGTCGCGCCGCCGATGCCATCTTCGTTCACGATGCCATCGCCATCGTTGTCGATGCCTTCGGCGAGTTCGAGATACTCGGGAGTCTCGCCGCTATTCGGCCGCGGCGCGCGCAACAGTCGCGGCTCCGCGGGATCTGCGCACAGCTTGCCATCCGGATGCCGCACGCGCATCCGTAGCACGCGTCCATCCGCATCGATGTCTTCCGGAGAATCTTCGTCGATCAACCAATCGCGATCGTCGTCAAAGGGCGCGGCATTGCCAGAACGAGGTAGCAGCGGAAGTTCGTGCCACGCGGCAAGGCCGTCCGGGTTGGCGCGCGGAATGATGGTGATACGTGGCCGGCGGCCCGCCGACGACTGGGCGTTGGCACGGACGAGCTGTTCGGCGAGGGCCATCGCAACCAGCGCACTCGCGGGTCGGTGCCCTTCGAGTCCGCCGACAATCAACACTTGTCGCTCGTCAGCGTCCTCGCCCGCGTCGCGGCGACCGGCAAACTCTAGCGCCAAGAGCGCGCGACCTGCTCGACTCTTGCCGATCTCGACGACGCGCAAAGCGCCGCTCGACTCTGCAACCAGCGCTCGGCATTCCACGAGAAACGCTTCGTGCGTCGTTAACGGCGTCGGCGAGTCGATCGTCAACGCGGCGATCGTGAACAATGATGCCACTAGCACTCGTGGGCTCCGGTTTCCGTAGACGTTACTTGGCGTGAGTTTAGCGAATTCTCGCGGCCGACGAAGGCGCGCATTGTAGCCCGCTCCGCTGGGGTTGCCACGCGGACCGGCCCGGCTCCAGGTCTTCGAATTCGAACCGGCCGTCCGCCGCCGCGGTCCGTCCATCGGCCAGTTCCGGATCCCGATGTTAAATTCCAGTGAAGGACCTTCCGATAACGCAAATGGAGGTCGCAGTGCAGAGGGGCGTCGAAAACAGACGGACCCACTCAACTGAGCAGCCCGCCCGATGTGTGGGACCTAGAAGGTGAGCTTTCGAGATCTGGATTGGCGTGAGAGGGGCGTCCGGAACAGTCGTTCCGTGACGTCATGAATCGCCCGGCGCGCGCGTCGTGGCGATCAGAGCTCTCGCGCGTGCCTCAAGAGACGGCTCGACGCCGCCTCGCATGCGCACAGCACAGATCGAGATGGTGCCCGGAAAGGTTTCAAGATGTCACGCGGAAGACGATGGCTCATTTACGCTCTTGCGATATTGACGTCTCTCTGCGCCGCGGTGATGGCAGACGACTCGAGCCGAGAGAATCGGCGCCCGCTCGACCTGCCGAGCGGTGGTTCGGGATCGAACGACAATGAAGAAGATATTACCGAGAGCATCACGTTCTATGGCGCGGAGTTTGAGGGTGATGGGTTCTTTTGGTGCCTCGACAAGTCCGGCAGCATGATCGGCGACCAGTTCGCGACGCTGCAATCCGAAGTGACTATGGCGATCCAACAACTCTCGGCCAATGCTGAGTTCGGACTCGTCGCTTTCTCGAGCAACCACGTTGTGTGGCGCGAGAATCCGTCGCGCGCGACATCAAACAATAAACTCGCCGCGATTGGTTGGGTGCAAGCATTGGCCGCGGGCGGCGGCACGATGATTTCACCGGCTGGAGTCGCGACGCTCGAGATCTGCAACCACTCGCAGAAAAACCACCGCGCGGTGATCGTCTTGGGAGACGGGTTGCCGGCCGATGAATCCGTCGCGCTCGAGGAGATCACCGGGGCGAACTATCAATCCGTACCGATCAATACGATCTTGATCGCGGACGTCGGCGGCATTCCATTCATGCAAATGCTTGCCGGAATGAACCAGGGCACATTTAAGTTCATCGACTGACGTGTAGGCATGAGAGCGCGGCGACAAGAGGTCACGATTTGAACAATCGTGACCCTTTGCTCGCAGACTCTCAGATGCTGCCGGCGGTGCTGCGGCGTGATTCGCGGCGGCGATCGACCTCTTTGAGGACGCGCTTGCGCACGCGAATCGCATTCGGAGTCAGTTCGACGAGCTCGTCGTCCTGGATGTATTCAAGGGCGGATTCGAGCGACAAGATGCGCGGCGGCTTCACCATCGTCGCGTCGTCTTTGCCGGCGGCGCGGATGTTTGTCAGCTTCTTCGTGCGCAGCACATTGACGCCGATGTCATCCTCTTTGCAGTGCTCCCCCACGACTTGTCCCTCATACACACGATCTTGCGGTTGGATAAAGAACACGCCGCGATCGTACAGCGCGTCCAGCGCATAGGCGGTGGCGACACCGGTCTCGATCGACACCATGACACCCGCTTGGCGCTGCGGAATCGAACCGCGCAGCGGCTCGTAGCCATGGAAATTGTGATGCATGATTGCGCGCCCGGAAGTCGCCGTGAGCATTCGACTGCGCAGTCCGATAAGTCCGCGCGCCGGTATCGTGAACTCAATATGGACAAATCCGCCGGCGACCGAGCGGGTGTCCATCTTGACCATTTCGGCGCGGCGGTCCCCCACTAAGCCGATCACGGCGCTTTGACACTCCGACGGACACTCGACGACGAGCAGCTCGATCGGCTCCATGCGTCGGCCATCGATCTCGCGGAAAATCACTTTGGGCTTTCCGGCGCAGAGCTCGAATCCTTCGCGGCGCATGTTCTCGAGCAGAATGCCGAGGTGCATGAGGCCGCGACCCGAAACCTTGAATTCTTCCGGGCCGTCGCCAGGCTCGACACGCAACGCGACGTTCGACTCGAGTTCCTTGTAGAGTCGCGCGCGAATTTGGCGGCTCGTGACGAGGGTGCCGTCTTGGCCGGCGAAAGGTCCATCGTTTATTCGAAACGTCATGTGCAACGTCGGCTCGTCGATGCGTGTCGCCGGTAGCGCGCGCGGCGTCTCGAGACTCGCGATAGTCTCACCGATATCGAAATTCTCGAGCCCCACGACGGCGCAGATCTCACCGCTCTCGATTCGCGGCACTTGCTTGCGGCCGAGTCCTTCGAACTCGTGCACCTGCAGGACGCGTTGCCGAACGACTGAGCCGTCGCGTTTCACGATCGCCACATCCTCGCCTTGGGAAATGCTCCCAGCCGAGACCCGACCGATCGCGATACGACCGACGTAGTCAGAGTAATCGATTGTCGTCACTAGCATTTGCAGCGGCTCGCCGGGCTGCACTTCGGGCGCCGGCACGTGCTCGATGATGGTCTCGAAGATCGCACGCAGATCGGTCGCCGGCTCCTCGACGTCTCGACTCGCCCAGCCGAGGCGGCCCGAGCCGTAGAGGATCGGGAAGTCGAGCGCCTGATCGCTCGCCTCAAGACTCACGAGCAAATCGAACACTTCGTTCAAGACCTCGTCGATGCGGCGATCGGGTCGGTCAACCTTGTTGATAAAAACAATCGGCCGGATTCCGTGCTCAAGCGCCTTCTTGAGCACGAACCGCGTCTGAGGCATCGGACCTTCTGAGCTGTCGACGAGCAACAATGCGCCGTCAGCCATACCGAGCACACGTTCCACTTCGCCGCCGAAGTCGGCGTGCCCCGGCGTGTCGATGATGTTGATCTTGTAGTGTTCGCCGCTCCGCGCGGTGTAGTTGATCGCGCAGTTCTTGCTGAAGATCGTGATGCCGCGCTCACGCTCCAGGTCGTTCGAGTCCATGATCAAACCGTGCTGGCCGCCAGCGAGACGATCGAGATCCTCGGTACGGAACATGCCAGATTGGTAGAGCAGTTTGTCGACCAGCGTCGTCTTGCCATGGTCGACGTGGGCGATGATCGCCACGTTGCGGATGCGTTGCGAATGCATTTGAAATCAAGCTCGCTTCAGTTGGGCCGTACCGGATGGAGGCGAGGAACGAAACCGCATCCATCGCGATCAAACGGGGCGAAGAGTTTATCGGCCCGCGAGGAAGATTCCATGAGATTGTTGCGGCGAGCTTTACGGCCAGCCGCCGTGGGCGCGCGAATCGTCCGGCCACGCGAGCTAGCGATTCAAGTAGATCCGATCACTCGCGCCGCCGCCGTTGCCGACTACGACGTCGATATCGCCGTCGCGGTCAAAGTCGCCGATCGCAAGTCCATATCCTTCGCCGCTTCCGAGGTCCGTCGTCGTGACGGTGTATTGCCCGGTCCCATCGTTGAGGTAGAGCCGATTCGTTCCGACGTTGCCAACCACGAGATCGAGGTCGCCGTCCCCATCGATATCGGCGAGTTCGACGTTCATTGTCACCGTGACCTCCGGTAGCGCGCCGATGACTTCGCTGAATTGCCCAGTGCCATCGCCGAGCCAAATAGCGCTTGCGAACGGAAAGGGCCCGGCGCCGGTTTGCCCGGCGATCACATCGAGATCGCCATCGCCGTCGATGTCGCCGGTGGCAAGGTCACGCACTTCGCCGACGCCGAGGAAAACGAGGGAGTCGGTGAAAATCCCGTTACTGTCGTTTAGCCAGAGCTTGTTTTGGCGGCCGACGCTCGTGCCGTCGATCAAGTCGAGATCGCCGTCGCAATCAAAATCGCCAAGCGCGACCGCGTAACTCCACCCGTTGCCAACGAGCTGCGTGCTGGTGACGAAACCCCCGGCGCCGTTACTAAACAGCACATGATTCGGGCCGCGATTGCCGACCATGACGTCCGCGTTTCCATCCGCGTTGAGGTCACCGACCGCGAGCGAGGCGGTCTGAGTGCCCGGCAAACTCAGCCCGGAGTCGGCGAACATGCCGGCGCCGTTGTTCAGGTAAAGCCGATTTGGCGCGTTCGAGTTGCCGGCGAAAATGTCGAGATCGCCGTCGCGGTCGGCGTCGAGTAACGCGATCGCTTCACTGAGATCGTTGCCGAGGAGCTGCGCGGTCGCCGCGAAACCGCCGAGGCCATCGCCGATGAGCACGCGATTCGGCGCGCCGGTCGTCGCGCTGCCGAATTCGGCCGTCACGATGTCGAGCCGGTCGTCGCCGTTCAAGTCGCCCGTCGCCAACTCGTAGGTGCTCGCGGCCGGAATCGTCGACGGCGCGAGTACGAGACTCGCAGTTCCCCACGTACCGGCGAGCGAGTTGGCGTGCGTCACCAAGGATCCGGCGGCCGAACTCACGAGATCGAGATCGCCGTCGCGATTGAGATCGACGGCGCCGTGAAGCGCGAGCGCCGAGTCGGTGACCAATACCGCGGCCGCGAGCGTGCTGCCGTCGTTTACAAGCACGCGTGTGCGCGAATCGCCGCCCGCGTCGAGGCCTGCCGCGACGAGATCAGTGCGCCCATCACTGCCGATATCCATGGCGAGCAACGAAGTGCTTTCCAGGCTGAACGAAAGACTGCCCGCGCTGAAGACACCGCTACCGTTGTTGAGGAACAACAAATCAGCGCTGCCATCCAATCCGTAGTAGAGGTCGAGATCGCCGTCGCGCTCGACATCGAATGCGGCGAGCGCGCGGACCGGCAGCGTCGTGAGCAAAGTCGCGCTGGGTCCGAAACCGCCGCCACTGGCTTGCAGGTAGAGACGGCCATCGAGCACGAGATCGAAATCTCCGTCGCCATCGAAGTCGCCGACCGCGGCACTGCCGAGACTTGACGCCAGTTGCGCCGAACTCGAGGCCGCGAAGCTGCCGCTGCCATTATTTAGCCAAATTTCGGACGCGACATCTTCGTTGGCGCCGACGAGGTCGAGATCGCCATCGCGATCGAGGTCCGCAAGCACGAGGCCGCGCGTCACCGCCGAGCCGAGTTGCTGCACGAGCCCAAATCCACCTTGGCCGTTGCCGGACCACACATCGATTCCCTCATCGGTGCCAATCGCGAGGTCCTGGTCGCCGTCGAGATCGAGATCTCCTGCCGAGATCGCCAAGGCACCGCTGACGACGAAGGACGGTCCGGATGCGCTCAGCAGACCGGCGCCATTGTTCGCGAAATACTGAGTACTCGCCGAGCTGATTGTCACGACATCCGCGTCACCGTCGCGATCAAAGTCGCCGATCGCGGCGTCACTGGCGACCGCGAGAGTCTGCGCGAGTACGAAACCCGGAACGACGTCGACCACCCCGGTCGACATCGCGTCGGCGCCGGTGAGGGCGCTTTCGATGCGATCGGGCGCGGAAAGATCTACGTCGACGCCACTCGCCGCATTGCTGCCAATCGTTGCGCTCGCGAATTGCTGACGGCTCTTCAAGCTCGGATTCGTACCGAGGACGACACGCAGCTCTTGTGCGTTGGCACCGGCGCTCAAAGTGCTGCCGGCGCCGAGAGCATCGCCCGCGACGGGTAACAGCAGATCGGCGGGGCCGGCCGAGCCGCTAACAAGAATCGGCTGGTCGAAAGTCAGGATGAGCTGATCACCCATGCCGGCGATGCCGTCGCGGTTCTGGTCCAGGTAACGCGCCGGCCCCGCGAGTCGCGGAACATCGATCACCGTGATGCGAAGCATCGTGGTCGCGCTGCCGCTTTTGTTACTCGCGATGACGGTGTACACGATCTCATCCGCGATGACGGTCGGTGTGCCGCTGATAACACCCGTGGCAGGGTTGATGACGAGGCCAGGTGAGAGGAACGGCGCGATCTCAAACAGCTCAGCGGTGGGGACGAGCAGGGTCGGCACGAGCGGATCGATGGGAGCGTTGACCAAAAACACGTAGGTATCAAATGGGTACTCAAGGCCGACCGGCTCGACCGGCGGCGCCTCGACGATGACGATGTAGATCGTGATGCTCGCTGAGCCGTTTTCGTTGGTGACGGTCACCGTGAACTCAACGTCTTCCTTGGAGTCGGTCAACTCGGTCGGCGTGCCGCTGATGGTGCCGTCGGTTCCGAGGCTGAGCCCGGGCGGCAGTTCCGGTTCCACCGTGATCGTCGCGTTCGCACAATCATGCGTGAAGGTGAGAATATTCGGCGGGATCTCGATGCCGATGACGTAAATCGCGTCCTCGACCAGGTAAGAAAGCGCCGACGGGATGGCCGTGCACGCGGGCCCAAACGGCAAAACATTCATCGAGCGACGACTTTTCCGCAGGCAGGAGCTCGAGGTCATCGCGACGAAACCAACCAGCGCAATCAACGCGAGCGTCCGAATCTTCCACTTGCTCGGCAAAACACTCATGACATTCACGGGAAGTTCTCCTCAGCGCGGTTGACGTCGGGCTCCGGTAGCAGGAATTTGCGGGACGAGCCGACAAACGGATCAGTCTCGAGTCCTCAAGTTCTTTGGATCCACAGGCTTGAGCCTTGAAACAGCCGGGCGGGATTTTACCGATTCGGGGGCAAAAAGCGACCCCGGACTCGTTCCGCGCGCCGTGCAAACACCGATCGATGACCGCAAATCCGGAATCGCTGCCGCGTTACCGGCCGCGATCGAAAGCTCGGCGACTACTCGAGCGCGCCCACGACGCGTTCGACCGCTGCAACAAGCTCGTCATCTCGCACGAGTCGGGTCATGGCAGTGATGTCCATTCGCAACTCGCGATCGACCGAGAGATAGGCGACGCGCGCGCGTATCTGCGCCAGTGTTTCGGCGGTGCCAGCACCGGGCACGATTTTTCGCCGCAAGTTCTTCGCGAGTTGCGCGCGGCCCGGTGCGGTGATCGGTGCCGGCCAAAATTTGCCGACCAAGCTTCGCAACCGCACGTCGAGCGCCTGGGCCGCGGTCAACAGCTCGAGCGCGACAACGTGCTCGACGTCATCCAGCATCTCATACGCGTGGCGCGCGTCGTTGGCGCCCATCGAAACGTGATCCTCGACGTTGGCACAGGTCGGCACCGAATACACGGCGGCAGCGTGCGAGCGCGTCGCGAGCTCATTGACGAGTGCGGCGGCGGTGTACTGCACAATCATCAGCCCGCTCTGCGTGCCGGAATCGTTCGCAATCAGGAAATACGGTAAGCCGTCACTCGTGGCGGCGTCGACGAGTTTGTTAATGCGGCGTTCGGAGATACTAGCGAGTGCTGCAAGCGCGTTCTTGACAGCTGCAAGCGCAAGAGCGAGCGGCATACCATGAAAGTTGCCGGCCGAGATCACGAGATCGCGATCGGGAAAGAGAATCGGATTGTCGGTCACGGCGCTGAGTTCACGATCGACGACGCCGACGGCGTGCGCCATGGTGTCGCGCACGGCGCCATGCACCTGCGGAGCGCAGCGAATGCTGTACGCGTCTTGCGGACTCTGCGACTTGCCGCCGCTCGGAGTTCCGCGTTCGGTGTCGAAAGACCAGTCGCCGCCGCGGTGCGGAATACACTCGGGTGGCAGATCCACACACGTCGAGCCTTTTGTCAGCTTGCGAATATTTGCCGCGGTCGCGAGTTGACCGGGATGCGGACGCAGCGCATGAACTGCGGCGGCGAACGCGTCGCTGCGGCCCGCCATCGCCTCGAGACTGAGCGCCGCGGCGATGTCGGCGTGTTTCAGCGCGCGCTCGAGTCGATGGAGCGACAACACGGCGTAGCCGGTCATCAGCGCGGTTGTATTGATGAGCGCCAGCCCCTCCTTGTACGTGAGCTCAATCGCGGCGAGACCGGCGCGGCGCAGCGCTTCCGCGCCGGACAGGCGCTCCTCGCCAACCATCGCTTCACCGAGGCCGAGCATGACCAACACGATGTGCGAGAGTGGGGCCAAGTCGCCGCTCGCGCCGGCCGAGCCCTTTTCAGGAACTACGGGATGCACGCCGCGATTCAGCATTGCCGCCAAGAGTTCGAGCGTGCTGACGCGAATGCCGGAGTGTCCCTTGAGCAGCGTATTGATGCGCAAGACGAGGATCGCCCGCACGACTTCGACCGCGAGTGGTTTGCCGACGCAAACGGCGTGGCTGACGATGAGATTTCGCTGTAGCGCGACCGCTGCACGCTCATCGGGCAGCAAGATATCGGCGTTCTTGCCGAAGCCCGTGGTCACGCCATAGATGACTTCGCCGGCACGCGCTTTCGCGGCGACATACTCGGCGGCTTGGCGCACGCGCTTGAGAGCGCGCGGCGCGAGCACGACGCGCGCCCCAGCAAGCGCGACCGCGACGACATCGGCCCGCGTGAGCTGAACGCCGTCGAGTTCGACGCACTGCGGCTCGCTCGGTCGGGTCGTCCGACGCGTCCGTTTAGACGCCATGCTGCTCGCTCTCGCCCGTCGGCGTTTGCGAGGGAGCGGGCGCCACAAAAGTCGCAGGCGGCAGCGCCAAAATGTGGCGCGCAAGTTCCGCGCAAGGCACGCGCACTTGCTCGCCGTTAATCATGTTCTTCAGCGTCACGCAATTCGCGTCACGTTCGCTCGCGCCGAAGATGACGACGAGCGGCACTCCGATCGCATTGGCGTACTTCATCTGACGCGCAAACTTCCAATCTTCCAGAATCAGCTCCGTCGCGATTCCCGCGGCCCGCAATTCCGCGGCGATCCGCACGTAGTCGGAAAATAAGCGGACGTCTTGCTGCGTGACGAGCACTTGCGCAGTGCTGCCGCCAGCGCCGGCGCGACCAGACTCCAGCAACTGATAGAAGAGTCGCGTGGCGCCAATCGACATTCCGACGCCGGGCAGTCGTGAGCGCGTATAGTAACCCGCGAGATTGTCATAGCGACCACCCGAGCAGATGCTGCCGAGATCCGGCTGCGCGTCTATGAGCGTCTCGTACACGGTGCCCGTGTAGTAATCGAGCCCGCGCGCGATTGCGAGATTGATGCGAAAGAACTGCTCTGGCACGCCGAAGGCAACGAGACTCTGAGTGACTTGCGTGAGTTCCGTCAGGCCGACGACAAATTGCGGCTCGGTGATGCCGAGCGCGCGGAGCTGCGCCAAAACTTTGGTGCTTACGCCACCGAGCGCCGTCAATTCGAGCACCCGAGCTATCTGCGTTGGACTGAGGCCGATTTCGGCGCCGCTCAAGGCGGTGGCGACTTGCTCACGTCCGCGCTTGTCGAGTTTGTCGATCTCGCGGAGCACCAGAGCTTGTCGGTCGGGCGCGACTGCGAGTTCGGAGAAAAACCCGAGCAAGAGCTTGCGGTTGTTGATGTGGATTGTGAACTTGCTGAGTTCGAGGTCGCGCAGCACGCCATAAATGGCCGCCGGCACTTCCGCATCAAAATGGATGCTCAGTGCGTCTTTCCCGATGACATCGATGTCGCACTGATAGAACTCCCGATACCGCCCGCGCTGCATTCGCTCGCCGCGATAGACGCGCTGCATCTGATAGCGGCGAAAAGGAAATTGCAGCTTGTGCTCGTGTTCGGCGACATAGCGCGCGAGCGGCACCGTCAAATCGAAGCGGAGCGCGAGTTCAGGATCACGGCCCTGCTTGAGCGCGCCGCTCGAAATCGCAAAATAGACCTGCTTCTCGGTCTCGCCGCCAGTCTTCGTAAGCAAGATTTCGGAGAGTTCCATCACGGGGGTCTCGACGGGCAAATAGCCGAACCGTTCGAAGCCGCACCGAATCCGATCCATCATTTTTTGGAACACGACCTGCTCGCGCGGTAGTAGCTCAAGCGTGCCAGGCACGCTGCGGGGGGTAATGAGTGCCATGAGTCGCTGAACTCTCCGCGGACGAACGAAGTCAGGATTCCATTCAAAACAATGCGTGACTGGCAGTATTGCCCGGTTCGGAGTTCTGTCAATTGCACGTGCGACGGCGGCACCCGCCCACGGCTGTAGCCGGCACGAACAAAAAATGCTAAGAACACGCGCCGAATCAGGATGGTTGGGATCGCGGACGAGACGGCGCAATGGACGGTGCAAGCACGTGCAGCAAATCCTCAACTATGTCGATGGACGTTGGGTGGAAGCGCGCAGTCAGACGTGGCTCGATGTGTTTGAGCCCGCGACTGGCCGCGTCTACGCCTGCGCGCCAGACAGCGGTCCCGAGGACATCGATGTCGCCGTTGTCGCGGCACGCCGTGCATTTCCGCTGTGGTCGAACACGCCCGCCGCAGAGCGATCGCAAATCTTGCTTCGCATCGCGGATCTTATTGATGTGCATCGCGAACGCCTCGCGCGCGCCGAGAGCATCGATACCGGGAAGCCCATCACACTCGCGCGCGGGCTCGATATTCCACGAGCCGCGAGTAATTTTCGCTTCTTCGCGACCGCGATTCTGCACGCAGCGTCGGAGTCGCACGCGATGGGAAACACAGCGCTCAACTACACGCTGCGCCAACCGCGCGGTGTCGCTGGTTTGATCTCGCCGTGGAATCTGCCGCTCTATCTTTTCACGTGGAAGATCGCGCCCGCGCTCGCGACCGGAAACACCGCGGTCGGCAAACCCTCCGAGCTCACGCCGATGACGGCGCACTTGCTCGCGGAGCTTTGCCACGAGGCGGGGCTCCCTGCGGGCGTGCTGAACATAGTGCATGGTTACGGCGCGCGCGTCGGCGCGGCGCTCACGGCGCATCGGGATGTGTCAACGATTTCTTTCACCGGTGGGACGCAGACTGGCCGAGTCATCGCCGCGGCGGCGGCGCCGCTCTTCAAGAAGTTGTCGCTCGAACTCGGCGGTAAGAACGCAAACGTCGTTTTTGCCGATGCACCGTTCGCCGAAGCTGTCACAACGAGCGTGCGCTCATCGTTCGCCAACCAGGGCCAGATTTGCTTGTGCGGTTCACGCATATTGGTCGAGGAGACCCTGCACGATGCTTTTGTCACGCAATTGGCAAATCGCACGCGGGCAATTCACATCGGCGACCCACTGAGCGAAGACGCTGAGCATGGCGCGCTGGTGTCCGAGGCGCAGCTTCAAAAAGTGAGCGCGTATGTCGAACTCGCGCGCGGCGAAGGCGGGCAAATCGTGTGCGGAGGGCGCGCGCCGGCAGCGCACGCCCTCCCCGAGCGCGTGCGCCGCGGTTATTACTACGAGCCGACGGTCATAACGGGGCTCGCGGCCGCGAGCCGCCTCAACCAAGAGGAAATTTTCGGACCGGTGGTCACGGTGATTCCCTTTCGCAGTGAGGCCGAGGCGATCGAAATCGCCAACGGAACGCCTTACGGACTCTCGGCGTCGTTGTGGACGAGCGACCTCGCGCGGGCGCATCGAGTTGCCGGCGCGCTCGCGGCGGGCACGATTTGGATCAATACGTGGATGTTGCGAGACCTACGCGTTCCGTTCGGAGGGATGAAACAAAGCGGCGTGGGACGCGAAGGTGGCGTCGACTCCCTCCACTTCTTCACCGAAGCGAAAAACGTCTGCGTGCAGTTCGCGCCGCCGTGAGTAAGAACGGCGAATCGCGGTTTTCCTAAGCGATCGGTGACCAAGCCGCGCGGCAAAATAGTTCACTCGATGAGCCTCACGTTCACTGTTTTCGACGGTCATCACTTCGCGGCCCGCAAAAGAGTATTCGCACCCAGCATTGACTATGAAGAGCGTGGTGTTCCCCTCGGATGCCGCTCTGGCTATCATTCGTCCGCGGGAGGACGGTGCGGGTAATGCCTATCGAAGATTTTTTCATCCAAACTTCCCCGTCGGTGACCGCCCTGCGTCAGCGCTACGATCGGTTGCAGGCGGTATTCAAGCTCGCGCGCGCCGTTGCACGCGCGGAAACAGAGCTTGGCATCTGTCAAGCGGCGCTCGACTCGCTGCGCGAAGCGGCGCCGGGCCGGCGTGCTTCCATTCTCCTATTCGATGCCGATGGAGTGGTTCGATTTAAGGCATGGCACGGATTGAGCGAGGAGTACCGTCGCGCGGTAGAAGGCCACTCTCCATGGCGACAGGACCAGGGCGATGCGACCCCGTTTGTGGTGGCGGATGTTTACACGGATACCAGACTCGCGAACTATGTCGCGTTATTTCAACAAGAGGGAATTCGGTCGCTCAGCTACTTGCCGCTCGTGCTCCGTGGCCGCGTGATTGGAACATTCATGGTCTATGGCAGCGTGCCGGGCGATCCGCTCGGCGAAGACTTGCCGCTCGCCATGAACATCGCGGACCACGTCGTCATTGCTATCGATCGACGACGCTTCGAGAAAGACCTGTTACGTGAGCGTCGACTGTTCACGGCCGGACCGGTCGTGGTTTTTCGTTGGCGAAACGAGTCTGGGTGGCCGGTAGAGTACGTCTCCGACAATATCTCGCAGTTCGGTTACACGCCGGAGGACTTCACTAGCGGTCGGCTGCCCTATGCCGCGGTTGTGCATCCCGACGACCTGTCGCGAATGCTGGAAGACTTCGCACGAAACGTCGGCGACGACGCCACAAGTTTCGAGCGAGAGTACCGAATTCGCACGGGCGCAGGTGAGTATCGGTCCCTCTTTGATTACACCGTCGTCGTCCGGGATGGCAGCGGACAAGTCACCCACCTCGACGGCTATGTGCTCGACAACACGGAGCGCCGACAGCTCGAGCAAGAACTCTTGCAGGCGCAAAAAATGGAGAGCATTGGCCGGCTAGCGGGCGGTGTCGCGCATGACTTCAACAATTTGCTGACCGTCATTATCGGCGCTGCGGAAATGGCGCTCGAAAAGCTACCGAAGCACGAGGAACCCTACGCCTCGATCGCGAGTATTCGCACGGCCGCAGATCGCGCCGCTTCGCTCACCGCACAGTTGCTCGCCTTTGCGCGCAAACAGGTGATCTCGCCGCGCGTGATCGCCCTCAATGACGTGTTGGTAGAAACGCACGAGTTGCTGCGGCGCCTAATCGGCGAGCACATCGACCTCGTCACGGAAAACGCGCCCGACGTGGGCCTCGTTCGAGTCGACCCAGTGCAAATCCAGCAAATACTCGTCAACCTAGCGCTCAATGCCCGCGATGCGATGCCCAAGGGCGGGCGCTTGTCGGTCCGTACGGCCGTAGCGGAGTCTGAGTTCGACACGAGCCGAGCCGGGGACTTCCGGACGGATGAGGGATGGGTCATGTTAGAAGTGTCGGATACCGGCGCCGGCATGAACGCCGATACTCTTTCCCATTTGTTCGAGCCGTTCTTTACAACCAAGGAACTCGGACGCGGGACGGGGCTTGGGCTCGCAACCTGTTACGGAATCGTGCGTCAAAGTGGCGGCTTCATAACGGTTCAAAGCGAGCTAGGCCGAGGAACGACATTTCGAGTCAATCTGCCGCGCTACGCCGGTAGCGCGGTCGTGGGCGCGAAATCGCGCGGCGAGCCAAGCGAGCTACCGGCCCTCAAGGGTGGCGAGCAACTGACGGTGCTGGTCGCGGAAGATGAGCCGATGGTCAGGGATCTCATTGCGCACCCGTTACGCGCGCACGGTTTCAACGTGATCACGGCCGCGAATGGTATCGAGGCGCTGGATGTCGCGACTCGGCATAATGGTCTCATCGATCTGCTGGTCAGCGATCTCGTCATGCCCAAACTCGGTGGTCGCGAGCTCGCAATTCAACTTCGCGCCGCGCGCCCGGAGATGCGTGTTTTGCTGGTGACTGGCTATTCGGATGACGACTGCAAAGGCGATGGCGAGGCCGCTTATCAATTGCTCCCGAAGCCATTCGATGCCGCGACGCTACTCACGGCTGTCGCGAACGCCCTGCGCGGGCGAGTTCGTGCATGACTCGACGAGTCAGTCGCGGTCAGCAACCAGCACGTTGAAACTGTCGACGATCTTGAGCGCGATCGTTGTCATAGAGCGCAGCGTCGTCGCCTTCAGAATGCAGTCTGTGAAAATAGTCGATGGATCGACAGGCTCTTCATTTCGGAGCCGGTCCCGAAAGTCACCGTGAGCGTCACTGGGACTAGCTTGAGATCAGTCGAAGCCAAAACATCCCCAAGGTCGTCTTCCGCGTCGCTGTCGTAGTTTAGATCCTTTGGACCGCCCAGCACTGCTGGTACGTTGCGCTCATCAGCGTGACAAGTCACTAGAATCACGCCGTTCGTGAGACCATCGGCGACGAAGCTGCGATTGTGATAAAGCGCGTACACAGCCCCGATGCCTTCTTGGGCCACGGGATCGTCCGGCTGATTGGCGACTCCTTGAATCTCAGCAACCAGGTCGCGCAGCGAACTAATCGCCTGATTGTATTGGAAAAGATCACGACGTAGCTTCATCCCGGACAGGATAGCGGAGCCGGACGCAAGTGAGAGAAGTGCCAGGACTGTCAGTCCCACGCTGACCTCGACCAACGAAAGGCCAGTACTCCGCGAGACACACGCGGGACTACCAGACTTATCGAAGAAGCGCGACGCGTTCGGTGATGACAATGTCTTCATTGAAGACGAAGTCTCCTGTCCTACGCTTTGCGTTGAGCCGCAATGTTATTGTGATGGCCGGCCCATTCACCACAATCGTAAACATGTCGCCGCTGCGCGGCGCATAGTTGTCGATGATCAGAACCTCGACGACTGCGACGTCGCCCCCGACCGTCGCACTGGTTACGTCATCCTGCGTGCCCAACACGGCGTCCGCTCCGGCGCCTGACTCATGAATTTCAAACAAGTCGCGGCCGCGGCCGATGATGAGACCGGCGCAAGCGGGCGGGCCGTCATCAGGCCCCCATACGAATACTTTCTGCTCGTCGTTATAGGTGGTGACTCCGCCCACTATGCCCGCCGGGAATCGAAATCTAAGACAATGAGCCTCGGCACCCGCGATGGCGGGAAATAGCGGGGTAAATTCCGCGTCCGTCGAGAGCGCCTGGGACACCATCGACACAACGCGATCCATCGCGTAGTGAGCCCGCTCGGCGACGCGCGAAGTGAGTTCATTCTCGGCGCTCGCGAGTTGTGTCGCTTGGACCGCGTAGACCATGCCGCCGAGCACTAAACTCGTCAGCGTCAGTGTCAACGCAGCTTCGACCAGCGTCATGCCACTCGTATGCGTGAACGTGCACGCGGCGGTGCATTGGCGTGCTTTGAAAACACGATGCTCAACGCGGCCAAGGCGATGCATTTGATGACGCTCCACTTGCCATTCACTCCTCGGCGACAACTCGACGCGGGCGTAAAAACGCGAGAATCGCTGTCGCGACGCGTGAACGACACAATTATTGACTTCGGCCATCTGATTTCGGGGACTAAGAAGTCTATGATGCTCCCGGCCGTTGGACGATTTTTGCCCAACGGACCTAGGCTCACCGCCAAATTGGCCGACAAGTCGCAGAAGCGCGAGCGGACGATAGATTCGCGAATTAACAATGTCGGTCGCGGAGTGCCGCACACTTCGTGCAGTTCAGCAAGGTGTTCGAGACACTCGCCATGCGCTCTGAGACTATCAGACGCGAGCGGACGACTCCGGGCTCGTCGCCGATGCGTCCGCGATCGAATCCTCGCGCACCGCCGGCGCACGTCGCCAGTGACTTTGAATCGACTCGGCGCGCTTGAGCACGCTCCCCAGGACCTCGAGGAACTTGCGACGCGGCACGGGTTTGCTCAAGAATTCGTCGCAACCGGCTTCCAAGCAACGTTCTCGATCGTTCGACGTGGCGTGCGCCGTCAGTGCGATGATTGGCATCTGAAAACCGCTCGCACGCAGTCGCCGAACCAACGTGTAGCCATCCATTTCTGGCATTTGCATATCCGTGATGAGCACATGAAACGGCTGACCAGCGGCTTTCGCACTGAGAATCCGTTCATAGGCGATGAGACCATTGTCGGCCATTTCGAAAGAATAGCCGGCCCTGCTAAGAAACGAGCGCACAAGCAACTGAATGTCGGGGCTGTCCTCCGCGGAAAGCACACGAACATGCGCCAGCGACGGCGCGCTTGTCGACGACTCCCCTCCCTCATGTTCTGGCGCCGATTCCGGCGGCACTAGGACCTGACCCACCTGCTCAACTCCTTGCACAGCCGTTTCGACGGCCACGTATCGGACCTGCAAAGTGAAGACGCTTCCTTCACCGGGGACGCTTTGCACGAATAGATCGCCGCCCATCTTGCGAGCAAGGTTTCGGGAAATTGCCAAGCCCAGGCCGGTTCCACCGAAGCGTCGCGTCATTGAGGCGTCGGCTTGTTCAAAAGGCCTAAACAGCCCGTCAATTTGCTCGGCGGTCATACCAATTCCGGAGTCTCGCACGACAAACTCGAGGCGCGCGGGCGTCTCGGCGGTCGCGCGCAGCGTCGCGTCCACTTGCACTGCGCCCTCGGCAGTGAATTTGATGGCGTTGCTGATCAAGTTTATGAGCACTTGTCTCAAACGGGTGGGGTCGCCCATGGCGTTGCTTGGCAGTGCATCGGAAACGACGGTCCTAAGCGCGAGCTTCTTCTCAGTAGCCCGCGGCGCCAAGAGTTGGACAACGTCTTTCAATACCTCGGCTGGCGAGAACTCGATGTTCTCGATCGAGAGTTTGCCGGCCTCGATCTTAGAGAAATCGAGTATGTCGTTGATGATTGTGAGCAAATGCCCACCGCTGCGCTTTATGGTCTCGAGGCTATGAAGTGCTTCCTGATTCTCGAGGGCGAGATCCAGCAGGATCTCGGTGTGACCCAGAATCGCGCTCATTGGCGTGCGAATCTCATGGCTCATGTTGGCGAGAAACTGGCTCTTCGCGCGGCTCGCAGCGTCGGCGACTTCCAGCGCCGTGCGAAGTTCGACCGTGCGTTCGGCTACACGATCTTCCAAGACCTCATTGGCGCGATTGAGGGCCGAGTCGCGGAATTGAATCTGCGAGAGCATGTCGTTGAACGCGTCCGTCAAGATCCCAATTTCGTCGTGCGAGTGCTTCGCAGCCCGCAAGCTGAAATTGTGTTGCGCGGAAACTTGTTCGGCTGTCGCAGAGAGCTCAAGAATCGGCGCCGAAATGGGACGTTGGAGTCGCATGCCGAGTAAGTACGCCACTGCGGCGGCAGCAATGAACTCGATCACCATGACGACACCGCCGTAGACGAGCGCCAAGCCGAGTTCATCGAGCGATTGCACGATATAAAGCCAGCCGATGACTTTGTGATCGTGTCGAACCGGTTGCGTGGCGATGAGCTCGAGGCCTTGAAAGCGGGTGCCGATCTCGGTCGACTTGCCAAGATTCGCGTGGCGCTTGGCTGACAACGAACCAGGTGCGGAGTATGTGGCGAACGTGCTACCGTCGAGACGATTTAGCTTGGCGTAAACCACCTTCGGATCGGTGGACAAGATGTTGAGGATCTGGGCACCGGACGCTTCACGATCGTAAGCAAGCTCAAGTCCTGCGATATCCGCAAATATGCCAGCTTCGACGAGCAGGTTCTGGGCAACGTACCAACGAGTTTGCAACCAAATGAGCACCGCAAGCGCGAGGCCGGCGAGCAACAGTGCTACCGACGCGATGACGGTGGAATTCCAGACGAGACGGGCCCGAATCGACTTACTGGGCTTCCACCGCTCAACCATTTCTTCGGACGGCGGCGGGGCGGCGAGCGCCTTGTTGTCGGTCGGGACGAAGTGACTCATGTGAGCAGGCCCTCGATCTCTCGAGTCACGCGTGCTGAGAAGATTGCAAGAGCCGACTCCGCCGATGACCACACGAGAAAGCTCTTACTAAGGCTCCGTTAGAACGCCACGTTTTGAGTTGCGTGCTCAGTGAAAATTTCGGGCTCCGATTACACGCGACGGTCATGATCTTGTTCGCACTCGAACGCAATGTGCGACCACATTCGAGATGCGACGCGCCATCTCGTTGCGACCCTCCGCCAATGTTCCAATAAGTATTTCGGACGGGCGCGCCCGCTCAGTTGAGTCATTCTATTCGGCGTTCATTTTCAGCGGGGCGCCGAATCAGAAACGAGCTCGATTTTCGCTGCGGTCGCGCTCGGATGCTTTCCGGAGATTTGGCTGCGGTCGAGCTTTATAGTCCGCCGCATCTTCCATTAAGACCTTTACCGCGGTAGTCAGTTGGTCGTCTTTGCCGCTCGGAAGATCACCAGGAGTCGGCCAAATTACGATATCCGGCACGGCTCCGTTCAGTTCCATGTCTTGGCCGCTACCAATGACAAACCACCCACGAAAAGGCATTCGCAGGAATCCAAGGTCCATGATTCCGCGGCCGCCGGTTGAAATAACGCCGCCTGCGGTCGGTACCCCGATGAGCTTGCCGCGCTGCAGCGCTTTGATTGCGTGCGAGAATATTTCAGCGTTTGAAAAACTGTCTTGATTGCAGAGGACGACAATTGGTTTGTGCCAAGTCGCATAAACACGGCGATCTTGGGGATACCCAGGCCCTCCGCCACGAGGCACTGTTATCGCATGCACCGGCTGAGTGAGCACCGTCAGCAAGTGATCCGCGGTAGAGCCACCGCCGTTTCCTCGCACGTCGATCACGAGGCCATCTTTGCCAGCGCCGATCTTGCAAAGTTCCTCTTCAAAGCGCAAGAAACTGGGCATGTTCATACCGCGAATATGCAGGTAGCCGAGCTTCCCTTCGGACATTCGATCAACGGTATTGGCGTTAGCTTCGGCAAACATGTCATACAGTTGCGCGCGAGCCTGCTCGAAGCTCATCGGTCGAAGAGAAACGGTGCGAGGGTTACCGTCAGCGCCGATGATGGACAACTCGATGTCGCGATCGAGCACGCCATTGAGAACTTCACTTGGATCCGTATCGAATCGGATTTCTCTGCCATCAATATGCGAAATGATTTCGCCGGCGTCGATGCGCGATTTTTCCTCTCGCGCCGGACCGCGATGCACGACGTCGCGCACCTTCCAGCCGATTCCGCGGTGTTTCGGTTCCAACCGAACACCAAGGTGACCCGTCACTGCTTTCCAAGCCTGCGTCGCTCGTTCAATCTCTGATTCCGCTGCGGCGCGAAAGCCCAAATGTGACGCGTTTAGTTCGCCAAGCATGAGCTGCACGATCTCGCCGAACGCAGCGTGATTTACGGCCGCCGCGGCGTGATCGACGTACTTCTGGCGAATCGCATCCCAATCGCGATTGCCAAGTCTTTCGTCATAAAAACCATCGCGCATGCTTCGCCATGCGAGGTCAAATGCGGCACGGTATTTAGCGGGCCGCTCCACGCGCTGCAGTATGCGAAAAGCATAATTCGTCAACTTGCCCGCGTCCGTTAAGACTGCCGGTTGTCCCGAAGTCAGAAGACCGATCGTCTTAGCCTTTTTTAACCAGCGCGGCGAGGCGGTCGAAGCCACAGTGATCGACTTCGGCGTCAGTTCCTCTGGAAACTCGATGCTGTAGAGCCCGCGCTTGCCGTCGATTGTTGCGTTGAATCCCAGCTTGCGCTCGGCGAACCAAAAGAGGGCGCTTTCCGAAGAATTCGGAATCGAGATGCGCTGAAGCCGTTCGCGCAAACCGTCGAAATCGACAACGACCTCAGGTGCCGACGCCTTGTCACTTCGTTCTTTGTCGGATCCATTTTCCTTCGCATCTGCTACTTCAGAATCGGCAGCCGGCGTCGCCGCATCGCCCTTTCCCTCGACATCGGACTTCAACTTCTTCCGACGCTTCTCCATGGCTTCAACTGCTTTTTCGATTTTCCGATCTCGCGAGCTCAAATCGGCGTCCGACTTTTGCAGCCAAACATAGTAGATATCCACTTCCTCGCCTGAGCGCCGCCCGGTAAACGCAATGAGTCGACCATCCGATGACCAACGCGGAGCTAGATCGTTGTCTGGATGCGTCGAGAGGTTGAACGGAGCGCGAGATCCATCAAGCGCCGTGATCCAAACATCACTATTAAAGTCGTTGTCTTCGATCGAATAACACATCCAACGCCCGTCGGGCGACCACGAGTAGTCAGGAGCGTTCCAGCTCGTTACAACGCTCTGCAACTCGCGGCCCTCCAGATCCGCGACGACGAGTTCGCCAGCGCCGCGGACGAACGCGATGCGATCACCGGATGGACTGACGCTGAGATTGCTTTCGATCACGGAGTCGTCGCTGAGGCGTGACAAGACGAATCGTTCGTTTTGCCACCAGTAACTCCCGCGATTAGCACGCTCTGCACGCCAAATGTCACATTGGCCAATCTCGCCGCGTGTCTTCGCGTCGGGGGATTTGGAGTCTGAGAGAAAGAGGATTGCATCGCCCTGTGGCGAAAACTGCGGCTCGCGCTCTTCCTCGGGAGTGTCGGTAATCTGCCGCGGCTCGCGCAATTCGGTGTCCATGACCCACAGATCGCCGCCGGAGATGAATGCAATTTCTAGTCCGTCGCTGGTGAACGCTACGTCGCTCGCGGTTGAGTGCTCGATTCGGAACTCCCGGGACGTTCGACCCTCGCCGGAATTCAGGAGATTAAGTAGCCGAGGGGCGCCACCCACACGCAGGTCCATGACATAAAGATCGAACAAATGTCGAAAGACGAGCGTTGAACCGTCGCGCGAAATGGTCGGCCAAAGCACTGAGTCGTTTTCGAAAAACGTGAGTTGACGACGTTTGCCGCTCGCTAGATCGAGATTGAACAGATTCATCGATCCACTTTGTTGACCGACGTAATAGAGCGATCGGCCGTCGGCGCTCCATAACGGATATCGGAAGCCGTCGTCGTCATGTAACAACTTCTTGAATTCTTCAGTCGCGAACTCGAAGAGCCAGATTTGACTCGCTTGTGAGCCGCGGTAACCCTTGCGAAACCAGTCGGTGTCTTCGCGCGCGAACGCCAGAAACCGACCGTCGGGCGAGACTGCGCCATCCTGGCCGTGGTCATCGAAGAGCAGGCGTTCCGCGCTGCGCGTCGAACGATTGACGACGAAAAAACGCGCGGCGTCACGCCAGTAGTGATCGCGTGTCGCGCGCACAAGAACGCCACTTCCGTCAGGGAGATACTCTTCCTGTCAGGAGCTCGGGCATATTGAGCCATCGGTGTCGGGTTAAATTGAGCCATCGAGTGTCGGGTTAAAGTGAGCCATCTGCCTGTGCGTGGTGTGTCAGGCGGCGGGTTTCGTCCTGGGGTTGTG
>JBJXGE010000046.1:0-6506 GCA_046154185.1 Planctomycetota bacterium
GCGGCCAGTCCGCCGGCTTCGGTGAGCACGACGACCGTCGGCGCGTTCAGCTCGGGAAATACGTCGACCGGCATGCGCGGCAACTGATAGCCCGCGACGACGACCAGCAGCGCCGCGATGGTGAGCACCAGCGACGAGCGCTCTAGTGAAAATGCAATGAGCTTGCGTAGCATTACTTGTCGCCCTCGTGCCAAGTGCCGTCCGCGTGGAAGTGCCCGCCTTTTTGCGAGGTGCCCGAGCTCGCGAGCATCAGCGGGTACACACCGTCGAGCACCACTTCGTCGCCCTCGCGCACGCCGCTGCTGATCACCACCCAGTTGCCGTCGCTCACGCCCAGGTCGGCTTCGATGCGAATCACCTTGTCGGGGTTTGCCGGGTCGCGGCGGAATACGACTGTCTGCAAGCCGTCGCGAATCGTTGCGGATACCGGGATCGCAAGTTCCGCCGCAGCCGCGCCTACGGCGACGATCTCCAAGTGTGCCGCTACACCGGGCCGCGCCCAGGCGCTCAGCTTTGCGGGCGTCATGAACAGTTCGACCGTGCGTTCGTCGGCGTCGGCGCTCAAGCCGAGCGTGATCGTGCCCTCCATCGAACCGTCGAGCGCGGGCACGCTGCCCTTGGGCGGCACAATGCGACCGGCCAGCCCGTCGCGCAGTCGATTCAGATCGCTTTGCAAGCCGCGCGCTCGAAAGCGCAGTCGCTCGGGCTGAATCGTGGTCAGCACCAGATTCGTCTCGCCCGCCCACGCGCCGCTCGTAAGCGCGATCGACTCGACCACGCCGGGCGCGGCCGCACGTACCTCCACCAGTTTGATTTCGCGCCAGCGCGGATGCTGCTGCGCCGATTTCGGATCGATCGCCAGCAACTGATCCGTCGCCAGCCCGAGCAGCGATGCGGCGTTCGAGATCAGCAACTCGAACCGCTCCTGCGCGGCGCTCGCCTGTGCCTGCACCTCGATTCGCCGCGAGTGCAGTTCAGCCTCTTTCTCCATCACCTCGGCCATTTCCGCGCGGGTGGTGGCCAGTGCCGCCCGCGCCTCTGCGAATTCCTCGTCGGTCACGACGCCGCTGCCGCGCGACTGGTCAAGCTGCGCCACGCGCTCGGTCCAGATCTTGACGCCGTTCATCAGTTCGTCGTGGTGCTGCTCGTGCGCCGCCATCAGTGGGTCGATCGTCTCGGCCCGCGCCCGGGCTTGCAGCAGTTGCGATTCGGTTTCGTTCAGACGCTCCTGCAACTCGCGCCACTGTGGCGAATCCAGCGTGTAGAGCAACCGGCCGGTCTCTACGCGCTCAAACTGCGACACGTGCAGCTCAACCTGGCCGCCCAGCATCGTGCGCACCTCGCGCCGCGCTTGCGGCGATAGCTCGAAACTGCCCGGAACTCGAATTGTGCGCGCGACGTGTCGCGATTCGACCTTGGCGAACGTAATGCCGAGATTGCGCCGAACCATTTCCGGAACGTCGACGCGGTTGCTCGGCGCGGACGCGGTTTCGCCGCGCTCCGCCGCGGCCGAATTCGACGGCTCGCGCTTGCAGCCTGATAGCGCAGGCAGCAGGAGCAGCAGTATGAACAGCAGGATGGATCGAATTCCCATAGTTCGCACTCCGATCAGCGGCAGCCGCTCGCGGCGACGCGTTTCAGTTCGGCTCATTCACCGTCGCGGCGGGTGGCAACTGCATCAGCCGATCCACCGGAAGTCCGACGGCTTTTTCAAGATCGGTCAGGGCAATCGCGCTGTCGCGCAGCGATTCGACATAGCGCCCGCGGGTTACCAGCAGCGACTTTTGTGCCTCGAGCACCGCGAGCACGGACAACTTGCCGCCGCGATACGCCTCGCGGGACAATTCGAGATTCGTTTGCAGCAGCGGCAACAGGTTGTCGCGGTAATAGCGCGCGAGATCCCATGCCGTGCGCGCGCGGCGCAGCGCCCCGCGCGTCTCGTGCGTCACTTCGAGCATAAGCGCGGCCTGATTCGCCTTCGCCGCCTCGTGCAGTAGTTCCGCCCGCGCGATCTGCGCCTGATTCTGATCAAAGATGGGCAGCTCGAACGACAGCGTCGGTCCCAGCACCGTGTTGGTCGGCAATTTCTCTCGCGGTCGAAGCGATGGAGCGCTAAGGTCGCCGGCCTCGGCCGATGCCCATAGCGTGTCGGCCAGCCACGGTCGGTCGCCGCGCCGGCCGCGCTCGCTGCGCTCGAAGCTGACGCCCAGCTCGACATCGCTCACGACGCTCAACTTCTCCTGTTCGACACGCGCCGCCGTCGCCGCGACGACGAAGTCCGCCGCAACCAGATCGAGTCGGCATCGCCCCGCGACGTCGAGTAGAAGTGCATCGGTCGGCGACCAATCGGGCGCATCGGGCAACACGTCGGTCAGCACCAGCGTGTCCGGCGATTCCCACAAACCGAGCAGCTGCGCAAGTTGTCGCCGCGATTCAAACGCGGCTAGCGTGGCGCGTTGCTCGGTAATTTCGGTCTGCATCAGCTCGGTCCGCGCCAGGTTGACGTCAATTTCGCTGCCGACGCCGGCGGTTCGGCGGGTCTGCGCCGCGTCAACCAGTTGCTGCGCCAGATCGCGGTTCTCGCATGCGATTTCGAGCTCGCGGTCGGCGGCCAGCGCGGCGAAGTACGTCGAGCGCGTATCGAGCACCGCGATACTGACCGCGCGCGCCACGCCCAGCGTCTCACGTTGGAGGTTTCCTTCGGCCGCGCGCTTTCGAGCGGGCAGGAGCCAAAGATCAGCGATGTTCTGCGCCACGCTCAATTCCAGATTGCTCAGCCCGCCGCCATCCGGCAGCCGCAGCGAGATCGAGAGGGCGGGATTCTGAAACAAGCCGGCCTGCACGAAATCGGCTCGCGCCACGCCGACATTCAAATAGGCCGCTCGTACTCGCGGATTGTTGAGCAGACACAATTCCATCGCTTCGCCGACCGAAATCCCGCCCGCCAGCCGCTCGTCTGTCATTTGCCGAGCGGCGATGGCGTCTTCGGGGCGTTCGGGTCGCGCGATCCCCGCGCTCTGCGAAACGTGTTCATCCACGCGCTGATAGTCGTCGCGCGGATTGACTGTCGCGCATCCCCCGAGCATCGGGAGTGCGAGGGTGCAAAGTCGCAGCATGGGCCGAGGCCGTTTCATGCGGCTCGTTCTCCGTTCAGGTGGCAACGTGAGGGTCGGCGATCGCACTCCGTCTGCGGTACGTGCGTCAGCAGACGCGCGGCCCGAGCGGCGATATCGCTTACGGAAACGAGAGTGGTGTGCTTAGATCAGCAGTGGCATGCACTGAGAGACGGGATCGCCCGGCGGTTGAACGCTATCCACGGACGCGGTCGGCGGCGCGAGCAGATCGCTCACGCCGCAAATCGACCCTTGTGAGAAGATCGTCGCGCACGGCTCCAGCGGCGGGGCCTGGATCGATGGGCCGCTCGGTGCTCCGGCGGTGCAGATGCAGAAGTGGCTGGCATGCGGCTCGGGACTCTCAGCCGGATGGTCGTGCCCGTGAGATTCATGGTGATGCGAATCGCAAGCGGCAGGATGCGAGTGATCGGCATGTTCATGCGCACAATGGCCTGAAGCCGCCGCCCCGCAAATTGCAGGGCAGAGCGCGGTCATGGCGCAGACGAAGATCGCAATCACTGATGAAGGCCGCGAACGCATCGTTTCAATGCTATCGGTCGGGCGGTTGCGCGACAAGACTCGCTCGCGTCGGAATTGCGCGATGGCGTGGCCGCACCCCGATCCGGCGCATCCTGCTTATCCTGTTCAGCCTCGCTCTTCGCTCAGCATCGTCAGCGGCCACTCGTGAGATTCCCGGCCAGTACGGCTGCAGTGCGCCGCCGCACCGATCGTGAACGTCGAGGAACCGCCGCAGCGGCCCTGAACTGCTCGGCGTTTTTTCTTTGATCTGCACATTTCGATACGCCGGTGCAATCGGGCGAGCGAGTTGGGGTCGGCAGGCGGGAAGAAAGCGCAGCGCCCGAAACTGGATCGAACGCGTTGCCGATTGATCACATGTATCCGGTTTTGAGCAATGTTACCGGCGATGCCGATTCGGACTGACGTGCAGACTGGCGCATGAGACTGGCGTGTGATCTGGACTTCATCGAAGTCGCCGGCGATTCACCGCACTTCTCAGATTCGCGGCGCGCCGGCCAATCTCACGGCGCACGCGCTCCCGCGTTCAACAACTGATCATCCTCCCTCGCGCCGGTCGGTAACGTCGATGTGTCGCGCAAGCGCCGGTTTCGGCAATGCCGCGCACGGGCGCGCGATTCCGCGCGAAGAACTGCGCGTTCCTCCACGAAGTCCGGACCTCATCTGCGCCGGAGTGCTTCCGCGCGGGTGAAACAAAAAGAAAGGACTGTTTGGAAGTGGCAGATTCCGCAACCTCCGCGCGACATGCCGAACGATTACTTGGTCGTTGGCCTGTACACGATATGAACAATACATAAGCCAGACGAAACGTGCGCATTTTGCCAGAGAAAACACGACACACTGGCCGTCATCGTTCGCCGCGGTCAACCGGGGCACATTGGCGCGCCGTTTGCCGCGCGTTACGTGCGCCAAGTTCGGTGATGAACGTCGCGGTTCGGTTCGAGCGACGGCGACCGCGCGGCGAGTCGTCGGCCCACAACATGAAAGGAACGAACTGGGCAAGTGCCGTGGTTGCGCGGGAGATGAGGCACGTCGGGGGGCGTCGCGTCGGGCGCGGTTCGCTGCCCGATCGCGATGGGAACTGTCTTGTTGTGATCGTTCGCAGCAAACTACTTGCGGACGAGTGATCGTCGATCCCTGAATGGGAGGTGCCTTCCATGAACGGTCAAGCGTCAATTACATCTCGGTGTTCTGTCAGAATCACACAATTGTGGCTCGCCGCCGTAGGGTCGCGCTGCTGTGCGCGGCCGGACGCGCGGCGGCCGAGACGACGTGGCATGTTTCGCCCTGTGGCGATGATAGTTGGAGCGGGGCAAGCCCCGAGTGCATCGCTCCCGATGGTCCGAAGGCCCGCATTCAGGCTGGAATCGGCGCAGCGGTCGATGGCGACACGGTGCTCGTGGCCGACGGAACGTACACCGGTGTGGCCAACAAGAACCTCAATTTCGGCGGCAAGGCTATTACCGTGCGCAGCGCTTCGGGCGATCCCGCGTTGTGCGTCATTGACTGCGAAGCAGACGGTCGCGGGTTCTACTTTGGAAGCGGCGAGGGGCCCGACTCCGTCGTCGAGGGATTGACCGTCATGTGGGGTGAAGCCTATGCCGGTGGCGGCGTCTACTGTAGCTCCGGCAGTAGTCCGACGCTGACTAACTGTACCTTGACTCGGAACTACGCCCACATGTACGGGGGCGGTGCTATTTTCTGCGAATCCGGCAGCAGCCCGGCGCTCACCAACTGCACCCTGACTGACAACTCGGGCTCTGGCGCGGGTGGCGGCGTTTACTGCGGCCCCGACAGCCGTCCGACGCTAATCGACTGCACCGTGAGTTCCAACGGACGCCTCTGGGGCATCTTCGACGGCGGCGGCGTTTACTGCGCCGAACGCAGCAGCCCGACGCTCATTGACTGTACCTTGACAGACAACCAGGCACGGTCTGCCGGCGGCGGCGTTTACTGCGGCGCCTTCAGCAGCCCGACGCTCACGAACTGCACTCTGATTACCAACCATGCAGATGAGTACAGAGACAGCGAAGGCGGCGGCGTTTACTGCGGGCCCGACAGCACCCCCACGCTGACCAACTGCACCCTGATCGGAAACTGGGCCCGCAGGGCCGGCGGTGGCGTTTACTGCGCGGAACGCAGCACCCCGACGCTCACCAACTGCACCCTGACCGGCAACAATGCGGCTCCCGGCGAAGACCCCGGTGGCGGCGGAGGCGGAGGCGTTTACTGCGCGGACGCCAGCAGCCCGACGCTAATTAACTGCACGCTGACTGCCAACGTTGCGTCGAGCTACCCCCACCCCCCCGTCGGCGGCGGCGGCGGCGTCCACTGCGGTTCCGGCAGCAGCCCGATGCTTATCAACTGCACCTTGGATTCCAACCAAACATGGTCTCTCGGGGGCGGCGTTCTCTGTGCGGACAACAGCACCCCGACACTGGTCAACTGCAGTCTGACCGGAAACTGGGCCTACGCAGGCGGCAGCGGCGTTTACGGCAGTGCCTACAGCAGCCCGAGCCTGACCAATTGCACCTTGATTGCGAACGGTCTAGGGGACTTCGGATTTGGCGGAACCGGCGGCGGCGTTCTCTGCGATTCCTTCAGCAGCCCGACGCTCATCAACTGCACCTTGGCTGCGAACCAAGCAGTTTGGGACGGCGGCGGTGTTCACTGCGCGGTCGACAGTAGTCCAGTGCTCACGAACTGCGTCATTTGGAGCAACACGCCGAACGAAATCGTGGGCGATACAGCTGCGGTCACCTACAGCGATGTCCAAGGCGGCTATCCGGGCAACGGCAACATCGACGCCGACCCGCAATTCCTCGACCCCGTCGCGGGCGATTTCCGCCTATTGCC
>JBJXGE010000062.1:0-8843 GCA_046154185.1 Planctomycetota bacterium
CGCCGCCGACCGTGATCGTCTGCGAGCCGATCGCGAGCGACGCGCCCGACTGCACGGTCAGGTCCGCGGCCACCGCACCGGCCGCGGTCAGCGATGGGTAATTGCCCAGCGACCCGGGAATGATCACCGAGCAAGTGCTGGTCGGCACGCCAGCATTCCAATTGCCCGCTGTGAACCAGTTCGTGCTGACCGTACCAGTCCATGTCGTCGTGAAGCACTCCTCGCTCGCCACCGTGTAGAAAGAGCTCGGCGTGTTTTGATTCTCGTACTCGGTCACGAACCAGCCCGTGGATCGGACGACGTTCGAGACGCGCACCTCATCCAGGTATCCGTCCCAGCCCTTGTCCTGGCCGGGCCGGTTCCCGATGCGGAAATTGTCCGCGGCCTCGGAGGTTGTGGTTCCCGCGCCGACGTCTCGCGACCGGTAGGTGATTTCGACTCCGTCGACGTAGACCCGGGGGCCATCCGTGGCGTCGTAGGTTCCGCAGACGTACTGCCACGCATTCAGAGTTGCGGTGGAATCGTCGCCTTCCGCGTCGGCGTCGGTCGTTGCTCGGTCCACAAGGAGCGCAAAGTCGTCTGTTCCGCCGCTGCTGATTTGTAGCTGCTTACGCGCGGACGTACTGCCCTTGTGCATGATGCGGCCATCGCTCTGCCCGCCCATAGTGCGCGGGTAGGCCCAAGCCGAAAACGTGAATGGAACTTGGTCGTCGAGCGAAGCGGCTGATCCGCAATCGATGACATCGTTGATGCCATCAAAATCGATGCCACCGTCTATCTTGGCGGCGATTTGATCGCCCGAGGTCATGCTGCCGGCCGACGTGCCATTGTTGGCGTTCGAGGTGCTGTCTGCGATCTGCGGGGCCGTGCCGGACGGATCCTCCTTGAGATGCCATACGCCCTTGTAGCTCGAGGACCAGACACCGGTGGCATTCTGCTGGTTCGAGGCTGCGCCGTTTCCGTAGTACATGTAGAGCACGGTGTTGCTCGTTGCGGACAAGCTGGAGATTCGCACCCAGGCGATGAGCGCGCCGGTCCCGCTCGTGTATTTCTCGATCTCGTGATCGAGCTTGGTCGTGCCGTTCGAGGACGTGAAGAGTATGTCGTCACCGTCCGACTGCGCGTCGGCGGAGAGATCGGAATCGGTCACGCTGATGAGGACGGGAAAGTCGGTGTGAGGCGCGCCTGTCGACCCGACTTTCGTGTAGTCGATCGTGATGGCCTTGCGGAAATTCCACGACGAGCTGTACCAGCTTTGACCCTGAGCTGAGCCCGCCAGCGCAAGCGTACCGAGGGTGCACAACAGCATCCGATGAATCAGCCGCCGCGTTCGCCAACTTGGATGCGAACCTAGGGCGCTCGAGTCACCTGAACCCATTCAGAACTCCACGTGAACAGATGAATTGTTGGAGCAGAGCCGGAATCGACTGGGCTAACGGGAATATCGACCGAACGATCCTTCGGCGAATAGGGCTTTCCCGGTACGGGGACTCCTCTTAAGCACCTTCCAGCTTCGCGGCGTAGCCGCGAAACCTTCACCTCGACGAGCTCGCCTCCGGCTCGTATCTCTCGTAATTGCGAGAATCCGGAGACTTCAGGTTGGCCCCGCCTCGCTGGCAGCCTGCACGCGACGCCGCGCGCCGACGCCGCGTCGCTGCCAAACGCCGACCCGCGCGCGAGCACGCCAAAACGCTGCGATCCACCAGCCGCGCCAGCGCGGCAGTCCGCGATCGAGCGCCACGCGTGTTCCATTTCGCCAACGCGCGAGCACGCGTCCGAGCAGATAATCGGTTTGCCAGAGCGGATCGTGGCTGGGTGCGTTGTCGCCGCGGGTCACGAGTCGCTTCGTGCTCGTGCCCAAGTATCGATGGACGACGATGGTGTGAACGGCGCCCAGGACGATGATCTGGCCGGGGCGCAGTTCGGATGGCGCACAAGCGCGGCACTCGATCAGATCACCGGCCCGCAAGGTCGGCGACATGCTCGCGCCTGTGACCGGAAGTCGATATTCGCCGGCGGATCGCAACAGCGTGCGAATGCACTCGCTGTTCACCGATGGGCTTCGGCTCGCAGCCGCTCCTGGCGCGCGGCGAGCGGGTCGCCGCCGGTGAAGGATCCGGTCGCCATTTTTGCGATACCGGCGCATTGGCTGCCGCAGCTACTGGTGCCGCAGCTACTGGTGCCGCACTGGCGTGGGTAGTCCCGAACTCGCAGTTGGCGCAGCTCGTCGAGCAGCACTCCGCCGCGCCAGATGTCTTCGATCCGGCGCTCGCGCACATTGCCGACGCTTTTCTTGACCTGCACGCACGGAAAGACATCTCCCATGGGCGAGATGATCAACGAGTTGCGCCCGGTATTGCACATCAATCCGTCGGGATCGCGCACTCGGTCCGGTATGCGCGGCACTCGCTGTCGATAGTACTCGATGATCTGTGTGTCGCTGAGTGCGTGGGCGAGCGGCGAGAAGTCGCCGTTGTCCTTCGGCGTGATGTTCGGATTTGCGAGAAAACGAGCGCCCACTTCCAATGCGAATTCGTGGATGGCGTCGACGTCCGACAGATTCTGCTGAATCACCGGCATTTTCACGACCACCGTCAGTCCGCGCTCCCGCAAGAGTCGCACCGCCTGCATCGACGTCGCCACGCGAAGTCCCTTGCCGGTCACCGCGGCGTAGGTCGCATCGGATGCGCCGTAAATGCTGATCTCAGTCGAAAGCGGCTGCAGCGCGGCAAGCCGATCAGCGCACGCCGCATCGATGAGCGAGCCGTTGGAGAAAATCCGCAGCGCGAAGCGTCGCCGGCGCGCCGCCTCGGCGATCTCGAAGAAGTCTTTGCGCACCAGCGGTTCGCCGCCGGTGAGAGTGAGCGACAGGCAGCCCAGCTCGGCGAGTTGGTCGAGCACCGACTCGTACTCGGCGAGCGAGAGTTCGCCGGGCGATCGAAACTCGACGAGATAACACATCACACAGCGAAAATTGCACCGGTAGGTGAGTTCGAGCATTGCCCGCGTCGGCCGGCATTCGGCCAACGCCCGCTTCTCGATCGAGGTGAAGGGATCATCAAGCACGGTTGTCATGCCGGGATCGCTGCTTTCCAGTCGAGTTGCGACAAGACCGACAGATCTTTGCGGAAGCGCAGGACGCCAAAGGGCGTCGCCGACGCGACCCGCTTCGCAATCTCGATCGAGCGCTCCCGCGCGCCTCGGTCGAGGCACTCCACAAAGGGCAGATTCGCGAGCAACTCCGCGGTCGCTTGGCC
Source organism: Planctomycetota bacterium (assembly GCA_046154185.1). Lineage (GTDB taxonomy): Bacteria > Planctomycetota > UBA8108 > UBA1146 > JAJFFE01 > JBJXGE01. The sequence continues at coordinate 3,258 of JBJXGE010000062.1, forward strand.
GCGCGCGGCGATCGGACGCAACGATGGATCGGGGGCTTTTTCCAAAACGTAAAGGCCACCGGTCGGGAATCGCCGCTCCGGACTCGGTAGTGGTTCGCGCAAGTCGCCGAAGAACGGCGTTCCGCTCACGGCCCCGGCTTCGACGAGTACCAAGTCGTCCGAGAGCACGGTCCCGCCGACGCTCTGCAGCAATCGACTGATGGTTGTCTTGCCGCTGCCGGAGCGGCCCATGAACACGAAGGCGACGTCCTCATGTGGACGCACAACCGCGGAGGCGTGCAGCAGCAAACCGCCGCGACTCACGGCCAGGATCTGCGCCACTTGGCGCAGCGCATTCTCCAGGTAATGAATGCAACCAAAGCGCGGGTGGGACCGGAGCTTTATGTAGCCGCGCGCCGCGGCAAAATCGATGCGGGCGTTCACCACTGTCGACGTGATGCTCAGTTGGCGCTCTTGAAGCCGCGTTTCAGCGAAGTACACAGCGCGAGGATCGGCGTGCGCCGACTGGCCACTTGCTTCTACTTCCAACCGCAGTTCGAGATCGTTCGCCGCGGCGTTGAGGTAGCCTTTGTAGCGTCGTGCAATGTCGTGGCTCGGGCCGCCGATCAGCCGAATGCCGAAGGGCCCAACCCGCAGTTGGACGGTCATGTTCGAGTTGCTTTCCGGGCGGTCGTGAATCGCCACACGGTCGCGCTCGCGCTGCGAGCGAGCCGCCAAGGGCGCAGCAAGCCATACCCTTTGCAATTTCCAAGAAGCTGGCGACGAAGCGCCCGCGACGGCAAAAGTTGCTGGCGCAATAACCGCCCGCGGCCACGCCGAGCGAAAGCGAGTTTGAGCAAATGTCCGATGCCGGGATTTTCGGGACGCGCAAGCACCGCCTCGAGCAATCGGCGGCGCCAGTCTGGTCGACTCGCTGCTTCGAGCGCTGCGTGCGCCGAAGGCGGCACCTCGCTGACGGCGCGCTCGAGCGCGAGGAGCAGCGGCAACGCCAGGCCCGCGCGCCGCGCGGCGGCGACTACGAGATCCCAACGGATAGCTTGTGCCGCCAACGCCGACAGGTCTTCACACCACTGCGCGCGCAGCGCGCCATGCTGAACGACGGCGTGAACCGCGACGTAGAGCAAGTGATCTTCCGGTGCCGGAATCGACACGCTCGCCTCAGGCAGCCATGTCGCGCGCGCGCGCCATGCGTCGAGTTCGTCGGAAGAGAGGTACCAAATTTCATGTTGAAGATCGATGCGAAAGCAGAGGCCACCTTGCCGCCGCATGAAATCGAGGCCGCCCGAACGTACACGCTGGAAACCGCAGTTCTCGATGATGCGTATCGCCGATTCGACTTCGGAACAGCGCACGAGCAGATCCACATCGCACATCGGCCGCGTGGCCACACGCTGTGGTTGGGTCGCGAGGAGCGCGAAGCCTTTGAGCGCGATCGGGACGATATCTTGCGCCGCAAGGCTCTTCAGCACCGGCCGCACTGCGTGAGCCAGTGCGCAGTTTTGCGCCAAAACGTCGAGGCCAGGATGCATCGCCATCATGCTCAACTTATCGGACTAATTCGCCGTGGCCCCCAGCTGGAACATTTGACCCAGACCACGCCGGAGGCCGAAATGCGAGCGGCTGCGAGTCGAGCGAATAGCTGTTCCAGTTCGCGAGTCTTCGTCCACCCGGCCTGAACCGCGAGCAGCGTTTGGTCGACGCTTCGAAGCACTGCCGTAGTGCGGTTCTCGGCGGTTGTGAGAGCTGCCGGTAGAGCAGCGGGCGAATCCATCGGCCAGCCATCCGGCGGCGATTGGGCAAGCACCACCGAATCGAATCGATCGCGTAGTTCCACAACCTGCTCGGCGGAAACGCAGGCGAGCATCCGAGTCACCCCTGAAACTGCCGGACTCTCGATTTGCGCCTCGCTGGTGACCAGCGCGACCGTTCGACCTGATCGCGCGAGTCCCGCCGCGATCTTGGTAGCGACTCTGGTTCGCAAATCTCCATGACCCGGACCGGTGATAGCCACGGTTCCAACAGCGCCGCGAGCACGCATCGTCGCAATCAAGGACAAGACTTGGTCCGAATCATCCCCGGCGTTTTGATCGAGAACGCCCAATATCGGTGCTTGCGCTTGTCGCGCGAGTTCCCCCTCGTCACGACTGCGCGCATCCAAGCGTTCGTGCCCGAATGCGGCGGCGGTGGCCGAAATGATCGCGAACGCGATGGCGCCCCAGATCGTCGGCCACGCGCTTTTCTTGCGCCTTGCTTTCGCATCGACGGAGGTGATCTCAACGGGGCCATTCGCCGATTCCACCAGTGCTTTGCTCGACGCCAACGCGAGCCGGAGTTGTTCCAACCTGCGCCGCTGCTTCTGAAGTTTCGTGACTCTTGGATCGGCATTCGCAATGGTCTTGTGCGAGGACTTCGCGACTTTGATGAGTGCTTCCTTCGCCGTGCCTCCGCCGCTCGAAGTCGTGGCGCTATCGCTTTCCTCGCTCGCGAGTTCTTGTTCAGCGCTGTCGATGATTTGCGACAGTTGGAGCATCTCATTCTCGATGCGCACAACATCCATCCGATACGCGGAACGGAGCCGCTGGTCATGCACCTGATGCGCCGCCTCGGCTACCGCCCAAGCGGTCGCCAAGGCCTGCGACTCGGTCGCCGCGGTCGCGTCAATGTCCACCAGTTGAGTCGGTTCGTTATGTTGAACCGAAATCGCCGCGATCGGTGCGCGCAATTGCGCGAGGTCATGCGGGCGTTCTTGAATCTCTCGTAATGTCTCGTTGAGCCGCCGGCCAAACTCCTCGCTCGCGAAGATCAAGCTGTCGAAAGCGTGGCCGCCGAGAATCAGGCTCAACGCCCGCTCGCGCACTTGTGTGGTGCGAAGCGAGTCCAACTTGGCCGCAAACGAGAAGTAGCGCCATGGCAGCGGTTTGCCGCTGGGACCCATGAGCGGAACGGGATCTGGCCCGATGGCCAGCATCGCCGAGGCGACATACGCCGGCGCTTCGGTCAGCCGCGCCGCCGACCAGACGCCTAGGAGGAACGTCAAAGTAAACAGCGCTGTCCACCTTCGGCACCAGAGCGTGCTCCACTGAGAGTGCCAGCGTTGGGGCATCGAATTCTGTCGTTTCGTTGGAAGCCGGTCGTTGGCCACGGTGATGGCCCATCGCATCGCGGGGCTTATGAAAAAGTCAGACCCGTGCAGCCATCTCCGCCACCGGATTTGGTGAGGGGCGGATCGAATGAACAGGTCGCGGCAACAGCCTCGATGACTTTTTGAAACAAGACTCTCGGTGTCTCGTACGCGCGCCGCCCTGATGTCTCACCGAGCGTTTGGGGGATTGCGTCGGCATGTGTGACGTCTCTGACCGGAGAGACTCTGACAAGCTGCGATCGAGACAGTGCCGCTACGAACTCATCCACGTCGCGCTCGGCGCGCGCCGACTCAACGTCGAAGTCGTGCGCAATCAGCTCGGCAAGCCGGTCCACGGAACACGGGCGCTCGAGTAGCTGCCAGAGCGCGCCGCCGACCTCGTTCAGCACGAAGACCTGGGACGCACGCGGCTCAATGATGATCGTCTCGGACTCAACGCACCGAGCCGGAAGATCCGCTACTTGCTGGTAAGTATCTCGACACCGCTCTAACCGCATGAGACCACCGCCTCGCCTGTGAAGGAAGGGAGCGCGAGCGGAGGCCTCTCAAATCGGCACAGCGACTCGTCGGTGACAATTTTTCCGCTGGCGAGTGTCGCAATCCGATCGAAGTGACGGAACGAAGCGAGATCGTGAGAAATTGCGACAACTGTTGCCGTGGGCAGCCAAACTCGCAGGGCTTCCTCGAGCTGGGCTTGACCCGTTTCGTCTAGATGCGTCGTTGCGTGATCCAGGATGAGGAGGTTTGGCCGTGCCAGAATCTCGCGAGCCAAGGCAACTCGCTGCCGTTCGCCGGCTGACAAACGAAAGCCGCGCTCTCCCAAAACGGTTGCATATCCATCGGGAAGCTGGTGAGCGATCTTCTCCACACCGAGCATGCGAGCGACATCTCGCACTTGATCCAGCGTCGCGCGAGGGCAGCGATATCTGAGATTCTCGAAGAGTGAACGATTGAAGATGAAAGTCTCCGGCGCCACCCAACCGATCTGGCGCCGCAATTCTGGCGAAGCGATTTGCGAGGCGGGACAGCCGTCGAATCGGAGGTCACCCCTCGTGGGTTCTAGGAGTCGTGTGAGGACTTGGCCGATCGTCGACTTGCCGGAGCCATTGGCGCCAACCAGTACCAATCGCGTTCCCGCGGGAATAGACAGCGAGACGCCCTCTAGGCACGGAGTCGTCGTTTCGTGACGGAACTGAACATCCTGCAACTCGACTTGTCCCTCCAGCACGTGAGTGCGCGCGGGCGGGTGGTTGCAGCGAGCGCGGCCGTTTGCCACACCTAGGACATCCAGCACTCGATCGAGAGATGCCAACGAGTTCTGCAGGTTCGGCAATTGAGCCAAGAGACTGCCGGCCGCTACCAACATCTGTCCGAGCAGCACGAAGGCCGCCGACAGCGCGCCGACCGAACAGAGTCCGGCGGAGACTCGCCAGGCTCCGATTGCCAGCACCACGTAGAGACCGATGGAACTCACAGTCCGAAAGCTCGTGCTGGCTGCGAGACCCGCAATATCACGGCGCGCCTCGTCGCGCGCGGCGGTTTGCAGCGCAGCCCCGGCGCGATGGGCTTCTTCCGACTCCGTGGCCGCCGCGCGAATCGTGGTCTGGGCAGCCAATAGTTCGTGCAGCACGTCGTTACTGGTAGCGTCGGATTCTCGCGCGGTCCGGGCGAGCCGCCGCAGGCGAAGCGAAGTTGTCGCCAGCAGGCCGCACGCGATCAGCACGGTCAAGGTGGCGAACAACGCCAGCGTCGTGTCGACCAGCAACAGGGCGCCGAGGAGCAACGCCAGCTTCACGGCGTCAAACACGGTACCGAGCAAGCGATCCGGCAGGACTCCGTCGAGTAGTCGCACATCATCGCGAATTCGCGAGAGCAACTGCGTGGAACTGAAACGTGCGCGCGCGACTGGGTTCATGGCGAGGGCGGAGCGGATCAGCCGCCGCGTCAGACGAAAGCGGACGCGCGCTTGCAGCCGTCGTGCGCGCACACGCTGCCACGCGGTCAGCGCCGCGCCGGCGATGAGAACTCCGACGAGCGCGCCGCCAAAGCCGACGGCGCGAGGAGCGAATGCGCCGCTCATCATCGTGTCGAGAAACTGCTGAACACAATAGGGCAACGCCAGCGCGAGCGACATCGTGAACAGCGAGAGGAGCGCCAGCGAGCGAAGACTCCGGCGCTCACTTCGAATGAGCGGCCAGCCGGATTTCCCAAGCCGACCGACGGTGTCTCTAAGAATCCTGAGGGATTGAATCACGTTGGGCCTCCAGTATTTCTAGATATCGAGAAACGGGCGAGGACGCTGAAGAGGGAATACGGGAGTTTTTCGAGACGCGACGCGGCAGGAGCTGGTCGGGCATTAGCGAAAGCGCAGGGATGGATCGCCGATGAGTATCCAGCCGTCAGCGTTGGCGCGTGGCATGAGGGGTGGCGGCGTCGCCTCGAAG
>JBJXGE010000068.1:0-105058 GCA_046154185.1 Planctomycetota bacterium
GGCAAGATCTGCCTCGCGCGCGTGTTGCGCGGCACGATCCGCGCCTCGGATCATCTCGAAGGTCCGCGCGCCAACGGCAAGGGCGAGAAGCCGGGCGGCCTCTTCTACCTGGTCGGCGGGAAGAAGCGCGAGCCGACCGATTCCGCGTCGGCCGGCGAGATCGTCGCCTTCTCCAAGGTGGACGGCCTCAAGCTCGGCGACTCGTTCAGCACGGTCGGGCACAAGGCCCCGGCCGTGGAGTTCCCGCACTATCCGAGCGCGATGTTCTCGCTGGCGGTGACCCCCAAGAGCCGCAACGACGAGCAGAAGATCGGCGATGCGCTGCACAAGCTCGAGGCCGAGGACCCGACCTTCCGCGTCGAGCAGGTCGCGGCGACGCACGAGCTCGTGGTTCACGGCATGAGCGAGCTGCACCTCAAGGTGATCGAGGCGCGCCTCAAACGTCGCTACGGCGTCGAGATCACGACCGCGCTGCCGCGCATCGCGTATCTCGAGACAGTCACGCGGCCCGCCGACGCGAGCTACCGGCACAAGAAGCAGTCCGGCGGGCGCGGTCAGTTCGGCGATGTGCACTTGCGCGTCGAGAGAGCCGAGAAGGGCAAGGGTCTCGAGTTCGTCAATGCCATCGTGGGCGGCGTCATTCCCGGGCAGTACCTGCCCGCCATCGAGAAGGGTGTCCACGAGATCATGGAACACGGCATCCTGGCGCGCTGTCCGGTCGTCGATTGCAAGGTCACAGTGTTTGACGGCTCGTTCCATCCCGTCGACTCGTCCGAGGCCGCTTTCAAGATCGCCGGACGTGAGGCGTTTAAGCAGGCTTTTCTGGAAGCGCGCCCATGCTTGCTCGAGCCGATCGTGAATATGGAAATCCACGTACCGCTCAAGTTTCTCGGCGACATAACGAGCGATCTCAATAGCCGTCGCGCGCGCATCACGCACATGGACTCCAAGGGCGACGAGCAGATTATCCGCGCCGTCGTGCCCGAGGCCGAGATCAAACGATACTCGATCGAGCTTCGATCTCTCACCGGCGGCGCCGGCACGTATTCGGTCGAGTTCTCGCACTACGAGGTGGTGCCAAGTCAGTTGCAGACGCAGATCATCAAGGATCTGGAGGCCGCTCACGCGGCCCGCGAACAAGCTATCCATTAAGCGCCGCCGCTCCCGCGCCCTTGCCGTTTGCTACCGGTCCGCTGCCGCGGACCGGTAGTGTCCGGCAACTCGGCCCCGCCTGACGATTCGGTCGTGCATCGTATTCTTAGACGACGCCTCCAACTAAATCGTGTCGTCTCCGACCGCGGCTATGTAGCTCTTGGTGAGATTGCCCCGTATGTCAGACGTCGAGTCCGCGGCGGCGACCGTCGTCGTCGAAGCGCCGTCCAACGCTATGACGAGCTTGCGCGTACGCGCGCGCCACGCCGCCTTCTGGGCGCTCACGGGCTACACGACCTGCCAAGTGCTGCGGTTCGCCAGTTTCATGGTCTTCGCCCGGTTGTTCGCGGACGAAAAAGCCGTTCTCGGCTTGATGGCGTTGGCAACGATCTTCATGCAGGGCCTCGCGATGTTGACGGACATGGGGCTCGGGCACGCGGTCCTCCAGAATCCGCGCGGTGATGAAGCGCGGTTCCTCAACACAGTGTGGACCGTGCAAGTGTTGCGCGGCGCCATCCTCTGGCTCGCCGCGCTGATCGGCGCCTATCCGTTCGCGGCCTTTTACGAACAGCCGCAATTGGCATCGATGATCATGGTCGTCGGCGCCTCCGCGCTGATCTCGGGTTTCAATTCGACCCGTTTGCAAGCGGCCAGTCGCCATTTGCGCTTGGGGCGCCTGAACCTGATCGAGATCGGTTGCCAACTCATCGCGCTGATGACGACGTTGATTTGGAGCTATTACGAACGCTCCATCTGGGCGCTCGCCGCGGGCTGGCTGATCTCGGTGACCGCCAAGATGCTGCTGAGTCACTGCACTCTGCCGGGCCATCCGAATCGGTTTTGCTGGGATCGAGCGGCCGCGCGCTCGTTATGTCGATTCGGCGGTTGGATCTTTCTCAGTACAACCGTGACATTTTGGGCCGGACAACTCGATCGCCTGTTGTTTGCCAAGCTGTTACCGATGGACCTTTTCACGGACTATCACTATGCGGTGTTGATCATCGCATCCGTGGCGATGGCCCTCGGCCACGTGATCTCAAGTGTCGTGTTTCCACTCTATGCGCGCGTGCTCGATTCGGGGCAGCAACTGGGACCCGTTTACTACCGCGTGCGCGGCACGGTGCTGACCGCGGGCGCCTGGATATTTGCCGGCTTTATGGCCGGCGGTTCGGCGGCCGTCGATCTCATCTTGCCGCCGAAGTACGCCGCCGCAGGTTGGATGTTGGAAGTGCTCGCCGGCGGCGCTTGGTTTTTTCTGATCGAAGCGACAAATGGCTACGCGCTCCTGGCGCGCGGCGAGCCACGTTGGCTTTGCATCGCTGGCGCCGTCAAGCTCGTCGGCATGGCGATCTGCGTTCCGCTCGGCTATGTGGCATTTGGTCTGTGGGGCGCGATTCTCGGCTATGCGGCTTCCGAATCCCTGCGGTACTCGATCACTGCCTGTGCGGCGCACCGCCGCGGGCTTCGGGGCTGGCCGCAGGATCTGGGCCTCTCGTTGCTCATCGCAACGGCGGCGGCCTGCGGATGCGCCACGGATCTGCCTACCGCGCGCTGGCACGACTCGGCGGCGCTGCGTGCATTGATGATTTTCGTTGTCGTGACGCTGATCTTCGTTCCGGCGGGGCTACGCGTTTTGAGCGCGCACCGCGCTCTCAATCGCCGCGCGGAACAGCCCGCAACTTGAGAGCTATCCGAAGATTGTTCTCAGCAGCCCGCATTCGAAAGACTTACCGTCCTCCGCCAGCGTCCGTGCGGTCGGCATTTGGCCGGCTCCGCGTGACGATGCTAGGCTAACTAGGACAAACTTTGTCAGTACAGCGTTGCCAGGTGGAAAGCGCGAATTCCTACCCGGTGTCCGATCGGCTGGAAAGGCCGCAGTATGAAGACCGTAATTTCTATTGAAGAACTCGTTCAGCAACTGGTGGAACGAGGCGGCTCGGATCTGCACCTTGCTGCCGGTTCACCGCCCATGGTTCGCATTAGCGGCCGCCTCGTGGCGACATCGAACGAAGTGCTGGATTCCGAAACGACTCGCAAATTGGTTTACTCGATTCTCGACAACGAGCAGATACTCAAGCTCGAAAAAGAGTACGAGCTGGACATGGCGTTTGGAATCTCTGGCCTCGGTCGATTCCGCACGAACGTTTTTTATCAGCGCGGCTCCGTTGGCGCGGTATTCCGCGTCATTCCCTGTGAAGTGCAATCGATGGAGGAACTCGATCTCGCGACTGAAGTCTGCGAGGAACTCTGCCTGCGACCCAAGGGCTTGATTCTCGTGACGGGCGCAACTGGCAGCGGGAAGTCGACGAGTCTCGCGGCGATGATCGACTTCATCAACCGCAAGCGTAACGACCACATCATCACGATCGAAGACCCGCTCGAATTCGTGCACCGCAACAAGAACTGCCTCGTCAATCAGCGAGAAGTCGGCACCGACACGCTGTCCTACACCGAAGCGTTGCGGCGCGTGCTGCGGCAGGATCCGGATGTAATCATGATCGGCGAGTTACGCGACCTCGAGAGTATCTCGACGGCGTTGACGGTGGCGGAGACCGGTCACTTGACGTTTGGCACCCTGCATACGAGTGACGCGGTCCAGACGATCAACCGAATCATCGACGTTTTTCCGGCGCACCAGCAGCAACAAGTGCGCACACAGCTTTCGTTTTGCCTGGAGGCCGTCTTCGCACAACAGCTCGTCAATCGCGCCGATGGTCGTGGTCGGGTGCTCGCCGCTGAAATCTTGCTGGCGACCCCGGCAGTGCGCGCCTTGATCCGCGACGACAAAGTGCACCAGATCATCTCCGTCATGCAAACCAGCGGCAAACTGGGCATGCGCACCATGAATCAATCGCTCGCGGAACTCTATCGAGCGCGCAAGATCACGTATGAAGAAGCGCTGTCGCGCTCTCCGGACCCGGAAGATCTGAAACGCATATTCCAGCGCCAGAGCTAATAGGTTTATGAACAAGAACAACCCGGCAAAGTTCAACAAGCGCTTGCGCCAGATCATCGCTCGTCACGAGCTGGTGTCTGAGGATCGCATCCAGGCAGCGCTCGACGAATCTGGTTCGCAAACGCTCACGCAAGTGTTTCTCGAGTCCGGCGAAATGGACGAGGGACTGTTCTTGTCGGCATTGGCGAAGGAAACCGGCATATCGCCGATCACGGTCTCGCGTGTCGAGTTCACGGACGATTTGCTGGAGATCCTGCCCGAGAACCTCGCCAAGTACTACGGCGTGTTGCCGGTGGCAAAAGTCGGCAAGGTCCTGACGATTGCCGTGTCTGACCCCCAAGACATCGTCAAACTCGACGATATCGCCATGGTGACTTCCTGCACCGTGAAGCCGGTGCTGTCCACCGACTTTGCCATCCAAAAGAGCATTCCCGAGGTCTACAACGCATCGAACAAGAAGGTGCAGGATCTGCTCGACGGCATGGCGGATCCGGAGCTCGAGCTCCAGGAAGTCGCCGAAAACGCTGACACGAGCGAGGACCTGCTCGCGGAGGTCGGCAACTCGCCGGTCATCAAGCTCGTCAATTTGCTGATCTATCAGGGCATTCGCGATCGCGCGTCGGACATACACATCGAACCCTTCGAAAAATCGGTGCGGGTGCGATACCGCTTGGACGGTGTGATGAAGGAAGTCATGCAGCCGCCGGTCAAGCTGCTGAACTCCATGGTCAGCCGCATCAAGATCATGTGTGGTCTCGATATCGCGGAGCGCGGCAAGCCGCAAGATGGCAAGTTCCAGATCAAAGTCGAGGGCCGGCAGATTGACTTCCGCGTTTCGACGTTGCCGTGCATTCACGGCGAGAAGGTCGTGATGCGTATTCTCGACTCCAGCAACTTGGCCTTGAGCCTCGAAAGCCTGGGATTCGAGCCCAAGTCGCTGAAGGATGTTCGACATGCCATCAACCAACCGTACGGAATGATCTTGGTCACGGGTCCGACGGGAAGCGGCAAGTCGACGACGCTCTATTCGTGCGTGCGCGAAGTGCTCACGCCGAAAGAGAACATCGTCACGGTCGAGGACCCGGTCGAATACCAGATCGAGGGTGTCAACCAGGTGGCCGTGAACGTCAAGCGCGGACTGACCTTCGCGGCGGCGCTGCGTTCGATCCTGCGGCAGGACCCAGACACCATCATGATCGGCGAGATTCGCGACCTCGAGACGGTTGAGATCGCCATCAAGGCCGCGCTGACCGGCCACTTAGTCTTCTCGACGCTCCACACCAACGACGCACCGTCGACGGTGACGCGGATGGTGGACATGGGTGTCGACCCGTTCTTGGTTGCATCCGCCACGCAGTGCATCGCGGCGCAGCGACTTTGCCGGCGACTCTGCAATGAATGCAAGCGGCGCATCGATCTTCCACCGGTGGAACGACTCATACAGCTCGGCTTCAAAGAGAGCGACATCGATGACCTCGAGATCTACGAGCCGGCGGGTTGCAAGCTGTGTTCGGCCGGCTACAAGGGCCGCTTCGCTCTGCTCGAGACCATGCCGATGTCGGAGAAATTGCGCCGCCTGATCGTCAGCGGCTCGTCGGCGATTGAAATCAAAAGCGTTGCGCAGGAGGAGGGCATGATCTCGCTGCGGCGATGCGGACTGCTCAACGTCATGCGCGGCAAGACCAGTGTCGAAGAGGTTCTCAATGCGACTATTAGTGATGACTAGCATCGCGGTTTGGCCGCGGAGACCCAAGGAGTAGCGGCATGAGGCAGTACAAGTACACGTCGAGGAACGCGCAAGGCAAAGTCGTGACCGGCGTCATCGACGCGGAGACGGAGAACGACGCGGTTGCCGAGCTCCGTCGTCGTGGTTTGACGATCATGTCGCTCGCGGGCGGACGCGGCGGCACGAGCGCTTCGAAGGGCGGCTCGTCGTTCTTTGGCAAAGTCACCGGCAAGAAAAAAGAAGGCGGCTCGGCCTCGCGCAAGCGCATTAGGAGCGCCGACCTCGTGCTTGTCACGCGGCAGCTCGCGACCATGGTGTCGGCCGGTATTCCATTGGTTGAAGGCCTCGAAATCATCGAGGATCAATCGTCGAATCCCGCGTTGTGCGCCGTGCTCGGCGAAGTCGTCGCTGACGTCCGGTCGGGCAAAGACCTTTCGCAAGCTCTGATCCGCCACCCACGCGCTTTCTCGGACATCTTCGTGAACATGATTCGCGCGGGGGAAGCCTCGGGTCAGCTCGACATCGTGCTCGATCGTTTGGCCGAGTACATGGAGGATGCCGAGAAGCTCAAGGGCGAGATCAAGTCGGCGATGACCTATCCGGTCGTGTCGCTCGTGATGGTGCTTGGCATCACCTTGTTCTTGCTGATCTTCATCATCCCCAAGTTCAAAGAGATGTTCGTGACCATGAACGTCGAGCTGCCGTGGATCACGGCCTTCTTGCTCAAGCTCTCGGCGTTTCTTAAAGACAACATCTTGCTGTGGTCGGGCGGCGTGGTCGCGATCATCATCGGCATCGCGATGTACTTCCGTACGCCGAAGGGGCACTACGTCCGGGACTGGTTGCTGCTCCGGGCGCCGGTTTTCGGCTCCTTGTTCTCGAAGGTCTCGATCTCACGCTTCAGTCGCACGTTCGCGACGCTCATTCAAAGTGGCGTGCCGATTCTCGGCGCGCTCGAGATCGTCTCGCAAACCACGGGCAACTTGGTCTTCTCGGAAGCGATCGACAACGCCTCAAAATCAGTGCGCGAGGGTGAGACGCTTGGCGATCCCTTGTCGAAGACCGGCGTGTTTCCGCCGATGGTGACGCGCATGGTGAGTATTGGCGAACGGGCAGGCGCGCTCGAGGCATTGCTTGAGAAGATCTCGGAATTCTACGACCAACAAGTCTCCGCGACCGTCAAGTCGCTGACCTCGCTCATCGAGCCGATCATGATCGGCGTCATGGGCTTTCTGGTGGGCGGCATGGTCATGGCGATCTTCCTCCCAATCTTCAAGATGATCGGCAGCATGTCGAAGTGATTGCACGCATGCTCAACGCCCGGCGCAGATCGAGGCGATCCGCGCCGGGAAGCGGGGCACCATCAGGGCTGAGTCGTCCGGTGGTGCTTCTCATTTATCAAAGCGGCATGCTGTTGTTGGGCGTGCTCATGCTGGCCTTCACCGAAGGGCGGCGGACACCCGTTGACGGACAGCCGTTGCCGCTCGTGTACAGCGTCATGCTCTTGTGGTGCGCGGTGCAAGTCGCGGCGATCGTGTTCGCAATGTGCCGCGCGCCGACGCTGTTCGGCGTGCGCTTACGCACTGCGGCCGACGTGACGTTTAGTCTCGCGATCATCTGGCTCACCGGCGGCGTCACCTCGCTGTTTTTGCCGATTCTATTCGCCAACATCCTCGCGACGAGCACGTTTCTTGGCATGCGCCGCGCGCTCATCGTTGCGCACGCGGCGACGCTGGCGCTCGCGGGCATGACGACGTGCGAACTCTCGGGGTGGCGACTTGCGGACTTGGCCAGTGTCGGGCCATTGCCGCTCGGCGATCGCAGTGTGCCGTTTTTGCTCTCGAGTCTCATCTGCCAAGGCATGGCGTTGCACGTCATCGCGTTTCTCGGCGCTCGCCTCATGCATGGGCTCCAGCGCGCGGAATGGCTCAACGATCGTATCGTGGAGCACATGGGAGATGGCCTGGTCGCGCTCGACGAGCAAGGGCTGATGATCCTGATGAACGATGAAGCGTTGCGACTGTTTGGTTATCCCCCGGAAACCAATTGGCGCCATCTGTCGCCGCGCGCCGTGTTTCGACGTTCTGATGACGAGCCAATTCTCAACACGTTCCTCAAGCCAGTGGCCGGCGTTCAGCGCATGGCTTGGCGGGTGTCGCGGGACCGCCTCGTGCCGGTTTCGGTGCGCAGCTCGGAGATACAAATCGCTTCAGGTCGGCGCATGTGGCTCTTCATGATTCACGACCTCTCGGTCGAACAACGCGCCGCCGAAGCCGAAGCGCGCGTGCGCGGGCTCGAGCAGTTGCAGGACGTTGCCTATGGCCTCGTCCACGAGATCCGCAACCCACTCGCGTCGATTCGCGGCTGCGTGCAGGAACTCGGTCTCGGGCGCGTCACGAAGGATCAAGCGGCCAAGTTATGCGGCATCGTGCTGCGCGAGTCGGATCGCCTCGATCGAATCGTCAACGAGTTCTTCGAATCATCGAGCGCCGCGCCGACGAAGCCGGAGTCTGTCGACGTACTCGCATGCGTCCGCGCGGTGGTTGAGAGTCTGCGCGCCCGTCCAGATGCCAGGCTCGTGAGAATCGAGATCGAGGCCGCACCGGATCTCGACGCCGTCGTGCAAGCGCAAGGCGAGCTCATCTATCGCATGATCCTGAATCTTGGCGTCAACGCCATCGAAGCCAGCCAGGCCGATGGCCTCGTCAAGTTCACGGTCAAACGGGGCGATGCCGACGGCTGCGTGCTCATCGTTCGCGATCAAGGGTGCGGAATGGACGAAGCGACGCGCAAACGCATCTTCAACCCGTTCTTCACGACCAAGGCGCGCGAAGGCGGCCTAGGCTTGGCGCTCGTCGATCGCATCGTGCACGGCCATGGCGGCTCCATACAGGTCGAGAGCAGCCCCGGCAAAGGGACAAGTTTTCAGATATGGCTGCCGAAACAACTGCCGCAATTCGATCCGACTGAGTCGAGTCTCGTCAACCAAGGAGCGGTCGTATGAGTGAACCCAGCGATCCGAGCTGCGATGTGCTCGTCGTCGACGACGAAAGCAGCATGCGCGAGTTCCTCGAGATCGTGTTGAGCAACGAGGGGCTCACGATCGCCACGGCGAGCGGCGGCGAAGAAGCGCTCGACTTGCTCGAGCGCCGGCGGCCCCGCGTGTTCATTCAAGATTTGCGCATGGGCGGACTCGATGGGACGGTACTGCTCGAGTCGGTCAAGCGTCGACGCCCGGAGATGCCGGTCATTGTGATCACGGCCTATTCGAGCTGGGAGAACGCAGTCGAGGCGATGCGACTCGGTGCGTTCGACTACATCAAGAAGCCGTTCGACACCGATCACATTCGCAGCGTCGTGCACCGCGCTCTACAACTCAGCGCCGCGGGTGGCGAACCGCAGAGTGGTTGTCGACCGATGGTCGGCAATACCGCGCCGATGCAAAAAGTCTACGAGCTGATCAAAAAGGTCGCGCCCACGGATTCGACCGTGCTCGTGCGCGGCGAGAGCGGCACTGGCAAGGAGCTTGTTGCTCGTTCGATTCACTCCAGTTCGCACCGTCGCCACGGCAATTTCGTGGCGGTGAACTGCTCGGCGTTCAGCGAGAGCCTGCTCGAGAGCGAGCTGTTCGGGCACGTCCGCGGCGCCTTCACCGGCGCGGTTGAGAATCGCAAAGGCCTGTTCGTCTCGGCGCACGGCGGCACGCTGTTTCTCGATGAGGTTGCTGACATGAGCGCGAGCACACAGGTGAAGATCTTGCGCGCGCTCGAAGAGCGGCGAGTCACACCGGTCGGTAGCACCGACGAGGTCCGAATCGACGTGCGCATCATCGCCGCAACGAATCGCGATCTCGAGCTCGACATCCGGGCCGGCAGATTTCGTGAGGACTTGTTCTACCGACTCAATGTCATTCCGCTCTACTTGCCGCCGCTGCGTGAGCGCGCCGACGATATCGCAATGCTCGCCGGGCATTTCATCGCGCGGTACGCGGCGTCCATGAATAGACCGGTTCGGTCGTTGTCGTCCCGCGCGCGTTCGGCGCTCATCGGCTATAGCTGGCCGGGCAACGTGCGCGAGCTCGAGAACGTCATTCAACGACACGTTGCGCTCAGCGAGGGGACCGAGATCGACTCCATCGAGCTGCCGGGTGTCGATCGCGCCGTCGCGACGATTGCGCCGGCCGTGGCTCAAGGCCAATTCGAAGTGCCGGCCGAGGGAATCTTGCTCGACGATATTCTCGAGGAGATTGAACGCCGTTACTTGACGCAAGCACTGGAGCAGGCCGAGGGCAATCTCACCAAAGCGGCGAAGATTCTCGGTCTCAGCTACCGATCGATTCGCTACAAGGTGAAAAAGCTCGGGGTCCGAGATCACGTCTCGATGAACTGAGTGGCAACTATGTACGCGAGCGTCGTCGTGCCGGTGCGCAACAACAGAGACGGGCTCGCGCGCTGCGTCGCGGCGCTCCGGGCGCAGTCGATAGCGCTGGAGATCATTGTCGTCGACGATGGCTCGAGCGATGGCGGCGCCGACGTGGCGCGCGCACTCGGCGCCATCGTGCTCGACACTGATGGACGCGGCGCCGCCGCGGCGCGCAACTGCGGCGTGCGTGCGGCGCGGGGCGCGCAAGTGCTCTTCACGGATAGCGACTGCGTACCGGCGCCCAACTGGGCGGCTCGCCTCCTCGGCGCGCTCGGCGCCGGAGTGATCGCGAGTAAAGGCGTCTATGCGAGTCGACAGGGCTCGGCGACGGCGCAGTTCGTACAGCTCGAGTACGAAGAGCGCTACCGACGCATGCAGCGCCGGGGCGGCGATATCGACTTTCTCGATACGTATTCGCTCGCAGTGGATCGCGCAGCGCTCTGTGCGATCGGTGGCTTCGACGAGCGCTTTCGCGGCGCGAGCGTCGAGGATCAAGAGATGTCTTTCCGCTTACTCGCGCGTGGACGCTTTGTGTTCGTGCCGGACGCCGTGGTCGAGCACCAACATGCTGCAACGTTGTGGCACTACGCGCGCAAGAAGTTCCACATTGGACGTGGCAAGGCCGCCGTCCTGCGGCGCCATCCGAATCGAGCGCAAGGCGATAGTCACACGCCGTCCACGCTGCGGTGGCAAGTGATGTTGACGCTGCTCGTGTGCGTGGCGACGCCGACGAGCTATTGGTGGAGCGGAACGGCGAGCCTTGCGTGTCTCGGCGTCGGCGCGCTGGCACCTGCCCTGCTGAGTATGCCGCTCGTCATCGCAAACGGGCGCCGGCATGGTCTTCGCGGCCTCGCTTCTGCGCTCGCGCACTCGACCGTTCGCGCGTGGGCGCTCGCGCTCGGACTTGTGAGTGGGGCGCTGCGACCGGCGGTCCGCCTCGACGGTGGCGTACAGAGTTGCTTGCCGCTCGTGTCGGCGACCGAGCCAGTTTCGCTCGAACCGTCTTCGCCCGAAACACTGGCACCGCGCGCGCTCACCGCGCTTCGAGAGGGAAGTCCGCAGGAAGCAAGGGAGCGCGGAGTTGTCGTTGCCGAATGAAACGCCACCGATCGCTCGCCAGGGCGGTTGGTTCGTACTGTTCTTCGTCGTCTGGGCCGCTGCCGTACTCTGCGGCTACGCGCTTTGGCGCACCGAGGACTTGCAGCCGATGTTGGCCGCGATCTTGAGTCGCGTTGTCGACATCGCGGCGCCGATCGCGCTCGTGGTGCTGTACTTGCCGGCCGGCAGTTGGCTCTTGCGAAAGCTCGTAAGATCGCCGTTGGATGCGACCGGCTACTTGCTCGCGAGCACCGCGCTCGGTTTGGGCGTCGCGATCCATGTCGCTATTCTCTGCGGCGTTTGTCAGGCGCTCCATGTGCTGCCGCTTGCGCTCGTGCCGTGCGTATTGTGTGGGTGTTTTCAGCGCGAGTGGCGCGACCTGTTCGTGAATGCTCGCAAAGTCTGGCGCGAGCTTCGCGCCAGTGCTCGCACCTGGCCAGTCGCGCTCACGCTCGGAGTCCTGGGCGTTAGCCTGGTGATGGCGCTGGCCCCGGAAGTCTCGCAGGATGCCTTGCATTACCACTTGGCGGTTCCGGCGGCTTGGCTCGATGCCGGCGGCTTTTGCGAAGTGCCCGGCAATGTCTATGCGCGTTTCCCGATGCACCTCGAAATGCTCTTTCTGAGCGGTCTCGCGGTGCGTGGCGAGATCTCGGCTAAACTCTTTCATTGGCTGTTCGCCGTCGGCTGTTGTTGGGTGCTCCGTCGCATCACGTCGCGAACCTGTGGAAGCGGCGCCGCGAACTGGGCGGCGCTCTTATTCATCTCGATCCCGACGGTGTTCCGTGTCGCGAGTTGGGCCTATGTCGATCTCGGACTCGTGTTCTTCTTGTTGCTCGCCTGGGATGCGCTCCTCGAGAATCGCCAATTCGCGGCGCATCGTTATTGGCTTCCAGGTTTCCTCGTCGGCATGGCCTGTGGCATCAAGTACACCGCGTTGCCCATCGCGGCCTTGTTTGCCATCGTGTGCGTTTGTCAGGCGCCGCTCGGGCGGCGACTCCAAAGCGCCTGCGAGTTTGTGAGCATTGCGTTGTTGGCGGGCGGCTTCTGGTATGTGCGCAACCTGGTCGAACTCGGCAATCCCGTCTTTCCGTTTCTCTACGACTACCTCGGCGGCGCCGGGTGGGACGCCGAGCGCGCGGCGGCCTACGCCACATCGCTCAGAGAATGGGGACAACTCGACTGGGCGCTGCCGCTGCGTGTGACTTTCGACGCGATCTTTTGGTCGGTCGGGCGCTTCGATGGCATCGTCGGCCCCGCGTTCCTCCTCGGTTTGCCGCTCGCGATCCTCGCGATCGTGCAGCGACCGCAAGCGCGTTTGACCGGATTCATTGCGCTGGCGCTGGGAATTTCCTGGATCGCAACGACGCGGCAGATTCGCTTTCTGTTGCCGGCGCTGGCGTTCTTCTCCGTGCTGATTCCTATCGGTTGGGAGTGCTTGGGCGCCGGCACCGCGCGTCGCGCCGCGAGTCGCTTCGCGGGCATCGCCGTGCTGTTTGCGCTGTCGTCACACGTCGTGTTGTTTTGTCGCGACGCGCCGCTCGCGCACGCGGTTGGGCTCGAAAGCGCGGATTCGGTTCGGGCTCGGCTCCTGCCCGGCGGCGACTTCGGGCTCTTTCAACGCCTCGAGCAAGTCGTGCCCGAGGACGGGAGAATCCTCTTCGGCGCCTGCGGCAATCCGGTCTTTCTGTGTAAGCGCGACTATCACGCCGACTCGGTCGTCGAGAATTACACGGTCAAGATGATGCTCGCGGCGGGCGGTACGACCGCCGGATTGCGCGACGAGTTTACAACTCGCGGGTTCACGCACCTCTTGTTCCACTGGCCGCTTGTGTTCGGCGAGAGCGGCGTGCAGAGCGACCTCACACGCGCGCAGCAACAGCTCTTGAGCGAGTTCCTCAACCGTCACGCGACGATGACGGACCGCGCCGGCGAAACTGTTCTGTATCGCCTCAATGTCGGACGGGCGCCACCATGAAGCGAATGCGCAATTGGACCGAGCGCACGAGTGGGCTCGTCTTCCTAGTACTTCTCGATTCGCTCGCGTTGTTCGACGCGTTTGCGCTCGGCTATTTGTGCCGCTTTCAATGGTCGAGCACGCCGAGTTGGTTGCCGAACGGCTGGATCGGGGATTTCGCGCCGCCCGCGCCGGGCGAGTATCTCAAGGCATGGGGTCTCACGATTTATCTCGTGCTGCTCTTGTTCCACGCTTACGGGCTTTACAACCGCGACCGTCTGCGCGAGCCGATCGACAGCGTGCCGCCAGTGTTGCGCGCGGGGAGCGCGGCGCTCTTGTTGATGCTCGCGAGCAGTTACTTTTATCGCGGCTTCTCTTACAGTCGGCTCGCGGTGCTTTACTCGTGCGGTTTTGCGCTGTTGCTAGTGGGGTTGTTTCGCGCGACCTTTGAGTCCTACCGCAAGAACTTGAAACGCTGCGCCGCGAGCACCTTGCCGATCGTGTTGGTGGGCAGTCGCGATATTCCGCAGTTTCTTGCGCAGCGCATCGAAGAGGACCCTTGCCACGGATATCGCATCGTCGGAATCGTGGATGACGTCGAGATCACGAGCGACAACTTTCTCGGTCTGCCGCGCGGACGATTCGAGGATCTGCCCGCCCTGATCGATCGCACCGGCGCTCGCGAAGTCTTGATCGGGCATCCCGCCGTTGGACATCACCAATTGCTCCAGCTGATCGAAGCCTGCGAAGCCCGCGATGTGTGCATTCGCATGGTGCCGGCGACCTACGACTTGCTCATCGATCTGAGCGATCTGGCCGAGGTTGGTGGAATACCGCTCGTCATGGTGAATGAGCGCCGCCACCGACCGCTCTACGGCGCGGCGAAACGCGTGCTCGATGTCGTGGGCGCGCTGGCGCTACTGTCCATCGCGGTTCCGATCCTGGTGATCGCGGCCATCTGCATTCGGCTCGACTCGCGCGGGCCAGCTTGCTTTCGCCAAAACCGTGTTGGACGCGACGGCAAGACTTTTCGCATCTGGAAATTGCGCACGATGGTCGTGGACGCCGAAGCGCAGCTCAAGGGCCTCGTCGATCTCGATGGCCTCGCCGAGCCGGTCTTCAAACTCGAACGCGATCCGCGTGTGACGCGAGTCGGCCGCTGGCTGCGTCGCACCAGCATCGATGAGCTGCCACAACTTCTGAATGTGTTGCGCGGCGAAATGTCGTTGGTGGGACCGCGTCCGGAAGAAAGTCAGATCGTCGCGCGCTACGACGTTTGGGAACGACGGCGGCTCAAATTGAAACCGGGACTCACGGGCCTCCAGCAGATTCATTGTCGCGGGAGCAACTCGCTCAAGCAGCGTGTGCGCTGGGATATACTCTACTTGCGCAAACAATCGCTGCTGCTCGATCTTTGGATCTTGCTGCGTACAGTAGTGGCCGTGGTTCACGGGAGGGGCGCGCGTTGACGCCGTATGTTTCCTGGCCGTGTGCGACCGACGGCGCGATCGTTGCTCCGCGGCCGCAGAATTTTTGGTGGCCGCTCGCGCTCGCGCTGGTGTTGCAGTTCGCCCTCTTGATCAGCTACGCGGGTTGTGATCCGCCCGCGCTCCTGGCCCACGATCACGCGCATATATTCGACAATTACTGGTACGGCATCGACGCGCGTGCGGCGCGGCTCGGCATCGAATCCGATGTTGCGCCGCGCTATTCGCAACCACTCATGACTGCGGCGTCGACGATGTTCTCCGTTGTTCTCGGACCGTGGGCGGGATCGCTGCGGTTTCTCGTGGGATTTGGCGGTCTCGTCGTCACGTTACTCGTCGCGCTCCTCGTTCGACGCACGCAAGGACATCACGCCGGTATCTTTGCGGCGTGGCTCCTGGCGCTGGATCCGGTTTGGAATGCTTACGCACGCTCGGTCGCGCCGGAGTTACTCGCCGCGGCCGGAGTCGTCGGAAGCGTTTGGCTCGCGGCGTCGCCGCGGCCTTGGCAGTGCGCGCTTGGCGTCGGTTTGGCGGTGACCGCCGGTGCGTTCCTTCACCCGGCGGCGTGGATCGTGTTGCCGGCGATGTTCTGGGACGGCTGGCGCCGACTCGTCGCGCTCGGCGCGCGCGCGGGCTGGGGGCCGTCGTTGTGCGCCAACGCGGAGCTCGTTGGCGTCGTGTGTGCGTTTGGCGCCGGTCTCGCGACGATCAGTCTCGCCAGTGGCGCAAGTCTGAGTGATCTCCCGCGCAATTGGCTCGAACTCGAAGCGCGCGTACCGCTCTTTTCTTCGTTTGGAATCTTGCTCGTGCTGGCTTGGGTGAGTGCGTTGTTCACGCTCGGCTTCAAGACCCGCACGGACGAATTCACCGCGGCCTTGCATCGACTTTCGACCGGGACACTCTGGGGCGGCATGGCGTTGATCGGCGCGAGTGGGACTGAATCGCTCGCCGCCTTCTTGGTGCTCGTGCCTTTTGCCGTGCTCGAGACGACGCGACTCCTCCAGCACAGCGTCGACTTCGCCGAAGCGACGCCGCGGCGTTGGCTCGACGTGCGTGGATTCGCGCTGCTCGGCGCTGCGCTCGTCGGGACGCTGTGGTGGTTGGAACAGTGGCGACTCGCGACCGGCGCGCGCTCCGATCCGAGTCTCTTCATCGCGCTCTTTGCTGCCGGCTTGATCACTATTTCCGTGCTCGGCTTGCCATGGTTGGTGCCGCGTTGGCGATGGCAGAGCTCACTCGGGGGAGTGCTGGCGCTCGTATTTGTCGCGTGGGCGCCGGTGTGGGGCCGCGAGATGGGACGGGCGACGCACGATCTCGAGCACGCGAGTCGCCAGCTCACAGCCATCTTGTTGCCGAGCGCGCAGCTCTCGGGGCCGCTCGCCGCCGCGCTCAGCATCGCGAATGATCTGCCAGTCCTCGCGCATGCGATCGAGCCCGCCATGCCGAATGGCGAGGATCAGCGCGGCAGCCATGTCGTAGGCGGACCGGAAGAGCAACCGTTCCTCGCGACAAACCCACGCGACTACGAGTTCATCGAGGAGTTTCACGTGAGTGGGCGCGCGCTGCGACTCTATCGCCGCGTTCGCTCGCCCGCAGTGAGGAGTCTCTTCGAGTTGGGTGTCGCCGACCGGCGAGCCGGCGACCCAGCCAGTGCCGAAAACTACTTCTACGCGGTGCTGCGGACGTGGCCGCGACTTGCGCCGGCCTGGTCGCAGCTCGGCGAGTGCTTGCGTGCGCAAGATCAGCGCATCTCCGCGTATCAGTGTTTTCTCAACGCGGTGCAGGACGATCCGGGCAGCGTGACGTCGCACGTCGCGTTGGCATCGCTCTACCTCGTCAGCGGATATCGCCGCGAAGCCCTCGATCATCTATACGCCGCACAACGTGCCGATCCCGACAACCTCGACCTCGCTCGCGAATCGTTGCAGCTCGCGCGGGAACTCGGCGACGCGACGGAAAACCGGGTTGACCAGACGCCACGTCGCGACCGATGACCATCAACCGCCGAGTGCGCTCTTGATCAAAGCGGCGGCCGCCTGTCTGCGGACAGCGCCGTCGGCGTCATCGGTGGCGGCGCGTTCGAGCGCGGACTTCACGAGTGGGTCGTCGAGGTAGTCGTCGAGCGTCTCGGCTGCTTCTTCACGGACCCGGGCGTCCGCGTCGCTCCTGAGGAGCCCGATGAGCGGACCCTTGATGTCGCTCACTTTCACGCCATGCAAGTTGCGAACGATGAACGCGCGCATCTCGGCGTTGTCGGAGTCGCCGAGCCAAGCGAGCAGCTCGGCAGTCACCAAGCGGCGTTGCTCCTCGTCCAGTTCCGCTGCCTGACTGCGAAACTGCTTCGCGACGCGGATGCGATCGGCTTCGGGGCGCTCGCGATCGGCGAACACTTCCAGCATCTGCTCGGCGGTTGGCGGCGGAGTTACGGCGCCCGGTGGTTGCGACCTATTCGCGGCGAGTTGTTCCGTCAGAGTTTGCGCGAGTTCTTCGAGGAGCGCGAGTCGCTCGCCCAGTTCAGCTACATCTTCGGCTACTTTGCCCGCATCGACGCGCGACCCGTCGGACGGCTGAGCTCCATTCGTCGATGTTGCGGGGGCGTGGGACTCGACGCGTGCCAAGTTGCCGGCGGCCCGCAGTTCATTCACGACACGCTGCACCGCGTCGAGCGCCGCTTCGAGCTTGGCGATGCGATCGGCTTGGCCTGACAGCGACGATTGTAGTTGATCGATGGAAGGGTCGCGGGCGTTGTCACAACCGAGGAGCGTTGCAACCAACGCCGTGGCAGCCCAGCGAACGCGCAGGGAGCGGTGCGACAAGAGTTTCATGGCTGACCTCCGCGAGCATGATCGGCGCCCACTCGCACGAACGCAAGCGCACGCGTCTTGAGCGTGGGTTCAAATCTCGCTTTTTTTTGTGTGCGCGAGTTGGTGTAGGAGTGAACTCGCGCGTTTGCGGATGCGATCATCCTCGTGGCGTAGGAGCGGCTCGATCAAACAGCGCAACTTCGGCTCGGCCGACAAGATGCGCGGATCGATCTCGATGAGCAGCGAGAAGACCGCCGCCGTGCTGAGCAACGGCAGTCGTTGCGTCAGCGCGTCGCGCTGCTCTTCGTCGGATCGGAGCAGCCACCAGCGCGCGGCGATTCCGCGCACGAAGTAATCGTCGCTCTCGATGGCCTCAAGAAAGAGCGGCGCGAGGCGCTCGTCCTGGCTCTGGGTCGCGGAAATAGTTTTGAGCAACAAGCAGCGCACGCGCTCCTCGGGCTCGTCCTGTGCTTGGTCGATGAGGCTGCGTAGCCATTCCGCTTGGCCAAGCGGATCGGCGCTGGAAGGCTTCAACTCGATGAACAACAACGTGCTCGCGAAGCGCTCGATCATCGTCATCGGCCGGTGGGTCTCCGAGTTTCGCAACATTTCGGCCAGCGGCGCCAGGTTGTCGATCGTGCGCAGTTTGGTGCCAGCGGCGAGCGAGTACGCACGATGCAGAAGCCCTAATCGTTCGAGCGAGTCCGGCGTCCGCGTGGCCTGCTCGATGGCCGCTTGAAAGACACTCTTCGTGGCGACCTCCGTGCTCGAACTCGCGCTCCGGCTCGGGTGGACCGAGGTGCTGACCGCCGCCGATGCATAGCGCGCACCCGCACTGTGAATGACGCGCGTGACAGTGAGCTGCAAACCGAGAATGACGAGCAGCAAACCCATGGTCGCGACATAGAGTTTTGTGCCGCGCTTGCGCCCGCCGAGAATTCCAGGTGTCGCCAAGAACAGTAAGACGAACGGAATGACCAGTGGCACGAGCGGCGCCAGTCCGACGATCCAAGAAGTGTTGAGCACGACGGTCGGTGTGCCGTCCCAAATCGATTTGAAGAACGTTTCGATCTCGTCGGTGGCGAACGGGATCTCGAGGATCATGCCCTTCCAATCGGGCACGAGTCCGATGACGAACATTGCGACGGCCAGCAAGAGGAGTGGCAAGCAGGCGAGAAAGCCGAACACCGTGAGCACGCTGTATGGCTTCACGCGCGGCGTCGCTGGCGCCGCCGGTCCGCCGGCAAAGTCGACGGCACTTGTGCTCGCTGGCGTTGCCGTGATGGGTGTGAAGTGCGGTGCGGATGTCGCTACGGATGATGATTCTGCGGGACTCGCGGCGGCGCTCACCGCGGCAACCGCGGCCGCGGCGCCAGCGTGGGGCTGACCAGGTTGGCGATGCTTCGCCTTGTGTTGTTCTTGAATCCGCAGGATTCCTTCGTACGTTTGAAGCGCGGCGGCGCGCGCACTGTTCGCCGAACTCTTGAGGGCGGACGCGGCTTTGTCGAAGTTCCAAGGTTGGGTCGTGAAGATGCCACGCGGGGCGCCGAGGTTCGGCACAAAGTGGGGCTCAGCAAGACTGTCGCGGAACAGCGTTTTGCGGTGGAAGAGCGCCACGAGAGTGCTGCTCGCCGTCAGCCCCACGAGAAACATCGCGGGTTCGCTATCGAGCGAGCGGTTCTCCGCGAGCACCACCGTCACGATTCCAAAGAGCAAGCCGGCCACGATCGGGAATCGGTACAAGAAATTCGAACGCGGCAAGACGGGACGTGGCAGAATTCCGAACTGGACCAGCTTCCAGAGCCAAAACGGCACCGCGAGGCCGAGAAAGAAAAACAACGGATCGTCGCGCCGCGACGATCCCATCAAGAGAATCAGCAAGATACTCACGACCAAGAACTGAAATGACGTCGCCATGGTGAGCACACGTCCGAGTACCGTGGCCGGCGTTCGCACGGATCCGCTGCCGCCGCCGGTGGTCGGCGCGTGCCCATCCTTGATGCGTTGAATGTCGGTCGCGACCAAGCTTGCACGTTGATAACGGCGATCGCGATCCTTCTCGAGCACTTTCATCACGACACCGTCCAGTCGCGCGTCGACCGTCGAACGTTCGGAAGGCAACGGAAAGCGCGCGATCGGCAACTCACCGGTCAGCATTTCGTAGAGCACGACGCCGAGCGAGTAGATGTCTGCGCGGTGGTCGATGTCGAGCCGACCCTCGCGCTGCTCGGGCGCCATGTAGTCGACCGTACCCATAACGACCTGCGTCTTGGTGATGCGCGACTCTTCGCGCGAAGCGTCGCCGATAATCCGCACGAGCCCGAAGTCCGCGATCATCGGCACGCCTTCTTTGGACAGCAGGATGTTCTCCGGCTTGATGTCGCGGTGCACGATGTTCTTGCTGTGCGCGTACTCAAGCGCTCCGCACAAGTCGGGCACGAGTTGCAAGGCTTCCTTCGGCGTCATGCGGTGATCACTGATCACGTCGCGCAGGGACACGCCGTCGACGAATTCCATCACCAGGTAATAGTTTTCGTGATGCACGCCTTGATCGAAGACCGAGACGATGTTCGGGTGCGACAACTCGGCCAGCGCGCGGGCCTCGGCGCGAAAGCGGCTCGCGAACTCGGGGTCGTGGTTGAGCTCGCGGCGTAGCACTTTGAAAGCGACGGGTCTATTGAGCGAAAGTTGCGCCGCGCGAAACACCACGCTCATGCCGCCCGAGCCGATGATCTGGTCGAGTCGGTAGCCGTTGATCGTGTCGCCGACGCGCAGGTCGGTCAGCTCTTCGGGGTTTCGCGAAATGCTCGAGCCCGCGGGAGGCTGCGCGGCGGACGTTTGCACGTCCGGTCCGGGCGATCTGGTCAGGGGCAGCGCCTGGGCCAGCGCAGCCTCCCGCTCGGGCTCGAACTCGACGTGCACCGGCTGATCCGGTGCCGCCGCCAGGGCGATGGTCTGTTTGTCGCGAAACGAAAAAGCCGCGCTGCAATAAGGGCACTCGAGCGAACTACCGGCTGAGTGACCCTCGACGCGAAACGTGCCTTGGCACTGTGGGCAATGAACTTTCATCGCTCGCCTTCTTCGTTAAACCCCCGGACGCGCTGGCGGCGTTTCGCCGCCGCTCAAGTGAGCTTCCATGGAGTGGGAGGCCCAAACTCACCGCGAATGAGCGCCGACTCAGCAAAGCGGCAGCCGAACTTTCGCGGCGCCGAAAAGTTTTGCAAGTAGCAAATCTAGCTTGCCGTTAGATCGACTGCGTCGGGGCGTCTGGTCGGCCGTCCGAGGTCTCGCTGAACACTCTTTTCAAGCACGGCCGACGAAAATGTGCAACACCGACTGCGGCGCCACGCTCGCCAGTCACGGCCGGTCCGCATCGATCCGATAGGTCTTGAGCTTGCGACGCAAGGTCGGCCACGCGATGCCGAGCAGTTCGGCGGCTTCGCCTTTTCGACCACCCGTGAAACGGAGGGCGGCGCGGATCGCCTGTTCTTCCATCGCGTCGAGACTCTGCGGCCGAGCACCATCGGCGGCTGGCGCCGCGGCGCGCAAGCTACTTTGAGTGGAGAGTTGGAGGTCGTCGGGCTCGATCGACGAACTGCGCGTGACGACGACCGCCCGCTCGATCACATTGCGCAATTCCCGCACATTGCCCGGCCAACCATATGCCGTGAGCACTTCGCAGGCGACGGCGCTGAGTTCGAGTTCGGGCGCGCCGAGACGCGCGCACGCCTGTCGCAAGAAATGGCGAGCGAGCAGCACGATATCCGGCCGTCGCTCGCGAAGTGGGGGCGACGCGACGCGGAAGCGATTGAGCCGAAAGAACAAGTCCTCGCGAAACTCGCCGAGTGTGACTTTTTCGGCGAGGTCTCGATGCGTCGCCGACACGAGTAAGAGACTCACGGCGACGGGCGTGCCGCCCCCGACCCGAAAGAACTGTCCGGTCTCGAGGACGCGCAGTAACTTCGGCTGCAGCTCCATCGGCAAGTCGCCGATCTCGTCGAGAAACAGCGTTCCCTCGTGTGCGAGTTCGAACAGCCCGGCCTTGCGGCCCGTCGCGCCGGTGAACGCGCCCTTCTCATGACCGAAGAGTTCACTCTCGAGGAGTGCCGCCGGAATCGCGGCGCAGTTGATCGGCAGGAACGAGCCAGCGGCATAGGGGCCGCTGCGATGCGCGTGGAGCGCAAGCAGCTCTTTACCGGAGCCGGTCTCGCCGCAGACGAGCACGGGTCCGCCCGACGCCGCGAACCGCGCGAGATGTTGGAGCGTCTCGCGGAGTGCGGCACTTTCCGTCAGGATCTCCGAAGGTTGTGCTCGCTCTTTACTACGCAGCAAGCGTCGCGACTGCTGCAGACGTTCTGCGTTGCGGAGCGCCATGCCGGCGACCTTGCCGAGCGTCGCCGCGTACGCGAGGTCCTCTTCGTCGAAGGTGCGCGTCGAGGCACTGCCCTCCACGTAGAGGACGCCGTGCACGCGGTCGCGCGCCGCAATCGGCACAGCGATGATCGAAGCCACTCCGCGTTGGACAATGCTCTGGCGCGAGCGCGTGAGCGGGTCGGTTAGCGGATCGGAGACGCGCAGCGCGTTGCCTTCGTTCAAGACTTGCTGAACGATCGCGCGCGACACGCGCGCGTCGGATTCGCGTCCGTCCGGACTCGACATGACTTCGGTCCAGAGCGGTTCGCGCGAACGACTCGAGCACGGTACAACGGCGGCATGCTCGCTCTTCAACGCCGCGGCGCCCGCGAGGAGCAGCGTGCGGAAAATTCTTTCGCCGGCCTCCTCGCCTTGCACGTCGTCAACCATGCGCAGCAAGTGATTGAGTCTATCCCGGCGCGTCGTGTCCGAGACCAACTGCGCGCCGAGATCGACTTCGTCGAGCGGCAAGGAACTCTCGACCGTGTAGCTGGCATCGCTCTTGATGATCACGGTCTCGCGGCGCTGAAACCCCTCCATTTCGAGACGCATGTGGGTTTCGCCGATGCGCACGCGATCGCCGCTGCGCAGGGCGCGTTTATCGATCTGCGCTTCGTTGACGAAAGTGCCGTTCGAAGAACCGAGGTCGGTGATCACGACGGCTTCATCGATCAACTCGATGAGGGCGTGGCGACGCGATGCGGCCTCATCCCACAACGGAACGTCGCACTCCTCGTGGCGGCCGAGGACGAGCTGTTGACCGCGTTCGATGCGAAAACGCCGCGTCTGACCGAGGTCGCGGCCTTCCAGAATGGTGAGCCGAATGTGCATAGTCCGTGCGAATCTCTCGTCTGGCGCGGGTAGTTCTAACCAAGTCGCGTCGATGGTGTTGGTCGCCAACAACATAGCGTCCGGTGAATCCGACACCAAGGGATGTCCCTTGGCCGGCGTCCGAAATGTCTTTGTAAGCTGAGTGGTCGCCGAAGCCGATATCCGAAGAGCGGCCGTTGCGTCACCACTCTAGAATCCAGCCCGAGGAAGTCGTTGCGTGCGGTCAGCCTTGCTGCTGCTCCTATTCGGCGGTGTGTTGCTGCTCCACTTGTGGCTCACTTGGGTGAATCCCACGAGCGACCCGGCGAGCGGCTATTCGAACGACCACGCCTTCAACACGGATGGTTATTGGTATCTGGCGGAGGCGAAGGCATGGGTGGCGGGCGGCGACGCGCAAGTTGCTTGGAGCTACAACCGGCCGCTGATCAGTTATCCGGCGGTTTGGATTTTTTCGCTCGGCGGCGTGGGCTACGCGACAGCGCGCGTGCTCAGTAGCTTCGCGAGTTTGTTGGCGATCGCGCTCCTCGGCGCGGCGCTCGGTAAGAAGCACGGTCCGGCGGCAGCGCTCGTCGGCGCAACGCTGCTCGCGCTCGATCCGTCGTGGCTCACGCACGTCCGTTCACCGCTCATCTACGTCGCCGTTGCGACTTGGATCTTCGCGACTATCTGGCTTGCGAGCGGTGCGCGCTGGTGGAGGTGGATCGCCGGCTGCGCGTTTTTGATGCTCGGCGGCGTGTGCCTCAAGTCACTCGTGTTCGCCGCGGCCCCCGCGCTCCTCGTCGACGGTTGGCGGCGACTGCGATGCGCCGAGGTGCGCGCGCACGCGCCGAACTTTCTCAAGTGGGGGCTCGTCGGCGGTGCTGCGGCGCTTGGCGGGCTCAGCCTGTGGTTGGCGCCGCGCTTTTGGCGCATGATCAGCGTGTACTTGTGGGGCGATGGCTTTGTGCCGATCGAGCAGCTGCTGAGTTTCGAGACGCGCTCGCGCCTTTTCTCGGCGCTGCCGGCGCTCGTTGCGCTCGCCGCGGTGCACGGCGTGCTCGGTTTGCGCTATGCGTTGCCGAGTGACGAAACTGCGCGTCGCTTCGCCAGTCTCGCGCATTGGACCGTGTGGAGCGTGATCGTGACTTTCGCGGTGGGACGTTACACGCCGCTCCGCTATTTGATGGTCGTCGTGCCGTTACTGGCTTACTTGGCCGGAGCGCTGGTCGACGCGCTCATGCATTCGAACGCGTGGACGCCGCGCGTGGTCGCGAAGCGATGGCAGTACGCCGCACTCGCGCTCACGACGTTCGCGAGCGCCTACGCGCTCTCTCAGGTAGCGCGTGCCATCGGCGACGCGGCCATTCCCGGCGTGGTCGTCGGAGCCGTCGCCGCCGCGGTGATCGTCGTGGGCGGCGCAACGGCGCGTCGTTGGTGTCGTCTCGTGCAACCGACGGCGATGCCGGTCTTCGTACTCGCTTTGGCGCTCGTCGCGGGCGCCGCGCCGCTCGCGCGCGTGACCGCCGCGCGACCCGATACATTGGGTGTCGCGAGTCGCGACTTGGCCGCCATCGTCTTGCCGACCGCCGTCATCATCGGGCCGTATGCGCATGCGCTCTGTTTCGAGAGCGAGCTGCGCGCCGTGCAAGTCAATGGGCTGCGCTTCGGCGGCGGTCAATTGCGTGCACGTATTCAAGCACTCGCCGGTACGCACCTCCTGACGTTTCATGACGACACGCCGGAGTTTCGCGGGCTTTTCGAGCGTGACGGTGTGGCGCTGGAAAGCGTCGAGCACTTTCAAGTGCGCGGTCGCACGGTCACGTTGTTTCGATTCGTCGACGCGACGATTCCGCGTAGCGCGTTCGAGGAAGGCGTGGCGGCGCTCTTGGGCGGCGACCTCGCCGCGGCGGAGACCGCGTTTGCGCACGTCGTGAAAGGCGCGCCCAACGCGGCTCCCGCGTGGGCGCGACTCGCGATGCTCGCGGAACGACGCGGCGACTCTGCGGCGGCGTTCGAGTGTTACCAACGCGCGGTCGCGTGTGATCCCGCGCGGCTCGAGGCGCACATCGCACTCGCGAATCTATACGGCGCGGCGGAGCGACTCGATCTCGCGCTCGAACACCTGCGCGCTGCGAGCGCGGCGGCGCCGGCGAACGAGCATTTGCGCGAGCAAGCGCGAAATCTCGCAGCGCGGCTTACCGCGGAGCGGTCCCAATGAAACTGTCTGTCGTCATTCCAACACGCGAACGACCGGACGCGGTGCTCGCGGCCGTGCGATCTTGTCTCGACCAAACGCTCGCTCCCGACGCGTACGAAATCATCGTTGTGGCAAATCCGCCGAGTCCCGCGATCGAAGCGCTCCTCGCCGAGCTCGCGCGTGGCGGCGGTCGCGTTGCGGTTCGGTATCTTCCGTGTCCACGACTCGGCGCCAACGCGGCGCGCAACGTCGGGCTCGTCGCCGCGCACGGCGAACTCCTCTACTTCATCGATGACGACTGCACGCTGCGTACGCGCGAGCAACTCGCGCACGCGGTCGCGCTCCACGCCGCGGCGCCTGCGACGCTTGGACTCGGGGGCATCTATCTCAGCGCGCCGCGGCGCGGCTGGATCACGCGTTTCTACAACGCGATGACCGAGCTGTGGCTGCGGCGCAACGCGACGTCGGATGGCGGACAACTTGTGCTGCTCGGCGGCAACGCGGTCTATAAGCGCGCGCTCGTCAGCGCCGGACATCGATTCGCCGAGGAACTCACGTACGGCGGCACCGAGACCGAATTCAATCACCGCTTGGTTGCCGCGGGCGCGCGACTCGAACTGCGCGACGAGCTGGCCGTCGTGCATCATTTCGATTGTCGTTGGCGCGCGCTCTGGTGGCGCGCCTGGCGACAAGGCGCCGGGAAGCGAATCGACACCGACGCCCGCGAGTTGAAACGCCGACGCGCTGCGACGGCGCTCTTTCGCACGGCGCTCGTCAATGATCCGAGACCGCGGTCAGCGTTCTGGTTATTCGTGCTGATTTACTATTCAACGGCACTTGTCGCGGGATGGTTGGCCGGCCGTCGGAGCGCGCCGAACGATCCATTACCGCCGACCCGCACATCGACGAAGAACGACGTGCCGGCAGTCGTCGTTCAGTAATCATTCCGCTTTCTCGTCGCTCAGCTCTGGGAGGGCTCTCGGCGCCTCGCTACAATCCCGCCGCCGCGCCGGGGCGCGGTGAACAACAACTCGCGAATCCTTCGTCACGATCGTCGATGGGAGTTTCCCGCACATGGCCAAGAGCATCGAATACAACGCCACGCTGACGGAACGCATCGACGTGACGGACGCGTTGACGATTTTTCGGTTTCGTCCCGACACGGCGTTGCCGGCTCAGAAGTGGTTCGTGCCCGGCCAGTACGTGGTGATCGGACTCAACAACGAAGCCCAACCGGACCTCGGCGCCGTGCAGCGCCCGATGTCGATCTCGTCGGCGCCGCAGTTGAATGAGTACATCGAGTTCTATATCCGCTACGTCAATCAGCCGAGCTCGAAGAATCCGCTGACGCATTTGCTTTGGAAACTCCGCGCCGGCGGGCGCGCGTTCGTGCGAACGACGGCGAAGGGGAAGTTCACGGTCAAGGATTTGATCGGCGACGCGGACCTACGGCTCAAGGTGTTCGTCGCGGCGGGGACGGGGCTCGCGCCGTTCTTGTCGATCGTGCGGAGTCATCTGCACGAAAATCCCGGCGCGTCGCTCGCGCAGTTCGCGATCATCCACGGCGCGAGTTTTCCCGCGGACCTCGGCTTTCGCACCGAGCTGGAAGCGCTCGCGAGCCGGCATGGGCTCCGCTACATTCCGACGGTAAGTCGTTATCGGGAGTTTCCCGATTGGCGCGGCGCTCGCGGTCGTGCGGAAGATTGCTTTGCGCCCGAGCGTCTGGCGGACACTGAAGCGCGGCTCGGTCTCAAGCCCGGCGAATTGCGGCCCGCGCACGCGGCGGTTTTTATCTGTGGATTGCAAGGAACGATCGGTTCGACCATCGAGCGCCTCGTCGCGCGCGGGTTCGTGCCCGACGATCGCGGGCTACGCAAGGCCTTCGCGGTTCCCGAAGCTATCCCGGCCGCGCTCTTCTACGAGCAATACGACAGCGATCCGGTCATCGACCTCACGAACGCGGCCCGCGTCGCGGAACTCGCAAGCATGCTGAAGTCGGCGCTCGCGGACGCGCGTGCATGACGAGCGCATTCCTGGCTGCGCGTTACTTAGTGCGACTCAGCGCAACAAGAGTTCGAAGTCTTGCGTCATCTCGTCGACACCTGCCGGCACGATGAGCGTGCGTTCGGCGGGCGCGTGGGTGCCGGCGTTTCGGTAGCAGTTCACCTGCACCCACCACATCCCCGACCGCGGCAGCGCTAGCACATAGCGACCTTCGGCGTCCGTCGAATCGAAGACCTCGTCGCCAACGTCGCTCGTCGGTGGCACCGCGCTCACGGAAGCGTCAGCGATGGGATGACCCGCGGCTGTCACACGACCGCGGATGACGATTCTGTCAACGCCGGTCTCGGACGTCGATGACGATTTCGGGACAAGCCGCAGCTCCATCGATGTCGTCGCGCCGACCGCGAGCTGCACGAGTTGTGACGTGAGAGCGACTTCGTCGACTCCGACTTCCAGCACGTACGCGCCCGGTCGGGTCTCGACGCGGAAACGACCGGTCTCGTCGAACTCCACGTCCTCGTAATCGGGGGTACCGATTCGGTTGAGCTTGCCGAAGCCGCCGTCCGCGAACTGGCCATTCGGTAGCACGACCCGACCCGCGAGCAGCGCCGGTGTCGGCAGCTCTAGTACGAGTTCAGAGGGGTGAGGTGTCTCGACGCGTTGTCGGAGCCACGCATTGCCCGAGCGCCTGACACGCGCGTCGTAGATGCCGGCGGGGATGCCGCTGAAATGAAAACGTCCGGCTCGATCGGTCATCGTTGCGGCTGAGTCACCGGAGATTCCAAAAAGCTCGATACGCTCGCCGACAATCGGCTGCTTCGCGCGGTCGATCAGCAAGCCCGAGACGCCGTGCCCTTTCGGAAGCACGAGTTCGAATGGGTACGGGATCTCGACGCGTTGCGGGAACCACTCGTCGTCTGCACGCCAAACGTGCGTTTTGTAAACGCCCGCGGGGATACCGCTGAAATGAAATCGTCCGGCTCGGTCGGTCATCGTTGCGGCGGAGTCACCGGAGACTCCAAAAAGGCTGATGCTCTCACCGATGATCGGTTGGCCCGATCGATCGATCAACAAGCCCGAGACTTCGTGCCCCTTCGGAAAGACGAATGATTCTGCCAGCGTTGCCGCCCCGGACTCGACGCGCAGGCGCTGTTCGATCGGCGAGACGTGGCCGCGACTATTCACCGAGATCTCGTACGCGCCCGGTTCGAGTCCAGTGAACACATAATCGCCGCGCGCGTCGGTCGATGTCTCCCTCGAGAAAAGGACCGAGCCCTTGTCATAGCCACTGTCGCGCCAAAGTTGAATGCCGCCTTTGGCATCGTTTGTGGAGTCACCGTGCTTGGAGTCGAAGCGGGCGGAGACTTCCACGTGCGCGAAGTCGCCGCCGGTTGCATCGACCACGTGTCCGCGAATGGCGCCGGCGCGCGACAACACGACCTCGACCTGGGCTAAGCAATTTTCACCATCGAAGTCGAGTTCGCACACCGATCCCAAAAGGCGCGCTTCGCGAACTGCGAGCAGCGCGTAGCGTGAGAACGGCGGCAGTCCGCGTACGCAAAAGCGTCCGTCCGTTGCGGTCCGAAGGCCGCTGCACACGACGCACTCGTCGTCGTCGCCATGCGTGATCGCGTGGTCAAGCTCCGCGGGCGGCGACTCATCCGTGTAGCCGAGCAACACGCGGGCGTTTGCGACCGGCAAACCATCGGCGTCGATGACGCGACCGCTGATGGCGTCGCTTGGAGCCGCGAGCGCCGCCGTCGAAGACTCGTCGATGGGCGTGTCCGGCTCGGCGACGTCGGGCTCGTCCACTTCCGTGACGAGAAAAACTTCCATTTCTTCATCGTCGAGAATCGCCGAACTGGATCGCTCGACGTAGCCGGGTGCGGAAAAGTGTAGCGCCGGAGGCCCCCAATCATTCCGCCGCAACGCGGACAAGAGGAACCGGCCGTCGGCATCACTCGTGGCGTCGTCGATGAAGTTCTCGCGCACGCGACAATTGCGGCGCGCACTCCCGGTGACATGAACGCCCGCAATCGGTGAACCGTCGAGAGACAGGACCGTTCCACCGATGCGGGCTGGGGCCTGCAGGCGAAACTCCAGAACGCCGCCGTCGCGTGCTTGCCAGTGGTCGGCTTCGGATGCGTAACCCGTCGCGCGGACGACGACGCGTCCGCGCGCGATATCGCGCGACGAGAAGCGATAGCAACCACCTTCGCGCTCGTCCGCCCGGATCGGAACGGCTCGATCACCGGTCGGCGGCTCCCGCTCAAACGTGACTTGCGCGCCAGCGACCGGCAAGTCCAACCAGTCGACGACGCGAACTTCGAGCGACGTCGCCGAGTCAACCGCGAGGAGACACATCGAGAGCGCGCCGAGTAGAAACGGCGCGCCGAAGGTGTGGAGAGCGGAGTGTCGCATGAACGTCACCTCCGAAGGCGGAGACGACGCGCGACGCGTCAATCTTGCGATGAATCCAAGCGCGCAAAAAAGAGCCGAGACGCAGAGCACTACTCCGCGTCTCGGTCATTGCGCTACGGTTCAGCCGTCGAGCTTTAGTTCGATGTGCCCGGAGTCAGCGTCGTGACGAACACCCAGTCCGTCGCCGCGTTGTCGGAATCGACGCCATTCGGGACGCGAGCGAGTGAACCAACTACTGTGTTTGAGTCGGCAACCGCGATCGGCAGCACGGTCCCCTCGACCAGGTTGAAGGTCCCGGTAAATCCGGTAATCGTCACGGCCGTCATCGATCCCTCGTAGCTCAGCGCATCGATCAGCGTGTTGGTCGCGATGTCGAGCAACGCGATTCCATCCGGTGCGCCGTTTTGCACGTTGTCATTCGCAGCGCTAAACGTGATCGACAACGCACCGCCTGGAACTACAACCGTCCCCGCTCGCACGAGCAGGTATTGACCCGCCGCGATGGATGCGCCCGCGGTCGAAAGATCAAGGACCAAGTACGACAAGCTGGTGGACCCGTTCACGAGCGCCAACCGCAAGTTCGTCAGCGACACTGCGCTCGCTGTCGGGTTGAAGATCTCGATGAACTCGGCGTTGTCAGTGCCGACGTTGTCGTAATCCACTTCGTTGATCACGAGGTGCGTTCCGGCACTGCACTCGGCGTCCGCCGCATCGGTGTCGCCGTCGCAATCGTTGTCGATACCGTCGGAGCAATCCTCCAGCGCTCCCGGGTTAACGTCGAAATCGGTGTCGTCGCAGTCGAGTCCGTTCGCGACCGTGTGCGTCGCGTCCGGCGCGCATTGGACGATGAAGTCGGCCGGATTACCGTAGGTGTCGCCGTCGACGTCGGCGTACCAATGCGTCGTGCAAATGCAGATCTGATTCGCGGCGCCTGGCGTACCGAGGTCGCCGCCGATCAGGATCGAACCGGCCGGGGTCGGGCACCAATTGAAGATGCTGTCGTTGAGGACGGCGTCCGTGAACGTGGGGTCGAGCTGCAATGAAGCGCCGAGCGGCGCCGCGCTGCCCGGATACACGAAGCTGTCGATCGTCACGCCAGCGACTTCGAGAATGACCGTATCGCCGGCTTGCGCGAGGAAGAAGCCGGTCGGCCCGTACTGGTAGTTGACAACCACGCCGCCATTGAGCGCAAAGTCATCTTCAATGCCGAGTACGACGAAACCGGCGGGCGGGATCACGACGCTGGCGGCGATCACGTGGATGTCCGTACCGCTATCGCGGATCGTCCAGCCGTTGATGTCGATCGGCGCCGCGGTCGTATTGAAGAGTTCCATGTACTCACCGACGGAATCAGGGACGGCCGCTGGATTGATCATGAGCTCGGTGATCACGACTGAACCCTCGACTCCGAAGGGACAATCCGGATCCGCGGTATCGATGAGCCCGTCGCAATCGTTGTCGATCATGTCATCACAAATCTCGGGGCCCGTCGCGGTGCAGAAGTATTCGCACCCGTCCGCCGGCAAGCCGTTGAGATCCACATAGCCCGCGTCACAGGTCACGATCAAGCACACTCCCGCGACGCACACGGCCGTCGCGTTCGGCAACGTACACGGCGCTGTCAGCTCATCGCCGGGTATACAGTTGAGATCCGGACCGCCGCAGACTTCGATCGCGCCCGGATTCACCAAGGAATTCGAATCGTCGCAGTCGGTGTGGTCCGTCACCATGCCAGGCGGTACGACGCAAGAGATGACGCCGTCGGAGGTGATGTCGCCGTAGGTGTCCATGTCGAGGTCCGGGTAGTACGTAATCCCGTCGATGGCATCTTCGTCGATCGCGATATCGCAATCGTCGTCGATGCCGTTACACACTTCGGGGGCGCCGGGGTAAACATCGGAGTTTCGATCGTCGCAGTCGCCCGGGAGTTCGGCCGTATACACGCCGGTCGGCACGCAAGCGATGATGAAATTATCGGTGTCGCCGAAGTTATCGAGGTCGGCGTCCGCGTACCACGGCGTCGTGCAAGGTGCGCCGCAGATCAAGGTATCGCCGGTTGGGTCTGTGCCAGCGGTCGGGAAGGGGGGCGGCGGCGTTTGGCTGCCGGGCGTGAAGAGGTAACTCAGCGTGAAGATCGCATCGCCGATATCGATCGCGCCGTCGTCATTCGCATCGGCGGCATCCGGACAGCTCGGCGCGATACCGCCGCTGAACAAGAACGACAGCGTGAAGAT
The DNA here is from genome assembly GCA_046154185.1 of Planctomycetota bacterium. Lineage (GTDB taxonomy): Bacteria > Planctomycetota > UBA8108 > UBA1146 > JAJFFE01 > JBJXGE01. The sequence continues at coordinate 31,679 of JBJXGE010000068.1, forward strand.
CGCGTCACCGATGTCGATCGTCCCATCGGCATTCGAATCGGCGCGAATGAACGTGCCGCTGCCGGTTCCCCCGTACACCGTCGCCGGCGCCGTCAACAACGCGATGACCGCGACCGCGAGCCCGGCACTCGAAAACGTCCAACACTTCATGCTCACTCCTTCTGAGCGCGGCGAACTGCGCTCGAAACACACCTACCCACGATGAAAGCCCAGTAAGTCCACGAAGCGACGCGACGCAGGTCGCGCGCGCACTTCTCGTGTGACGGTAAATCGTGCGCGTGAGGATACGGTAAATGCCAATCGCGCGTCACGCAAAAAGCGGTCAACTCGCGAAGGTCTGCGCCGGACCGCGATTCGCGCAACAGGCGGGACCTCGATTGATCGACGGCGCGCCCGAAAAAGTTTGCGCACTCGCACGTAGCTCGGCTGTGCGACATTGGATTGTGACAAATTCGCGGAGCGCTACTATGTGCCGCGTTGGGCGGGAGATTCGAATTCGCGTTCGAGTAACGCACCACGACGCCGGTGGTCCGGCTGGCTCTGGCAGGATTGAATTAATGATCTCGATGACAGTTCGAATCGCCGCGCTCGCGGGGCTACTCGTGAGCGCCACAAACTGTACGAAAGAATCAGAAACGGGCGAAACCGCTGACCGCGTCGGTGCGACCGCGACGGCGAGTGGCGCGTGCGCGCTTTTTACGACGGCCGAAATCGGCGAGATCCTCGGCAACAAGGTGCAGCCGGGGAAAATCACCGACTCCATGGAGACGATTTGCCATTGGGACGGGAGTTCGGATGGCAAGGCCTGCTACGCACAGATTCAAGTGATCAAAGGCACCGAGTATTGGGTGAAGCAGACGTTGGCGTCGGGCTACGAAGAGTTGCCGGGCATCGGCAAAGAAGCGTTCGTGGTGCCGGAGTTCGGCGGCTGGGCCGCGCATGCGCTGACTGACACTTCCGTCGTCGCGGTCGCGCTAAACGGCGGCAGGGCGGATCGCGAGCGTACCGTGCAGTTTCTGCGAAGCGTTTTGAACCGCATGAGGTGAGCGACGACGCGCACGCCTTTCGCGGAAAACAGACCGGGCGAGACTCGCGAGTCTCGCCCGGTCCTTTGTTGGTCGATGCGTTGAGCGTTACTGGGTCGTGCCGACCGTATCCATGTCGACGCCGAAGTTGGCGTAACTGCCGAGCTCTTCCAGCATCTGTTGGAATTCGGCGAGCGCGAGCACGCTCGCGTCACCGCAGAGGCCGGTCGCAGCGCTGATCATGAATCGATCGTAAACGGTCGAGTCTTCACCACCGAGATCGAGCCCGGTCTCCAGCGCTTGGAGTCCGGCGAGCGCGCTGGTCACGAGCGACTCGTTGTAGGTGATGTTCAAGTTACCCGTTGCTTCAATCTCAAAGTCGTCGATGCGATCCACGGCGGCAAGCTCTTGTGCCATGCCAACCGAAAGACTGCCATTAATGGTGAGGTTCGAAGTCGCGCCCGACGCCTCGATCTCGATGCGCGATCCGAACATCGCGACGAGACCATTTACTGTGAGCGACGAACTCGATTCGACTTCGAGCTCCGTCTCGTGCGAATTGGCTTCCGCCAAGCACAACACGGAACCATTGATCGTCAGGTTGGATGGGCGCCGACTACCGGTAGGTACGTAGGTGGACGACGAGTTCATGACCTCGAGGGACGCTTCTGTGGTATCGCTCGCGAGCAACACGAGGTTGCCGTTGATCGTTCCTTGCGTGCCGAAAGTGTAAAGCAGGTCGCCGCCGTCCCCATCGTAACCAAGCACATAGATGTCGCCGGTCCAATTGAGGTTCAGGTTTTTGCGCGGTCGCGTAGTGTGCTTAATGATCAGTGTGCCGTTGCCCGTGATCGTTTGGCCGACCGTGTCGAAGACGCGGTCTTTGCCGATCGTGCCGGCCTCGATGACCGTCACTTCCGGATCGCCGGCCGTGCCCCAGGTCGCGTTGCCGAGCACGCGGGTTGTGATCGTGCGATCCGCGCTGCTCGCAAGCGCCAGTACGGCGTCGCGCAGGTCCGTGCGGTACTGGTTCAACTCCGCGGCGCTGAGAAGCGACGAGGATTGCTGAATGATCGGCAACTCGATCGGCCCAGCCGTTGGGTGTTCGTACGTGCTAGTGACATCGCCCGCGAGTTCGGTGCCATTAATCGTGCCGGCCGCGACCGCATTGCCAAGCGTCTCCATCACAGCCGCGTAACCCGCGGCGGACGAAAACACGAACGCGGGGTCTTCGCCGCCGTCGATCATGAAGCCGTTTGGGCTCATCCCCGGGAAGACCGGGTCGACGATTGGACCGGAAATGCTGACGGCCGATGGTTTTGGGGCCAAGATGAAGCTGGTTTCCGCTTGCACGACGCCTTGCGAGCTGCGAACAACTAGCGGGTTCGAGAAACTCGGAACCGCGGCGAGCGCAACGATGATGTTGCGCGTGCCGTCTTGCTTCACGTAAGTGCGGTACTCGCCGACTGCCTGGCCGTTCGAGTCCGAGAACACGAGCGGCGTCGCAATTCCCATCGCGCCGAGCCCATTGCCGGTGCTGTCGGTCTGCGCTGCGACTTCTGCGAACGCAGCGTGCAAGCCCGCGTTGGCGAGATAATCAGCGCGCAGCATCGTCAACGAGTCGGAAGCGGAACGGGCGTTGACGCGCTGGACTGACAGCATGGAATCGGCCAATATCAGCACTACCACGAGAACGATCATCACGCCGACAAGAACGCTCCCGCGTTCGCGTGAGCGTCGTTCAGCAAGAGAGTGTGAACACACGAGGACCTCCTTCGTCTTTGCCATTTCAGCGGTTTTCTGCAGATCTATGTTCGATTTCGTAACGCGACCGTCGTCGTTGAAGTCCGTGACGCCGGGTTGGCGCCAGGGCGTGTTGGTCGCACGACTGTCAGCAGGATGGTAATCGCGTTCTGATTCAGTGCTGTGCGCGTGATCGAAAGCGCCGAAACGCCGTCGGCGATGACGATCGGTGTGCCGCCCGCTTCCGTGCGCATGAGGCGCATCTCGTCTACAAGACCATCGCCGTCGTCATCAGCGCCATTGGCGGGTAATTCGTTTTGAGCGGGCTGAAGATCGAACGTGACGTTGCCGCTCCAGTCGGCGGGGTCACCATTCATGGCGATGCGCCGCTGCAACGTGATTTGCTGAGCGGTAGTTTCCAGCCCTGGCGGATGTGACGTGACGTGATCGACGCCGGACTCGTCGGTTCCGCTATTCGCGACATCCTCGACGATTCGCGCTACGGCCGAGCGCAGCACGCGATCAAGATCGTTCGAATACATGATCGACGCATACGAGTTGCTGGTGTCGGACATCGATTGCCAGACGGCGACAAACGCCGTGACGAAAAGCGTCAACATGACGGTGACTTCGAGTAGTGTCATGCCGCGTTCGGTTGGCCGCGCGGGCTGGTGAGGACTCATAGCCACTCCCTCTAAGGTGCGCTGTCGGCGAGCAGTGTCGACATTTCGACAGTGTTATCGCCAAGGATTCCGCTCCAACGCGCTATCACCGTAATGAGCAGCAGCGCTGGATTGGTGCTGTCGACGCTCACCGAACCGACCGTCGCTTCGCCGGTGATCGGTGTCAACGGCGCGGCGGTAAACGTTGCACTATCAAACGCCGGAATCGCGGCGTAGTCCGAGGCGATGATGGTTTCTAATTGAGCTCGTACTGCTTCGCGTGCGATGTCCATCTCCTGGACTGAGCTATTCGCGCGCATTGTCGAAGCGATACCGGCCGCGAGGCCGACGACGATGACGGTCAGGATTGATAGCGCTGTCACGAGCTCGATGATCGTGAAGCCTTGCGATTCCCCAAGCGGGGCGCTGCGGCGAGTCATACTTTTCACCCCTCTGTCTCGGCGAGCTCGACATGCTGATGCCTCGCGCTGTCGCTCGAGACTCAACGGTGCCGAGTCAAAGCCTCATCTATTCCTATCATCCTGCCACCGTGGAGGCCTTGCACCGCGGAGCTCGTAGCGAAGCGCGGTGTTGCAAGCGGATTGGCCACGCGTGGCTCCGGAATTTTTGTTCTTCAGGAAGAACAGCCGCGCATGGTTGTTCCGCACGACCGCGCCCGGGCACGAGTTCTGCATGCGGGGCGATCGCTGGCCAACAGTTCGCGGCTGGGTTGTGACGATATGACTTATGAACCGTGTCGTCGCTCCGGCGAGGGAGATTCCATTGAGTTTTTTCGCGATATTGCCGGTGTTCGCGCTGTTCGTGCTCGTTCTCAGTTTGCTCGGATTCTGGCAGTACCGGATCGGCCAGGAGCAGCGCACGCACGCGCTCGCTGAGATCGAGGAGGCGCGTGATCGCGGCACTGACAAACCGCTCGCCCAGCATCCGCTCATCGATGTGCAAGCCTGCATCGGTTGCGGGAGTTGCGTCGCTGTGTGTCCCGAGGAGGGGGTGCTCGGGCTCGTCAACGGTGTCGCGCACATTATCAACGGCGTGCGCTGCATCGGCCACGCGCGCTGCGCGGAGGTCTGCCCAGTAAATGCGCTCTCCATCGGGCTCGGCGACATCTCCAAGCGCACGGATATCCCGACGCTGAGCGATGACCTCGAGACGTCGGTGCCTGGTATCCACATTGCGGGCGAACTCGGTGGGTTCGCGTTGATTCGCATCGCGGTCGAGCAAGGGACGCGCGCGATGGACAGTATCGCCGAGAGTCTCGGCGGCGAGTCGAGACCGGCGCGTGCCGCCGACAACGTGGCGGATGTGCTCATCGTCGGCGCCGGTCCCGCGGGCATCGCCGCGGCTTTGCGCGCCAAGGAGCTACGGCTTCATTCCGTGACGATTGACCAGGACGACATCGGCGGGACCGTGCGCAAGTATCCGCGCCGAAAACTCACGCTCACGGGGTCGCTCGTGCTGCCGCTGTACGGACGCGTCAAACGCGAGGAGTTCCTCAAGGAAGAGTTGATCGAGTTTTGGGAAGATCTCATTGCCGAGCAAGGACTCCGCATCAACACGGGCGTGAAGCTGCTCGGCATCGACGCGACCGATGTTGGCTTCGAAGCACGCACTTCCGCCGGGCCCGTGCGCGCGCGACGTGTCTTGCTCGCGCTCGGCCGCCGCGGCACACCGCGCCGACTCGGCGTGCCGGGCGAAGAGTCCGAGCGCGTGCTTTACCAACTCATCGACGCGGCGACGTTTCGCAACGAGCGCATCCTTGTCGTCGGTGGCGGCGACAGCGCCGTCGAAGCGGCGACCGCGCTCGCGAATCAGCCCGGCAATCACGTCACGCTTTCGTATCGGCGCGCCCATTTCACGCGACTCAAGTCGCGCAATCTCGAGCGCATTGAGCGCTACATGAAACACCAGCAGGTGCAGGTGATTTTCGACTCCGACGTCACGGAGATCGAAACCGGCGCGGTGAGACTCGTGCGGCGCGAAAACGGCACGACACGCACCGTGCAAGTCGCAGCCGACTATGTGTTCGTGCTCGTGGGCGGCGAACCGCCTTATCCGTTGCTGCGCGAGATGGGCGTGCGATTCACCGGCGACTCCGCCGGCTCACCGCTGACGAGTGCAGCTTCCGCTGCCGAGTCGAGCTGAGAGGACGAGACGCCCAGTGCAGCCGCCACTACCCGCGCACCAGGACGATTCGGAAGACTTGCCGATCGTGCTGCTCCCGGACGACGACGAGTACGACGATCTCGTCGCGTCGGTGGCGACGGCATCCATTGTCGCCACGATGCAAGAACTGGCGGAAGTGCGACCGCATGCATCGCCCGCGCGGCCGCCGGCTCCGGTCGTCGAGCGCATCGAAGTCGGCACCGAAATCGATGGGCTCGCGCAGCTTTCGGATGAGATCGACCATGAGGTCGATGACGAGCTGCGCCGCGAGGCGCAAGTTTCGTTGCGGCGCATGGCGCGCGTCGCCGTGGTGCTGCTCCTGTCGATGCTCGCACTCCTCTTCGTGATCGCGCGCCCCTACTACCAGCTCGCGCCCGCGGCGAAACCGTTTCACCACTTGCATGACGCGTTGCGGTCGTCCGGAGCGCTCGGCCTTGCGCTCGGTGTCGGCGGCACGGGGCTGATGGCGGCCAGTTTGGTGTACTTGATTCGCAAGCGTTACGTCTGGCGCGGATTCGGCACCGTGCGTGAGTGGTTGAACTTCCACATCGTCGCCGGAGTGCTCGGCCCGACGCTCGTGCTTTTTCACGCAAATTTTCACCCGACCAGCGCGGTCGCATTGTTCGCGCTCATCGCGATGATGATCGTCGTCGCAAGCGGCGTGATCGGGCGCTATGTGATCGTGCACATGCCGCACTCGCTCTCCGGGCGCGAAGTCGAAATCGAGGAACTGCGCCGTCGCCTCGTCGTGTACCGCCAGAAGCTCGAAGAACTCGGCGTCGATAGCGAGCTGTTGCGCGCCTCCGGCGTGCACATCCACATCGACCGACCGTGGTGGTTTCCGCGTCCGCTCGGGCGTTGGCTGGATCAGCAGCGAGGGCGGCGGCTCGCCATCCAGCAATTGCAGGAATCGCTGCGCGCGCGCGGCAATTCCGACATCAACGCGCGGCGCGTCATGGTGCTGGCGCGCCGACTCTATCGCGAACGGGCGTGGCTAGTCTGGTACCAGAAGACCCGCGCGGTGATCGCCTCGTGGCGTTTTCTGCATCGTTGGCTTGCCATCACACTTTTGGTCGCGGTCGCCTACCACATAGTGCTGGCGACGAAATATGGACAGCTGTGGATCTTTGGAGGTGGCCGCTGATGCTGCTGCATCCAAGAACGCTGCTATTGGTCGGGGGCTTGAGTCTCGCGGGGCTCGGCCATCTGTTGTTCGTCGCTTCGCCGTTGCCGGGCAATCTGGCCCAAGCGCACTCCCGCATCGCCGGGCTCACCGACTCGACGAGTTGCGCGACCTGCCACCGGGCTGGCGGAGTCAACGATGGGTGCCTCAGTTGTCATACGGAAATTGCGACGCAGCTGAACGAGCGCTCGGGCTACCACCATTACTTGCTGGCCGATGAGCCACGTCAGTCTTGCGGCGATTGCCACGCAGAGCACAACGGACACGACTTCCCGTTGATCAGCGATATCTCGTGGGGCGCACAAACGGCGGCCGCGTTTCGGCACCCGCACGTCGACTTCGGTTTGCACGGCAAGCACGACACGCTCGCATGCGAGAAGTGCCACACGCCGGACTTGAAACTCGTCCTGCCTGGGTTTGCGACCTTGCCGCGCGATGAGACGCTACTGGGTCTCTCACAAGATTGTCGCGCGTGCCACGCCGACTTCCACACGGATGGTCTCACGCCGCCGTGCGGAGCGTGTCACGGTCAGGACTCGTTCCAACCGCCCGTGCATTTCGATCACGCCGTCCATTTCCCGCTCACGGGTGGCCACGCGAAACTCTCGTGCGACAACTGTCACCGTTTCCCCGCGTCGACGCCTGTGCCCGCCGTAGCGTCGGATCACACGTTGGCGGTAAACGTGACACCCGCTCTTTCGCATCCGCCGGCGCCGAGTCGGCTGCTCCCATTTCCATTTGATGATGTGCGCGGCGGGACCTGCGGCGAATGCCATCCGACGCCGCATCGCGTCGATTTCAGCGAAGCTTGCGAAGTGTGCCATTCGACGCACGATCCGGTGTGGACGAACGCGGCGACGGCGATGACACCGGAGCGGCACGCGTCGACCGGTTTTCGACTGGATCCGCCGCATGCCGAGGTCGCTTGCATCGGTTGTCACCCTGCGGATCTTGTGTTCAAGGAACGGCATCCCGATCCGCGCGCACCGGGATATGAGCGGCGCCAAGATAACTGTCAAGGTTGTCACACGGATGCGCACGGCGGCCAGTTTCGCGGCCGTCACGACGGTTGTCTCGACTGCCACGACCCACATGCGTTCACGCCACCGATATTCGGTCACGCAGCGCACGCAAGGCTGTTTGCGTTGACCGGCGCGCACGCCGCCGCGTCGTGTGATGCGTGTCACAAAAAGGAAAGCGCGCTCGCTGTTCGCCAGTTCGTCGGCACGCCGCACGAATGCCAGGTTTGTCATCAGGATCCACACGCCGGTCAGTTCTCGGTCGAGCTTGCCAGCGGCGATTGCAACTCGTGCCACGACGGCACCTCGACCACGTTTTCGATTCGACCGTTCGATCACCAAGCGCGCACCGGTTTCGCGCTCACCGGCGCCCATGCGCAGGCGGATTGCGTCGGCTGTCATCGCGAGCAGTCTTTCGAGCACGCGGGTTCGACCGTGAAGGCCCGGCGCTATCGCGACACGGCAACCGAGTGCCAGTCCTGCCACAAGGATGTCCATCGCGGGCAATTCGCCGACTACGACGCGTGCACGATCTGCCATAAGTCAGAGTGGAAGTGGACCGACGTGGTCTTCAACCACAACGAGCAATCGCGCTTCCCGCTCGAAGGCGCGCACCGGCGCGTACCGTGCACTGGTTGCCATTTGTCCTCAGAAACACCGGACGGCGATGTCGTCGTCCACTACAAACCGCTCGGACGCGAGTGCAAGGATTGTCATGCGATACCGCCGAACCCCGTCCGCGATCGCTAGCACCGTCGCCGGTGCATTGTTGTTCGCCGGTGGGTGCCTCCTCTTGTGGAGTTGTGCGGAACTCTTGCCACGCGAGGGTTGGAGCGGTCGTTGGGGACCGCTCGTGCCGCACACGAAGTTTCCGGGTGATTGCGGCATTTGCCACATCCCAGACGACTGGAAGACGCTGCGCGACAACTTCGAGTTCGATCATGCACAGGAAACCGGCTACGTGTTGGAAGGTGCGCACAGTCGTGCCGCGTGCTTGCGTTGCCACAATGATCGCGGGCCGATTCTCACGTACGTCGAACGCGGTTGCGGCGGCTGTCACGTCGATCCGCATCGGGGTTCGTTGGGGCTCGACTGCAGCGAGTGCCACAACCAGGAGCTATGGGAACCGCTCGGGCTCATCGCCGATCACGCGCGCACGCGCTTCCCGCTCATCGGTATGCACGCACTCACGGCTTGCGAGTCTTGTCACCCGCGTTCGACCACGGCCGACTTCGCCGGCGCGCCGGTCGAGTGCCACTTATGCCATCAGCGCGATGCGCTCCTCGCGCAGCCGAGCCATGTTCCCAACGGCTGGACGGTGAATTGCCATCGCTGCCATTCGCCGAGCGATTGGGACGCGCCGCTCTTCAACCACGATTTCTTTCCACTCATTGGTGGCCACGCCAACGTCGCGTGTGCGCAATGCCACCCGGGCAGCTTATTCACGCCAATCTCGCCGGCGTGCTTTGCATGCCACCAGCAGGACTATCTCGCCGCGCCGAACCATGTGGCGAGCGGCTTCTCAACTGACTGCACGTTGTGTCACACGATCGCGGCTTGGTGAGGAGTGGCTATCTTGAACGACTCATCAAGTCATGAGCTGACGAGGAGCGGACCGCGCGCGCGCGCGGCCGGTCTTTGCCTCGCGCTCTTGTGTGTCGTTTCACTCGCGTTGGCGCAAGAGCCGCCGGCGGAACCGACGCCGGAGCCGACGGCTCCGAGTGCGCCCGCGGCGCCGATCGTCGAGCTTCCGCCGTCGCAGCCGCCGCCTGTGACGCCGATCGAGTGCGCACTCCTCTATGAAACGGCCGATGGCGTCTATGTGGATGCGGGCGTGTTGCAAGGCATCGCGGACGGCCAGACCGGCTGGATCCTGCGCGGTGGCATACAGACGGCGCGTTTCGAGGTCGTCAAGGCCGCGCGCGCGTCGACTTTTCTGCGGATTCTGTCCGATCGCGGGCCGTTGTTTCCGCGGGCCGGCGAGCGACTCTCGTTGTTGCTCGACTCGGCGCCGGTTGCACCGCCCGCGCCGGAAGATCCCCGCGCCCCGTCGCCGACGCTCAAGAACGGCGACCCTGACGCGCCGTTTGCCCCGCTCCTCGCGCCGCCCGGCATGGGCGAAACCGGTTACACCGGCGGTCGCAATGTCGCGCACGGACGCATCAATCTTCGGCAACATGTGCAGCTCGCGAAGAACAACGACCTCGATTATTGGCGGACGCAGCTCGGCGGCTCCGGCAGCGTCGAGCGCCCCGACGGCACACCGTGGGCGCTCGAATGGCACGCGAATTTGTCGTGGCGCGGCGGCCAAGCGCTGCAAGACTATGAATCGCACGATCGTCGTCGGTTCGATCTCTACCGACTTGCATTCTTTCGTCGTTTTGATGACCGCAGCTTCGTGCGCGTCGGCCGGTTCCTGCCCGGCGAATTGCCATCCATCGGATATCTCGACGGCATTCAGGGCGAGAAAGCCGTGATGCCACGCGTGCGGCTTGGCGCATTATTCGGACTGCGACCGGATCGCGAAGACTTGCACCCGTGGTGGCGCGAGCCGACGATTGTGACGTACCTCAGTTACAGTGCGGCTACGGATCGTTCGCGTTACTCGCTTACGACCGGAGTCCTCGGTTCCTCCTATCGCGGCAAGCCGGATCGACTCGCGTTGCTAGCCGATCAGTTCCTGTCGCACGGGGACTTTTCCCTCTACTCGAGTGCGGAAGTCGATTTCGATTCCGGGGACGATGAGACTCGCCGCGGCGTCGAACTCACGCGGCTGGACTTATCCTCGACGTATCGCGTCTCGAAAGGCTTTCGCTTGCGCGGCGGCGTCGATCGCTTCGAGCTTACGGACACTGAAGCCGAACGCGATCTCGTCGACCAGATCGTGCTGATCGATTCGTTTTTCTTCGATCAAGGGTACTGGCGCTATTTTGTCGGCGCCGCACACGATCTTTCGGAGCGCTGGATGGTGGATGAGGAAGTGTCGTTCACAGACTCGGACAAAGCCGACGATGGAGTGCGCTACCAACTCGGGCTCACGCGACGCGGCGTGTTCGCGGCGTCGGCCGCGAGCGCGACCTTGCATGTCTACCGGGTGCTTGGCAACGAGACGGACGGGCATGGCGCGCGGTTCTCGGGGTTCTTTCCCGTTGGCCCACGATTCGCGTTGCAACCGTCACTCGGTGTGCGCTTCGCCGACTATGAACTCGAATCGAGTCAGCTTTGGACGGCGGACGCGGGCATGCGAGCGCATTGGACGCTGGCGCGCAATTGGTCGCTCGTTGGCGGTTTCTCGTACGCGCGGACACAAGATAACGATCGATTGCTCGTCGATATCGGCGTGACGCTTTGGTGGTGAGTGCTCGGCAAGAACGGGTGGATTTGCCGGCACACTTGCCTCGTAGTCGGCAATAAACGGGCGGCAACGGCGCTCGTCTCGAATCGCCAGTTCGTTGCTGACGGCGCGGCCCGCCGATTGCCTGCACCTTATTGGAAATAGTCTTAGCGGGAGGAATCTATGAGCGGGCTGCAAGTACAAAACCGCGTGAGAATTGTCTTCCTTGTCGGCGTTGTCATCGCGGCGAACGGCTGCACGAGCAAGTCGGAGGACGACCACGAAGTCGCCGCGACTTCCGAGTCCTGCATGCAATGCCACAACGGCTCGTTCCACGATGATTACAGCGGACCCGGACTTGAGAATCCGCACCCGTTCCCGGGCGCCGGTTCGATTCGTTGCACGACTTGCCATGGCGGTCACGGCGACGCGGTCGGCGCGACAGCGAGCCACGTTCCGCCGCCGCCGGAGATCGGTGACGAGCAGTTCCAAACGCAGAATGCGCAAGCGTACTTCAACCGTTTGACGCTCGCGGGCATCGATAAGTACGAAGACTACGTCGTGAACGGCGTCACGTACTCGGCGCTCGACTACCTGCAGTTCGTGAATCCAGGCGACATTCGTGTCGTCAAGGAAGGTCGTAGCTGCGGACAGTGTCACATGCCGCACGCCGAGTGCGTGGCGAAGAGTCCGCTCGCGACCGAGGTCGGAATTCTCTCGGGTGCGCGTTACGCGATGGGCGCCGCGAATGCGGTGCCGGCGAATCAAGGGTTGTACGAAGACACCGCCGGCGACTACGCCTGGCGCGCGGTCACGGATCCGGACTTCGTCTTCGTGCCGACGACAATTGGACCAGTCGGTGAGTTAATTGAGTATCCGGTCTACAGCGTGCGCAATCAGTTTGGGCCGGATGACATCTTCCTGAATCCGAATTACCTCGCCGCTGCGCTCGACGACGACGTGAACCCGGACAACAGTGTCATCACCGGCTCGCCGCTCGCGAACTTGTTTCACGAGCAGATTTCGTTCACGTGCGGTGACTGCCACTTGGGTAGCGCCGGCGCGAATAATCGTTACGGCGACTTTCGCTCGTCGGGTTGCACGGCGTGTCACATGCGCTACTCCTCAAGTGGCCGGAGCGACTCGACGGACACAAACATTCGCAAGAACGAGCCGCTCGATCCGGACGACATCGATGATCCGGAGCGCGCGCACGTCGACCGCCACTTGATTCGCAGCGTCGCACAGACGCTTGCGAGCGGGGAGACGATTTCCGGCATCGACGACCACACGTGCGCGGGCTGTCACCAAGGATCGAACCGCACCGTACTGCAATACTGGGGCATTCGCCTCGACCAAAACCAAGACGTGCGGCGCGGCAACCAGTACCCCGCGAACCCGGCTTCGCACGTGAACACCGCGCTTGATACGCGGCTCTTCGATCCTGTGATCAACAACAATACGTTTAACGGCCGCAACGCGAATCAGTACTTGCTCGCCGAAGACTACGACGGCGACGATCGCGACGACACGCCGGCCGACGTGCACTACGAAGCGGGCCTTGGTTGCATCGACTGCCATGGTAGCCATGACGTGCACGGCGGCGTGGTCGGCGATCCCGCGAACTCGCCGCTCCTGAGTCGCCAGGAGCAAGCGGTCGCGATTCGATGCGAGAGCTGTCATGGCGGTGTTGACGCGTATGCGCCGGTCGCAAGCGCGACGACCTACAGCGGCGCGACCGCGGACTGCGCGATGGACGCGGAAGGCAACGCATTGAAGCACGTCGTGCGGGAAGCGGATGGCTCGTACATTCTGACGAGCCGCTTGACCGGCGCGCGCCATTACGTGCCGCAGACGCGGGACGTGGTTGTCGATAGTGGGCGCATCAATCCGCTCACGCAGGAGCCGGTGTACAGCGCGAAAGCGTCGTACGCGATGGGCCGCGCCGACGGCGACCCGGCGAATGGTCTCGGGCCGATTCAAACCGGCGCCGTCACGCCGGGCTTCAGCCACATGGACAACATGAGTTGCGTCGCTTGCCACGCGTCGTGGACAAATAACTGCGTCGGTTGTCACTTGAAGGGCGAGTACAACAACGGCAATAACTTCTCCAACATCACGGGTGAGCGCATCGTGTTCCGGCAGTTGAACGCGGACTTCACTTATCAGACGCCGGTGCCGTTCCAACTCGGCGTCGACACGCACAACAAAATCAGCGTGCTCAGTCCGAACACCGAGGCGCACTTCCAGTGGCGCGACATGAACGGCGACTTCTCGCAGGTGTTTTCTTTCACCGACCGTAACGGCGGCGGCAACAACCCCGCGCATGGTTTGCCGTCGCTCTCGCACAACGTCATGATGCCGCACTCGATCCGTGGCAAAGTCAGCGATGAGAACGAGGGGCCACGTTACTGCAACGCGTGTCACCTGACCGACGAGGGACTCGCCAACTACGCGGCCGAATTCAACGCGTTTCGCACGGCCATGTCGACGAGCGACTGGGGCGCGCTCGACTTCAATACGTTGCGGTCGCACATCGGCCTCAACACGAATAACCAGATCAACTCGCCGATCTGGGTCCACATGGTGGCGGGCCTCGGCTCCGGCATCTTCCTCTTCGACGATCGCGGCTGTCCGCAGAACCCCATCGACGACAACGAGGACCGCTTCGGCTGCGACGGTGTCGCGCCGAGCGCGCTCTTCGATCCTTTGCTCGTCGCGCGGAACCTCGACGCCGTCGTCGACGCTTCGGGCGCGTCGAACGGCTCGAATAACCACTCGATGCTGGCGCCCGGCGTCGGGCCTAACTTGCGCGACGGCGCGCAGAACCCGAACCAATCCGGACCGCTCGGCGCGACGCTCATTCGTCGCCTCTCCGATCCCGCGACCGGAATCACCCTCGACTCCTGGATCGACGCCGACGGCGCGCTCCAAGGCGACGCGGCGATTCACGTGCCGCAGTAGAGGTGATGGAGGGGATGTTCGATTCGCGCTCGCCGCGAGTTAGAACGGTTCGGCTTCGAAATCGCCGACGCTGTTCTTCAGACGCCGAACGCGCTACTCTCTCGCGATCATGGCGTGCGGTGGAGAGACTGACGGAAACAGCTCGCTCGCGGCATCTCAGCCCGGTTCATCGTGGCCGCGCATCGACGGGGTCGCGAAGGTCACGGGCGCCGCGCGTTATGTCGATGACTACCAGGTTCCCCGTTGTCTTCACGGGGTGACGCTGCGGAGCGAAGTCGCGCACGGCGTTTTTCTCGAACTCGAGCGCGATGCGGCGTTTGACTGGAGCCGTGTCACGGTCGTGACCGCCGCGGATATTCCAGGGCGCAACGTGATTGCGTTGATCGAAGACGATCAGGTCGCCCTCGTGCCGGTCGGCGGCGCGATTCGCCATCACGACGAGGCGCTCGCGCTCGTGGCGGCGCCGACGCGGGAACTCGCGGCGGAGGCGCTTCGGCGGCTGCGTCCGCGCGTCCGGGAGCTGCCGGCGGCGCTCGACGTCGATGCGGCGCTCGCGGGCACGCCGCTCATTTTCGGTTCCGACAATATCATGAAGCGGCTTGCGCTCGCGCGCGGCGGCGACGTCGAAGCCGAACTTCGGCGTTGCGACTTGGTCATCGATTCGGTCTACGAGACCGGCGCGCAAGAACAGATGTACATAGAGCCGCAAGGCATGCTGTGCGACTGGCGCGATGACCGCTGCGAGTTGCTCGGCTCGATGCAGTGCCCGTACTTCGTGCATCGCGCGCTCTGCGAGCTGCTCGCGCTGCCGGCCGAGCGTGTCGTCGTGACGCAGGCTGTGACGGGCGGCGGCTTCGGCGGCAAGGAAGAGTACCCTTCGATGATCGCCGCGCACGCGGCGCTCCTTGCGCGGAAGGCGCGTGCGCCCGTCAAACTCATCTACGAGCGCAGCGAAGACATCGGCGCGACGACGAAACGCCATCCGGCGCGCATTCGGCATCGGATGGGCGTCACGCGCGACGGTCGTGTGCGGGCTGTCGACATCGACATCTTGCTGGATGGCGGCGCGTACGTGACCTTGTCACCGGTCGTGCTCTCGCGCGCGCTGCTCCACGCCGCCGGCCCGTATCGCATCGAACACGTGCGCGTGACGGGTCGCGTCGTCGCGACGAACTTCCCGCCGCACGGCGCCTTTCGCGGCTTTGGCGCGCCGCAGGTGACCTTCGCCTATGAGCGCCAGATGCAAAAAGCGGCGCGGCGACTCGGCATCGAGCCGTTCGAACTGCGCCGGCGCAACATGCTACGCGTGGGCGACGAGACGGCGACGGGTCAACGCCTCACCTCGAGCGTGGGAAGCGGGGCGGTGCTTGCCGCAGTCGAGGAACGAGCGAGGCGACCAGCGCCGCACGCGCCGCTACCGCGCTCGCCGCTGCGCCGGCGGGGGCGCGGCCTCGCGTTTTGCCTGCACGGCGCCGGGTTTACTGGCAGCGGCGAGAGTCGATTGCGTGGACAAGCGACTGTCGCGATCACTCCGCGCGGCAACTTTGAGATCCGCTCGAGCTCAACCGATATCGGTCAAGGCGCTCTGACGGTTTTTGCGCAACTTGCGGCCGCGAGCCTGGGCGTTGAGATCGGTTCGATTGAACTCGTGGATCCGAGCACGGCCCGTGTCCCGGATAGTGGACCAACGGTCGCGTCGCGAACGTGCATGGTGGTGGGAGGGCTCGTCGCGCGCGCGGCTGAAAAACTGCGCGCGCAGCTCGAAGCGTATGCGCAGCGTGCCGGTCTCGCCAATAAGACGTTGCACGAGATCGCGCTCCATCACGCGCAACACGTCGGTGACGGTGCAATCACCGAGACCTATGCGCCGCCGCCGGGCGTCGTGTGGGATGATGCGACGTACACTGGCGCCGCTTATCCGGTTTATGGCTGGGCCGCGTGCCTTGTCGATGTCGAAGTCGATCCCGACACCTACGAGGTTGAAGTCGTGCGGTGCATCCACGCCGTCGATGTCGGCAAAGCGATTCACCCGGTGATCGTCGAGGGGCAGATCGAAGGTGGGACGTTGCAAGCGCTCGGCTGGGCGCTGTGGGAGTCGGTCGCGTATGACGCCGGGCGAGTCGTGAACAGACGCATGACGGACTGCATCATTCCAACGGCGATCGAGGCGCCCGAAATGGAGACGATCATCGTCGAAGAGCCGTATCCGCTCGGGCCGTTCGGCGCGAAAGGCGTCGGGGAGATTTCGATGGATGGTCCGGCGGTGGCGGTGGCTGGCGCGATCGTCGATGCGCTGGACATCGAGATCGATCAACTGCCGGTCTTGCCCGAACACATCGCCGCGCTACTCGATGAGCGCGTGCGTGCAGGAGAACGTTTGACATGATGTTGCGCGTGAATGGCACCGCCTATCGCGTCGAATGCGATCCGCTCCAGCGTCTGCTCGACGTGTTGCGCGGAGTCGGCTTGACCGGCACGAAGGAAGGCTGCGGTGAAGGGGAGTGCGGGGCGTGCACCGTCCTCCTCGATGGTGTGCCCGTGAACTCTTGTCTGGTGCCTGCCGCGCAAGCGGTCGGTCACGAGATTGCGACGATCGAGTCGCTCGCCGACGACGGCGTACTGAGCGCGGTGCAGTCGGCGCTCATCGAACACGGCGGCACGCAGTGTGGGATTTGCACGCCGGGCATCGCGCTTTGCGCGACGGCGATACTGGCGCGCGAGTCGAACGCGAGCCGCGCGCGGTGGCGGGAGTTACTGGCCGGGAATCTATGCCGCTGCACCGGCTATCAGCGGATCATCGATGCTGTCGTGGCGGCGGCGCCGGGTCCCTTGGACGGGCGAGTTTCGGTATGACGCGCTATCTGAAGCCCACTTGTTTGGCGGCTGCGCTCGACCTGCGCGCGCAGTACCCGCAACACAGAGTACTCGCAGGAGGCACTGATCTAATGGTGGATGCGAGCGGTCTACGGGCGCTTCCCGGCGTCATCGATGTGTTTGGCCTCACGGAGATGGTTGGGATCAGCGCCACGGACGGTCCGATTCGTGTCGGCGCCGCAACGACATATCTGGAGCTGCTCGCGAGTCCACTCGCGGGGCGGGAGTTGGCTTTGCTTGCGGCCGCGGCCCGCGAGATCGGAGCGTTGCAGATTCAAGCGCGGGGCACTCTCGGCGGAAACGTTGCCACGTCATCGCCGGTCGGCGACACGCTCCCGGTGTTGCTCGCGCTCGGCGCGGAGATCGAGCTGGCTTCGCAAAAGCGGCGGCGACACGTTTCCTACGACGAATTTTGTGTGGGCTATCGACGCACGGTGATCGAGCCGGATGAGTTGATCGTTGCGATCCACGTGGCGCGACCGGCGAGTGACACGCGATGGCTGTGGCGCAAGGTCGGCGCGCGACGCGCGCAGGCGATTTCGAAAGTCATGATCGCCGCGACCGCGCGCCTCGACGATGCGGGCCGCATCGCGGAGACTCGCATCGCGCTCGGCGCCGTGGCGGATCGGCCGTTGCGCGCGTTGCGGACCGAGAGGGTGCTGTTGGGGCAACTTCCCGGCGAGTCCGTCGCACGCGCAGCCGCCAACGAACTCGCGACCGAGATCACGCCGATCGACGATGTGCGCTCGACGGCGAGTTATCGACGCACCGTCGCGCAGAATCTCATCGCGCGCTGGGTGTGCGAGCTCGCGCCGGTTGTGCGGACGACTCATTGAGGGGAGAACAGTGCTCGCATTTTATTTCCTGCTCGCGTTCATCGCGGGCATCGCCGTCGCGATGCAGGGCGTCACGAACAACGGCCTGCGCCACGAGATCGGGTTCGGCGCCATGCTGGTCGTCAACACAGCGATCGTGCTCGTCGGCGCGATTGCCGTCGCGCTCGTCGACGGCAGTTGGTCGCGCCTGAACGGCCGCGTCTTCGCAGTGCCGACCGTGCTCCTCCTCGGCGGCGTCTACGGGCTCACGATGGTGACGATCGCGCCGATCGTCTTGGCGCGCCTCGGCGCCACGACGGCTTTATCGCTGGTCGTTTTGGGACAACTCGCTTGCGCACTTGCGCTCGACCACACGGGCGCCTTCGCCATCCCGCGCGCCGCGATTTCGCCGACGCGCGTCGTCGGTGTGATGCTCGTGGTCGCGGGCGTCGCGTTGACGCGCTGGCGGTGAGCGAGCCGTCACGCGTCGTTCGAGTCGAGATCTTCAAACAGCGCGTCGACGAAGCTGCGGGGATCGAAGGGCTGTAGGTGGTCGAGGCCTTCGCCGACGCCGATGTATTTCACCGGTACGCCGACGGCTTGCAGGATAGGGATGATGACGCCGCCGCGCGCGGTGCCGTCCATTTTGCTCAGGATCAAACCGGTGACGTTGATGACGCGTTTGAACTCTTGCGCTTGCGTGATCGCGTTTTGGCCGGTCGTCGCATCGAGCACTTGGATCACTTCGTGCGGCGCGTCGGGATAGCGCTTTTGGATCACGCGCGTGATCTTCGCCAACTGCGCCATCAGGTTTTTCTCGGTGTGCAGCCGCCCGGCGGTATCGATGATCAGCACATCGGCGCCGCGCGCTTCGAGCGCGTCGAGCGCGCGGAACACGACCGCCGCCGGATCTTCCTCGGACGTACCCTTGATCATCTCAACGCCGATGCGGTCGCTCCAAATTGCGAGCTGTTCCACCGCCGCGGCGCGGAACGTATCGCCAGCCGCGAGGATGACCTTCTTGCCATCATCTGTGAAGCGGCGCGCGAGCTTGGCGATCGAAGTTGTCTTGCCGGTGCCGTTGACTCCAGCGACGAGCATGATCGTCGGTCCGGTCGCCGCCCATTGAATGGGGCGCGGCTCGCCGAGGCGCGCCACCAAGCGCTCCTTCAGAAAATTCGTGAGTTCATCCTGCTGGAACTCGCGATCTTTGTACGCGTCGCGCAATTCCTCAGTGAGCGCAAGCGCTGTTTGCGGGCCAAAGTCCGCCTGAATCAGCGTCGTCTCAATCTGCTCGAGCGCCTCGGCATCGAGCTTGCGTCCAAAACTGAAGATATTCTTGAGCGCTTTGGAGGTCTTGGCGAGTCCGCGCTTGAGAATATCAAAGGCGCTGCGTTTTTTCGGCGCGGGTTCTGCAGCGGCAGCACGCGGCGACGCCCCGTCCGCGACCGGCTCGGCCACCGGCGAGTTCGCACTCGGCTCGCCGGCTACCGGCTCGTCGTCATCACTCTTCTTGCGGCCGAACCACTTCGCGAATCCCATCGGCTTCCAGCTTTCGTTCCGAAAGTATGCGATCGAGAATGCCATTCACGAAGGCGCCCGACTTCTCGGTCGAATAACTCTTGGCGAGTTCGATCGCCTCGTCGAGCACCACGCGCGGCGGCACGTCCGGGAAATAGCACATCTCCGTGGTCGCGAGGCGCAGCACGGTGCGGTCGACGGCCGACATCCGCTCGAGCCGCCACTTGTCGGCGGCCTTCTTGATGAGCTCGTCGATCTCACTTTCGCGTTCCCAATAAGCCTTCAGCAACTTACGACAATACGTGGCGGCGTCGGCGTTTCGCGTCCACTCGCGAATGAGCGCTTCCGCCAGCTGCTGGCCGTCGTCGCGACGTTGATCCCATTGAAACAGACACTTGAGCGCCAGCTCACGTGCCTCTCTGCGCATGCCCACTTGCTTGGTCCTGTTGTCGTCTTAACGCGCACGTTTCTTCGCCAATGGACCGGCGCTGGTCCATGGGCGACATCAGCCAAATGAGCGATCACGTTGCAGGCCATGAGCGACCATGTGAATCGTGATCGCTTAGCCGATGGCTCGGTAGAGGTTTGCCATCTCGATCGCGGCGAGCGCCGCTTCGGCGCCTTTGTTGCCGGCTTTGCCGCCGGCGCGATCGAGCGCTTGCTCGAGCGAATCGGTCGTCAACACGCCGAACGTGATCGGCACTTTCGCATCCGCCGCGGCGTCGGCGACGCCGCGCGCGGCCGCTTGGCAGACGTATTCGAAGTGCGGAGTGCCGCCGCGAATCACGGCGCCGAGTGCGACGACGGCTTGGTAGCGACCGCTCGCGGCGAGTCGCCGCGCCACCGGCGCGAGTTCGAAGGCGCCCGGCACGTAGGCGCGATCGATGCCGTCGGGATCGACCCCATGGCGCACGAGCGCATCGACCGCGCCCGCGAGGAGCCGGTCGCCGACGACCGAGTTGAATCGCGCCACCACAAGCGCGACCTTGAGTCCCTTACCAGAGAGTTGTCCTTCAAAGGTCGTCGCCATCTCGTCGCTTTCTTGGATTCAGTCAGGAAACCGGGCCGCAGAGTGTACCGTGGCGGAGCACCTATTCCCACTCAATGGTGGCCGGCGGCTTCGAGGAAATGTCGAGCACAACGCGGTTAATGCCTTTGACCTCATTGACGATGCGATTGGCGATGTTCTGCAGAATCGTCTGCGGCAAATAGACCCAGTCGGCGGTCATGCCGTCGCTCGATTCGACCATGCGCAGCGCGACGACGTTTTCGTATGTGCGTTGATCACCTTGCACGCCGACCGTTTGCACCGGCAACAGCACCGCGAAACTCTGCCACAGGCGCCGGTAGTCGGTGTACTCGCGGAGTTCCTCTTGCACGACTTGGTCGGCGCGTCGCAACACCTCGAGGCGCGGCGCCGTGACCTCGCCGATGATCCGGATCGCGAGGCCGGGGCCCGGAAACGGCTGCCGGCTGATGATTTCGTCGGGCAGCCCCAGCTCGCGTCCCATACGCCGCGCCTCGTCTTTGAACAAGTAACGCAACGGTTCCACCAATTCGAAGCCGAGGTCCTTCGGCAATCCGCCGACATTGTGATGCGTCTTGATCGTCACCGACGGTCCGTCTTTGAACGGCGAGTGGCTCTCGATGACATCCGGGTAGAGCGTGCCCTGTGCCAGAAAGCGCGCGCCCGGGATATCCGCCGCGGCGCGCCGAAACTCTTCGATGAATTGGTGACCGATCTTGATGCGCTTTTGCTCGGGATCCGTGACTCCCGCGAGCGCCGCCAAAAAACGCTGCGACGCATCGATGCGGCGAAAGTCGAGACCGAAGCGCTGTCGAAAAGTGTTTTCGACCTGGTCCGCTTCGCCGGCCCGCAACACGCCGTTATCGATGAAGAAGCAGGTCAATCGATTGCCGATGGCGCGACTCGCGAGGAGCGCCACTACTGACGAATCGACACCGCCCGAAAGCGCGCACACGACACGACCCTCGGTGCCAACTTTGGCGCGGATCTCGGCGATGCTGCGCTCGATGTAATCGCCGATCTCCCAGTCGCCCGTGAATCGACAGACGCGGTACAAGAAATTATTGATGATCTTGCCGTCGTCTTTGGTGTGCGTGACTTCAGGGTGAAACTGCAGGCCATAAAAATTACCGGACTTTTGGCGCACGACCGCGAGTGGGCTGTTGCGCGTGTGGGCCAGCGTCTGAAAACTATCCGCGACCTTCGTGACTTGATCGCCGTGGCTCATCCACACTTGAATTTTCGCCGGGAGGCCGTGAAAGAGCGGATCCTTGTCGACATCGATGTAGAGGGGCGCATGTCCATACTCGCGCTCTTCGGACGGCACCACCGTGCCGCCGAGAACTTGGCAACCGAGCTGCATGCCATAGCAGATGCCGAGCACGGGCACTCCGAGTTGCAGAATTTCCGGATCGAGCGTGGGCGCGCCGGTCTCGTACGTGCCGCACGGACCGCCCGACAGAATCACGCCCTTGAGCGCGCGCCCTCGCAAATCCGCTGCGCGCGTCCGATGCGGCAAGATCTCGCAATAGACGCGGTTTTCACGGACGCGACGCGCGATGAGTTGGCTGTACTGCGAGCCGTAGTCGATGATGGCGCAGAATTCGTTGGCCTTGGCGTCGGACATCGAGCCTCGTCTTTCTCAAAGATCCGGCGCGCCATTCTGCGCGCCCACCGAACTCATCCCACACCGACACGGCCGGCTCAAGACGTGCGCAGGATCCTATTGCGCAACACTCGCGTTCACTGCCCGGCCGGCTTCTCACGCTTTCCCATACTCGGACGCTCGTACGAATAAAGCCCGTGTATTCCGCCTTCGCGCTGTGCCGACCCGGTCCGCAACTCGAACTTGAGCTGGTCCGCATAGAGCGCGCGGTGCAGCGCCGGAACATCGCGTACACCGATGTCTTGGAACGAATGCCGCAAGCCCTGCGTCAAATACGGGATCAAATTCCGCACGGAGCCTTTGTCGACGACGAATCCCGAGACGCCTTGCGCGACGCGAATCTGCTCCGTGTCGGCAAAGTAACGTTTGCCGCCGCCCGCTTCCATCGCTTCGATTGACGCCATGCCGCGATAACGTTTGAGTCGCACGCCGTTTTGATAGTAGTAGTCGCCGGGCGCTTCGCTCGTGCCGGCAAACATGCGTCCCATCATCACCGCGCTCGCACCGAGCGCGAGCGCCTTGACGATGTCGCCGATGTCGCCGAGTCCGCCGTCCGCGATGACCGGCACACCGGCTTCGTTGCAGTGGAGCGCACAGTGGTAGACGGCGGCGGCTTGGCCACGCCCGACCGCCATGGTTTCTTGCGTCGTGCAAATCGATCCGGGCCCCATGCCGACGCGGATGGCGTCGGCGCCGGCCGCGATCAGCGATTGGCATTGGCGCTGCGTGACGACGTTACCCGCGATCAACTGCAAGTGCGGATGCGCCCGCTTTACGTACTTGAGCATCTCGATCTGATAGATCGAGTCGCCTTGCGCCGCATCGATGACGAGCACGTCGACGCCGGCTTGCACCAGCGCTTCGAGCCGATCGCGATCTTCATTGCGCGTCGACAGCGCGGCACCCGCGATGAGTTGCCGCGAGTTGCTCTTCACCGACTCGGGATAGTCGCGACTCTTCTTGATGTCGGTACGTGAGACCAGCGCCCACAGCCGGCCTTCCTCGTCGAGAATCGGCAGCTTGCCCTTTTTGGCGTTCTTGAGGATCTCATTCGCTTCGCGCAGCGAGATGCCGCGGCGCGCCGTGACGAGTTGCGTCGTCATGACGTCCCGCAGCGGCCGATCGAGGTTTTTTTCGAAGTCGATGTCGCGATTCGTGACGATACCGATGAGCTTGCCCTTGGCGTCGCCGGTGTCGGTCACGGGAATTCCCGAGTAGCCGTGCTTCTCTTTGACGGCGAGCAAGTCGCGCACGGTATTGGTCGGGCCGAGCACCATCGGGTCCATAATGAACCCATTCTCGAACCGCTTCACCCTGCGCACGAGCGTCGCTTGCTCGTCGATGGAGTTGTTGTAGTGGATGAAGCCGATCCCGCCGAGAAGCGCCAAATGGATCGCCATTTCGGCTTCCGTCACCGTGTCCATCGGCGACGAAGTGAGCGGGTTGTTGAGTGTGATCTCGCGCGTGAGCTTAGTTTTGAGTGAGACGTCCTGCAGCGAGAAGTCGATATGACCCGGCAGAATGATGATGTCGTCGTAGCTCAAACTCTGCCGAGCCTGAAAAAGCTCGCGGGCGGTGACGCCATCCATGATTGCCACCCCTCTTCAGGTCAGACATTTCAAATCGAGTGCAGTCTACTCGACGACTGCCGGCGATCAGGACGGCGCGCCTAGTGGAGATGCGAAACTCGGTCGATTGTGGCATCGACGTCGAATTTCGTCAGGTCGAAAGCAAGCGGGTCGCCGGCAAGGAAAGGCAAAATCATAGAAAGGTCGGGTTGGATGTCAAGGCAGCGGCTGCGACAACGGGTATCTGCATCTCCTCGATCCGCACGTTTTCTTCACGCCAGCGGGCGGGTATGCTCTGCAAGCTTGGACCCCGACCCCTGGAATGGACCGACGCGCGGCCGAATCCGCGCGTGCCTACGAACTTCGTTCGCAGTCGAGCGCACCTGCCGTGTCAGCTTTCGCTGTGCGGTGCGGTGGGCCCGCTCTCCTACCAAATGCCGAGAGGATTGGAATGGCCTTCGCCTCCGAACGCGACCCCCGACCCGCGCCCGAGATCACTTCCGCCGACGATCTCGAGTTTGAGCGCATCCAATCCGCGGCGCGGAAGCTCCGCGAGCAACTCGGCCTCGTCATCGTCGGGCAAGAAGAGGTGATCGAGCAGTTACTCGCGTCGCTGTTCGCCGGGGGCCACTCGTTGCTCGTCGGCGTCCCCGGGTTGGCGAAGACGCTCATGATCAGCACGCTGGCGCGCACGCTTTCGCTGAGCTTCTCCCGGATTCAATTCACACCGGATCTCATGCCCTCCGATATCACCGGCACCGAGGTGATTCAGGATGATCGCGCGACCGGCGAACGCCGTTTTCAATTCCTCAAAGGCCCGATCTTCGCGAACGTGATTCTTGCCGACGAGATCAATCGCACGCCGCCGAAGACGCAAGCGGCGTTGCTGGAAGCCATGCAGGAGAAGCAAGTGACGGTCGGTGGCCATAAGCACGTGTTGGCCGCGCCGTTCTTCGTGCTCGCGACGCAGAACCCGATCGAACAAGAAGGCACGTACCCGTTGCCCGAAGCGCAACTCGACCGCTTCATGTTCAATATTCGCGTCGGCTATCCGAGCGCGGACGAAGAACTTCGCATCATGAAGCAAACCACGAGCGGTCAGACTTCGGAGTTGACGAGCGTGCTCGATGGCGCCGAGATCTTGCGACTCCAGCAGCTCGTGCGCCGCGTGCCGGTCGCCGACGAAGTCATCCGTTACGCGCTGCGCCTGACGCGGGCGACGCGGGTCAGTACTGCCGAGGCGTTGGCGAGCGTGCGCGAGCACATTTCGTGGGGTGCCGGGCCGCGCGCAGGCCAATACTTGATTCTCGGCGCGAAGGCGCGCGCGATTCTCGAGGGTCGTTCGCACGTGAGCTACGACGATGTGCGCCACGTCGCGCACCCGGTGCTGCGCCACCGAATTCTCACGAATTTCGCCGCGGAAGCGGAGGGCGTCACGTCCGACTCCGTCATCACTCGACTGCTGGAGGAAATCCCAGTCCATGGCAGTTGATAACGCGAGCCGATATCTCGATCCGCGCGAGCTTTCGAAAGTGGCGCGGCTCGAGATTCGCGCGCGGTTAGTGGTCGAGGGATTCATCTCGGGTCTTCACCGCAGCCCGTATCACGGCGCCAGCGTCGAGTTCGCGGAGTACCGCGAATACGTGCCGGGCGACGACATTCGACACATCGACTGGAAGGTCTATGGTCGGTCGGACCGCTACTACATCAAGCGGTACGAGGAAGAGACGAATCTGCGCACCGTGATCGTGCTCGACGCGAGCGAGTCGATGACATTCGGCTCGCACGAAATGTCAAAGCTCGAGTACGGCCGCACGCTGGCGGCGGCGCTCGCTTTCTTGGTGCTCAAGCAACGCGACGCGGTCGGCGCGTTCGTGTTCGATCGCGAAGTGCGGCACGCCGTGCAAGTCGCTTCCAATCCATCGCACTTGCGCGAGCTGGTCGGCGTGCTCGCGGCCGCGCCGGGGCAAGACGCGACCGATCTCGGCGAGGTGCTGGCGCGCGTTGGCGATCGCTTGCAGCGCAAGAGTCTCGTCGTGCTGATTAGCGACTTATTCGATGACGTGAGTCGAGTGGAATTCGGTCTCCGTCGGCTGCGGCACGATGGGCATCAAGTGCTCGTCTATCACCTCATGGATCCGCAGGAACTAAGTTTTCCGTTTCAACGCATGACGATGTTCGAGGGTATGGAGGGATACGACGACTTGCTCGTCAATCCGCAATCGTTGCGCGAGGCATACCTGGCCGAAGTCGAGACCTTCCGCACGCAGGTCAAGAAGAGCTGTCGCAACAATCTCGTCGACTACTGCTCGGTCGATACATCGAATGCGTTCGATGTCGTGCTACGCGAGTCGCTCGCGGTTACGGCGAGGAGGCGCCGATGAGTCTGTCATGGCTCGGCGCAGGATCCATCGCGAACGCGGCGCCGTTCGCCCCGACTTTGCTCGAATTCGGCTTTATCAATGCCGCGCTTGCGCCGTTTCTCGCGCTGACTTCAGTGCCGTTGATCATCTACTTGATCAATCGGCAGCGCTATCGCCGCGTGCACTGGGCCGCGATGGAATTCCTGCTGCGCGCGATGCACAAGAATCGCCGGCGGGTGCGGCTCGAGAATCTGCTGATGCTCATCGTTCGTACGTTGGTCGTGCTACTCTTTGTGCTCGGCATGATGCGACCGCTCATGGACTCGGGTGTGATCGCCGACTTGGGCGGCGGCCGGCGCGCCGAAATGACGATCATCGACGCGTCGTACAGCATGGGCTATCGCGAAGCCGGCCGTAGCTTGCTCACCGAGGCGACCGAGCTCGCGCGGATGCGCATCGATCAAACGGTGCGGCAAGGCGATGTCCTCGGACTTTTCGTCGCCGGTGGTTTTCCCGAGAGCCTCCTCAACTCACCTTATTACTACAGCGATGCCGGCCGCGGTCGTGAGTACATCGATTTGCTCCAACGCATTGATCTCGTCTACGAAGCTTTCGATGTTCCGGCCACGCTGGAGGCCGTCGCGGCCTGGATCACGGAAAAGGGCGCGGAGGGCGGCGCCGCGTGGGAGATTCATCTCTATACCGATCTACAGCGGCGCGATTGGTTGGAGCCGGATGGCGCGCTGCGCTCCGGCGTGCGCGAGGCGCTTGACCGCTTGACCCAACTGCGGACGGTCATTTTTCTCCATGTGCTCGGTCCCGACCGCACGCGGAACGCAACGGTCGCGAAGCTCGAGGGGCTCAATCCACTCGTCGCCGTCGACATGCCGACTTCGTTTCAAGTCACGGTGCAAAATGGTGGCCGCGAAACGCTCGCGGGGCTCGAACTCGAGTTGCTCGTCGACGGCGAATTGCGCGGTTCGCGCACGGTGCAGCTCGAGCCGCAGGCGACGGTGCAGGTGTCGTTCCCCTACGTGTTTCGCGCCGTCGGCGAGGCGCGTGTGCAGGTGCAATTGCGTTCTGATGATCTCGAAGAAGACAACAGTCGCGCGCGCGTGATCGAAGTGCGCGAGTCCGTGCGAGTTTTTCTTGCCGACGGCGGCGGTCCCGACAGCGAAGACGTGGATTTCCTGACGGCAGCGCTCGAGCCGGAATCGAGCGAGTTCGGCGGGGTACGGCTCACGCCGTATCGCCTCGACGTGATCAGCGCGGACCGCTTGCTGAACGCGACGCTGACGGAAGCCGAAGTGTTGATCATCACGAACGTCGCTAGCCTTAGTCCGGCCGAGAGCGACGCGATCGGCGCGTTCGTCGCGCGCGGTGGCGGCGTGTTGCTCTTCCTTGGGGAACGCGTGCAGGCAGATAACTATCGTGAACACGCTTATCGCGACGGGACGTATTGGTTGCCCTTCGCGCCTGGCGCGGCGCTGGTCCATGACGCGAGCAAATTCACATTCGGCTGGGAGATCGTCGCGCGGACGCATCCCGCGTTCGCGTTTTTGGCCGAGAATCCCGATGCCGGCATCGGCGATGTCGCGATTCACGGTTACTGGAAACCGGCGGTCTCGCCGCCCGACGATGCCGTGTTGGTGCGCGTCAAGGACTTTGATCGGACGCCGGCGGTCGTCGAAGGACGCTACCAAGATGGTCGCGTGCTGGTCGTCAACATGGGCGCCGATCGAACGTGGAGCAACATGCCCGTGTCGCCCGCCTACCTGTGTCTGATCCAGGAAGCGTTACCCTACTTGTCGGCCGCGCGCGCCGCGTCGCGCAATCTGTCGATCGGCGAGCGCTACGAGCGCGTGATTCCTTCCGAAGAGTACGCGCCGCAGGTGCTCTTGTTTCGACCCGGCGGCACTGGACTCCCGCTCGAACTCAACCCACGCGCCGACCAGAAATCCTTTGATTTGCGCGTGCCGGCGCAACGTCAGCCCGGACTTTATGAGCTGCGCTTCGGCGGCCGCGCGGGCGCGGACGGCGCGACCGAGTCGCGTTGGCTCGCGTTCAATGCGGATCCCGCGGAAGGTCAACTCGAGCGCATTCCTCAGCAGGAGCTTGCCGATTTGTTGCCGCAACTCAAGTTCGCCGATTCGAGCCGCGAGGCGGGTGACAGCCCGGCGAAGAGCGCGCCGAGCGGCGAATTGTGGCGCTTGATTTTTTACACGGTGTTAGGGCTGCTCGTTACCGAGAGCGTCCTTGCGCGATACTTTTCGGGTCGATCAGCGGCGCGCGCGCCACTTGCGGAGGGAGTCGCCAATGAGCGATCACGCCGACCATAAGTGGATCGACGAGTGCGAAGGAGCCGAGCATGCAGTCGCCGCTTGAAGAATCCCGCCTTGAGACGCGCGTCGATTGGCTGCACGCGCCTGAAGCCTGGGTCATCTTTTTGATCGTGATCCCGGCCGCGTTGCTGATCGTCGGTACGCTGTATCGCGGTGAACTGCGGCGCGCGCCAGCGTGGAAAGCCGCGATTTTGACGATGCTGCGCACGGCGGCGCTCCTCGCGGTCGGCGCGTTCTTGTGCGAGCCCATTCTTGTGCGCGAGCAAGTGCGCAAGCAGAACTCGCATATCTTGGTGCTGGTCGACGATTCCTTTTCGATGGGAATTGCCGATCGCTACGGCGACGACGAGCAGCGGGTGCGGCTCGAAACGGTGCTCGGTGCGCCGCTGAATGATCAAACGACGCGTCTCGAACTCGTTCGGGGGTTGCTCGCGAGCGATCGTCTCAAGTTCATCGAACGTCTGCGCGAGAAGGGCAACGTTCGAGTCGTGAGTTTCTCGAACGAGTTGAAGACCGTGTGCGACTTGCCGCGCCACGAGGCCGGCGCCGGAGCGGCGCCGACGGATGTCTTACCGAACTACGACGCGATCGAGGCGCGCGGCAAAGTCACGCGTATCGGCGATGCGCTTTATGAGGCGGTGAATGAGCTGCGTGGCGAAACCGTGTCGGCGGTCGTGCTGCTCAGCGATGGCCGCGACACCGGCGGCATTCTGACGCCCGAAGAGGCCGCGGACCGGCTGCATCGACGCGAGATTCCGATTCACGCGGTGGGGGTTGGCAACGCGGAAGAGCCGAAAGATATCCGCGTCTTCAATCTCGATATCGCGGAGGTCATTCTCGAGCGCGACAAAGTGCCGGTCGACGTCAACATCGTGAGCCGCGGCTTCAGCTCCGGCGAGCAAATACCCGTGCAACTCAAACTCATCGGCGAAGATGGGAGCGTGCCGACGCGGCCAGACGAGATTATCTACGTCCGACTCGAGGACCTCAAGGAGCAGACGGTTCGCATCGAGTTCACGCCACGCCGGCCGGGGAAATTCTTGGCGCGCGTTGAAGTGCCGGTGCAGGACGGTGAGCTGTTCAAGGAGAACAACTACGTCGAGAAGCCGGTGACGGTGCTGTCGCAGAAGATCAACGTCCTTTACGTCGACGGTCGGCCGCGCTGGGAGTACCGCTATCTGAGCCACGCCCTGACGCGCGATCCGACCATGGAAACACACGTGCTTTTGACGTCATCAGATCCAGAGCGCCTGCAGCTTTCGTCGTCGTCGCTGACGCCGATCGATGCTTTCCCGACGTCGCGCGAGGAGTTGTTCAAGTACCACGTGCTGGTGATCGGGGATGTGCATCCCGATACGTTTAGCGCCGAACAAAAGGCGTGGATTGTCGAGTTAGTCGACGATATCGGCGGCGGCGTCGTCTTCGTGTCGGGCGCGCGATACATGCCGCAGAAGTACCGCGGCGATCCGCTCGAGACGCTGTTTCCGGTCGTACTCGAAGACATCGATCGCTCTGGCTATGAGGCGACTTCCATCACGAACGACTTCGCGCTGGCGCTTACGGTCGAGGGCCGCACCCATCCGATTCTGCAACTTGTCGGGGATAACGAAGAGAACGCCGCGCTGTGGGCCGACGCTGGCCGCAAGGACAAGATGCTGCCCGGCTTTTATTGGTATGCCCAAGTGAAGAAGCTCACCAAGGGCGCCGTCGCGCTCGCGACGCATCCGCTCGACCGCAACTTCAAGCAGGAGCTGCGGCCGGTGTTCGCGTACCAATTCCTCGGGCGCGGTCGCACTTTCGTGTCACTCACGGATGAAACTTGGCGCTGGCGACGTGGCGTCGGCAACAAGTACTTCTATCGGTTTTGGGGACAAGTCGTGCGCTTCGTTTCGACTGGGCGTCTGCTTGGTCAGAAACAACGGTTCTCCGTGTCGACGGACCAGCGGGATTACCCGCTTGGCAGCACCGTGCGGATTCTAGCGCGCGTTCTCGATGAGAAGTTCAAGCCGTTGCGCGACGAGTCGTACCCGGTTCTCTACGAACGCGGTGATGCGACGGAGCGCGCGCGCAATGAAGTCCGCGCGGTGCAAGTGCCGGGTCGACCGGAGTACTTTGAGGTCGCGATCGAGGCGCGGGAACTCGGCGAGCACAAAGTTTGGATCGAGCATCTCGAATCCGAGGCGGCGTCGACGACCTATCGCGTGTTGGTGCCCCAGGTCGAGTACCAAGAGCCGCGCATGGACCAAGCGCGGCTGCAGAAGATAGCGCGACTCTCGAGCGGCTCCTATCATGACCTCGCTCAAGCGGAGGCGCTGCTCGACAAGGTTCAGCCGTACCAGCTCGAAGTGGCCGTGCCGGCCGAGAGCACTCCTTTGTGGGACCGTTGGGGATTCATCGTCGCGCTTGTGTCGTTGTTGGCTGTCGAATGGATCCTGCGAAAGGTGTTCCGACTCGTTTGATGTCGAATAGCAACTGCTTGAGATTCATCGCCGGCTGTGTCGCCGGCGCAATTTTCGTTTTGGTGGGCGCCACGCTCGACGCGCAAGAGCCGCGTCGTCGGCCGCGGCCGGCGTTTGAGCGCGACAAGCCGACCGGCGAACGCGAAGGCGCCGCTGGAATCATTCCGCTCCTCAACGAAGCGATGGTGCAACGTCTGCGGGTGGTCGAGCGCGGGCTCGCGCGTGCGCTTTACGATTTCGAGCGCGCGCGCGTGGCGCTCGACGGCGGCTCGTTGCCGGGCGAGGCGCTTGCGTCCGATCCGTTAGAAACGGCGAAAACGGCGCCGTTGAACTCTTTGACGGCGGCGCGCGAGGCGTTGCGCGACGCGCTCAGTGCGGCGCAACTCCTCCACGATGACGCTTGGGGCGGACGTTGGTTGGTGCCGGGTGGGCGCGGCGAGCAACTCGCTTTGTGGCTCGCGGAACTTCGAAGCCACGGCAGTTTCCTGCCCGCCGAAATTTCGGCAAAGAAAAACACGCAAGACCTCGGCCAAGATCATTGCGCGCTCTCGGAACATCTCGCGGTCACGCTGCGCGATTTGCCGGCGTATGCGCACGAATTGTACGAGCAAGATCACGGCTTGCGAGCTGCCGCGAGTTATGAGCGCGCGCTCGCCAATGGCGACGGGAGTCGCCTGCTTGCGTGTGCGCTGCGTTTTCCAATCGCGTCGCAAGCGACGCTTGCCGCCCTACTCGCGAGTGAGATTTTTCTCGAGGCGGGCGACTACGCGCACGCGGGCTTTGCCCTCGACTTCGTCGTCATACCGGATGAGCCGACCAGCGACGAACCGGACGGAATCGAAGCGCAAGCCGCGCGCGCGGCGTTGTCGCGCCAACTCGCGGCATCGGAACTCCTGCTCGCGTGTCTGGTCGGCGACGCCCGCCGCTACCGTCGCGCCGCCGACTTACTCGGCGCGGAGCCTCACACACTGCCGGAGTTTGCCGCGCTTCCTGGCATCGAGCAGTTCGATGTCAAACGTCGCGCCAACGGCGTCGGCCCACCCGCGGACATCGGCGGCACCGCCGGTTTTCCCTATCGATCGAGCGTCTTTCGTTGGGAGTCGGTGCCGTTTCGCACGCCCGCGCTTTATGGTTCGCGGGATGTCCGCTACGCCCCGGGTCTCGTCATTGACGCTGGCAAAGTCATCGTCAATACACCCCGACACGTCAGTGTTTATGACCTCGTGAGCGGCTCCGTCGTGGCGCCGTATGATTTGCCCCTTGCTCGCACGCGCACCGAGAATTCCTCGATGTCGCACTCTGAGAGTTTCTTGGAAACGGACAAGTATCTACGCTTCTATCCGCGCGCCGCGACCGTGTTGCGCGGCCAAGACGAGATTCGAATTCATCTGGGTTCGTACGTCGCGAGTTTTACCGGTGAGACCGAATACGCGGGCTACTACATCAGCCGACGAATTCCGCAACGCGCGTTGGTCGCGCTCCATGGACCGACGCCGATCTGGGATACCGGCGAGTCCAGGCGCGTGACGGCGTTCCGCGCCCGACCGGCCCGCGGCGCGGTCGACGCTCCGCCGCCGCCGCCGCTGACGAATCCTCACGCGGAGTTTCTCGCGCGGGCGAGTTTCAATTCGCAACCGCTGGTGTATCGCGGCCGTGTGTACGCGCTCGCGTGGGAGCAGTCCGGGTACGTGAACGCGCATCTCGTGTGCTTGGAGTTGGCGACCGGCCGGGTCCAATGGAGCACGCTATTGGCGGGCAATCAGGTGGACCTGACCATGTTCGGTGAGATTCAGCGTGAGCCGTTCATGGGGGCGCTGGCGGAGCAGAACGGCGTGATTTACGCGCTCACCAACTTGGGTGTGATCGCGGCCGTGAATTGCTGGGATGGCAGCGTGCGTTGGTTGACCACGTACGAAAACCTGATGATCACGACGGCGCGCCAGAGCCTTCGCTTTCAAAAGCGTGAGGTGCCGTGGGATCGCAACCCGCTCGTGATTTGTTTCGACCGCTTGTTTGCCACGCCGCTCGATAGCGAGTACTTGTTTGCGTTTGAGCTCAAGACCGGTCGCCTGTTGCAATCCGCGCCCGCGCGCATGGGTTCGTTTCTGCTGGGGCTCGATGGCGCGTCGCTGGTATTTTGTTCGGGACAGCAAGCTGCGTTAGTGTCGACGGTCGATATTCAGTTGGCGCCGCGCTTCATTGCACTCGGTCGCGAAGTGCGTTCGCGCCCGGCCCTCATTCCGGGTGGACTCGTGTGCGCGAGCGACAAGGAACTGTTCTACACGTCGCTCACGACTCCATCGATGACGGTGCCACTTGGCCTCTTGCATCGGAGTCCAACTGTGAGTGATCAGATCCTCGACGGTGCCGTCCATGTCGTCGACTCTGATGTCGCGGGGGCCCAGAAGCGCGTGCTGGTGTTGTCTTCCGATAAACTGTCTTGTTACGAACTCGAAGCTCCGAAGTGATGTTGGTACCGCCGACTGCGTGGCCGGCTCAGAAAGCGAGTTGCTGAATGAAAATGCGCGACTCTGTGCGTTGGCTGCCGATCGGCGCGTTGACGGCGGCGGTCTTGATCGGCGGCGGGACCGCATTTGCGCTCTTCGCGCCGCAGTCGCGGCGCGGCGATTCACTCGGGGTTGCGGACTTGGAACTTCGGGCGGAGACGGCGGTGAGTCGCGGGCTCGAGTATCTCAAGTCGCATCAGCAGGCGGATGGAAGCTGGCGCGACATCATCGGTCGCAAAGTGCATACGAAATACCAGGGGACCGACGGCAAGCACGTCGGAGTGACGGCGCTCGCATGCATGGCTTTCTTGGCGAATGGCAGCCTGCCGGGGCGCGGCAAGTACGGCGAGCAAATTGAACGCGGGCTCGAGTTCATCCTCGGGCATGTAGAGCCGAACGGATACATCACGAACGAATCGTCGCGCATGTACAGCCACGCCTTCGCGACTTTGTTTCTCGCCGAAATCTATGGCATGACCGGCATGGAGCGAGTGGAGGACGCGCTCAAGAGCGCGATCAATCTCATCGTGCATGCGCAAAACCCGCAAGGCGGCTGGCGCTACCAGCCGGGCGCACCGGATGCGGACATGTCGATCACCGTCTGCCAAGTGATGGCGCTACGCGCCGCGCAGAATGCTGGCGTTCATGTGCCGAAGCGCACAATCGACGAGGCGATTCGCTACGTGAACAACTCTTACCGCGCCGACGAGGGCGGCGGATTCACGTACCAAATCGAGGATGGAATGGCGTCGCGAGTGACTCTGGCGCTCACGGCCGCCGGCGTGACGGCGTTGTATGGCGCGGGCGTGTATGACGACCCTCGCATCGAGAACGGGCTCGAGTACATCCAGCGCAATCTCCCCTCGTTCACGCGCAACTACGGTGGACCGCGCCAGCGCTTCGACTACTACTATGGAATCTACTACGCGACGCAAGCGGCGTTTCAGCGCGGCGGCGATTATTGGGATCGTTATCAGAAACAAGTGTGGGCCGACCTGTTGCGTCAGCAAGACGCGCGCACGAACTGCTGGGAAGATCTCGTCGGTAGGAACTATGCGACCGCGGTCGCGTGTGTCGTATTACAGATTCCACGCCAATACTTGCCGATCTTTGAAAGGTGATGATGGCCGACGGCGCACCACCCACTTTGCCGCCCGAAGTCCAAGAACGCATTCCGGCGTTGCGGCGCCAACGGCGTCAACTACGCGTCGTCGGCGCGGTCTTTCGCGTCGGCTGCCTGTTGTCAGCGTTTTGTTGGCTCGCATTTGGTCTCGATTGGACGCTCGAATTGCCGGTCGCGATCCGCGCGATCAATTTGGTGGCGGCGATCTGCATTCTGGCAGTGGGAATTCGCACGTATAGCCGCTTCGCCGGCCAGCCGGAATCCGACGCTTGGCTCGCGACGCGGATTGAAGCCGCGACGGGCGACCTGAGCGCGTCGATCATCACCGCCGTGGAACTCGCGAACCCGCAAAATCCGCGCTCGCAGCTTTACTCGCCGCGCCTCATTCAACGCACGGTCGAGGAGGCCGAGGCACAGTTGCTGTCGGTCGGGGACGCCTCGCTCGTAGCAAAGCGCGGCACAATCGCCGCGTTCGGCATCTTTGCGATGATGTTCACGCCACTCGCACTTGCGGCGGCGCTGCGGAAGGATCTCGCGCAAACTTTTCTCGAGCGCGACGTGTTGTTGCGCTCGACGCCGTGGCCGCGCGAGAACTTTCTCGTCATCGAAGAGCCGACGGACCCGGTCACGCTCATCGCAATGGGGGATCCGCTCACAGTGTTGGTGCAACGCGTGCGCGGCACCGAAGCGCGCGCCGCAATGGAAGTCGAATTTGCGGGCGAGAGCGGTCGGCAGATTTTCGCGCTCGAGCAGAAAGGCGCCGATCGCTTTCGAAAAGTGTTCCGCAACGTCACTCGAGATTTTGGCTTTCGCGTCGTGTCCGGCGATTTTCGGAGTGAAATCTACGAGATTCGCGTTCGGCACCGACCGCGGATCGAGGATATCGCCGTGACCTTTGACTATCCGGACTATACGGGGCTCGACGCCGCAGCGGCTGCGAGCGGCGCGGAAGCGACAGCCGCCGTTGCTTCAAGCTATGGTGGTCACATAAAAGTCCCGTTCGGCACGATCGTCAAATACACCGCGCGGGCGTCGATCCCCGTCGCGACCGCGCTTTATTTCCTAGAGTACCAGGAGGGGGGCGAAACGCAGAGCCGCAGTCACGAAGTCGCGATCGTCGATGGCACGAAGTTGTCGGGGGAGTTCACCGCCGATCGCGATGGGCACTACTACTTTCGCTTGGTATCGAAAGACGGTTTCGAGAACCCCAGTCCCATTCGATTTCGCGTCGCGGTGGTGCCGGACGCGGCCCCAAACCTCGAGATCACGCGGCCCGCAAAAAACCTCGAAGTGAGCTTACGCGCCATTTTTCCGATTACGGTGAAGGCACAAGATGACTATGGATTGAGTTCCGCGCGGCTCGCCTTTCGCGCGCTCCAGGGCGATGGGCCGCTCGAGGGCGATCTCCTATCGACCGATATTGCGCTGAGCGAGTTGGCGGGACTCAAGAGTGGCGAGGTCGATGCGACCTGCGACCTCGAGCAACTCGTCGTGGCGCTCAAGACGTCCGTGGGGAGTCGCATCGAATACACGGCGGAGGGGCGCGACGCGCTCAATCAGCTTGGCGTCGCGCGGAACTTCGTGTTGACCTTGGTGGCCGATCAGGATCTCACGCGGATCTTGCAGGACGAATTGACGCTGATTCGCGAGAGTTTGGAGCAGAGCATCGCGATGCAACGCGAGAGCCATCGCGAAGGTTTTGAGCTTCTGGAGCACGCCCGCATCAACGGCGGCAAAGTCCCAATGGAAGACTTGCCGGCGCTTCGGCAGGCACGCATACAAGAGGAGCGCATCGAACTGCGTTTGCGGGAATCCGTCGCACGCCTCGGTGAACTCATTCAGCGCGTCTCGGACAACCGGCTCACATGGCAAGATCTGCCGTGGATTCAAACGGTTGAGGAGCGGCTCAGTCGCATCGTTGCCGAGCAGATGCCGCCCGTGCTCGCCGACTTGGCGCAAATTCTTCGACTCGCTGGCGACCAACAAGCGCTCGCGAGCCACCTCGAGCACAACCTCGATCTGCAACAATCGGTGATCCGCGCGCTCGCGGACTTGTTGATGGAACTGCAGGAGTGGGGAGACTTACGGTCACTAGTGCGCAAGCTCGAAGAGCTACGCAACTCACAAAACGAACTCGAGCAACAGGTCGAGCAGAAAATCCAAGAGAAGCAACGGCCTTGACGCGTGTCTATACTTGGAGAGCGCATGGTTCGGTGTTCGAGTCCCGCGTAGGGAGTTGCCGCATGACGGATGTTTCTGACGTGGCGGACAAGTTTCGCACACGACACATTTTCCAAGGAGGCCGCGCTGTGAAATCTCGCCCACTCTTCCGCTGGTCAAGCTGCTGGGTGGCGCTCGCGATCGTCGTCGCGACGAGCGCCGGCGCGATGGGGCAGACAACGAGCGGCGGCAGCCGGCTGTCGCGACTACAGACCGAAGCGCGCGAGTATCTCGACACGATTCGCAAGCAGATGGAAGTGCTCGAGCAACGACTCGCTGAGACGCAACCGGATGACGCCGGTCGGCTCAAGCGTGCACGGACGCGAATTCTCGAGTCGCTTCTCGAGCAAGAGATGCGGGA
The DNA here is from genome assembly GCA_046154185.1 of Planctomycetota bacterium. GTDB lineage: Bacteria > Planctomycetota > UBA8108 > UBA1146 > JAJFFE01 > JBJXGE01. Next base: position 68,639 of record JBJXGE010000068.1, read on the forward strand.
GATCAGTCGGCTCCTCGAGCAAGACGATTTCAACCCGGCGTTGCAACAGCGGATTCGCGGCGTACGGACTCAGATCGATCAGATCTTGCTGATATTGCAGGACCGTGGACTCGATCCAGAGGACTTGGCGCGCCGCATGGAAGAGCTCGAAAAGAAGAGCGCGTCGCTGCGGGCGCTGGCCGATGAACAACGCAATTTGTTGGACCGCACGAAGCAGATCGAGGACGCGCGGTCGGAAGCCGAGAGTATTTCCGAGCTCAAAAAGGAGCTGGAACGACTGACGCGCGAGCAAACCGAGTTGCGCGAGCAATCGGCTGCTCGAGAGTTGGATCCATCCACGATCGCGGAACTGTCGCGCTTGGAAGCGGAAGCGCGCGCGCTCCGTGAACAGATCGCCGAGCAAGCAGAACAAGCAAAGACTCAGGAAGCGCATGCGGCGGCGTTGAGTGCGCTCAAGGAAGCGGTCGAAGACCTTCAGGATCGAGCCGAGGCGAGTTCGGAGCGAACGAAAGAACTCACCGAGCAGGCGAGCGCGAGTGGACGATCCGCGGCGGAGCAGCTCGAGGCGCTCAAGCGTGATAGCGAATGGCAGGAACTGAAAGGCGACGACCGCGCGCGCGCGGAAGAAGCAGCCGCGATCAGCAAGGAACTTTCGCGATTGGCGGAGTCGCTGGAAAAATCGAGTGAGTCGAGCGCGTCTGAGAGCGCGACCGAGCGCGAGCGACTCGCCGAAGCGCGCGCGGCGTTGGAACGCGCCGCAACCGCGGCGCGCGCGAGCAGCGAACAACGCGATGCGCAACCGTCGGCGAGCGGCGAGTCCGCGGCCGCCGAGCAGCGCGAACTGACCGAGGCGGTGAAGGCACTGGAATCCGCGCAGCAGGCGCAGGCGCAATCCGAGGCGGCGCGCAGCGCCGCGGACTCGGCGCGGAAGCAGAACGGCGAGCTTGCGCAGCGGCAAGAGTCATTGCGCAAGGGCTTCGACGAATGGACGAAGCGGCCCGAATCCGCAATCGATGATGCGGCGCGCGAAATGGCAGAGGCGATTCGGGCCCAGCTCGCGGAAGCCAGTCAGGCGCTCGATCGGCTGCGCAAGGGCGGTGAGAGCGAGCAGTCGTCGCAGGCGACATCTGCGAGTGGTCAGCAGAGCGGCGAACAGCAACAGGGCAGCCAGCAACAGGGCAGCCAGCAGCAGGGCAGCCAGCAACAGGGGAGCCAGCAGCAGGGCAGCCAGCAACAGGGGAGCCAGCAACAGGGGAGCCAGCAACAGGGGAGCCAGCAACAGGGGAGCCAGCAACAGGGGAGCCAGCAACAGGGAAGTCAGCAACAGGGAAGTCAGCAACAGGGAAGTCAGCAACAGGGGAGCCAGCAACAGGGAAGTCAGCAACAGGGCGGCGAGCAACAATCGCCGCCGAATCAGCAAGGCGGAGAGCGACCAACGAGCGATGAGTCGCAGCCACCAACGCCTGCGGAAAATTCCGAGGCGGCGCAGGAAGCGTTGACGAAGGCGGCCGATGATCTCAAACAGCTCGGCGAGCATTTGCGCTCACAAGGGACGGCGGCGGGCCGCCAGGAACAACTCGCCGCGCAAACACGCGAACTCGAACGCAAGATCGAGGAGCTGCAGAAAAAATTAGCGGCCAAGGAGTCTTCGAGTCCCGAGGAGGATGAGCGGCTCAAGAAAAAACTCGGCGAAGCGCGCGAAGCGCTCGCGCAAGCGCAAGCGCAGATGCAGAAGGCCGGCCAGCAGCTAGCCGGTGGAAAGCAGCCATCGGACGCCGCCAAATCCGCGCAACAAGAAGCCGGGAAGAAACTCGACGAAGCGGCGAAGGCGATGGCCGAGGCGGAGTCACAAGCGCCCGAGCGACTGAAGCGCAAGGAAGAGGATCTCGCCAAGATCAAGGAAGAGCAGGAGAAGCTCGAGCGCTTGACGCGTGAGCAAGCGGCCGAAGAACAAGACTCGGCGACGCAGCAGTCGATGTCGCAAGCGGCGCAGCACATGGACCAAGCGAGTGAAGAGTTGGCTAAAGGTCGAAGCTCGCAGGCGCAAGCGGAGCAAGAGGAAGCCCTCGCGCAACTCGAGCAAGAGCAGCAACGCGTAGAGGAAGAGCAAGACAAGCTCGACAACTTGAAGGCCGAGCAGGATCTCATCGACATCTTGGCGACGGTCGAAGAAATGTCGGATGAGCAGGAGAAGATTCTGACTGCGACGCGCGAACTCGCGACGCAACTTGCCGACAAGCGACCGGATCGGGCCGCGAAAATAAAACTCCGCGAACTCGCTGATCGCGAAAAAGCGCTCAAAGAGCGCGGCGCCGGGATCAAGACCAAACTCGACGAGGAGCGCGCGCGTGTCTTCAGCTACGTGATGCAGGAAATCTTGGCCGAGCTCGATGTGGCGATCGAAGCCTTAAACCCGGGGTTCGATCCCGGCACCTACACGCAAGACTCGCAAGCGGAGATCATTGCGGCGCTCGGTCGGTTGAAGGACGCGCTCGAAGAAGAGCTGCGGCGTCGGAAGCAACCCGAGAGCAATCAGCCCCCGCAGCCTCCACGACCAAACGCCAAACCTCCGCTCGTTCCGCCGATCGCCGAGCTACTGACCCTCAAGCGGATGCAGCTGGAAGCGATGCAGCGCACGCAACGGCTCGAGCGCGCCCGGAAGCCCGGCGAAACCGAACTCGATGCGTATCAGCAGCGCTTGCTCGATAAGCTCGCACTGCAACAGGGCACGATTCTCGAGTTGACCGAGAAAATCGCCGAAGACTTCAACAAGAGTCTCGAAGAGCAGAACGCCGCACCGCCGTCGGGCGAGGAGCCGGCGCCACCGAAGGAGGGTGAGAAAAAGCAGTAGCTGCGGTTTTCTTGCCCGCGCTGCGCGCGATTCGCCGCGTTAGGTCGCAATCTGCGAACGAGTTAGCGCCCGACGTCGCACGGATCCGCGCTGGTGCGGGGATCGCCTGTCGGGTTCCCGCGCTGGAAGCAGCTATACTTCTGTAGCCGATGGTTGCGTTCGCGTGGAGGCCAGACATAGAATCCGGACCTCAGACCCTGACGAACGGAAGGCTTGCCGATGTTCACGAGTGCTAGATTTTTCGCTCGCAAACTCTCCTGGCTGGGGGGTTTTGCGTTCGCTGCCAGTATCGGGTTGGGTTCACCGGCGACGATGTTTGCGCAAGCCGTCAGCGAGCCCAAGTCGAAGGCTGAAACTAGTTCAGAAACCAAAGCAGCGACGGATGGGAAGCCCACCACCGCGGAGAAGTCGCCGCGTGAAGTCCCGCCTGTCGATCCGACGGCCGGCGCCAACCCGGCGGACCGCATTAAGCAACTGCTCGGGGACATCAACGACAACATGAAGCAGATCGAGAAGTTGCTCGATCAGAACGACACCGGCAGTGGGACCACGGCGCTGCAATCAAAAGCGGTTGAAAAGCTCGACGAACTCATCGAAGTGATGGGTAAGACGTGACCGTCTTCGTCCGGCGCCCAGTCTGGTGCGCCAAAGCCGTCAAGCAGCCCGTCCGGCCAGGAAAAGAAAGACCAAGAACTCGCGAAGCGCCAGCAACAAATGCGCGAGCAAGCGCGCAAGCAGCAACAAGAGCAACAGAAACAGCAGGGCGCCAAGCAGGAACCAAAGGATCCCGGTGAGTCGCCGAACAACGAGTCGGCGCGCGCCGAGAATCCGAAGAATGAAATCGGCGAACTGCGCGCCCGTTCTGGGCAAGGTCGCTGGGGACGGTTGCCACCGAGCGTTGTCGAGCAAATGTACGACAACGGCCGGCGTAAGCTGCCGATGAAGTACCAAGTGCTGCTCGAAGAGTACTTTCGCCGGCTGCCTGCAACCGAGAAAAAGTGAGCCTGCTAACGATCACGCGCCGACGCGGCCCCGAGACCGTCTCGGCGCGGGATTTTCGACTACGACCTGAACTCCGGCGCTTGGCCGGACTTCGGCGTTCTCTCGCACTCGTGATGTCGACGAAGCATATGCGAGCGAGCGTGCGAGTAGCGCTGCTTGCGCTGATCTCGTGCTGTTTCGCAGCACAGGTCGAAGGCGCGCGGCTCGCCACGGATTCTGACAATCACGAACAACTCGAGAACCTGCCGCCTGCGAGTTACGCGTTCGCGCCGCCATCTGAGCGCGTCCCTCCCGCTGATGATCCCGAGAAACCGCAAGCAGGTGACGGCGCTCGAGCGACCGGCGATCACGCGGAGTCGCGCCGCATTGCGCGCGGTTCCATTACGCCGGAAGCTGACGCAGCAATACGGCGGGGTCTGGATTTTCTCGTCAAGCGCGATCTGCATCGAAGCGGCGACGGTTCGTTTGACCGCGAGTTCCCGGTCGCGCTCACTGCCCTCGCGGGCATGGCGCTGCTTGGCTACGGCGCCGAATACAAGCGCGGACCCTACGGCGCAAATCTCGCGCGCGCGGTCGAGTATCTGCTCGACGCCCGTCGTCGCGACGAGCACGGTTATTTCCAGGACGGCCGCTCGAAGATGCATGGTCATGCGTACGCGGTCTTGTTCTTGGCGCAAGTCGCCGGTTCGGTGTCCTCGGACGGCAAGGATCGAGAGATTCGCGAGACCGTGCAGAGTGGCGTGCGAGTCATCGAATCTTCGCAGACCGCCGAAGGCGGATGGAACTACGATCCGCGCCGCGACAAGGGTGACGAAGGCTCGATTACTGTTTGTTGTCTGCAAGCCTTGCGGGCGGCTAATGACGCCGGCTTTCTCGTCGACAAGAAAGTCATCGATCGCGCGGTCGACTACATGCGCCGCAGCGCGAATCCGGATGGTTCGTTTCGATATTCGCTTTCGAGCGGTTCGGATCGTCGTTCTTACGAGCTGACGGCAGCCGCGGTTTCGACCTTAGATGCGGCCGGCCTCTACACAGGAGAAGTCCATAGCCGCGGCGTCGCTTACATGAAGCGGCGTTGGCAAGAGAATCCGAAAAAACCGCTGCTTGCTTGCCACTTCGAGCAATACCGACCATACGGGAATTTCTACGCCGCGCAGGTGTACCACCAACTCGGGGGAGAAACTTGGGAATCTTGGTCGTCGCTCAGTTACCCAGCGCTCATCGAAGAACAAGATTCGGACGGTTCCTGGAAGAGCAGCTATGGCAGTTCGGAGGATGGCAAAGTTTTCGGCACCGTCATGTCGGTGCTCATGCTCGAAATTCCGCTCGGCTATCTGCCGATCTTCGAACGTTGAACAGGGCCATGCGCGCGAATGAGTCATTTCGAATCCGTGCCCACGGTCGCTGCTCGGTAGCGGCGGGGCGCCGCGTATGAACGGCATCCTCGCTAGCATCGCGGAGCGCGTCGGCCTCGGCACGCTCGAGACTGCGCATTGGGTCGGCGCGCTCCTCTATGCAGGGCTCGCGATCTTGCGGCGCTCATTCATCGAGACGCCGCACGGCCACTACCATCCGCAGTTTCGCAGCATGCGACTGCCGTTCGATTTTGATGAATCGGAGAAACTGCGCCGCATTGGCGTCATGCTGACGGCGGTCCAACATCTCACTGGAATCGTTTGGATCGTTATTTTCATCGCATACAGATTTTGCCGAGGCGCATGGTATGACGCCGGTCCTTGGAATGAGATCACCTGGTCGCGCGCGTTCGGACCGCTCATTGAACTGCTCGCATTCGCCGTTTGTTTCGTCGAACTCTTCCCGCAGGTGATCGCGGCCTGGCGCGGCCGGCGCCTCGTGCTTTGGTTGCTCTCGACATTGTGCGCGCTCGAGTCGCTCTTTGCGCCGCTGACATTCAGCTTTCGCTGGCTGCGCGCGGCGCTGCTGCGCTTCCTCGGCAACGGTGAAGAGCGCAGCGATGCAGAGGCCGCCGAAGAGAGCATTGTCGCCGCGGTCGAAGTCGGCGAGCGCGAGGGGCTGTTCGAGGCCGGCGAGAAAGACATGTTCTATTCGCTCCTCAAGTTTCGCGACGCCGAAGTGTTCGAGATCATGACGCCGCGCACCGATATGGTGTGCTTCGATGGCGCCGGCACGATTACAGAGACTATTCCGCTTGCCGTCGCTTGCGGGCACTCGCGCATTCCCGTCTACCGGCGCGATATCGACGACATCATTGGCATCATGAACGTCAAAGATCTGCTCCGCCACGCGAGCGATACCGGCGCCGCGACGACGTCGATCGCGACGATTGTGCGCAAGAGCAAGAACATACCCGAGACAAAAAAAGTGCGAGAGCTGCTGAAAGAGTTTCGCGCGGAACGCTTTCACATCGCGATCGTGTTGGATGAATATGGCGGCACGAGCGGCCTCGTGACGATCGAAGACGTGATTGAACTCATCATCGGCGACATCGAGGACGAATACGATGATACGGCCACGACGCAGCTCATTCGCCGCGTCGACGACGAGACTTTCGATGTCGACGGCCGTGCACCGATCGTGGAAGTCAATCTGGCGCTCGACGCCGAGCTGCCCGAAAGCGACGACTACGAGACGGTGGCCGGCTACCTGATGGCCTCGATGGGGAAAGTACCGCGCGAGGGCGAAGTGTTTCAACACGGTCGCGTCGTGTTTCGCATCGTTGCGGCCGACGAGCGCAAGATCAAGCGCGTGCGCGTGCAAGTGTTAGAGCCGCTCGAACAAGATGCCAAGTGAGCGGGCGCGAGCGATTCGATGACGACCTTGAAGACGCGCGCATTGGTGCTCAAATGGTTGCCCTACTCGGATCATTCTCAGATCGTCACGGTTTTCACGCGCGACTTCGGTCGGCTCGCGGTGCTCGCGCGCGGCGCGCTGCGATTGGCGAAACGATCGGCCGCTTTTCCGGCGCCATTCGACCACGCCGGCTGGTACGACCTGATGTTCCGCGAGCGCGCCGGCGAATTGCAGCTCGCGCTCGAGGCGCGGCTCATCGAGGGATTCGATCATCTCCGCACGACGCTCGGCAGCTATACCGAGAGCTGCTTTGCGCTTGAACTTCTCGATCGGCTGTTCTCGGCGCGCGACCCGCACCCGGAGCTGCTGCGGGGAACGCTCTCGTATTTGAAGCTCCTCGAGTTGCGCGCCGGGCGCCCGACCTTGAGCGTGCACTTTCAGAGTCTTGTGTTGCGCGAGAGCGGCGTGTTGCCGGATTGGCTGCGCTGTGCCGACTGCGGCGCGGAATTGGTGCATGAACGGCGCGTCGAGTTTCGCGTACCGGTTGGGCCGATCTGCCCCGCGTGCCGTGCACCCAAAGATGTTCCCGTGGCGTACGAGACGCTGGAATATTTGGCGCGCGAGGGGACCATCCAATGGGGTTACGTGCCGAGTTTGAAACCGTCGAGCCTCGCGCTCGAGTCCGCCGCATGGCTTTTGCGCAGCCTGTTGCTTTATCATCTCGGCGCCGCACCGAGATCGATGCGGCATGTGTGCGAGTAATGCGCACGTGTGCGAGGGATACAGTCCGCTGACCACGCGAGGAGTTCGAGATGACACTCCAACATTCGAGTCGCCTCGTCTCGGCCGCCATCGCACTGCTGCTCGTAGCGCTGGCGCTGCCGCGTGCCGTCGAGGCGGGTTGGGTTTGGACGCCACAGACGGGGTGGTACAACCCCGCGCGCGCCGTAAAGAGCACGGCGCCAGAGCTGCTGGAGCAGGCGGACCGCGCGTTCGCCGCGGAACAGTACGCCGACGCGGCGCACGGCTACCAACTGTTGTTGGACTCCTACCCCAACGCAGTCGAGGTCGACACGGCGCTCGTGAAGCTAGTCGAAGCCTGCTTCCAACTCGGCGAGTACGATCGATCACTCGAGGCCATCGATCGGATCTTGGCGCGCAAGCCGAGCGCGGAGACGACGACTCAGGTGCTGCTCCGCAAGTATGAGATCGCCGTCTCGTTCTTGAGTGGTCGCAAACGCAGTTTCTTCGGTATCAGCATCGGCGCCGAAGACTATGCGATCGAGCTGCTCGACAAGTTGGTGGAACGTTTTCCGTTCCAGTCCTACTCGGACGATGCGCTTTACCACATCGGCGCCTACTATCTGCGCGAGTCGCGCTGGGAGGAGGCCGAAGTCGTCTTCCAGCGAGTGATTAAGGATTATCCCCAAAGCGAGTGGTCTGGAATTGCCGAATACCAGATCGGCGCGTCAGCTTTGCGTCGACTCAAAGGCGTCGATTACGACTTCGCGCCCGTGAATGAAGCCGAGCGGCGGTTTGTGCATTACTTGCAGCGCCATCCGGCGGGTGAGAAAGCCGCCGCTGCTCGGGATGGTCTCAAGGAGGTCAATCGGCTCCGAGCGCAGCGTTTGTACAACATCGCGCGGCACTACGAGCGGCAAGGCGCCGCGAAAGCAGTGCGCTACTACCTGCAGAAACTGTTGCGCGAGCACCCGGAAACGCCCATCGCGCCGACGGCGCGGGAGCTTCTCAAGAAAACGGGAAGCGCCGGCGATGTGGAGTAGCGCCCGACCTGGACAAGTCGGCGGTGCGGTGTCGCTGCTGCTGCTGCTGCTGACCGGCTGTGGCTATACGCTCGGTTACCGGACGTCCGAGGGAACCGTGCGGCTGGCCGTGCCGATGTTCGAGAACCAGACGTTGCCGTTGCGACGCGAAGTGGAATTCGATCTCACGCGCGCGGTGCGACAACAACTCGAGCTGCGGTCCGACGTCCATCTCGTGTCGGTTGCGAATGCGGACGCGATTCTCAAAGGGACCGTGGTCTCGTTTCGCGAGCTGGTGCTGGCGGAGGGAGTGCGTGATGCAATTCTCGAGTCCAGCATCGACGTCGCGGTGCGCGTGCGTCTCGAACGGCTGTCGGACGGCGTAGTTTTGCTCGATGAAGTGGTCACGGATAGTGCGCCTTATTCTGTGTTGCGAGGAGAATCGCTCGACGATGCGCGAACCGAAGCGATCGACAAACTCGCGCAACGCATCGTCGCCGGTATCGAGGCTTGGGACTGATCGCTGTCCACTCCTAACAACCCGAAACGGTGCGGCATGATGACGCCGCCTGATCGTAGCCGATGGTTGCGATTCATCGGTCTCGCCCTGTTAGTGTTGTCGTTCACAATTCTGCTGTCGCTGCCAAGGCGTGGCGCCGCTGAGCTGAACGATTTGAGCTACGTGCGCGCAGCCGCGCGCGCGGGTGACATCGAAGAGTTGTTTGTGATTCCTGGCGAGCGACGATTGCGCGGCCGTTTCACGGCGGCGAGCCTTGACGGCGAGGCGCGCACTTTCGACTGCATAGCGCCGACCGACGACTTGCTCACGCGCGTCCTTGATGACGTCGAGACATGGAATCGAGAACACGCGGACGCGCTGATACCGGTGCGCGTGCGCGCGCCGGCGAACGTGTACCTCATGGCGGCGTTGCAGACCTTTCCCTGGTTGCTCCTCGGCTTCGCGTTGGTTTGGTTGTATTTGCGCAATCAACGCAATCTTGGCGCCGGACCGGGCGCTCATCCATTTGCACGCTCCCGAGTGCGTCCGGCAAAAGAACGCTCGCAAATCACATTCGATGATGTGGCGGGCATCCAAGAAGCCAAGGACGAAGTCTACGAGCTGATAGAGTTCTTACGCGATCCGGCGCGTTTCCATCGACTCGGCGGTCGTATTCCTCGTGGTGTTTTGCTCGTCGGTCCGCCTGGCACCGGTAAGACGCTGCTCGCCAAGGCCGTCGCCGGGGAGGCGGGCGTACCGTTTTTCTCGATCTCCGGCTCCGACTTTGTCGAGCTATTTGTCGGCGTGGGTGCGGCGCGCGTCCGCGACCTGTTTCGGCAAGCGCGCGAGCAATCGCCGTGTATCGTGTTTCTTGACGAGATCGATGCAGTCGGCCGTCGTCGCGGCGCGAGCAGCGCGGGCGGCTCGGAGGAGCGCGAGCAAACACTCAACGCCATCCTTGTCGAAATGGATGGTTTCGAGTCGGAGTCCGGCGTGATCGTCATCGCGGCGAGCAATCGGCCCGATGTGCTTGATCCCGCGCTGTTGCGTCCCGGCCGCTTTGACCGCGAAATTACGGTGGAGTTGCCCGACATGGCCGGCCGCGTCGAGATCCTCAAAGTGCACGCGCGGCGCGTACCGCTCGGATCGGAAGTCGATCTTCAGCGAGTTGCGCGCGGCACACCGACTTTTTCCGGCGCCGACCTTGCGGCGCTCGTCAACGAAGCCGCGCTCATCGCGGCGCTTGCCGACCGCAAAGAGGTTGCGCCGGCCGATCTGGAAGAAGCGCGCGACAAAGTCCGTTGGGGCCGTGCGAAGAAGAGCCGAGCGATGGTCGAGGAGGACCGCCGCATCACGGCGTTCCACGAAGCGGGGCACGCGCTTCTCGCGCTGTTGCTGCCGGATGTGGAGCCGTTGCACAAGGTCACGATCATCCCGCGCGGACCGACGCTCGGTGCGACCATGCAGCTGCCGGAGCGGGATCACTATCACTTTTCGCGGACCAAGGCGTTCGGCAACTTAATGGTCCTGTTCGGCGGCCGCATCGCCGAGGCACGGTTTTGCGGGGATGTGTCGAGCGGCGCTTCGAACGATCTCGAACGCGCTTCCGAGCTCGCGCGCCGAATGGTTTGCGAGTGGGGCATGAGCGCGCGCGTCGGGCCGATTGCTTACAAGCGCAGCGTCGCCCCAATGCAACTCGAAGAGTCGCGGGGCATCGAGCCGCTCGGCGCCGAGACGCGGCGCGAGATCGATCGCGAGATCCGCCGGCTGGTCGAGGAAGCGTACGCGGAGGCGGAAACCGTCATCGAGCAACACGCAGAGGACGTCGAGATCATCGCGCGGGCGCTTCTCGAAGATGAAACTCTTTCGGGCGAAGAAGTCGCCGCACTGATCGCCCCCGCGCTCAAGTCCGAGCAGGCCGTCGCGCCGTGCTGAACGCACCGCGCACTTCGCACCGCGGAGCCATTGGCGCCGCCGTTTCCCCGGCGGTACTTAACGCCCCGCCATTCGGCTATGATCCGGTGCTGGCAATCTCGCCGTGAAAGCACGACCGCGCCATGTTGCGAGCGCAGCGCTTGCGCGTTCTCGGAATCCTGAACGTGACCCCGGACTCGTTTTCGGACGGCGGGCATTACTTGGATGTGCGCGCCGCGGTGACTCACGCCCACGATCTGCGAGCGGCCGGCGCCGACGCCATCGATATCGGCGGCGAGTCGACGCGCCCTGGCGCCGCGGAAATCTCGGTCGACGAAGAGCTCGCGCGGGTCGTACCGGTGCTCGACGAACTGCGCCGGGATGGGCTGCCGATATCGATCGACACGCGCCGTCATGAAGTTGCGCGCGCCGCCGCCGATCGCGGCGCGACGATGCTCAACGACACTGCGGCGCTGCGTGACGACTCGCGGCTCGCCGTGCTCGCGGCGGAGCGTGAGCTCACGGTCGTGCTCATGCATCGACAAGGCCGCCCACTCACGATGCAAGTGGCGCCGCGGTACACCGACCTACTGAACGACGTGCGAGGTTTTTTCGCCGAGCGCGTGGCCGCGGCGTTGGCGGCAGGCATTCGCCGCGATCGGCTCGTTCTGGACCCCGGTCTCGGTTTTGGCAAGTCGCGCGAAGACAACTACCGCCTGATGGCCCATCTCGATTACCTTGCCGTCGAAGACTTGCCGATGATGGTTGGCGCCTCGCGGAAGTCGTTTCTGCGGCAACCGCCGTTTGCCGTGCCGCGCGGTAACGACGGCGATGGCGCCCCACCGAGCGAGCGCCTTCCGGCATCGCTTGCCTTTGTCGCCGCCGCGTACGTACTCGGAGCGTCGTGGGTGCGCGTGCATGATGTGGCAGCGACGGTGCGACTGATCGAAACCTTGTCGGCCATCGCCTTGAGTCGCGCTGAGGAGTTGCGCTGATGTCGAGCTTATTTGAGTTCGTGCTGTCAAAGGCCGGCTGGACCGTAGTCGTCGAGCTATTGCTGGTCTATTTGGGAATCTACTACTTCATGGTGTTTTGCGAGGGCACGCGCGGCGCCGGAATCTTGAAGGGTTTCGCTATTTTCGTCGTGCTGACGGCCATCGTTTTCACGCAGGTTTCCGAGCTGTTCGGCTTCGATCGAATCAACTGGCTGATCTCGATCTTCACGCCGACTTCCATTACCGCGCTGATCATTATTTTGCAGCCAGAGCTGCGACGCGGGCTCGCACGTATCAGCCAGTCGCAGTTTTTCGGCGAGTTCGTGAGCGACGAGCACAAAGTCACCGAGGAGTTGATCCGCGCCGTTTTTCGCTTGGCGAAGAACCGCGTCGGCGCACTGGTGGCCATCGAGCGCGAAGATTCGCTGCAAGCCTATGTCGAGCGAGGCACCGCGCTGGATGCGGAAGTACGCAGCGAACTCTTGAGCACGATTTTCTATCCGGGCACGGAATTGCACGACGGCGCGGTGGTCATTCAGCGCGGCCGCATCGCCGCGGCCGGTAGCCTTTTTCCGCTGTCGGAAAACCAACAGCTTGGACCGTGGGCCGGCACTCGGCATCGCGCCGCGCTCGGCCTGTCAGAGGAGACGGACGCCATCATCATTGTCGTGAGTGAGGAACGCGGCGAAGTGTCGCTGTGCGTGCGCGGCGAGATTGAGCGCAACCTCGATCGTGAACAGCTTGAGCGCGAGCTGCGTCGTTACTACGCGCTCGCGGATGATCGCGCGGAGACTGAGAGCGAGGTCGCGGTCTAATGGTGCGTCGCAGTCGCTCTCCGCTCGCCGAGATGCTCGTCGGCAATTGGCGAAACAAACTTTTCGCGTTGCTGTTGGCGGTCGTCGTGTGGGGCTTCGCCTATCAATTGACGACCGTGCGCATGCAGCTCGACTTCTCCGTGTCGATCAGCGCGCCCGCGGGCGTCGAGACGCCCATTCTGATCGTGTCGCGGAAAGTGGCGCGCGGAAAGTCGCCCGGCGCGGATTTCACTGGCGTCGTGTCCATGACGCTCAAGGGTCAGCAAGGTGAATTGCAGGGCCTCAAGGATCAGCCGACACTCACGGGTCATATTGTCCTGCCGCCTTTGAGCAACGGATTGGTCGACCTTCTGGAGCAGATCAAAGTCGACTTGCCGCCTGGCATCGAAGTGGTGGCGGTGGAGCCGCAAACCGTTCAGTGCGAACTCGACCGCGAAGTTGTGCGCAAACTCAAAGTGCGACCGGTGATCAAAGGCACGCCGGACGGGCCGCTCGTGCTGCGCGAGACGCGCGTCGAGCCCGAGGAGATAGCCGTCGTCGGCCCCGAACGCTGGTTCGCTCAGGAACTGCAACTGTCGACCGAGGAGATCAGAGTCGACGGCGTTCAAGAGCTCGAGCGAACATTCGAAGGTGTGCGGGTTCCAGCGCCCGCCGTCGCGGATCTGAAATACCAACGGTTCGTCGGGTTTAGTGGGCGCCTCGATCCCGTGCTCGTCCGCGTGGTGTTGCTCTTCGAGAATACCTCGATCGAAGAAACCTTGCCGTCATTGCCTATCAAGTACGCGAGCGATCCGGACGTCAGTGTGATCGATGCTGTTTTGACCCTGCGTGAGCCAAAGTTTCGCGGCGCGCCGGCGGCGATCGCCGAATTGAAGAAGCGCATCGCGGAGAATCGCGTGAAGATCTGCGTGCTGGTGAAGCCTTTTGCGCCGCAGCCCGTCACTGTCGAACGCGACGAACTCGAAATCATTGGGTTGCCCGAGGGCGTTGAGCTCGTCGAGACCGCCACGATCGTGTCGTATCGCGTGAAGGACGAAAAAGCGCCGACGGAAGATACGGATCAGTGAGCGAGTCGAGTGCGCCATCGGCAAATATTTTCGGTACCGACGGCATCCGAGATGTTGCTGGGCGGGGTTGGCTAGCAGCCGACTCGATCGCCAGAATCGGCGCTGCGCTCGGGCGCCTCGCGCACTCTACGAGTGACGCGGCGACGCCGCGCATCTTGCTCGGCCGCGACACGAGAACTTCGGGCCTCGAGATCGAGACGGCGCTCGCCACTGCGCTTGCCGCCGGCGATTGCAGTGCGCACAGTTGTGGCGTGCTACCGACTCCCGCGGTGTCGTTGCTCGTGGGCGACCGCGACTACGACCTCGGTGTCGTCGTGTCGGCTTCCCACAACCCGCCGGAATTCAATGGCATCAAAGTGTTCGATCGGCGCGGCGCGAAACTCGGCGTGGCGACGGAGCTCGAACTCTCGCGGCTCTATCGATTGGCGACCGTGACGCCGCGCACGCCGCGACCGGCGGTCGCGCATCCTGAGTTGCGCGACGGCTACTTGGCGGCCGTGCTCGCGAGCGTCGGTCGCACGCGTGCGCGGGTTGGCTTCGATCTCCTCGCGGGAATGCGCGTTGTGCTCGATTGCGCGCGTGGCGCCACCGTGCCGGTTGCGGCGGCCGCGTTCCGCGGCGCTGGTGCGATCGTCACGACCATCAATGAGGAACTCGATGGCGAGCGCATCAATGTCGATTGCGGGAGCCTCAATCCCGCGGAGCTCGCGCGCCGCGTGGTCGCGGACGGCGCCGCGCTCGGTATCGCGTTCGACGGCGATGGCGATCGGGCGATCATCGTGGACGAGCGCGGGGCGATCGTCGATGGCGATGAAGTCATGGCGTTATGGGCGCTCGAGCTGAAGCGAGCGCGGCGCCTCGACGGCGACGTACTCGTTGCGACCGTAATGTCGAATGCCGGCATGGAGGCCCACTTAGCAGAGCAAGGCGTTCGGCTGGTTCGCGCTCAAGTGGGCGACCGCGAAGTCTATGCGGACATGGTCGCGCACGGGGCGGTGCTCGGCGGCGAGCAGTCGGGGCACATCATCTATCGCCCCGAGGCGCTGACGGGCGATGGGATTCGCACCGGGCTGCATGTCGCCGCATTGGTGCGCGCGGCCGGTGGGCCGTTGAGCGCATTGCGCGCGGCGATTCCGCGCTATCCGCAAACGTTGATCGGCGTGAAAGTGAGCCGCAAGATACCGCTCGCGGAACTCTCGGAAGTGACCGCGGAGATCTCCGCCGCGACGGCGGCGCTCGCTGGCCACGGCCGGGTGCTGGTTCGCTATTCGGGCACCGAGCCGCTGCTGCGAATTCTCATCGAGGGGCGAGATCCCGTTGAGAACGTCGCATGGGCCGAACGGCTTGCGACGCGCGTGCGCGCGTCGAGTGTTTTCGAGCGCGGCGCGCGATTGGATGGCGCGGCGGGCGCCAGTTAGTATCTCGCGGCAGTGCTGGCGCGCCATGTGTTGTTCACTCGGCGAGTTCGCCGGTCTTGAGAGGAAAGCACGCGATGGCGGACATGCTCAATGGCGTCTACACCGCGCTCGTCACGCCGTTTCTTGAAGACGGCATCGACTGGTCGGCCTTTGAAGCACTGATCGATGAGCAAATCAGCGAGGGCATCCACGGCCTCGTGCCGTGCGGTACGACCGGTGAATCCGCGACTCTGTCCGTCAGCGAGCACGACGAGATCGTCGACTTTGTGATTCGCATCGCGAATGGGCGCGTGCCGGTGCTCGCCGGCGCCGGCTCGAACTCGACGAGTGAAGCCGTCGAGCGCACGTGCCACGCGCTCGAGGCCGGCGCCGACGGCGTGCTGCACATCATGCCGTACTACAACCGACCGACGCAGGATGGCTTGCTCGCGCACGTGCGCGCGGTCGCGGCGGTGGGCTTGCCGGTAGTCGTCTACAACATTCCGTCGCGGACCGGCGTTTCGATTGCGCTCGAGACCTACCGGCGGATGGCGGATATCCCCAACGTCGTGGCCACGAAGGAGGCGAGCGGCAATCTCGAAATGGCGGAGAGTCTGTTGGCGGACGGCAAGCTCAAAGTGCTGGCCGGCGATGATCAGCTGACGTTCCCGCTCCTTTGCCTGGGTGGGCACGGCGTTATTTCCGTGACGAGCAATATTGCGCCACGCCTGATGGTCGATCTCTACGATTATGTGCTCGACGGTCAAGTCCCGCGCGCTCGCGAACAGCACTTTCGACTGTTGCCGCTCATGAAGTCGCTGTTCGTCGAGACGAACCCCGCGCCGATCAAGGCTGCGTTGGCCTGCCAAGGAAAGATCGAGGAGATCCTACGACTTCCGCTCGTCAGCGTGCGGGAAGAAACCCGCGCACGGCTGCGTGCAGCAATGGAGTTGGCGCTCGGCGACGGCGGATCCGAGTAACTGTTGCGGCGTCGCGACAATTAGGTCCCAAGTGTGGCGGAGCGAGCGGAGCTGGCGTCGCAACAGCACGCGTTGCTCATGGTCGATGAACGCGAGGCGCTAACGACCGCTTTTCAATGCGAGCGGCTCAGCCGTCGTCACGCGTGAGGTCCTGCGCGATGCCCATAATGGCGCCCGTCGCCATCGCGATACCCCAGACAAACATCAACCGGCCGGCGCTCGTCTCGGGGAGTTCGAGGAACTCGTGTTGTTCGCCGAACAGAGTGGCGATCGTGAGCGGCGCAGTGAACGCGACGATGCCCCAGAATCTGCCCAAGTGGAAAAGCCGCAGCAATCCCGTCGTGACTGCGCCGCCGGCGGCGAAGAGGAGTCGCGTTTGCGGGTCGGCCGCGAGGATCCAGACCAGCGCGTAGTACATCGATCCGCCAAATGCGCTCCAGGCTGCGGTGCCCAGCGACCACTGCACCCAACGGCCGAAGCGTCGCATGCGCTTGTGACTCCGGCGGGCGCGCAACTCCTGCTGAACCTCGAGCGGCAGCTCTTCGGCGGAGTTGTTGTCTTGGAAGACTGGCATGTTGGGACCGTGCAGGATGCGTTGCCGTAGCGTCGCTGGGTCCCGACCCTGGGTGCTCAAATCGAGGTTGCGACACACGTCCTGCAACTCAAAGACGCTAGCGAGCTGCAACAACCGTTCGACACTCATGCGACCCGAGCGCGTGATCTGGCGGCGGAGCGCTGCGGTAGCGGCGCCGGGCGATGGCTCGAGGCCGATACGTTCCGCGATTTCGCGCACACGTTCGGGCGTGAAAACTTCGAGCACGATTCGAAGCGTTTTGGAATTGTTCCGCTGCTTTGAAAAAATGGGCACGTCACGTCACTTTCAGACCCGGTGGAATCTGAGATCAATATCGGCAGACGAAGGCGGTGGGCTTTGCGGGAAGTGCGGATGGACGAACGCGACGGCGAGGGCGCCGGGGGATCGCTTCAGGGAAGCTCTAGTCCGCGGCCTAGTAGCAGCGCGATTCTAAGCAAAGGGTTCGCGCACCTACCGTTACGAGCCAGAGGCCGAGAGTGGTGTTGAGGCAACACCCCGCGGACCAGCGCGCAGCTACTGTCCGAACAAAAGCTCGCCCGGTTTACCGGCATCTGACTTTCGCGGGGACGCGCCAGCGCGGGTCGGCGGGGGAGCGAGCGCCCGGGCCAGATGTTCCGGGAAGAACGGTCGGCAGCCGAGCATCGGGCTAAACTCGCCCCAGCGGCTCGAGCCTGGCTCTTGGCGGACATCCTCGAAGGCTTGCAGAAAGCCGGCGAGTTTGGCGTCGAGGTTGTCGATGATATGCAGCGCCAACGCCTCGGCGGTCATTGGGATTTTCGGCGAGCCGAACTCGAGTTTGCCGTGGTGGCTCACGACGATGTGTTGGAGTTCGAGCAAGAGTTCGGCATCGATGTCGCCAAGTTTCTGCGCGGCTTCCTCGATCCAACTACTCACCAAGGTGATGTGCCCGAGCAGTTGCCCGGCATCGCTGTAGCCAAACCCCGTGTCATACGTCAACTCCGCCGTCTTGCCGAGATCATGCAGGACGACACCCGCCATGAGGAGGCTGCGATCAAGCCACGGATAGAGGCCGTGTACCTTGTCGGCCAAACGTGAAAGCGCGAGCACGTGCTCGAGCAGACCGCCGATGTAGGCGTGATGCAAAACTTTCCCGGCCGGCGCCGTCGCGAGCTTCTTCCGCAGACCTGGGCGCGCCAATACGGCTTCGACTAATCGCCGGACCGCGGGATTCGGAATGGCCCGCACGAGTTCATCGAATTCCGCCTGCATGCGTTCAATGGGAATCTTCGTGTGTGGGAGGAATTCCGCCGGGTTGACTTTTGCATCCCCCGCAGACAGCGAAGTCATTTCGTCGACGATGATCTGCAGATTGCCTTGGTATTCCTCAATGCGTCCGCCCACCAAGAGAAACGGTTGCTGTTCGACGAGCCGAAACTCTTCGCGATTCGCCTCCCAGCGCAACGCGCGCATCGCGCCCGAAGAGTCGCGCAACGTCATTTGGATAAAACAGCTGCCGTTGCGCGCTTGCTTGTAGTTCGCGGCTTCCACGAGAAAAATCTCCTGCACGCTGTCGCCGCGGCCGAGATCACGCAGATATTTGCGGGGCATGACGCGCCCTTCCAAGAATTTAGAGTCGACCTGCTCACGGGATTTGTTCGAATCCCAAGCAAAGCTGGCGTTCGATTCACCGTTCGGCATCCGGCTGCCGAGTTCGTCGAGTCAATCCGCTTCGTCGAAACACGCAGCCGACGCGCGATCATGCCGGAACTGGTTGTAATCTGCAAAGGGATTGAGCACTGACTTGCACCGGTCGTACTGAAGATCGAGAATCGCCGCATGAATCGCGACCCGCTCAAGAGCGCCGCACCGTCTAACGTACCCGCCGATACCGTGCAAATATTGCGCGCCGATCCCGACGTCGCCGTCGGTCGATTGCAAGCGCGCATACTGAAAGGCGCCGCGGATTTTCGTACTTGGCACAATCTTGCCGTTGCACTCTACAACCGCAAAGACCTGACCGGCGCGCTGTCGGCGGTCGAGACTGCAATCGCACGCGCGCCGGAGTCTGCCCACACTTTATTGCTCTACGGCATGTTGCTCCGCGAGGCCGATCGTTTTGATGAGGCCTTGAGCGCCTTCGCGCGCGTCGAGCGTATCGCGGCTGATTTCCCGCGTCTCAAAGCGAGCCGTGGCGTCGTTCATTTCTTCAAAGGCGACAGCGCGCGCGCGCTTCGCGATCTGGAGCAAGCCGCGCGCAGTGATCCGCGCGATTCGACGGCCCTGTTTAACTTGGCGGTCGTGGAAGTTGCGAGTAAACGCTTCGCCGCCGCGCAAGCGACGTTGGTTCGTTTGCTCGAGATCGAGCCCGAGCGGCGCGGCTACTACGCGCAGTTCTTGGTCGAACTCGGCCGCGTGCAGATGATCGAAGAAACGCTTACGCAAGCGCATCGCATCAAGAACTTCATGGGTGTCGTGGGGGATCGGCTGCGCCGCTTTTGTGATGAAGAAGCGGAATCGCAGCACGCCGCCGCGCGCGAAGACCTGCTCGGAATTCGCGCCGATCATGAGCAGATCTACGCGGATCTCGTCGTGTTCTTGAGCGCGATTCGACCCAACCCGATGCGACTCGAGCGCGTCGACGTGACGCGACTCATCGATCGCATTGTGTTCGTGGCGCAAAGCAGCGCCGACGGCACGCGAATTCGCCGCGACGATGCGCCACAACTGCCGCTCGTGAGTTGCGACATCGATTCGATGCAAGAGGCGTTTCTCAATTTGCTGCTCAATGGCCTCGAAGCGGTACGCGTGCGCGCGGCGCAGGCTGGCGCCGCGGAGCCGGGCGAAGTCATCATTCGCGTGCAGGTCGCCGACGTGCCGCCCTCGCCGTCGAGCACGACGGTCGCGCCGGTTGCGGCAGGGGAAGCATCGGGGGTGATCCGCACGACCACCACGCATGCCCGCCGCTGGGTGACCGTCGATTTCGTCGACAATGGCGTTGGTATCGCCGAGGGCGATCTCGAACGCATTTTTCAATTCGGCTTCACGACGAAACCGATGGGCTCCGGCATCGGTCTCGCCCATACGCGACGCATTCTGGAGGACCATGGTGGGCGCGTCGAAGTGTCGAGCCGCTATGGGAGCGGTACCACGGTGCGCTGTTGGCTGCCGCTCGAGCCGAGTATCAGCGAAAGCTTAGTAAATTTGGCGATTCGCTCGCAGTTGTTGCATGAGCCGCAGGCGCTCATTCTCGAGGAGATTGGCGAGGATCTTGGTATTTGAGTCGTGCGGCGCGAGTCGGTCGTGCGATCTTTTCAGTTCGCGCCGAGCGGCGTATGCTCCTCAACAGTCGATTCGTAAACGCTTCCGCGTGCACACAACCGCGACGAGAAACACGAGCATGGTCAAGGGCGCCGTCAATCGGATCCTCATTGTCGATGATCAGCCGGAAGTGCGCACCTATGTGCGGGGTGTGCTTCAGCAATTGGGCTATGAGATTCTCGAAGCAAGTGACTACGAGACCGGCCTCAAGCTGTTTCGCGACCACGCTGAGTCCTTGTCGATCGTGATCCTCGACCTCGATTTCGGGCCGCGGGCGCCGAGCGGGCTCGAGTTATTGCGCCAAATGAAAGCGCTGTCGGAGACGATTCCGGTGCTCATTTTGACTGGCAAAGGATCGGCGACCGATGGCGCGCGCGCGATTCAACTCGGCGCGACCGAAGTGCTCGAGAAGGATCTCTATATCGAGAAACATCTCGAAGCATCCGTCGAAAAGATTCGTCGTTTGCAGAAGGTCGTGGAAGAGAATCGTCGGCTCACGGCCGAGAATCAGGCGTTGCGGAAGAAGGCCGATTTTTACGAATCGGAGTTCCGGCGGAAGTACAGCATGGTGGGCGAGAGCCGGGCGTTCCGACAGGTCGTCGATGAAGCGCGGCGGGTGGCAGCGATCCCGCGTCCGGTGTTGATCCGCGGGGAGCGCGGCACCGGCAAGGAACTCATCGCGGCGCTCATTCACTATTCGAGCGAGTGTCACGACGGCCCATTTGTGACGGTCAATTGCGCTTCGTTCAACGGCAACCTGCTCGAGAGCGAGCTTTTCGGTCATGAAAAGGGCGCGTTCACCGGCGCCGACCGCCGCAAGATCGGTCGCTTCGAACTCGCGAGCGGCGGCACGTTGTTTCTCGACGAGATCGGCAATATGGCAACGGAGTTTCAGGAGAAGATTCTGCGCGTGCTCGAGTACAAGAAATTCGAGCGCGTGGCGGGCACCGAAACCGTGCAGGTAAACGTGCGACTCGTCGCCGCCACGAATGCGGATCTCGAGACGCTCATGGACGCGGGCCGTTTTCGCCGCGACCTCTACGATCGCCTGAGTTTCAAGGTTTTGCGTTTACCTCCCTTGCGCGAGCGACTCGAGGACATACCGCTCGTCGTCGAACATTTTCGCCAACAGCTCGCCGCCGAAGTCCCGTGGCTGCGGGCGCGCGAATTCAGCCCCGAAGCGCTCGATGCGCTCGCGCACTACGATTGGCCAGGCAACGTTCGGGAGCTGAAGAACGTCGTCGAACGATTGTTGTGTGCGAGTGACAAGCCGCGCATCGATGCGGCGGAGGTGCGGCTCGAACTTGGCGACGTTTCCGGCGCCACCCTGTCCAAGCCGCCCCAGAATTTTGTCGACAAAGTGTCCCAGTTCGAACTCGAACTCTTGTCGACCGCCCTGAAGGCCTGCGCCGGCAATCAACGCGCCGCCGCCGATGAACTCGGCCTTAGCTATGATCAACTTCGCCATTTGTATAAGAAGTACAACCTCAAGACCCGGCTGGGTGACGGGGCGGCGAATTCTTGAGCGTTCGCGGCGGCGCTCCAGGTCGGTTGGCGCGGCTGTGACCGCAGTTTGACAATTGGCGGGTAGATGTCTCTATTTGGTGGTCGGGCGCGGTCGCCTGCGCCGAACCCGAGATTCCGAGGAACAAGAAGGAGTGCCGATCGAATGTCGACGTCGGATAAACCCACGGCCCGGAGCGCGCGCTGGCGCGACCGCCGATACTGTTGGCTGCTGATCGCCGCCGCCTCCCTTGCCCTGAGCGGGGTCACCGGCGCAACGTGGGCGGCCGACGTCGAAACCGTCGGGTTGGTACTGATCGACGGCCAGACGCTCGAGGGGCGCGTCGTCGATTTGCGCACGAATCAACTCGAGCTCACACGTCGACTCGGCAGCCGCACCATACCCAAGCGCGATGTGATGCGCTGGAGCTTGAATCCTCCCAAAGAAGATGCGCCTCAGCATCCTATTCTGATGCTCAAAGAGGGGCGTGAAGTCACGGGCGAGCTCGAGTTCGACGGCTTGAAGGGCGCGTGGGTCGTCAAGTTCTCGCGCGGTGTCGGCAGCTATCCCGCGGCGGAAGTGTTGCGCGTCATTCAGACGAGCGGTCTCGGCAGCGACGGCACGTTCACGCCGCGGCGCGATTTCCCGGAACGGCTCGCGTCGGCGATCGCGCTCGTACGTAGTGATGATGGCGAGAGTCAGAAACGCGGGACGGAGGCGCTCGAGCAGCTCGGTTTCTTCGCGCTCGCGGGTGTCGAGGCGGCCATCAAGCAAGACGGTGATAGCGGTGGTCGCTTGGTGCGCTTCGTCTCATTGGAGCGCTTGCGCGTCGCGTTGCCGACGGCCGAAGGGATTGACAGCGCGGCACTATTGCAAACGTTGACGCGCGGCAGCGAAATCGCTCGCCTCGAAGCTTTGCGCCGCGTCGTGCTTGACGTGAGTGACGGCGTTTATCCGCTTCTCACGGCGTTGTTGCTCGATCGCTCGCAGCCACCGGCCGTGCGCGCGTATGCTGTCGACGTCCTGCGCGTCGGACATCGAATTCAAGACTTGGTGGATATCTATCGCCAAGCGCAGGGTGAATCGCAGCTCGCGATCGCCATCGCCCTCGGCGACGCGGGCATCTACATCGGTCTCAACACACTGATCGAAGCGCTCAACGTCGACGACGTCGAAGTGCAGCGGCTCGCGCTCATGAAACTCGAAGAATACACGGGGGAGCGTTTCGACTGCGACCCGGCTGCGAGCGCAGAACTCAAGCTCGCCGCCGTCAATCGCTGGCATGCGTGGTGGCAGGAGCATCGCAGTCGCAGTGAAAGTGCGCTCGCGTACCACCTCAATCGCAAAGACGAAAATCCGCATCGTGTGCGCGCGAGCGAATACTTTCGCCAGGGCAACATGCTTTGGAGTGACGGCAGCATCGCCGCGGCGGAGGAGCTGTTTCGCAAAGCGATCGACGAAGATCCGTCGTGCTTGCCGCCGTTTGTCAGTCTCGGAATAATCGCATACCAAGTACGTTCCGATCCGGCCGCCGCCACTGAGTGGTTTCGCCGCGCACTTCGCCGCGTGCCCCTCGAAGGCGAGGAATCAATCTTGCGGCTCGCGTACTATCACCTCGGCCGAATCTTCGTCCTCGGTCGCGACTACGAGAGCGCGATCCCGACCTTTCAGCGCGCGATCGATCTCGATCCGAATTACGCGGACGCGTGGTTGGAGCTTGGGCACGCAAAATTTCATGGCGCCCTGTACTCGCCGAGCCTCTCGGTAGCGGAGCGCACCGAGCAGTGCCGCGACGCGATTCGCGTGTTTCAAGACGGGAGTGATCGACTCAGAAAATTCCGCGAAGGTCTGACGCTGCTCGACAGCACCCAGCTGCCGATCGGCAGTGACTTGCCTTTTTCGGCGCACGCGCACAATAAGAGTCTCAAAGACTTGCGCGAGAAACTAGCGGCCAGCGAGACAGAGTTTTTCCATCGCCTTGCGCTCGTGTATTTTGCAATCCACGAGCGCGAGGCCGCGCGCGATTGGGCGAAGAAAGCCATTGAAGGACCGAAGCCGACCGTCGAGCAACTCGTGCTCTACAGCCAAATCCTAGCGGAACTCGGACAGCAGGCCGAGTCGGCGAAATTCTTCAATCGCGCCCGCGAACTCAATCCAGATCACCCGCTGGTCAAGAAGTCGGAGTGATGTCGTCGCGCTGCTGTTCGCGCCGGGTCCGCGCAGAGTTTCGTTCACATTCGGCGGCCGAGATCTGACGGCGGCTGCGCGGACTCTTAGCGCACTTGCACGAAACTCAACAACTCGAGCGATTTGACCTTGGCGGCGTAGCGGTAGTCCTCGCGCAGTACGACGCCGACTTCGGGCGCAAGCGTGAGTTCCGAGTACTGGTCTTGCTGCGCTTCGTTGATGATCCGCACCTTGAGACACGCGCAGTAAGTCTTACCGCTGACTTCCGCATCCACGCCGGCAGCCATGATCTGCGCGCTCCACGTCGATCCATCCATTTGAAACTGCTCGACTGGGTAGGGCGGGGTGCCGCTCGCGCGCACTGGAATGCGTTGCGTGCGACCCCCAAACGAGATGGTCCAAACGCCGCGCTCGAAGCGCCACTCTTCGTTCGTTCCCTTGACCTGCTGAACTTTGAAGTGATCTGTATCCCAGGTGAGCTGCTGCTCCAGTTTCTCGATCTCGCCCTCGCCATCCTTTTGCGTCACGAGCTGAATCTTGTAGCGCAGCACGTAATTACCCGGCGTTGGGTAGTAATTGCCGTAGCTCGGCCACATGTCCTTCAGTCGTTGTTCAAGATCCGCATCGGCGCCCCGTTTCGAAAGTGCGAGATAGAGACTGAAGCGCTGATCCGCGGAGAGCTTCTTCTCGGCCTTACTCTTGACCGTGTCGATCAAGTGCGCCGGCATCATGTCGAGTAGGCTGGCGTCGGCGGTCAAGATGAGGTCGGTCGCGCGCTCGTAGTCCTCGGATCCGATCAGGATCTGTAGGTAAACCGGCTGCACTTCGACGTGACTGAAGTCTTCCGTTCGAAGATAAGCGTCAAGCAGTGCCAACGCTTCTTTGGCGTCACCGCTTCGCAACCGGCGCGCCGCCGCTTGCGAAGCGCAGCGAATCAGGAGCGGCCGATACTGCTCCGGTAGGACGCTGAGGCCTTGCAGGCGGGCGAGCACCGCTTCCCAGTTGCCGCGTTGCTCGAGCGACAGCAGCAGCGCCTCGAACGCTTCGTTATTGAAGAGATGCAGCGGCACCATTTCGAGCACTTTCTCGGCTTCTTCGCCGCGGCCGGTGCGCGCTAGGAGCACGCCATAGAGCCGATAGACAGGCTCGTCCATGCGCGCGGCGAGGGCGCCGTCGCGTTGCAGGCGATCGAGCAGATCGAGCGCTTCGCCGTCACGTTGCCAATTCGCGAGAGCTTCGGCGTAGGCGAGTTCGAACTGCTGTAGCAGCTCGGCCGGAACTTGTTCGGCGACTTCGTCGAGGATTTCGAGCGCCTCCGGGCCGCGTCGTTGTTCGAGCGTCTCGCGAGCACGGCGCAGTGCGTCTTCCGTGATGACGATGCTGGCGATGGAACGCAGCTTCAGCGCGAGTTCCTCCTGCTCGGCTCGCAGCTCAGTCGTGAGCAGCGTGACCGGGAGTTTGGCGTAACCCTCGAGGGTCGGCAGCACCAAGTCCCTGCTCTCGTTCGCAAGACACTTGCGCGCGCTATCGTTGAGCGCGTTGGCCCACGCTTGCGCGTACTCGATTCGATTGGCCTCGTGCTTCGGACTTGCTTCCGACTCGTTGAGCAGTTCCCAGCCACGGAGCCAGTTGCCGCGTTGACGCGCTTGGTTCGCCTCGCGAGCGAGCCGCTCGCTCTCGGCGTCCGCTTCGCGTTGCGCGTTCTCCGCGTGCCAGCGATCGAGCTGGTTCCGCAGTTCCGGCGATTCTTGTCGGCACGACTCCAGGGCTTTGCGCAGCTCAGCCGCGAGTTCCGGAGCAATGCCACGTTGGCCAGCGAGCCACACGAGATGTGTTGCCGCTTGGCGTGAGTACTTGGTATCTCCGCCGAGCGCGACGCGCGTGTATCGGTTGACGGTTTCGACGGTCGCGCCGACGAGCTGCTCGGCGACACGCGCGTGGAGGTACTGGTACGCAAAATTGTCGGGGGACGCGGCGAGGAGCGACTCCATCATTTCGTGTGCGCGTGCGAACATGCCGATTCGAAACTGACACTCCGCCTTGCCGAACCGCGCGTCCGCGTCTTGTGGGTGCAGCTCGATGAGCGCGCTGAAGGCGGTCAACGCTTCGCTCAACGCGTCGCGCAGGCTGCCGGCCGGCACGGCATCGACTCGATCCGGCAAGTCGCCGAGCACTAGCAAGTGCGTGAGTCCGAGGTTTCTCAGCGTCAACTCGAGTTCCGACGGTTTGAGCGCGGCGCGATTCGCGTAGAGGAATTGCCATTCACGGAGCGCCTCCGGCTGTTGTCCGAGCGCCGCATGCGCCTGCGCCTTGATGCGGTGCGCTCGCAACTCGCGCGGTTGTTTGGCGAGCACCATCGTCGCGCGTCGGAGCGCCTCTTCCGGTTGCGTGCCGAGTGCGCTTTCGGCGCTGCTCAACTCGCTGCGCGTCCGGCGCTCGAGGGATGTGCAGGAGCTCGCGAACAATAGCGCGAGAACAACCAGCATGCACGTCTGGGTTCGATTGGAACGACGGACGATCATCGCAACGCTCCTCTATGTGTACTACTGGCGAGCACGGCTCCCCCGGCAACTACCGACGGGAAGCGGGCAACGGACGCAGGTGTCTGGCCCGGCCAGAATTCACCCTAGAGTCTTATCGAGAGTGGGCGGCGGTGAACTTGAGACAGAGCGCGAAGACCGTCGGAATTGCCGCTCGCGGCTGGCGCCTGGTCCTGCGGATCGGCGGTTCGCGCGCGGCCGGCCGCGCACCCGACTATTCTGAGTTTTCATATAGACGGCGGAGTCCCGGGGATGAGATGTTGCCGCGCATCGCGAGAGTGGCGAGCTTTCGGGTCGGAATCACAGTTCGCTCCCGCGACCGTTTCTTGTTGGGGTGAAAGGCCGCTGCGTGAAGATTCACGAATACCAAGCCAAAGCCGTGCTGAGTCGGCACGGCATCGAAGTGCCGGAGGGTCGCGTCGCGACGGAAGTCGTCGAGGCGGTCGAGATTGCGCGGAGTTTCGGCTCCGGCGTCGTGGTCGTGAAGGCGCAGATTCACGCCGGGGGCCGCGGCAAAGGCGGCGGAGTCAAAGTGCTCAAGAGCGTGGCGGACGTCGAGGCTGCGGCGCGGGCTATTGTCGGCATGCAGCTCGTGACGCATCAAACCGGGCCGAAAGGGCAACGGGTGCGCCGCGTGCTCATTGAGAAGGGCTGCGACATCGCCCGCGAGATTTATCTTGGAGTCGTCATCGATCGGCGGCGCGAGACGCCCGTGATGATGGCGAGTGCCGAGGGCGGCATGGATATCGAAGAAATTGCGCGTTCTCGGCCGCAGGCGATCTTGTACGAAACCATCGATCCGGTCGCCGGATTGCATCCGTTTCAAGGCCGCCGGCTCGCGGCGCGACTCGGGCTCGCGAATCGCCAGATCAATGAGTTCGCGACCATCGCGACAAGGTTGGCGACCGCGTATCTTGCCGAAGACTGCTCGATCGCTGAGATCAACCCACTGGTCGAGACGCGGGACGGCAAGCTGCGAGCGCTCGACGCGAAAATCGTGTTCGACGACAACGCGCTCTTTCGTCACCCCGAAAACAAAGCGCTCCACGATCCCGACGAGGAAGACCCACAAGAGTTACGCGCCGCCCGTTCCGACCTGTCGTACATCAGCATGGACGGCGACATCGGTTGCATGGTGAACGGCGCGGGCCTCGCAATGGCAACGATGGACATCATCCAACACGAAGGCGGGTTGCCGGCGAATTTTTTGGACGTCGGTGGTGGGGCGACGGCGGAGCGCGTGGGCGAGGCGTTTCGCATCATTCTCGCGGACCCGAAAGTCCGCTCCGTACTCGTGAATATTTTCGGCGGCATTGTGCGATGCGATCTCATCGCGTCCGGCATCATCGAGGCCGCCAAGACGCTGACGCTGAAAGTGCCGCTCGTCGTCCGACTGGCAGGCAACAAAGTGGAAGAAGGCAAGAAGTTGTTGGAGTCGGCAGGTCTCGACATCACGCCAGCCGTCGATCTGAGTGACGCGGCGCGCAAAGCGGTCGCGGCCGCGCGCGGTAGGAGGATGTCATGAGTATTCTGGTCAACAAGAACACGCGGGTCGTTGTGCAGGGCTTCACCGGCAAGACGGGCACTTTTCACAGCGAACAGTGTCTCGAATACGGCACGCGTATCGTTGGCGGCGTCACACCGGGTCGCGGCGGTGAGAAACATTTGGATCGCCCGGTATTCAACACGGTAAGCCAAGCGCGCGCAGAAGTCGGCGCGGACGCGACGGTGATTTTCGTGCCACCCGCAGGCGCTGCCGACTCCATCATGGAAGCGGCGGAGGCCGGCGTGCCGCTCATCATTTGCATCACCGAGGGCATTCCGGCGCTCGACATGGCACGCGCAAAAGCCGCGGTGCGCGCCGCGGGGGTGCGACTGGTGGGACCGAACTGTCCGGGTGTGATCACGCCGGGCGAATGCAAGATTGGCATCATGCCTGGGTTCATCCACAAGCCTGGGAAAGTTGGCGTTGTGTCGCGGAGCGGTACGCTGACCTACGAAGCCGTTTTTCAACTCAGCGCGCGCGGATACGGCCAATCAACCTGCGTCGGGGTCGGCGGCGACCCGATCATCGGCAGCCCATTCATAGAAATTCTGAAGCTCTTCAACGATGACCCCGGCACTGAAGGTGTCGTGATGGTCGGCGAGATCGGTGGCAGCGCCGAGGAGGAGGCCGCCGAGTACATCGGGGCCCACATGAAAAAGCCGGTCGCGGCCTTTATCGCCGGTCGCACGGCGCCGCCTGGGAAACGCATGGGGCATGCGGGCGCCATCGTGAGTGGCGGACAAGGGACGGCGGCGAGCAAGGTTGAAGCGCTGCGGCGGGCCGGCGCCGTCGTCGCCGATTCGCCCGCGAGTATCGGCGCGGCCTATGCGGAAGCAGCGCAGCGTCACGCGCGCTGAATCCTCATTCACCGCGCTGGAAGATGGCGCTGAAGAGATTTCGGCGCGGCGCCGCGATGGCTATTCCTGCGTGAGTTTCTGCATCTCGACGAAGAGTCGCAACCGGAATTCCCGCATCTCTTGTTCTTCGGTTCCTGGCAGACTTGTGCCGGCGCCGAGTAAGAATGCGGCGTAGCGGCAGGTCGGACGCGGCGCGGCGAGGCACGCTTGCAACAAGACCAACCGTTCAGACTCGAGTTCGCGCAGCGACTCGATGATTTGTTTCTCGCGCTTCGACACGGCGAGTCGATGTTTGCGCGGTTCCTTGTGGGTCGTGTTCTTCAAGTTCGCGAGAATCTCGCGCGCTGGCGGCGGATAGGAGGCGGTATCGTCGAGCAGATAGTCCGCAGTGACACCGAGGTTCCGCGCGATGTGAAACGCGGCTGGGCCGCGCGGCTGATGCTGGCCGGATTCGATGCGAGAAAGCGCGCTCGGCGTGACCGTCGAAACATTTGCGAACACGCGCTGCGCCGAGCCTAGGTCCTTGCGCAGGTTCATGATCTTTCGTCCCAATTCCATGTCACCTCGCTTTTCAAGACAGCATGCGCTGTCGTCGAACTGCCGGGAGTGTTGACTTTTCGCAAAGTATTCCACAGGCCGCCGCAATTGTCAGCTGTTTTGGCGCGGGGCGCGCCACAAGGCGCGGGTGCGCGGCGCCGTTGCGCTTTTAAAAAGTGCGAGTAACTTTAGGGCCGCAAAGTTTTTGGTGCAGTTGCGACCGCTACTCCGCCCAACCATCTCGCGCCGACCGCGGCGAGGTCTTTCTGTAGAAGCTAAACATGCCGCGTCTCAGTCACTTCGCGTCGCCTCCCGCAGCGCTGATCACCGCTCTGCGCCGCGCGCGCCGACCGCTGCTTCTCACGCACTTGCAGCCCGACGGCGATGCGTTGGGCTCTGAGTTGGGGCTCGCGCGGGCGTTGCGCGCGCTCGGCGCAGCGCCGCGACTTCTCATCACCGACCCAGCACCGCAGACTTTGGAGTTTTTGGATCGAGATCGTTCGATCGAAGTGTACGACCCGAGTCGCGGCGCCGAGACCGCGCGTCGGTTCGCCGACGCCGATCTCATCGTCGTCGTCGACACGTCGGAGTCGAAACGACTCGGCAGTCTGCGCGAATTCGCGCTCAAATCGGCTGCGCCGCGGTGGGTGATCGATCATCACGTAGCGGGTGATCTGATCGACAGCGCCGAGAGTTGGTCGGTGCCGACCAGCCCCGCCACGGGGTTGCTCGTCCTCCAAGTCGTCGAACAGTTACTCGCCGGCTGGACGACGGCCACCCACGGCGCGGTGCTCGAGACCATCGCGGAGCCCTTGTTCGTGGCGATCGCCTCCGACACAGGTTGGTTTAGTAACAGCGCGACGGATGCGCTCGCGTTCGATGGCGTCGCACGACTGGTGGAGTGGGGCGCGGCGCCGGAAGCGCTGCGCAAACGACTCTTCCAGAGCTTCTCGATAAATCGCATGCGACTCGAAGGGGAAGTTCTCGCGGGACTTCGTCAAGCGGCGGCGGGTCGCATTCTCTACGCGGTGGTGACGGAAGCTGATCGCGCGCGGCATGACATCGCGCTCGTCGATCTCGATGGGATCGTCGACGCGCTCCGAGCGGTGGCCGGCGCAGAGATCCTAATCCTTTTCGTTGAACTCTCTTCGGGAAACTATAAAGTGTCGATTCGCAGCGCCGGAGCGCGGCCGGTTTTTGGCTTGGCGGCGCAATTCGGCGGTGGCGGCCACGCAAACGCCGCGGGTTGTCGGCTGGTAGGCGGCGAGTCGGACGTGATTGCGCGCATGCTCGCCGCTGCGGAACGGACGATCTAACCGTCGGAATGATAAGCAGAAGAGACCTTGCTCGGCGCAAACTATAGCTGCCATCCTGTGCAGCGCGTGAATGTAGAGGCTTGTAGTTCGCAGTTGAGATTTGGTCGAGTCGTTGGTGAAGAGTCGTCGAGGAGTCTCATGGGTTCAAATGAATGTTCTGCAGTTCGTCGACTGAGGCACGGACTCTTCTCGAGCTTCGCGTTTTTTGGCGCTTGGGTGTCAGTCGCCACGCTGGCGCTATTTGTTACGACGACGAGTTGCACAAAGCCCGTCGCGCCGCCGTCGAACACTGAGCCAGAACAGCCGGTGATGTCGGCTGAAGAGAAAGCGGAAGAGGCGCGTCAGAAAGCGAAGGCGGATCGCGAGGCACGCATCGCGAAAAACCTCGAGTCCATCAAGGCGGCAATCCTCAAAGATCCGACCCAGCACGCGCTGCACATTCAGCAGCTCGAGATCCAGCGTGGCGGTGCGCGCGACACCCGCTTCGCCGCGGAGATCGAGAAACTCATCGCCGACCGCAAGGCGGATCGGGAAAAGATGGGTGAGGCGGAACTCGCGGCGCTCGTGCCGCTCGTCGACGCCGAGATCGCGAAGGGCGACTATCCGGAGGCGACCGAGTTGCTCGAGTCCGGTTTTCAGATCCAGTATTACGAGGAGTGTCAGGTGGCTGCTCTGTATCAAGCGAAGCTCGACGAGATTCGACTGGTCGGACAGGCCGACGCGCTCTCGAAAAACATCCTCTCGCTCGCGCGCCATTTCGCGGATGGACAAGAGTACGCGCAGGCGATCGGCGTCCTCGTTTCGTTCCCGGATCGCTTCGAGAAAACAAAGTTCGCCAAGGAGATCGCGGGCGAGATCGACAAGCTGATGGATCCTTACAAGCAGCAACAAGAGGAGCGCAGGGCCGCCCGGCGGGATGACGTGGCCTATGTCGACGTCGATCTCGCTGCCATCGCGACCACCGACTACGAAGAAGATGGCTATGAGGTCTGGACGTTGGCCGACGACTCCAGCGTGTTGACGGGCGAAAACAAGCCCGACGCGACCAAGCCCGCGGTTGTCGTCATCGGCGAAGACAATTGGTTGAACTTTGAGATTGAGTTCGAGATCAACGTAGTCGGCAAGCCGGCGCGCTTTGGGTTTGTCGCCCGCAACGGCGTGCGCGCCTTAACTCGGGATTTGCCGCCCGACTGGATCAAACTGCGGGCGACAATGATCGATGGCGAATTGAGTTTCTTGGATCTCACCTCGAAACAACCGATCGGCGAAGCTGAGAAGTGGCGCGAGCGCGGTGGCCTCGCGATCCTCCTGGAGCCCGGCACGAAAGCGCAGATCCGCGGCGTGCGCACCCGCCTCCTCAAGGAAAAACCCGCCGAGGCTGCGGACGGTGGCGACAAAGAAAAGAAGCCCGACGAGAAGGAAAGTTGACGGCGGCGGCCACGCCATGGCGGGGGGCGCGATCGCACTTCGCGCGGATGGAGATGGAGATCGACGAAATTAGCGGAGGTGCGCCGTGCCTCGTATAGACACTCGCGAGCTCGGCGGCTGGGATCAAGACGTCGCGGGGCTCGCTGGCGCCTTGGTGCACGAGATCAAGAACCCGCTGTCGACGCTAAATATCAGTGCGCAACTGCTGCTTGAAGAGTGGAGTCAGCCGGCGACGCCGCGCGAAGTGCGCATGGTGAAGCGCCTTGAAGTTATCCGCTCCGAGATTGGCCGCATCGAGCACATCACCAACTCTTTTCTCAGCTTTGTTCGGCACCAGATGACCGAGACGACTCCGGTCGATCTCAATTCGCTGTTGAGCGATCTCATTGCGCACAATCGCGAGGGTCTGGAACGCGCTGGAATTCAAGTGCGTTGCCAACTCGAAGAAGGGCTCGCGACCGTCGACGGCGATGAAAACCTGTTGCGCCAAGCGTTTCTCAATTTGTTGCGGAACGCCGAGCAGGCGATGAGCGGTGGCGGCGAACTCATCGTGCGAACCCGCTCCGGCAACGGGGCGGCGGTTGAAGTCGAAGTCATCGATACTGGCCCCGGTATTGCTGAGGAGCGGTTGGCGAAAGTTTTCCGCCCGTACTTTTCTTCGAAGCCGGGCGGCACGGGCCTTGGTTTGCCGACGACACTGCGGCTCATCCGCATGCACCGCGGCAATCTCGTGCTGGAGAGTGAAGTCGGCAAGGGGTGCCGCTTTCTCGTGAGCCTGCCGCCGACCGGCGCGCGTGTGGGCGCGCCCGCGAGTTGATATGTTTCGCGTGAATGGAAAGTAGGACGGTTGGCAGGCCGAGAACTGGTGCCGAGCGCCCACATACTCTACGTCGATGACGAGCTGCCACACGCGGAGGCGGCGGCGGACGCGCTGCGCATCAATGGTCACGTCGTCGACGTGTGCTCGACCGGCAAACAAGCCCTCGAATTGTTGCGGCGCGAGCCGTACGAACTCGTGATCACCGATTTGAAACTCGGCGACACGGACGGCATCAAGATTCTCAAAGACGCGCGCACGATTCACCCCTACATCGGCGTGATCGTGGTGACCGGCTATGGCACGATCGAGTCCGCGGTGCATGCGATGCGGCAAGGCGCCGACGACTACCTCACGAAACCGGTGTCGATCGACGCGTTGCGCATCGCTGTCCGTCGCTCGCTCGACGGACAGGCGCTGCGGCGGCGCGTCGAAGAGCTCGAGCGCCATATCGATGTAAAGTTCGGGTACGAAGGCATCATCGGTTCGAGCCCGCGAATGCATCAAATCGTCCAGCGACTCCAGCAAGTCGCGCCGACTGACGTTTCCGTGTTGATCCTCGGCGAAAGCGGCACCGGCAAAGAGCTGATTGCGAAAGCGATCCACCGGAACAGTCGCCGCAAGGAGAAAGTGTTCGTGCCGCTCAATTGCGCGGCGCTCTCGGAAGGCATTCTCGAAAGCGAGCTTTTCGGTCACGAAAAGGGCGCGTTTACGGGAGCGACCTACACGCGCAAGGGACGCTTCGAGCACGCCGATGGCGGCACGCTGTTTCTCGATGAGGTCGGCGACATTCCGCTCGAGACGCAAGTCAAGTTGCTACGAGTGCTCGAAGATCGACAAGTCACACGCATCGGTTCGAACGAACCGATCAGCGTGGACGTGCGACTGCTGTCGGCGACCCATCGAGATTTGAAGCAGCTCATCAGCGAAGGGCGGTTTCGCGAGGACCTCTACTATCGCTTGCATGTCGTTGCCATCGAACTGCCGCCTTTACGCGAACGGAGCGTCGACATTCCGCTGCTCGTGGAGCACTTCATCAGTGAGTACTCGCGCGTGCACGGCAAACGCATCCAAGGTATTTCGCGCGAAGCGTTGCGAATACTGATGCGCCATCCCTGGCCCGGCAATGTCCGGGAGCTCAAGAACGTCCTTGAGAATATGGTCGTGACCGCACAAACGAACATGCTCGGCCCGCAGGATATTCCGAGCCAAGTGCAACGCACTGAGGAAGCGTCCGGGAACGGATCGGTTTTGGTCGCGGGCACAACGATCGAGGAGCTCGAGCGCGAGTTGATTCGCAACACGCTCGCCGCCGTAGGCGGCAATCGCAAGGAGGCCGCCGCGATGCTCGGTATCGGTGAGCGCACTTTGTATCGCAAGATCACCGAGTACAGTCTGCGCTGAGCGATCCGATTCGTAGTCGCTGCCAAGTTGACCCGTGTGCGACGGGCGACGGCTGCCAACTCGACAGCGCGGAACGGGATCGCATCCATGAGCCGACGCTAGACGACTTTCAACCAACAACTTATGACCTCAGTCCGGCGCGGGTTTCGTGGAATGGGCTTTGCTCCATGGCGTCGTCTGCGCGGAAAGAATGGGCCCGAGTTCGCGCGCGCGAACGCGATCGACACGGTCGCCACGAGCAGCGGGGCCGAAATCATGGGTGGTGAAGCGCCGCCTCACGAACAGACTCGCCAGATAGAGGAGTTCAGCACATGAGCAAAATCATCGGCATCGACCTCGGCACCACCAACTCGGTTGTGGCCGTGATGGAGGGTGGCGAACCGACTGTCATCCCGAATCGCGAGGGCAATCGATTGACCGCTTCGATCGTCGCGATCACCGAAAAGGGCGATCGACTCGTCGGGCAAACCGCGAAGCGACAAGCCGTCACGAATCCGCGCAACACCGTGTACTCGATCAAACGCTTCATGGGGCGTCGACATGCGGAAGTCGCGGAGGAAGAGAAACTCGTGCCGTACACAGTGGTCGGCGGCACGCAGGATCTCGTGAAAGTGAAGCTGCGCGACAAGGAGCTCACGCCGCCGGAAATCTCGGCGTTCATTCTGCAAGACCTGAAGGAGACGGCGGAGAGTTTTCTCGGTCACCCGGTGAAGCAAGCGGTGATCACCGTGCCGGCCTACTTCAACGACAGTCAGCGGCAGGCGACCAAAGATGCCGGCACGATCGCGGGACTCGAAGTGATGCGAATCATCAACGAGCCGACGGCGGCGGCGCTGGCGTACGGTCTCAATAAGAAGGGCAGCGAGACGATCGCCGTCTATGACCTCGGCGGCGGCACATTTGATATTTCGATTTTGGAAGTCGACGAAGGCATTTTCAAAGTGTTGTCAACCAACGGTGACACGCACCTCGGTGGCGACAATTTTGACGAGCGCATCATCAACCACGTCGCGGACGAGTTCAAGAAGCAGCAAGGCATCGATCTGCGCAAGGATCTGATGGCATTGCAGCGCCTCAAGGAGGCGGCGGAGAAAGCCAAGATCGAACTCTCGTCGCGCACCACGACCGACATCAACTTGCCGTTTATCACGGCTGATGCGGCGGGGCCGAAGCACCTGCAGATGGAAATCAGTCGCGCGACCTTCGAGAAACTCTCGAAGGAGCTCATCGAGCGCACCCGCAAGCCCTGCGAGATGGCGCTCTCGGACGCCAACCGCACGCCGGCGGACATCGATGAAGTCATTCTGGTCGGCGGTTCGACGCGCATTCCGGCGATCCAAGAGATCGTGCGAACCATGTTCAACAAAGAGCCGAATCGTTCGGTAAACCCGGACGAAGTAGTGGCCATGGGCGCGGCCATTCAGGGCGGAATTCTCGCTGGCGA
The DNA here is from genome assembly GCA_046154185.1 of Planctomycetota bacterium. Taxonomy (GTDB): domain Bacteria; phylum Planctomycetota; class UBA8108; order UBA1146; family JAJFFE01; genus JBJXGE01. The sequence continues at coordinate 104,148 of JBJXGE010000068.1, forward strand.
GGAAAAACTGAGCGAAGTGTTGCTCCTCGACGTGACGCCGCTCTCGCTCGGCATCGAAACGCAAGGTGGCGTGACGCATCGGCTGATCGAGCGCAACACGACGATCCCAACGAAGAAGAAAGAAGTCTTCTCGACGGCGCAAGATAGCCAGCCAGCGGTCGAGATCGTCGTGTTGCAGGGTGAGCGCGAACTTGCCGCCGACAACCGCGTGCTCAACAAATTCGTACTCGACGGGATACCCGCGGCGCGGCGCGGCATCCCAAAAATCGAAGTGTCGTTCGACATCGATGCGAATGGAATTCTCAATGTGTCGGCGAAGGACCTCGGCACCGGTAAGGAACGCTCGATCAAAGTCGAGTCCTCGTCCGGATTGACGCAGTCCGATATCGAGCGCATGCGCGCCGACGCCGACAAGCATAAAGAAGAGGACCGCGCCAAGCGCGCGCTGATCGATGCCAAGAACGAGGCTGACCAATTCACGTACCAAATCGAAGCGCAACTCGCCGAACACAAGTCAAAGTTGCCGGATGAGGCGGTAAAACGCATTGAGACGGCGTTGAGCGCGTTACGAACTGCGCGCGATCAAGCGACCAAGCCCGAAGAGATCAAGTCGAAGATCGAGGCGCTCAAGTCCGCGGCGGAAGAACTCGGGAAGAAACTCTACGAGCAAGCCGGCGCCGACGCCGAGTCGCAGGGTCCAGAGCCGGGTCGTGACGCCGGCGGTTCGGCGGGCGGAGCGCGTGGGGCGGGTGGCGCTCAGGGTTCGGGCGCTGGCGCAAAAGGCGAGCAGACCATCGACGCGGATTTCGAGGTCAAAAACTAAAAATTCGTGCGCGATCGGACATCGCTCACACTTTTTTCGGCGCCGGCGGCCTCGCGCGTGAATACGCACGAGGCCGCCGGCGTGTTCG
>JBJXGE010000091.1:0-31269 GCA_046154185.1 Planctomycetota bacterium
ATGACCACCGCGGCTGCCATCGATCGAATCGTGCACCATGCGACGATCATCGAACTTGTCGGTGACAGCTTCCGCGCGAATACAGCCAAGGGAAAAGCAGCAAGGACGGCGAAGCAGGCCGACGAGAAGGAGGCGATCGCAAATTAGCTTCAGGCTGTCGCCCCCTAGGGGGCGACAGCCTGAGGAACCCGGACACAGACACGCTCACGCTCCTTGGCACGCAGTGACTCGGAGCCACCAATCAACCAGGAGGAAACTCAAAAGTAGTTGTCGTCAGGTTCAAGAATAGTTGACGTCGGGCAAGCGCAAAGGAGCGGAGCTAGTTCGAGTCCCGGATGGTATGCGCGACACTCATCATGCCCCCGAATGCCACGAACGTCCCGGCACAGGTCAGCAGTAACTTGCCGACCACCTCTGAAAACCCGAGCCAGATAAGTGCGAGCCCAAGCACGAGACCGATCGATGCGCTCGCAAGACAAATGACGCACGCGATTCGTTCGAGTGTCCTCATGACCGTGTTCCTCTCGCTATTTGGCTTGTCGCGGAGCAAGGCACATTCCAACTCGCAAAACAACCGCGAGCTGCTCCCATCGAGTCAAGCCGACTGCCGTGCAATAACGCCACAACGCACTGTCGCCATCGACTTCGCTTACGCGTCGAACGGCGTCGTGAACTCGGCGAGCATCGGATAAGCATCGACGAGCGCCCGCGGCGCTCCGACCGCTCGGCCCTCCCACAGCGATCGCAATGCGACCGCCGCCGCCGGCGCTTGCGCGCGAAAGTGATTGTTGGCGGCAACCATGAGCCGCGTGACGCGAGCCGCGAGTTGCCGAATGCGTTGCGTCAGTTCTTCGAGTTCCGTGCGCGCGTAGCCGTAGTCATAGCGTTCGTCGCGAGTCGCCTTCGCGTTCGCCCAAGCGGCGCGGTTCCGGCCGTGGAGCCGCACGTAGCCGACCGGGCCGGTGTTGATCGTACTCAGGGTCGGCAACGCCGGGAGTTCCGGCAGATCGACATTCACAAACTCGAGCTGTTCGTCTTGCAAGAAACTCAAGAATTCGCGGCGGTAGAGCGCACGACTGCGCACTTCGACGAAGAAGCGCGCGGGTGCGAGCGCATCGCGCAACGCGCACATTGCGGCGCGACCGTCGCGGTCATCGCGAAAGCTCGGCGGGTATTGCGCGAGCACGCCGTCGAGTCGCCCCGCCGCGAGGATCGGATCGATAACGCGGCGAAAGCGCGCGAGCGCGTCGCCCGCCGGCGCGGCGCCGTCATGCGTCCAGCCGCGCCAGCATTTGATGACGAACGTGAAGTCGGCGGGCGTCTCCGCGATCCATCGATCGGCGACCGTGCCGCCGATGGGATCGTAGAAAGTCGCGTTCACTTCCATGAAATCGAGGAAGCGCGCAAGGAGCGGCAGCGCGCGAAAGTCGCGCGGCAGCGGTTGCGGATAAAGCGGGCCGCGCCAGTCCTTATAGTCCCACCCGCACACGCCGAAGCGCGGGCGCGCGATCCGCCGAGTCGCGCCATCGTCGTCGGACGTCATGTCCGGTATCGCTGCCTGTATACATCAGTCGAGAGCCGTGCGAGTATTTGCCACATGCAGAATGCGCCCATTTCTCCGGAGCCGCCAGCGACCAATCGTCCCGCGTGGATCGACGAAGTCGCGGAATTGTATCGCGCCGTCGATCGCGAAATCGACCCGCATCAGCATCTCTGCAAACTCAGCGGCGTGTGCTGCGACTTCCGCAAATCCGACCACGTGCTCTACACAACGAGCGTCGAAGTCGGCTACGCGCTCGCGACGCGGACCGCGCCATGGACGACGCAAGATGATCTCTGCCCCTTCTGGCGCGGCGGCCTTTGCACCGCCCGCGCCGAACGCCCCCTCGGCTGCCGTACCTACTTTTGCGACCCCACTTGGCGCGAGCGCGGCGAAGAAATCCATGAACGCTTTCACGCGCAACTCATCGCCATCGGTGAACGGCACGGCGTCCGGTATAGCTATAGTCCGTGGGTCGCGAGTATGGCCGCGGCGGCCGCAAGTCGAAGCGTCGCGGGCGGGGCACCGGTTGATGGATCGTCGCTCGCGGTTCGAACGCGACGACCGACCGACTAAATCGCCGAACCGTGGGCAACCGGTGGGTAACACGAATAAACTGCGCGTTCGCCCGGATCCATCGCACTTTTGCAAACCATAGGTCGCGAAAGTGTTGTTGGTGGGGAGAGCAGAGGGGCTCGAACCCTCGACCCCCAGATCCACAATCTGGTGCTCTAACCAGCTGAGCTATGCCCTCCACAGGCGATCCGGACGAACGCGGATTGTTGACGCCGGGGGACACGCTGTCAAGCGGGCGGGGCTACTTGCCGTAGAGAATGATGTTGAACATCACGATCGACTGGCCGTCGGGTTTCAGCGACGCTTCGAGCTCGGCGCCGAGATACGGGCGCTGCAGCATCGGATTGTAGAAGTCGACGCGCACCGAACCGCGCAGCTTGCCGAAAAACTCACGCATGTCGCCGGTGATCAAGTCGCCGACGTGTGGCGTGAATTTGAAATCCGAATCGAGTCGGTACGTGCGGCCGTTCATGAGCGAGCGACCGGGCGGCTTCGCCTCCGGATCGATTTCGATGTCGGTGGCAAAACCATCGCGATCGAAGAGACGATTCGGGCGCACGGCAAGTCCGCCGCGATCGTCGAGTGAGAACGGCCCCCACTCGATCAACGCGATATTGCGCTCGAGTTCGCGCGGCTTCCCTTCGTGGACGCCGGAGCGCAACTGCTCGTACAACGCGTCGCGCTCGCGCTCCGCCTGATTCTCATTGCCGCGCCCGAGCTGCCAAATCTCTTCGTTGCGTTTCTCGTACTCGCTGTAGCGAAAACTCGGATCTGCTTCATAGCGGTCTTTCAGATCGCTGCGAAAAATGCTGCGCGCGTGGCGGAATCCGACGCGACGCGCGAGTCGATTCATCGCCTGACCGCGACTCGACACTTGCGGCTCCACTCGCGTCGTGAGATCGCGGTGAAAGAAACCGCGCGCCGTGTACTCGCCGCGATCTCTTCCGGCCCCGACATCTTGTTTGACTTGCTCGCGCCAATTGTCAGCGCGCATCACGGGCAGCCGAATGCGTTCGCGCGAAATCACCGTCTCGTCTTCATCGACCACGTGCTCGATCGGCACTTCGATCAATTGCAACGCCGTGCCTTCGCTCAATCCATGACGCGCCACGAACGCTTCGTTGCGCGCTCGCATCTGCTCGCGATAAAGCGATTGCTCGCGGAGACCCCAATGCAACGTGAGCGGCATCTGTGGCCGAACGCTCGTCGACGACACGCCGAGCGGATTCGTCGGACGCGCCGCCGACGCGACTTCGCGCGGCGCTTCCGCGCTGGCGAGATCGAGCATTGCCAGGGTCGTAACTTGTGCTGACGCGAAACTCGTCGAGAGTAAGGCGAGCGCAATGGCGCCGAATAGGGTCAGCGCAAATGCGCGTGAACCACGCAGCGCTCCGAATCCGAGGGAATTGGCAGCAGCGCTCGCACTGGCGACTCTCGTCCTTTGCGCTTGCTTCTGCTTCATCTGCAGCCTCGATTCCTCACCGCCGTGAGCACACTCAATGCCCAACGACGCCGACCTGCGTAACTCCAAGCCTTTGACCCATATGATTTGGCGTGAGCGGTCGCGATTATAGCGAGATGGCGACGCGTATACAAATTTTACGGAGAAATCCGAAGTCGGGGCCAAGCCACAAGGCTCGCACCCACTCTCATCTGCGTTCGGATGAAGCCTACCATCGAACACCCGGGAATGACGAACGGCCGGCTAATTTCTTGACGTCGCCGACCCGGGCGATATCGGCCGTCCGGACTGTTTACGGCCATTGGATGCCCATAGACCGGGCTATTTCGCCCCGCTCGTCGCGGCGCGGACGACTTCTTCAAGCGTCGGCAAGGTCGCGGACTCCCGCAGCAATCGGCGCACGGTCGTCTCCGCCTCGGCCGGACTGAAACCGAGCTGAATCAAGGCGCTCGTCGCGTCGACCAACACGCCCGTCTCGCCACCCGCCACCGGCAGAAACTCGACCGACTCGTCCGAAAAACCCGCCGTTTTCGAAAGCGAGTCCTTGAGTTCGAGAACGAGGCGCTGCGCCGTTTTTCTTCCGACGCCTTTGATGCGCTCCAGTTGCCGTGGTTGATCGAGCAAGATGGCCTGCTGAAATTCAGCGAAAGAGATTCCCGATAGGACCGCGAGTGCAATCGCGGGTCCGACGCCTGTCACGTTGCACATGAGTTCAAACAGTCGGCGATCCGCGCGCGTCGCGAAGCCATAGAGTTGGAATAACTCTTCGCGCAGCCGGCAAACTAGATACACCCGCGTCTCGGTGCTGATGCGCGCGCGCAAGGTCGACGCGGTAGAAGCGGGCACTCGCAATCGATAGCCGGCGCCTGCCGCCTCAATCACGGCGAAGTCTTCGCCGACCTCGCGCACTATGCCGGTGAGGTAGTCGTACAAGCTATCCGATTTCTCGTTTCGTCACCCGACCCAGGGCTTCGCCCTGGGCTGATGAATCGCGCCCCTGCGGGGCTTCGCGTGCACACGTTCGACACCTGACCGCGATCGCGGACCATTGGCAGTTTAAGCGGCGATGTCCAATACCCTGACCGCGCCCCCACGCGCCAGCGGCGCGAACGTTTGGAGTGAGCCGATTCGGGTCCGCCCGAATCGACGAGGGGTGCTGCGGACAGCACCCCTAACAACACACCGAGAAAAAACGGCTGCGGACAGCACCCCTAAGAAGACTGCTAGCCGCTTGCGAGGCTGAGTCCGCGCTCTTTGAGTTTGCGTTTGATCTCGTTCAACGACGTGACGCCGAAGTTTTTCTGACTGATCAGCTCGAGCTCCGTGCGCTTCACGAGCTGCCCCAACATCTCGATGCCGAGTCGGTCCATGCAGCGCTGACTACGACTCGAGAGCTCGAGCACGCTGACGGGCTCGCCCAACAACTTCTCTTGTTCGGAGTCGGGGATCGTCGCTTGCCGTTTGCGATCGTCGTCGAGATCTTGGCCGAGCCGAAAGCCCTTCGCGGCCAGATTGCGTTTGATCTCCATCAGCGACGTCTCGCCGAAATTCTTGTACGACAAGAGCTCCGCCTCGGACTTCTTGATCAAGTCGCCAAGCGTGTGAATGTTCATCTTCTGCAGACAGTTGCGACTTCGCACCGACAACTCGAAGTCGGTGATCGGAATGCCTAGCAACTGATTGCGGCGCGAGCGCTCCTTTTCCTTTTCGCGATCGTAGTACATGTCGACCGACGCCTCGGCGTCGGCGAGATACATCTTCGCGCGCGGGTGATCGGGATACGCCGAGACCACGAGCTGGTAGCAGATGATCGCCTCATCGTAGCGCTCTTCATCTTCGTAGAGGATGCCAAGATTGATCATCGCTCGCACGAACACGGGCGAGCCGCCTTGGCACGTCTCATACGCTTGGATGGCGCGCTCGATGTCGCCATGCAAACTCGCCAGGTACCCAAGCCGAAAGTGGTAGATCGTCTCGGTCGGTTGTATCTCGACCGCCTTCTCGTACGCCGCGATCGCTTCCGGATAATCGCCTTCGCGCTCGCGCAGCACACCCTCGAGGAACGCGGCGGCGCCGGCTTCGAGCTTCGCGGACAACGTGCCGTACAGTTTGCGCGCGCTTTCCACTTCACCCGTGAAGGCGCGCGCCTCGACGAGCAGCTGTCCCAAGTATGGATCGTGGAACTTCGCGTACGATTCTTCCAGCAGCTTGCGCGCCTGGCCGGTGCGCCCTTCTTCGAGCAGCATGAGCCCACGCATGCCATCGCCAGCGATCGTCCGCGGCGCACTCGACAGCAAGCGTTGCGCCTCAATGCGCTCGTTCAAGAGCGCGCGCAGAGTCGCTTGGCGCACGGGATCCTTTTCGACTTGCGGCAAAAGCGCGCGCAAGTTTTCATTCTCGCCGCGCGCGAAAACCTCTTGGCGAATTAAACGGTAATAGTCAGCGACCAGTTCGCTCTTCACGACGAGATCGTGGACAGAAATTGCGGCCGATTGGTTCAAGCGGGATCCTCTCTAACGGAAACGAAGCGCGAGCGGCGATGTGAGTCATCAAATTCACCGGACAACGTGCGTCGGCTGCCAGTACGTCCGCTGACAGGCGAGCGTTCAATGTCCGAGTCGAGCGTTGACGGAATTTGAGGCCGGAATCTTAGGTGCCACCGCAAAAGTCGTCAACCCCGCCCCAGCCGTACGTTAAGGACGTTCGATCGCGTCGGCGAGGTCGAATCCCCGCGACCCACCGCGCTGGTCTGGCACTCGCGCCGAACGCGCTCCATCATTGGCAGCCCTGGCGCCTCCTCACTCCGCTGGCGTTGCCCCGCAGCCACGTGCCACGGCGTGCGCGCCGAGAACGATTCCCCTCATGGCGAGATCACCGGCTCCCGGATCGATCGAACTAAACCCTGAACAGCGGGCCGCGGTGCGCCATCGCGAAGGGCCGCTCCTTGTGATCGCGGGACCCGGTAGCGGCAAGACGCGCGTCATGACGCAGCGCATTGCGCATCTCGTTGCGGAAGGAGTACCGCCGCGCTCGATCCTCGCGATCACGTTCACCAACAAAGCGGCTGAAGAAATGGTGCGCCGAACGCGCAACTATCTCAGTGAACTTCACGACGCGTCGGGAGTCGCGCCAGGAGACGAGCCGGAAGTGTCGACCTTCCATTCATTCTGTGCGCGCTTCTTGCGGCGCGACATTTATCGACTGGCACCGTACAGCGTCGAGTACAGCATCTACGACAGCAACGATCAGCAGAGCGTCGTCGGCACCGCGATCGAGCAGCTCGAACTGGAAAAAGCCAGCTTTGCGCCGAGCGCCTGCTTGAGCGAGATCAGCCACATGAAAAATCGGCTCGTCACCCCGGACCGCGCGGCTGAACTCGCGACGACTTTTCGAACGGAACAGATTGCCCGCATTTACCAACGATATGTCGAGCTGTTGGCGGCGCGCAACGCCGTCGATTTCGACGATCTGTTGTTGCTGACTCTTCGCATCCTCGAGACCGAACCAGAAGTGCGCGAGCGCCGGCAACGACAGCATCAGTTCGTGATGGTGGATGAGTTTCAGGACACGAATCTGCCGCAGTACGCGATCGCGCGGTGGCTCGCGGCGACGCACCGCAATCTGTGCGTGACCGGCGATCCCGATCAATCGATCTATTCGTGGCGCGGCGCGTCGCCCGAAAACTTCGATCGGTTCCGCGCCGACTTCCCCGAGCATCGCACGGTGTTTCTCAACTGCAACTATCGTTCGACGCCACAGATTGTGGCGGTGGCCGCGCGTTTGACCGGCACCGCCGTCGGGCAACGCGATCTCGTGAGCGCAAACGCGCCCGGTGAGGCGGTGCAGGTCCTCAAGCTCTACGACGAACGGGACGAGGCGCGCGCCGTGTTAGCCACGATCTCCGAGTGGCATGAGCGCCGCAGCACAGCGCTCGGCGACATGGCGGTCTTCTATCGCGTGAACTCGCAATCGCGCGTGATCGAGGAAGAACTCGTCCGCAACGGCGTCCCTTACCGCGTGGTCGGCGGCGTCGCGTTCTATCAGCGCAAGGAAGTCAAAGACGTGCTCGCTTACTTGCGCGCCGCCGCACAACCGCGCGACGAAGTCGCGGTGCGCCGAATTCTCAACACACCGAATCGCGGACTCGGCAAGGTGAGCCTGGAACGTCTCGATCGGATGGCGTGGACGCGCGCCACGCCGCTCGGAGTGCTCCTCGAGGACGACGACGCGCTCAACGAACTCGGGCGTGCCGCGAAAGCGCTGCGCGAGCTGCGCGCGATTCTCCACGAGCTGCGGCGCGCGCGCGCGAAACCGATCGCGGAGCAACTCCGGCTCGCGATCGAACTGTGCGGCTATGCGGCGTACATGGAAAAAACCGAGCCCGAGACCGTGAGTGAGCGTATGCAGAATCTCGACGAACTGCTCAACGCGGCGTTTGAGGTCGAGGATCTCGCGACGACCGTCGATCGCACCGCCGATGGACAATTGATCGACCCACTCGCGCTTTTTCTCGAGCGTGTCGCGCTCGCATCCGACGCCGATCGATACGACAACAGCGGTGAGCGACTCACGCTCATGACGCTGCACTCGGCGAAAGGACTTGAGTTCGATCGCGTCGTGATCACGGGCGTCGAGGAATCGCTGTTGCCGCATGCGCGCAACGAAGAGCCGGAGTCCGTCGAGGAAGAACGCCGACTACTCTACGTCGGCGTGACACGCGCGCGTTATGAGGTTCGAATTCTCCACGCGCAGCTTCGCCATCGATTCGGCGGCGCAACACCCACCTTGCCGTCGCGGTTCTTACGGGACTTGGATGGAGAATGGCTCGAGCGTCTCACGCCACGCGGGAACAACTTCGGCGGCGGATCGTCGTCCTTTGACAGTTGGACGAGTTCGGCCGCCAGCCATGAGCCGTTCGAGTCGACGCCGACTAGCGCCGCGAGCGAGGCACGCCGTCGGCGCGCGCCGAATTCCGACCCGTTCGCGCACTACGACGACGGCGATCCCGGCGAGCCCGTCGAGGTGGAAGAATTTGACGGAGAGAGTTTTGAGCTCGGCGTTTGGGTCGAACACGAAGTGCTCGGGCGCGGCGAGATCCTCGGCATGAGCGGGCACGGTCGCTCGCGCCGCGTGACGGTGTTATTTGAAGACCACGGTCGCAAACAACTGATGCCAGCCCGCGAGCCGCTGCGTATCATTGCGACCCCTGATACTTAGTCGACGAAACGGAACGTCATGCAACCAGCCGGTCTGCCGATAAACCGCTTCAGCATTGTGCGCGCCGCGATTCTGGGCGCCGCCCTCTGTGCGCTGCCGACATCGTCGACGGCGCACGAACTCGCTGAGGGCGTCGGCACGATGGCGTCGTTTTGGATGTTCGAGGATCATCTCGAGGTCGAATTCAACTTCGGCGTCTCTTCCGTGGCGTCGTGGTCGTATCTCGACCGTATCGATCGCGACGGCAATAACGATGTGGATGATCGCGAAGTCGAGGGCTTCGCTCAGACGATCTTGCCGGAGCTGTTGCGCGACCTCGAACTGACGGTCAACGGCGAGCCAGTCAAGCTCGAACTCGTGACCTTTCGCGAAGCCGGGATCAAGGGGCGCCTCCGCACGAAGCCGCTCGACATCTATTACAAGCTCACGGGGAAGATCGGCGCGCCGCTCAAGAGCGGCGGTTGGTGGCTCCACTACAAGGACCAGTGTTTTCGCAATGAGACGTCGACGCAGTTAACGTGGGTGAACTGGCTCGGTCATGCCGAATCCATCAGTTACACGGTCTTTTCGCCGCCCCTGATGCTGCGACAAGACTTCGGCGCCGAGAAAGTGACGCGCTTTATCGGCCGGGAGCTCACGCTGTTCTTTGACACCGAAGCGCACTTCGATATGGATCCCGCGAAAATGCGCCCGCCGACGCCGCAGGAGGTGCGGGTCGCCGAGCGCGTCGACATTGCCGCAGTGAGTGACGCCACAGCACCCGGCACGGCGCCGAACACGACATCACTGGCATCACTGCCGTCACCGCCAGTCGCCGCGGAAGCCGCGACGAGCCCGACAACCGCGCCCATCGGCGACGAAGCGAACGCCGAGCCGGATGAAGTCGAGGAGATGGGGAATCTGGTACAGGACTTCATCGAAGGCGGTCAACCGTGGTGGGAGTTGTTGCTCGCGCTGTGGCTCGCGTTTGTCTTCGGCGCTTACCATGCGCTCATGCCGGGCCACGGCAAGGGCATGGTCGCTGCTTACTTGGTCGGGACGCGTGGTCGCATCATCGATGCCGTCGTGCTCGGCGTGGTCGTGACATTCGCGCACACGATCGTGATATTCGTGCTGGGGCTCGTGCTCTTAAAGGTGCTCGACGGCGCGCGCATGACCACGTATCAAAACTGGTTCATCACCTGCTTCAGTATGCTTTCGGGGCTGCTCATGGCGGGCGTCGGAGTGACGCTGTTTCGCTTACGGCTCAAGTCCGCACTCGCGGGCGCAGCGCCCGCGGCGCATCACCATCACGGCGGTTGGTTCGGCCATAGCCATCCGCATCTCGGCGCCGCACACGCGCACACGCATCAGCACGACCATTCGCACGAACACGGACACGACCACTTGCACGAACACGGGCACGACCACGGACACCATCACGAGCACGACCACGACCACGACCACGACCACGACCACGACCACGACCACGAGCACGGGCACGATCACGAGCACGAGCACGACCACTCGCACGAACACCGACCTGACCACGAGCCCTCCGCCAGTGCGCCGCGCTTCGGCGGCGCCAATCCTTCTCTGCGCGATCTCGTGATGTTGGGATTTAGCGGTGGAATGATCCCGTGCCCAGCCGGCTTCGTGATCATGATCGTCGCCGGCCATTTGAATGCAGTGCTCGCGGGCCTGCTCGTGCTCACGATCTTCAGCTTGGGTCTCGGCGCAGTGTTGGTGGCGATCGGCATCGCGCTCGTCCTCGGCAAAGGTCAGACGCTCGATCGCATCGGCCGCCGAGGCCGCTTTTTGCTGCGCTGGAGTCCGGTCGTGTCCGCGTTCATCGTGACGGGTATCGGCGTCTATTACATGTGGGATTCCTATGCGGCCGGTCGCATGGAAATTGCGCAGATGTTGCGCGCCGCCGCCGAGTGGTTCAGCACCAGCTAACCCCAGACCGCGCGCTACGCGCTTGGTCTGCGGTTAGATTTTTTCTAGGGGTGTTGCTCCAACACCCCTCGCGGTCGTGGTTCCGCCACGACCGCTTCACCCCAACGAGCTCGCCGTTCCGGCTCGGAGATTGGATCGAAACGCTTGGTACGCGAAGTGAGTGCCTAGAACCGCGCTCACTCACAAGGCTGGCTGACCGGTCCCGTTGCTTCTAAGCGCCATCTCCGCGAAGCTGACCCGCGCTCAACGCGAGCCTCGACTGGTTGGGGTAAGGGGCCCGAGCCAATTTGCGGCGTCGCATTGACTCCGAAAGGACATGACATGGCGCGATTTTGCGCGCGGTTCCGCCGCGGGATTCTGTTGGCACTCCTCACTTCGACGATCGCAGTTGCACTGCCAGGCTGCTACGGCAGTTTCAATTTGGTGCGCAGCGTGCACCGGTTCAATGGCGAGCTCTCGGCTGAGAAGTGGGTGGACGAGCTGTTTTTCCTGATCCTGAACATCATCCCGGTGTACGGACTCGCGTCGCTCGGCGACGCCATCATCTTCAACAGCATCGAGTTTTGGAGCGGCTCGAATCCCATCACCGCGGCGACGACGACCGAGCCGCGCACGATCGCGACGGCCGACGGCCGCGCGACTCTGTCTTTGCAGCCAGACGGCCGCGTCCACGTACAAGTCGTGACGCCCGATGGTCGTGACCAAGAGTTTTATCTGCGAAAAAATGAGCAAGCGGTCGCGCTCGTCAGCGCCGACGGCGACGTACTGAAAAGCGTGTCGACCGTGAACGGCTCACCCGTCCTCTTCGACTGAGAGTCCGGGATCTCGAGCACGAACCAACGCCCGCGCATCTGCGCGGGCGTTGGCGCTGCTGCTACTCGCGCAGCGCCGCGAAAATCGCGCGACCTTTCGCCTCGATCTCCGCGAGTTCCTCGTGCGGATCCGAGTCCCACGTGATGCCACCGCCCACGGAAAAGTACGTGTGCGCGCCGTGGCGATAAGCGGTGCGAATGGCGATCGCTAAATCGAGCGCGCCGTCCGGCGCGATCCAACCGAGCGCGCCCGTATAGACTTTGCGGGGCGTTGGCTCGAGCGCGCGAATCTGTTTCATCGCGGCGATCTTCGGCGCGCCGGTGATCGAGCCGCCCGGGAAAGTCGCCCGCAACAGCGCGATCGGCGAGCGCCGCGGATCGAGTTCGCCACGCACCGTCGCAACCGTGTGCGACACCGTCGAGTAATGCTCGAGCGCGGATTCCTCCGCGACGACGATCGAGCCCACTTCACACACGCGACCGAGATCGTTGCGCAGGAGATCGATGATCATCGCCAACTCCGCGCGCTGTTTCTCGCTCGCGAGGAGCGCGGCCGCGGCCTGTGCATCCACCTCCGCGTGACCGGTGCGCGGCGCCGTGCCCTTGATCGGTCGCGTCTCGACGCAAGCGCCAGTGCGAAACAAAAAGCGTTCGGGCGATGCGGACACGACGCCGACCGGCTCCCACGGCAAGCACGCCGCATAAGGCACCGGTTGCCGCGTACGAAGCCGTCGGAACAACTCCCAAAGGTCGGGGCCGCCCGTGAAGTGATGGCGCCGCGTGAGATTCGTCTGATAGACGTCGCCGCGTCCGATCGCCGCGCGAATCGCCGACACCGCCGCCAGAAACTCGACGTCGCTGAGACTCGGGGCGTGTTCGACGAGCGGCGTCGCGCGCGCCTTCGACGCCGCGGCGGCAGGCGCCGAGCGCTCCCACCAACGCCGCTCCCTGACGCCGTCGCGATTGCGATGGACAAAGGTCGCGACGCCCGACGCGGCGTCGACCAGCAGCAACTCATCGTAAAGACACAAGTGCGCGTCGGGAATTTTCGGGTCGCGGCCACGCGGCGCGCCCAATTCTTCTAAGTACTCGCCGAGTTCGTAACCGAGGTAGCCGATGGCACCACCGGTCAGCGGCAAGCCTGCCGCCGCGGCGGCGACACTGTCGGGCGGCCCCGCTTCGCGCCACGAACTCCACCAATCCACGAGGATTCGCCACGGTGCGCCAGTGCCGCGCTCGATCACGCCGTTCGGTTGCTCGCGCTCGAATCGTTCGCCGTAGAGCCGCAAAGCTCCGATGGGCGCTGCGGCGAACACGTGCCAGCGCCCCATGTCGCCGACGCGCAAGCTACTTTCGAGAACGCACGGCGCCGGCAACCCCACCAAGCGCTGCGTCAGGTCGGTCGCCGAGTAGTGTCCCGGGAGTTGCTCGCAGACGAGCGGCCGGCTGAATGGTGAAACCAGCATTACAGTCCCCTTCCGCCAGCCAAGTCGTCGCCGCAAATTCAACCAAAGGAGACGCCCGATCGTGCCGATGTAGCGAAGTAGTCGCGCAGGCGCCGCCTGCGGAAACGCGGCACGCATCAAGAACCGCGCCGCACCTCGCTCGCAGAAAGTCGCCACGCATGTCCGGCACGAGAGGGAATTTCCTGTTACTCGCGCTCGTCGCGTTCAGCGCCGGGTGCCAAAACCCGCATCCATCCCAACCCGATCGACCCGTCGCCCCAATTGAGCAATTCTCCGCGAGCAACATCTCAACGCCCGCCTTTGCGGGTCGACTCTACTCGGAGCTTCGCGAAGAAACGACCGGCGGCTCCACGGGCGGCGACTTCGATGTCGACGTCGCGCCGGACGGCACGGCGCTCGTGTTTTCGTCGACTCGGTATACGACAACGCCGAAGATTTTTGTCAAGAAGATCGCCGTGGGCGGACTCATTCAAAAGACCGCCGGCGCGCATCAAGACATTCAGCCGAAGTTTTCTCCGGACGGCACACGCATCGCCTACGCGTCGGACCGCGAAGGCAATTTTGATCTCATGATCATCGCAACCGACGAGAACGCGGCGCCCTGGAAACTGACGAGCGCACCGGCCGATGAGATTCATCCGACCTGGAGCCCCGACGGCCGCGCGATCGCTTATTGCGCGCGCGGCCCCGAAGGCAGCTGGCAACTCTGGATCATCGACGTCGAGACGCAGAAACGCAGTTTGCTCGGACCAGGGCTCTATCCCGACTGGTCGCCCGACGGCGCGTACTTGGCATTTCAACGACCGTCCTTGCGCGCGCCGGGCTGGCACGGCATTTGGATCGTCGCCGCGACGGGCGGCTCGCCGCGCGAAGTCGTCACGGAAGAATCTTGGGGCTCGATCCAGCCGGCGTGGGCGCCGAACTCAAAGCGACTCGTGTACGGCACCGCCCGCAGCCCGATCGCGACGCCGGCCGATCCGCCGCACGCCGAAGATCTTTGGGTCGTCGACCTCGACGGCCACCGATTCCAACTCACCGACAATGATTGCGAAGACTACGCGCCGGCATGGGGCCTCGACGGTCGCATTTACTTCACGACGCACGAAAGCGGCTCGCCGCGAATCGTGAGCCTCAAGCCCAGCGACGCGTTCATGAGAGAGGGAATGTGATGCTCAGCCAATTCATAGGGCTTTCGCGCCGGCGCGCGAGCGCGCTCCTCTGGGGAGTGTTGATCGCGCTCGCCAGCGGCTGTGCGCTCACCACGCGCACGCTGCCGCTCGCCCCCATCGTCAATCCACTTTCGCACGTGAAAGAGATTCGGCTCACGCCGATCATCTCGACCGATCACGCGACCTCGCTGACCTGGACCGATTGTGTGCGCGATCACTTGCTGCGAGTGAAGGGTATCGAGCGCGTCGTGATCGGTCAGAGTGGTGCATCCACCGCCACGAACGGGGTCGTGCCGGCGACTTTGAAAGCCGCCGACGCGGCCGAAGCGCGCCTCGAAATTCGTGTTTTGAGTTTCAACCCGTTCTACCCGCCGTCCGCGAGCGTCGAAGTCGAGTTCGACACCGCGCCCGGACCGCGTGGCGCCCCGCGCGATGGCATGTTCCTCGAACGTCGCGGCACCGCGCACGAACCGGCCGCCGAACCCGCGGCCCCGTCGAGCGGTCGCTTTCAGCTCGTTTTGCGTGCCGAAGACTCAGAGACGGCGGCGCTGATCCAACGCTACGCATGGTCGCAGGGAGACCACGATCGGGGCTATGCGCAGACGGATCGGATTCTGCGCGTCAGCGATCGCTACATCGACTTCGTCGCCTACCAGTGTGTGCAGGAAACTTTTGCTCGACTCAATGAGAGGAACGCGCCACGCGTCACGCCGACGTCGCCGGCGCCGAACAACACCCATGGCAACAAACAATAACTCGTTGATGGTGGTGCTCGATCAACACGAGTACTGCTTCCTCTACGATCGACCCTCATTTCCGTGCTTGCTCACATCGCTGCTCGATAGCCCACCGACGTGTGATGACACGGCGGACGAGCTGCACTTGGAGCTCGCGCAGGAGATCACACGCGGCTTGATCGGCAAAGCGCACCAAGAGCTCTAGCGCCCTGGCGCCGGCTGAGCTGAACGCGTTCGACCCGCGGGGTCGAGGCAATCTCAACGACCATTACCCAGCAAAAACCCTGAGTCGTTATCACGCCGGTCGGCGATCGAGACATCGCGCTGCGCTTCTGATTTGCCGGCGCGCGCAGTATGCTCCCGGCTTCGCCGCCGCGCTCGAGTTCCCGCCCGCGGGAACACGAAGAGGAAATCGATGCTCGCCTTCACTCAACATCTGCGCGATGAACGCAATCTCAGTCCGCAGACTGTTCGTGCCTACACCAAAGACCTCGAACAATTCGCGGCATACTTCGATCAGAAGGATCCGCGGGAGCTCGCGGCGCTTGATGTGTTTCAAGTGCGGCGCTTTCTCACACATCTCAATGGCCGCGCGTACTCGAAGGCGACCGTCGTGCGCAAGCTCGCGTCGCTGCGGTGCTACTTTCGCTTTCTCGAGCGGACCGGTGCGGCGGATCGCAATCCGTTTCGCGACATCCGCACGCCCCGCATGAAGAAGAGTTTGCCGCACTTCCTGACCGAGCGCGAAATGCTGAGCCTCTTGCAAGCGCCGGCGAGCGACGGCTTCGCCGGTCGCCGCGATCGCGCCATTCTGGAGACGCTCTACTCGACCGGCTTGCGGGTCGCCGAACTTGTCGGACTCTCGGTCAACGACATCGATACCGAGCAGCAGCTCGTGCGCGCGCGCGGTAAAGGTCGCAAGGAACGGATCGTTCCGATCGGCAGCCACGCGCTGCGCGCGCTGGAACTTTACCGGCAGTCAATTCCGCGCCATTTCCAAATCGAGCCCACGACGGGGCTCTTTCTGAACCGCTTCGGCAAGCGCATCAGCGATCGCTCGATCCGCAAGATTCTCGATAAGCACATCCATGCAGCGGGTCTCGACGCCAAGACGAGTCCGCACACGTTGCGGCACTCGTTCGCGACGCATCTCCTCGACCGCGGTGCGAATCTGCGCGTCGTGCAGGAGCTACTCGGCCACAAACATCTCGCGACGACGCAGATCTACACGCACTTGACGCACGACCGACTCACCACGGCGTACAATCTCGCGCATCCGCATGCTCAAAAGCGTCAGCGTGGAGTTGCGGCCACGGCGCCGAAGGCTTGAGTTAGTCGCCGCCACCGCATCCGCCTCCACCACCGCCGCAACCTGTTCCGCCCCCACCATCGCCGCCGCAGCCGCCACTCGCGCCACCGCCGTCGCCATCATCACTTCCATTCCCATCGCCGTCATTGCGTTGTCGGTCGCCGCCGCAACCGCTCGCGGCTCCGCATCCGCCAGCGGCACCCGTTGCGCCTGCATCGCCGCAACCAGAACCATCGCGCTTGCGCCAACCCCGGCTCACAAGAGTGAGGAGCGTAATGGCGATGAACGCGCCCAGGATGAGCGGAGCGAACGGCCATTCACCCGCGGTGCAACCGGCGATGAGCGCGAGGCCAGCTAGAATCCCGACCTTCGCGGTCGCGCCCCGACGAATGAGAAAGTGCTCGGAGGTATTCACGCGTTGGAAGGCGTCGGCGTTTTGGAAGCGCGCCGCGACATCCGGCCAGACGGCGGTCGGTGGATCCGTTCCGAAGATCCGGCGATACGAGGACAGAGTGCGCGCGTACCAGTCGCGATATTTCTCGTCCTCGTTCGCACCACCGCGAGTGGGGCCGTGGTGGAGCGCGCGCCCGAGCACATGCGGACAAAGTTCATTCCAGTACGAATCTGAGTACGTGAGATGCAAATGCCACGCTTGGTCGACGGCATCCGAAGGTGTCACGGGATGCCCCGCGGAAACGGCGAGCAGCAAGAAGCGTTTGTATTCGTCGACCACGTTGCGCGCGAACTTGCGACTCCAACCATTCTCGCGCGCCAAGCGATCGACAAAGCTCAGCGCACAATCTTCTGGTCCGATCTGAAACGTCGACAGTTTCTCCCAAAGCGTCAGTTCGGATGGACGCATCGGTTCTGTGCTCCTTTCGACTTTCGGCCTCGGAATGAAGTCTTGGAATTGACGAAGAGTTCTGAGCAAACGACAAGCCACGTTGCTCGACGTGCTCGCGCGGCGCGTGCACAGTCGTTCCGGCGAACCCCGGCGAGTATTCCCTAGCAAACTGGGCGAATTCACGGAGAATTTCGCCTTTATCAAATCTACACAATTCAACGGGTGTGCTCGCGCTGCAGCAGAAAGGTGAGTCATGTTCGTTCGCAAACAACGCCGCTTTGTTTGGGCGTGGTCAGTTGTCGCACTGCTCGCGTCGTTGTCGTTCGTACGTGGCCAAGGCCCGACGCCCGGATATGAATACAGCCTTTCGAGCGCGGCGGGTCGGCCCGGCGATGAGGTTGTGATTGATATGTTCTGCGCGACGGCGCGCACCACGCAGGGCTGGTCGATGGGAGTTTGCCACGATTCAAGCCTTCTCGACGTCGTTCAAGTCGTCGACGGCTCTACCACCGCAACCGTGAAGAGCGGCTCGCCGCCCGATTTCAACCAAATCAATTTGCACGCCGACGGATGGACTGTCGGCGTTGTGATTCGATTTCTCGGCGGTCCGTACCTGGCGCCCGGGAGCGGCTACAACTTCAACGATGCGACCTACGCGCTCCTGGAGCCAGGTGGAGTCACGGCCGACTTGGTTTTTTGCGATACGCTGGGGCTGCCGCCGGTCGCGACCGTCATTGTCTGTGCCGGCTCAGCGATCATCCCGATGCAGATTCCTGGCACGATCATTATCACTGCACTCGAGTTTCGTCGCACAGATTGCAACGTCGATGGCGTGCTCGACATTGCCGACGTTGTCTATTTGCTGGATGCGCTCTTCGTCGTCGCGACTCAGCTCGCGTGCGTCGACGCCTGCGATACCAACGACGACGGCGTCGTCAACATCGCGGATGCGATCTACGCGTTGTCGGCGCAGTTCGGCGGCGGTCCACCGCCTGCACCGCCGTTTCTCGACTGCGGCGTCGACCCGACCGCCGACGCACTCGAATGCGAGAACTATCCGGGGAGCTGCCCGTAGCGCGCCTGTAACCTCGACTCGATCCGCCATGTCGCGAGCGGCCCTTGCAAATTAGAAGGAACGTTTCTAATTTGCACGGCATGCTCGAACGCCTCGCAACTCCTAGACTTCTGGCGCTCTGGAAGAAATTCCCGGCGGTCTTGATCCTCGGGGCACGCCAAGTCGGGAAGACAACTCTCGCTCAGATGGTGTTTCCAAAAGCCGCTTACTGTGACCTCGAGGAACCACAGCTTCGACAACTATTCCTCGACGATCCGACTTTTCAGATTGAGCAGCGGCAGCGCACCGAAGGACTCATCCTCGACGAAGCGCAGTTCGTACCCGACTGCTTTGCGTCGCTTCGGGGGATTATCGATCGCGATCGGAAGCGAAACGGACGATTTCTCATTCTCGGATCATCGCATCCCGCGCTCATCCAACACGTCGCCGAGTCGCTCGCTGGGCGCGTTGCCATGTTGGATCTAGATCCATTGGCAGTTCGAGAAATCGGTGGCGCGGATCCTGGCGTTCGCCTTCCGGAACTTTGGCTTCGTGGCGGATTCCCGGATGCGTTCGCGGGCGAATTTCGGGAGTGGTGGGAAGCATACGTTCGAACCTACGTGGAACGTGACCTGCCACAGCTCGGACTAAACGCTGATCCCATCCTTCTGCGGCGTGTCCTCACCATGATCGCGCATTGTCAGGCCGGACTGCAAAACCTCTCGCAGCTCGGCAAGTCACTCGGTGTCTCCTACCACACCGTTGAGCGTTACGTGAGCCTGCTCGAGCATTCGTTCCTAGTGCGGCGGCTTCCTCCTTATCATCGCAATATCGGCAAGCGCCTCGTCAAGGCGCCAAAAATCTACTTGCGAGACACTGGATTGCTGCACCACTTGCTAAACATCTCCACACTCGATGAACTCGAGAATCACCCGATCCGGGGAGCTAGCTGGGAGACCTTCGTCTCGGAAGACCTCATGCGCCGCGAGCGACTTGCGTTTCCACAGTCTCAGTTTTATTTCTGGCGGACGGCGACCGGTGACGAAATCGACTTGGTCATCGAACGTGGCGACCAGCGATTCGCGTTTGAGATGAAGGCTGGCAGCGGAAAGAAATCGGACTTCGCCGCGAAGCTCGCGAACGCTGTGAAGGATACGGACTCGGTTGCGGGTTGGATCCTCGACGGCACTCGTGAAGCCACGCCCCTCCTGCCAAACGTCGAGTGCCGCGGTTATTTGGACGCGTGGAATTGGCTTCCCGCGTAGCAGGCCCTGACATCACCGGTTGCGTCGCGCCCGCCCGCGCGAACAGTCGCTCCATGCCGTTGCACGCCGGCAAACCAACAGCTACACTTCCGGGCCGTCGCGCGGGCGACGGTTGCGGAATTGCCAGGCTGGTATAGCTCAATTGGCAGAGCACCGCTTTCGTAAAGCGGAGGTTTCGGGTTCGACTCCCGATACCAGCTCCAACTCAGTTCTTCTCCGCCCCTGGGACCGCGGGCGTCCCGCCCGCTCCGGCGATTGCGTCGCGCGCGCGCAATTCGCTGCGCCATGCAAGACGCTCGACGCGATGAACCTATGGTCCGCGTGCGCTCAACGGAGCGGCCAGGACGGCGGCTCTCCCAGGGGCCGCTCACGGGAACGTGAGTTCGTGATCCGGGCCGGCGATCGCGGTGATCGCGACTTCATGGATGGCGCGACCAGCGGAGCGGAGCGTGAGATGGACGCGGCCGGGGCGAACCTGGATCCGCTCCCATGCGGACCAGATCGCGACTGACTCAGGTCCGTCGAAATCTACCTCTCGCACTTCGACTTCGAGTGGCTCCGGGAATCGCTCGCGCTCGACGTTTAGAATAATCGACGCGGCCGGTTTGGCTGCCAGTGTTATCGTCACCGGCTCAGGTTCCACGCCCGCGAGTGCGGCGTGTGCGATGGTCTCGTTGTCGAAGAGCGCCACCGCAATAGATCCCTTTGGCAGTGAAACACGATCAGAGTCGGGACGTGTTCTGCGCCATGGAATCTCGACCCAGCGCTGCTGGATCCAAACTCGAAGATCGTGGCCGGCGTCACCTACAATATTCACCGCGACGACTCGCGCCGGCGGTGCTACCAGCGTCAGCTCTTCCGCACCGACGATCTCGACGACTCCGAGCGGAAACACATCTAGCGGATCGTAATAGAATGACCAAACGTAGGTCTCTGGGTTGACATTCGGAACGAAAAAGGCGCCGGTCGAATCCGTCTCGATACGGTAATCGTAGTGGCTATATTGACCGTGCATTTTGCCGAACAAATGCGGAATCGCCTGACCCTGCGCATTCACAATCCGGCCGCGCGCGCAGACTGTCGTCCATTCCAAGTTCACAACGGTGGATTCAGAAACGTCCACAGTTCGACTCAGGTGCAACCCGCGTCGAAGACTGTCGGAGTAACTAAACCGGTATCTCCCGGCGCTTCTCAACGAAGCTTCGAATCTTCCCTCTTGATCGACGTCCGTCGTCAGTATTCTCACTTCGCCGTCATAAATATCGAGGTCGCCACCAACGACCGGACGACCGTTCTCACGGAGTTGACCGCGCACGAGGAAAGCTCGCGGCAGGACTATCTTCAAGTCTTGAATGCACGCCGCCTGGATGATTACGGGCTCCACTCTAACGAGCCCGATCGAGTCGAGAACCTCGAGGTCATACGCGCCGCGCTGAAGCTCAAGCGAGTACTGAGAAGTTCCATCATTGTCGCGCGTCATCTCCGCTGGACTATGCGAACCGTCGCGCGGCACAACGCGCACGCGTAGCTCATCGACCGGCGCGCTGCCGTCGTGCTCGACGATCTCGACTCGCAGGATCGACGCGAGTTCTAAAACGACGACGAACTCCTCCCCTTGCGCGAGACGCGCCGGATTTCTGAAATTCGCGGGCAAAAATCCGGGAGCACTGACGCGAAGCGACTCGCTTTCATCGAATTCGACATACAGCTCGACGACATTTTCGGGATCCGTCTGACTTAAGATGAAGACGCCCGCTTTGACATTGAGACGAGCGTCTCGGAGCGGAGTGCCCAGCGCGTTCGTGACTCGCACGCGCAAAGTCACTCGTTCGGGCTTCACTTCGGGTTCCAAAACAACGGTCTCGCGCGTCACGCTACCGGCCACCAGGTGAATGGACCGAGCGACTATCGGTCGGTATCCGGTTACGACCACATCGACATCGCGCGCGCCCGTTTGCAAATCGCCAATCTTGAGCGCAGTGGACGATGCCGCGAACTTGTAGTCGGAGTGCTGTTGAATTCGTTCGCCGCCCTCGTCGACGGTTGTGATCACGACGCGAACACTGCCGTCGAGTTCGACCCCGGTACTCGACGTGAGTTGAAGTTCCAGCGTGGCGCCGCGTTCGAGCGTAAGCACACGCGGCAGATTCGCCAGTTCCTCGGCGGCTGACGGCCCCGCTCTAATTTCGCCGCGGCTACACGAAACTACGAACACGCCCGGTCGAAGCTGAGTGAAGCGAAACTTGCCGTCGGTCTCGGTCGTCGCGTAGGAACCGCCGCCCCCCATCGGACGATTGGCTTCTTGGAGCAGGACCGTCGCGCCCGCCACCGGCGTCCCGTCTGAAAACTGCACCGTGCCCTCGTACACGTGACCGATCGGCATCACGAATCGAACTTCGATCTCATCGCCAGCCGGAATAAAAACTCGCTGCTTATTAACCAACAAACAATCGTCGTGTTGCGCATCCACTTCGTAAAGTCCGGAGTTCAGCCCAACAAATCTTGCGCGTCCGCCATCCGCAGTTACGGCGTAAAGTGACTGGCCCTCAACGTTCACGTACACCCTCGCCTCATCGAGCGGCGCGCCGTCCGGCCTCTGCGCCGTGACAACAAGACCGCCGCCGCTTTCGAATTGGACCTCGGGTAGCTCGCGCACCTCACCCGGCTCTAGCGCCTCGGTCTCAACGGTGACGCTCGGAAAATCTCGCGCGACAACCGAGAAACTCAGTGCTTCGTACGGGCTGAGTCCGAAGCGCTGGACGAATCCGTGCGAGTCCACGACGGTCTCGAATGTCGCGGAGATCGCGCGAAACGCAGCCCGCGGAGCGACGGGTTCAAAAGTCACGCCGATCTCATCTTCTCCATTCGCCGTGATGCCGCGCGCCGGCCGCCCGTCGGGATCGAGCACGCGGAATCGCACGGCGGCAGAGCGCGACAGTGTGATATTCAAGGGCCCGCCGCTCGGATCGAGAATCTCCGTACGCACGCGCTCGCGGCAATAGCCATCACAAATCACGATCAAGTCGACGTCGCCGAAAGAAAAACCGCCGAGTCGAACGTTTCCGCTGGCGTTCGTCACAGCGCTCGTCGATTGCATGACCGGAGTACCGGGCAGCGTCAGTTCGTCGTCGCAGTATTGAACGCACGTGACGTGCGCCGCTGCCACTGCGCGCTGCTCGCTGTCGCGCACGTGGACTTCGATATTCTGACCGGCGTCAAGCGTGAGCGTGCCGAGGTCGTGCGTCCCGACGCCGGCTTGCCACGCGACGATGCGCGGCAAGTAACCAGGCGCCAAGATCTGTCCGCGTTCCGCCTCCGGCTCGAGCGGCAACGACTGGTACAGGTCGCCGCGGCGCAACAACACCACGTTTTGCGTTTGTGTCTCGAAGCTGATGACCGGCGCCACCAAGTGCGTGAATCGCACCGTGACGATGCTCGCGGGCCGCAAGACGAGCGGACGCAGTTCTTCAACTGAGTTTGTCACTCGCACTTCATCCGGCAACCACTCGGCATGGTAGGCATCGATCTCGATCGTGCCGGGCGGAACGCCGCGGATCGCGTGTTTCCCGCCGTCGCTGGCCCCCGTCGAATGCCACTTGCGCAAGAACGGTAGGACCGGCGGCGCGAGCGGGAGCGCGAGGCGCACGCGCACGCAAGCATCCGAGATCGGTCGGCCCGCTCCGTCATCCACGCGCGTCGCGATCGAGCGCTCCGCGCTCAGTCGCACTTCGATTCCAGTCGCGCCGTGCGCCGGATCAATCCCAACCACCGGCGTGCAGGCGGGCGCAGCATCCGCAACCCACACTTGCAAGATCGCGTGCGCGCCCGTCGCCCACACGGTGTAAGAACCATCCGCCGCAATCGATGCGGCCGGCGCGTCGCACGAAAACTCGCCGCCTGCGCGTTCGCAAAATGTGTAGACGCGGCCACTCGTCGCGGGCTCGCCACTCGGCATGAACACACGGCCCCGAACTGGTAGTGCCCGCTCGAGTCGCACATCAGGCAAAGTGCCGGTCGTGCGCGCATCGACGCAGCTCTCGAGCAACGTCGCCGCCGTGAGATTCTCGGGTTCCCAATCGTGCGGGTCGATGCCCTGCGCGCCGAAACCATCGCAATAAACCTGGACAAACGCATAGAGATCGTCGGGCTCCGGGCCGCCTTCGAAAGTGTAGGCGCCCTCTGAGTCGGTCACGGTCGTCGCCACATCGCGGCGCGGCGCGCGCGGATTTGCGGTCAAAGTTGAAAGCGAGACACACGCTCCGACTATCGGCGCGTCGCTTAAGTCCGCGAAGACGCGACCGGTGAGCCACGTGCGGCTCGGGCGAACGTCGGTCGGGGCGGGAACTCCCGGTGCGACATCGCCGACTATTGGTGTCACGCGCGCGGTCGGCGACGATGGATGGGGGCGGCCGCACCGCAAAAACGAAGCGACGAATATTAGCCCCAGCGCGGCCGCGAGAATCGTGGTCGCATGGGTACGAGCGAACCGCGGCTTCGACACTCGACCCTTCACTCTCGGCACGGCGGGAAGGCATGCAGCTCGCGCCTAGTTTCACCAAAAGGAACTCCTTTGCCAGTCCATCTCGTTGGCCTCGGAGTTGCGCTCCCGCTTGGGCCAAATTTCGGCCGACCGATGTCGGCCGGGACGGTACAATCGCCGGCCAACGCGAACGCGCGTGAAAGTCTCGGAGCACAAACCAGGTCGTTGAGTCGGCGCCGCACTCGCAGGCTCGTGTTGGCGCGGACGACTGGGATTCCGAGAGTGTTCAGCTCCTATGAACCGCAACGGTTTGCTCGCGACGATGGACCGAAGCTTCGGCTTGTTCCGTGTGCGAGGACTCGACGTCCGTGCGCACTGGACGATGCTGTTTTATTTCATCGTTGCCTTTCAAGTCGGCCGCGAACGTTATCACGGTTGGGAGCTCGTGACGGCGGCGACGCTCGGCGTCGCGGTGTTGTATGCGGTCGCGTTGTTGTGCGAATTGAGCCAGGCGTTCGCCGCGCGCCGCGTCGGAATTCCGGTCGCCGAGATTCGCCTCGCGCCACTCGGCGGTCTTTTCGCCCGCGATCGAGATCGGCTTCCTCCGCGCGCCGAGCTTTATGTCGTGTTGTGCGGTCTCCTCGTTTACCCGCTCATCATCGTCGTCGCGGCCGTTCCTTGTTACGCGCTGACGTACAGCTCCTGGGATCCCGGCTTCGCCGCGAGCCTCACGATTCAGTTGTTTTTCTGGGTCAGCGTCGGGCTCATGGGCATCCACCTGCTGCCAGCGTTGCCGCTGGCCGGCGGCCGACTCACGAGGGCGCTGCTGGCGCTGAGGATCGGCACGTGGACGGCAACCCAGGTGGCCGCCGTCATCGGCCAGGCTGTTTCCGCGATAGCGATCGTGCCGGCGCTCCTCTTCGCGCCGCACGGCGCCCTGCTCGCGATGGTGTGCGTTCGCAACATCCTCGTGTGCATGCAGCTCCGCCTCGTCGCCCGCGCGGTCGATTCGTTTCAACGGCGAAGTCGCGGAATCGAGCTGCTCTACGCGTCGTCGGCGGTCGTCAGTGAAGACGATGAGACTGGGCGCGCGCCCGTCAGTTATTACGCGGCGGATGACGATGAAGCGTTGCCCGCCGAGGATGAAGGCCCGCTCGCCGCCGAGCCGGTACACAAGCTCAAGGCGCAGGTCGATGTGTTACTTGAAAAAATCTCCCGCACGGGGCAAGCGAGCTTGTCACGACGCGAGCAGCGTTTCTTGATTAAAGCGAGCCGCTACTACAAGAAATAATCGCGGCGATCGGGCAGCGGCGTGAGGTCGTCGAGCTTTTGCGGGTTCTGAACCAAGTCCTCGATCATCCAGTTCGCCGAATTGTAGAGGCACGTCACTTCGCGGCACTCTTCTGAGGCGTCGAAGTCGCGAATCAATTGCCCGAGCTGTCGTTTCGAGGCGCTATAGTTTTCGGCGCTCGCGAACGAGTTCTTGTCGCCGATTTTGGCGTGCTCGACATGTCGATAGACCGGGCAATTGAAGAGCCCGAGCGGGCTCAGTACTTGGCGAAAGAACTGCATGTGGCAATTGCGCGGTTGCCGCGTGTATTTGTGGTAGCTCTTGTTTTCGAACACGCGCAGATTGGTGCTCTCGATGACTTTGAAGCGCTCGGTCTCGAGCTGCTTCGCTTCGTCGACGCCCGCGCGAATGCGCTCGATGATCTGATCGAAGTCGGCCCACGCGTCCGTGACGCCGACAATCTCGGCATTATTGGTCGGCGACCGCACAAGAAACGGCTTGACCGAGATGTAATCGAACAAGTGATCGCGCGCGAGCCGCGCCGCGGTCACGATCTCATGGATGTTCTCGACGATCTTCGTGTCGTTCGTGAACGCGCCCTTCCACGTGACGATGTAGGAGAAGCCGATGCGCAAGCCAGGGTGCGCGCGCTTCACTTCGGCGACATCGGCGCAGATTTGTTCGAGCGTGATCTTTTTCTTAGGCTTGTGCATCGCCTGAAAGGTCGGGTCAGTACCGGAATCCAGCGAGAGCCGAATCCAGTCGAGGGGGCCGAAGCGGTGCGCCACTTCGCCGACGCGTTTCATGCCGCTGCCGTTCGAAACGACGGCGACGCTGATGTCGCGATCCTTGAGGAATGTCACGACTTCGCCGAAGTGCGGGTAGACAGTCGGCTCGCCGCCGCCGATGAGAATGACCGAGCGCAGCCCCTTCTTGTGCATGCGATCGAGCGAGTCGAGCAATTTATCGTGCTGGTACTTGATCCCCATGTTGAGGATCTCCATGTCGACGCAGTGGTCGCAAGCGTAGTTGCACGCAGTGGTGAGATCGAGATTGATAGAGACCGGGCCGACGTCCGGGCCGTCGCCGAGCAGCGCGTCGGGATCCGCGGCGGCGCGCATCTTCACTTGCCAGCGCACGTATTCCTTGAGCGGCTCGATCAACATCGGCTGCCGCAGTTTCCCGCCAAAATCATGAATGGGCGCGAGCTCTTGGTTCGTCTTCGCAATCACGTGCGCATTGTCCTTCCGGATTTTCGTGCGCTGAGGCTAACCAATCACGAGGAGACGGGCAAGATGGGGGCGGCTGAGACCGCCTCGGAATCGGCGTCGCTTCTCCGCACTCGCGACTCGTACAATCCGCGTCGTTAATGTTCTGAAGCAAATTGGAAACGAGGGGCGCGTATGAAACCCGGAACGTTCGCCACAGCCATCAACTGCATGGACGGCCGAGTCCAGGACCTCGTCGCAGCTTGGATCAAAAAGAAAGTCGGCGTGGACTACGTCGACATGATCACCGAGCCCGGCGCGGACCGAGTACTGACCGAGGAGTGGCCGACGGTCAACGATCACATTCGCCGCAAAATATTGGTTTCGGTGAACTCGCACGGATCAAGACTGATCGCGCTCGTCGCCCACGACGACTGCGCCGGGAACCCGGTCACCAAGGAAGTGCATGTGGAACAAGTTCTCAAGGGCCTCGAAGTCCTCCGCGGCTGGAACTTCGGTACGCGCATCTTAGGACTCTGGGTCGATCACGACGGAGTCATCCACGTCGTCGGAGATTTGCCCGCTGCGAAGCCGGTCTGAAGTGGCCCAAATTTCAATTGAGACGCAACGACAGCATGTCTTCCGAAAAGTGCGCGCAGCCCCTTTGCCCGCTCTGCGGTGGAAGAATGATCAAGGGCCAGTCCCGAATCCACGGCACCCTGAAAGCGTTTCTCTGGATCGGCCTCTCTCACCAGAATCTCTACTTCAAGGGTGACGGCAGCGAAACGGAACACAAACAGCTTGAATCGCAAACACCGCTCGGATCTTTTCGCTGCAGCGAATGTCGCGCGTTGCTGTTACCGTTTCAACCACCCGGAAAGCGGAGCACACTGCTCTCGGAGCCGTAGTGACCGGTCCCTCAACGCGAGAAAAGGCCCTTGCGCCGACGGCGTACGATGCCATGAAATGCGTGGATCCGGGTGAGTCGGTTTGGCGATGCCGAATGCCCCGGCTGAGAGGTGCGCGCACTTTGTCGAACGAAAAGTCCAAGGAAGAGGAGATCTTCCTCGCGGCCATCGACTTGCCAACCGATGAGCGCCGGCGCGGCTTCGTCGACGACGCTTGCCGGGGCGACGAAGCGCTTCGCGAACGCGTCCTCGGCCTCCTCGGCGCCGACGCGGAAAGTCAGCTTCGGACTCCCAAAACGCGCAGCGCGGCGGAGCCCAGCGAGACCCACGTCGGGCCCTTCCGTTTGCTCGAGGCGGTTGGCGAGGGTGGCATGGGCACCGTCTACCGCGCGGAACAGCGCGAGCCGGTCCGGCGCTTGGTGGCGCTCAAAGTCATCAAGCGCGGCATGGATACGAAGGCGGTCATCGCCCGCTTCGAAGCCGAGCGGCAAGCGCTCGCGCTCATGGACCATCCGTTCGTCGCGAAAGTCTTCGACGCTGGCGCCACAGTCGAGGGTCGCCCCTACTTTGTGATGGAATACGTGTCCGGCGAGCCGATCACGAAATACTGTGATCGACAACGGCTCGACATGGCGGCGCGTTTGCGGCTGTTTCAGGGCGTGTGTGATGCCGTGCAACATGCGCATCAAAAAGGGATCATCCATCGCGATCTCAAGCCGTCGAACATCTTGGTCGAAGTTCGCGAAGACCGGTCCTTTCCGAAGATCATCGATTTCGGTGTCGCGAAATCGACGCAACAGCGCTTGTCCGACCGCACCGTCTTCACCGAACTCGGACAGATCATCGGCACACCCGAGTACATGTCGCCAGAGCAAGTCGAGATGTCGGGAACGGATGTCGACACGCGCACCGACGTCTATGCCTTGGGCGTGATCCTCTACGAATTGCTCGTCGGCGTATTGCCCTTCGATGCGACAACTCTGCGTGCCGCCGGCTACCCGGAGATTCAGCGGATCATCCGCGAAGTGGAGCCGCCGAAACCATCGACGCGCATGCGTGCTTTGGGGGCGGACTCGACAGTCTCGGCAACCGCGCGTCACAGCGATCCGCAAACTCTGCGACGCAAGTTGCGCCAGGATTTGGACTGGGTCGTCATGAAGTGCCTGGAGAAGGACCGCACGCGTCGCTATTCGAGCGCGTCCGAGCTCAGCGCGGACATCGAGCGCTATTTGGCGCACGAGCCCGTGCTGGCCGGGCCACCGAGCGCGTCCTACCGACTCAAGAAATTCTTGCGCCGCAATCGAGCGCTGGCCACTGCGATTGGCATCGTGTGCGTCGGCTTGAGCGGCGGCATCGCAGCGGCGACTTACGGACTCATCGAAGAATCGAAACGCTCAGCGGAGCTCACGAAGCGGACGGAAGAACTCACGAAAAGCAAAGAGGAGCTCACGATTAGTTCCGAGGCACTCACGAAACGCACCGAAGAACTTACCAAGAGTTCGGAGGAACTCACGGGTCGTACGAAGGAGCTGCAGCTCGTTGTCGATTTTCAAGCTCGGCAGTTGGCGGGCATCAACGTCGAGAAAATGGGTGAGCGCCTGCACGCGCGGTTGCGCGAAAACGTCCGCGCTGCCTTGAAGCGCGCCCAGCAAGGCGACGCTGAAGTGGAGCAGAACCTCGCCACTTTGGACGCGCTGCTCAAGGACTCCGACTTCACGGGCCTCGCGCTCTCCGCCTTGGATGAAAGCATCTTCGCGCGCGCCTTCGCCACGATCGATAAGCAATTCAAGGATCAACCGCTCGTGCAGGCGCATTTGCTTTACTCGCTGGCCACGACCGCGCGATGGCTCGGCCTCTTGGATCGCGCCTTGGAGCCGCAGTCGCGCGCGTTGGAAATACGTCGACGTTTGCTCGGTAACCATCACGATGACACAGTGATCTCCATCAACGAGATGGCGACCTTGCTCCAATCGCTCGGCAAATATCAGGAAGCGGAGTCTCATTATCGCGAGGCACTGGAGCTGGGCCGCCGCATCTACGGTGAGGAGGATTTTCGGTGCATCGCCGCGATCAGCAACTACGGCGATTTCTTGAAGGGCCAAGGGAAGATCTCCGATGCGGAACCGTATTACCGCGAGGCGTTCGAGCTCGGTCGCCGCTTCCTCAGCGAAGATGATCCAAACGCAATCCTGTTGTTCAGCAACATGGGATCGCTCCTCAGAAGTCAGGGCAAACTCGCCGAGGCGGAGCCGTACTACCGCGGCGCGTTGGATGCTCAGCGCCGATTACTCAGCGAGACGGATCCGCGGACTTTGAGTACGCTGCACCGAATGGGAATGTTGCTGCGCGAGCAAGGGAAGCTCGACGAAGCGGAGAAGTATTACCGCGAAGCGTTGACCCACCGCCGACGAATCCTCGGCGACCCGCACCCCCACACACAAAACACCGTGAACGACCTCGGCCTGCTGCTCATGGAGCAAGGTAAGCTCAAGGAAGCGGAGCCCTATTGCCGTGAAGTCGTGGAGGTCAGTCGCGCGAGCCTTGGCGCCGAGCACGACGACACGCTGACTTCGGTCAACAACCTCGGACTACTCCTGCGTAAGATGGAGAAGTTTGCGGAAGCCGAAGTTTGTTTCCGCGAGGCTTATGAAGGCACGCGCCGCCTTCTCGGCGACGAGCACTCGAAGACGCTCTCGTCCATGGGGAATCTCGGCGTTGTACTCCGAGAACTTGGCAGGCTCGAGGAAGCCGATGAGTTCGGCGCTAAGTCGGTGCAACTCGGCCGAAAGACTTCGCGACCCGGGCACTGGTCCTTGGGTGTTTCGCTCTTGCACCACGGACAGACGTTGATTGACATGAAGCGCTTCGCGGAGGGCGCAGCGGAACTCGAAGAAGCTTACACAATTCTCTTCGCCGCCCTCGGCGATATTCACTATCACACGAGTGACGCGTTAACCCAACTCGTCGCCTGCTACAAAGCCTGGCACGCAGCCGATCCCGGCGCGGGCCACGAGCAAAAAGCCGCCGCTTGGCAAGCCAAATTGCAGGCGATCGCGGATCGAAAGCCTACCGCGCCGGAGTGATCGCGGACTGGGATAGCGACGCTCTGAGTCGAACCGTTTTATGGTGCGGCCTCTGATTGTTGGTTCACCCAAGGCTTCGCCCGGACAACACCTCGAGTAACTCGCTTTGGGCAAACTCTGAGGGCCTGAAAGGCCCGTCGGGTTATAGCCCGGGGTTGACCGGCAGGGTCGGTCCGCCGGCCCGGCCGGTCTACCCCGGGTCAGCGTAAGAAAGCGTTCCGGCCTGCAAGGCCGGAGGAGAATCGTCGTCTCGCACCGGTAATGCGCCGCATGCGCGATGTCGATGGCGAGGCGAACGGCCTACCGATGGGCGATCGCAAATTGAGTCGTCCGAAGTCGTCACCAATTGAACGCTGTCGCATCGCGTGGACCTCGCGATGCGATGAATTCGCCAAGGGGCTAATAACTGGAGAATGCGCAGTTCGGACGAACTAGAAAGTCTCGTCGGCTTCAGTGAGAGAATGCGATTGAATTCCTCGCGGATTCGGTCAGCCCTCGAGACTCACGGTAGCTCCGCCGGCCCTTCAGGCCGGATCTTTCTCCTACTCGTTACCCGGGGTAGGCCGGCGGACCGGCCAACCCCGGGCTATATCCCGTCGGGCCTTTCAGGCCCTCTCAGATTCGGAAGTCGCGAATCCAGCTTCGCAATGGAGTCGGCGCGCCTGCATTCGAAGACGGCCGCCGACAACACGCATGGTTCGTCGAAACTCTGAGGGCCTGCAAGGCCGGAGGAGAATCCTCGTCTCGCGTCGGTCTTGCGCCGCATGCGCGATGTCGATGGCGAGGCGAACGGCCTACATGGGCGATGTCAAATCGAGTCGTCCGAAGTCGTCGCCAACTGAATGCTGTCCCATCGGGTGAACCTCGCGCTGCGAATGGCGCGATAGAAAAAGAACCGATCCAATCCGAG
>JBJXGE010000066.1:0-85504 GCA_046154185.1 Planctomycetota bacterium
TTCGCACGCGAATCGTCGCCCGTTTGCATCGAGACGTTGCCGAAGTCGCCGATGACTCGCACGCATGACGCCATAGACTTATCCGTTCCGTCACACAAGAATGGCGCGCATGAAACGAGCCGCGGTCTGTATTGGCGTCGATCGCGCGGGCAACTTGCCGCCACTGCGCGCCGCCGCCGCCGGCGCGAAGGAGTTCGCGGCGTGGGCCGAAGGCCAAGGCTGCGAAACGAAGCTCCTCACGGACGCCGACGACGGCGATGTTTCGCTGCGACAAATCACCAAAGCCATCGCCGGGTTCGTGTCCGCTGGGGTCTATGAGCAATTAATCGTCTACTTCGCCGGCCACGGCATTCTCAAGCAGGCGGAAACCGAATACTGGTTGTTGTCCGGCGCGCCCGAGGACCCGAACGAGGCCGTCAACTTGTTCGGTTCGATCGCGCTCGGGCGCAACTCGCGCATTCCCCACCTGGTGTTCGTGTCCGACGCGTGTCGCTCGCGCGCCGACTCGAGCGAGTTGCTCAACGTCGGCGGCGGCGTGATCTTTCCCAACTCCAAGGGCGGCGCGCCGCGACCGCAAGTCGACGTGTTCTACGCGACGTTACCCGGCGATCCGGCATACGAAGTCGCGCTCAAGGATTCGACGGCCGCCTATAAAGGCATCTTCACCGAGAGTTTGCTCGAAGTCGTTCGCGCGCCGAGCGCCGAGCTCGTCGATTCCATCGACGACGGCGAGCACCGCCGTTCCATCGTCTACGCGTGGAAGCTCAAGGACCATCTCGAAGCGCTGGTTCCGCTGAAAGCCGAGGCGGTCCGCATCACGTTGCGCCAAATCCCTGAGCTGCGCATCGAATCCCATCCGCCAAAGTACCTCGCGATCTTGCCCAGCGTGCCGGCGGTAGCGCCGACACCTCGCCGCACCGTGCGCAGTGGTCGAAGGCCGGCAAAGGACGCGCCGGCGACAGCAGATTCGCGGTCCATCCCGCTCACCGCTAGTTTGCGCCAAGATCCCATCGGTGACTCGCTCGCGGCGCTGAAGTCGACGCACTTCTGGCAAGAGCCGGGCGCCGCCACGCCGCGCAAGACGCGCACGACACGCGGCGGCGCGCAACTCCACAAACTCGCGAGCAGCGGGCCCGTCGACCGCACTGGACTCACGACCGAGCTCGAAGCGCTCACGACGAAACACGGACGCGGTCACTTCGAGACAACGACGGGCATGACGGTGCACGGCGCCGGCGTCGCGGATGCGTCGGCGGCGCAGTGGCGCACCGAGGTCTTCCGCGACGATCACGACGCCGATGCGACACACGTGCGGCTCACGCCGGTCGCGAAGGGAAAGTCGCCGGCGCGCGGACGCGCCGCAAACTCGCTGCTCCTCGAATTCGCTGCGGGCATCGGCACGGTCGTCGGTATCCTCCCGGGCTTCATCGGCACGATCGTTGTCGAACAAAATCGCATCGTCAGCGTGAACTACGTGCCATCTGATCAAACGCCACGCTATAACGAATACCTGCTATTCGCGACTGAGCTCGAGCGCATGAAAGCGTATGCGGCCGTCGCCGCCCGCAATGGCCGCTTCGTCGTCGAGCGCGAGCGTGCGAGTGATCTGGCTGATCGCCTGCGACGATTGAAGGCCTTCGATCCGATTCTCGGTCTCTACGCGGCGTACGCTTATGCGCAACACGGTCAAATCGATGAACTGACATCCGTCTTCGCGCACATGCGCGATGACACAGCCCCCGTCCCGTTCGACGTCGCGATGCTCGCGGCGCGTTTCGGCGACGCGCCAGCCGGCGTGCCGAAGACGCGCGCCGGCATCACTCCGTTCTGCCCGATGTTGTCGCAAGGTTGGGCGTTAATTTTCAAAGGCGACGCACTCAACGCGCCGCTCTTACAAAAACTGCAACCGCGCCTCTTGCCGTCCTTGTGGACCTGTTTCGACGCCCGCGGCGTCGCGCTCGTTCGCGCGGCTCTGAAAAAAGGAGATGTTCAATGAAATTGATTCTCGTGCACGGTCGCAGTCAAGGCGGCAAGGATGCGAAGGCGCTCAAGCAAGAGTGGATTGCGGCGCTCGATCGGGGACTCACAGCGGCGAACGCAAAACTTCCCCTCGGTGTCGAGATTGAGTTTCCGTATTACGGCGACACGCTCGATCGCTTGGTCGAGGAGACCGAGACGCCGCTCGGCCACGACGTGCTCGCGCGTGGCGCCGAGGGTGATAGCGACGATGGTTTCCGCAAAGAGTTGTTGCTGGAACTCGCGCACGGCGCGGGGATCACCGATGCGCAAGTCGAAGCCGAGCTCGAGAGCAACGTGCGCAAGCGCGGCCCACTCAACTGGGAATGGGTACAAGGAGTATTGAAAGCCGTCGATCGCGTGCCGGGCCTCAGCTCGACGGCAGTCGATTTTTTTACGCGCGACGTTTACGTCTACTTGTCTTTCCCCGGCGTGCGGCGCGCGATCGACAAGATCGTCAACGACTCGCTCGGCGCCGGACCGTGCGTGGTGCTTGCGCACTCGCTCGGTACCGTGGTCGCCTACAACGTGCTCTGTGCGCGGCCGGCCGCGCCGCGCTACCCACGCTTCATCACCGTCGGGTCGCCGCTCGCCGTCTCCGCGATCAAGAAGCGACTCGAGAGTCCGCTGCGTTCGCCGCGTTGTGTTGGGCACTGGTTCAATGCTTAC
Source organism: Planctomycetota bacterium (assembly GCA_046154185.1). Lineage (GTDB taxonomy): Bacteria > Planctomycetota > UBA8108 > UBA1146 > JAJFFE01 > JBJXGE01. The sequence continues at coordinate 2,686 of JBJXGE010000066.1, forward strand.
GACGAGCGCGATGTCGTTGCGCTCCGCGCGCTCGACGCGAAAAACTTTCCGGTGACGCCCGCCATCGAAAACAAACGCGACGTTCGCAATCACACCGACAATCGCCACGGCATCGATGGCTACTTGTCGGATCCGGTGGTCGCGAAAAAGATCGCCGAGCTGCTGAGTTGAGGACGCATCGTCGCGCGACAAAAAACGCTTTCATGCCGAGGGGGAATCACTGAATGTCAAAAGCAAACGCCGGCGACGATCCCGCGCTTCCAGAGACCTTGCGGTCGCGCGAATCGGAATTGGTGGAAGGGCGTCGACGCGTCGCCGGTGTCGCAACCGATGAGCCGACGGCGGCGTTAGCGCTTTCTGGCGGCGGAATTCGCAGCGCGACTTTCTCGCTCGGGGTTTTGCAGTCGCTCGCGAAACAACGCTTGCTGCGCCGCTTCGACTATTTGTCGACGGTTTCCGGTGGCGGCTACGCTGGTGGGTTTCTCGGATCGCTCTTTAGCCGCGCGGCGACGCGTCCGCCCGCGGAAACGACAAGCGGCAGCCCCGCGATCGATGTCGTCGAAGCAACGTTGGGCGACTCGCGCAGTCGCGCCATGCACTGGTTGCGCGAAAACGGCCGTTACTTGGCGCCGAACGGCTCGGGCGATCGATTGCTCGCGCTGGCAGTGGTCCTGCGTAACTGGGTTGCGCTCCACCTGGTGATGGCGACACTCGGTGTCGCGTTTTTTCTCGCGCTCATCGCGGCGCGCGCGAGCCTGAGTCTTGTTGAGACGCTCGAGGTCTCGCCGAGTTGGCTCGCTTCGATCGGCACGTTCGCGCGCGATGGAATCGTCGGCGATTGGCTGTGGTGGAGTCCGTACTTGGCGGTCGCGGGGATTTGTTTCGGCATTTGGGCGTTGCCGCTCGGTTGGGCGTATTGGCTCACGCCGAGTCAAGCGCGCCGCAGCACCCATGGGTCCTTGAGCTACCGCATTCCGCCGTGGGTCACGGTCGCGCTCGTCGTCGCCGTCGGCAGCTCGTTGGCGGGGTATCAACTGATTGAGAAATCAGCGGCGATCCCATTCTCGTTCACGGTCTTTGCCGGCGGCGCCGCGCTCGCCGCCGCGCTGACGCTGGTGGCGTTCGTACGGCTCTTCCTCAAGAGCGAGCAGCGCGAAAAGAAAATGAATAACGTCGTGTCGAATCGGCTGCGAGTCGCGCTGTTCTTCACAATGGCATTCTTGGTCTTGGGTATCGTCGATTCGCTGGGGCAAACTTGTTATGTCGCGCTCGCGACCGCGTTCGGAAAAACCGAAGCGATCGCCCGCACCTCCGGTTCGGTGACAACTGCGGCAGGCGTGCTCGGCGGAGTCGCGGTGTTCCTCCAGCGCGTACTGATGGTGGTCGGCGACAAGGCCGGCGAAAAACGGCTGCGACTCCCGACGCGATTGCTGACGTTAGGCGCCGCCTTGGCACTAGTCGGAGTCATCCTCGTCGCAGTCGCCTGCCTCGCGCACGGCATCGCTTGGGGTTGGAGAATTCCGGCCATCGCGAATCGGACCGCGGGCTGGTATGTGCCAGCGACAACCATCGACAACCTCCCGCAGTTTTTCCATGCGACGTGGCTGCTCGCCGGCTTCGTCGGCGTCGCGTTTCTGAGCTATGCTTTCGGCGGCACTTATCAGTTCCTCAATCGGTCGTCGCAGGCGCCGCTCTATAGCGCGCGTCTGACGCGCGCGTATCTCGGCGCGTCGAACTCGCAACGCGCTAAAGACGGCGACGACGCGGTCGTAAAAACGCACTCGAGTGATGACATCGCATTCGAGGACTACCAGCCCCATGCGGCCGGCGGGCCGCTCCATTTGATCTGCACGACGCTCAACGAGACGGTCGACGGCCAATCGCAACTCGAGCAACAAGATCGCAAAGGCATGGGCGTCGCCGTCGGTCCAGTCGGCATGACTGTCGGCGCGCGCCACCACGCGTACTGGGGTCGCTACGTCGATGCCGGAGACGCGAAGAAGAGCGGCTACATCCTGCGCACCGAAGCGTCGCTCCCCGATGGCGCGACTCGCAGCGGCTTCCAAGTTTTCGCGAGCCGCGAGGCCGGCGGTTGGATTCACTGCGAGCAGCTCAGTCTCGGGCAGTGGATCGGCATCTCCGGCGCGGCATTTTCGACCGGCATTGGCGTGCGCACCAGCCTCGGCATGAGTCTCCTCTGCGCAATCTTCAACGTGCGCCTCGGCCATTGGTGGGCGAGCGGCGTCGATCCCAATATCCGCCCCGTGCACCGGACCAAGAAGCGAACGCGAAACTTCGCGTTCTTCGAGTCGCAACTCGCGCGGCTGCTCTCCGTGCAGTGGCATTTGCTCGATGAGTCGCTTGCGCGTTTTCATGGCACGGCGCGGCGCAACTGGTACTTGAGCGATGGCGGCCACTTCGAAAACACCGCGTGCTACGAACTCATTCGCCGCCGCGTGCCGTTCATCGTGCTGTGCGATGACGGGGCCGATCCCGACTACGAACTCGACGACTTGGCGAACTTGACGCGCAAAGCGCGACTCGATTTCGGCGCGGAGATCGAGTTCTTGCGCGCTCCCGAACTCGACGCCGTGCTACACCCGGAAGTCCGCGCCGTTTTTGGCGAACTCGAACAGTTGCGGCGCGGGACGGTCGAACGGGAGCCGCACGCAAACGCGGCGCGCATCAAGGCCGATCGCACGGCGATGTCCTTCGCGCACGCCGCGCTCGCGAAGATCACTTACTCGGCGCCCGCCGACGCCGCGCGCCATTCCTACTTGCTCGTCATCAAACCGACGCTCACCGGCGATGAGACCATCGACTTGATCGAGTACCACCGCAAGCACGCGGAGTTTCCGCAGGAGCCGACCGCCGATCAGTTCTTCGATGAGGCGCAGTGGGAAAGCTACCGCAAACTCGGCGCGCACATCGGCGGGCGGTTGTTTCAACCGGTGAAAGACACCCGCCACGCGGGCTGGGCGCCTTGCGCGCTCAACCGCCGCGGCCTCGAAGCGCTCGACGCACGTCTCGCCGACTATGAGGCGAAACGTGCGTCGTGCAACTTCGACGACTACGAGGATCTGCAGACGGCGTGATCGAGTCTTCGTTTACGGCCGTTTCCGCTCGCCGATCGCGAGGACGATCTCATCCGAGTTGCCGCGGAGTTCCGGCGCGTACATGGCGTAGCCTTGCGCCGGGAGCGCGTGAAAGCGGCCGGGTATTTCGGCGCGCAATCGGTAGCTCACGCTGTGTTCGCCGCGGGCAAGCGAGTGCACGAAGAAGCACACTTTGCGATCGCGCAGCTCCATGTAAGCGCGGAGCGCGTTGCCGTTGTAGCCGCTCCGCAAGTCGACGGGTTCGAAGCCGGCGCCTTTGAAGTCTTCGAAGATCACGTACTCGTAGTCGTTCTTGCTCGCGATCGAGAGTTCGATCTCGACGAGATCGCCGCTCGCGAGTTCAGCGCCATCGGCGAGCTCGACGCGCTTGAATTTCTCGACTCTTTGTTCGATGACTTGTCCGTGGTCTCCAGAAACTTGAGCCGTCTGCTCGACTGGATCGAGGCGATAGGCCTTGCGATTCACTTTTAGCTCGAGGCCTTCGCGCTTGATGTGCTCTTCGAGCGAAAACGTGCGCAAGTACGCGTTGTAGTAGAGGGGGCCCGCGCCTGTGCGGCGCAGCTCCAGCCGCCGGGCGCCGCCAGCAACGGCGCTGCCGCGCAGCTCGAACTGGTTGTCGATGCCGAACAGGTTTTCGGGCGTGATCGCGACCGTCTTCCGCTTTTCGCCGTCGAGCCAAACCTCGACGGTCATGTTGGGTTTGTCCTCGCCGCTCGCGCGGAGAAACTCGGCCATCGCCTCGACACAAATCGCGGTGTCGCGCGTCGAGTGCCAGCGGCCGCCGTGTTTGCGATTGTTGAGCAAGTACTTCACGAGCCGCGCCGCCTTCTCGCCTTTCGGCTCGACGCGCGACAACAGCTTCAAGTAGTAAGCGTGCGCCTCGTATTCGCTGCCGTACCAGTACCACCAATAGCCGTCCGGCAGATTCAAGTACATCGTCTGATTCTCGTCGTCTTGGACTTCGAATTGCGCGATGTTGCGAATCAACATGTCACGCTCTTCGGTGCGCTGCGTGAGGTCGAGCGCGATACCGAGCATCGCCTTCGCGTAGACCGCCAGATTCGTGCGATCGCGGTACAGGTAGCCCCGCATCGCGTCGTTCGGCATCCCGCCCTCGACCAGCACGAGGTGCACGAACGCGTCGAGATTGTCGGCGCTTGCCTTCTGCGGGACGGTCGGCGGTTTGCCGGCATTCGCGAGCAGCACGAGCTGCGCGTCTTGATAGCGCGCCAGCCACGCGCGCCCCGCCTCGACGACACCCGGCACGATCGCGACATCGTTTCCGAGCGCGAGCGTGAGACCATGCACGACGTATGCGGTGGTGTGCGCCGACGAACGCTCGCCGAAACCGGAGAACCAACCCCAACCGCCATCCGACAACTGCATGTCGGTGAGACGGCGCACGCCTTCCTTGACCATCGCCGTGAGTTCGTCCGCATCGAACACGGGATTGCGCGACCATTGCTTCCACTGCGCGGCCCGCACGGCGGGATCGCCGAGTTCTTGGGCATTGAGATTCGCCTGCTTCTCGCGAATCGTCGCGAGGTCAATTCCCATCTCGAGGAGCGTCTTCTGGGTGAGAACGGCCGGCAGAAAGCGGCTCAAGGTCTGCTCGGTGCAACCATACGGGTAGTCGACGAGGTACGGGAGCGCGTCGACCATCGCCGCCGCGAGCGTCGGCGAAAAGCGCACGGTCAAGACGGTTTCTTCGACGCGACGCGCCTCCGGCACTTCGAGTTGAAATGCGGCGGCGTCTTGCGCCGGCCGCAACACTCCCGAGATGGACTTCAACAAGTCCGCGCCGTGCACGTGCACCGGGAAGCGCTGCTCCATCGCGTCCGATTCCTCGTCGCTGAGCGCGAGCATGCGCACGACCGCTTCGCCTTCTTTGTTGACCTTCACGCGCCAGTCGACGCGTGCCGCGCCGCCGGCTTCGATGTCGATCGTTTGACGGCGGGCGCCGAGCGCCTCCAGCGTTTCACCGTCGAGTTCGAGCGCCACCTGCACGCGCTTCTGGCTCGACAAATAGTTGTGTACGTTCGCGGACAACACGACTTCGTCGTTCTGCGTGAAGAAGCGCGGCGCCTGCAGCCGCAACAACAAGTTCTTGCGCGTCACTACTTCGGCATCGCCTTGGCCGACGCGCGTTCCCTCCGCCATACTCCAAACCCGCACGCGCCAGGTCGTGAGATTCTCCGGCAACTTGACGGGCACGCGTGCGATGCCGCGCGCGTCCGTGCGCAACGATGCGACCCACAGCGCGGTGTCGGCGAATTCCTTCCGCACTTCGGCCGCGACCAACTCAGTTTCGCCGGCAGCTTCTCCGCCCGGCGCTTCCGCGTCCGCAGCCAAGACTCCGGCTTCGAGAAATCCGCCGGCGACGCCGAGCGATTCCGATTTCGCGGCCGACCCCGGCGCCGGCATGCCGCGGGCACTCTTGCTACCCGCCGCGCGCGCGCGACGCTCGACTCGCCCGCTGTCTCCGTCCGACTCTTCCGCGTCGATCTCGCCGAAAAGTCCAATCGTCGCCATCGCCACGTCGCGCGGACCGTAGATCGCCCAACTCGATCGTTGCGCGCTGTGCGCAAGAGCGATGTGATGCTGGCGGCGCCACTTCCAGAAAACGTCGCGCATCATCGGCACATTGCTGCCGCCCGCGATGTAGTCGACGCTCTTGTCGTACATGCAGATAACCGTATCGCCCGTGATCGGCTCGCCGTTCAAGTCGGTGAGTTGGACTTCGACCTCGCCGCTCGCTCCGGGCTTGTACTCAGCCGCGGACGGCAGCACGGCTACGTTGTGCACACGGCTCTCGGGCGGCACGACGATCTCGCGCATTTGCGTGTGCACCTTGCCGTTCGAAATCGTCAACGCCTCGACGAAGAAATTCGGCATGTCGTCTTTGGTAATCGCGATCGTCTCGGTCACGCTCTTGCCGCTCAGCTTCAGTACTTTGGGCTTCGGATAGACACTGTTGGCCGGGCGCACGAACAGCAAGACCGTGCTCGCCCGCTGCTCGGTGTTCACGACGAGTTCCACCGACTCGCCGGGTTTGTATTCGCGCTGGTCCTGCACCAGTTCGAGATCGTTGAAGCGATAGTCGGCGGCATCGAAGCCTTCGCCGCGCACCAAAAAGACGATCGCGCCTTCGCGCGTATGGCCGGAGCTGGTCGCCGTCAAACTGTAGCTGAGTCGAAATTGGCCGGGCGCCGCCGCCGTGAGTTCGAGCTGCGCTGTCCCGGCCGCGTTCGTGGCGAGCGGCCACGACTCGACTGCGGTTTCCTCCGGCACGCCGTTCTTGTACGCGATCTTGAAGAGCTGCGCTTTGCCGCTCCCCTCGACCGGCTGCGAGTCGGGCGTGCTCGCCGACATGCTCGCGCGCACGGTGTCACCCGCGCGATAGTGACCGCGATCGAGCCACACATAGACATTGAACGGCTCGCGCGCGACTAGCACTGAACCAATGCCGACGATTGTCCGACGCGATGCATCGACGACTTCCGCCGTGATCGTGTACCGATGATCGGTGTCGCCGTGGATCGCCTTTGCGACCGCGGTGTCGATCATGACGCGCACCTGGCCATCGCTCCCGATCGGCACCTCCCCTTCCGCGACAACCTCGGGCTGCGCGGGCGAGTAGCCGATCCACCATGGCGCGATGCGATCGCAGCCCCAGGAGCGCCAGCCCGGATACCAATCGTAGTCATAGCCGAACCACCAGTAGCCGGGACCATACAGCCAGTCCCACGCGCCGACCGGACAGAAGCGCCGCGTCGTACTCGAGCGCATCACCTTGTACTTGACGGTCGCCTCCGTCACCGGCGATCCGAAGTAATAGCGCGCGGCGATCGTCGCTTCGATGCGCTCGCCGAGTTCGACGGGTTTGTCGGGCGCCGTCACCGTCACCTCGAACTCGGGCTTCTTGTATTCCTCGACGCGGAAATCGCCGCCGCCGAGATGGCGGGCGTCGGCGCCGACGACGCGCATGCGATAAACGCCGAGCGTCGCGTCGGCCGGCAAGGTCCAATCGACCGCGATGCCGCCGAACTCATCGGCGACGAGTTGTTGCTCCAGTAGCTTCTCGTTCTTTGGTGACTGCACGACAACACCGAACGACACGCCCGCGAACTCCGACTTTCCTCTGAGGTCGTAGCGCGCCCGCGCCACCCAAAACTTCATCTGCACTTTTTGCGCGGGTCGGTAGACCGGGCGATCGCTGATCGCGAAGACACGCACGGCGTCGTAGCGCCGTTCTCGCTCGCTGCGATACCAGACGTGATCAAAGCCGAGGAACGCGAGCCGCCCCTTTTCGGTGCGCGCGATCGCGAGCCAGTTGTGGTTCCGCCCTTGGCGGCCGTGTGTGACCGTCACGAGTCCGTTCGCGTCCGTGAATTCCGCAAACTGCCCCGTCTTGACGTGGGCGCGATCGTCCTTGGTGTCGACGTGATAGCCGAAGAATTCGACGTTGGCGCGGGCGATCGGCTGTCCGCTCACGGCGTCGGCGACGAAATAGAGCGTTTGTCCATCCAGCGGTTTCCGCACGATAATCGTGTCATCGACCCACAATAGTATGTGGCAACGATTGCCGTCCTTCATGTTGGCCGTGACGAGATACGCACCGGCCTGCTCGAGCGGCGTCGTGATCGTCGTCACGCGATCGAAGTGTTTCGGCAGCGGCTCGAGCGCGTGCGTCCATTCCGCGACCTTATCGCCGACGTACTTTGCTTGGTTTTCCGAAACAATGTTGTAGCCGATGTTCTCGAGTTGCACGCGCGACCAATCGAACTCCTTGGGATCAGACTTGAGATACGTCTTCATGTCGTCCAACAGCAGTGCAACGTCGACGCGATAGGCGCTGAAGCGCACTTCCTTGCCGTTGCGGTAGCGATAGTCGAAGGTCGCACCGCGACTCGCCGGTTGCGTTGTCGTCGGCTCGATGCGGCCCCAGTTGCCGACGATCTGCTCTACTCGCGCTTGATACGCCGCCTCGGTCTTGGCGACGCGGCGCCAATACTCGGCCGCGCGCGGAAACTGCCGGCGATTCTCGTGGATGACGGCAAGCCCGATGAGCGCCGTCGAGCTTTCGCGCTGCGTCGCTAGCGCGAGCACGCGCTCGTAAATGCGGATCGGATTGAACTCGGGTTCGAGTTTGAAGCGCTGGATCCCGGTCGCGAGCCGCGCGATGGTCTCATCGTCGCCGAGCGTGTGAACCGCATAGGGACCATCTTTCGTCGCGTCCGCGTCGTCGCCGCCGTCACCGAAGAAGCCGTAACCCGCCAACGTCTCGACGCCGAATTGCCGCTGCCAAAAATTCGCCTGCGCGAGCAGCGACTCCAGCAAGAAACCCTCGCCAGCACTCTCGGCCTCGCCGAGTAGCCACCGCCAACGTTCGCCGTCGTTGCGGGCGGCGCTGAAAGACGCGGGCGCGCGGTACACGATGGCCTTGTTGTTCGCGTCGACCGGCGCTGCGCGCCCATCGTTGCCGTAGTGGTGCCAGCCCTCCTCGTAATCGGGCAGCGTCGTGAGATCGGTGAGCGCTTGCAGTCGCCAACTGCCGAACTGGTCGGAATTGATGATCGACGCATACTGGAAATAGAAACGTCCGGCGCTCTGCTTGTCCGCGTCGGACGCAAGCGTACGCGCCGCAAGGAGCGTGCGCGCCGCGTCGAGCAACTGCAGCGCGCGCGCGCGATCGCGCAAGTACGCGTTCACGTAGTCGCCAGTGCCGCCGCGATGATGCCCACGCTGAAAGACGCCGGAGATGATGAATCCGTGGTGGTTTCCGGACACGTATTGCCCGGCGACCGCCGCGAGCACGCGCCAATCCGCTTCGTGCTTGGCGGCCACCGCTTCGAGGAACGCGTCCCGCTCGTTTTCGCGATTGAGCTGCGCGAGGCAATGGACTGCGAGCACGAGTTCGTCCGGGAGTGTTTCGCGCACATCGGCCGCAGCGAAAATACGCTCTTCGAACAATCGCTGCCGCAACAACTCGTACGCCTCTTGATAGTTGCCGGCGTTATAGAGCGCGAGCACCGCCGGCCGATCGGCGGGATCGGCGCTTTGACTCGCGGCCACGCCCAAAACTGTCCCGAACGCACCGACGAGTCCCACGAGCAGTCCAATGTGTTTCATGAGTGGAAGCGGAGTCCTTCCCGACGAAATGCGGGTTTGTGATGTGCAGTCTCTAATGAGGGCACGGAGCGACGCGTTCACCGCCGTCGTCACGCCTGACCACAGACCGAAGACGCGGCCCACGGGTTCCAGGACTTTATGCCCGACTTGGTGCCTACCATCCTCGAATTCTCAGGACCGGGTCCGTGCTTCGTCTTAACAGGGCAACCCGGCGATCTCATTCGCTCTAAAGCACGAGTTAGGTCGACTGAATGACGAGCCTCGCTCCTCGTCCCGGCGTCAGTCGCGTTTCGGCATAGCCGCTGAGCACAAAGAGCATCCCCGTGATGTCATTCACCTGCACGGTGCGCCGACGCGCTTCGCGGAGTGCAAAGGCGACGGGCGCGCCGTCGAGTAGTTCCCGGTACAGTCGCGAAACGAGTTGCGCGCACACTTCGTCGCCCGGCGAGGCGATGCAGCCAAGAAACGCGGAAACACCCGCGCGCATCGCCATGCCCGCGAAGCCGCGCACGGCCGGGGCGGTTCGATCCACGCCGGGCGGGTGCAGCTGATTGCGCGCGACGAATTCCCCTCGTTCGCTAAGACCAGGCAGGACAAAAGCCGTGTGGTGCGTCGAGAGCACGAGTAGCGCGGGCGGACGACGATTGAAAAGCGAACCCAGCTCCGAGGCGCCGACAATTCCATCCCAGAGATAGAGTTGCGATTCGTCGCGTGAAAACCACGCGTGGCCGGCGAAGTGGATAATGTCGTAGTCACCGGTTTCGACCTCGTGAATCAAGCGAGCGTAGGTCGCTTCGCCCTGCTCGAGGTGCGTGACGTGATTCTCGCCGGACGCCGCGCCGATGAGTTTCGCAACAGCCCGTGCTTCCTTCAGCGCTCCGGGCAACCGGTGGATAGACGCGCCGCTGCTATCGCCCGCATCGCCGACGACGAGCGCGCGCAGCGGCTGCGCCACGACGCGAAGTCCACGGCCGCGATCCGAAACACCGACGGGCGCGCGGACCACGGCGTTGCGCAGACAAATCGGACTGCCATCGACGATCATCCATTCCCACGGCAAGATTTCCGACTCCGCGGAGCAAGCGATGCGAACGACGCTGCCGGCTCGCAACGCCGCGAGTCGGTGCTCGAGTTCATCAGGAAGAATGGCGCTGAGCGCGGCGCCGACGGCGTTCACATCGGCGAGCGATGAAACGCCGAGCGGTTGTCCGATCACGCGGCCGAGCCGCTTCATGAAGTCCGGCCAAACCGGCCAAGCAGCGCCACCGGTCCAGTCGATTGCCGCAGTGTCACGACCACCGGCGGTTTGCAAACGGAGATCGAGCCGATCGGCGTCGGCGGTGATTTGGAGGCGCGCTGCCGTCAGCGGCTCGGGCACTCCGAGCGGTGCGCGTGGCGTCAATGCGGACGCCGATTTCTTGCCGCGCTTCACCAGCGCCGGCGCGACGGCAGCAGGTGCCGCAGCACGGTCGGCGAGCGCTTTGAGGAGTTGGCCGACTTGCTCGTGCTGGCCGGGCGGATACGAGAAAACTTTCAGCTTCGCGGTGCGCCACAAGATTTCTTGCTCGGCCTGTTCAATGCCCGGCATGATCGCGTAGCGCGGCGGCACACTCTCTCGAAATGTTGTGAGCTGTTGATCGAACAGTAACCGGAAATTTGGATCGCTCAACGAGTACCCGACGAAGAGCACGGCGTGAGAAAGCAGAATCGCGTTGAGTACGGCTTGAAACGCCGGATTCGCGTGGATGACGCGCCGGTAGTCGTCCGCCGTGAAGATCAAGCTCTCCGGCTCGTCGAGCGTGCCATGCGCCTTGAGAATGAAAAACGCCCCGTCGAGCAGCAGCGTGCCTTGCTGGGCGAGTTCAGCACCCGTTGGCGCCTTCGGCACGCCGCGTCCGCCCCACTTCGCAAAGGCGTCTTCGAGTAACCGATCGAAGTTCGTCGTCACGATGCAGGACCACGGCGTGCGGACGATATCGCGATGCGTTTCGGCGAGTCGCTCCTTGGACGTGAGCGCCCCGCGCAGCACCTCGAAAAAGCGCTCGTGCCCAAGCAACTCGCGGCAATGGCTCGCAAGTTCTGGGAAACGCCGCGCCTCGGCCAGTGTGCGGTATTCAGCGAGCGTGAGCGATTCGTTCCGCACGAGGGTGATCAGCCGTTCGCGCCACGCGCTCGTGATCACGCCTGAGTCTTCTTCTTGCCATTCCGTCAGCGCGTGCTCGCGCGTCGTGCCGTACCACCGGCGGACCCAGCGGGCGTAGCGCTTGCGACTCGTCTCGTCGCCGTCCCAATTGCAGCACAAGCTCTCGAGTTCGCTGAACGCCTTCCCCTCCACGGCCCACGGCAAGGTCGCCTTGACGATTCGTTCCAATAACACGCTCCACGTGGGCAGACCCGCGCCGACCGACAAACCCGCGCCGACGAACAGCGCGCAGCGACCGGCGCGGATGTAATTCACGAGCGCGGGTAGGTCCGGCGAATCGGCGATGCTAAAAGCTGCGGGTGGCTTCGCTTTCGATGGGCGCTTTCGGCGACTCATGCGAATTGAACCCGTCGCAACGGACGCTGCGAGGCGAAAGCACGCGCGTGATGCGTGGCTCGGGGTAGGTCCGACGATATCTCGATCTCGCGTAAGGTGATCACGGCCCAATCGTAGCTTGAGCCGACGCAAGTCGTCTACTCGGAGCACGCACTCGTCAAACACGGAAGTCGGAGCTACTGCATGAGCGCTTGGCCACTTCCCGCCCGGCGCGTTATGCTCCGCACGGTCGCGCGCTTCGTTCGGCGCGCCGTGGAACCGGAAGGCGATTCTTCATGCTGAATTCCGATGTGTTGGCGTTCGTGAAACAAGATGTGAGAGCGCGATTCCTGCGCTACGTGCAGATCTACACGACGTCGGACGACAAGTCGGAGACTTCCCCATCGACCGCGCGGCAGATGGACCTTTTGCGCCTCCTCGCCGAAGAATGCCGCGGCCTTGGACTCGCCGACGTGCACTTGAGCGACAAGGGTTGCGTTTACGCGACGCTGCCGCCGAGTCCCGGTGTGAGTTGTCCCGCCTTTGGGCTGCTCGCGCACGTCGATACATCGCCCGAGCAACCAGGCGAAAACGTGAAGCCCGTGTGCCACGAAAACTGGGACGGCAAGCCGATCAAGTTTGCCGATGACCCGACACTAACGCTCACGACCGCGGACTCGACGGAACTCGCGGACTTCGTTGGCGACACCATCATCACCGCGTCCGGTCTCACGCTGCTCGGCGCCGACGACAAAGCCGGCGTCGCCGAAATCATGTCCGCGCTCACCACTCTGAAGCGCTTTCCGCAACTCCAGCACGGCAAGATCGTCGCGTGCTTCACGAGCGACGAAGAGATCGGCCGCGGCACGCGCGGCCTCGAACTCGAGCGCTTGCCGCAATACTGCTACACACTCGACGGCAGCTATCCGGGCGAACTCGAGCACGAGTGTTTCGATGCGTGGCGCGTCGACCTCGTGTTTCACGGCGTCGGGGTCCATCCCGGACTCGCCAAAGATAAACTGGTCAATGCCTCGACGTGCGCCGCGCGTTTCCTCGCGGAACTCCCCGAGCGCGAAACGCCCGAGCACACCGACGGTCGCGAGGGTTTTTTCTACGTGACCGCGATCCGCGGTGGCTGCGAGCGCGCCGAGGTGCATCTCATCGTGCGAGACTTCGAGATCGAGCACAATCGCGCGCGACTCGCGCGACTCGAAGAGCTACGCGTCGAGTTCGAACGGCGCTTTCCGCGCTTGCGCATCGAACTCGCAACACGTCACCAATACCAAAACATGCGCGACGTGCTCCTGCAGCATCCGCGAGTCACCGAGTTAGCCGAGCGCGCGATCCAGGATACGGGTCTCAAAGTGATTCATAAGTCCATTCGCGGCGGCACCGACGGCAGCGCGCTGAGTCAGCTCGGGCATCCGACTCCGAACATTTTCGCGGGTGGAATGATGTTCCATTCGCGCCGCGAGTGGGTCGCCGCGAGCGCGCTCAACAAGGCCGTCGAGACCATCGTGCATCTCGCGCGCCGTTGGATGTGATGCGCTCGCCGCGCAGTTACACGCCGTCGAGAGTAGAGCTGCGCTCTTTCAGCAATTGGCGAAAGAGCTCGAGGCTCGCGCGCTCTTCGGGATGGACGGTGGCGTCGGCGAGAATTGCGCCTTCGACCGTCGCCAGAAACTGCTTGCGGTGCTCCATAGGAACCGTCGTCGGATCGACTTCGTCCGGCGGTGGCGGAACTTCAAGCCATTCGAGCACATGCTTGCGCTCGACCTTGCTGAGGTCGAGCCGATCCATCACCTTCGCGACAAAGGCGCGCTCGGCCGCATGGACTCGCAGATCGGCCCAGACAAATGAGCAGACGAACTTCAGTAGTTGAAGCCGTTCCGCTCCGCTCAGGCGTTTCATGCCCCGCTCCTTCCCCCTGCAATCGGGGCCGTTGACGTTCCCGAAGGACGCTTCGATCCAAGATCGCAGGTTGGACATCATGGTATCGAGTGCGGGGATGTGGGGCCAGAGCGCTCAAGTCGGCGGTTGTTGTGGAGGTTAGATCAGGAACCGATGACGAACGACAAAAGCGCAGCGGCGAAGGCTCGGTCCGCGCGAACCCGCGTGCGACCCATCACTCCAAGCGATTGGAACGTCGTCGAGCAGTTGTTCGGCGCGCGCGGCGCGTGCGGCGGATGTTGGTGTATGTACTGGCGCGTGCGCGGCGGCAAGATCTGGGATGCGCAGAAAGGCGACGGCAACCGCCGCGCATTCAAGCAGCTCATCGAGCGCGGCGCCGTCACGGGCTCGATCGCGTTTTGCGGCGACGAGCCCGTGGGTTGGTGTTGCATCGGTCCCAAGCAGGATTTTCTGCGCCTCGCAAAGAGCCGCGTACTCGCGACCGATGCAGCGCCGCGCACGTGGGCCGTCACGTGTTTCTACATCCCGGCAAAGTGGCGGAACCGCGGCGTCGCGTCCGCGCTGCTCCGCGATGTCGTGAAACTCGCGCGCGCACGCGGCGCCGACGAACTCGAAGGCTATCCGATCGTCGCGTCACAAGGCGGCGACACGGCCATCCCGGCGGCGTTCGCGTGGACCGGTGTGCCAACGATCTTCGAACGCAATGGCTTCACGAGGATGACGCGCCCGGCGGGGATGCGGCCGATCTATCTGCGCCAATTGCGCCGGCGGGTGAATCGTTAGCACGGAATTCATAGCGAGGGAGAGAACTACTCGGCGGAACGCCAGGCGATTCGACCACGACCCAACCGAACATCCGAAGCGACGTCGATGACGCAACCCGGACCCCGCTCCGACGCTTCGCTTCTGAGATCGAATACTTCGACGTGGAAATCACGAGTAAAAACCGGATGGCCCAGGTACGCGCCTATGCCGTCAATGGGCCCGCGAGCGACTCGATAGTGAGTCCAAAGCACAGCGATCTGGTTTCCACACGGTGACCAAGTCAGATCCTCAACATTCTCAAACTCTCTGCGTTTAGCTGCTCTGAATTCCTCATCAATCTTGGTCGCGGGAAAATTCCATGTGAAGAGCACTTCGTTTGTCGACACATCGAGAACCGCGAATCCGGTAGCGCCAAATGATCCGACTCTCGTGGTTCCGATCACGACTCTCGCCCCACTTTGGCTGAACGTGACGGGTGCTCGGTAGCCGAGCGATGGATTCAAGGGTGAATCGGGCTGCGAAGTCGAAGACGGATACACGCGCACAAACTGCGGATTGACGAATCGATCAAACTCCTTGATCCCGACAGTCAATTGTTGGTTCCAGACGACGCGCGAACTCTTATACGCCACGGTCTCAAGTGGTTCGAACTCTCCGGGCCCGTCTTGTTCCTGGATGCAGGTAGCGGAAATCCGATAGCGACGATAGCGGTCGCCGACCTTGCAGCCAACGTCGACTTCGATCACCCCAGCAATTGCCAAGTTCAACGATCGCGTGGGATTTTGTCGGCACGCTCCGCAGGCAACGATCAAGACTCCAACTAGAAGCGTTCGGAGCATGTCGAGTCACCTCCGCCATTGGGTTTCCGACGTGTCCTGGCAATTTCAGAGCGTCAGTACAGCCGCGCACCGAAGCGATTGCAAGTTTCGCTCGTGGTGCGGTGAGCGCGGGCGTCCGCCGCTCCGTAGACCACTACGACGTACGCTCCTCGATCACCACTTCGAGCATCGCCGTCGCCGTGCGGAGCGCGGCTTCGACCGCGGCGCTCGTTGGGGCGCGCGCGAAGATGAAGCCGAGATAGAGCGCGCCTTCCGGGAGCGCTTCGACCACTTGGCCCGTGTGCGCGGTGATTCTCACATCGACGATGTGCGGTGCCGCGCGCGCGCGATCGACGCCATGCACTGCGCGCAATACCCCGTTCCGCGGCACGGGCAGCATCATCACCCCGGCGGCTTGCGACTCGCGCTCGTGCGCCGGCAGTGCGAGTCGCAGCGCGTTGCGGATGATCAATTCCTCGAGCGACACACCGAGGCCGAAGCGCAGCACGCGCGAGCAGAGACCGCCGATCGAGCGTGGCGCGATTTCGATGCACCACAGTCGTTCGCCATCGCAGCGCAGCTCGGCGTGCACGGGTCCGTCGGCGAGTTCGCGCGCGGCGACCGCGCGCGCCGTCGCCGCGCGAATCCGGGCTTGCAGCTCCGCGGCTAACCGCGACGGTGTCACATAGATCGTCTCCGCGAACGTCGGCCCATCGAGCGGATCGGGCTTGTCGAAGATCGCGAGCACTTCCAGCACGCCGTCGCGCACGAGTCCTTCGACGGCGACTTCCACGCCGGGCACGAATTCCTCGACCAGTAAGTCCGCCGCCGTTCGCACTTCGGCGCCGCCACTCTTGTCGTCGTCACGCGCCAGCAGCGCTCGCACGCACGCCACCGCCGCGACGAATTCCACCGCGTCATTCGCGCGCAGCACGCCTTGGCTCGCGGACCGCTCGAGTGGCTTCACGACGCACGGAAACGTCGTCGTCCGCGCCGCCGCGTTCGCGTCGTCACTTCCCCGCAGCAAGCTATAAGCGGGTTGCGCGACACCGTGCGCCGCGAGGCGCACGCGCAGCTTGTGCTTGTTGCGTGCGGCCTCGATCGCGGCCACCGAGTGATGCGGAAGTCCGAGCGCGTCCGCGATCCAGCCTGCCACGGGCGCCGCTCGATCATCGACGCCGACCACCGCCGTGATCGGATGGCGCGCGTGAAACGCGAGCGCTTGTGTGCGCGCGCGCGCGCGGTCGCGAAAATCAATGACGATCAAATCGGCGGGATTCAGCGCGGCGACCGAACTCAACTCTTCCGACGCGACGGTGACGGCGACATTGAGCGCGCGCGCCGTCGCGATGAAATCTTCCGCGCGATAAGTACTAGTGGGAACAACGAGGAGCACGCGCGCCGGCATGGCTGACGCGCCTCTTACCGTCGCGCCGCGTGAAACTCGGCGAGCGAGTGATTCGCGGCGACGATCGTCGCGAGCCGCTCGGTGATCTGCGCGAGCGCCGCCCCCGGCAAAGCCATATATGCCTCGTTGTCACCGAGACCCGTGTATACGCGATTGCCGATACAACCGAGACTCAGCGCGCCAAGCCCGCTCTCGATGACGTCCGGGATCATCCCGCACGTCGGCCGGCCGAGCGCGCCGCTCTTCGATTCGAGCCCGAGCGCCATCAGCGTCTCGTTAAGCAGCATCAATTGCCGGGCGCCGCCTCGCACGAGCACGACCTCGGGTTCCAAGTCGGTCGGCAAATCCGCAGCGGTGAGCGGATAGTACGCCGCGAAGCGAAACTCGCGCTTGCGCCGCGGCAAACGCGCAACTTCGTCCGTGGTGAGATACGACAACCCCACCATCGTTTGTACGAGCCCCGCCAGCTCTTCGTGCTTGGCAGGCGGCAGGTCGACATTGTGCGTGTGCGCACCGACGGGACATCCGAAGTGATCCGTCGCCTCGGTGTAGAATGCCGCGCCCTCGGCCGCGCGTTGCCAAAAAGTGCAACCCGATGGCGCGGTCGCGGTCATGCGCGCAAGCGCGAGCGGCCGCTTGTCGAGAAATGCAACTCCCACTGGCGGATGTTCGAGGGCCAATAACTCTTGCAACCGATGATTCTTCGCCATCACTTCTTACTCGGAGCGTAGTAGGGATTGGCGCCGGAAGCATGGTCGGTGTTGTCGTAGATCTCCGTGATCTGCGGCAACTCCTTGCGCAGCACGCGCTCGACGCCTTGCTTGAGCGTTGCCGAAGCCATGCCGCAGCCCTGGCAACCGCCGGTCATGTTCACGAACACCACCGTCTCCCGCACATCGACGACTTCAATGAAGCCACCGTGACTCGCGACCATCGGATTGATCTGGTGGTTGAGTACATCCTGCACTTGCAGCATGAGTTCGTTTTCTTGCTGGTCTCGCTCCCGCTTCGGATCGGCGACCGGGATGGCCGCGTAGTGCCGTTCGATCGTCTGCGTCACGGTCTGTAATACGGCGGACCACGGACCGGCGTCATTCGCGCGGCAAATAGTTACCTTGTTCGCTTGCAACAACACGGCCGACACGCATTCGAGCTTGAGCAACGACTGCGCGAGCGGACTCGACTCAGCCTCGGCGACGCTGTCGAAATAGAGCGGGCCCGCCGGCGCAACTTGCAAATTCAGCTCGAGGTCAGCGGCATCGGAATTCTCTTCGGTCTTGCCCACGGCAATTTGTATGTCAGCCATGTTCGATCGTTTTCCGTTTCAAACCTACGAATTCGCGCTCCATCTTGCTCGGACTCAATCAGCGGCCATTCTCCCGATTCGCGGCGAGGTTACTAGGCCCAACTGGGCCTGCGTCGGTTCCGCTCAGCAAAACCACGCTTCGGTGAGGCGCGGCGGGCGCGCGAGCCAGCTCGGCAGTGGACGCGGTGGACGCGTGAGAGTCGTTGGACGGCCACCGCCCGCGCGCAAGCGGCGCTCGGCGAGCGTGCGCAACTCGGCGAAGGCGAGTTCCGGAGCGTAGCGTTCGCCCATGTGGCGCTCGACGAGCGCGAGCGCCTCGCGCTGGAGCGCGTCCATTTCCGAGTCGGGGTGGCGCCATTCGTAGCTGAAATTCTCCGCGTCGAGCGCGCCGAGATGCGGCGTCATCTCGGGTCGCGCGAGCAGCAGCGACCCGGGTGGCAACAACAGTCGAATCGCGTACTGAATGGGATCGACGCTCGTCACGAGCGCGTGCGTTTCGACGAGCTCGAACATCTCGAGGTAGTCGGCGCGCGTCGTCCAGGGTGTAAACGGCAGGAACGACGGGCGCAGCGTGATGCCGGCGGCGTGGACGTGCGCCACCGCCTCGAGCGCATCGCGCGCCGTGTGTCGCTTATCGAGGATCGAGAGCACGTGGTCGCTGAAAGACTCGAGCGCAGAGACGATGAACACGCAGCCGGTGCGCGCGAATTCGGCGAGGTGCGCGCGGTGTTTGAGTAAGTGCTCGACCTTCGCGGTGAAATCGTAGCTTACATCCGGGTGGCGCGCGTGGAGCGCGCGCACGAGCTCGAGCGCATGCCGCGGACCATTCAAGAAATCGGGATCGCTGAACGTGATGTGCCCGGCGCCCGCCGCAATCTCCGCATCGATGTCCGCGAGTACGTCCGCGCGCGGGACCGCGGTGAAGCGCCCTTCGAAGACCGGCGGAATCGGACAATGCCGACAGTGATGCTTGCAGCCGTGCGTCCCCGCGACGGCGCCCGCGAGAATCTCGCGCTCGTCGCGAACGAGGCGCGCGTAGCGACTCAAGGGCGGCAACGAGTAGCGATTCGACGGCGCCGACGACGCCGGCGGCGCGAGCGAAATTGCGCCGAGTGATTGCGTCGCCAATGCAACAAGCGCGGCGTGTTCGTCGCCAGCGACGCACGAGTCCGCGCCTTGTGCGAGCAAATACGCGCGGTTCATGTCCGCGTAGAGTCCATAGAAACTGATGTGCGCCTGCGCGTTGACAGCTTTGATTTGCCGAAACACGCGCAGCCCGAGGCGCAAGGCGGTGTGCATCGGCACTGAGATGCCCACGAAGCGCGCCGCACGCACGCGGTCGGGGTCGAGCGGCTCAATCGCGAGGTCGAGCGCGTCGATCTCGATGCCGGCTGCCGCAAACGCTCGCGCCGGGCCGGTGATACCCAGCGGTCGATGACCGAGTTCGTAACAGGAGATCAAGACCACCGCTCGAGTGACCAGCGCGTGATCGACTGGGTCGGACGCGACGCTTCCTGCTTTGGGCGTTGTTCCTGACGCTAGCATTCTGCCCGGCTCCGTACTTGCTTGCCGAATCGCGTACAACGCCACGCAGCGGCTTGCTTGTTACACTGCCGCCGCTCGCTACAATGCCCGACCGGGTTTTGCGATACTGGTTTTTGCGATACTGGTTTTTGCGAAACAGTCACGGCACGGAGATTCCTTCGAGTTTGCTGGTCACCAACACTCGCCCGAGAGGTTTCAATCGGATGGAACGATCTCGCTTCGCCTTCATTGCGTTGGCCGTTTTCGCGCTGAGTCTTGCCGGCTGCGCCGGAACCGCCGCGCGCATGCCCGACGATACCGCATCGGCCCTGACTTCGCCTGGGACGATCTCCGCAGCGGCCGACGCCGCCGCGATCACGAAGGCGAAAGGCACGGCGCTGCCCCGCGATCCCGACAACGTCACCGGCAGCTTCGCCAATGGCTTCCAGTACATCGTGCGCCATCACACCAATCCGCCGGGACGTGTCGAGTTACAGCTTCACATCAAAACGGGCGCTTTGAATGAGACCGCGACGCAGAATGGTCTCGCGCACTTTCTCGAGCACATGTGTTTCAACGGCTCAACACACTTTGCACCCGGTGAACTCATTCCCTACATGAATCAACTCGGCATGCAGTTCGGCGCCGACTCGAATGCGCACACGACGTATCACGAGACGGTCTACAAATTGTCGATGCCTGACAACAAGCCGGAGACGATCGACAAGGCGCTCACGATTTTCTCGGACTTCGCGAACGGGTTGTTGCTGCTCGATGCCGAGATTGACAAAGAGCGCGACATCATCAGCAACGAGAAAGGCACGCGCAAAGGCGCGATGCAACGCATGCAGGAGAAGGGCCAAGAGCTGCTATTCGCGGGCACGCGCTTCGCGACGCACAACATCATTGGTACCGACGACGTGATCATGAAGTCGCCACGCGCGGAATTCGTCGATTATTGGAACACGTGGTATCGACCGGAACTCATGACGCTGATCGTGGTCGGCGAAGTCGACTCACAGCAACTCATCGAAAAGGCCAAGACCAGTTTTGCCGCTCTGACCGCGCGTGCGCCCGCGCGCCCGCAGCAAGGCACGGGCATTAAGCCGTTCACTGCGGAGCGGGCGTTCGTGATTACCGATCCTGAGCAAGTGACCGGCATGGTTCAGGTCATCGCGGCGCACGCGGGTGCAGCGCCGGCCAGCACTGTTGAGGAGTTGCGCGCCGAAGAGCTGCGCGCTATTGGTCCGTGGGTCGTCAATCGGCGACTCCAAGATCGCGTGCAGCGCGGCGAAGCGGCGTTCTTCGGCGGCGGACTCGGCGTCGTTCCGCTCTTTAGCGACGCGCTGCTCGCAACCGGTGCAGTCGCGGGTGAGGCGAGTAAATGGAATGAAATGCTCGCTCAACTCGTCGAGGAGACGCTCCGTGCGGTCGAGCACGGCGTGACGAGCGCCGAACTCGAGCTCGCGAAGAAAGAGATTCTCGCCGCCGCCGAACGCGATGTCGTGACGGCGCCGACGCTCAACGCCAATGCGCTCATCGGGAGGTTCGCTGGCCAGGTCGGTTTGGGAGAGCCGATCATCTCGGCCGCCCAGCGACTCGAGCTCGTGAAACAGATCTTGCCCGCCATCTCCGTCGAAGACGTCAACCGCCGCTTCGCGGCGGACTACCGCTCGCAGCCGTTCACTTACGTGCTGCTCATGCCGGAGCAGGTAGAACCAAAACTGCCGACCAGCGATGACGTGCTGACCGCAGCGCGCGCGGCGTGGGCTCGACGGTCGGCGGAAGTCGTCGAACAGCAAGTTGCGACGAGCCTCCTCGAAGCGTTGCCGAATCCTGGCACGGTTCGGGCGACCAGCAAGGACGCCGATCTCAACGTGACGCGGCTCGAACTTTCGAACGGCGCGATCGTGCACCATCGCTTCATGGACTACAAAAAGGACCTCGTGACGGTCACGATCACTTTGCCGGGCGGAGTGATCGAGGAGACGACCGCCAACCGCGGCGTCTCGGAAGTGGCGAGCCTGATCGGCGCGACGTCGCGGCTCAGCTCGTCGCAGATCCGCGATCTCATGACGGGCAAGACCGTCAGCGTCAGCGCCAACATCGGCCTCGATGCCTGCACGGTCCAAGTGAGCGGACCGCCCGCCGAGATGGAAGATGGATTGAAGCTCGCCTACGCCATGATGACCGACGGCATTATCGAGCCCAGCGCGCTCGACAATTGGAAGAAGTCGACGAAACAAGCCATGGAGATGGCGAAAACACAGGCGCCGGCAGTCGTGATCGAGGCGATGGGCAGGACGTTTTTCGGCGGTGATCCGCGCTTCGCGCGTCTCACCGAAGCGCAAATCGAGCAGCAGACTACTGGCGCCGGCGAGGCGTGGGCGCGTCGCTTCCTAGGTCGTGCGCCGATGGAAGTCGCGATCGTCGGCGACATGCCGCTCGAGCAAATCGAGCCGCTCGTGTGCCGCTACATCGGCTCGTTGCCGCCGGCGCGCGAAGGGTTTGATGCGCTGTCGAGCGTACGCAAGCTCGGACGCGGTCCCGGGCCCTACGCGGAAACGGCGACGTTTGAGTCGATCACGCCGCAGGCGGCGGTCGCGGCGGGTTTCGTCGGCGGCGACAGCACCGATGTCGCGACGCGCCGAAAGCTGTCGATGGTCGCGGAGATTCTCTCGGTGCGCATGATAAAAAGACTGCGCGAAGACTTGCAGCTCGTGTACGGAATTCGCTGCATCCATCAACCAGCCGAAGCGATCCCCGGGACCGGACAGTTCTTCGCGTTCGCGCAAGCCGATGCCGAAAACGGCGAGAAACTCGCAGTCGAGATCCACGCAATGATGCGGGAGTTCGCCACGAATGGCCCGACCGAAGAAGAAATGGAGGTCGCGCGCAAGCAGATCGCCAATACGCTCGACAAGCAGCTCCTAGAACCCAGGTACTGGCTCGCGCAACTCGACGATCTCGAGTACCGCGGCCGGAAGCTCGACGAGTTCAAGGGAATCGTCGAGTACTACAACCAGATCACGGCCGCGCAACTGCGTGAAACGGCGAGCCGCATGTTCGTCGCGGACAAAGAAATTCGACTGCTCGCGGTGCCGAAGGCGCCGGCGGTGAATTGAGCGCAAACACTTTCCCGCTGCGCGCGAATGGGTGAACGTATGGACTTGGACCAACTACCGGGCGGCGATCTCGTGCGCACAGGAGTCGCCGACTTGGAGCGTCGAACCGAGTCCGTCGAAGCGCTGTTGGTCTCAATGGCGCTGCGGCAGCTCCGCGCGCTTGGACTCGAGGTCGCTTCGCCCATCGAGTCGCCGGAACTCAAGCTCTACCGGCGACTCGAGGTGGAGCTGGGCGACGAGGCGGCGCACTCGCGCTACAACGCGCTACGGCGCCGCTTGGTCAGCTTTATCAAGACGGCCCAATGCGCGACACCGTAACGTTTCTGCAAATCGAAGCGCTGATGCGCGAACTCGGGAGGCGCGTTCGCGAGCCGGCTCGCGTCTACTTCGTTGGCGGTACAACTGCCGTGATGTTTGGCTGGCGAGCGAGCACGATCGACATCGATGTTCGACTCGAGCCAGATCGCGCGATCTTGGCGCACATTCCAGAACTAAAGCGCGAGTTACGCCTGAATATCGAACTCGCCAGTCCCGCAGACTTCGTGCCAGAGCTGCCCGGGTGGGAAGCGCGCAGCATCTTCATCGCCCAACACGGCCTCGTGACGTTTCTTCACTACGATTTCTATGGGCAGATTCTCGCCAAGATCGAGCGGGGCTTCGAGCAAGACCTGAGCGACGCGGACGCGATGGCGCGCGGTGGCCACTTCGAAGCGAATCGGCTCCTCGAACTCTTCCGCGCCGTCGAAGGCGAGTTCATCCGTTTCCCGGCGATCGACCACGCCCGCCTCGGGCAAAAAGTACGAGACTTCTGCGGGCGGCGCGGCGGCTCCTGATCACCGGCTCCGGGTGAGGACGCGGACCTGCGCAAATTGACGGTGGCCGGACGGTGAGCCATGGAAGCCGTAGCCGCTTTCCTTCGCGCCGACCCACGGTGTGCCTTCGGCGCCGCCGCAACTTTTGTTGATGCCGATCATGCCGGCGTCGAGGCGGCGCGCGACGGCGGTCGCGCGCGCGGCGTCGGCGCCGAACACCACGGCGCCAAGGCCGTACGGGGTTCGGTTCGCGCGCGTGATCGCATCGCCAACGTCGACAAATTTCTGGAGGCACGTCACGGGGCCGAAAGTCTCCTCGTGCAAGATCGCCGCGTCATCCGGTAAATCGGCTAGTACCGTCGGCATGACAAAATTGTCGTGATGCCCGCGATTTCCCGTGACGACACGCGCGCCTCTCCGCGTCGCATCGTCGATGAGCCCGAGCACGTGGTCGCGTTGGCGCGCATTCACGACTGGCCCCACCTGTACTCCGGAGTCGAGACCGCTGCCGACGCGCATCTGCTGCGTGAACCCGGCCAGCTTGCCCTCAAAGGCGTTCGCGATTTTGGCGTCGACGTAGATGCGCTCGGTCGACACGCAAACCTGGCCGGCGTTGCGAAAACTATTGTTTGCAGCGAACCGCGCCGCCGCGTCGAGATCGGCATCGTCGAGCACAATCAGCGGGTCTTTCCCGCCGAGTTCCAGGATGACGCGCTTCAGTCCACTCGCCGCTGCCGCGAGAATGTGCTTCCCGGCCGCGCGTGAACCCGTAAACGCGATGAGATCGACCGCCGCGTTGACGAGCGCCTTCCCTTGCTCCTCGTCGCCGTGCACGACTTGCAGCACATCGCGTGGCAGGCACTCGTTCAAGACCGCGGCGTAGGCATCGGCGATGAGCGGCGTTTCTTCCGATGGTTTCAATATGACCGTGTTCCCGGCGATAAGAGCCGGTAACACCATCCATTGCGGCATCGCGATCGGGAAATTCCAGGGTGTGATCGCGGCGCACACGCCGAAAGGATCGTAATAAATCGTTGAGACGACATCGCCGTTCGCGATCTCTTCGGGCGCCAAAGCGGCCGCCATTTCATCGACCGCCTTCGCGAGTCCGGCGCCGCAACCGCGCACTTCGCCGATGGCCTCTTTGAGCGGCTTGCCCATCTCCCGCGTAATCAAGCGTCCAAGCTCATCCGCCCGCTCGATGAGTCGCTGACCTGCCGGTCGCAGCAGCTCCGCGCGCGCGCGCGCCGTCTCCCCGCGCCAACGACCGCACGCCGCGCGGGCGCGCGCCACGACGCTCGCGATTTCCGCCACCGTAGTGACGGGAACTTCGCCGACAACTTCTCCCGTCGCCGGATCGATCGAAGCCAACAGTCGCTGCGTCTGCTTCTGCATCTCCATCGTCCCTCTCAATCCGCGCTCAAGTACACGTCGTCGAGGCTGAGTCGGCCACGCGCCGATCCGAACGCGTCGCCAAACTCGAAGCGCACCGCGACGACTTGGCTGAGATCGATGCCGGAGCCGTTCGCCTCAAAATCAGCGACGCGACATCGCACGCTGCAAAACTCGTTGCCCCAGCCCGCCCCGGTGCCCGAGCCGGTGCGCTGATAAGGTCGCGTCACGCTCGCAAAACTAGCGAAGTTGATGGAACTCGTCACGCCGAATCCATCGCGCAATGTCACCGTGAAGTCGACTTCACCCGCGAGCCCGACCGTCTCGGGATGTCGCGATCCTTGCGCCGCGCGCCAACGCAAAAATACGTCGTCGCGAAAATCCTGCTGCGCCGAAACGACCTCGATTTCATAAAAACTCGCGCCGCCCAGGGGCCAGTCGAACACAACGCCGCGCGACAGGTCGAAGCTGTCCTTCGCCTGCGTCATGAGATTCATCGGATCCGTCGTCAACCAAGCGTACGTCCCATCGTTGTCCTGCAACTTGTCCTCTACGACATTATCCACGTCAAACACGACCGCGCCGCCCGAGCTGCTCACAGACGTTCCCGTACTGGTTTGATAGTTCTCGATCACGCTCTGCGGAGCGCTCGCCGCGTGGCGATACTGATTCGCGACGATGACATTGGCGGCGATACCAGATGGCCGAAAACTATCGTAGTTGCGATCGAAGTAATCACGCGCGGCCGGGTTCGCGCGCGTGTAAAGCTCGACCAACGCCAAGTAGTAACTTTTCGCAAGCACCTGCGCCGCCGGTCGACCGATCAGCGCCGGTCCCGTCGCATCGAGAAAGCCGCAGCAATTGAAGTCGTTGTGGCCGGCGCCCTGCACATAGGTCGCTTGCGCGGTTCCGGTCGCCGCTTGGTAGATGCGAAACGGCCAACTATTCGTCGGTCCGCCCGCCACATCGCCGTCGGCCGCGCCGTACAACAAGTGATAACTCACTGCGTGCGGGTTCGAGTCGCCGACGTTGTTGAAAACCGTCGGCGCGATGCTGCTGATGCACACAATGTCGGCCGCGACGAAATTCACCGGCACGAACGCGCCATCGACGACGCGATCATAGGCGCGCACGACCCCTTCGCCGCCGCGGCTATGGCCGATCCAAACAATGCGCGCAGCATCGACGTGGCCGTTCAGAACGCCGCCGCCGACCGTCGCGAGGTTGCCGAGGAAGTAGTCGGTATTCGTGAGCGTCGTGGTCGACGCGGTCTCGATTCCCGGTCCAGTGTTGTTTTGATGCGACATGACTACGTAGCCATGCGATGCGAGATGGTTGCCGAGATAGTCGTACCACGTGTAGTTGTGACCGTTCCCGTGGCTGATCACGACGATCGGCAGCTCACCAAGACTCGCGATGTCGGAAGGGTAGTAAGTTTTCTGACCGAGAAACGAGCCGCCCGAATACTGCACCGAACTGACTGCGTGCGGCCCGGCCGTGTTCAGATCCTTCACGATGAAGCAGCCAGCTTCGTCGTAGCTGAGTCCGTCGATGAGATCACCGGGATCGAGCGCGCCATCTAAGCCGAAGTCGCAAACGACATCGTAAGCTGCGCCGACCTCGACGCCGCCGTCGAGCGCGACCGTCCACGCGTCGGTCACGTTGTTCTCGATGCCGCCCGCCGTCGTGAGTGTCGCGAGTTCGAAGCCGCCGCTCACGTCGACAAGCGCGTTATCGACGGCCCATTCGGCGGGAGTTCGGTGGGCAACGACGTACACGCGGTAATCGAGCCCAGCGCGCTCGCCATAGCGCGTCGGGTCGAGCGCCACTTGGAGCTCGTCATTGCTGTTGATCGATTGCACGTACTCGAAGTGCGGATAGGTCGCGAGTTCGCCACCGGCAAGTCCTGGGAAGAGACTCACGTGCACGGCGACGACATCCATTTCTCCGCTGAGCGCCGCGTTCGCTATCAACGCGGCGTCGCCGGGCTCGGTCGCGCCGAGTAGCAAATCCACGGGCAACGCCGCCGATCCGAAACTCGTCGGCAATGCGATCGCCACGCCATCGCTCGTGAACAGTTGAAGAATACTGTCGCCGGTCGTCGAGAGCGTGACGGTTCCTGCCCCACTCCCCGCAGCGAGCGTCACCGGCCGCAGCGCGAATCGCAACTCAGCAAAATTTGCCGCGCTAATAGTCGTCGGCAGCGGGTGACATCGAACACCGACAAACTCTTCGAGCACGTCGCTCGAAAACGCGACCGCGAGATCGAGCGGCACTGGCACCTCAGGACACGCCGCAAGCGGTCCTTGGCAATCCAGCGCATCGGACGTCGGATCCGCGCCGCAAATCGGAAACGGCGCGAGTGGCGCCGGCGTCCCTGGCACGTACAAATACGCGAGCAGTTGCACGGCGTCACTCAGCCCGAGTTGACCATCATCATTGACATCCGCGGCGTCGAAGCACGCGGGTTGCGACGCGCCAGCGATAAACAAGTACGTCAACAATCCGACCGGGTCCGCGAGCTCGAGCGCGCCGTTGCCGTTGAGGTCACCGCGCACAAATGTCCACGTCGCGGCGCGAGCTGAGTGCGACGTACCGCTCATCAGAGTGAATGTCGCGAGCAGAACCGCAAACCACAACGCTCCGGCAACAGCACTTCGTGCCACGGTTCTTCTCCTACCTGACGTGTTCTGGGATTCACTGCCGTTCGGCGGCCAAACTTATAGGCTTGCGCCCAAGCGGTCTATGCAGAGTTGGTAAATCGAGCGGGTCGGCGTTGCCTTGGCGAGTGCTTCGGTTACATTCTCAGACCGCTCCACTCACTCGACGGCCTCCACCCACACTTCGGTCGCGGAATTGATGGTCCGGGCCCGGCGCCGGAGGGCGTGTGAGCGCGGCCGAAGCGCGATGTTAAGCTTCAATGGGAAAAAAACTAACGCGCGGGATCCGAGCCCGCGGCGGTGTCCGAGGCGAACACCGTGATTCACCGCAAGAGGATGATGTGAGCCATGCCCGAGAGCAAATCCGCGAAGATCTTCAGCTGCTACGTGATTGGTTCCGAGTCGCTCTTGGCGCAATGCACGGAGACCCTGCTCGAAAAGGGTCACTCGGTGCTCGGGGTCATCACGGCGAGCCAGGAACTGCGCAATTGGGCGAATGGCCGCGGGCTCGCAGTGATCGATGCACACGGTGATTACGCGTCGGTGCTCAAGCAGGCGCCGTGCGATTACCTCTTCAGCATCACCCACCTCGCCCTGATCCGCGATGACGCACTCGCCTGTGCGCGACGCGGCGGCATCAACTTTCACGATGGTCCGCTGCCGCGCTATGCGGGACTCTTCACACCGGTGTGGGGAATTCTCAACGGCGCTACCGAATGGGCGGTGAGCTGGCACTTCATCACGGCCGGCGTCGACGAAGGCGACGTGCTGAAACAACGATCGTTTGAAGTCAGCGCCGACGAGACGACGCTGACTCTCAACACGCGCTGTTACGAGCACGGCATGGAGACCTTTGCCGAGCTCGTCGACGAGCTCGCAACGGGCCGTGCCGTCGCCGTCAAACAGAATTTCGCGGGACGCGTCTGCTACCAGCGCGACCAACGGCCCCCCGGCTATTGCCGGCTCGACTTCACCCAACCGGCGTCGAAACTCGCCGCGCTCGTGCGCGCGCTCGACTTCGGCAAATACGCAAACCCCTTTGGACTCGCGCGACTTCCTGTTGGCGGCGAAGCGCCACTCGTCATGAAACTCGACGTGCTTGAAAGCGGCAGCGCCGGCGCCGCGGCGGGAACCGTGCTCGCGCTGACCGCCGACGCGATCGATGTCGCGGCGGACGCCGGCACGGCGGTTCGCATCACGCGGCTCGCTGAATCCTGCGGTCGGCCGCTCCCGATTGCGGAGTTCGCGCGTCGTCGCCAATTCGTCGTCGGCACGCAAATCGCGCCGCCGGACGCGACGACGCTCACGGCGATCGAGACCGTCGCGACTCGAGTCGTGAGGCACGAGGAATTCTGGGTCGAACGACTCGCGCGCCTGGAGCCGCTCGAACTCCCGTTTCGACGCGCGACCACTGAGAATTTCAACGCGCACTACTCCGAGGTCACGCAACCGTTCAACGCCGCGGATCCCGCGCGACTCATGACCCTGACCGGCGTCGCCACGGTCGGCGATGCGATCGAGATCGCCGCGCTCCTCTTCCTCGGTCGATTCGCCGGCAAAGATGAGTACGACGTTCATCTCGAATCGAGCGCCTTGCGCGCGGAACTCGCGGGCGGAGCCGTCGCGAGTTTTCCCGCGCACGTGTTTGCGTCGCGCACGCCGTTGCGTGTGGTTGTCGATCCGCTGCAGTCGGTGCGGACGGTGATCGAGTCCGTGACGCGTTTGCGCAAACGCAGTCGCCGCGCTGGCACCTATGCCCTCGACATCGCGGCGCGCTACCCGCGACTCGCTGGCTCCCTGGCACACGCGCAGGCGACGATTCCAGTCCTCATCGAACGCTGCGGATCTTTCGAGACGGCGCCGCGGAGCCGCCACGATGGCGCCGCCGAGCTGACGCTGCGCATCAGCGATGACGGCAAACACGTCGCTTGTCGCTTCGACGAGCGCCACTTCGCGGAGCCGCAGGTGATGCGAATCCTGCGCGGACTCGATGTCTTCGTCGCCGCGCTCGTCTCGCACGCCGAGCGACCGCTCATCGAGCTGCCGCTCTCGAGCCGCGAAGAAGAGCGTCATTTGCTCGAAACATGGAACGACACGCGCCGCGCTTTCGCGAGCGAGCGTTGCGTCCATCAGTTCTTCGAAGCATCGGTGGCGCGCGCGCCCGCCGCGATTGCGGTATCGGCCGGCACGCAACAGCTCAGTTATGCCGAACTCGATCGTCGCGCGACGCAACTCGGAAACCACCTGCGTTCGCTCGGAATCGGCCCGGAATCGCTTGTCGGCGTGCATATGCATCGCACGGTCGATTTGATGGTGGCGCTGGTCGGCATCCACAAGGCCGGCGGCGCCTATGTGCCGCTCGACCCGACGTATCCACAACAGCGGCTCGAGCTCATGGTCTCGGACTCGCGACTCGCC
The DNA here is from genome assembly GCA_046154185.1 of Planctomycetota bacterium. Taxonomy (GTDB): domain Bacteria; phylum Planctomycetota; class UBA8108; order UBA1146; family JAJFFE01; genus JBJXGE01. Next base: position 32,591 of record JBJXGE010000066.1, read on the forward strand.
GTTGTGCTCACACAAACGGCGCTCGAAGACAAGATCGTCGCGGCCGAAGCCACGAAAATCTGCCTCGATCGTGATTGGCCGACCATCGCGCGCGCGAGCACCACGCGCTGCGAGTCGGGCGTGAAGCCGGAGAACCTCGCGTATGTGATCTACACGTCGGGCTCGACCGGGAAGCCGAAGGGCGTGCAGGTCACGCACCGCAACGTTGCGAATTTCTTTGCTGGGATGGACGAGCGGTTGCCGGCGCCGGCGGGATCGGCCTGGCTCGCGGTCACCAGCTTGTCCTTCGACATCAGCGTGCTCGAGCTGTTCTGGCCGCTCGCGCGCGGCTTCAAAGTTGTGCTCTTGGGCGATGAGCAAGCAAGCACGGCGGCCATCGCGGCTCCGCCGCGGAAGCCGCTCTCGCACGTCGACTTCAGTCTCTATTACTTCGGGAGCGATGAATCGCAGGATGCCGACAAGTATCGCTTGTTGATGGAAGGCGCGCGCTTCGGCGACGCCAACGGATTCGCCGCGATTTGGACGCCCGAACGACACTTCCACGCCTTTGGCGGGCTCTATCCGAATCCGTCGGTATTGAGCGCGGCGCTCGCGGCGATGACCAAGAACTTGAAGATTCGCGCGGGAAGCTGCGTGTTGCCGCTGCACCACCCAGTGCGGGTTGCCGAAGAATGGGCGATCGTCGACAACATTTCGAATGGACGCGTCGGGGTCTCGTTCGCCGCCGGCTGGCAGCCGAATGATTTCTTGCTGCGGCCGGAAAACTTCGCCGATCGCAAGAACGCGATGTTCCGCGACATCGAACTGGTGCATCGCCTATGGCGCGGCGAACAGCTCCCGTTCAAGGACGGCACCGGCAAAGAGATCAAAGTGCGCACGCTGCCGCGCCCGCTGCAGAAGGATTTGCCTACGTGGGTCACGGTCGCCGGCAATCCCGAGACTTTCCAGCAAGCGGGCGAGATCGGCGCGCACTTGCTCACGCACTTGCTCGGCCAGAGCGTGGAAGAGGTATCAGAGAAAGTCGCGATCTACCGCAAGGCATGGCAAGCGAAAGGCCATCCGGGACGCGGTACGGTGACACTCATGCTGCACACGTTCGTCACTGACAACACCGAGCGTGCGCGCGAGCTCGTGCGCGGTCCGTTCAAGGAGTATTTACGGAGCGCCGTGCAACTCGTGAAACTCGCGGCGTGGTCGTTTCCGACCTTCAAGCAAAAAGCGGCGGCGAAGGGCATGGATCCGGGCGGCCTGTTCGATTCGCAAGACTTGACGGCGGAAGAGCTCGAGGCGCTGCTCGATCACGCGTTTAGCCGCTACTACGAAACGAGCGGACTATTCGGCACACCCGAAACCTGCTTGCCATTCGTCGAACACCTGCAAGACATCGGTGTCGATGAGATCGCGTGTCTCGTCGACTTCATGGGCGACACCGAACTCGTGCTCGAGAATCTCCCGCACTTGAATCGGCTGCGCCAATTGGTCGAGCGCAATACCGCGGCGAGTCACGTCATGGCGGGTGAGGGCGCGGCGGCGACGGTCGCGCAATTGATTCAGGCGCACAAGATCACGCATTTGCAATGCACGCCGTCGATGGCCGGCATGTTGCTCGCCGACGATGCCGCGCGCGGGGCGCTGCGCGCGCTGCAAGTGATGATGGTGGGCGGCGAGGCGTTGTCGCCCGCGCTCGCGAACGAACTCAAGAGCGCGGTCTCGGGACCTGTTCTCAATATGTATGGACCGACCGAGACGACGATCTGGTCGACGACGGCGACGCTCGCGGCGAATAGCCCGGTTACGATCGGCCGTCCCATCGCCAACACCGAGATTTACGTGCTCGATAGCCATCGCCGGCTCGTGCCGCTCGGCGCGCCTGGTGAGTTGTACATCGGCGGCGACGGCGTGACGCGCGGCTACCTGCATCGACCGGAACTCACGGCGGAGCGCTTCGTGCCGAACGAGTTTCGCCCGGCAAATGGCGCGCGGCTCTATCGCACGGGTGACCTCGTGCGCTATCGCGATGACGGCGAGATCGAATTCCTCGGCCGCATCGATCACCAAGTGAAAGTGCGTGGTTATCGCATCGAGCTCGGCGAGATCGAGGCGCGATTGCGGGAGCACACCGAGTTGCGTGAAGCGATCGTCGTCGCGCGCGAAGACGAGCCGGGCGACAAGCGCCTCGTCGCGTACGTGCTCACGCAGAGCGGCAAACCCATCGACGCGATGTTGCTGCGCGATTTCTTGCGCGATCAGCTGCCCGAGTACATGGTGCCGACCAACTTCGTCACGCTCACGGCCTATCCGCTCACGCCGAACGGCAAGATCGATCGCAAGTCGCTGCCGGCGCCGAATGCCGCGCAGAGCGCGCCGAAGGCGGAGTACCAAGCGCCCGCGAGCGAGATCGAAGCGCAGATCGCCGAGATCTGGCAGTCGTCGCTCCAGCTCGAGCAAGTCGGCGTGGACGACAACTTCTTTGACATCGGCGGCCACTCGCTCCTCGCCGTCAAAGTGCACCGCGAACTGCGCGACAAAGTGAGCGCCACGCTGTCGATCACCGACATCTTCCGGTTCCCGACGATTCGCACACTCTGCCAGTATCTCGCGAGCGATGGCTCAAACCCATCGCTCGAGCGCAGCACGGAACGCGGCAGCTCCCGCCGCGACGCCCTCGCCCGCCGCCGCGAAAGCCGCACGCGAACGGGGAAGTGATTGGAGCGCGGGCATCTTGCCCGCTCCGCCGAGCGCATCGCGGTCCATGGGTTCATCTCGCCGATCGTCACGCACAGCGCAGTCGACAACGCGCGATCATTGCCATCGCCAGAGCGGAGGGGACGGCCGCGCTCCGTGCGATGCGCGAGTGTTCCTCAAAGGCCGACTGTGGGTATTATCCCGACCCATGAGCTTCACCGTTTGCACACTCAACTTAAACGGCATCCGCGCGGCGGAGAAGCGGGGGTTTAGACGCTGGCTCCAACGCAACCAGCCAGACATCTTGTGTCTGCAGGAACTGCGGGCGCAGCGCGAGCAGATCGAGCCGGAGTTGGTGTCGCCGGTCGGTTACAACTCGCGTTGGGTGTCGGCCGAGAAAAAGGGCTATGCGGGCGTCGCGCTCTACACGCGCGAGGCGGTCGATCGTTATGCAGTAGGCAGCGGCCTCGGTTGGGGCGACAGCGAAGGCCGCGTGTTGCGCGGCGATCTCAGCTTCGCGGAGCCGCTCACCGTCGTGAGTCTCTACGTGCCGTCGGGCTCATCGGGAGCTGTGCGACAGAATCTCAAGTACGAGTATCTGCATCACATCTACGAGCATCTCGAGCGCGTCCTCACGACCGAGAAATACGCACTCGTCTGTGGCGACATCAACATCGCCCACACCGAACTCGATATTCACAACCCGCGCGGCAACACCAAGAACTCCGGCTTCTTGCCAGAGGAACGCGCGTGGTTCACGACGCTGCTCGCGCAAGGTTGGGTCGATGTGGTGCGCGACTTGAATCCAGGTGTGGCAGAACTCTATTCGTGGTGGTCAAACCGCGGCCGCGCGCGTGAAAAAGACCTCGGCTGGCGACTCGACTACGTCCTCGCGACGCCAAGCCTCGCCGCCCGCGCGACGCGCGCCTGGATCCAGAAACGCGCGGATCTCTCCGATCACGCGCCGGTATGGGCCGAATTCAAATAACGAGATCGTTGGCCATTGAATCTATTTTGGGTCATCAGGAAGTCTAGTGGGCGATCTTGAAGTCGTACTCGCAATCCCGCGTGGACACTGACTGCTAAAAGTTCTCGATGAAGCTCGAAACCGCGATCGGTATTCGCATGCAATCTCATCCGTTGGAGAGCATGCAGTTCTAGCCCCAACTCTCCGCCGGCCTTTCAGGCCGGATCCCTTTCCCGAACGAACCCGGGGTAGGCCGGCGGACCGGCCAACCCCGGGCTTTAACCCGACGGGCCTTGCAGGCCCTCAGAGTTCAGAGGATCCGACAAGAACGAGAATGTTGTGGGTCGCAAAATTCCCGATCGTGGGCGGCGCCGATTCAAGCGCGAGGATGGATTCGCTGCCTCCACCTTCTGAGTTCAAAGGAGCTAACGCAGACGAGAATGATCTGGGTCACAAGGTTCTCGAACGAACACGGCATCGATTCAAACGCGAAGTTCGATTCGCTGCCGCCGATTTCAGAGAGGGCCTGAAAGGCCAGACGGGATATAGCCCGGGGTTGGCCGGCCCGGCGGCCTACCCGGGTCACGATCAAGAAGAAGGTCCCGGCCTGACAGGCCGGCGGAGCTTCTCTCGCTCGCGTGCTTACCGGAGTCCAGGAAGCGCAGAAATCACCCACGCGACTTCCCGATGACCATTTACTTTTTTGACGACGACGACGCGGGCGGTGCGGTGGATTCAGCCGATTCGAGGGCTTGCAGGCGCGATTCCATTTGCTCGAGGCGGTTGCCGAGGCGGTCGATCGCTTCGATCAGTTTGAGGCGGGTCGCGTCGTCGAGATTCGCCGGTCGGCGAATCGTCGGCACGGACAAAGATGACGATGGCGGCGGCGATTCGATGGAACGCCTCACAAGCGCGTAGCCGGCGACAATCAAGCCAAGCACCAGCGCCGCTGAGATCAGACCACGCCACTTGCTCACGTTGACGTCCTCCCGCGCAAAATTTGCTGTCACTTCGAGCCTACTGCTGCCGCCCCGCGTACAGCGGCTTGATCGCCGCCGCTGCAGCATTGAACGCGCTCAAGCCGAGCGGCGCAACCTCTTGCTCTTCGGCGCTGCGACGACCGCGCGTGCGCGCTCGCAGTTTCGTCTGCCGAAAGTTCGCGAGAAACTCCTCTTCGGTGCGTTCGATCGCGCGAAGCGAGAAGCGCGCTGCTTCGCGCAAGCCCATGATGTGCGAGGTCGCGGGCGTCGGCATCGCGCCCTCGAGCGCCGCCCCTGATTTTTGAAAGTGATACTGGAACACGCGTTGGCCGTAGCGCAGAAAATGCAGAAACGTGTGGTGCGTCGAGATCGCGCCCGCCCACGGGTAGCGGCTCAGCGTGTAGGAGGCGGCCACCCGTCCGACCTCCTCGTCGACCTTGGCGCGTTCGTCGGCGGCGAGCCCGCCATTGATTTGCGTGAAGTGCGCGTAGAGCCGGAGGTCGTCACCGTCGGCGAAGAAAATCTTTTCGACGCCGTAGCGCTGCGGCTCGTGTGCGATGTGCGAACCCGGTTGCAGCCCGAACTCTCCCACAATAAAGAGGTCGACTTGCTCGGACTCGTCGGCGATCCAACGCACGGTCGCAAGCGCTTCCTCCTGCGACTCGCCGGGATGATCCGTAAACGTCATCCACTCGGTCGCCACGCCAGCGCGATGAAACAGCCGATTGACGTTCGTCATGGTCGCGCGATCGCAACCCTTCCGCATCAGCTCGAGAATTCGATCGCTGCCGCTTTCGATGCCGAACGCCGCCGAACGCAGGCCCGAGCGGTATAAGAGTTCGCAACGCTCCGGCGTGAAGTATTTGTCGATCTTGAGATCGCTCGACCACTTGAGCTTGAGCCCGCGCTCGATGAGCGCCTCGGCGAGTCGCACCGCGTAAGCCGGCGAGAGCACGTCGCACGACATATAGAAATTGCGCGTCCCGTAGCGCTGCGACATTCGCTGCAAGTCGGCGGCCGCGCGCTCCGGTGGAATCTCGCGATACTTCGCAGTCGCGACCTCGGACAGCCCGTAATAGCAAAACGAGCATTTATTCCAGTAGCACCCGCGCGTCGGCGCGTACAAGAGCGTGCGCGAAGGCGCGAGGTAGCGATCGAGATCGAGATCGGAGTAGTCGGGCGCCGCCGCCTCGCGCAGGCTCAAGATATGCGGCGGCCCTTGGCGTGTTGCGTCGGTCACGGGATCGAGCGTCAACAGATTCGGCACGCCGTCGAGGAGCGCGTGCCGCTCGACCGCGGTCGGTGCCGCGCGCCAGGCTGCGAGGCGCGGCCACAATTCGCGCAGCGTTTCCTCGCCTTCGAAGAGCCCGATCGCATCGACGTAGTCGAACAACCGGCGACGTTGCGCTTCTTCTTGATGCAACACGGATTGATGAATACTCGGGCCGCCGAGCGCGATGAGCGCCTGTGGCGCACGCGCGCGCAGGAACTTGCACAGATAAAACGCCTCGGGGATTTGGCTCGGAAACACGATGGAGATGCCGATGAAATCGACATCGTCGAGATAGACCGTCAACTCACCGCGCTCGGCACGCTCCCAATCGCGCGGCTCATCGAAAACATCCCGATAGAACAGCTCGAGCGGACTGCGTTGCTCTTCGCAGTAGCTGGCGAGCGCTTCGTAGCTCCACGGCAACACGACGTGGCCGGCGCGATTGAAATCGTAGGCGTACGGAAAGTAGAGCGCGCTCAACGCCTCGAAGAAACCATCCACTTGGCGCCGCGCCGTCGCGTAAGCCGCGCCATCGTAAAAAAGCTCCGCATCGCGAAACACCTCGATCGGCGTCGGGTGCGCGTCGAGCATCGTTTCGATCTTGGGGCGCGCGAGCGTGAGTTCGCGAAACTCGAGTTGCTCGAGAAAACTGAGCTCACTCTTGCGATTGAGTTTGATGAAGCGCGTGCCGATGCGGCGCGCGAGATCGTCGAGCTGCGGCGGCGCGAGCAAATAGTGGGCAGCTTCGACGTTGAGATCGATCACTTTCGCGTCGAGTCCGTGCGCTCGCAGATGCCCTTTCAGCGACGGCAAGCTCAGGTAAGGCTGCGTCGGGTCGGCGAAAGGCGGGTGGATGAGCAAGCGATCCATGAGGGCGATGGTCTCGTCGTACTGCGAGAAAGTGGCGGCGCGCTTCGATGCGAGCGTGGCGCGCAAGCATAGCTCGCGCGGTGCCTCCCGACAACGGCGCGGCTCAAGCGAGCGGCCGCGCGCGTCGAAAGTTAAGACATGATCGTCACCAATCCCGCCGCTGCCGATGTGTTCGGCGCACAAACTCGCGTCACGCCGCACGGCGGGCGCGCGCGCGCTGGCCTACTTGCGGGATTCGCCTGCCTTTACCTGTGGCAACTCGCGCCCGTGCTCCAGTGGGGCGATCCCGCGAAACTCGTCCTCCTCGCCAGCCAAGCCCGCAGCAATGTGTTGTCGGGCGGGGGTCATGGCCTCCTCATACTGTTGATCAACGCGCTCGATTTTGTGGTGCCCGGCGGAATCGAGATCGCGGCGCGACTCGTGTCGCCGCTCGCTTCGCTCGGCGCACTCGCGATCCTGTGGCGCGTGCTCGCCGGTGAGCGCATCGGAGTCAATGCGCGCCTCGTGGCGCTGTCGGCGCTCGGCGTCTCGCATCTTTTCTGGTTCATGAGCGAAATTGTCGAGAGCTATGCGCTCCTCGGATTCCTCTTCGCCCTTTGGCTGTTGGCGGCGCAGCGCTTCGAGGCGCGGCCGACGCTGGCGCGTGCTTGCGCGCTGTTCGGTGTCGGCTTCGCGGGTGTACTGAATCATCAATTGCTGTTGCTACTTTGGCCGGTTCAGTTCGTGCACTTCGCGGTGATGCTGCCAACGCGCGAACGCCGCACGTGGTGGACGGCGCACGGAGTTTTGCTCGCCGTCGTTGGACTCATCGCGTGCCTGACACCGTCGAGTTTCGCGGTGGCGGGGCAGTCGATCGCGTTTCACCTCGAGCGATGGGTGAATCCGCTCCAGGGCGCGGCGTTGATTTGGGTGTTACCGCTCCTCTTGCTCGCGCAATTTCCGAGCGCCGCGTTTGTGTTCGCGAGTCGCGCGCTCATCGCTGGCAGCGCGCGATTGCGGCGCGGCGGGTTGCGCGAACGGCAAAACCTGCTGCATGTTTCCTGCATCGGCGTGATGAGTTGTTTCGCGCTTTCCTATGGACTGGGCCGCGCTTTTTTCTTGCTGCTTCCGGTCTACATCGTGTTCGCGATTTGGATCGCGCGTGGGTTCGACGCGTGGTGCGAAGTGTCGCCGCGCCGCGCTCGTTATCTGGCACCCATACTCGCCAGCACGCTCGTTCTGCCGATCGCCGGCTATCAATGCGCCTGGCGCTCGGCCAATGCGCTCCAGATCTATCCGCTCTCGGATCGCGTGCTCCCTTATCGCGACGTCAATCGATACTACCTATGGCCGGGAAAACGCGGCGAGGATGGCGCGACTCGGTTCGTCGCCGACCTCCGGAACTTTCAGCCGGGCCCCGCGCTCGTGCTCGCCGATTTTCGCATCTCCAGCATTCTGCGATGCGCGCAAGAACTCGCGGGCAGCGGCGATTACGAAGTCTGGGGCACGGACTATTACTTTGGTTTTCGCTCGGAGGACGAAACGCGGCATTTGATCAACGCCAAGATCGAGGAATGCCGTGGGCGCGGGCTCGATGTCGTCATCGCTGACCGCGCGAGTTTGCAGATCTATCTGAACGATCAGCGAATCTTCGATTTTCTGCCGGAACTCACCGCCAAGCATGTGGTCGAATTGGGCGGTCATTTCCGCCGCATCCGCTTCTCGTCGCTCACGACGACCCGCGCGCAGGCGGCCGCCGAATAGTCGAGTCGCCGCCGGTGTCGAAACTCCCGCGGAAACCGGATCTTTCTATCTTGACGGCTCGACTCTGATCGCGATCATGGCGCGACTCTGGATTTCCCCCAGGGTGGTTCAAACTCGAATTACTGTTCGTCGTGGTCGGCCGCGCGTGCCGACACGATGCGAGTCACTTCAAGATCAGGGAGTTCGTCATGAGCGCACGCCGCGCCCTCTTCGTCGGTTTGGTTCTGTTCGTCGTCCTGGGCTCAACGCCGATTGCACGCGTGTTTGCGCGCGATGCTGCCGCGGAACCGGCCGCCGCGCCGGCGCCGGCCGACGAAGTCGTGCTCAAGGACGGCACGCGAATTCTCGGCAAGATCACCGACCTCGGTGGCGGCGTGCTCAAGATCTCGACAGCGGCTGCGAGCAGCGGCGCGCTCGAGGTTAAATTTTCGGAGGTGGCGTCGATACGCAGCCAGAACGCGCATACGCTCGTGCTCACCGACGGTAACAAACTGGTCGGGAAGCCCGGTTTGAACGCGACTGGCCAGTGGTTCGTCGAGACAACCGATGCGGGAACGGTCGCGATCGCCGATCCGAGCAAGATTTCGCAGATCAATCCGCCGGAAGTAAAGCCCGTCGTGCAGAAATTCAACGCCAACCTCAACGGCCGCGTGACCGATGGCAACACGCGCGTGAAGTCGACCAACGCCTGGGCAGAGTACGAGCAGCGAACCCAATCCACTCGTTTGACAGGGCGCGGCGACTGGAACTACACCGAGGACGACGGCGAGCTGAGCGCGCGCAACGCCAAGGGCTCCATGAAATACGACGTGTTCCTCACCCGACGGTTGTTCACGTACGCCAACGCACAGTTCGAGGGCGACGATTTCGCCGATCTCAACTTGCGTTCGACGCTCGGCGCCGGTCTCGGTTATCAATTCGTCGACGGCAAGCGCGACAACAAAAACTGGGCGTTCTATGAGGAAGCGGGTATCTCCTTCGTCGACGAAGATCTCGACGTCGGAAGCGACACCCGCTACGCCGCCGCGCGCGTGGCCGGCAAACTCAACTGGGACATCATCGAAAAGCGCCTCGCGTTCTTCCACTTTCACGAGATCCTGCCGGGTCTCGAAGACAAAGATGATGTAAACGCGAACACGCAAACGGGCGTGCGAATTGCGATCAACGCGAATCTCTACGCGAACTTCCAAGTGAACTACAAGTGGGACAACACGCCGGCGCCGGGAATCAATCGCGGCGACACTGAGTATTTGTGGGGCATCGGCTGCGCGTTCGAGTTCTAACGGCATCCACGGCGCGCGGGCGTCGTTTTTGTTAGGGGTGCTGTCCGCAGCACCCGTTTTCCTTAGGGGTGCTGCGGACAGCACCCCATGCCTTTTCTTGAGGGACCCGAAAAGGCTCAGGTCCGCGCTTACTTCACGATCGCCGGATCCGTGAAGAACTCCCAAAGTTCGCCGTCGACGCCGCGAAACGCTTCCAACGCGCGTTTGTTGTCGCGCGTCTCGTTCGTGATATTGCGAATCAGGATGCGCTTCACTTGTTCGCCGAATCGACGCGCGATCTCGCCGTAGATTTCGGGGTCTTGCTCTCCGCTATCGCCGACGAGCACAAAGCGCCGCGCCGGAAATGCGCGACACAACGCGCCGATGCTCTCCAATTTGTGCGGCTCCGGCCCGGCGAACATATCGACCACGCTGCGGTCCTTCAGGCGAAATTGTCGCAGGTGCCAAGTGCCGGCGGGAAGGTTCTCACGACGGAAGAACTGCTCGAGTTCTTCCAAGAGCTGCCAGGGGCTGCCCGAAACATAATGCACCGCGCAACCGTCGCCGCCGACGCGCGGCAATAACTCCGCCATCCCGGGCACGACGCGAAACTCTTCGACAAATGTGTTGCGCAACAACGCGCGCTTATCACGCACCTCCGAAATCTTCACCGTGTCGTCGATGTCGCAGACAACCGAGACTCCGGTCGTGTCGAGCAGACGTACGACGCCTTCAAATAGCCGCGTGTCGCCTTCCGCAGTGACCGCTTTGAAGCGCACGACGTCCGTGTCGCCGCGAGCAGCCTCACTCAGTTGCACGCCGCCTTCGAAGTAGCCATTGGCGCCGGACGCCGGCAGCACGTGCGTTTCCGTGCCGACCACGACGCCGACCCGTTTAGCCGATTCGTTGTCCACTAGAAACGAACGCATGCGGCGCTGAAAACAATCGGTCGCAACGGCGCGCGATGGCAAATCGAGCGCGTCCGAAAGTTGCTCGACGATCTCGCCGCGCCAGAGCGAGTTCGCTTCTCGCTCGAAGATGCGACCGCGAATCGTCAGTTCCCACGCGGCGCCGTCGGGCGTCCGCCGGCCGTAGCTCGGATAGAAGACAACTTCCTCGTCGGATTTGATGACGGAGGGTGCTTCGCTCTGATCCCGTTCCGTGCGCGGCACGCGATCCTGGTCGACGCGATTCGCAACTACCGCACTGCTGGCCGCGAGGGCCATGCCAGCGGCCATCACGACCCCGACGAGCACACGCGCGGTGCCCGGGTTTCTGCCAAAGCCGGCGGCTCTCGACGTCATTGCGATGTCATTTCCTTCGCTTGTAGTCGACCGTGAGAAATGTCGTCCATTTGCCGTCGGGGCCTTGTGCGCTCGAAGTCAGAATCTTGTGATCGGCACTTTTGAGCTCGAAGGTATCGCGATACTTGGCGGTCTTATCGGGATTGTTGAAGTCCGGCCCTTCGGCGTCGAGTGCGAGAATCTTGCCGGTTGCATCCACGCTGCCATCGTAGTGCCACATGTGGCTGTTCGTGGAATCCACCCACGTGCCGATGTAACGCTTCGTCTTGGGATTGAAACCCAGCGTGAGCGAACTCGCCATCGGCTTGTCCCCCATCATGCCGGTGCCGCTCGCGACCAGCCAAAAGCCACCGAGGAGCCGCGCCGTTTCCGTCCACTTACTTTTCACTTTTGGTTTGCCGGGCTCCATCTCCATTTCGAATTCCGCCTCCCACTCGCCAGCCAATTGTTGGAGCCAAGCATGCTCTTTTTCTGGTGGCGGCATTTGCGGACCCTCTTGCGCGTAACACAGCGCGACACCAACGGTGAGCGCGACGACAGAACCGACAGCTGCCATGCGTTTCATGACTCACTCCTTGAGAAGAACGACTTCGAATGCGGTCGCGCAAGGATCGCCATGAACCATGGCGCCGGCGACTTCGCGGAATCGTGACATGACAAACTCGCGCAACGGCGGATGCAAGCGTTTCTGTCGGGGAAGCAGCCGGATTTCACGGCGCCGATGCTTCAGCCCAGAGAATGCTTGCAAAGAGCGAGAGTCAAAATCGACTCGATTACCAGCACCGAAACTCTAGATATAGCTTCCAGTCTTCGCGTTCGGCGGCGGCCACGGGAGCCGACTGCAATTCGCCGATCAGCGGGCGACCACTGATGGTTGCGAGCTTCGCTAACGCCGCTCGGACAACTCCCGCGTCGGACTCCTGCAAGAGGTGCCAGGCCGATAGCGTATCGCGGTCGCTCGTCACTGCGTTGAGCGCGGCCAGCGCCGCGTCGCGCCGATCCGCGGCGGCGGCGCTTGCGAGCGAATCAAAGTGGTCGAACGCGCGCACCAGCGCGGACGGCGCATCGACGAAGCGCGGCGTGCCAGCGCCCACGCCCTTGCGGGCGCGGCATTCGGCGCCGGCCGGCACGTAGACTTCGCGCGTGCCATGTTCGAACGCGACTCGGCCGAGTTCGACCCGCACAAACGAATCACCGCTCGCATCGACCGACAGCGAATAGCGACAGCCGAGATCGACGCAGCGAGCGGCATCGGTCTCCACTTGGAAAAAGCGTGGGCGCGCATCGACCGCGACGGTGGCGTGGATCTCGCCGCGCTCGAGGTAGAGGAGGGTCTCGTCGGCGCCGACGGTGCGCAATTGGAGCCGAGTCGCGGGCGAGAGCGTGATGCGGCCGAGGCGGTCAAGTTCGAGTTCGCGCGTCTCCGCACCGGCCACGACCCACGCGCCCGCATCGAGCGCCTCGCCGGTTTCGGAACAGCGGAGTGCAAACGCGGGCGTCGATTTGCCGTTGTCATCTTGCGCGCGATCGCGCATGAAAAAGTAGCCGAGCGTCACGGCGAAGAGCAACACCGCGGCGCTGGCAGCAGCCCGCCAAGATCGACGCGCCGGACGCGAAGCGAACCGCAACGGGCGGCCATCGTGGCGGAGCGGCGCGAGCAACGACTCGAGTCGCTCAACGGTCGGATCGGCGATCCCCGCGCGATCGTACAAATAGTCACCGCCGTTATTCGGCGCCTCGGTCGTCATGACATTCCATCTTTCTCGAGCAACGGTCGCAGCAGCTGCAATCCACGCGACAGGTTTACGCGCACGGATTCCGGAGTGAGACCGGTCCGGTCGGCGATCTCCGCGCCAGTGAGTCCCTCGACGAGTCGCAAGAGCAGCGTCTCGCGGTACGCCGACGTCAGCGACCGAATGTGCGCGATGACCCGCTCGCGCAACTCGGTTTCGGCGACTGCGTCCGAAGACTGCGCCGCCTGCCGAGCTACTGGCGCATGCGTCGCTACGAGCGGCACGGTTCGACCGCGCCGCCGCTCGCGGCGTTGCGCATCGACGGCGAGGTGGCGCGCGAGTGCGCACAGCCAACCCGGGAAGGCGGCGTCCTCACGTACTTGCGCCAGCTCACGAAAGGCGCGCGCGAAAACATCCTGCGTGACGTCCTCGGCCTCATCTTTCGAAACGTACCCGAGCGCGATGCCGTGCACAACGCGGACGAAGCGCCGGTAGAGCTCGTGCCATGCCTCCGTGCGACCGGCGCGGGCCGCGCTGAGTAAGGCGACGAGCGCCGCGCCGTCGGTCACGGCGCAGCGCGGTTGATTCACGGGAGGCGACAACTTCACCGCGTGCCTTCGCGTCTATGGTCTCGGTCGCGCTTCCTTCTCGAGCTCCGTGAGCAGAGCGAGCGCATTCGCGCGGGCATCCACGTTCCGCGAGTGCGCCAGTGTACGGCGTAAGTGCGGTTCCAAGAAGCGACCCAAACGCGCGAGGCGTTCGTCGGCAACGCCGCGCCCGGCGGCTTCGCCCGTGGTGCGCGCGATGAGCGCCTGCTCGACTTCTGCCTCTACTTCGGGAGTGAGGTACTCAAGGCGGCCGAGGAGGACGCGGACGGTCTCGGCGGGCGGCGGAGTGATCGAGAGCGGCAACATCTCATCGACGAGCGGACGCGGCACGATGTAGAGGAGTCGCGAGCCTTCGTTCGTGAACCAGCTCCGCGACCAAGTGCGCACCATCGCGCGCGCTTCGTCGCTATTGAGTCCTTGCTGCGTGAGCAAATTGTGCAGGAGCGCGGCGAGTTTCTCGCTCACTTCGGAGATCGGCCCCCAGTAGTCGGCGCCGCCGTGGGCGAAGGAGACGACGCCCTTGGCGGGAACGGTATCGATGAACTGAATCCGCCCGCGGTCGCCGCGCACTTCGAGCGCGATCACGCCGGTGAGTGGATAGGCGTTCTTACTGTTGATGAGCGTGCCTTTGCCATCACTCTCGGCGCGCACTTCGACGGGCAGCGTGAAGCGACCAAGTCCGCGATAGAACAAATAGCGCTCCGCTTCGACCGGGCCGGCGCGCTCGGGTGTGTGGCGCGGCGCAGTGCGCAACCAGTTGGCGGCAACTTCGCGCGCGAACAGCCACGGGTCATCTTTTCCCGCGAGCTTGGGAACTTCGCTCGGTTCGGCGGCGTCAGGCGCGAGCACGTCGACTTCCCACTCGAGAAACGATCTGTCGATCTTCGCCATGTCGAGCGGACCGTCTTCGCGCTTGCCTTCGGGTGGGCCAAGCAAGTCCGTGACGGGATACCACTGGGATATTAGTCCGTCCTTGAAATCGACGCGCACCCGCACGCGCCGCGCCGTGGGCGAGTGAAAGTAGATGACCGGCGTCTCCATTTTCTGCGTGACACCGTCTACCGGTTGCTCGAGTCCTTTCCAACCGACGGCGCGCAGGGGGCACTCGCGAATTTTCGCGCGGTCGTAGACAAAATCCGGCAGCGACTCTTCCTCGTGTTCAAGCCCTTCCAACGAGACGCCATCGGATCCCTGGAGCGATGTAAAGGTGCCCCATTCGTGTACGACGAAACGCTCTGCGGCCGCGCGTCGACACGCCTCTCCACCGCCGAAACTCGCGCCGACGAACGCCAACAACGCACCCAAGATCATCGCCGTGATCGCCAATTTAGTCATTCGTGCCTCCCGCTCGCGTTTGAAGAATTGAAACACTGCGAGGAAGGACGCTGGCGACGCGGGGAGTGTTAACGAGTGATTCGTGATCGTGGGATCGGACGGGCGGTGGGAGCTGGTCGCGACCGCGACGCGGGGCCAGTGCGACGAGGATCGACTCGGAATCGGAGTCCAAATCCCAAAAGGAGTTACGACAGCGCGGCGCCAAGCGAGCGGCGTGATTGGCACCGCCGGAGTAGGCTTTTCTGGAGGTATTCAAAATGGGCAAGGGGCGGGGCGGATATACGCTCTTGGAAATCGTGATCGTGCTGTTTGTCGGCACGGTTCTGCTGACCGCGGCGACGCAGGCCGTGCAGTCGTCGCAGAATACCACGATCGAGCAAACGGTCGTCGCGGTTGCTGACGACACTGCCCGGCGCGCCATCGATCGCATCACCGAAGAGCTTCGATTCGCACAACTCGATTCACTTGCGCCCGCAAACCCCGTCGACGAACCATCTATCCAGTACCGCGTGCTCACCGGTTGGGACGCCGTCGGTCCGCTCACCGGACCGGTACGTCAGCTCGCGCACAACGGTCTCAATCTCGAACTCGACGGACAAATCATCGCCTCCGGCATCAATGGCCTCCTCTTCACCCAGGTCGGCAACGCGATACGCGTCGATATCACGCTCACGCGCCAAGTCACGACCAGCGGTGTGATGCGCGCCATCAACCGCGTCATTTCCACCGACATTGAGATACTCAATTAACGTGCAACCATCCGCTCGACCACACGGGGAATCCGGTCTCAGTCTCGTCGACCTCCTCATCGCCATTTCGCTCCTCACGCTCGGCGTGCTGGCGCATTGCTTGGTCGCCTTCGACTGCATTCGCCTCGCCGAAGCGAGTCGCACAAACGACCAGGTCGTCGTCGCGCTCCGCAATGCGATTGGCGAGCTCCGGCAAGTCCCCTTCAATGCGATCGAAACGAACTTCGGCGCGGGATCGGGCCAAGAGGCGTTCTGGCTCGATCTCGATGGGCAACTGGCGTTCGTCGAGCCAACCGATTTCTTCGCGACCGGCGGATTCGAGTTTTTCACTGACGAGGATTCGCTGCCGGCCGAGTTTGGCGCAACGAACAATAGCCTCGACCTCAACGGCAACGGCAGCATCGAGGCCGGCACCATCAGCAACTACAAGGTACTTCCCGTGCGCATTTCGCTCGCGCTCAATCCGCGCTTCGGTGCCATCGCTGTTTCATACCCCATGTACTTGTCTGAATGAACGGTGCCAGTGAAATGAGCCGCAACTTGCAAGTGCAACCGGAATCGCGCGAGCGCGGGGCGTTCTTCATCGTCGTCGCCGTGCTGGTCGTACTGATGGCGGGCCTCGCATCGGCCTTCTTCGCGATGTCGACGAACTATCACACCGCATCTCGTCGCTCGCTCGAAACCGAGACGGCGTTTCAAATAGCGCGCTCCGGTGTGAACTATTTGCTGGCTGAATTCGCCTCGGAACCGACGTACTTCGATACCCTGGGTACGCTTCCCACGAGGAACTTCGGGAGCGGATCGTTCGAGCTTGAATCCGTTGCGCCCGACGGCGGCACACGCTGGGACGTCGTAGTAGTCGGCCGCCTTGGTGCCACCGAGTATCGCATTGCTGCCGCCATCGGCTTCGGACAAACGCTGATCCCTGGCGGGCTCGTCATCGGCGGCACCGGCAGTCCGACTTTCAATTGCATGTCGATCAGCGGCGCGGGCGCGAAAATCGCGAGCTATGACTCTGAGGTCGGCGCATACAACGCCGCGACGCCGGGTTCAAACGCCGACGTCTCCGTTCACGGTAGCGTGACAATGAGCACCGGCGCGCTGATCCACGGCACGCTCGAAGCGACCGGCACTGTCACGGCTTCAGGCGGCGCCAGCGCGACCCTCGGACACACCGCCAGTGCGACGCTCTCGGCGCTCGACGACATCGACCCTTTCGTCGTCAGTACCCTCGCACAATCACAAGCGAGCAACGACAACAGTGCGCTCGGTCCGATTTTCGGCGCGCAGTGGAGCGCCATCTTCGGCGCCGAAAATTACGGCGACTTGATCGTCAACGGTGGCAATTTTGTCGTTCCAGCGGGCACCTATAGATTTCGCCGCTTCGAAGTGCGCGGCGGCGCGACCGTCACGTTCGACACCAGCACCGGCCCTGTGAACATCTGCTACATCGGAAGCGGAACCGGCACCGGTTCCGGCAACGACTTGCAAGTCGACGATAGTTCGCACGTCGTGTCGCAGAGCGGCACGACCCAAAACCTGCTTCGTACGATTCTCGCCGCCGACTGCGACTTCTTTTGCAGCAATAACTCGATCTTTGGCCAGAATCTCAGCGATCCCAACAGTGCCGGCTACTCACAGCTCGTCAGCCTCGGCGGCAATACTTCCGCTGACGTCATCGGTGTGGATACCGGCGCCCAGGTGTTCGGCCGTCTCTACGCGCGAGCCCACGACGTGTCCATTGCTTCGAATGGCAGCTGGTACGGATCCGGCGTCATTCGCGAACTTGCGCTCGATGCCAGCTCGGGCACTGCGACCTTTGCCGTCGATGAGTCTCTGCTCGGCCGCTCGATTCCGCAACCCGATGACCATGAGGTTTATGGAACATGGAATGCCCAATGACGAATCACCACCCACGCCGGAACAAACTTGCCAAACCAGCGCTGCAGTTGCGCGTCATCGCGGTGTTTCTGCTGCTTGCCGTCTCCGTCCAAGTTGTGCAATGCGCTGTACTGTGGCACGCCGTATCGGCGCTCGAAGATCAGCTCCCCGGCTATGCGACAGAGATCGCCGCACTCTTGCACCAAAAACTGGCGTGGATTCTTGCGGCGAGTTTGATCGTGACGATTCCGTTGACGCTCATCGTTGGCGCATTGACGACCTTTCCGATCGCTGGACCAGTCTATCGAATGGAACGCCATCTCGCGGCGGTCGCCGCGGGCGAAACTGCCGCGCCGTGCACGATTCGGGACGGCGACGAACTGCAAGAGCTCTGCGAGGCGATCAACCGCGTGATTGCGAAACTGCCCACACCCGCGAGTGGTAACGCGGCGCCGCAGTTCGACTCAGCGGCGAAAATCGTCGAACTGCAAGACTAGTCGTTCGACAAGCGCGATTCCAAGTATCAGGTTCGCGTCAGTAGCGTTACGAGCCACTCGCTGCGAAAGCGCGTTGCGCGCTTACGATCGAAACCGCCGGTGCGCGCCTTTCGCGTCGCCGGACGCGCCGCGCGCTTCGAGTTCCTCGGCGATCTTCTCGGCGTAGGTTTGATAACTGCCATCGAACAAGCGCACGTTGCCGTCGCCTTCGAACGCCAAAATGTGGGTCGCCACGCGGTCGAGGAAATACCGGTCGTGGCTCACCACGACCGCGCACCCAGGGAAATCCATCAGCGCTTCCTCGAGCAACCGCAACGTCGGAATGTCGAGGTCGTTCGTCGGTTCGTCGAGCATCACGACATTGCCGCCCCGCCGCAGCATTTTCGCCATCTGCAACCGGTTGCGTTGACCGCCCGACAACTCGCCGACGCGCTTTTCTTGCTCTTCGCCGACGAAGCCAAAGCGCGCCACATACGCACGAGTCTTCACTTCTTGTTTGCCGACGCGAAACACGTCGTAGCCCTCGGAGATCTCCTCGTAGACCGTGTTCTTGTCTTTGAGCGCTTGGCGACTCTGGTCGACATAGCAGAGTTCCACGGTCGGCCCGATCTCCACTGTCCCTTCGTCGGGTTTGTCTTCCCGGACAATAAGTCGCAACAACGTCGTCTTGCCGGCGCCGTTCGGGCCGATCACTCCGACTATGCCGCCCGGCGGCAACTCGAACGTGAGATTCTTGATCAGCATCCGCCCGCCGTAGCTCTTCGACACATTCGTGAATCGAATCACGCGATCCCCGAGCCGTCCGCCCGGCGGGATCGGTAACGCCGGCAACTCGCGCACGCGATCGTAGTTGCTCGCGACCAAATCATTGAACGCCGAAATGCGCGCCTTACTCTTCTTCTGGCGCGCGCGCGGCGACTGTCGAATCCACTCGAGCTCCTCCTGGATCGCCTTGCGTCGCGACTCTTCCGCGCGTTGCTCGGCCTCGAGCAGCTTGTCTTTCTGCGCGAGATACTCCGAGTAGTTGCCCTCGAACGGCACCGCGCGTCCGCGATCCATCTCGAGCATCCAACCGACCACGTTGTCGAGAAAATACCTGTCGTGCGTCACAAGCATCACCGTGCCGGGATAGTCGGCGAGATGGCGCTCGAGCCACGCCGTCGTATCGGCGTCGAGGTGGTTCGTCGGTTCGTCCATCAGCAAGATATCCGGGTGCGCGAGCAACGTGCGACAGATCGCGACGCGCCGGCGTTCGCCGCCCGACAACACGCTCACTTGCAGTTCTGGCGGCGGACAATCGAGCGCGTGCATCGCTTGATCGAGATGCCGGTCGAGCTCCCAGCCGTCGACATGCTCGATCTGCTCCTGCAATTTCCCCATGCGATCATAAGCCGCTTGCATCGCATCGTCGTCGAGGGGTTCGCCCAACTTCGCCGACACCTCCTCGAAATCGTGCAGCAACTGGCGAATCGGTTTCACCGCGATTTCGATGTTCTCCCGCACGGTCTTCGCGTCGTCGAGTTGCGGCTCTTGCGGTACATAGCCGATAGTGACGCCTTTGATCTTCGTCATCTTTCCGTCGAACCCGTCGTCGACGCCCGCGATGATCTTGAGCAGCGTCGACTTGCCGCTGCCATTCTTGCCGATGATGCCGATCTTGGCGCCGGCATAAAAGCCGAGCGTGATGCCCGACAGCACTTCCTTGCGACCATAAGAGCGCGACAGGTTTTGTACGGAAAAGATGATCTCTTTGTTATCGCTCACAACTGCTCAGTTTCACGGCCGAGTTTGGTCAGATTCTACGCTCACCACCACGCGCTCAACATTCTCCTCAGCGAACCGCGTCGAGCGCAGCGAAGACTTCTTTGCCTTCCGGAAACCGGCCGAGCTTCTTCTTCGAGAATACGAGTTTGCCGTTGGCATGCACCTCGAAGACGCCGCCCTTCCCCTCGATGAGTTGCGCTTCCACTCCGTACTTTTTTTTCAGATCAGCCGCCAAACTGGTGGCTTTGGGCAAGTAGTTTCACTGTCCGCAGTATTCGATCGAGATTTTCACGATGAACTCACTTTCGCTCGCCGGCGCACTTCTTGCGCGCGGCCGTACTCATTGTTCGAAGCCTCGTTACCGAATGGGCGCGCATGATAACCGCTAAATGCTGTCGAGGTCAGCAGCCGTTTGATACGCTGTGGACTTTCCTGAATCCAGATCGAGCCTCGCGCTTGCCAGCAAAACAAAGGAGAGCCATGCAAGACGTGATTCAGCAACTCCGCCAGCAGCGCGACACCCACGTGGCGCGACTGAAGGAGTGGTTGCGCATCCCCAGCGTGTCGACTGATAGCAGCCAAAAGATCAACGTCCGACGCGCCGGCGAATACGTTCTCAATGAGCTCAAGTCGGCCGGCTTCACAACGCAAGTGACGGAGACCGCCGGCCACGCGATCGTCACGGCCGACTGGCTTGGCGCGCCCGGCGCGCCGACCGTGCTCGTCTATGGCCACTACGACGTGCAACCGCCCGATCCCATCGCGCTCTGGCGGCACGGTCCGTTCGAACCGACGATCGAAGGACGCAACATCATCGCGCGTGGCGCCACCGACGACAAAGGCCAAGTTCTCGCGCTCGTGCGCGGCATCGCCGGCTACCTCAAACAGCGCGGCAAACTGCCCGTCAACGTCAAGTTCTTGATCGAAGGGGAAGAGGAGATCGGCTCGCCGAACCTCACCCCGTTCATCAAGGCGCAACGGGCGCGCCTCGCCGCCGACGTCGCGCTCATCTCCGACACGTCACAATTCGGCCCGCGCAAACCGGCGCTCACGATCGGGCTCAAGGGGCTCGCTTATTTGGAGCTCGAGATTCAGGGGCCGAACCGCGATCTCCATTCCGGCAGCTACGGCGGCGCAGTGGCCAATCCGGGCAACGTGCTTTGTTGGCTGATCGGACAACTGCGCGATGCCGATGGTCGCGTCACCATCCCGGGTTTTTACGACGATGTGATCGACCTGACGGCCGCCGAACGCGCCGCGATGCGAACCCTGAACTTCGATGAAGAGGCTTTCCGCCGCGATCTCAACGTGTCGGCGCTGTTCGGCGAAACCGGCTACACGACGCTCGAGCGCAAGTGGGCGCGACCGACGCTGGACGTGAACGGACTCTTGTGCGGTTGGACCGGCGAAGGCGCGAAGACCGTGCTGCCCGCGAAAGCGTCGGCGAAGTTTTCTATGCGACTCGTCGCCAAACAAGAGCCCGAACGAATCAATGCGCTCGTCACGGCGCACCTCAAGAAACTCTGTCCGCCGACCGTGACCATGAAACTCAGCTACCACCACGGCTCCGACCCCGTGCGCGTGCCGGCCGATAGTCCTTTCATGAAGGCCGCCCATCGGGCGGTCGCGCGCGGCTTCGAAGTAGAACCGGTCTACATACGCGAAGGCGGTTCGATCCCCGTGGTCAGTACTTTCAAGCGCGAGCTCGGCATCGACACGATTCTGTTGGGGATCGGCCTCCCGGATGACAACGCGCACTCGCCGAACGAGAAGTTCGACCTCGACGATTTTCAGCGCGGGATCGAGACTGCCGTGCATCTGCTCGACGAATTGGCGAGCGTTAAACGATAAGGAATTTCCCGTGCTCAAGCACATCGTGGAGCGGCGCGCGCGCGTCGCGGCGGCCTGGAAACTGAGCGACGAGGTCGTACTGATAGGCGCTGGTGAGCCGCAACTCATTCCTGGCAGCGGCGACCAGTTCTTTTCGTTTCGCGCGCACGCGGAGTACTACTATCTCGTCGGCGATGACTGCGCCGGCGGCGTGGTCGCATACGACCCGCAGACCGGTTGGGCCAATTTCGTTCCCGACGTGACCGAGCGCGAACGCATCTGGGAAGGTCGCGAACAACCCGCCGGCGAATCACTCAACGTGCTCGCCGCGTGGCTCGCGGCGCGGCGCGGGCGCACACTTTGCGTCCTCGGCGCGGAGCTGCCGCTCTCGCGTCACGATGCGGCGCGTAGCCAAGCGCTGCGCGATGTTCTCACGCACACGCGCCGTCCGAAGGACGCGGCGGAACTCGCCGGCATCCGCCGCGCGGTTGTCGCGACCCACGCCGGCTTCGAAGTCGCGCGCAAGATGATCCGGCCCGGCATCACCGAACGCGAAATTCAAATCGAGCTCGAGGCCGAGTTTTTGCGGCGCGGCGCCACGCGCGTCGCCTACGACACCATCGTCGGCGCCGGCCCGAACTCGGCGGTGTTTCATGTCACGCCGTCACGCCGACAAGTGGCGCCCGGCGATCTCGTGCTCATCGATGCGGCGGCGGAGTGTGATCGCTACGTTTGCGATGTCACGCGCACATTCCCGGCGGGCGGCGAGTTCGCGCCGGTGCAGCGCGATCTTTACGAGATCGTGCTCGGCGTCGAGGAGCGCGCCATCGCGCGCTCGACGGCCGGCACCGAGTACAGCGACATCCACATGAAGGCGTGCCTCGAAATCACGGCCGGCCTCATCGAGATGGGTCTCTTGCGCGGCGGCGCCGAGAGTCTCGTCGAGCAAGAGGCCCATACGCTGTTTTTTCCGCACGGCATTGGCCACATGGTCGGCCTCGGTGTGCGCGACGCGAGCGGCTTGGCGCCGGGCCGTACGCGCCGCACGACCGGACCGCTCAAGCTGCTGCGCACCGACATGCCGCTCGAGCCGGGCTATGTTTTGACGATCGAGCCGGGCATCTACTTCATTCCCGCGCTCTTGAACGACCCCGCACGGCGCCAGCGCTATCACGAGGTCGTCGATTGGCGCCAAGTGGATTCGTTGCTCGGCATCGGCGGGATTCGCATCGAAGACAACGTATTGGTGACGGCGGCCCAGCCGGAAGTGCTGACCGCGTCGATTCCCAAGAAATACTGAACGCGCGCGCTGTCTTTCCTTGGGGTGCTGTCCGCAGCACCCCTCACCTTTTCGGGGGACCCGAAAAGGCTCACCCCACACGTACGCGCCGTCTTTCCTTGGGGTGCTGCCCGCAGCACCCCAAGGAAAGACGGCGCGGGAAGGCGCGGGAGTTGTATTCATTCGCGCCCGTAAAAGCTGGCTCAAGCTCCACGTCCGTGGCGGCCGATATAGCCTGGACTCAACAGAGCGAAAGGAATTCGACGATGGGACAACGCCGCAGCAAGATGCCCAAGCTAGGCATTCAACTAAAACTGGGCATGATCATGCTGATGTGCGCGGTCGCCTGCACAACCGTGCAATTCCTCTTCTTTTTGCGATCGGCGAGCGATGTCGCGGCCGCGATTCCGGCCGCCCGCGAACTCCTGCTCGGTCAACTCAGCGCATTGATTCTCAAACAGTATTTGACGACGCTCCTGCTGCTCGTGCCGCTCATGGTGTCGGTGGGAATACTGATCTCGTTTCCGATCGCCGGGCCGATCTATCGCTTTGAAAAATATTTTCGCGAAATCGCCCAAGGCGCCGAAGTGCAAGCTTGCACAATCCGCCGCGGCGACAATTTGCAGGAGCTTTGCGAGCTCATCAATCAAGCGATGGCGCGCATCCAAGCCGACAATGCCACCGGTCGCTCCGACCCGACCTCGATCCCGGCATTGGCGGCTCATGCGTCGGCCAGCACGCCCCAACCTGCACAGCCGCCGCGCATCAATCAGCAGACTCCCGAGGCAACCTATTAATTTCCGCGCCTCGCAGAGATGGATGTCTCTCCAAAGTCGCGCCGTTATACTGCGCGCCCACTGGGCCGGTTGAAATCGGTCAGCGGCAGGGTTTCTTCGGCGCCGCACGTCGACAGTAACTGAGAGATCTCCTTGCAGCCAATTCACAACCAGTCCGCCATCGATGGCTGCCAGGCCGCCCTTGATCGCTGTCTGGCGCTCACCCAGCTCTACACGGTCGAGCAGTACGTCGCGCAATGTCCGGATGATGGGCGTCCGGATGGTGGGCGTTCGGATGGGTCGATCGGCGCACACATTCGACACGTCGTCGAGCATCTCACTTGCTTCTTCGATGGACTAGCGCGGGGTTGCATCGACTACGATGCGCGCGCGCGCGATGAACACGTTGAGCGCGACCCGACCCGCGCCCGCGCGTTGCTCGAGCGAGCTCGCGCCGAACTCGACGGCTTGCGCGCCCGACCGCTCGACTCGAGCGTGCGTGTCGTGCAAGTTCCGGCGCTCGATACACCCTCTATCGAAGTGACGAGTAGCGTCGCGCGCGAGTTGCTGTTTCTTTCTTCCCACACGATTCATCATTTGGCGCTGATAAAACTCCTGGCGCGTCAGCAGGGATATGCGTTCCCCGCTAGTTTCGACGTCGCTTACTCCACCGCTCAGTACCGCGCGTCAACAACATCGTGCGTGGCCGAGGTAGTCAATGTGGCAATGGCTAACGGACCACGCCGCGCAGCTCGTTGAGCACCCCATTTTGCAAGCCATCCTGTTGGCCGTCGGCACCTTCATCCACGAAGATGCAGTGACGGTCTTCGGGGGCCAACTCGTCGCTGAAGACAAAATGAGTTTCTTCGCGGCCTATGCCGGGCTCGCGACCGGCATCACGATCGGCGATCTCGCGCTCTATGGACTCGGCCGCTGGTGCGGCCCAAGGCTCGTCAGTTGGGGAATCGTTTCGGAAACTCGGCTCGTGCAAGCGAACGCCTGGTTCCAGCGCAATCTACTCGTCGCAGTGTTGGTCTCGCGCTGTTTGCCAGGCATGCGCCTCGCGACTTTTGTCGCCGCCGGCATCAGTCGCGCTTCGATGATGCGTTTCTTGGTGGCGGTCGTCATCGCCGTGCTGATTTGGACGCTGTTGCTCTTGGGCCTGGTCTCGAATCTCGACGCCGCCGTGAAGGAACATCTCGGCGCGTGGAAGTGGCCGGTGCGCATCGGGCTCATCGTCGGGGTCGTCGCGTTGCAGTGGTGGCTTGTGCGGCGCGCCGTGCGGAAAGCCGTGGGTGAGAGCGGCGCCGAGCCGGTCGTGTCGCGCTTTGAGTTGTGGCCGCCGACGCTCTTCTACTTTCCGGTCGCGCTCTATTATTTTTGGCTCGGCGTGCGGCACTTCAGTTTCACGCTGCCGACCGCCGCGAATCCCGCGATTTATGCCGGTGGTCTGATCGGTGAATCGAAGTCGGAGATTCTCGAACTCGTGCCGACGGACCAGCGCGAGTGGATCGCTCCCTACACGTTGCTGCCGATCGGCGCGCCGCGCCCATCGAACGCGGCTCTACTCGCGACCGCGCTCGCGCAACTCCGCGCGACGAATCTCGAGTTTCCAGTCGTGGCAAAACCGAATCGTGGCCAGCGCGGCGCCGGTGTCCAATTGATCCGCGACGCCAGCGCACTCGAACGGTATCTCGCGCGCTTTCCGACCGGCGGTGAAGTCATGCTGCAAGAGTTCGTTTCGCACCCGAACGAAGCGGGTGTGCTCTACCATCGGATGCCAGGCGAGAGCCACGGTGTGATCACTTCCATCACGCTCAAGTATTTTCCCGAAGTCGTGGGTGACGGTCGGCGCACCGTGCGCGAGCTGATTCTCGACGACGCGCGCGCACGTTATTTGGCGCACGTGTATCTCGCACGTCATGCCGCGCGCGCCGACCACGTGTTAGCGGTGGGCGAGCGGTTGGCGCTGGTCTTTGCGGGAAATCACTGCCAAGGCACGATCTTCAAAGATGGCACTGCGTTGCTCACGCCGGCGCTGCTCGCGCGCCTGCACGGAATCGCCATGAGCATGCCCGACTTTCACTTCGGCCGCTTCGACTTGCGCTATCGCGACCTCGGTGCACTCGAGCAAGGACACAGCTTTCGCATCGTCGAGATCAACGGCGCGGGCGCCGAGGCGACGCATATTTGGGATTCGCGCGTGACGTTGCGGCAAGCCTATGCGACGCTGTTTCGGCAGTACCGACTGCTGTTCGACATCGGCGCGGCGAATCGTCGCCGCGGACATCGCACGATCGGACCTTGGCGGCTGCTCCGAGATGTCAAAGCCTACCGGCGACTGGCAGCGCAGTATCCGCCGACCGACTGAACCTTGTACGTCGATGCCGAAGATTTTTTGCGTGCGTCCGCGGGTCGTGGCAGTCGAGAGAGGGAATATTCACCATGCCACCCTTCAACCAGTCGCCAGTTCCCGCGAACGACCAGGCGCCCCCTCCTTGGAACTCGGTGGACTTGTTGGTTTATCCCGGCGCGGCGGCAAGTCCGTATTTCGCTGCACTCGCGAATTCCGATCGCAGCGTCACCGAGGCACTACGGTTGCGCTTTCAAGTTTTCAACCTCGAACTCGGTGAAGGGCTCGCAGCGGCGGCATTGAGCGGACTAGATCGCGATGAATACGATGCGCAGATGTCGCACCTGCTGCTGGTCGAGCGCGCGACCGACGCCGTGGTCGGCACGTATCGTTTGCAAACCGTGCGGCACGCGCTCGCGCATCGCGGCCTCTACTCCGCGCGCGAGTTTCAACTCGACGCCATCGCGCACTTGTTTGACAACGCCGTCGAGTGCGGGCGTGCGTGCATCGCGCGCGAGCATCGCAACTTTCAGGCGGTCATGGCGCTCTGGCTCGGCCTCGGCGCATATTTGACCGCGGCGCGGCAGCGCTATTTATTCGGCTGTTGCTCACTCACGAGCCGCGACGCGCGCGACGGCTGGCGGGCGCTCAACGTCTTGCGCGCCGGGGACTATCTGCATCCCGTCATCCGTTTGCCGGCGACGCCGACCTTTAGTTGCGGTCGAGCGCACGACTTCGCGCCCACGCAACTCGAGTCGATCACGCTGCCTAGACTCTTTCGGGCGTATTTAGCGATCGGCGCCACGGCGATCTCCGAGCCGGCGATCGATCGCGAGTTCGGCACGGTCGATTTTCTCGTATTGCTCGACACGGAACGCGTCAATTTCGCTCGGCTCGACGTCGTCGTTCGCTAGTTCGCACTTGCTACGCGCGCGGACCATCACTAACTTTAGTAGCGCCAATGGGCTTGGCAAGATCGGTCAACTCGGCAACAACGACGTCGGGAACCTCCGTCAGCGGCATCCGCTAGCGGTCGCGCCCGATGGCGATGCCTGCGAGCGAGGAGGTGCAAGCAGGGTAGTACTGGCGAGAGCGGAGTCACTGAAGTCGGATCATCCAAGTAGAAAGTGGGAACCATGGGTGAATACGCACTGAGAAATCGTGGCCTTCGAACCGCGGCGTGCGCGACGTTGCTGGCGCTGGGCGTGATCGCGCCGACGCTGGCGCGCGGCCAGTACGCGACTGACTTTGATGCGCTCGTCGGCGATGCCGACGGCGAAGTGTTGAATGGTCAGGATCTCTTCTACAATCCAGTCGTCGCCACGAGCACGTCCGCGCTGGTCTACACCTACGTCGGAAACACGCTCGGTGTGCCGGCGAATCCAACCGGCGGCACTCAATTCGTCGGTGGCACGGGACCGGGCACCGTCGGGGCGGCCGCGGTCTTCGTGCGTTCGCAGCGCGATGTGACTTTCGGCGCTGGCACCGGCTATTGGGAAATCTCTTACGACGTGCTCGCGCAATTCAACGGCGTGTTGCCTGCCGGGCAAAACCTCGGCAGTGTGTCGACGCAGACTTTCCCGGGCGATCTGACTTTCATTGCGCTTTCGACGTGGACCGATGTCGCGACCGCCACCGCGTGGAACGCCGACTATGTTTGGTTCGATGTCGCCGGTACCCAGCTGCAAGAAATCGTGCCCGTGGCGGCGTTCCAGAATCTCGCCGTGAATCAGTGGTATCGACGCACGACGGTTTTCGATCTCGACAGCTATCGCATACTGGAAGTGCGCATCACTGATCTCGCAACCAGCAGCACCGCCAGCTACGCGCCGGCGGATCGCTACTTGTTCGGCGGCGCCGTGGGTGCGCCACCCAGCGATGGCTTTCGCATGTTCGCCGGCGGAGCCGTCGCGGGTAACACGATGTGTTTTGACAACGTCACGATCGAGGAAGTCATTTCTGCTTGTCCTCCGATCGCCAGTGTCACTTGCACCGTCGATTGCGCGGCTGGCGAAGTCGACCTCGTTTGGCCGGGCGGCGCGTTCACAGCGATCGACATCGAACGCAGCGGCAGTGTCATTGCGACTCTTGCCGGCACAGCGACGAGTTACACCGATAGTCCTACTTCCGGCACATACACGTATCTCGTGCGCGGCGTTTGCGCGGGCGGACCCGCATTGTCGGGACCCACGTGTACGGCGGCGATCTTGGTTGGCGGCTTAGCTGAAAACATCGTTTGGGCCGCCGAGCTGGCATCGCAAATCGACAGCGCCGCCGCGCTCTCCGCGGCGATGACAACTGCCGGCATCGCGCATTCCGTGGTCGGCGACATCACCGCACTGCCGTGCGGCGCATCGATTTCCGCCACGAACCGGATTTGGAGCATGCTTGGATCCTTCCCCGACAATCATCCGCTCACCGTGGATGAGGGCACGTTGCTCCAGAATCACGTGCTCGCGGGCGGCCATCTCTACGTCGAGAGCGGCGACACTTGGGGGTTCGATCCCGACACGGCGTTCAATGCGATCGACGGCATTGCCGGCGGCACGATCGATGGCGATGACACTTTCCTCGGCATGATCGGCGCCGACTTCGCCGCTGGCCTCGCTGCCGCTTACAGCCAAGACCAAGCCGGGAACGACTGGACCGATCATCTCGAAGTGGCCGCGCCGGGTGAAGACTTGCTCGGCGACATGAGCGCTATTGTGTGGAGCGATGACGGTAGCGGCGGTTCCGCGACACCGTACAACACCGGCGTCTACTACGATACGCTGGCGCCGAGTGGCAAAGTGCTGAGCCAGTCCTGGGAGTTCGGCGGCTACGGTGGCGATCAAGTCGCGCTGGTCGAGTCGTACCTCGACGTGCTCGGTGGCGGCGGTCCGCCCGCTATCGAATTTCGCCGCGGCGATGCGAATCGTGATTCCGCGTTCAACATCGCCGATTGTGTGTTCATACTCTCGGCGCTGTTCGTGCCCGGCTCTCCTTCGCCGAGTTGCGCGGACGCCGCGGACTTGAACGACGATGGCCTAGTGAACATCGCCGATGCCGTGTTCGGACTGAGTTCGCTGTTTGTGCCGGGCTCGCCGCCGCCGTCGGCGCCAGGACCGGCAACCTGTGGTGCTGATCCCACAGCAGACGCGATCGGTTGCGCGGCGCCCTGCTAGTTGCTTCTTTGTTGCTGCTCGGACGACACACTTCGCGCGTTGATCGATGATCAACGCGCGAAGTGCGCATCTCGCGCTGCGGGCGGGAGCCGTCCAATCGTTGCTTTCTGATGTTGCGCGTCGATAATCTTCGGCTCGGGCAATACAAGATTCTCAAAACAGAGCGTTCCACTGTTCGGCGCCTTGGCGTCGACTATTGGAGAGGTGTCGGGGCATGCGATTCATTCGCTGGATCGCGACCGCAGCGGTCGCCATCGTATTTGCAATCGGCGCGCGTTCGGACGTCGACGCCCAGATTCAGGGCCGCGATCAACTGACGTGGCCGAACGACGACACGAACGAGTTGCTCGATCCGCCCGGCGGCGGCGCGTTGCCGTCCGCTTTCACCGGCCTGGTCCGCAACGTCGTTCCGATCGGCGTGCTCGATCCGTTTAGCCTCGCGATCATCGCGCCGCAAAACATCTTGCTGGTCACCGATCGAACGACACCGATCGTCGGACGCTACGATCTCGATCTCGTCCTGCTCGACGTCGTGCAAGCTCCGTTCGCGAGCCCGCAAGCGGTCGCTTACAATTCCGTCGCGGCGCAACTGGCGTGGATCAACATCGATTTTGGTCTCCTACTCGTCACTAGTCTCGCGCTGACCGGTGGCCCAGGCGGTGTTGGATACTTCGATCTCGTCGGAAGTTTTCCGCTGGTGTTGCCACCGCTCGTTTCCAACGTCTGCGGACTGACTTACGATCCCGCTACGCAAACCTATTGGGCCGTCGATCCCGTTTCGGACGTCATTTTTGAACTCACCGAACAAGGCGTATGGACCGGTCGTCAATTCACGCACCCAGATCGATTGTCTCCATCGCGTGGAGCCTTCGGCACCGGCGTGAGCAGCATACCTGGAAGTCCCATGCAGCTCATCGTGGCAGGTGGACTCACCTTTGAGCGCGGTGTGACGCGTTTACACACCGCCGACACCGACAGTGTGTGCGCGAATACGATCGCGCGCACGCTCGTGTTCGATGAGCTCAATGGAATCGCCGGCATCGACAGTGCAATTGCCGGCATCGCATGGCACGCAACCGGCTCGGGCGCCGGGCGAGCGCTTTACTTGATCGGCGGCGCGACGCGCGTGCTGATCGAGATCGGTGCACTGCCGATCGATTGCCCATTCGCGACGGCTTGCGACTTGAGTTGTGAGCCCGGCACCGGCACGGTCGTCACGCTCAATTGGAGCAACTTAAGCGGCTACAGCTCGATCGCAGTGTTTCGCGACGAAGCGCTCATCCAAACACTCCCCGCGACGATGACTTCCTTCGTAAACGACCCGGGACAACCCGGAGTCTATGTCTATCAACTTCGCCTTCTGAACGCCGCAGCCGTCTCGTGCGATGGACCTCGCTGCACCGTCATTGTGCGTGAAGAGGGCGGGGAGACTGAGCCGTGTTCGGGTCCGTCTCCCTGGGGCATCGCTGTCGTCGAGAGTCGCGATCAAATCTACGTCGCGGACCTCATGGACCGCGGCATTCGCGTCTACGATCGCAATCTCAACCTGGTCGACACGATCTTTCGGCCGTCGTCTGTATTGCTCACCACCGGCATCGCGTGGCGCCCGGATGGCCCGGGTGGCGCGCTCGGCACGCTCTACTGGATTGAGACCGATGGCGAAAACTCGCATCAACTCATAGAAGCAAACGTCGACGCCGTCGTGAGCGCCACCTATGTGCTCGGCAATCCGGTCGTCGGATTCCTCGGCGACACTTTTCCGGGCGAAGGCGTGCCGGGCGGTATGGATCTCAACGCCGACGGAACCGCGCTGATCGTCAACGACATCCAGACCGACGCGTACTACACGATCGACTTCGACGGGAGCGCGCCGAGCACCGAACCGCTGTTCGTGAATCCAGACGACATGTTTGGGAGCGGCGCTTTCGGCAACGGCTTCGCGCGTTTGCCTGCGGGCGCCGGTTTTCTCATCAACATCGGTCCGAACCCGAGCTCGTTCCTCGGCCCCGATCGAATTCTGCGTCTCAACGATCAAGCGGGCACAACCGACGTCGAAATACCGCTCGGACCCGGAGAACAAATCGACGACGTCTTTGTGACCGACATCAAAGCGTCCATCGTCCCTCCCATCGGCGCGCCACCAGGAACCTACGTGTACGCCGTCGGCGAATACGGCTGCGCGATTTACTCGACCGCGCTCGCAGCATCAACGTGCGAAGCGCCGCGCAATTTGACGTGTACGGTGACAGGTGACATGGTGACGGTCAGTTGGGAGAACCCGTCGCCGACGACGTACTCAAAAATCTCAGTGTCGACCGACGGAGACATTCAAAAAACGGGCACCGGAACTTTGACGACGACGACGATGATCATCGACGAGTTGGGGTGTATTTGCATCACGGTCTCGGCCGTATGTTCGTCAAACGGCGAAACCGTCGAAATAAGCTGCAAAGTGTGCGTGCTCGAAGGCGCCACTGACCTTATTTTCACAAAGGAAGACACGACGGGCGGCACGACCGATTCGACGGAGGCCTTGTACGCGGCACTGACGGACGATGGCATCGTCGTCGCCAAGACGTCGGATCTCAGCGTGCTTTCGCTTTCACAGTTCACGACGATTTGGGTCGTGCTTGGCACTTTCCCGGCGAGTCAAGCCCTGACGCCGAGCGAGGGATACTTGCTGTGCCAGTTTGTCGCCGCGGGCGGCTGTCTCTACATCGAGAGCAGCGACGCGTGGGGATTCGATCCGGCGACACCGTTCTTCGAATGCGATGGCGTGAAGGGTCGCGAAAGCGACGGGACCGTGATCGCCGATGGGGATGACAGTTTGACGGAGGTCATCGGTGAATCGTTCGGTGGACTCGATCTACTCGGCGTGACGGGCGATTTCACGTCCGATCAAGGGGCGTCGACGACCGTCGATCGACTCGAGCCGACGGCTCCGCCGGTTTTTCCGTCGACTATTCTCGTCGACGTCGGGGGC
This sequence comes from Planctomycetota bacterium, assembly GCA_046154185.1. Lineage (GTDB taxonomy): Bacteria > Planctomycetota > UBA8108 > UBA1146 > JAJFFE01 > JBJXGE01. The sequence continues at coordinate 64,627 of JBJXGE010000066.1, forward strand.
GGTTCGGCCGGCGTCGTGTTAAGGAGCGGAGGCTCGCCGTCCTACGTCATCGGCACGTACTATGCGCCGCCCGGCTTCGGCAAGGTCATCGCCACGAGTTGGGAGTTCGGCGGTTTTGGTGGTGACCGGGAGGAAATGCTCGGCCGCATGATCGACGTGCTCTCGACCCCGGCGGGGAGCCTGTTCCAACGCGGTGACTTCAACACCGACGGGATGTACAACATCGCGGATCCCATTTCCACGCTGAGCTACTTGTTCAGCGGTGGCTCGCCACCCGGGTGCTTTGACTCCTGTGACGTCAATGACGATGGCGGGTGCAACGTCGGAGATGCGATCTATACACTGAGTGCGCTCTTTAACACGCCGAGCCCGGAGCCGATGTTGCCGTTTCCCGATTGCGGGCTCGATCCAACGGCAGACGCGCTCGATTGCGCCGAATTCGCGATTTGCCCCTGAGTCGCTCGGAATGTGCGATGCCTTTCATTTATCGAGCGACCGAGCTGGGCGGACGCCGATATCGGCGTCCGAGTTCGCCGGCTTGCCAGTGTTGAACATCTCGCCGCACCGAACGCTCGCGCGCGCTCGATCCCAAGTCGTCGCGTAGGATCCGCCGCGCACGACGCGCGGGCCGCCTTTGAGTCGCAACGCTTCTTCGCGCTTCTCGCGCGGGTCCGGAAAATAGAAATCGAAACACCATTCGCGCACGTTGCCCAAAGTGTCGAAAAGGCCGAATCCGTTCGGCTGATAGCTGCCGATAATGGCAACTTCGTTGTTGCCGTCAGCGCTCGCCGCAAGGTTCTCGTATTGGACGCGCAGCTCGGAATTTTCGCCCCAGTGAAACATCGTCGTTGCGCCGCCGCGACACGCGTACTCCCATTCGTCGTCGCTCGGGTGCGTGAGACCGAGAATGCGGAGATGCCGCAGCGATCGTTGCCAATCGAGTCCACGACGCGCGGCGAGCGGGCGCGGGAGAGCGACGGGTTGATAGCTGCCCGGATACCACTGTGTAATGCGCACATACTGCGCGCACGTCAGCTCATACTTTGAGATGAAGAACGGCGCCATCGTGAGCTCGCGCGGGTGCTCACCCGCCACGGCGAACTCGTCGACATTCGGACAATCGTCCGGTCGTTGCGTACTATGCTGGCGCGCGCCTGACCACACTCGCCCGCCGGGAACCAACACAAGGATCACTCCCATCGCGGCGTCCGGAATCGGCTCGCCGATCGCCGCGTCCATCGCGACTTCCGCGATCGTCGGCACACCGGTCCCCGGCTGCGACACGAGCTCGGCCGACAGCACATGGTGAAACTCCCAAAGTCCGGTCCGCGGATTTTCACGCAACGGCCGCAGCCCGACTTGCGGTTTCAAGTCGAGCGCGCCATAGCGCGGCGAGCGCGCAATCGAAGCGCGCACTTCCGCCCAGATCGGCGCCGATAGTTCGTGTTGGAGGAGTGGAGCGACGCTAAGCCATTTCTCGAGACTCGGCTGCTGATCGCGGACCATCGCGAGTTTCGTCACCAACTCTTCGGCGCGAATGGCGCGGTCCGAGCCTTGACTCTTGAGCTCGATCGCCGCCGCCTCCCACGCGTCGAGCCGCGGCAGGACACGTTGTGCCTCCGCGCGCCATCTTTCCAGCTCCGCGACCTTGTCCGCGTCGACAAAGCTGGGAGCGCTCGGATTGACAAATTTCTGCGCGTCTTCGGCGACGCGCCACGCGTCGGCGTACAAACGATTGTCGCGCCACGTCGCGTACACCTCCCGCGTCCAACCGTTGAGCGCGACGCCCAAGAGCAGCGTCAAAACCAACACGGACGACAACACCGGATGGCGCTGCGCCCAGCGACGCACGCGCAAGATCGGCCCCGTCGGTCGCGCCTCGATCGGCCGATGCTCAATGAGATTGCGCAAGTCGCGCGCGAGCGCTTCGGCGCTTGCGTACCGCCGCGCCGGATCCAGATCCATCGCCTTGAGACACACGACTGCGACATCGAACGGCACCGCCGTGTTGCGCGCGCGCAACGCGGGCGGCGCGCCGGCGACGATCGCGGTTTTGAGCTGTTCCGCATCGCCGGCCGCGAACGGGAGTCGCAGGGCGAGGAGTTCATAAAGCGTCGCGCCGAGACTGTAGACATCCGAACGCTCGCCGATGGCCGCGTGCTCACCGCGCAGTTGCTCAGGCGCCATGTACGGCAATGAACCGAGGAGCGCGCCGCTCTGCGTTATGCGATCGGAACTTTGCGGCTGCGCGAGTCCGAAGTCGACGAGCAGCACGCGGCCGGCCGGCGTCACGAGGATGTTCGACGGTTTGATATCGCGGTGAATCACGCCGCGTTCATGCGCGTGCGCGATCGCCTCGGCAATTTTCAGCATGACGCGCAACACCGCATCCACCCAAGTGCCCCGATAGATGTGCTCCGCCTCCAAGTGCACCGACGCGTGCTCGTCGCCGGTTGAGGCGCGTTGCACAGCACTCAAGAGATCGCTGCCATGGAGTTGCGCCGGATCGCGCGCGGCAAGCGATTCGATCACGCTGCCGAGACTCGTGCCCGGAATCCATTCCATCGCGAAGTACGGGATGCCGTCTTCTTCGCCGAACGAGTAGACCGGCGCGATATTGGGATGCTGCAGGCGCGTGACGGCTTCGATCTCGCGTCGAAAGCGCTCGCGCGCGCCCGGAAAAAAAAGCTGCTCAGGTCGGATGATCTTGAGCGCAACGGATCGCTCGACGGGCCATTCGGTCGCGAGATAAACAACGCCCATGCCGCCGCCGCCGATGAGCCGTTCGAGGCGAAACTTGCCGAGCTGCTTCGGCGGCGTCGCAGCGGCCGGCCTCGCCACGCCATCCCCGAGTAGGCCGAGCTGTGCGAGCCGCGCGAGCGCCGCGCGAATTTCCGCCGCGAACCGTGGATGCTGCGCACAAACGGCGTCGATCGCGGCTTCGCCCTCGGCGTCGTACCGATCAAGACACTCGGCGATCAGCGGCTCGAGGTCTGAGGAATATTGTTCGGCGGTGGGTTCCAGAGACATGCGCGAGAGTCTAATCGCCGCGCGTCGGCGAGGCGAAGTTTCCTGCTTGGAAGGCGCGAGTCTAGGCGCGGATCCGTGCGGCGCGGTAGACTCAGCCCATTCTTAGCGGGTCGTTTGTGATTCGTGCCAGGGGCGAATTTCAATACATGGAGAGGCGAGTAGGCAGTGATCGACCGACCGGACGCGCAACCCGCTGACGCTCCCACTTCGAGTCCACCCGATCGCGCGCGCGTGGATGCGCTCATTCAACAGCATCTGGCGCAGCTCCTCGCCTATGTGCGCGCGCGTTCCGGCCCCCTGGTGCGTGCGAAAGAGTCGCTCTCCGACTTGGTGCAGTCCACTTGTCGCGAGGTGCTCGAGCACGCCAACGTGTTTCAGGTCGGCGACGAAGATGGTTTTCGCGCGTGGCTCTTTACGACCGCCGAGCGCAAGGTCCGCGACAAGGTGCGTTATTGGAAAGCGGAGCGCCGCGACATCGGACGCGAAGCGCAACTTCAAGAAACGCTCAACTATTACTCGCGCTTCTCGAGTCCGAGCCACGGTCTCTCGGTCGAGGAACAGCTCCAGAGCATCGAGCGCGCGCTCGATTCGCTGCCGGACGATTATCGCGAGGTCATCGGGCTACATCACATAATGGGGCTCAAGCACGCCGACATTGCGCGCCACTTGAACCGCAGCGAAGTCGCCGTGCGCCAACTCCTCTCGCGCGCACGCGCGCGGTTAGCGATCGCGCTCGGCGCAGCGAAGTAAGCCGCGCACGCACCGTGTCTCAACCGCCTCACGACGCCACAAGAGTTTATTTCGCCCGCGGTTCGCTCTCGAATTCACCTGGCCACCGCGCCGCGTCGGGCTATGCTGCGCGCGCGGCGAGAAAGTAACGCGCGAAATCGGCGCGCGCGACTTTCTCTCATCGATCGCTTCATCGAAAGCAGGATGAATTGACAGAGCGGCGGCACGTACGATCGACGCGGTGTACTTGCATCGCCACCGTCATCCTTGCGACTCTCGTGACTTTCACCGGCTGCGGATTGTTCCGCAGCGACGACCAGGGAAAGTCGAACGGCGCCAGCGCCGACGCACCCTGGCGCTTTCCGAAAATCACGTTTCAAGTCGGCGAGCGTCTCCCAAATTTCACTCTCCCGCGCGCGGATGGCTCTGGTCCGATTTCCTTCTATAGCCTGCTCGGGCAACGCAATCTGGTCTTCATCTTTGCGTCATCGAGCGCGAGTTCGCGCGCGTTGGTGCCCGGTTGGCACGCCGTGACGAAATCGCTCCCGGACGCCGACGAGCTGCGCCACATCGGCATCGTCGAGGAGCAGCACGGCGAGCGGGCGGCGCTGTTTCAACAGTGGCAACAACTCGAATGGCCGGTGCTCGTTGACGCGCTGAACTTGCTCGATGTCCGCAACGTGCCGTCCGTGATCGCGATCGACGAGCACGGCATCGTACGACTCATCGATCCGACGCTTGATGAAGTGCGGGAGAATTTTCTTCACGTCGAGTACTACAACAGTGGGCGCGATTTGTCGCCACGCCTTCCGGAATCGCCGCCCGATTTGGTCGCGCTCGCCGCGCGTCCGGCCGTGACTGCCGCCGAAGCGCGGGCGCTCGGCGACGCGCTCACGGTGTGGGGCGATGCCGGGCAACGCGTGTTCGCTGTCGATGCTTATCGTCGGGCGCTCGAGCTCGAGCAAAGTGCGTCACCAACACCCGGCGTTGCAGCCGGACGGGAGGCGGGCGCCATTTACTTTCGGTTGGGGGTCGCGCTCGCCGCGCGTCACGATTCCGCGGCGTCCGTGGCCGGAGATTTTCGGAGCGCGATGCAGATGTGGACACGGGCGATCGAACTCGATCCAGAAAACGCGATTTGGCGGGCGCGCCTCGAGCAATTCGGCCCCCGCGCGCAACAACCGTTTCCGTTCTACGATTGGGTGCCGGTGGCGACACGCGCCATCCGCGCGCGCGGCGAGGAGCCGCGGCCTTTGAGCGCGGCGTTCACGCACGCCGAGTTGGCGCAACCGACTCGCGCATCCGCGGCGGTCGAAACTGAGGAGCCGGATCTGCGCGGGCGAATCGTGCGCGACTCACATTTAGTCGTCGAAGTGGACTCGGCATTTGCACCGGCTCGACTCGAACGCGGCGGCCGCGCGCGACTCCACCTCGATCTCCGACCGAGCGCACCGGCGCGTGTGAGTTGGAACGACGAAAATTGCCCCGTCCAAGTTTGGTTGAACCCGCCAGCCGGATGCACTCTGAGTGCGACGCTACTCATCGCGCCGGTTGCCGGCACGACGCGGCGCGTCGAAGCCGACATCGCTTGGCCGCAAGAACTCTTGGAATTGCCGCCCGATGCGGCGATCACGGGCTACGCGCTCTACACCGTGAAGCGTGATGACACCGACAGCAGTCTGTACTTGCGGCAAGACTTCTCAATCGCGCTGCCGAGGTAACAGTCCAAGCGGTTACCTCCTGGAGAGTGCGCAGTTCTAGACGACGTCTCCGCCGCCTTTCAGGCCCGAGTACCCGGGGTAGACCGGCCGGGCCGGCGGACCGACCCTGCCGGTCAACCCCGGGCTATAACCCGACGGGCCTTGCAGGCCCTCAGATCGGAACGGTTCTTTTTCTATCGCGTCATTCGAATCACACGGATCGCCCGCATTCAACGACGACTGCAGACGACTCGATTCGCCATCGCCCATCGGTAGTCTGTTCGCGTCGCCATCGACATCGCGCGTGCGGCGGCGCATCACCTGCGCGAGCATGGATTCTCCTCCGGCCTTGCAGGCCGGAACGGTTCTCTGCCCTGACCCGGGGTAGACCGGCCGGGCCGGCGGACCGACCCTGCCGGTCAACCCCGGGCTGTATCCCGACGGGCCTTGCAGGCCCTCAGAGTCTAAAAGAGCCATGCGTGTTGTCGGCGGCCGTCTTCGAATGCAGGCGCGACGACTCCATTGCGAAAATGGATTCGCGACTTCCGAGTCTGAGAGGGCCTGAAAGGCCCGACGGGAAATAAGTTTGCGCGCGAATCGCGCAATCTCCAATGACTACTGTCTGTGTCAGGCGTGATGTCGTCGGCCCTCTTCGAGGGCAGGCGCACCGACTTTATTGCGAAGATGGATTCGCGACTTCCGAATCTGAGAGGGCCTGAAAGGCCCGACGGGATATAGCCCGGGGTTGGCCGGCCCTGCGGCCTACCCCGGGAGATGTCGGGTTGGCCGGTCTGCCGGCCTACCCCGGGTAACGAGTAGGAGAGAGAACCGGCCTGAAGGGCCGGCGGAGTTACCATGAGTTTCGAGGGCTGACCGAATTCGCGAGGAATTCAACCGCGTTCTCTCCCTGGAGCCGACGGAACTATCTAGTTCGCCCGAACTGCTCGCTCTCCAGTGACTACTCTCTCTGTGAGTCACCGCGACGATCGCCGATCTTGACTGCGCTCTTCTCTACCGGCGCGCCGCCGCCGCCGCCGTTTTCTATTTGCGGCGCTGATCCGACCGCCGACTCGCTCGCATGCGTGTTCTTTGACGCTTGCCCGTAGCGGATCTCGGTTTGGTACTCGGGCTAAGCTCCAGCATCGAGACGCCGTTCGCCCCAACGTCGCGCCGCCGCGTCCGCGAGCGCGGCGCGGAGTGCGCGTGCTTCGTCGCGGCGCCCGGTGAGTTGATAGCGCAATGCGCGCAGTCGCGCTTCCCGACGCAGGCGGCGCGCCGCGCGGTGTGCGCCGCCGCCGGGCGGCGCGTGCAGTTCGATGAAGAGGAGTCTATTGCGCAGCATGTAGTAGCGCTGTTGCGCGGAGCCGGCGCCGATATTCAGCGAGCCGCGGTGGCGGACGCGCGCTTTCGGCGCGTGCGAAAGTCGCCAACCGCGGCGCTTGAGACGCAAACTCAGATCGGCATCTTCGTAGCACAAGAAAAAACGCTCGTCGAATCCGCCGACCGAGCGGAACGCGGCGCCGCGGATGAGCGGCGCACATCCGCAGACAAAGCCGGTCTCGACGGGGTCGCCCGCAGCGTTGTCCTCCGCGCCATAACCGAAACTCACGGGCTGACCACTCGGCCAAATGATCTCACCGCCGTCGTGCCAGATTCGACCCGACTCATGATCGATGAGCCGCGGGCCGACGAGCGCGACGCTCGCATCGGCGTCCAGGACTCCGATCAACACATCGGCGCAGTCGCGATCGAGAATCGTGTCGTTGTTGAGTAGCCACACCGCTTCACAGCGGCCAGTGTCGAGCGCGGTTTGGACCGCGAGATTCGCGCCGCCCGCATACCCGAGATTGATTTGTGGCGTAATGAGCGTGACGTGCTTCAAGAGCGCGGCCGGCAACTCGGAGTTCGGCCGCTGTGGATCATTCCACAACACGTAACGCGCGACCGGCGGCGTCGCGAGTTCGAAACTCGACTGCAAGCATTCAAGAAGCGGCGCCGAATCCCCGTAGTGCACGACGCACAGGGCATACTTCATACGCCGCGCTCCGGAGACGCTTGACTTCGCGCGGCGGCTTGCGCGCGCGCGGCCGCGTGCTGCTCCTCGCGGCACAGTTTCTCGATCAGGCGCACCGTTTCCTCGCCAAGTTGGCGCGCGAGTTCCGCAATCCAAGTTCGGTTCCAGTAGCGGCCCTCGCCGCGGTCATAGTCGCGCAGGAATCGCAGCTTGTCGCGCACCGTGATATGCCCCTCCGGCAAGAGCCCGAGTTGCACGAGATTTTTTTGGCGCCGCCGCTGCGTGAGTCGCCGACCGAGGTGGATCGAATCGAGATCGACGAGTTGCGCCGTCCACGCCGCCGCCGCGGATTCGCGCGCGACGAGCAGATTCATCGGATTGAGGTCGCGGTGGTATATGCCGGTGTCGTGGAGTCGTCGCACCATCTCGGCGATCGCGCGGATCTGCGCGTAGAGCGCTCGGCGCGATCGTGTTCGCGGTGCGCGGTACTCTTCCCAAAGCTGCGTGTGGAGCGGTTTCGCGTTGGATACCAGCTCCGTCACCAACACCGCGCGCACGGGCAATCCCCAGCGGCGCTGCACCAACAGCGCGAGCGCGCGCGGCGTTGGAATGCCGCGCACTTCGAGCGCGCGCGCCGCGCCCCAGGCGCGCTCGAGCGGTCCCGGATAGAATCGATAGGCGAGCCGCGCGAGGAGCGATGTCAAACGCCGCGTCTTCACGACGATGTCGAGCACCCGCGCGCCGACATCTAGTTGCGTCACACCCACGACCGTGTCGGCGCGCTGTTTGAAGATCTTCGTGAAAGATGGCGTTTCCTCGCTGAACGAAATCAACGCCGCTTGCGGCACCTCGCGTCGATGCCAGATCCGCAAACTTCCGCGCCGCAAGTGGTGAAAGTCGCTGCTATTTTGCCAACAGCGCTTTGACCGACTGGCAAGACGGATCGACTCGATGCGTTCGGCGCGACTCTCGAGTAGGTCGAGCACATGCGCCGCTTCGCCGAGCGTGTTCCCAACGCTCGGTTCACTGAGATACGCCGCGACCATGGCGAGTCGCTCGCTCAAGTCGGTGGAGCCGATGAGCGAGTGGGAGAGTCGCGCCAAGTTTGCAAGCCGCCGCGCCGCGGGGAGCGCGACGCCGATGTAGGTTGCATGCAAATCAAGGATCCAAATTCGTGGACCTGTGCCGGAAGGCGCGGGCGCGGCAACGAGGAGATTGCCCGCGTGTAGGTCCGTGTGATCGACCCCGGCTGCGTGCAGGCGGGCGACTTCACGACCGAGCGCCGCGAGCACCGCCCGGCGATCGGCGCGAAGGGAAGTCGCTTTCGCATCATCTGGCGGGACGCTCCGCAATTCCAACCAACGCGGAGCCGGATCGCCGTCGGTGATTTGCTCCATGATCAGACCGGCGCCGACGAGGCGTCCACTCGCACGACACTCTCCCATCGCCAGCGCGCGCGGTCCCGTGACGCCGCTCGCGGCCAGGTGTCGCAGCGCCTCCCACTCGCGCGCGGCGCGTGAAGGGAGAAACCAGTACTTGCACTGCTCCCAAAGATCACGCGAACGATAGCGTTTCACGATGAGCGCCGGGAGGCGATCCGTCGCCGGAACTGCGATGACCGTGCGGAGTAAGTTCTGCTTGAGGATCTTGGCGCCGGGTATTGCTTCAAGCTCCGACCACCGGGCGAGCATCGGCGCGAGCGCGGACTCGACAGCGTTGGCGAACTGCCAAGTCCAATTCGTCGACGAGTTCAATTCGCGCTCGCCTATCACGGCCGCTCGTTTTCGAGTGCGCGTCGCACGCGTTCGAGATTCTCACGCACTTGCGCGGTCGTCGCATGGCTAGAGCCGAGCTCTCGCTCGTAGATCCCGAGTATGGCTTCGAGCAGTTCGCGTCCCTCGCGCAGCCGACCGGTCCGGACGAGCAGCACCGCGAGGTCATTCTTCGCCGTTGTCGTCAGCAGGCTCTCGGCACCAGTCGTCGACGTGAAGTCACCGATGGTCGTGAGCAGCAACTCCTCCGCTTCGGCCGTGCGGCCGGCATCGCGCCACGCTTGCGCGAGTTTGCCGGCGCGCATGATCGTGCGTGTGTCGCGTGCGCCAAAGATTCGCTGACTCAAGTCGCGCGCCGCTGCGAATCGCTCCGCGGCGCGCACATAGTCGCGGCGCTCCGCGTAGAACTCGCCGAGCGAATGGAGGTTCTCAGCGCTTGCAGCGGACTCGATGCGCCCGAGTACGTAGGCGTCGCGCGCCGCTTCCAGGTGGCGCAGCGCGACGAGTGGTTGGGCCTTCGCGCGCGCGATTTCGGCGAACGCGCTCTCGATGCTGGCGAGCGCCGCCAAATCGTCGCTCGCGCCTGAGGCGCGGAGCGTTGCCAACGACGAATTCAGTTCTGCCTCGGCAAGCTCCCATCGATCGTTGGCGGCGAAGCATCGTAGGAGCCCGACGAACGCCGAGCGATACGCCGCGCTCGCTAATCCGAACGATCGCGCGCAAATTCGACACGCTTCGCGATGCGCCGCCTCGGCTTCGGCCGGTCGACCGGTCGCTTCGAGAAGTCGCGCGCGTTCCATGTTGAATCGGGCGACCGCCGGATGATCGGCGAGGCCCGCCGCGCGGTATTCCGCGAGCTGCGTTTCGAGGAGCTCGAGCGCGGCCGTGGGCTCCTGGCGTTGCGCATAGACTCGTAGGAGCGCGCTGACGGCGGCCGCCAGGTGCGGTTGCTCGCGGCCGAGTTCGCGCGCGCGCGCGAGCCACTCTTTCGCGGTGGCGAGTGCCGCTTCGAAGGCCTGAGACTCCATCTGCTGATTGAATTGCCGGGCCAACTGGTCGCCATGCGGAAACTCGACGGCCGCGGGAAAAGTCGGTAGCGCCGGCGCGGATGGACCGTCATTCGTCGCCGCGCGCGAAGGCGAGGTCGAGTTTGTCGCCGGCGCGACAACCGCGTTGGCGACGAGCCCTCCGGTGCCCTCGCGCACTTCCTGCACGCGATCCGCCGGCAAGTCGAGCCACTCTTCACTTCGTCCGCTCGGCCACGTGACAACGAGTCGCTCGACACGCGACGCGGCGCCGAGGCCGAAGTGCACGCGCCGATCGTTTGACGATTGATAGCTCGCGTGCGGCGCCACTTGTCGACGCAGACGGCGGCCTTGCACGTAAACGTCTATCCACGCGCCGATGCCGTCGCGGTTGCTGTGCGTGCCCGTCGTTTTCACGGCCAACCAGTGGTGAGTGCGCGGCGTCTCATTCTTCAGCAGCAGCGCCGGTCCGCGATTGTTGTTCACGAGAATATCGATATCACCGTCGTTGTCGTAGTCGCCGAACGCGGCGCCACGTCCCATTTCTATAGGCTCGAGACCCGGCCCGGCGAGGTGGGTGATGTCTTCGAACTTTCCAGACGTGGAGACTCGCAGCAGTTGATGGCGCTCGGCGTACGGATGGTCGGCGCGCACCGGCGGCGACCGTCGCATGACCGCGCCATTGGCGATGTAGAGTTCGAAGTGGCCGTCATTATCGGCATCGAGAAAGCCGATGCCAAAGCTCGTCTCGACGACCGAGTGGCGCGCGAGGTGGCTCGCGCGCGTGCCGTCTTCGAAACTGCCATCGCCACGATTCACGTAGAGCGTGTTCGTCTCGTTGAAGAAGTTCGTGACGACGAAATCAAAATCCGCATCGTGATCGAAGTCTTCGACGGCGATTCCCATGCTGGCCTCGGGTCGGCCATCGGCGTTGTATGCGCAGCCGTATTCGGTGGCGACTTCTACGAAAGTGCCGTCGCCGCTATTGAGCCAGAGAAAGTTCGGCTGGTGGTCGTTAGCGACGAACAGATCGGCATCGCCGTCGGCATCGAAGTCGGTGGCGACGGCGCCGAGTCCGTACGAAGTGCGACCTTCGACGCCCGCACGCTGGGTCGTGTCCTCGAACGTGCCGTCGCCGCGATTGCGATAGAGCCGGCTCTGGCCCGGCGGGTAGGCGGTCGGGTTGCAATAATCCTGCTGGCCGCTCGGATCGTAACAGGGTTGCTCCTGATCCGGCGACCAACGCACGTACACAGTGACGAAGAGATCGAGCCAGCCATCACGGTCGTAGTCGAAGAAGGTCGCGCTGCTCGAAAACCCCGCTGCGCCGAGCCGCGCGGTCGACGTCACGTTTGTAAAGTGGCCGCGTCCATCGTTGGCGAGTAGCACGTCTGGGCCGACATTGCAGACGTAAAGATCGGTGTCGCCATCGTTATCGTAGTCCGTCGCCGCGCAACCCATGCCATAGCCAATATTGCCGAGGCCTGCGGCAATCGTGTCGTTGCGGAACTTGCCGCCACCCTCATTTCGGAAGAACTGTTGGCCGCGCGCACCGTCGCCGTCGCTCGCGGGAATAGGACCGCCTTGCACGAGGTACACGTCGAGGTCGTCATCGCCATCGGCATCGAAGAACGCGGCGCCGGCGCCCATTTCCTCGGGCAAGTGGTACTTGAGCGCGCCGGGCTCGTGGCGAAAGAGAATCCCCGCGTCTCGGCTGTATTCGGTGAATCGAATGGACGTCGAGCCATCTGCCGAACCCACCGCCGAACCATTCGCCGAACCAATGTCGTGTTGGCGCGTGGTCGTCGTACGAAACTCGCAGGACGTTGCGAGTAGCAGCAATCCGAGACTTCCCACTGACCAATACGCCAGCACCGCGGGGGGCAAGCGCACAGCGGTGTTTTTTTGCTCGATCGTCACCGCGGCGAGTTTAGCCCATGCCTCCAAATCTGGCAGCAGCAGCGCTTCAGTCGCTAGTGGGAGTCATCCGATAGCGAGAACATGGGGCCCGTGAACTTCGCTAGCGCGCGCACACTGATTTCTAGACTTCCGCCATTGAATGCGCGGGCTATAATCGCGCCCACAAAACTGGCTCCTGCTACGCGTGGCATGGAGTCTTCAACTGGCTCTTCGGGACGCCGAAGGGAAAAGGATCCTGGCGGCGAGTCTGACTCGCGACGGCTGGGGCAGCCTTTTAACTAGCGAAAGGAGGTGGTCCGGTGATTGAATTCCGTGACTCTACTGGGAGGTCGAAAGAATAATCCCGTACACCTGACGGGGCGGTACGGCTTCCGACCGTTCACCCTGTAGATGAAGCCCGGTGGTCGAACAACCACCGGGCTTCTTTTTTTTCTAGGGGTGTTGTCCGCAACACCCCTCGCCTTTTCGGCAGAGCCGAAAAGGCGCACCCCACACGTTCGCGCCTCCGGCGCGTGGGCGCGTGCATCGCCCTGGGAGCGCGGGCGTCTCGCCCGCTCCGGCGACGGCAATGAATGCGCGTGACCCGCCGCGCTGTGCGGGACGTTGGGCGAAATGAACCCATGGGCCGCCGTGCGATCTGCGGAGCGGGCGAGACGCCCGCGCTCCCATCGCCGAGCGCAGCGCCACCTTGTGTGTTCGCGGCGTGACTGCGTCCCACAGCGCCTGCTCCCACGCGCACGCGACTTCGACGGAGAACGCGTCCTTCGCTTCCGGTGTATCGCCGATTTCGCCCGACTCATCCCAAGCCGGCGAGAACGTGTGGCGATAGATGGTCGCGGTGCTCGCGTTGAACCAGACGCGCGGCGGCGTGGCGCAACGGGCGATGGATTCACCTAAGATGCGCGTTGTTGCAACCCGCGACTCCAAGATTTCGCGGCGGTTTCGCGCGTGATAGCGGCAATTCACCGAGCGCCCCGCGAGATTGATGAGGGCGTACGCGCTCTCGAGTTCGCGCGACCACTCGCCGATCGTGCGCCCATCCCACCACACTGTTCGTGCGGAGGGCACGATCGTCGCGGGTCGGCGCGTCAGAACGACGATGTCCGCGTCCTGCTGCGCGCAGTGCTGGGCGAGCGCGTTGCCGAGAAATCCGCTGCCACCCGCGATAACGATGCGTTTTTTCATCGTGTTCACACTCCCTTGGTAGTTGCCGGGCGACGGCGCTCCTCGGGGACTTCTGGCGCCACAGAGATTACCGAAGCTGCTCGGCGAACCGCAAGCGTCGGCTGTGCGCTCGACCTACTTGCGCGGCGTCTTGGGCTTTGCAACGGGGAGAAGTTTGGCGAGCGCCGCGATCGCGGGCGCGAGCGGTTGTGGATCGTCGAGCGCGGGGCGAAAGAGGTCGCCGAGCCGGCGCACGCGCGTCGGCATCGTGTCCAGCGTAAACGACTGCGGTGTGAGATCGCTCGCGACCTCATCCCAATCGAGCGGCGCCGACACTGTTGCGCCCACGACCGGCCGCACGACGTACGGCGCCACCACTGTTTGGCCGCGCCTATTCTGTCCAAAGTCGATGTACACGCGATTTCCCCGGCGCCCGACGGCGCGCTCAACCGTGGCGATCTCGCCGTGGTCGCGCACGATCCAGCGTGCGACCAACTCAGCGAACAGGAGCGACTGCGCATAATCGTGATCCGCGGTGAGCGGGATATAGATGTGAAGTCCGCTCGCGCCGGAAGTCTTCACCAACGGCCGCAGTCCCACGCTGCGCAACAGCTTGCCGATTGCGACCGCGAGGCGCGTCGCGAGTGCGAATCCGTCCTCGGGCGGATCCAAATCGATGACACAGAAATCGCAGGCGTCGAGGTGTCCGCGCCGCGACAGCCATGGGTGCAAATCGATACTGCCGAGGTTGACGAGATAGAGGAGTGTGTCGCGGTTGTTGCAGACGATGTAGCGCAGCGGCTCGCCATTTTCCTCGCCGACCACGACGGTCTCCACCCACGGGGGCAAGTTCTTGGCGAGGTTCTTGTGATAGAAGGCCGCGCCGTGAATGCCCTCCGGCATGCGCCGCAAATGCACCGGCCGATCGTGCAAGTGCGGCAGCAAGTTTTCGGCGATGGTGTCGTAGTACTCGAGGAGTTGGCCCTTCGTGATGCCATTTTCGGGCCAGTAGAGTTTCGCGAGATTCGAGAACTTGATGCGCGCGCCCGCGGTCGAGACAGCGCGCACGGCCGCGCGCTTCGTCGCCTGCGGCGGACGCGCGATCACTTTTACTTTTGGCGCCGGCACACTAATCCAGGCATCGGAACGCGCGCTATATGCCGAGTCCGCGCGCTTACCGACGATGCCGGTGAGACCGGACGCCGCCACGACCTCGAGCAGCTCCGCGCCACGGTCCGTCAAGTGATCGACGAAAAGCAGATTCGGCGCGCGTTGCGGCAGCAGAGCCTTGAGCGCGCGCTTGCGCTCCGCGAGCGCGTGATTCCGCAAGTCCCAAGCTTCGTAGTAGAGAAGATCGAATGCGTAGTACTTGAGTGCCGCGGTGTCGCTGGTCGCGATGGCATGCTCGACACTTTCGCGCCCACGCCGATCCTGGTCGCCCTCGGCGACGAGTACGCCGTCGAGCACGAACGCACGCGCGTGGACGGTTGCGAGCGCGAGTTCGAGTTCCGGTAGTGCGAGCGCGCGCCGCGCGCCGCTCGGCGCGCGATACGTTACCTCGCCATCGCGATCACGCGCGATCGTGAGTCGGAGTCCCCCGAACTCGAGCTCGTAGAACCAGCCGATCGTGGTCGGCAACTTTGCAATCGGTTTTGCCACCCTCGCGCGCACGCGCTGCGGCGCCGGCGTGCGCCGAGTGCGCGAGAGATCGAGCGGAAAGAGCGGCTCGTCCGTCTCGCGCGCATAGATGTCACGGTACTTGAAGAGCAACCAGTCGTTCGGTCCGCGCCGCGTCTTCACGAGATGCCACTCACCGCGCAAGCGGCCGCCATCGATGAAGAACTCGACCTTGCCGGCGTCGAGCGCCGCTTTGCCCGCGAGCTTGCCGCGCCACTCGTAGTTGCCGGAATCCCAAATCACGATGTTGCCGGCGCCGTACTCGCCTTGCGGAATGACGCCCTCAAACTCGAGGTATTCGAGCGGGTGGTCCTCGGTTTGAACGGCGAGAAACTTCTGCGCCGGCACGAACGAGAAACCCTTCGGCACGGCCCAACACTTGAGCACGCCGTCGAGTTCGAGGCGCAGGTCGTAGTGCAAATGGCGCGCTTCGTGTCGGTGGATGACGAAGCGTGTGGGAGCGGCGGACTCTGCCGCGCGCCGCGCGCGTGCGCGTGGCGCCGGCTCGGGCGTGCGCGAAAAGCTGCGACGCTCCGAGTAGCGCGCGAGGCTCGGTTTCTGCGCAGGCGGCGCGGATGTGCGCTTTTTAGTCGATTCCTTTGCCATAGCAGCGGTAACGCGGTCGCCCTCTCTTTGCGTCAAACCCGAGCACTGAATCGCAGCGGACCCCTCGCGATTCACGCGATGCGCCTTGTCTCGGTGCCCTTGGTCTCCGATATACTACCGGGCCGTCCGCTCCGCGCGAGTCGCCCGCCGTTGGTGTGGGCCGGAGTGAGTGCAATCCGGAATGGGAAAGGGCGTCGTCGATGGCGACTCGTGCGAGCTTCAAAGGTTTCTTGCGTTTGAGCCTCGTCTCAGTGCCGGTCAAGGCGTACACGGCGAACGCTTCGAGCGCGTCTGAGATCCATCTCAATCAACTCCATGCCGAGTGCAATAGCCGGATTCAGTATCTCAAGTCTTGTCCGCTCCATGGACCGGTGAAGAGCGATGCGATCGTCAGCGGCTACGAGTACTCGAGCGGTCAGTATGTCGTCATCGATCCCGACGAAGTCGCCAAGTTGCGCAAGACCAGCGACAAGACGATCGACCTCGACGGTTTCATTCCGGCGGACAGCATCGATCCGATTTACTACACGGGCAAAACCTACTACCTGCTGCCGGACGGTCCCGTCGGGCAAAAGGCGTACGCGCTCGTGCTGCACGCGTTGCGCGAGGACAAGCTACACGGCATTGCGCGAGCGGTGCTTTCAGGTCGTGAACAAGTCGTGGCGGTGAAACCCGCCGGTGAGATTATCGCGATGTGCGTGCTGTCGTATGCGAACACGGTCAAGAAGCCTGAGGAGTTCGAGGAGGAGTTGGAGGCGGCGAGTTTCAACGACGAAGAGTTGGCGCTGACGCGAACGCTGATCAAGGCGTCATTGCTCAAGAAGTTCCAACTCGACAAGTATCACGACGGCTATACCGAGAAACTCAACGAGCTCATTCAGGCGAAAGTCGATGGTCAGGAAATCGTGGCGTCGCCCGACCCGGAGGAGCCGAAGGTCATCAATTTGATGGAGGCGCTCAAGGCATCGGTCGAGAACGCACGGCGCGGGGGAAGCGTTGAAGCCGGCGCGCCGTCCGTCGCGCCCGCCGCCAAATCGCGTGAGAAAGCTGCGGCGGCGAAGCCGGTCAAGCCAAAGATGGCGCCGAGCGCCGCGCGGCGGGAATCGACCGGGCGCGCGAAACGCAAGCAGAGCGGCTGACGCGTCGATCATGACCGCGCGTCTGCCCGCGAAATTGTCGCCGATGCTCGCCAAGTCGAGCACGCCGTTTGATTCCAGCGCGCACTTGTTTGAGATCAAGTGGGATGGCACGCGCGCGCTCGCGTTTATCGAAAATAGGCAGCTGCGGCTCCGGAACCGGCGTCACGCCGTGCTCGACGATCGTTACCCGGAATTCGAGTTCTTGGCGCGGCTGCCGAGCGGAACGGTGCTCGACGGCGAAGTCGTGGTGCTGCGCGGTGGTCGCCCGCAGTTCACGCGGCTCTTGGCGCGCGAGCAAACGCGCAGTCAGCGCCGAATCGCGGCGCTCGCGCGCGCCGAACCCGCGACCTATGTGGTGTTCGATCAACTCTATGAGCGCGGGCGCGCGATCATCGATGCACCATTGATCGAGCGCCGACGCGTGTTGGCGGAGACGGTGAAACGCTGCGAGTCGCCACGGCTTTTGTTTTCCGACGGCGTCATCGAGACTGGCTGCGAATATTTTGCGGCGGCATGCAAGCAAGAACTCGAAGGCGTGATGGCCAAGCGACTCGATAGTCGCTACGTGCCGGGCAAGCGGAGCGCCGCGTGGCTCAAGATCAAGCGCGTGCAGCGGCTCGTCGCGGTGATCATCGGTTTCCTCGCGCAGGGAGAGTCGGACTTGCGCAGTCTCCTCCTCGCGACCAGCGAGGACGGCAAACTGCGCTACGCCGGTAAAGTCGGCAGCGGACTCGGCGCCGAGCTGCGCACTGAACTACTAGAAATGCTGCGCAGCCGGCCGCGCCCGCGATGTATCATTCCGGTCGATGCACGTGCGCTGCGCGAACGTCCGCGGTGGGTCGAGCCGGAACTCTACTGCACTGTCAACTACCTCGAGCGCACGGCGCAGGGAGAACTGCGCGGTCCGAGTTTTGGTGAGCTGTTGCGCGCCGAAGGCTAACCTGAGCGATGCACAAAGACACGAGTCACGATCTCGCTTCCGCTTCGTTGCCGCTCGCACAGAAAACTGTCGCGATCACCGGCCGACTCGCGTCTATGACGCACGAGGCCGCCGCCGAAATTGTCGTCAGTCGCGGTGGTCGAACCGTGCGCTTGCCGACCTGGGACACCGACTACTTGGTTGTCGGCGCGGACAGTTGGCAGCTCACGGACGACGGCGAAGTCAGCGAGAGTCTGCTACGCGCGCGTCAGCTCAAAGAGCGGGGGGCGCGACTCTCGATCGTGAGCGAGGAAGAGTTTCTCGAGCAACTCCAGGTGACCGGGCGTGGGGCGTCGGCAGAGGCGCGTCGACTTTACACGTGCGAGCAATTGAGTCGCTTGTTGAAGATTCCCGGCAGCCGCATCCGCAGTTGGGTGCGAAACGGAATTCTGAAACCCGTGCGCAGCGAGTTTCGCATCGACTATTTCGAGTTTCGCCAAGTGCACTCGATCAAGATGATCGCGGAGTTGCTCGATCAGGGCGTGCGACTCGAGCGTCTGCGCGCGAGTCTGACTCAGCTGCAACGTTGGCTGCCGGGCGCGGATTGGTCGCTCGGACAACTCGGGATTCTCGAGCGCGAGGGCACGATGCTCATTCGGCTCGACGACGGTAGTTTGATCGAGCCGAATGGGCAAATGCGTCTCGATTTCGAAGCGCCCGCGGACGAAGTTTCGAACCTTGTTACCGACGGCGCGCCGGCCTCACGATCCGGGTCGACGAGCTTGAGTGCGGGCGAGAGTTTTGATCGCGCGCTCAAACTCGAGTCGCACGGTCACTATGAGGAAGCGGCGCGGGTCTATCGCAAGGCCTGGTTGCTGGGCGGCCCAAACGCCGAGATTGCCTTCAATCTCGGCAATGTGCTCAATACGCTCGGTCGCCATGAGGAAGCGGAGCAGCGCTTCCTGGAAGCTATCGAGCTCGATCCGGTGTACGCCGAAGCGTGGAACAATCTCGCGGGAGTCTATTGCGGGCTCGAGCGTTTTGATGACGCCATCGCTGCGTACGGGCACGCGCTCGATGTAGCACCCGGTTACGCCGATGCACATTACAATTTGGCTGTGTGTCTGCTCCAACTCGGCCGGCGCGACGCGGCGCGCGCGCATGCCGAGGCATACTTCGAACAGGATCCGTCGAGTGGTTGGGCCGATCAACTTCGCCAGCAGCTTGCGGAGGAAGTCGATCTCACCGAGTAGCGCCGAAGCGTTTTGCCACGAGGAGGCTGACGAATGCCGATCTACGAATACGAGTGCCAGGACTGTCGGAGTCGATTCGAGTTGCTAGTGCGCGATCGCAAGGCACCGACTTGTCCGAGTTGCGCGAGCGCCGCGGTCGACAAGCAATATTCCACCTTCGGTGTCGGCGGCGAATCAGCGCGTGCGAGCACGGTCGACTTCAGTCCGGGCGCTTGTGGCACCTGCGGCGACCCGCGCGGGCCCGGGTCCTGCCGCATGGACAATTGAGCGCGGCGGAACGTCGTCGCTTCCAGGGCGGTCCCTTCATCGCTTGCGTCCATCTGTCACGTCCTCGCGGCGAGAGTCTGGCGCTGGCTGCCGTCCCGCACCGCGCGATTCTCCCTGCGCGTTGTATTTCTTCGAGTACTCCATCACATCGCGAAATGGATTTAAGACCGGCGCTTTGAGTTGCGTCAGCGCGCGGCCCAGGGGATTGAGGCGCGTGAACGTGTGAATCGCATTGATCGCTTCTACGTCCGTCGAAAAATACTTGTGCATTCCCGCGAGGTCGGCAGCTGTTGAACCGCCCTTGAGCGCCGGACCGTACACGCGGCGAAAATTGTTACGACCCGTGTTGGAGATGTACACGTTCGCGACGTGCACCGCGAAGAACTCTTCCCAATCCTTGTTTTCCTTCATCTTGTCCCGCCAGAAATTCGCGAAACCGAGTCGCGCGGCGCGAAATGCATGGACCAACTCATGCACGAGTGTCACATCGGGGCGTGTGCCGCGACACGCGCCGCCACTGCCGTACAAGTCCGGACTGAACATGACGCGGATGCCGCCGCCCCTCTCTTGGCCCGTGCGGCTCTTGTTGGCTTTGGCGAACTTGGCTTAACCAGAATCGAAATCATCACGCTCACGCACAACATCGCTAGCCAGCGCGTGGCGGAGTCGCTCGGCGCAACACGTGAGTGCGAAGCCAGAAACCGCCTGTACTTTCAGGGCAAACCCCACGACGCCATTGTTTACTCGCTGACTCCCAGCGACGCCGAGTCGTGGTCGAGAGGGGAATGAGCGACCGGGATTGCGTCGAGCTGGCTCGAACTGTGAGTTACGCGCGACCGAACAGACCGCGCGGCGGCTGGTTCGTGAAAAATGACCGCAGCCATGGCCGCCGCGCGTCTTTCTCCCATTGCTGCTCGGCTTGGGCGCGCGCCTGCGCTGTCGCGGACCCCTAATACGGACAACTTGGAGTGGATTCATGGCTCACGATGTCGCGATTCCGATCGTCTTTCCTGACTATGTGATCTCGGTGCCGAGAGACATGATCGTGCAGGTGCCGAGTAAGAAGTTTGATTTACCCAGCGCGCTGAACCGTCTCGGCATTCCGGACTTTAGTACGCCGAAACTCGAGTCGCCCACCACGGTGCCGGATGCGGGCCACGCGGGGGTGCTCTTTATCAACGGCGCTAACGGATTGTCGCGTTACTACGAGTACGGTCGCTACGATCCGAGCGAGGTCGGAGTGCGGCCGACGTCGCCGCCGGTTGCCGGCCTCGTACGGAAGCGCGGCGTGCCGGACGTGAAACTCTTGCACGGCGAAATCACGCCAGACTCGCTAAAGGCGACGCTGCGCGCGATCTCGAAGTCCGCGGGATACGGCGGGCGCATCGCCGCCGCGTACATAGAGGTCCCGAAAAAATTCGCGGCGATGGAAGCCTATGCGATAAAGCGCGCGAGGCAAAACACGGATGCCAAGCGCGATCCTTACAGCATTACTTCCAATAGCTGCGTGCATTTCATGATCGGCACGGTCGAGGCCGCCGGCGTCAATTTGCCGCGCATGTACGATCCGCGACCGAAGTCTTACATCGAGAAGACCCGCGCGAGTTTTCGGCCGCTCGACTACGAACCAGCAGGCGACAAGATGATCCTCGCGCCGTTGTAG
>JBJXGE010000004.1:0-151632 GCA_046154185.1 Planctomycetota bacterium
ATCGACTGCCCGTGATTGTGACGATGGATTGCTTGAACGCTTTCTTTCACCACCCCGACTCGCCTTCACTCGGTGAGGCGCTGGTGTTGTCCCCGGCCGGCGGCGCGATCGCTTTCTGGGGCCCCTCCTCCGTGACGAGCCATTTGCGTCAACAAGAACTCGCCGATCACTTCTACCGATCGCTGCAGGATCCGGCGATCGCGACCCTCGGCGCCGCGGTGCGTGCCGCGCTGCGCGCGGCGGCGCGCGATCCCGCCAATCGTGACGTTGTAAAAACCTGGGTCTTGCTCGGAGATCCCGATCTCTCGCTCCCGTGATGGCCGATATCCGCTGCGACCGTGCGCCAAATGTATTGCGCATAGGAGATTGTCGAAGCCCGGCGCGGCGTCGCCGGTAGGCAATCTCGACGAAACCAGAATCGCTGTTAAGGTCTGGGACATCGGAGTTCGCACGAACACGCGCGCGTACTCGTGGCGCGGACCCTCAAGTTCGACACAAGGGAAAAGTGAAAAGTGATGTGTTCGCTACGCTTCGCACCGTGCCGCGGGGCGCAGTAAGAAAAAAGACCATGGCAGCACTGATCGGCGCCCATGTCACGTGAGACTCCGCTGCCTCTCGATCTCGGCGCCGATCAGTTCACGGCGCTACTAGACGAACTCACGCCACGACTCGCGCACTTCATCGCGTCGCTTGCGAGTCAACCTGCGTACGGGACCGCGCCGACCAGTCTCGACTCTTGGCGCCACGAGCCGCCGCCGATGCACGGTACCGGCTTCCGCGAGATTTGCGATCGGTTGCTGCGCGACGTCGTTCCGCATTCGTTCAATACCGCGGCGCCCGGATATCTCGCGTATGTGCCGGGCGGCGGGCTCCTCGCCGCGGGTCTCGCCGATCTCATTGCGTGTGTGGTGAATCGTTACGTCGGCGTGTACGCGGCGGCGCCGGCGGCGGTCGAGCTCGAGATGCAAGCGCTGCGATGGCTCGCCGAATTGCTCGGACTTCCGGCGACAACGGGCGGAGTCACGACGACGGGCGGCTCGATGTCCGCGTGGCTCGCTGCGGTCGCGGCGCGTGAGCGCTGCGTCCCGAACGCGATCGAGCGCGCCACTGCGTATGTTTCGGGTGAAGCGCATCACTCGGTCGAGCGCGCGCTGCGACTCGCGGGCGTCAAGAGCGCGCACGTGCGCAGAGTATCGGTCGACGCATCGTGTCGCCTGCGAGTCGACGTGCTGGAGCAGCTCGTGAGCGAAGATCGCGCGCGGGGACTTGCGCCGTTTTTTGTGTGCGGGACCGCGGGCACTGTGAACTCGGGCGCGATCGATCCGCTGCCGGAGCTCGCCGCGTTCGCGCGCCGCGAACAACTTTGGTTTCACGTCGATGGCGCGTATGGCGGCGTTTTCGCGATGCTGCCCGAGCTGCGCGCCCGCCTGCAAGGCTTCGAGCTCGGCGACTCGATCGTCGTCGATCCGCACAAAGGGCTCTTTCTGCCGTACGGCACCGGCGTCTTATTCGTGCGCAATCTCGACGACTTGCAGCGCGCGTTTGCGAGCCACGCGGCCTACCTGCCGCCCCGACCTGAGGATGACCGACAAATCAACTATTGTGATCACACGCCAGAGCTGTCGCGGGACTGGCGCGGTCTGCGAATCTGGTTGCCGCTCGCGCTCCACGGCGCGGAAGCGTTTCGCGCCGCGCTGCGCGAGAAGTGCTCGCTCGCTCGCGAGCTCTGCGATTTTGTCGCCCGCGAACCGGGAGTCGAAATAGTCGCGCCGCCCGAGCTATCACTCTTTGCATTCCGGCGGCGATTTGTCGGCTTGGCACGCGCGGACGAGAACGCACGAAACCGAGACTTGCTCGCGCGCATCAATGCGTCGCAGCGCGTCATGTTGACCGGGACGGAAATCGGCAGTGTTTTTTATCTGCGGGCTTGCGTGCTCCACTTGCGGACCCACGCCGATCGCATCGGTGAAGTGAAGGAAATCCTCGGGCGCGAATTCGCACGCGCTTGAAGATGAAAAACAGCAGCTCGGGCGAAGCCCGAGCCGCTGCTGCTACGAACTGAACGGCACCTCACCAACGCGAACTAGTTGTTCAAGTAACTAATCCAGCTCGAGGCGGTCCACGCCGTGCCGGTCGGCGCGACGGCGCCGACGTAGTTCACGTCGGTGAAGAACGGATCCGCCGGGATGAACGGCAGGATCTGGCCGGCGGCCGTACGGAAGTCCGGCGAGGTCAGGTTGTACGGATCGACGGTCGGGGACGCGCCCGGGAACGCGTTGTTCCCGTTGAGCGTGTTCACGAAGTCGACCGACGTGTAGGCGAGCGCGACTTCCGAGTCGCCGGTCTCGGCGTTCTCGGTGTTGTCGAAAAACGTCGTGTAGTCGAGGACCAACTCGCCGTTGGCGGGCGAGTGCGCGGTCGTGGCGGCGTCATCGATGTCGACACCGGCGTTGCCCCAATTTTGCACGATCGCATTAAAGACGATGCCGCCGACGCCACGACGGAACACCACGCCGAAGCGCGATGCCGTGTCGGTGCCGATGAGCGTCACGTTCGAAATCGTCGGCAGCGTCAAGGGCAGCGCCGTGAAATCGAACTCGTTGTTATCGCACTCGAATCCATCGTTGCCGCCATCGCGCTTCTGGGTGACCCAGAACTGACCGCGACCGATCCAGCCCTGCGAGTAGTCGAAGTCGTCGTCGCCGATGCCGATCGCGATGCCGAATTTCAGATCGGCGGCGCCACCAAACCACTCGAAACCATCGTCGAAGTTCTGCTTCACCGCGATGTGGTGGAGCGTCGTCCCGCGGCCGACACCGAACATCGAAAGCGCGTTGATCTCGTTGTCGACCGAAATCTCGGTGCCGCCGTACTCGATGCGGCAATACGTCATGGTGCCGCTCGAGTCGTCGTTGTCGGGAGTCGCGCCGCCGCCCCAAGACGCGGTAATGCCCTCGGTCGGCGACACGCCGCCCGGGTTGTTGTTCTGGCCCATGCCGAGGAGCAGCACGCCGCCCCAGTCGCTGCGCAAACGCGAACCGACCGGCTGATCGCTCGTGAAGACGATCGGCGCGACTTCGGTGCCCGCTGCGTTGATTTGCGCGCCGGCCTCGATAACGAGGAAGCCGTTGGTGGCGCTGTCGCCGAGGAGCGTCGTGCCAGGCTGAATCGTCAGCGTCGCGGGCGCCTTCACGAACGTACCGGACACGAGGCGGTAAGTGTTCGTGTTGCTCAGCATCATGTCGCTGACGATGTCACCGGTGAGGTCGACGATCGTGCCTTTGCAAGTGAGCGAGTCCGCGGTCGGGTCGGCTTCCCAAGTCGGGAACGGCGCGGCCGGCGCCGGGCCACCCGAGAATAAGAAGCTCAACAGCGAGACGGCGTCGGCGATGTTGATCGCGCCGTCGTCGTTGACGTCCGCCGCATCGGCACAGGTCGGCGTCGCTCCGCCCGAGAACAAGAAGCTGAGCGTTGCAACGGCGTCACCGATGTTGATGGCGCTGTCGCCGTTGGTGTCGCCGCGCAGGAAGTGAGACTGCGCCGACGCGGTGCTCGACGCGGCGAGCGCGCAAATCAGCGCGGCTCCGAGAAGACTCTTTCGCATTGTCTGAGATCCTTTCGATCCAGAAATGAGACTAAGACCAAGAAAACGTGTTCTGAGATTGCCCAAAGATCCGAATTGGCCGCGCGCAATGGCATGAGCGCCGCAAGCCTTTCCACGGAGATCGTTCACGCACGCCAACAGTTCAACTGCTGGGCCACCGCACCTCGCTTTCCTCTCCTCGGTAAATGCGTGTGTCTGGTTCTGACTCTTTTGGGCGGTAGCATGCGCGCCGATCTTTAAGCGCGTCTTAAGACCATATGAGAATCTCGAGAGTGTGTCCGCGATGCGCGGCGCGCTAAAACCAGAACCAGCCGTACGCCTTCACACTATTTATAAATTTCACTCACGCGCTCTTCACGATCGTGTCCGACCATGCGTCCCGTTCTCGAAGTCCGCTCCTGAGGCGCTCGCCATTCTCCGGCGCCCCGAGCTGGCGCGAGCGGAGTCTTGACGGAGACGAGAGTGCATGGCTCGGGAGCGGATCGTCGAGCGTCGCGTCGTGATCGCGGCCTTGGCAGGATTGTTTATGGTGACCAGTGTCTTTCCACAGGGCGCTTCGCCGACGTCGCCGACCACCGTCCGCCGTCCGGGTGCGGTACGTGGGACGGTGTTGAGTTCCGAGGGTGCGCCCATCGGCGCCGCGATTGTGTCGGTGCGCGGAGTCGTTGGGCTTAGCGTCGTTGCGGATCCAGATGGAAGCTTCACGCTGGCCTCAGTACCGGCGGGTCGCCAAGACATCGAGGCAAGGGCGAATGGGTACTTCTCCGATCGCGTCAGCGTGGAAGTGCTGTCGGATCAGCTCGCGAGCGTGGAGCTCGCGCTCACTGCGATCGGCGATGTGCCGACAGTCAACATCGTAGGCGTGCTGAAAGCCAATACCGAGGGCGCAAAACTGACGGATCGACGAGATAGTGCGATCGTGAGCGACAGCATCGGCGGCGAATTGATGAGCAAGGGCAACGTCGGGAATGCCGCGGAAGCCGTCACGAAATTGCCGGCGGTGACGGTCGTGAGTGGCAAAGTGTACGTGCGCGGTTTGGGCGAACGTTATAGCCAGACGCTCTACAACAACTCGAGCTTGCCTTCGCCGGAACCCGATCGCAAGGCAGTGCCGCTCGACTTATTTCCAGCGGGTTCCATCGAGAGCATCGAGATCGTGAAGGCTTACTCGCCGGATCTGCCCGGTGAGTTCGCGGGCGGTAGCGTCCAGATTCGCTCGATCGATATTCCGAAAGAAGGATTTCTCAAACTGAATTTCGGCATGAAGTACAACGATGGCGTGACCTTCAATCGCATCACGCGCAGCGAGGGCGGGCGTGCGGATGCATTCACATACGATGACGGCACGCGGGAGCTGCCGAGCCAAGTGCCGTCGACGCGCGTCTCGTCGGCGATTGCCGACGCCGACTTGCAGACCATCGGTCGCGGCTTCG
Organism: Planctomycetota bacterium; assembly: GCA_046154185.1. GTDB lineage: Bacteria > Planctomycetota > UBA8108 > UBA1146 > JAJFFE01 > JBJXGE01. Next base: position 5,038 of record JBJXGE010000004.1, read on the forward strand.
ATCCGGAACTTTGGAATACTTACGAAACCACTCCGTTTCCCGACTCGAAGCTTGGCGCCAGTTTTGGCGACAGCTATGACCTCGGACCTTGGGGAAGAGTCGGCTACGTCGGCGCGCTCAATTGGGCTAACAAGTACGACCGCAACGAGGAAGACTTGTCTGTGCTGCTCATTGCTGGCGGCGTGCCGCTCGTGTTCAACGCCTATGAGCTCGATACGTCGGAGTTCGAGGCCGAGTTGGCCGGACTCTTCAATGTTTCGTATGAGCTCAACCCGGCGCAGAAGATAGGAGTACGCAACTTCGCGACGCGCACCAGCACGGACACCGTACGCTTCCAGGAGGGATTCGACGGGCAAGCCAACACCGTGATCCGAACGATTCGGTTGCGCCATGTCGAGCGCTTGTTGACGAACACTCAGATCTACGGCGAGCACTTATTGGCCGGAGACACGTTTCTCAATTGGCGGTACGGAATCTCGTTCTCGGAACGCGATGAGCCCGACAACAAACAAGTGCGCTACGACTTCAACGACACAGCGCAGCAATTTGAATATCGCAACGTCTCCGGCAGTGGTACGCACGAGTTTTACTTTCTGGACGAAGACGTCACCGACTTCGGCGTCGACTACGCGCTGCCGTTCAATCCCTTTGCGGTGGACGACGGCGCGCCGGAGGACGACGAGACGCAACTCGAGCCGACGCAGAAGCTCAAATTCGGCATGCAACAAGTCGAACGAAAGCGCGATTTCAATTCGCGGCGGTTTCGCTTCTCGCCCGCACTGAACCCAACTTCCGACTCCGGTGAACCGATCGACCTGACCGGTGATCCAGACTATTTGTTTCAGACGAGCCATATCGGGCCGTCCGGATTCAGCGTCGACGAGACGACGCTGCCAACCGACAACTACAGCGCCAAGCAACAGCTCGATTCGGTGTACGCGCTCGCGGACTTTCGCTTGAGTCCCGCTTGGCGCATCCAATTTGGCACGCGCGTGGAGCGCTCGGTGCAGGAAGTCACGACGTTTGAACTGTTCGGCACGCCGCCAGCGCTGGTCGAAGCCGAGCTCGACGACACGGACTGGATGCCGGCCGCGAATCTCAGCTACGAGTTCGTCGAGAACATGCTGCTGCGGTTTTCCGTCAGTCAGACCGTCTCACGCCCCGAGTTTCGGGAGCTGGCCGCCTTTCAATACACCGACTTGCAGGGTGGTTATTCCGCGATCGGTAACCCCAACCTGACTCGTGCGCTTCTCCAAAACTACGACCTTCGGTGGGAGTGGTTCCCGGCGCTCGAGGAAGTCATTTCGGCTGGTGTCTTCTACAAAGAGTTCACCGATCCCATCGAGTCGTTCATCAACACGAGCGGCTCGAACTTGATCACGTCGTGGGAGAACGCCAAGGGCGCGGAGCTGATGGGCGTCGAAGTGGAGCTGCGGAAGAGCCTCAAATTTGTCGCCGGGCCGCTCCAGCCGTTGTCCATCAATCTCAACTACGCCTACATCGATTCGGAAGTGCGCATCAACGAGTCGGCGACCGCCGTGCAGACAAATTCGAGTCGACCGCTGCAAGGTCAGCCGGAATACACGTTCAACGCTGGGATCATCTACGACCTCGATTTGACGCGGCCCGCAGTCGTGCCGGGTTTAAGCGCCGCCGACGCGACGGCCGGCGCCGCGAATCCGCCGCCGCCGACGTCGCTCTCGATCGGCGTTTTCGCGAGCACTTTCGGCGAGCGGGTGAGCGCGGTCGGTTCGTTCGGAGTGCCGGATGAGATCGAGCAGCCGCGCTGGAATCTCGACATTGTCGTGGGCTACAAGCTCGAGAGCGGCGCGACGATCAAAATCGCCGCTGAAAATCTCATAGATGAGAAATTCGAGTTCAAGCAAGGCAGTTTGACGACGCGCGATTACCGCCAAGGCTGGGCGGTCGGGTTGTCGTACTCGATCGAGTTCTAGCGAGGAATTTGCGGTGACGAAGACGAAGCTGATCGGCGCATTTGGTGTGATTTGCCTGGGAATCGCGTTTGGCTGCCGATCGTCGAGTGTGCCATCGGGCGCGCCCGCAGCGACCGCCGCGGAAGTTCCGTCGGCGCTCGCGCCCGCGACAGCGCCGATCGCTGAGTCACCGGCGCATCCGACGACCGCAGAAGAACTCAGCCGAGTCGTGTTGAGTGCGCTCGAACGAGGCGACCGTGCGACACTCGAGCGTCTGCGTGTCACCGAGGCCGTGTATCGCACGGAACTCTGGCCCGAGTTCGAAGCGGAACTCGTGCGCAACACGGCGCCGGTGAGCTTCCACTGGCTGTTGCTCGACACCGAGTCGCGCTCCGGTCTGAGCGGCGCGCTCGGCGATTACATGGGCCAGCAACTCTCGCTCGTGGAAGTCGTGCCGGAACGTTTGGTCGAGTACAAGCGCTTTCGCTTGTGGAAGCGCGTGCAGCTCAAGGTGCGGACTAGCCGCGGCGCCGACGCGCCCGAGCGCGTCGAGCTCGTGCGGGTGTTTGGGTCGCTGATTGAGATCGATGGTCGCTTTTGGATTCTCTCGTACCCGAGTTGACAGTCGCTGCAGTGCGTACGCAGTAAGGAAGCCCATGAGTTTCGCAGCCAGATTGAAAAGTGCGATGGCTCGATCCGAGTGGATTGCCTCGGGTGCGTGGCGCGATTGGATCGTGGCGATCGCGACGCTGGTGGCGCTCGTCTTGTTGTGTCTCGCGCTTTTCGCCTACTACGAGCCGGTGATCAAGCCGGATGAAGAGCCGGCGGACTTCAAATTCGAGATGAAGATGCATGCGCCGCCAGAGGTTGTTGCGCGACCGGCCCCGCCGAAAGAAACCCGCGTGTACGAAAGTGAGGCGCGCGGCGCTGCGCCACCACGGCGCGTCCGAACCGCGACGCAAACGAAGTCGCGTCCGACTCCAGTACCGCGCCGCGCCGCGCCTGAGCGTCGGCTCGCAGCGACGGTCGGAGTCGGCGGTGGTGGCGGCGGTGGCCCGATGCTCGCGTCGACGAGTGGCTTCGGCGGCCCGCGGCTCGAGATGGACGCCGCCGACGAGCTGGGATGGATGGCCGACGAGGTGGCGCAGATCGGGGATTATCAGCGTGAGCGCGAGCAGATTCGAAACCGCGCGACCCGGGGACGGGGTCGCGATGGCGATGGCGACGGCGGGCGGGTCGGCGGCGCCTCGATGTCCGCCCGCGCCATCTACACGCCCAAGCCGCGCTACCCGAAGAGCGCGCTCGACAGAAAAGTAGAGGGGTACGTGCGCGTGCGAGTGATGGTTTCGACCGAAGGTAAAGCCGAAGTCGTCGAGATCATCGACGCCGAACCCGAGAGCGTGTTTGAGGAGTCTGTGAAAAACGCACTCGCCGACACTCAGTTCACGCCGGCGATGAACTCCGATGGTCGGCCGATCGAAGACTGGGTCGAACTCAACTATGTCTTCAACTTGCGGGACGCGTGACGAATTGAAAGGAACCAGAATGACTGTTGTTGAAATGGATCGTCCGCGAGCCGCAATAAGGCGTTCGCCGACGCGGAGGCGCGGATCGACGATCGCCGTCGTGCTGACGGCGTTTGCCGTTGGCCACGCGGCGACGCGTGCGGAGACCGCGGTGAACAATGGCGAGTCGCAACAGCCGCCCATCGACGTGCGCCCATCGATTCCAAGCGATGAGCCGAGTCAATTGGTCGAGTTGGGTCGCCTGCAGGAGCAACTGCGTCGGCTGATCAAAGAGGCGCAGGCGAGTCGCGAAGCGCAGAATCGCCGCATTGAGGACTTGCTCCACGAGCAGAAAGCGCTCGGCCGCGGACTGGCGGTGCTCGAGACGGAGGCGGCGCAGCGCGAGCAAGAGCTCGCGCGAAAGAAACAAGCGCACGCCGAGAAGGAGCAGAAGCTCAAGCAGTTCGAGCAGCGGGACGCCGAGTTGCGGCAGCAGTTGCTCGTTTACTTCGACATACTGGAGCCACATCTCGCACGCGGAATCCCCTGGCAGAAGGACGAGCGGATCGCTGTGCTGGCGGACGCACGCGCCGCGCTCTCCGGCCCGCGCGCCACTGCGAGTGAGGCGCTCGAGAGTGTCAGCCGCGTGCAACGAAAGGAAGAGGCGCTCGGAAAGTCGATCGAAGTGAAGACGGTGGAAGTGGAAAGCAACGGCCGACGCCTTGCCGTGCACGGTTACCACCTTGGGCTCGTGGCGACGCTCTATGTCAGCGAAGACGCGACGATCGTCGGCCGCTGCGCGCCGGGCCAGCAACTCATGGATGGCATTATGCGCGATCCGGTCGCAGTACAAGAGAATGCGGCCAGCTATACGCTTGGCGTCGACATTCTGAAGCGCCGGTTACCGCCGGTGCTCGTTGACTTGCTCGTGCCGCCGCTGGCAACCAGCGCGCGCTCTCTCTCCGAGCCGAAGGTCGGGGTTGACCAGAAAGATCGGAGCAAGTGATGCGAGCAATGACGACGCTCTGCCTGGCCTGTGCGCTGGCGTTCGTTTACGTGTTGAGCGCTGCGCCGCGGCAGCTTTTTGCGATCGACGCGAGCACCGAACCACCGACGCCCGCGAGCCCAGGTGCGGAAGTCGGCGCGCTTGCCGTCGCGGCGGCCCGCGCGGAGATTGATACGCTCACAACGCAGTTCGCCGCCGAGACGCGCGCACTGGGTGAGCGAATCACGGCAGAAACCGCTAAGAACCGGGAGCTCGCCGCGCGCGAACTCGAGCTGCGCCAACGCATCGAATCGTTGGGACGCGAACTCGATGCCTTCGACCTGCAGATCGCAACGAGCACCATCGACCGACAGATCGCCGCGGCGAGCGAGCAAGCCAAAGCCGTGGATCACGAAGTGGGACGGCAATTCGGCGCGCTGCGGCAGCGCTTCAAAGACACGTTACTCCGCCACGAGCATCCCGAATGGTTGACCGAACTCGCACGCCTCGAGCGAGCAACCGAGTTGCCCGTCATCGAGCGCGTTCCACTCCTGCTCAAGAAGTTTGAACAACTGCACCAGTACGCGAGCACGAGTTCCGTGTTCCTCGCGCCCGTGCAGCTTGCTGCCGCCGCGGGGCGAATCGAGGAGTGTCGCGTGTTGCGGGTCGGCTTGATTGGCGGTTTCTACACGCACGACGCCACGCAAGTGAGCGGCGCCGTCACGTTGTCAGAAGATCCGTTGGGAAGTTTGATGGGTCGCTCGGACGCCTTCGATGCGACGCGTCAGCGCCAGATTGCGGCGGTGATCGTGAATCCGCAGCAAGGCGGTTCGCTTCCTCTCGACCTCACCGGCGGCGGCGCGCTTCGCACGTTGGTTGCGCAAGACACCGTGAAAGGTTGGTTCGACAGCACGGGTCCGCTGTTGTGGATCATCATTTGGGTCTCGATGGCGGCGATTTTCTTGTTACTGGCTTTCGGCAGTCCATACGGGCGAGCCCGACGCCGACGGCTACTTGCTGCCAAGCCAGCTTCGCCAACGCCGGCGCCGCCGAATGCTCATGAGGCTGAGATCGTGCCGCCGAATCGCGTGACGGCCGCGCTCGCTCGGCAGCAACAGCGGTAGCGCCGCCGACCAAACACAACTTCGTTAGAGTCCGCGGCGAACGGCCGCGATGAAAGTGCTGAGAGCATGACCGCAATCATTGAATGGCGTCAAAATCGTCCGCGAACTTTCGCGTTCTTCGCGCTCGCGTGGGGAATTGCGGTAATCGGCGGAGGCGCCGGCTGCAAGACCATGACGACTTCGCAGCAGCGCAAGCAGCAGCGCACCGTCGAGCAACAACAGGCCGCGACCAGCGTCGCGAAGCAAAGTCACGCGCAAGTGTCCGAGCAAGAGCGCCGCGATCAAGAGATTGCTCGACGTGCGCGCGGCATCGCCGCGCGCCTCGAGCGCGAAGCGCGTTGGAAAGAGGCTACGGCGCTACTCGCCGACAAGCAGCCGCAGGCGGCCCTAGATATCGTCGAGCTCTTGCTCGCGCCGCCACCACCACCCGCGCCGCCGCCCGCTCCTGAGCTGGATGCGAAAGGCCAACCCATCCCGCTTGCTGTAAAACCGCCGGAGGAATCGCCTCCGCCGATGGAGGCCGAGGAACGCGCGCGTGTGCTCGTCACAAAGGGTTCCGCGCTCTTTGATCTCAATCAATCGTCCGCGGCGATCGAGGCGTTTCAAGCCGCCGTCAAACTCGATCCCAATTCGCGCGGCGCTCGCATAAACCTCGGCAAGTTGCTGTTTGCGGAGGAGCGTTTCAGCGAGGCGCTCGAGGCCTGGCGACTCGAGCTGCGAGATGGTTATCGCAGCGGCGAATTGTTGTTTCTGATCGCGCAAGCGCATTATGAACTCGCGCAAGCGGGTGCGCCCGGCCTGCGACTGGAAGCGGCGCGCGCGGCGGTGCTCGAAGCCTTGGTCGAGAGTCCGAGCGACGCCGAATTGTTACGCTGGCTGTCGGTGCTCGAATTCGAAAGCGGACGTTTCAACGACGCCATTCGATTGTTCGAGCAGATTCTGAAGACCGCCCCGCTCGATGCGAATTACCTGGAATTGCTCGCGAACTGCTACATTCGGCTCGGCGATTATGAGCGCGCAACGGATCAAATGGAGATTGCGGCGCGCGTGCGCGAGCCGAGCGCGGCGATGTGCACGACGCTCGGCGACCTCAATGCGGCGATCGGTCTTCCCGAACGTGCGGCCACTTGGTATCTGCGCGCGTTCGCCGGCGATGTCCAGCGCGCGAAAGCGGCGGATCGCTATCGAGTGGGTGTATTGCTCGCGCAAGCCGGTCGACAAACGGAGGCGATCGAATGGCTCGGGACGCTGCGCGCCGAAGATAGCCAGTTCGCGGAGGCCGCGGGAAAACTCGGCGAGTTGCATTTGAGTCGCGGCGAGACCGAAGCGGCCTTGAAGGCGCTTGAGCAGGCTTGCCACGAGCGGCCGCAAGACGGCGCGTCGCACTTACTGTGTGGCGACCTCTACCTCGATCGCAAGTCTTACGATCAAGCGGAGCACTTCTACGTGCTCGCGGCGGGCTTGCCGGACACGCAAGCCGACGGCCTCGCCGGCCGCGCGGAAGTCGCGTACGCCCGTGGCTCGCTCGAGATCGCCAAAGACCTCTATAGTCAAGCGCTCGCGCAGCGCCCGGGAGAAAAGCGCTTCGGCTCGACGCTCGCGCTCATCGAAAGTGAGTTGCGTGCGAAAAAATCAGCTGCGCCGGAGGCTGCAAGCTCGAACTGATGGGAGGGCCGCGGGCCGCGCCGCGCGGTTCTAGTCGCCATAGTCGGCGCATCTCCGTTGCGATATCCTGGCCCGTCGACTTCGTGTTCTTGACGAGTGGGTGGGACGAGCCAGGAGATTCCCGTGCAGGCAGTTCGCGTCGCGTTGTTTGGGAACGGTTTTGCGCGCACCGTCATGTTGCCGTGCTTGCGACTCGTCGATGGCGTGAAGCTCGTCGGTATCGCGAGCCCTAATCTCAAGCGCGCTGAGGCGACCGCGGCCGAGTTCGGCATCGAGCGGGTCGCGATCGATCACCAACAGTTGCTGGAGGCCGCCCGGCCGGACTTGGTTTTTGTCGCCACGCCGCCGCATCGACATTGTGAGCAAGCGCTCGCCGCGCTGCGCGCCGGAGCGCACGTCGTTTGTGAGAAACCCACCGCACTGAATGCCCGCGAAAGCGCGCAGCTCGTCGCGGCGGCCCGCCGCTATCCTCAGCAGCTCGCGCTCATCGATCACGAATTGCGAGTCGATCCGCGCCGCGTTCGCATGCGCGCGCTCGTGCGCTCGGGCGCGCTCGGTCGCGTGCTCCACGCGAGCTACACGTTGACGTCATCGGCGATGCGCGACCCCGATCGTTCGTGGAGTTGGTGGAACGACGCGTCCCAAGGCGGTGGCGCGTTGGGAGCCATCGGGTCGCATGCGGTCGATGCGTTGCGCGAGCTGCTCGGCGAAGTGCGCGAAGTGCGGGGACTGCTCGAGACCGTGCATCGCGAACGTGCGGACGCCGCGACCGGCGAACGCCGGCCGGCGTCGAGTGACGACGTAGCCGCGGCGTGGCTGCGGTTTGACAACGATGTCTTGGCGTCGCTCCACATTTCCACGGTCGAGAGTTCGCGCGTGCACCGCTTTCAGGTTGCGTGCGCGCGTGGAGCCGTGCGGCTCGACGAAGGGCAACCGCTGACAGTTTGGACCGGCAAGGACGAGGCGCGCACGGAATCTGTGACCGATGATTTGCCATCGTCCGCTACGCTAGGGATTCCCGAGACGGATTGGGCCCGCAATTTCTTGCGCTTCGCACGCACACTCGTGCGATCCATTCAGACGGGCGCGCACGACGGCGTCGCGGCCGCGGCGACGTTTGCCGATGGTCATCGCATTCAGTGCGTGCTCGACGCCATTCGCCGCTCGAACGAGACCAGTGAGTGGGTCGCGTGTGGGGCGTCGGAGCAGTAGCGCTGCGAAAGTGTCCGCGCAGAGCCGGTAATTCGCGAGGCCGATAATTACTGCGCCCGTTTACCGACCGGGTGGTTTGGCGGCGGCCAAACATCAGCGAGGTTGAGGACCACATTCGGGATTGTGGCGCACACGATGGTGTCGTGGTGTGTGCCTACGAGTTGATACCGCCCCGTGCTGAGCACATGTTGCTCGACGACCTCTGCGGCGGGGTCGACGATCCAATATTCCGGAACACCATGACGCGCATAGGCTCGGCGCTTGTGCGTCCGGTCGACGTGGCTGGTCGAGTTCGACAGTATTTCGATGACGAGGTTTGGCGCACCCTCGATTCGGTGCGCATTCAAGATCGACTCGCGTTCCGCGAGCAGCACAACGACATCCGGTTGGACCACTGTGCTCTTCGAAAACTGTAGATCCGTGGGAGCTGCGAAGACTTCGCCGCGACTTGTCTGCACGATCTGTTCGAAGAGTTGGAAGAAAACTCGTGCTGAGATGTACTGATGTCGGGTCGCTGGTGCCGCGCTCACGAAATGCTCGCCGTCGATGAGTTCATGGCGTTGCCCGTCGTCGGGAAGGCGCATGAACTCGTCGTACGAAAGGCGAGTTGGAGAATTCGGCAGCGCGGTCATGAGGTACCTTCTGCGGTTGCGCGATCCGCACCGTTGGGAGCAGAAATCGTTCCAGAGCGTTGCGGACCGAGTTTTCATTCGAACTCAGGTCCAGAGTGTAGCGCCAGCTCACTGCGGCGACCACCGTCGGGTTTCTGACCTCGAACGTTTGAACTCTGAGGCGTCGACCATTTTCGGTCGACGATCGGGAGTTTGACCGTTTTAGGTTTCCGGCTGCCTCGCCTTCGCCGCGACGACATATTCACAAAATCTTAATCTCGCCGTGTTTTCATCTCGCCTTCTTCGAACGGTCGTCGACCTAGAACGTGAGCGAAGATGGCATCGGTAATGAATCATCGGCGCGCGCGACAAGTATTGGTGCTCGCGCTCCTAGTGTCGGGATTCGCCGCGTGTAAACGCGTCGAGCTGCGCGATGGTCCCGTCTTGAAAGCGGGCAACACTGCGCCCGTGATCCCGGAGGACCCGTGTCCGCCGCCGCCGTTTCAGGGATTGAACGTCGTCATCAACGAGTTCATGCTCGAGAACACCGGTAGCGTGATCGACGATCTCGGGCTTGTGCCGCCGGCTTGGGTTGAACTCTACAATTTCTCGGGTGAGCCGGTCGACCTCAGTGGCGCCGGACTGTCGGATGATCTATTCACGCCAGATAAGTGGGAAATCCCGTGTATCCCAGCGGCCGTGATCCCGGCAGGTGGCTACTTGTTGATCTATCTCGATGGCGACGTCGTGAACGAAGAGGACCTCCACGCGAATTTTATTCCGGCGCTCGGTGGCGAGTTGACGCTCGTTCTGAACGGCGGATCGGACTTGCTCGAGTTCGACGCCGACACACTTGCCGCGGATCAATCGGCCGGTCGCTACTTAGGCGGCGGCGACGCGCTCGTCGTGCTCGAAGTGCCGACGCCGGGCGCTGAAAACGCAGCGCCGCTTTTCCCACCGGAGGTGCCGTTCGTGCGTGGCGACGTGACGTTTGACGAATTGGTGAACGAAGACGATGTCCTGCTGCTCTCGCAAATGATCTCGGAAATTGCGCCGCGGCCGAACTGTCTCGATCGGTTGGACGTCAATGACGACGGCACGATCGACATCGCAGATCTCAATTACTTGATCGAAGCGCTGTTTGATGGTGGTGCGCCCGTGCCCGCGCCGTTCCCGGTCCCAGGGTCGGATCCGTCACCCGACAAGTTGACTTGCTTCGCGGAGGGACCCTAAACATGCGTCTTTCGTTGCCAGTGTTTGCGCTCGTCGCGATGGCGAGTGCGTATTGTGCGACCCCGGTCCGCGCTGGCGGCTCGCCGTACACGTTGCGGCTCGATAGTCCGGCGGGTGTGGTGGGGGGCGAGGCGACGGTGCGCGTGAGTCTCGATTTTCCCACCGCGACTGTTTCGCTCGCAGGGTGGTCGTTCGGCGTCTGTGACGCCGGGCCCATCGAGCTTCTTTACGTTGAGGACGGCGCCACGACGCTTGGTATAGCTCCGGATTTCAATCAGATTTCAGTCCTTGCGGATGGCTTCACGGTGGGTGTGGTGCTGGACTTCTTTGGCGTCGTGACGCTTCCGCCCGGCAGTGGCTATGAGCTCAATCGCGCTCATTTTCAACTTCTGCGAGCCGGAACGGCGGCGGTCGCTTTTTGTGATTCCTTAGGATCGCCGCCGGTCAGCACCGTTGTTGTCGTCGCGGGCGGTGGAACGTTTGTGCCCGAGCAATTGCCGGGAACGATCGCCATTGGCACGATCCCGCCGCTACTTTTGCGCGCCGGAAGCACACTCGGTGGGCCAGGCCAAGCGGTGAGCGTGGCGATCGAACTCGACAGCATCATCGATATCGACGGTCTCGCATTTGGGCTCAGTCACGATGGCGCCGTCGCGACGCTCACGAGCATCCACGTCGGTGCGACGCTCGCCGCGTTGAACGGCGGGGCGGGGCCCGATTTCCTCTACGCGAACATCACGCCGACCGGGGGTATCGGCGGCACCTTCTCGTGCTTGGTGAGTCTCGCGCCGCCGATTTCGGAGCTGGTCGCCGGCCCGGGTCTCGGTATCGCGAATTTTGTTTACCAAGTGAGCTCCACGGCGAGTAGCGGCACGAGTAGCGCGCTCAACTTCAGCGGTGCGCTCGGTATGCCACCCGTGGGCGTCGCGATGGCGGCCGATGGTTTCGCGGTAACGCCGCAAACCGAACCCGGCGTTATCGAAGTGCAGGGCGAGGCCGTCGTGCTGTTGCGACGCGGCGACGTCAACGTGGATGGCGTCGTGAGTTTCGTCGACGCCATCGCGCTCGCGAACTTCCTGTTCTCGAGCGGACCGAGCCCCGGTTGCGACGACGTCAGCGACGCCAACGACAACGGCGCCGTGGCGATCGACGACGTCATCTACTTGCTGAATTATTTCTTCATCGGCGGCCCGGCGGTTCCGACGCCGAGTTCGGCGTGTGGAATCGATACCACGACTGATAGTCTGACTTGCACTGGGTTTTCGGGTTGTCCGTAGCGGCGCGGATTTTCACTAAGGACAACTGCCGGCGTCGACGCACTCGAGCAAATCCACCGTGGGATCGAGACCACACGTCGGGAACGGTCTCGGCGGGGCGCTTCCCAGCGCGAAGAGCGCGTTGAGCGAGTAAATCGCGTCCGCCAAGTTGCGTAGGCCGTCGTCGTTCGTGTCGCAAGCGTCGAGACAGGCTGGCGCGGCGCCGCCGGCAAACAACGCGCTGAGATCAAAGACGGCGTCGGCGAGATCGTGCTGACCGTCGCGATTGCAATCGCCGCGGCGGAACGACCGGCATTCGTCGGGAACGCCATCGAGATCCACGTCGAACGAGGTCGCCGCCGCAATATCGAGATAGTCGAATGCGCCGTTACCATTGCAATCGGCGAATCCACTCGCGCTCGGATGCATGTAGCTCGAAGACGGCATCAGCACGATCGCGCGAACACCGTCATCCGCCGTGATGCGAAACCGATCGGTCGCGTCGAACGGACCCGTACTAAGCGCGACCGTGTAGTTGCCGCCGCCGATTTCGAGCGCCGTTCCGATGAGCGCTAGACCCGCGCTGCCGGCGGCGTGCTCGACCGTGAGTGCGACGACCGGCGCCAAAACCGCGACACCTTCGATATCGAAAAGGCTCACCGTCATCGTCACGTCGCTCGCACTCGGTGTGAACGAAACGGACGAGCGAATCGCATCGGGTCGTCCGGCGCGTTCGGCGCGCCAACTCGCATAGAGCGACGCCAATTGCAGCACGGGATCGGGACTTGCCGCCGTTTGGAACGGCACATTGAGACTCATCAGATAATCGCCGTCGGCGCAACCGGCCGCCGTGCAACTCGGATCATCGACATCGCCCGCGCGCGCGACGATCAGATAACCGATATGCCCGGACTTCGCGAAACTCGGGGGTGGGCAACCGCACGCGGTCGCAGCGGACGGCGAGCAGGAACAACGACCATCGCCGCCAGTGGCGCGCGCCGCTTCCATCGCCGCCATGAGCCGCGCCGGCAAGTCGCCGCCCGCGAGGAGCGCGGCTTCCATCGCGGGCACGACGCACGGGCCCGCGAGGATGTTGCCCTGCAGTGCGTAGTCGATGTCGCCATCGACTCCGGTCAAGCCGCCGGCCCAGGCGGAAGCTTGCGAGCCGGTGAAGGTGAGCGCATTGCCGAGCACGTCGACGATGCCATATTGCCGTTGCTGATGGCCGGGCACGCCGGCGAGTGTCGTGAGCATCGCGGCGGGAGCTGTGCCAGCGGCGAAGCCGGCGCGGATGATGGGACGACGAGTGCCGTCGAAGTCGCCCGCGGCTTGCACCGTGGCGCCGCCGCGCTCGACGAGCACCACGGGCGTGATCGCGCGCAGATCGAAACTCGTGAGACAAGTCACCGAGCCGATCGCGATCTCGCGTGTGCGCCGGTCCACCATCACGATGGACCACGTCGCGTCCGTGCGCGGCGACAAGAGCGGAATCATCAGGAGGGCCAAGAGTGTGCGTTTCATCATTCATCCTTCGTGATACGGAGAGGCTAGCCGAGGGTTCGGCTGCGCTGCAAGCGTCCGCGCAGGAACCGCGTGGCAAAGCTCGCGCTGAAGCGTAGAATCAGCGCCTGGTTTGTCGTGTTCGGTCGGCGGATCCCCTCGCGTCCGTCGGCTGAGACTTCGGGCCGCGAGGAGGCGCGCGTATGCCTTATCTAATGGCGAGGAACGAGCGGCGCGAATATGTCGTGCGCTTGGAACTGCCGACGACTCGCGCGGTGATTGGTCGCGCGCGCGATTCGAATCTCAGAGTTCGTGATAGCTCCGTTTCCAAAATTCACGCGTCCATCGAGCCCGCCACGAAAGGTGGTCGCTATCTCGTCAGCGACTTGGGATCGCGCAATGGTCTCCGGCACGGTGGCGTGCGCCAGCGCGAGATCGAAGTTCGCGTTGGAGAAGTATTTTATGTCGGCGACGTTGAGTGTCAGATTTTTCACGACGATCTGCCGTCGACTGAGGAGCCGACCACGACGCAGCTTCGGCCCGTGACGTTGATACCGCTCGATGCAAAGGCGCACGCCGAGTCCGAGCCGCGGCGCCCACTCCACGTCCTCATGCGACGCGGCGAACGGAGGATGCTCGGCGCGCTCGCGACCACGGCTTTGCTCGCCGGGTTCGCCGGCTGGTACTTGCCGGCGTGGATCTCACCCGTTCGGACCTCGCCAGTTGTGCCGCTCGCTAGCCCCGTCGACATCGATGCGCGGCCGCCGCCTTCACCGCTCGCGACAACGCCGGCCGCCGCCGAGTCGACGATCGTCTCGGAGCCCCAGTCCGTGCGCGCGCCAACTCCGGTTGTCGCGCAATCGAGTCATGTCGCTTCGGCGGGCGCGGCACTCGCACTCCGATACGGGCGAACGTCCGAGGCGGTCGAACGAACGCGGCGCTTGTGGATCCAGCTCTACGGCCGCTGGCCCACCGCCGACGAATTGCTGAACTCGAGCGATCTCGATCCGTCGACGCTCGCCCGCGCCGCTCCGCTTACTGTCGAATACTGGCGTGAACGCGCGCGCAGTCACTTGCGTGGCCGACCCGGCTACGCCGTAAACGGTCGCTTCGAACTTCCCGCTGCACTTCTGCCGCAGGAGATTCCGCTCGATGCGAGCGATTGGTGGCGCACGCTCGCGCGGCTCGACGTCACTGGCGCCGTCGTCGAAGTCTCAGCGCTCGCGCTCGTTTCGCGAATCGATGCTCCGCAGTCGATGACGCCGGACACATTCTTGCGCAGTATCTACAGCGTGCTGTTCGGATCGGCGCCGAGCTTCGCGGTCGCGACTCAACTCGAACGGCTCGTCTGCGCCGACTTTCCCTGGGCGATGCAAGGCGCACATCTCGTCGACGCTTTGTTGTATGCGCCGCAGATGTCGTACCCCGCGCCCGCGGCCGGCGCCGAACGCGCGTGGCTCGATTCCGCGATCTTGTTGGCGGGTAGCAGTGATCTTGCGGTTGCGGCGAGTGGTGTGGTCGACGAAGCGTCACGCGAAGAGATCGCGCGCCAACTCGCGCGTGGGACTTTCGATTACCGCCGCGTGTTGCGCTGTCTCTTGTTGCAACAGCTCGCGCCCGTGGCTGCGACCGAGGCGGGTGCGAATCGATCCGAGCTTTCAGCGCCGCTGCGTTTCGAAGTCCTCTGTGGATTTTCAGCGCGCGATCTCTTGCGCCGGCCCAAGGAGATTCCGTGGCTCTGGAAGCGGCTGGAGATGGCGTCGCTCCAGATTTTCGCGCCCGCGGAAGAGTCCGCCGCGACACTCTATGCGACCGCGTTTGCAAATTGTGCCGGCGAGGAAACGGTCATTGTCTCGCAGCCCGCGTCGTTGCCGCACTCGCTCCATGGCGACTGCCGAGTCGCCGACCGCATCTGGATGGCGAACGGCCTCTTGTATCCCGAGTTGACCGCATTGTGCGCCGAAATCGGTGTTCCACGCGTGCCCGCTCCGACACCGGAGATCGACGCGTGGCTTGCGAAGTCGCTCGGGAGCGATCGAGAGGGCCGCGGTTCGAATCGCGTGCCGAGCGCCGGCAACGAGGTCTTTGCGCGCGAAGCACTTCGCACCGGCGGCTTCCGTCTCGCCGGCGGCGACAGCGCCGCCGCACTGTGGCGACCGGCGACATGTGCGACGGAACTCGCGCGAGTGTGCGCAGTACACTTGCCGAATTCGCCGCTCTCCGTGTGGACGCGCGTGGAAGAATCTTCGGCGCCGGGTGTGTCGAGCGATTGGCAGGACTTTCTCGTCGCGCTCGAAATCGCGACGAGCACGCTTTCGCAGCGCGATTTCGAACTCTGGCTCTGGGGCGAAGCGTCGACGGGTGGCGCGGAAGTTTTGCGAATTTGCTGGGGGCCGAGCGTCGCGCGCGGGTGGGTGCGACAGGAATCGCAGCCGTTGCGGGCGTTGCATCGTGGCCTCGTGCGGCGACCTGCGGGAGCGGAAAGTCTCCCTGTCATCCTCGATGAATCAGAAGCGGCACCCTCGCCAACAAGTCCCACGACCGGAGGGAAGCAATGAGTCTGCGCACGTTTGACACGCGACCGCGAACACTCCTGCGTTCGTTGCTCCTGTTCGTAACGGTTCTCGCCGGGAGTTCTGTGCCGGTCGCTGCGCAACCGCCGCCCCGCAACGATGTGAGCGCGATCGAAGACAGCATCGAGCGCGGTCGCACGTTTCTCTACAGCGCATTGCGCCGCGCGGGCGAAGCGTCGCAGGATCACTATCGCAGTTCGTATCCCATGGGATACCACGCGCTCGCCGTTTACGCGCTCCTCGAAGCAGGCACGCCGCATGACGCGCCGCTTGTGCGTGAGATGTTTCGACAGCTCGATCGATTGCCGATGACGCAGGTCTATTCGGTCGCGCTGTACGTGCTCGCGCTCGACGCGTGGTGGCGAGCGACGCCGCGACCGGCGGCGCCGGCGCCATCGCGCGGAAAAACGCAGGTACCGACCCGAGCGAAAATCGAAGGCCGCACACGCGTCCGCCTCGCGGCCGCAATCGAATGGCTGGTCAACGGTGTTGTGCCGAACAAAGGCGTCTGGGGCTACGAGTCCGTTCGCGATCCGGCGTCACGCGGCTGGGCGGATTTTTCCAATACGCAGTTCGCGGTCTTGGCGCTCCATGTCGGCCGGCAACACGAGATCGCGGTACCGAGGCTCCTGTTCGAGCAAATCGCAACGACGCATTTGGAGAGCGGCTGGGAAACGACGGTGCCGGAACGGTTACGCTGCGAAGGCCCGGGTTGGTGGTCGGAGCTGCCGCCTGCACAACTCGGCCAAGCCGATCAAGTCGTGTTGGACGCGAGTGGCTACACCGTGATCGCCGCGCCGATGGTGTGGCCGTACGTGCCGGACGCGGCAGGGCTTCGGCGTAGCAGCCAGTACAGCATGATCGCTGCCGCAACGTCGTCGCTCGTCGTTGCGCGCTTTGCGCTCGAGGCCGCGACCGAAGCGCAGTCGCCGGAATCGACCGAGCGCACGCGCGCGTTCATCACGCGCATCGACGGCGGCATTTGCGGCGGCATGGTGGGACTCGCGGACGGCTTCAGCCATCTCTATCCGGCGGCTTCCGACACGTTGCATCGCAACTACTACTACACGATTTACTCAGTCGAAAAGGCGTTTGATCTCGGCGGCGTCGAGCGGATCCAAGGGCGCGACTGGCACGCCGAGCAATCGCGACTCCTCGTGACTGAGCAAGGTCCAAATGGCGCGTGGGGTGTCGTCGAGTCAAGCGGTGAGCAACAAGTGGTGAGCACGTGCTTCGCATTGTTGTTCTTGAAACGCGCGACGCGGCGGCTGCGCGTGCAAGCGCTCGGTCCCATCGTCACCGGGCTTGGCGATGCCGGGGGCGTGGGCATCGGCGCCGGCCGACTTTTCATTCCGAGTCGTGAAGGCACGGTCGATGCCGCCGAATTCTTCAAGCGGCTCGCCAGCGAACGCACGAGTGAACTGCTCGAGTTGGCGCGAGAAGCGGTCGCGGCCTGCGCGCCGCACGATGGCCCGGAACTGCTCCCACACTTGGTCGCCTGTCGCGGCACGACAAAGGATGCGGTCGATCGTTGGAGTCGAAAGGCCATTCTTGAAATCAGCGGGCTCGCCGGCGAATCGGCGGCGCTGCAAGTCGAAGCGTGGCTGAGTAGCCTGCGACGCGTGCGGAAACTCGGGCAAGCGGATGCGACCGAGCCGATCGACGAGTTGCTCGAATTGTTGCGCCGGACTGGCGAAACCGCTCGACTTCAATTGGAAATCCTCGCGGCGCTCGTGCGACGCAATGATCTCGGGGCGGTACCGGCGCTCATCGAAAAGGCGTCGGACTCAACGGGCGAAATCCACAAGGCGACGATCGACGCGCTCGAAGTCCTGACGGGCGAGTCGGTCGTGCGATCCGGACCGGTCGACGAGCGCGATGATCGCGCGGCAACCGTCTCGCGCTGGCGCGAACTCTGGGCGCGCGAGGGCGCGACGCTCCAGACAAAACGAAGTTGGGACAAGTTGCGCGCGGCCCTCGACCGCGCGACCCAGCCCGCGGAGCGCGCGCGCCTGCGCGCGCAAATTGTCGGACTCGGGAGTTCCATTCTGCCGCACGTCGACGCGATTCTGGCCCAAGCCGAGTTTGCGTTCGATTGGGTGCTGATTCGCGCCGAGCTTCGCGGCGAGCCGGTCGGTCTCTAGTGCCGTGTCAGGCAACTTTGACCCTCTTTGTCCGGGCAGCCTCGGGTCATTCTTGCTCGCTCCTTCGTCGCGAAATCCTCAACGACCAGGCAGGTCGCCTCCGGTTTCGCTCGGTCGCTCGCGACCAAGCCTAACCCAAGTTGCCTCGAACCTAGCGGGCCAAGGTTGCCTGACACGGCACTCGATCGTCGACCGAGTGCAGTAGGCTGCGCCGGGCTCGCTTGTTACGCGAGTGCGATGGTATTCTCCTTGGATCGATTCGTTGAACGGGAGAAATGCCGTAATGTTGACGTTGCTCGTGTTGCTGCTGCTTTGCCTGGGGCTGCTCTACTTTGGTCACGGTTTTTTGTCCTGGGTCGTCACTGGAGTCGTGGCCTTCACGTGGTGGGGACTGCGCGGCGGGACGGATTCGCTCGGTTTTTGGATACTCGCGCCGCTCTTCGGCGCCGTGGTTTTGCTATTCGGCTTCGCGCCGCTGCGCCGCGCGATTTTCAGCGCGCGCGCGCTGCGAGTCCTCGCCAAAGTGATGCCGCAGATCAGTGAGACCGAGCGGATCGCGCTCGAGGCCGGGACGGTTTGGTGGGACGCGGAATTGTTTTCCGGTCGCCCGCGCTGGCGCGTGTTGCTCGACGCGAAGGCGCGCGCGTTGAGCGCCGAAGAGCAAGCGTTTCTCGATGGTCCCGTGCAAGAGCTGTGCGCGATGCTCGACGATTGGCAGATCCGCACGAACGGCGACTTGCCGGAGCCGGTGTGGGAACACCTCAAGCGCCACGGCTACTTCGGCATGATCGTGCCGAGGCAATTCGGTGGGCTTGAGTTTTCGGCGCGCGCGAATTCGGCTGTGATCGCACGGGTCGCGAGCCGATCGGTGACGGCCGCCGTCACGGTGATGGTGCCAAATTCGCTCGGCCCGGCGGAGCTGTTGCTCCACTACGGGACCGATGCGCAGAAGCAGCATTACTTGCCGCGCCTCGCGCGCGGCGAAGAAGTGCCGTGCTTCGCCCTGACGGAGCCAGGCGCCGGAAGCGATGCCGCGTCCATGACAAGTCGCGGCATCGTCTGCCGCGGACGATTCGCCGACGCGGAAGTGCTCGGCATGCGCCTCACGTGGAACAAGCGCTACATCACGCTCGCGCCGGTCGCGACAGTGCTCGGGCTCGCGTTCAAGCTGGCGGACCCGGAGCATTTGCTCGGCGAAGTCGACGAACTCGGCATTACTTGCGCGTTGATTCCGACGAGCGTGCCGGGCGTCGAGATCGGCCGCCGTCATGATCCGCTCGGCGTGCCGTTCATGAATGGACCGACCACCGGTCACGACGTGTTCGTACCGCTCGACTTCATCATCGGCGGCCCCGCGATGGCGGGCAAAGGCTGGTTGATGTTGATGCAGTGCCTCGCGGCCGGGCGCGGAATCTCGCTGCCCGCGCTTTCGTGCGGCGCTTCGCAACTCGCGACGCGCGCGATGGGCGCTTACGCCACCGTGCGCGAGCAGTTCAATGTGGCGATCGGCAAACTCGAAGGCATCGAAGATCGACTCGCGCGCATCGGCGGTCTCAACTATGCGATGAATGCCGCGCGACACTTGACGACGGCGGCCATTGACCTCGGGCAAAAGCCGGCGGTGATCACCGCGATCGTGAAAGCCTATTTGACCGAGGGCATGCGCACGGTCGTCAACGACGCCATGGACGTGCAGGCGGGCGGCGCGATCTGCCAAGGACCGCGGAATTTCATGTCGAGTTCGTACTGCGCCGTGCCGATCGGCATCACGGTCGAAGGCGCCAACATCCTCACACGGACGCTGATCATTTACGGTCAAGGTGCGCTGCGTTGCCATCCGTATGTGCGCGCGCAAGTGGATGCCGTCGCGACCGGCAACCTCAAGGCGTTCGATCGCGCGTTGTTCAAACACATCGGTTTCACCAGCTCGAACTTCGTACGAGCGGCTGCGCTCGGACTCAGCGCCGGCCGACTCGCCGTCGCGCCAGCGGGCGTCGGCAGTGCGCGCCGCTATTACCAACAATTGAGTCGCGCGTCGGCGGCGTTCGTGACACTTTCCGACGTCGCGATGGCGCTCCTCGGCGGTTCGCTCAAACGGCGCGAAAAAATCAGCGGGCGCTTCGCGGATGCCTTGGCATGGATGTACTTGGGCTCAGCATCGCTCAAGGCTTTTCATGACGGCGGTCAGCGCGACGACGAACTCGCGTTCTTGCGCTACAGTCTCGAACACGCGCTCTATGAAACTCACGAGGCGTTCAGCGGCATCCTGGACCATCTCGCTAGTCGGCCGCTCGGCTGGGCGTTGAAGACTCTGCTGTTTCCATTCGGAGTGCGGCGCAAACGGCCGAGTGACAGAGTCGGCGCGCAGATCGCCGCCGCGCTGCTCGCGGGCGGCGACTTGGCGGGACGGCTCAGTCCGGACCTCTACTGCCCGCCGGCGAGCGAAGTGGGTCTCGGCCAGTTATTGGCGGCGGCGGACACGATTCGGTCCGCGCACGTCGTGCATCAAAAGGTCCGTGAGTCCGTGCAAAGCGGGCGACTCGCGTCGAAGCCGCGCGAAACACTTGCCGCCCGCGCGTTCGAGGCAAACCTCATCACCCGCGACGAGCTCGCGCTCGTGGAGGCGGCGCGCAAGGTGCGCGACACGGTCGTGCAAGTCGATGCCTTTGAGTCGCGCCCGGCGCCGCAACACGTGTCCTAACGGCGCGAATGTGCAGAATTCAAAGACTCCCGAAAAAAAAAGGACGACCCAGGGGAGGGTCGTCCTTGAGGCAAGAAGAGGTAGCCGAGACTCAGTGTGTGGGCACCGAGCAGATCACCGGGTGGGCGGAGGTTTGGGTTTGCCCTGGGTAGGCCGGGTGGTCTTATCGACCGAGTAGCAAGGTGAGTGCCGAGTTCTTGTCGGGCGCCAAGTCCGCAGCGATGGATCGAACTTAAGATCCTATGCTATTTGGTCTTACCTGAGATCTCCGGAAGTTGCGGCCGGTCTGCTCGCGACCGGGCCTTCGCCCCAACTGAGGCGTGAATGTTCAGTTTGCGGGTGGGATGTTCGGGCGCGCTCCACAATCCGCGACGAAGCCGACAACAAATCAGTGTTCGTCGAGCAACGTAGCGCGCAGCAATCCTTGGAACGGTGCGGGCGCACCATCCGTCGGCGCAACGACCGGCTCGCGAAATGGTTCGTCCCGCGCATAAAGCGCAAAGCGATGCTCGAGATCTCGCAGGATCGAGGCGTCCCATGCCTGGGAACGCGCGGCCTCGATGAGTTCCGCGAGCACGACACGCGCGCCGTCGAAATTGCCCTGCGCGGCGAGCGCCGCCGCGTGCGTATCGATCAACATCGCTGGCGGTCCCGCGGTGAGAAACGAAAAGGCGTCCATCACGTGCTTGAGCGCGAGCGACCGCTCACGATCGTCGACGCCGGGATGGGTCGCCAACAACCACGCGAGGTTGTTACGCGCATCGACATTCGTCTCGTCGATGTGCACCGTGCGTTGATAGGCCATGATCGCTTTCGCCGGTTCATTCAGCCGCTCATGGACGACGCCACGCCAGAAAAACGCGTCGGCGTCGTTGACGTTTTGCTGCGTCACTTCTCGAAAGTGCACGGCTGCGGCGCTGAAGGCGCCTTGGCGGGCGCGAAGGACTCCCAAGTTGAAATGCGCATCGCTGTATTTCGGCGTCAGTCGAAGCGCCGCTTCGAATGCGAGCGCCGCCTCGTCGCCGCGGCCGCGCAGCGTGAGCGCTTCGCCCCGATTGTTGTGGGCCCGACTATTGTGCGGGCGCTTCAGCGTCGCATCGGTCCACAGCGCGAGTTCGTCCGCATAGAGTCGCTCGCGACTCCGCGTCGCGAGCGCGAGCGGGGTCAAGGTCGCTAACAACAAGACGAGGATCGCCGCGCGCGGCAGGGCCGGCGGGCGCGCCGCGGCGGGCGCCTTCGGCCCCTGCCAACCCAGCCGCCGCGCGAGTTCGGCGGTAGCGATGAGCGTCAGCGCGATGACGCCGAGTAGCGGCAAGTACATGCGCCGTTCGGCGCCGACTTCGCTCACGATGGGAACGATGCTGGAAGTCGGCGCGAGGAGGACGATCGTCCACCAGCACCAAAAACCAGCACGCGGGCGCCGCACGGCGAACGCGATCGCAACTGTCGCGATGAGCGCGAGCAGCGCGAACGGCAGTGCGACCTCGCCGAACGTGGTCGGCTGCGCGACGCCATAGTCGACGGTGAGCGCAGTCGGCCAAAAGCAGAGCCGCAGGTAATGAACGATGAGCTCGCATTGAGCGAACAGGTAGTCGCCAACTCCGACGCCGAGCCCATAACCCGCGGTTCCCGCGCGCGCGCCCCATGCGACTGCCGCCAAGACGCCGTAGCAAAGCGCGAGCGCAACGTAGTACCGCGCGCGCGCGCGCCACAACGCCCGCCAACTGTCTGCGTGAAACGTGCGGTCGTAGAGCAACACCAAGACCGGCGCCGCCACCATCACTTCCTTTGACAGCATGCCGGCCGCGCACGCGCAAACGCTGACGACGAACCACAACGCGGCGGCGCGCGAACCGACCGCGTGGCTCGTCGCCCGTTCAAAAGCGTACAACGTTGCGATGCAGCAGAACCCCATCAACAGCTCGGTGCGTTGCGTCACATACGTGACGGCCTCTGACTGCAGTGGGTGCGCGGCCCAGGCAGCGGCGCACCAAAAGGCCGCGGCGAACGGGCTCGGCCAAATCGCGCCGATTCGTTTCAGCGCGCGCTTGAGGAACGCAAAGACGAGGAGTGTCGTCGCGCCGTGAATCGCGATATTGAAAACGTGATAGCCGAACGGATCGAGTTCGCCGAGCCAATCGTTGAACGCAAACGTGAGTTGCACGAGCGGGCGGCCACTCAACGGCGTCGTCGTCGCGGCTTTGAGACCGAGCGTCTCGAAGTCATCAAAGAAGAAAACCCCATCGAGTCCGGGCATGTGCGCCCAGAGCACCCAAAGGACCAAGAGCAAGGCTGGGAAGATTCGGTTCATGGTGTAGTCGGCGCTCTCAATCCGTAGATCTGCTCACGCATGTGCGGCAATTTGAACTCGCGATAGTGATCTGGGTCGGCGGCGAGCAAGTCGGTCGAGTGTAGGAGTTCAATGTGAAAGTGGCCGCCGAAGTGCGCGTGCACTTCAGCAGCTTCCACACTGTAAGGTGGGCCGGCGCGCAGCTCTTGTGGGTACTCGCAAGTGACCAGCACCGCCGACAAGCCCGGTGCCCACCATCGGAGCAGCTGTCGGGCGTACTCCACGCGTCGCGCGGGCGGCAGTGCGATGAGCGCCGCGCGATCATAGATCGCAGTAACCGCGCTGGTGTGCGCTGGGTCGAGCGCGAAGAAGTCGCCGCAGAAAGTCGTGATCGCGCGCGATCGGTAAATGCGGAACGGCGGGCAGTCAGTGACCTCGATTGGGCGCGTGTGCTCACGGTGAAAATCGACGACCGCTTGTTCGACGAGCTCCGCCGCGACGACCTCATGGCCGCGCGACTCGAGCCAGACTAAGTCACGGCTCTTGCCGCTGAGCGGCACGAGAACGCGCGCGTCCGCTTGCACGAGAGTGGGCCAAAAGCGGAGCAGCGCCTCGTGCACGACCGGTCGATGGAAGCCGATGCGATGCTCGCGCCAGCGCTCGTGCCAGTAGGCGTGCTCGCTCACCGGCGCTACTCCAGTCCGGTCCATTCTCCGACGTTGTGGACCATCATCATGTTGGGCGGTCCCATGCGATGCGCGGGCGCGCCCATGAGCAGCACCATGCAATCGCCCGGTTGAGCGAGGCCATCCTTGAGCATTTCCTCGTCGAGCCGGGCGAGCAGCGCATCGGTATTACCCACGGGTTCGATCAGATAGGAGCGCACACCCCAAGCGAGCGCGAGCAGATTGGAGAGTCGTTGATTGGTCGTAAAGACGACGATTTGACGCGGCGGCCGCCGTTGCGCCGTCAGCAGCGCGGTATGTCCAGAACGAGTGAACGCGACGATCGCGTGCGCTTGCAGATCGTGTGCGACCTGACACGCCGCATCGGCCACGGCCTCAGGCGTGCTGAGAGTGTCGCGATCGGCGCGGCGCGTCGTGATCGGCGGTCGATTGTAGTACTCGGTCGTCCGCAGAATTCGCACCATCATTTCGACCGATTCGACGGGGAAGCGGCCGACCGCCGTCTCCTGCGACAACATGACGGCGTCCGTGCCATCGAGTACGGCGTTCGCCACGTCGCTCGCTTCCGCGCGCGTCGGGCGCGGATTGCGCGTCATGCTTTCGAGCATTTGAGTGGCGGTGATCACCGGTTTTCCGAGCCGATTCGCTTCGCGGATGATGCGCTTTTGAATCGTCGGCACTTCTTCCGGCGAAAGCTCGACGCCTAGATCCCCGCGCGCCACCATGACGCCCCACGATTCATCGAGAATGCCGCGCAAATCTTCGAGTGCTTGGGGTTTCTCGATCTTGCTGATAACGCGAATATCGGAGTTCGGGTCGAGCTCGCGAATGAGTGCTTTGAGCTCGGCCACGTCCGAAGCGCGCCGCACGAACGAGAGCGCGATGGCGTCGACGTGTTGCGCAATGGCGAAGCGCGCGTCATCGCGGTCCTTCTCAGTGAGTGCCGGCGCCGTCACGTGGCTGGCGGGAAGATTGACGCCTTTGCGCGCTTCGATCACCCCATCATTCTTGACAAGACAACGCACTTTGCCGCGCTCAACGCTCAGCACTTCGGTCGCGACGCTGCCGTCATCGATCAAGAGTGGATCGCCCGCGCGCACATCTTGGTCGAGATTCTGGTGGTCAACGCCGATCTCGTTGCTGCTCGTGCTGCGACCGGGCACGAACTCCAGCACTTCATCTTTGCTAACCTGTCGCGGCAAGCCCGGCCCCGGCAGCGTGCGGATTTTCGGCCCCTGCAGATCGAAAAGTACCGCCACCGGCCGACCCACTTCCGCCGCCATGCGGCGCACGCACGCGATCGTTCGACTGTGCGCTTCGTGGTCACCGTGCGAGCCGTTGATGCGCGCGCAGTTCATGCCTTGGCTGATCAGCGCTCGGATGATTTCCGGTGAGCTGGAGGCGGGGCCGAGCGTCCCGACGATTTTCGTACGGCGGCGGTTACGGAGACTGTGATCGTCGAACACGCGCGAAATCGACATGCGCGCAGGATGCGTGGCAAGTTGACAAAACGCAAGAAGTTCAGGGGCGCTCGGCGCGCTTGCGCGACCTTTCCGCGCGTGCCCGGCTTGAGTAGCATGCGCGGCGTTTGAGGCTCCGATGCCAATCGGCCGACCCGGCGTGGTGCGCGCCGCCGCCGCGAGAGGATCCAACATGTACACGCAACGCGACTGGTTGAACGCGGAGCTTCGCGCCATCGAAGCGGCGGGAATGACAAAACACGAGCGCGTCTTGCTCGGTCCGCAGGGCGCGCAGGTAAAGACGGCCACCGGCGACGCGCTCAATTTTTGCGCGAACAATTATCTCGGACTCAGCAGCCACCCGGAAATCCTCGCGGCCGCGCACGCCGGGCTCGAGCGCTACGGCTACGGACTGTCGTCGGTGCGCTTCATCTGCGGCACTCAAGAGATTCATAAGCAGCTCGAGGCCCGCATCGCTGAGTTCTTGGGGACCGAAGACTCGATTCTCTACAGCTCTTGCTTCGACGCCAACGGCGGACTGTTCGAAACGTTGATGGGCCCCGAAGACGCGATCATTTCGGACGAGCTGAATCACGCGAGCATCATCGACGGAGTGCGGCTGAGTAAGGCGCAGCGCCTGCGCTACAAGACCATCGACATGGCGGACCTCGAGCGTTGTCTGGTCGAAGCGCAAGGGGCGCGCTTCCGCCTCATCGCGACGGATGGCGTCTTTAGCATGCATGGCGCGCTTGCGCCGCTCGACCGCATTTGCGACCTCGCCGAAAAGTACCGAGCGCAAGTGATGGTCGATGATTCGCATGCGACCGGTTTCGTCGGCAAGACCGGCCGCGGCACGCCCGAGCACTTCGGCGTGCGGGAACGAATCGACATCATCACGAGCACGCTCGGCAAGGCGCTCGGCGGCGCGAGCGGCGGGTTCACGACGGGCCGGCGCGAGATCATCGCGCTCTTGCGTCAGCGCTCGCGACCGTATTTGTTTTCGAACACGCTGCCGCCGCCGATCGCGGCCGCCAGTATCAAAGTCCTGGAACTGATCGACCGCGAACCCGAACGGGTGGCGCGCGTGCAAGAGCACACCCAGAGATTCCGTTCGCGCATGACGGCGGCCGGCTTCGGTATCCCGGCGGGCGTTCACCCCATTGTGCCGATCATGATCGGCGACGAGCGTCGCACCATGGACCTGGCGAACGCGCTCAACCGGCGGGGCATTTTTGTCGTGGGTTTTTCGTACCCGGTCGTGCCGCGCGGTCAGGCGCGCATCCGCGTGCAGATTTCCGCAGGGCACTCGACCGCGCAAGTCGATCAAGCGATTGACGCGTTCGTCGCCGAGGGGCGGGCGGCCGGAGTGATTGCTCCCACACGTTGAGAGCTGCGTCGGTCGTAATGCCGAGCCGAACGATAATGTCGACCCGAACGATGGACTATGAGATTCCGGTGGCGTCCGACCGTCGCGTTTGCGGGTCGATCACGCTTCCACCGCAGTGCTGGTGGCCAGCGCCGGTCGTGCTGTTCTGTCACGGCTTCAAAGGTTTCAAGGACTGGGGCGCTTGGCCGCGTTTTGCCGAATCGCTGGCCGCGCGCGGGTACCTCGTGAATCGAATGACGTTTTCGTTGGCAGGAGTGAGTCCGCGCAGCGACCGTCAGGACGAACCAGAGAAATTCGCGCGCAACACGTACGGCGCGGAGCTCGAGGATATCGTGGCGACGCTCGCCGAGCGCGAGCGCTGGGGCGTGCCGGTCGGCGCGCTGGGCCCGGGCACGGCGATCGTCGGGCACTCGCGCGGGGGGATGACCGCGCTCTTTTTTGCCGCGGAGGCGGGGCTTTCGCACGTGCAAGCGATCGTGTCGATGGCGGCGCCGGCCGACCCTTTGCCGTTTTCGGCCCGCGACCTCGAGACTTGGCGGCGGACCGGGCGGCTCCCGGTCTTCAACGCGCGGACACAGCAGGAACTGTATCTCGACCGATCGGTGCTCGACGATTATGAACAGCACCAGCAGCGATACGACTTCATTCGCGCGTTGGGGACGAGCGCAGTTCCGACGCTCGTCTTGCATGGCGACGCGGACGTCGTCGTACCGGTCGCAGCGGCGCACACGATCCACACCGCAATCTTGCGAGCGCCGCGACGGCTCACCATACTTCCGGGCGCGAATCACACGTTCGGCGCTGCACACCCAGGGCCGATTGAAAGCCCGGAGCTCACGCGCGCGCTCGACTGCGCCGTCGACTGGCTGGAGGAGTACGTCCCGCGATGAAGCGTTTCCCGCCGCACGACCCGCCCGAATATCTCGAATGGGCGGCCGACCCAAAAATCATGTCCGTGTATCGCGACCAGATCCGGGCGCGGCCCGAGACGCGTGCTGCGTATGAACAGCTCGGTCGCGAGGGTCTCGGTCGCCTGTATCGCGGAATGGTGCGTAGCCGACTTTACGATATCGCGCTCAAGCGCTGGGTCCGGACTGGTGTGTTGACGAAAGCGTGGCTCGGCATCGGCGAAGAAGCCGCCACGATCGGGGCCGTGCATGCGCTCGAGGCGACCGACGTGATCGGTCCGATGATTCGCAATCAAGCGGCGTGTTTTGAAAAAGGGATCCCGCTCGCCGATTGTTTCAAGGTCTATCTCGCGACCGGCGACACCATCACGCGCGGCCGCGACTTGCACATCGGCGATTTGCGGTGCGGCGTGGTTTCGCCCATCAGCCACGTCGGGGATTTGGTGCCGGTGCTCGCGGGATTTGCGCTCGCGTTCAAGAATCGCGGGGAAGCGCGCGTCGCCCTCACGTGGTGCGGCGAGGGCGCGACGCGCACGGGCGCCGCGCACGAAGGACTCGGACTAGCGGCGGCGCTTCGGCTTCCACTGATATTGATCGTGCAAGACAACCAAGTCGCGCTCGGCACGCGACGCGACGAGCGCTTTGAGGCCGCGTTGCGGGCGCTGGCGGCGAGTCACGGCGTGCGCGGCATGGAGTGCGACGGCAATCACGTGCTCGATGTTTATCAGAGCGTGCGCGCCGCGCGCGCTCACTGTCTCGCGGGGAACGGCCCGGTCGTGCTCTACACGCGTACGTTTCGCATGGGCGGGCACGCGACGCATGATGAGGCGGAGGCGCGGCGGCTTTTCGATCGCGCGGAGTTTCGCTACTGGGGCGCGCGCGATCCGATCGCGTGTTTCGAAGAATTCTTGCGCGGCGAGTCGACGCTCGGCGCGAATCCAAGCGCAGTATTGACGGAGTGGGAGGATGCCGTCTTCGCCGAAGTCGAAGCGGCCGCGGCGGCGGCCCTGCGCGCAAAAACGACCGCGCCGCCGGAGCCGCATCTGCTCGCCGGCGGCGCAGTATCGATCGTCGGTTGAGTCGGCGCGCACACCTACATCGAGAAGCTCGTGCCGCAACCGCAACTGCCGGTGGCGTTCGGATTCTGAAACACGAAGCCCCGCCCCATCAGGCTTTCTTTGAAATCCATCACGACGCCCTTGAGAAACAAGTAGCTCTTCGGATCGACGACGACTTTCGCGCCGTCGCAATCGAAGACTTTGTCTTCCTTGCGAATGTCATGAACGACTTCGATGCCGTACGACATGCCGGCGCAGCCGCCGCCTTGAACGTACAGGCGTAACGCTTCGACGGTCGCGGTCGCAGCGCCGGTCGATTGGGATGCGACACCCGACGACAGCGGTTCACTCGCCGCTTGGGAAATGAGACGCTTGATTTCGCGCTTCGCACTGTCAGTGATCTGAATCATGAATCCTCCTAACGGCAGCCGGGCTTCGGTGCCCACGATTCTAGCGAGCGACCGAGCCGGTAGACAACTCAAGCCTACACCGAGGTCGTCGGCATAGGCTTGAGCAGCGAAGTGATCGCGACTACGGCTTCACGATTTTCGTTCCACAGCACGCGCCGGCGGAGGCCGGAGCGTCGGCGGATTTGAACTGAAACAAGATCGGCGCACTCACCGGGTTCGGCGCTTCCTCGGCGCATTTCGGCGCGGCGGGCGTCGCGGTTTTCGTCGCGCCAGCTTCCTTGCAACAACCGGTCGTCGGCGTCGCCACTGGCGCCGGCAGGCGTTGCTGTCCCGGCTGTCCAGTTTTGCAGCAAGCGCTCTTGGCAACCGACGCGGGCGCCGTCGCCACTGGCGCTGGCAGGCGTTGTTGTCCAGCCTGGCCAGTCTTGCAGCAAGCGCTTTGGGCAACCGGCGCGGGCGCCGAGTTGCGCTGGAACATCTGTACGCGCATCGGCTGCGCCTGCATCTGACTGCAGCAACCTGGCATGACGACGCGAGTCGACTCGCAGGCGCTGACGCCTTGGCCGTTGCAACTCATCGGTGCACACTGCACCGAAACCGCGGCGCTGCCGTGGAGACAGCAGCCGACCGGATGGGCGACCGCGCTCACGGTCGCGGGCATGCAGCCGGTTCCGACGGCGCAGGCCGCAGGTTCGCAACCCGGCGCAGCGACACACGGCAGCGTGACACACTGCGCACCGCCGCTGCCGAGCATAAGCACCCGCGTCGTGGCGCAATCGCCAGCCGACATCGATGAACAAGCGGCGCCGGCCTTTGTCGTCTTACAACAATCGTTTGCTGCGCTGGCTTGCCCCATTGTCTTGCCACAATCCTGCGCCACCGTCGACGCGATCGGCGCGGCGCCACACGCGAGCTGCACGACGCACGTCGAACCGGCGGCCGCGGCTTGGGTCGGCGCCGTTTTGCAGCAGCCGGCCGCGGAGGAAATGGAGATCGGAAATCCCGTTACGACTCGGCAGGTTGTGCCGTCCGCGAGCGTGACACAAGTGTTCTGCGCCGCCGCAGGCGCGCAGGCCGCGGCGTCGGCAGTCGTGGCGACTTTCGCCTTGCTACAGCAATCATCTTTTGCTGCGCTCACGGGGTTAGTCTTCGCCGTCTTGCAGCAGTCCGATGATTTCGCGACCATCGAATCGCAGCCTTGGGCGGCCGGCGAAGCGACCACCGTCGAGCCGCACGCCGCGGAACTCGGCGCACAGGCCGCCGCGGCGACTTTCGCCTTGCTACAGCAATCATCTTTTGCCGCGCTCACGGGGTTAGTCTTCGCCGTCGTGCCGCAGTCCGACGATTTCGCGACCATCGAATCGCAGCCTTGGCCGACCGGCGAAGCGACCGCCGTCGAGCCACACGCCGCGGAACTCGGCGCGCAGGCCGTGGCGTCGGCAGTCGCGGCGACTTTCGCCTTGCTACAGCAATCATCTTTTGCCGCGCTCACGGGGTTAGTTTTCGCCGTCTTGCCGCAGTCCGATGATTTCGCGACCATCGAATCGCAGCCTTGGCCGGCCGGCGAAGCGACCGCCGTCGAACCACACGCCGCGGAACTCGGCGCGCTGCCGATTGTCCACCAGCCACCTGAGGCGGCGGCGACTTTCGTGTCGGCACTCTTGTCGCATCCAATGCTGATCGCGCCCGCTGGCGTCGTGCAAGCGGCGGCGACTTTCACTTTGAGGGCGCAACAGTCCGGCCCGGTCGCTGCAATGCGCGTTGTTTCAGTTATCTTGCATCCCTCGACTGTGACCGGTTGTTTCGCGCACGCGGTCTCGTCGCTCGACAACCCGACCACGCTCAGCTTGAACGTGCCGGCATCGCAAGTTTTGGCGGTTTTTGTCGTGCAATCTCCTTGCGCCACCGCGACTTTGCTTTCACCGCAACTCGCGATGCTGACTCTTGCGTCGCTGAGTTTCGCGGCGAGCGCCATGAATTTGCCACATCCCTCGCCATCGGGCTGCGCAACGGCGCTCGGCGCGATGCCGCACTTGCCAGTGGCAGGGGCGGTCGACGCCGCGGCCGCCTGACAATCGAATTCGCCGCCCGCACTCTTGAGGGCAACGGTCGTTGCCGTCGCGGCGCGCGCGCGGCTCAACATCTCGGCGATTTGTTGTTCCAGTGCCGCAAACTTCAGCCCGATGGACTGGCACTTCGCTTCGATGGACTCGGTGCGCGATTGTGCAGGCGCGGTAAGACTCTGCGCCGACACCGACGACGTACAAAACGCAACGCCGCAACACGCGACGGCGACGCAACACGACAGGGACTTGATCATGCGATCTCTCTTCCACCTCCGCGGGTAGTTGATCGGGCAAGGGGCCCAAAAATTTCAATTCAATTGCGCCGTTTGTTCTCGGCGACAGCAGCCGAACTTTACGTGAGAACTTTCAGCTCTGCTAGAACCAGATTCGGAGGCCGAGCAATCGGGGGTGACCGGTGGCTCGAGCGTTCGTCCTATTCACCGCTCCAAATCTAGCGTGTCCGCAAGCTTCCACGGTTGCTCGAAAGTCTCGCACCACGGTCGAGAGTCGGAAGCCGCCGCAAACATCTTCGGAGATTCTCGCGAAGAATGTGCTAACTTTGGCCGGCCGCGCGGATCTTTCAGTGCTCGGGCTCCGTTTAAGCCGCGACAGAGCGACTACTAGCAACGTGGGAGACACCTTCATGCAGCGACCGATTTCGCGTTCACCAGGTGCTCGATTCGGAGGTCCTGCGCCCGACTCGTACGACCGTGAGAACGGCCGCCGCGGCGTGCGGAGTTCCTGCGACCACCGCACGCGCCGGCGAGTCGCGGTGTTGGTGCTGATCAGTGGTCTTTTTGTCCTGGGCGGCAGCCGTGTCAACGGCGATGGGGATGATCTTAGTAAACCCAAGAGCCTCGAAGAGCTTAAGCGACTTCAGCTCGCGATCGCCCAAGTCGTCGAGAAAGCGCAGGTCGCGACAGTCGGCGTCATCGCGAGCGGCAGTCGCGGCAGCGGGATTATTATCTCGGCGGACGGCCTCGTGCTCACTGCCGCACATGTGGTGGCGACGCATGGCGCCGAAGCCACCCTCTATCTGGCAGACGGTCGACGCGTACGCGCCAAGACCACGGCGATCAATTCCGATCGAGACAGTGCGATTTTGCGGATCACAGAGCCGGGGGAATGGCCCTTCTTGCCGATGGGGAATTCGAACGCGCTGCGCAATGGCGATTGGTGCGTGGCCTTCGGTCATGCCGGGGGATTCCAGCGCGGCACGCCCGCGGCGGTGCGGTTGGGGCGCGTTTTGAGTCACGACGGCACGACAATTCGAACGGATTGTCCCATCGTGAACGGTGACTCGGGTGGGCCGTTGATTTCACTCGATGCGAGAGTTGTCGGCATCCACAGTCGAATACACCCGCGACTCTCGGCGAACTACCACGTTCCGGTGAATGTGTTTCGACCGGGTCCATTCCTCGGTGTGCGGGGTCGAACATATAACGGCGCGTGCGAAGTGACAGAAGTGATCAGCGGTCAACCGGCGGAAAAGTCCGGCATCAAAGTGGGCGATCTCGTCGTGGCGATCGACGGCGATCCAGTGACGAGTATCGGTGATCTGATCGAAGTGATCGGTCGACAAGATTTGCGCGCGACCGTGCGACTCGCGATACTGCGAGGCGCGGCACGCGAGCGCATAGAAATCCCCGTGGTGCTCTGCGAACGTCCGCTTGAGATGATGTGAGCCGTTGGAGGGAAACCGAAACATGACGAGCATCGGTACGTCGATTCGATCCCGAGCGCGACGAATTGCGCGCGGCCTCGGCGTCGGCGTTTTGTTGAGCGTGCTTTGTTTTGCCAGTCGACTCGAGGCGCAATGGGGCGGTCGCTCCGCACCATACCAGCGCTTTAGCGATGAAGTTCGCGATGTGCTGACGCCCTTGTGCAGCACCGCGAGTCAAAGCACCGTGCGAATCTTGTCGAAGGGCGAGCGCGCGGCGCTCGGGACTGTCATCGATGCTGATGGACTTATTCTGTCAAAGGCGACTGAGCTCGAGAGTGGTCTCGAGATCGAATTCGCTGATGGCACGCGGCTTGGCGCAGAGATCGTCGCGCGCAGCGAAACGCATGATCTCGCGCTCTTGAAACTCGAAGAAACAGCTCACATCGCGCTCGTGCCAATCCGCTTCGCGCCCGCCACGGGTGCCGGCGGCACTGATACTGTCGGAAGTGCGGGCGTGCCGACGGTTGGCGCCCTCGTCGTGAGCGCGGCGCCGAACGGTTGCCTCGCGATGGGAGTCATCAGTTTGCCCGCACAGCGCATTCCGGCGCAGCGGGGGTTTCTGGGTGTCGAACTCGAAGACGTCGCGACCGGGGCGCGTGTGATCCATGTCGTGTCAGAGAGCTGCGCGGCACGAGCCGGACTCAAAGTCGATGACGTCGTGACGCACGTCGAAGGCGAGGTTGTTGGGGACCGCGAAGTGTTAGTGCGAGCGATTCAACAGCGCGGCGCCGGGGGCAATTTGGTGTTACGCGTTCTCCGCGGCCAAGAGACGCTTTCCGTCACGACGCAACTCGGGAATCGCACTGAGACGGGCACGAGCGGGCGGCTTTCTGGTCCTGTCAGCGAACGCCGTTCGGGTTTTCCCATCGTGCTGCAACATGACACTCCACTCGCGCCGGATCAATGCGGTGGGCCGCTCCTTGATCTCGATGGCCGGGTAGTTGGGATCAATATCGCGCGCGCGGGTCGCGTCTCGAGTTACGCATTGCCGGCGTCGGAAGTGCAGAAGGAGCTGGAATCGCTGCTGCGTGCGGCTGCCAAGGATGGCGAGACTCGGGCCGGCAGCAAAGCGTCGACCGAGGCTTCCTTTTAGTTGGCGAAAGACGCGTCGTTCAGCGTCGCAAACGCAGAACGGTGCGCCGCAGTTTCTCGAGCGTGTATTCGATTTCGTCGAGCGTATTGAAGCGACCGATCCCGAAGCGCAGTGAGCTGTGCATGAGCCCGGCGGAGAGTCCGATTCCCCGCAAGACGTGCGATGGCTCCGGGCTCGCGGATGTGCAAGCAGATCCGGACGACACCGCAAGCTCGGGCATCGCCAGGAGGAGCGCCGAGCTTTCAACCCCGGGAAACGACAAGTTCAGATTCCCGGGCAGTCGCTCACCTTCGGGACCGTTGAGCACGGTATCTGGGATCTCGTCGCGCGCGCCGTCTCTCAGTCGCCGAGTGAGCGCCTCGATTCTTTTGAGCTCACCGGTGCGCTCTGCTTCCACGGCGAGCGCGCACGCGACGCCGAACCCGACGATGTGCGGCACGTTGAGAGTTCCCGATCGATAGCCGCGCTCGTGCCCGCCGCCGAAGATGATCGGCGCGAGTCGCACGCGCGGCGCCAATTGGCGGGCGTACAGCACGCCCACTCCTTTGGGGCCGTAAATCTTGTGCGCGGACAGCGCGCACAAATCGATCCGCATAGCTTCCACATCGATTGCCACTTTGCCGGTCGCCTGCGCCGCATCGCAATGAAGCAGCACGCCGCGTGCGCGCGTGACGGCGCCGATTTCGCCGATCGGTTGCACGGTGCCGATCTCGTTGTTCGCGAGCATCACGCTGACGAGCAGGGTCTCCGGCAAGAGCGCGTCGGTGACTTGTTGCGCGTTGACGCGACCGTCGCGATCGGTGCGCAAGTACGTGACCGAATAGCCGGACTTCTCGAGCTCTCGCAGCGGATCGAGCACCGACTTGTGCTCGGTTGCGACCGAGACGACGTGCCGCTGCTTCGCACTGGAGCTGCGGGCGGCGCCGAGGAGCGCGAGGTTGTTCGCTTCGGTGGCGCCACTCGTGAAAATGATGTCGCGAGGTTGTGCGCCGATGAGTGCGGCAATCCGCCCGCGCGCTTCGTCGACGGCGCTCTCCGCGCGCCAGCCGAAACCGTGCGTCTTACTCGCGGCATTGCCGTAGTGCTCGTGATAGTAGGGCAACATCGCGTCGATGACGCGCGCATCGACGCGCGTCGTGGAATTGTTGTCGAGGTAAATTGGGAGTCGCACGCGATCTCCGTTTCAGAAGGATTCGACGGCGGGCGTGGTTTGCGGCGCCGGCGAATTCGTACCGCGCAGCGCCGGTCGTTCGGCGCCGTTGGCCGTCTCCCAGCCGAGACGAAAAGCGATGCGCGCGATGCCCGCGGCTTTATTGAAGTCGACTTTCTCGATCGTGTCGGTTGGCTTGTGGTAGTCCTCGTGCATGCCGCTGAAAAGAAAAATGAACGGAACGCCCTTGAGCGCGAAGTTATAGCTGTCGGTGCGCGCGAAGTAGGAGTCGGCGTCGTACATCGGTGTGAAGGCTTCGCTGGCACAAGCGCGCGCGACCGCATCATTGAGGGAGCTGCTCTTTTCGTGCAGGGGCGATGGACAAATGCTGACTTTGCCCGGCTCGTTGCGACCGACCATGTCGAGATTGATGTTGGCGACGATGGCACCGCGATCCGCAGGCAACGTCGAGTGCTTGACGAACCAAGCGCTCCCGAGTAGGCCCTTCTCCTCGCCAGACACCCACAAGAAAGCGACGCTGCGCCGCGGCCGTGGTCCGCGCGCGAAGGCCTCGGCAATCTCGAGGAGCGCCGCGCTGCCGGACGCATTGTCGTCGGCGCCGAAAAAGATCTCGCCGCGCTCGTTCATGCCTTCGTGATCATAATGGGCGGTGAAGACGACAACTTCGGCGCGCAGTTCGGGATCCTCGCCGCCGATGAGTCCGATGACGTTGCGAGCTTGCAAGACCTCCTGATCCACGCGTAAGCGCAGGGTCGCCGACAAACCGGGACGCGGCCCGGGCGCCGCGTCGAGCTGGCCGACTTGCGTCAAGAAATCGCGCGCGGCGGCTTCGAGTACGAACGGCGGCAACTCTGCGCTGGCGTCGCCGATCACACTCAACGCGGCGCGACCGAATGCGCTGCGGCGTTCGGCGCTGGGCATCCGCGGCATCGCGTCGAGCCGGCGCAGCACGAGGAGTCCGAGTGCTCCCGCGCGGCGCGCGGCCGCGAGTTTTGCTTGTGCTGTCGCGGCTTCCCTGATCTGTGGTTTGTTTGCGGAGTCGGCGGGGGCGTTGTCGAGCACGAGTACGAAGCGGTCGCGCACGTCGAGTCCGGCGTAGGCGTCGATTCCCTCGGTTGGCACGACGATGCCGTGGCCGGCGAAAACCACCGGCGCCCGGAGTTCGCCGCCGACGAGTCCGCGCGGCTGGATGCTGAAGTCGATTTCTGGTTTCAACTCCACGGCGCGATACACGCCGTCCAGCTCGTAGCTCAGCGTGAGCGATGTGCCGGCCAATTGCGGAGTGCGGAGGACGAGTGTGAAGGGCTGTAAGTAGCCGCGGCCGCCATTGCGTTGCTCGCTACCGGCCGGCTCGACGCCAAGTCGCTCAAGTTGAGCCGCGATGTAGGCGGACGCGACGCGCTCGCCGCGCGAGGCAGTATCGCGTCCTTCGAGAAGCTCGGACGCGAGAAAGCGCAAGTGGCCGCCGAGTTCCGGCGCGGTGATACCGCCAAGGGCTTCGTTCGGAATCGGCTGGGCGTTGCTCGTCGCGCTCAGATGCGCCGACGCGAAAACCGCTAGGAGCGTGAGTCGGTTCCGGGCTGGATGTGCGCTCTTGCGGAGAAATGAAGTCCACGACACGCGAGATCCTCGTTTCCGTTGACTCGAGACGCTATCGATCCGGCCGGGAATCATACTGTAAGCTCTCGGTCCATGTCGTACTCGCAAGCCGATCGACAACCGAATATCAGCGCCTGCGAGCTGCCGACCGCCGACGATTCGGCGAGCCGGCGGCGCGCGCGTCGACGAGTCTTCAAGCGCGCACGGCGTTCGGTGCTGCCACTCATCGCGAGTGCGGTCACCGCGACGATTTCCATCCTGCCGCGTCGTGTCGCCATTCGCATTGGTTCGCTGCTCGGAGATGTGTGCTACGTACTCTGCGGTCCGCTCCGGCGTCGCGTCGCTTCGCAGGTGGAGTTCGCGCTCGAGTCCGAGTTTGATCGCGCGCGCCGTCGGGTTATCGCGCGTGGTGTCTTTCGGCATTTCGCACAACTGATTTTTGAGCTGCCCGTGCTCGCGCGTTGGGGCGAAGCGCGGATCTTGCGCGACCTTCAAGTCGATGGTCGCACGGAGCTCGAGGCCGCGCTGACATCGCTTTTGCAGCACGGCCGCGGTGTTATTGTGCTCACGGCGCACTTCGGCAATTGGGAGCTGGTTCCGTCGTGTGTCAATCCGCGTAGCCGCGAAGCGACGTATATTGCCCGGCGCTATCGCGTGGTGGGTTATCAACGGCTTGTCGAACGGATGCGCAAACGTCTGAGTTCGTGCGAGGTTTTGTACCAAGACCAGCCGCTCATGGCCGCCGTGCGGCGACTGCGTGAGAATCGACCGGTCGGCATGCTGAGCGACGTCGACGCGAAACAAGTGCCGGGGATTTTCCTGCCGTTCTTTGGCCGCGCGGCGTACACCGTGGAGACGCCGGCGAAGCTCTGTCTCAAGTTCGACACGCCCATTTTGCCGCTTTATTGCGTGCGAGTGGCCGCGGGTTATCGCCTCATTACGGGACGTCCCATTGTGCGGGAGGACGTGGCCGGTGCGGCCGATCCGGTGCTGGAGATCACGCGCGCGTGGAGTGCGCAACTCGAAGCCGTGATTCGCGAGTATCCGGAGCAGTGGATATGGATGCATAAACGATGGCACACGACTCCGGAGATCTTGGCGCGCCGACAGCAACAGGCT
The DNA here is from genome assembly GCA_046154185.1 of Planctomycetota bacterium. Taxonomy (GTDB): domain Bacteria; phylum Planctomycetota; class UBA8108; order UBA1146; family JAJFFE01; genus JBJXGE01. Next base: position 42,451 of record JBJXGE010000004.1, read on the forward strand.
GAGTCACTGACGAACGCGTAGTCGTTGCCGCGCGAGATCGTGTTTCTCGACAGCGCCGCCAGCGCATACAATCGCCGGCGCCATGCACTTGTTTAAGGGCGAGTTTCTCCCTTGGTGAAACGAGGTGAGTCATGATTCGAATGTTCGCGATTTCCTCGATCGTCTGCGTGGCGCTTGGGATCGGTTGGGTCTCAGCGCAGGACACGCCCGCGCCGCCGCTCGAACTCCATTGGAGTAAGCCCGAAGGTCAGCAGCTCTTTGCGGACGGCCAACAACTTTTTGGCGCCGGCAACTACGAAGAGGCCGCGAAGAAGTTTCAGGACGCGGTCAAGTTCGCGAAAGACAGCGGCACCAAGGGCACGGTGCGGTCCTGGCAAAAAGGAGCGGCCGGTGGTGTGCGGTTGACATTGTTACGCAAGAGTCTCGCGGGCGGCGAAGAGAAGAAAGCGCTGCTGGACCGCGCCGCCAAGGAGTTCGAGGAGATTCGCGCGACACCGATCGAAGAGAAGTTCATGGAATTTGTCCTGGAGCTCGAGCGGGAACTCTATCTCGTCATCGAGAGCTTCGAGGTCGAGAGCGGCCGTTATGGGGAGAAGAGCGGAAAAAGCTTCTGTTCGGATCCTGGCCTGGCCCGGCGCGGCAAGCGGTGCATCAAATGGGAACCGACGGGCAACGAACCCGAGCTGAAAGTGAAAGAGCTGCCCAAGGATCTCGAGCAGTATCGCGCCTTGAGCTATTGGATGTATTTTGAGCGGGGTAGCGCGTCGTACGCGGTCGTGTTCAAGGCCCCGGGCAAGTCGAAGGGCGGGACCGGCGCAGCGGGAGACAACGTGCTTGTCTCGCAGCGCAAGCCGCACGAGGGTTGGCAGCGCATTGAGATTCCGTTTAAGGAGTTTCTCAAATTCGGCGAAGTCAAATGGAGCGAGGTCGAAGACCTCCGCATCAAATTCACGGGTTCGCGACCGATGACAATCTATGTCGATGACATTGCTCTTGTGAAGAAGTAAGGCTCCGCCGGTTCCCGAGGTTCACAAGCACGCGGCACTCGGAAACGGCGGCGGGGGGGGCGGGCCGGCGCCGAACAGGAATCCCAGCAAGTAAATGGGATCCCCGATATTGGTGAGGCCGTCGCCGTTCATGTCGGCTCCGGCCGGACTCCCGAGAGTCGTGCCGCCGAACAAATAACTCAGCATTCCGATCGCGTCCGCGACATCGACGACGTCGTCGTCATTGACGTCGGCGCGCAGGAACGGCCGCACGACATACCGCAGCGTGACCGTGGCCGGCGCGGAGGTCTGCATCCCATCGCTTGCCTGGAAGACGAGCGAGTCATCGCCACAGAGTCCGGTGGCCGTCGGGCTGACAAGGAGCACCGGCGGCGCGCCACTGACGGTGCAAGAAGTCGGTGCCGCGAGAATCGAGTACGTGAGCGCCGAGCCATCGGCATCCGTGGCCGGTAACTCGATGAGAAGCGGCCCGTCCGTCGCGAAGTTGCAGTGATAACTGTACGCGATGGGCGCCGAGCTGCCGGCGGTTCCGGCCGGCGGGTTGGCAAAAGCGATCGCCAGGTCGAGCGGTGCGCTGATCGCCGCTGGCCCCGTCGAGTATTCCGCCGCCACTCGCAACGTCACCGGACCGGCGCCGAATTCTTGACCGCGGATCGTCCAGCTCGTGCTCGCCACTGCGGACGCCGCCGCGATGAGTCGGCCGTTTGCGTAGAGGCGTAACTCCATCGGTGCGCCCGACGCGACCGCCGCTATTTGAAAGCTGGTCGAGAGATCGCCCGCCGCCAAATCGCTCGTTACGCTGACCGCGTCGCCGTGGTTGGTCGACACGAGCTGTCCCAGCCATCGTCCTTCGCTGCGGACCGCGCTACCGTCGTGCGCGGTGACGACGATTTCGTGCACGCCATCGCCGAGCTGCGCGGTGTCGACATCAAACGTCACTGGGCCGCCCCCCGTCTGGGACGCGACCGGAACGCCGTCGACATAGAGTCGGAAACCGGCGATCGCCGCCGTCGGGTGCGTTGTCGATGCAAGCGCCGTGAGCTGGATCACCCCACTCACCGGCATCGAGGGCGCGTCTGGCACCGTCACCATCGGCAGGTGCGCGAACGGTCGCGTGAGCGGATCGCCGTACAGGAGCCCCTGAAAAGGCACGTACTGCAGACTTCGCAACACCGCCTCGCCGAGCGCCGCGCCTTGAAAGTAATAATGGTGCACGCGCGGATGCGGAAACTTGCCTGCGTAATTGCACGGTTCCTCGACTGCGCCGTGCGAGCCACTCGCCCCCTTGGCGATCCAGCGCGACAACTTCGTTTGCGACGCCGTATCGAACGTCGCCGCGTAACTGGTCAAGTGATCGCAAAACGCGCCCTCGATGAGTGTCATGTCCGTGCCGGCGATGTCGGGATCCGCCCAACCCGTCATCACACCAAGCGCTTGCGTCGCGCCGACCGGCAGTACGGCGTCGATGAGAATCCCGCTGCCGGCGAGCGTGCTGAGCGCAGTGATCACGGCCGCAAAAAACGGATCGCGCGGCGGACTGCGGAAGGGATCCGGCGTGCGCATGAAATAAAACGTGCCCGCGGGTCGCGCGCCGTCGGCGGCGACGCTGCGGTCGATCATGTCGACGAGTTCCGCGACGCTGTTTCCACGTTCTCCGAGGTAGCCGAGTTGCATTCCGATGTAATAGCGCGGCGCGCTCGGATTCCCCGTCACGCTGCCGCCGGCCCAGCGGCTATCGCTATCGAACGCGAGCGCCTGAGTTCCGGCGCTGTAGTACTGATTGACGTAACTCGACGGTAGGCCGCCCGCGAGCACTTGCGGCGCGATGTGCGCCAGGGTGTAGGCGGAGGACAAGGCGAAGCGAGTTACCGGAGCGCAGCCATCGGTGACGAGCCCGGGTGCCGGTACGAAAAACTGTGCGCACGGTGCGACGATGATGTAGTCGATTTGCCCGGTGAGACCGCGTTGCGCGATGACCGCGGCGATCGCGGCATTTTGATACGCGACGTGGGTGGCGAAGTTCGCGCCGGCCGGCGACATGTAAACGACATGGCTCTCCGGGATCGCGCGTGCGTGTCGATAGTAGTGTCCGAGGTAAATCGCCGCGGGATCGTCCGGTGGAATGATGAGAATTGCATGCTCGGCGCCACCACCGGCGTGCACGTTCGTCGCGCGGCAGCAGAGCGAAAGCAGCAGCAATCCGAGCGCGGACGCTAAGCGTGGTTTGCGCCGCGAACGAGTCGTCGTCATGATCGGACTTTCATCGAATGTGCCCATTTGGTGAAGGTCCGAATGGTATCTCGTGTGCGCGCAGCCGGCAACGCGACGCGTTCTCAAGCGCCAAGAAACAAAGCGAGAGAGTGCCGGAAGGTACTCTCTCGCTCGCGAATTCGATCGGATCAGTGGCTAAATGACGGAAGACCCCGGTCGCGACGGCGCTGGCGACGACGGCGTCGATTGTTCGGGTGACTCACCGCGCGGGCGTCGGCGGTCGGCGCCGGGTTCGGCGTGTTTCCGATGACTGCGCTCCTTGCGCTCGGGTCGGTCGGATCGATCAATCGCACCGTCGCCATTTCGATCGAGTCGGTCGAAGTGCGTCGGTTGCCCGGGAAACTCGCTGCGCTCAATGCGGCGGTCGCCATTTGTGTCCAGCGCGCGGAGCCGCGCCCGGATTCGTTCTCGAGCGCCCTCGCGATCCACCTTTGGGCGATCGAGTCGGTTGTCGTCGGCGGCACCGCGTTGATCGCGGCGTTTTTTCATCGCCTGCGCAAATTCGGCGCGATCGATGAATCCGTCGCCGTTTGCATCGAGTCTCGCGAAGCGCTCGTCGTGCCCGGGAAACTCGCTGCGGCTGAGTCGGCCGTCACGGTTCTCGTCGGCTTGGCGAATTCGTGTCCGTACGCGCTCCCGGACTTGTTTGCGATGTTCGGCGCGATCCGTCGAATCGAGTTGTCCATCGCTGTTTCGATCGGGCCGCTCAAGTCGTTTCGGTCGCCCGGGAAACTCGCGGCGATCGATTGCGCGATCGCCGTTCGCGTCGGCGTGTTGCATGTGCTCGCGGATCTTCTGCCGCCGCGGAGCTTCAACGCCGTCGCGGTTTTGCTGAAAGCCATTCGCAGGCGCTTCCGATTGCGCGAAGCTCGCGCTCGCGAACGCCAGGAATATCACGAGTGAAATCGACTTCGAAGTCAGCGCGACCATACGCACCGCTCGCCGAGAGTGTCGTTTTGTCAGCAAGACGTGCTCCTTCCAAGAACGCGGGTAGCTACAAGACTGATGCTCAAACCCCGCGATCCCGTCTGGGTTCCGCCCCAAGTTGAAGTTGGTCCTCGACCGCGCGAGCAACGTCGTCGACTTCTATGGTTTGCATACAGATGGCGTGTTCGCACTTGCGAAGGAGACACGGCGAGCACGGCGCGTCGCTGCGCAGCACGCGCGCTCGACGACTCACCGGACCGTAAATCGTCGGATCTTTCGGACCATAGAGTGCGATCAACGGGACATCGAGCGCGGCGGCGAGATGCACGGGACCGGTGTCCGCGCCGACGACAACGCTTGCGAGGCTGATCAGTGCGGCCATGTCGCGCAACGTCGGCGTCGCCGGTGCCAGCTCGGCCGCGCCGTGCGAACGCTGGCAGATTTGCTCGGCTGCGGCGCGCTCGCTCGTCGCCCAACTCACGAGGACACGGCTATTCGCTTGTTTGAGTCGCGCCGCCAATGCCGCGAAGTCCTCGGCCGGCCATTCCTTGAAACGCCCGAAGTTACTGACGAACGGATGCAGCAAGATCAAGGGTCGCGCCGAATCCAGCGGTCCGAGTTCAGAAGTAAGTCGCTTCAACTCGGCGCTGAGGTCGGGGAGCCGGGGCGAAGGCGTCGCCGAATGGGGGGTGCCGGCGAGCCAGTCGACGAGCGCGAGCGACTTCTCGACTCGGTGCACTCGGCCGGCGGCCCGCGCCGGCCGCCGAAAACGGAAGAGCCACGCGTATTCTTTGACTTCACTTGGATGGAAACCGGCGCGGTAGCGGCCGCGGGCGAGTCGTGCTATCAGTTGTGAGCGCAAATTTCCCTGCAGATCGACCACCAAATCGTAACGAACTCGGCGCAGACTCGTGACAAATCGCCGCCATTGCCCGAACATGCTCAGCCAGCGGGTGGGGTGACGAAATTGCGCGCGCAGTTCCTTGCGCGGGAAATGATGCACGGCGTAGAGGTCCGGATGACCGTCGAGGATGCGGGCCCCAAGCGTTTCGCACACCCAATCGATGCGCGCCTCGGGCCACCGTGCCCGCATTTCGGCGAGCGCCGGCAGACAGTGCAGAACGTCGCCGAGCGCACTCAAGCGCACAATCAAAATAGATCGCGGTGCGTCCGCGGGAGGAGTCGAGCGATGGCTCACGAGTTCAGAATGCGCCACGACCACGAGCAATGGAAGTCCAAGTCGAGATGGCGGTCGGTAGCCGTGGGCGCCGTCGCGTTCGGCGCCGGTTGTTTGTTGCTCGGTTTGCGAGCGACAAACTCGGTCGAAGCGGCGCCGTCGCGACTCAAGTCGCAGCAACTCGCGAACGGTGCGGAGCTCCACGTGTTTCCGCAACCGGGCACCGGCGAAATGCGGTTGAGCGCGGTCGTCCGCGCTGGCGCCGGTTTTGATGGAACGACGCCCGGAATCGCCGAGCTCGTGGCGCGCATGATTCGTGACCAATCGCGAGCGGAAGCGGCCGGCATCCGCAGCAGCGTGGACTTTTCGAATCGCGGGGAGCAGCTCGTGCTCAGCTTGCGCGGACCACGCACCGCGCTTTCGATTGCGGCGCCGATGTTTCTGAAAATGTTGCGGTCGCCGGTTTTCGACGAGGGTGCGATGCGTCATCAGGTCGGCATCATCGCGGCGGAGGAAAAAGCCGCGGGCGCGGACCTTGATCGAGTCGTGGCGCAATACTTCTACCGCGCGCTCGGTGCAGTTCGCCAAACGCAGCGACCCGCACTCGACGCCATGACCATCGCGGATGTGCGCGCGTTTCACCAAGCGCACTATCGGCCGGACGCGACGATTTTCCTCGTCAGCGGCGAGGTCACGGACACGGATTTCTCGGCGTTGCCGACTGTTTTCGCCGGCTGGCAACGAGCGGAGGGAACGGCGGAGCGAATGGCGTCGGCGCCTGAGATGGAAACCCTGCTGCCTGGGCGCACCATCGGTCTCGTTGTAACGGACGGCAAGCAGGATGTGTTGTTTCGCGTCGGAGTGCGGCAGCAGTTCGCCGCTGACTTCAGCGACTTTTCAGCGGTAAAACGGCTGACTCCGACCATCGACAAGCTCACCACGGTTCCGATCTCATCGTTCTTACAACCGGCCTTCGGTGGCTGCGGTCTGTTATTCACTTCCGGTTCGTGCTCCGCGGCCGACTTGACGAAAACGCTCGACAAAGTCTTCGCCTCGTACGAGCGGCTCCGCTCGAGTCCACTCACGGCCGGCGAGCAGGTACGAGTCTCGGATTTGCAGGAAGAGTTCGCGGTCGCCGATTACGCCAACTCTCGCACACCCGGGACACCGCTCGCAGGTTCGATTGCGAACGATGATCGTTTCAGTAACACCGCGTCCGTGAGCCCAGAAGCGTTGCAGGCGGCGGCAACCCGCTGGCTCGCGGTCGATCAGCTCAAGCTCGTCGTCGCCGGGCCGGCAAGCCTCGCGACCGCGCTCGAGAAGTACGGCGTCAAAGTCGAACGACTCGGTGAGTTCGTCGGTGCGCCAACCGTTACGTCGACGCCAAACATCAAGGATGGCCGCGAACTGCTCGACAAAGTGCTCGTCGCCGCCGGCGGCCGCGAGCGTTTCGCGCAATTGAAGTCGCTGGGCTGGGAGTCCGATGAGGTGATTCGCGTGCAGACCGGTGAACTCAAACGTTTCGTGCGCGCGGTCGTGAAATTTCCAGACCACATGCGGCTCGACATGTTGAATGAAGGCGCGACGGAGGAAAACGTCGTGTGCTTCGCCGGTCGCAGCGGTTGGCAGCGGACGAAAGCAGGTATTGTCGACATGCGCAGCGACGAAGTGACGCAGTTTCGGCGCTCACTTCTCACTTCGACGACAGGCTTCCTAGCGGCAGCTGACGCCATTGCGGACAAAGCGGAAGAATTGCCGCCGGAGACGCTCGACCAGAAACCCGTGCGAGTTTTGCGCCTCACGCGCGACAAGGCATCGTCCGCCGAGTTCATGATCGATCCGGAGAACTTCATGATCGTGAACAAGCGCCAAGTCATGGTCACGCCCGCGGGCGCGGTGTTGCAAGAAGAGCGGACCAGCGACTTTCGTGAAGTCGACGGCGTCTTGTTGCCATTTCAACGCGTGTTGCTGCAGGACGGCGCCGAGCGGCGTCGGATCGTGACAAAGTCCTACACGCTCAATCCCACCGTGCCGCCGGACTTCTATGTGCGACCGGGGGAGCAGCCGTGACTCTCCTGCTTGGCGTCGAGTTTCGTGCGAGTTGCCTTCATTTGACTCTGATCGATCGTCGCGGTGAGTGGTTGGGGGATTGGTCGGAGCCGCTCGCGGTGCCCGTCGACGAATGGTGGGGCTGTCATCCCGAGGAGTACTTTCGAACGCTGATCGCCGCGCTCGATCAACGGGTGCGCGTCGGAGACCTGCGGCCGGGACGAGTCGCCGCGATTGGTCTCGTTGCTGATCCTGGCGTGGTCGTGCTCGATCGTGAACTCGCGCCGATTCACCCTCGAGAATTGCCGTGGCTCGACTATTCCGCGGCGAAGTTAGCGCCGAACGGGGCTAGCCCGACCTCAAAGCGCATCGATCTCGCGGCCGCGCTGCGGGAGTTGCCGGCGCGCGAACCGCGACTTCGTCCTCGTATAGGAGTCGTGTTCAGCGTTCTTGACTACGTGCGGTATCGATTGTGTGGCGCGCTGTCGACACACGTGAGTTTCGCCTGGGCGAGCGGTCTCGTCGAGCCGCCCGTAGCAACCCGCTGGAATACGGATCGGCTCATCGATCTCGGCTATCGCACCGAGTGCTTTCCGCCGGTTTTTGATGCGACGATAAACGTTGGCAATGTGAGTCGCGATCTCGTTGAGCGCTTTGGTTTCTCGGCGGGAACCAAAGTGAACGCGGGCAGTGAGTCGTTGAGCGCGCGATTGTTGGTAGTCGGCGAGCCAGCGCCGGGCCTGCGAGTTGCGATGACGCGGGACGCGAGTTTCGACGCGCCGTTCGAAACGTTTCGCGTCGCAAAGGCTCCGGAGGTTTGGTCGCCCACGGATGTGCCGGTAGTTCCGCCGGATTTTTGGTATGAGCGGACCGTCGATGGAGCGCTGCCGAGTCGGAACGGCGCTCAATTGGACTTGCCCGCCGGCGCAAAATGGCTGCTCGATGCCGCGGAGCCGCAGCGCGCGGAATCCGGGCCGACCGAGGTCACGGGCGACGTGCGAATCGCCGCCGATGCGGGGCGACCGACGAGCGGCGCCGCGATCCAAGCGGGAATCGGTCTCGGCTGGTGGCGAGATTTGCGCACGCTTTGGCGCAAGAAGCGCGCGCCGCGATCGTACGACGATTGGCGCGCGTCGCTGATTTCGACGGTGGCGAATGATTTGGCGCGCGACGAGCAAGCCGAGTGACGCGCTCATTTCCTTCCCATGGCCGAAGGGCCGGCTCTTGCAATTCCAAGTGTCATGTCACAACTTGACGCGGCCGAGAACTACGAATTCGGTGGTGGCGGAGCTTTGGTGGTGGGCAAGGACAGCGCGCTGAAATCACAACTCAAGGGACGGTTTCTAGGTGCGCTCGCCGGCGGCGCGATCGGCGATGCGATGGGCTTCCCGTACGAGGGCGCGTCGCGCGCGTTCATGTCGGGGTTGGGAGATTCGGTCACGGAGCGCTTTTGCCGCCACCGCTCGGGTTACTATCAACTCGGCCACACGTCCGACGACACCCTGCTGGGTCTCGAAACGGCGCGAAGCGTGCTCGAGTCCCAGGGCTTTGACGCGAGTGCGCTGGCGCATCGGTTGGTGCGCGTGTGGCGGGATCACCGACTCATGCGTCGCAGCGGCGCGACCGCGGCAGCGCTGCAACGCATCGCCGATGGTTCGGCCGATTGGCAATCGAGCGGTGCAGAGTTCGACGGGAGCGAGGGCGCTGGCGCGGCCGTGCGCGCGATCGCGATTGGACTTTGGCACTATGACGATGAGGACCGGTTGCAAGCGGACACGCGATTAGCGACGCGCATGACGCAGATGGACACTCAAACGGTAGCGGCGGCCGTGGCCACCGCGAGAGCCGTGGCCTTCAACTTGACGCATGCTGAAATCATCTTCGGCGATTTTCTCGACTCGATAGCACGCGCGTCCGCGCCGTACAGCGAGATTGTTGCCGCCGAAATCCACCGGCTGCCGTACTACTTGTCCGTCAAAGAAGAGGATGCTCTCGAGGCCATGACACGCGTCGGTTCGCAAGTTCGAAATACTGACAATAATCGAACCGCGCCGCGCGCCGCGTTGCCGACGCTGATGGTGGCGCTTTACTATTTCTTGCGCACGCCGATCGATTTCGTCAGCACGGTACGAGGTTGTCTGATGGCAGGCGGTTCGGTGACGACAACGACGGCGATCGCGGGCGGCCTGTCAGGAGCGTTCAATGGTCCACAGGCCATGCCGGCAGCGCTTTTCGCGACTCTCCCTCAACGCCAGTCAATTACGCAGCTTGCTGACGATCTCTACTACCTCAAACAGCGCTGCCAAAAATAGCGTTCGCGCCAAATAGGTTAGGATTTATGAAGGATGACCACGCAGTCTGACGGAGCGGCCGAACCCGCTGTGTCGCGGGTTGTGCCAGGATTCGTTCGGGATCGAGACCGGGTCGTGAACGACCGGTTTGTAAGGAGATCGGGCGGTGATGAAGTCTCCAAGCGTCCGGATGTTCGGCGAAGTGGCATTCGAAAAGGGCTACATCACGACTGCGCAGCTCTACGAAGCGCTAAGTCGGCAAGCACATCAGGAAGCCGAGAATGGTCCGCGGCAATTTCTCGGCGAAATCCTGGTCGAACTCCGCTACATGAACGAAAAGCAAGTGCTCGAGATTCTCACGGAGATGCACGGCAGCGCGGTGGGAACTGTGCGCGCGCGGTCGAGTTGAGGTCGTACTGTAAGAGCATCTCGACATGAGCATGGAGCGTCTGCTCGAGCGACCACCGGGTTGGCTCACGCCGCTTTTATGCGGCGCCGAAGCCGCGTATCGCACGGCGATCGCGTGGAACTCGGCGCGCACCGAAGCGCGAATTCGGGCCGGCAATTGGCCGTTCACTTTGCCGCGCTCGGTCATCTCGGTCGGCAATCTGGTCGCTGGCGGCACGGGAAAGACACCGATCGTCGCCGCGCTTGCGCGCGCTTGGCTGCGGCTCGGGGGTAAGCCGGCGATTCTCAGCCGCGGCTATCGTCGCGGTCCCGACGGCAACGATGAGTTTCAACTGTTGTCGCGACAACTCCCCGACGTTCCGCACCTGCAAGATCCCAATCGCTATCGCGCCGGCTTGCGACTGCTCGAGCGCGCGCCGGGAACGGATCTCTTCATTCTCGACGATGGCTTTCAGCATCGTCAGCTCGCGCGCGACTGCGACCTTGTTGTGCTCGATGCGACTCGTCCTTTTGGGTTCGGACGGCTCTTGCCGCGCGGCCTGTTGCGCGAGCCATGGGACGCGCTCAGGCGCGCTCACGCGGTTGCACTGACACGGGTGGAACTCGTGTCTGCGGAGCAGCTCGCGATTCTGCGGACATTCCTGCGGCATTTCTTTCCGCACCTGCAAGTCTTCGCCACGTCCGTCGGCGCTCGCAAGCTGCTCGCGCTCGACGGCGTCGAGTTTCCGCTGACGATCGCGCGCCGGTGCGCCGCGTTCGCCGGTATCGGCAATCCAGCGGCGTTCTTTGCCGATCTCGCGCGTACTGGCATGGACGTGGTCGCACAGCGTGTCTACGCCGACCACTTTGAGTATCGCGTCGCCGATCTCGACGCGCTGCGCGCCTGGGCGGCCAGCCATCGCGTTGATTGTTTGATCACGACTGAGAAAGACGGCGTGAAACTCGCGCCGTTGTCGGAGCGCCAGAATTCCTCGATGCCAATACTGCAGCTCACCTATCCACTGGAGCTAGACGCCGACGAACTCCTGCTCCCGCTGCGTCGGCGCGCCTAATTTCGGCTGACTTCATGCGCACGCATTTGCTAGGATTCCGGCCGCTTTGCTGCGCTCCTTACTGCGCCCGCTGCTGCGCCCGCTGCTGCGCCCGCTGCTGCACCGCAGTAGATTCGTCTCGTCCGTCGTGCGGAAAGGCCGGTTGTTGTCCGACCCAGCTAAGTTCAATCCCAAAATTGAGCCGCTCGACCTCCGACGCGTACGGTCGATTCCGATCGCGGAGCGTCGCAATAAAGTTCGAGTGCGTGAGTTCGCGGGCGTGCCAGGACCGCACTGCACGACTGAAGAATTGCTGGCAAGTCTGCCGCGACTCTTAGCGGCGGACGAGTTGCGCGCCGCGGCCGAATGCACCGCGCGCACGATCGAACGCGGCGCGCCGGTGGTGTTGGCGCTTGGTGGTCATGTCGTCAAAGCTGGGCTAGCCCCCGTGATTATCGACTTAATGGAGCGCGGCTGCGTCTCGGCCCTTGCGATGAACGGCGCGACGGCAATCCACGACTACGAGATTGGGCTGATCGGCGAGACGTCAGAAGACGTCACGGCGAATATCGCGGACGGACGATTCGGTATGGCGCGCGAAACGGCAGTCGCGTATGCCGCAGCCGCCACACGTGCGGCAGCAGCCGGACGCGGACTCGGCGAAGCGCTCGGCGCGCAGATCCTCGCAGCTGGACACCCGGATTTTTTGCGCCACTCTTTACTCGCAGCCGCCACTCGACTGGAGATTCCGGCGACGGTGCATGTCGCGCTCGGCACAGACGTCGTGCACATGCACCCTGAGATGGATGGCGCGGCGCTCGGCGCCGCATCACTCTACGATTTTCGCTTGCTGGCGGGCATTGCGACTCGACTCGCCGGCGGCGTCTGGATGAACCTGGGTTCGGCCGTCGTGCTGCCTGAGATTTTCCTCAAGGTTGTTAATTTGGCGCGCAACGTCGGTTATCCGCTGCGCGAGCTCACGGCGATCAACTTCGACATGCTGCAGCACTATCGGACAAGTGTGAATGTGCTGCGCCGACCCGTTGAACGCGGAATCTCGATCACCGGTCATCACGAGATCAACATTCCGCTGTTTCGGGTCGCGCTGTTGCTCGAGCTCAAACGCGCGGCCGCGCGGCGGCAGACGGAGCGCGCATGATCGCCGCCCAGGCATTGACAGCCGCAGCGCTCGATCGACTGGGGTCGCCGCGCATTTTGGTTGTCGGCGACCTGATGCTCGATGAATACGTGTGGGGCTCCGTTGGTCGTATTTCGCCAGAAGCGCCCGTTCCCGTGGTTGCGGCGCATCATCTCGAAATTAAAGTCGGTGGCGCCGGCTCCGTCGTTGCGAACTTGGCAATGCTCGGCGCGCCCGTCGAGGTCTGCGGCTTGGTCGGCGACGACGAGTCTGGCCGCAAGCTGGTCGAACTCTTGGCGCAACTCGGCGTACCGCTCGGTGGGGTGGTTGCCAGCACGGAACGCCGCACGACGCGGAAGACGCGGGTTATGGCGAGCGTGCAACAAGCGCATCGTGCGCAGCAACAGGTTTGCCGAATCGATTGGGAAGATTCGGCGGCGCCAAGTGCGCGCGAACTGGCGCGGATCGACGTCGCTCTCGACCAAGCCTTTAGCCACGCACCGGCGGCCGTGCTGGTATCCGACTATGAGAAGGGTTTCTTGTCGGAGCCCGTTGTCGCGCGGGTGATCGGACAGGCGCGCCAACGCCGCATCCCCGTGCTCGTCGATCCCGGACGATCGGTTACGTACAACCGCTATCGCGGTGCGACTCTGATTTGTCCGAATCGATTCGAAGCGCAGCATGCGAGCGGTATCGAGTTGCGTTCGCCGGCGGATTTTCTGGCGGCCGGTGAGAAGCTCTTGCGGGAGCTGGAACTCGAGCACGTTGCGTTGACGCTCGACCGTGAGGGAATCTTCTTGTGTTCTCGCGCTGGGGGACACCAACACTTTCCAACCCGCGCGCGCGCTGTCACGGACGTCGCGGGGGCGGGCGATATGGTGCTGTCGCTCTTGGGGCTCGCGCTCGCGAGCGCGTGGAACGTCGCGGACGCGGTACAACTCGCAAACGCCGGCGCGGGCGTCGAGGTCAGCAAAGTCGGCGTGACGCCGATCGAACGCTGGGAGATCGCGGAAGCGCTCAGCGCGCATGCGTCGGGGGAGTATTCGAAAGTGCGTGGCGAGGACGAAGCGCGGCGCATCGTCGAGCGCGCGCGGGCGCAAGGTCAGCAAGTCGTTTTTACTAACGGCTGCTTTGATGTGCTGCATTCCGGACACATTGCATTACTGCAGAAGGCGCGCGCTCTCGGCGATATTTTGGTCGTTGGACTCAACAGCGATGCTTCGATTCGGCGCCTCAAAGGGTCTGATCGGCCGGTCAATACCCAGGACCGGCGCGGCCGCGTGCTGAGCAGCATCTCGGCCATTGACCACGTCGTCGTATTTGACGATGACACACCCATTGAGTTGATTCGGCGACTCGCTCCAAACGTGCTCGTCAAAGGCGCGGACTACGTCAACAAGACGGTGGTCGGGCGCGAACTCGTCGAGGCCCGGGGCGGCAAAGTCGTCTTGGTTGAACTCGAGCCGGATTTATCCACCACCGCGATCCTGTCCCGGCTGCGAAGCCGGGAGGGCGGTTGATCGCGCACGCCGTGATTGAAGGCCCGGTATTGCCAAAGCAACTCGATCCCCTAAGATTGCCACGCTCGCCGAAGAATCGTTAGCGCGAGCGATCACGAGGGGATTGCGGTGCACAGCATTTCGGCGCTGTGCTGCAAGCGAATGTCTTACCGCAATAGGTCGTTCAACATTCGAGTCGACTGGCATGCGCGGCGACTGCGACGCGAAGAAGTTCGCCCGCTGAGCCATTCTCCATAAATTGCGATCCATCGTCCGGCGTTGACCGCACTTGCGGACACGGTCCGCCACACTTGAGAAGCGCCGAGAGGAGCCGGCATGCCCGAGAACGCGCCTGTTCAGCTTTCCAACGCCGACCAGATGTTCTTGAAGATCGCACTCAAGAACAACCTGGTCACCCAAGAGCAACTGCGCGAGTGCACAACCTTGCTCCAACGCGGCGGCACGAACGGCGACCTTGCCGATCTGCTGCTTGCGAAGGGTTATGTCGCCGAGAATCACATCGGCGCGATCCGCCGCAAGATCGAGTCCATGGCGGATGGCGGCGGCGCCAAAGCGGAAGCGGCGACGAAGGCGGATCCCGCTGCTGCGAAGTCCGACGCGTCGAAGTCCGACACATCGAACGAGGCGAAGCCCAAACCCGTTCGCAGTGTGCCGAGCGCGCCGGCCGGCGCAACGCAAGTTGCCGATATCGTGCGCCGCGATTTTAGTCTGCTGGCGGGTAAGCCGCTCGGCGAATATTTGAAGCTGGCGCGCGAGCTCGGCGCTTCCGACTTTCACTTTCAAGTCGATAGTCCGCCAATGCTGCGACTCCACGGTCACCTCATCAAAATGAAACATCCGGTGATCACGCCCGAGGATGCGGAGCGTGCGATTCGGGCGCTGATGACCGCCGAGGAGTGGGAGATTCTGCAGACGCGCAACGATTGCAACTTCTGCTTCGACCGGGAGCCGCACGGCCGCTACCGCACAAACGCATTTCGGCAGCGGAAGGGTCTCGACATCGTGTTCCGCGTGATTCCGGCGAAGGTGCCGACGCTGGAAGAACTGCACTTGCCCGATTCCCTGCGGCAGTTCACGTTGTATCGACAAGGCCTCGTTCTGATCACAGGGCCCGCGGGATCCGGTAAGTCGTCGACGATGGCGGCGCTCATCGAGATCATCAATAATCAGTGGCACGATCACATCATCACGGTCGAGGACCCGATCGAGTTCATGTTTCAGTCGCGCAACTGCAACGTCAACCAGCGACATGTGGAAGTACACACCAAGGACTTCGGCACGGCGTTGCGTTCAGCGATGCGCGCGGACCCAGACGTCATCTGCGTCGGGGAAATGCGCGACCTCGAGACGATTTCCATGGCAGTGACGGCGGCCGAGACTGGCCACCTTGTGATGGGCACTTTGCATACGACCAACGCCATCCGCTCGATCGACCGCGTCATTGACGTGTTTCCGCCGAAGGAGCAAGAGCAGATCCGAGCGATGGTGTCGGAGTCGATGCGCGGCGTCATCTCGCAGCAGCTCATACCGCGCGCCGACGGGCTCGGCCGCGAGCCGGCGCTGGAAATCATGTTTGCGACGCCGGCCGTGTCCAACATGATTCGCGAGAACAAGACCTTCCAACTGATTTCCGTACTGCAGACCGGGCGGTCGAAAGGCATGACGACGATGGACGACTCCATCGAGGAACTCCTGAATAAAGGGCTGATCACACGCGACGAGGCGATCTTCCGCGCCGAAGACTCGAATCGATTCAAGAAATAAGGGAGCCATGGCGGAACCAAAGATTCATCAATACCTGCGCATGGTGAAGGAATCCCACGGATCGGACTTGCACATGTCGGCGGGCGTGCCGCCGAAGATTCGTGTGCATGGCAAACTGCGGCCGCTCAACCAACCGGCGCTGACGAACGCGCAGGTGGAGGACCTGTTGCTTGAGGTCCTCGATGAGCGGCGACGGGGGATTTACTTTGAGCGTCATGACTTGGACTGGGCCTATGCGATGCCGGGGATCGCGCGGTTTCGCGCGAACTATTTCCGTCAGCAGCACGGCATGGCGGGTGTGTTCCGGATGATTCCGGAAGAGATTCAGCCGGTTGAGAAACTCGACGTTCCCGTCGTGACAGAACGATTCTGCAAGATGCGAAATGGGTTGGTGCTGGTCACTGGACCGACCGGCAGCGGCAAGTCGACCACGCTTGCTGCGCTCATTGACTACATCAATCGCAACTACTCCAAGCACATTATCACGATCGAAGAGCCGATCGAATTTGTGCACCAAAACAAGAAGTCCGTCATCACGCAACGGGAAGTCGGCGTCGATTCGTCGAGTTTCGCCGAGGCGCTGCGAAATGCGTCGCGCCAGGACCCCGACGTGATCTTGGTCGGCGAACTCCGCGATCTAGAGACCATCGGACTCGCCATCACGGCCGCGGAAATGGGCAACCTGGTGTTCGCGACGCTACACACGAATAGCGCCGCCAAGACCATTGACCGAATCATCGACGTGTTTCCTGAAGACCAACAAAATCAGATTCGCATCATGTTGTCGGTTTCGCTCAAGGGAATCGTTGCGCAATTGCTGATGCCGAAGAAAGACGGCAAGGGTCGAGTGCCGGTTAATGAAGTGCTCTTTCCATCGACGGGCCTTGCCAACTGTATTCGCGAAGGCGCGGTCAACAAGATCGTGTCGATGATCGAGTCTGGCCGCGGCGACGGCATGCAGTTGATGGACGACTCCATCATGCAGCGGTATCGCGCCGGTCTCGTGAGCGCCGAGCAATCCTTGCTATTCGCGCAAGACAAGAGCCGCTTCGCAAGCATGGGACGCGCCGCCGGGTAATGTCCAGTTTTGCGGGACGGGAGATTCGCACACTTGTCGTGCGTCTGCCCACATGGGTCGGGGACGCCGTGATGGCTATTCCGGCGTTGCGAGCGCTACGCCGCAGATTCCCGGCGGCCAGAGTCGCGCTGATCGGTGGCGCGCATCTCGAGCACTTGCTCGCTGGCGCGCAAATTCATGACGATTATTTGGCGCTGCCGCGTGGTCGGGTCGGAGCGCGTGCTGCGATCGACTTGTTGCGACCGCTTCACGCGGATCTTGCGGTCGTGCTGCCGCATTCGTTTCGCGCTGCCTGGGAAACTCTGCGTGCGGGAATTCCACTGCGAGTCGGATACGCGCGCGAATGGCGGCGACCGCTCTTAACGCACAGTCTCGCGCCGCATCGCCGGCGCGAGAAAATTGCGTTTACCGCGCGTCTCAAGCTCAACGCGCTCGCCGGACTTGGAAAACTGTCGAAGCGTGCGTGGCTGGGCGCCGTGCGGCGTTCTCCGCCCCTCCTTGCGGAGCGGCGTCGCGCCGAGGACATCATTCCCGTGCCGATGGTGGCGCAATATCTTGAACTCGTCAGCGTGCTCGGCGCCACCGCGGATGGGCAAGGACCGCGACTCACGGTGAGCGTTGCCGCCCGCGCCGCCGGCGAGGCCGCCTTTGCGAAACTCGGAGTTGGCACGGACGTACAGTTGCTGGCCATCAACGCCGGTGCTTCGTTTGGCGGCTCGAAAGTCTATCCGCTGTCAATACTCGCACGCGCAGTCGACGCGCTGTGCGAATCGACCGGACTGCGACCGCTCCTTTTATGTGGGCCCGGTGAAGAATCGCTGACCGCGCAACTGGAGGCGCTACTCACGACGCCGGCGTACAGCACGGCACGCGCACTCCTCAGTCTCGATTCGATCCAATGGGCGCTCACACGCTGTCGCCTACTGATCACAACGGATACTGGACCCTGGCACATCGCCAACGCGCTCGGCACGCCAAGCGTCGTCTTGATGGGGCCCACTGATCCGCGTTACACCGCGTCCCACCTGCGCCAATCGATAGTTCTACGAGAGGACGTGCCGTGCGGGCCGTGCCATCTGAAGTCGTGCCCATTCGCGCACCATCGTTGCATGACGGGTATCACTCCCGAACGCGTTGTCGAAGCGGGACACGCGCTGTTGCGGGTGTGAGGGCGCGCGCCAAGTGTTATGGGTATTGCTCGATCAGTCGCTGCGCGGCGTCCAACATCACTTTTGCGAGCGCGGATTTCGGATCCTGAATCGCCATCGGTTTGCCAGCGTCGCCCGCTTTCACATAAGCGGCGACGAGGGGCACGGATCCTAAGAAGGGCACTTCGTAGCGCTTCGCCGCGCCAGCGCCGCCGCCGGAAGAAAAGATCGCCGTTTCCTTGTTGCAGTGTGGGCAAACGAAAACGCTCATGTTTTCAACGATCCCGAAGATCGGCACATTTACGCGCTGAAACATCTGGATGCCACGTTGCACATCCAAGAGCGCGACGTCTTGCGGGGTGGTAACGATGAGCCCACAGCTCAGCGACACAGTTTGCACGATGGTGAGTTGTGCATCGCCGGTGCCGGGCGGCAAGTCGAGGACAAGGAAATCGAGGTCACCCCATTCCACTTGGAACAAGAATTGGCGCAACAAACTTGTCACCATCGGTCCGCGCCAAATGACCGGCGACTCATCATCGAGCATGAACCCGATCGACATGGTTTTGAGTCCATGCGCGGTAATCGGCAGCAACCGTTCATCCGGAGTGACGCGCGGCTGAGCCCCTTCGAGGCCGAGCATTTTTGGAATCGATGGTCCGTAGACATCGGAATCCAAGAGGCCTGTGCGCTGGCCAAGGCGTGCGAGTTGCGCCGCTAGATTGACGGCAATGGTGGACTTGCCGACGCCACCCTTGCCGCTGGCGACCGCGACGATGTGTTTGACGCCTGGCACACCCTGCCCGCCAACCGCGTTCCCGGCGCCTTGCCCGGTCGTCGTACGTGGATCGCCGGGTGAAGCGGATGGCGCGGCTTTCTCTAGCATTTGCACGGAGTCGACACCCGGCACGGTCCGCAGCTTTGCTTCAATTTCACGTTTCAAGGCATCGCGCGCGCCGGCGACGCTCGCTGGGAAAGACAGGATCACGCTGACTTTCCCATCGCGGGCGATAACTCGATTCACCGCGCCAGCGGAGACGAGATCCTGCTTCGTGCCCGGAAGCTGGAACTGGCGGAGCACGGACTGAATCTTGTCTGTCAGCGATTCGGGATTTTGACTCATGGCCTCAACACTTCTAATTGGCCGAAGCATGTTCGGCGCGTTCGATGCTCGTGGAGCGAGCGTGGATCCGAAGATTCGCGCATTATAGGCACGACGCGGCGGTCTGAATAACCACGAATCGGTGCGCGCGCTGGAAACTGTGAGTTGTGGGCCGCAGCGAGCGACGATGCCGAGAGGATGGCCGTCAGCGCGCGGCTCCGCGTCGGCGCCACACCACTATCAGCGTCAGTGCGATCAGACCTCCGGCTACGGCGAGCACGGCCACGAATCGGCGTGCGCCCGCGCGGCGCTGACCCGCCTGTTCCAGCAGTCTCAACCAGTCGTTGGCGGTTGCTTGGTAGCGCGGAGTTAGTTTGGCAACTTCGGTGCGCAGCGCTTCTAGGTCCTCGCGCAAGTACGCGAGCGCGGCGACGAAGTATTCGCGAGGCGCGGTTCGCGGAGCAACTGACTCGGACGCCGCGGGCTCAGCATCGACTCGCCAATCTCCGAGTGCACGCGCGAGTCGCTCAGCGTCGCGCGCGCGGAAGTAAGCTTCGCAGCGGAGCGGAACCACGACCGCCGCGCGAGCGAAAAGGTCATCAGATTGAAGATCGAGGAGTCGGAGCGCGCCGGGCAAATCACCGCGGTGCAGGGCGAGTTCGAGTGGTAAAGCGCGTACGCGCGGATCGGTGGGGCGCAGACGCAGCGCGTGGCGCATCGCGAGTTCGGCGGCTTCAACTCGGCCGGCCGCTAACTCGACTTCGAATCTAAGGACCTGGACATTGGCATTCGCTGGGGCTAGGTAGAGCGCGTCCTCGATATGTCGCGTTGCGCCAGCGAGGTCACCTGCCTCGAGCAACCAAGCAGCAAGTCGTTGGTGTGCTTCAACGGAAGGTTCGCGTTGCAACAACGCCTCCAGTCGTTGGCGCGCGGCGGTCGCGTCGCCGCGCGCGTGGCTGAGCGCAGCAACTAGATTCTCAATGTGCGGGTGTTGCGGTTCGGCCGCGAGAAGTGGCTTGGAGTTGGTGTCGACGTCGTCGAGACGACCCAGATTCAGTAAGCACCTCGACGCCAAGATCACGAGTTCTGGACTCGCCGGATGTCGAGTTCGGGCAACCTGCATTAGCCGCAAGCGCTCCGTCAAGTTCGACGCAACGAAATAACTCGCGAGATCCGCCAGTAATGAACCGGCAGCGCCGTCTCCGTCCAAGATGGCTCTTGCTCGCGACTCGTCGCCGTCACGGGCGACCCGGACGAGCAGTTCAACAAGTTCGAGTTCCGGACGCTCGCGATTCAACAGAGCAAGACTTTCGTCGACCGCGCGTTGCCAGTCGCCCGAGTCGATCGCCACCTCGATCGATCGACGATTCGCGGCGGTCAGGGGTGGCGCCAATCGATCCAAGCTTGGGGGCGGAGCGTCCCACGTAAATCCGGCAGCGATCAAGCTAAGGAGTGCGAGATACCGTGACACTCGAGTGCTGGAAAACGTTGCACGCACGTTTGGTTCCTCGACACAAAATTGGGCGTACACCTCAAATGAGGTAGCCGGGTGAGCCGCCCGCGACCCGTCCTGTGGAAAATTCTGCCAGACTCCAGCTGCGGGATGCGGTCTCGAACGCTAGAATCCGCGCTGTGTAGACCACCCTTCTGCCGAAAGCTCCGCAAGCATAGCGACTTGCGCCCGACCTCTTGCGATCGCGGTGGCGTCAAGCCGGCGTTGAAGCCGGCAAGAATTGGCTAATCGGCGCTGAGTGTTTGGCCAACGAACCGGAACTGCGGCTGCACAGGTGGGTTAATGTACACGGATTGACAGTAGGTCCAAGCCGAGAGTGGGAACTGTTTGAAGGATTTCCGACCTAAGACGAGGCCGGAAACGAACTGTGGAGCCCGGTGCATTCGTTTGCTAGAGTTGGCGGCGGTTTTGCTCGGATAAAAGCGCTAGTGCAACGAATCGCCCTCTGCGGACGTTTGAATCTGAGTCGGCGGAACTAGCGAAGAGTAGCGAGTTGGGAGGATTGATCATGGAGCGGATCAAGACCTACAGTGCGAATCAGGTGTCTGAGGCGATTGCGAAAAACTCAAGTTTGATGTTGGTACATTTTGGTTCGCCGCTCGCTTCGACCTGCGAGTTTGTTCGTCGGGAACTTGAACTTCTCGCCGACGAGTTTGAAGGTCGGATCCTGTTCGCCGAAGTGGAGCTGCCACTACAGGACCTGGAGTTGATCCACCGCTACGAGATTGAGGACATTCCAACTCTGATCTTGTTCCTCGGCGACAAAGAAGTGGAACGACTGGATCAAGTGCTGGCGCCGGAAGAATTGCGCGAACTCCTGGAGTCCTCGGCGTCGTTTTACTCGCCGAACCCAACACCGGATGCGCCAGCGAGGTAACAAGCCTGCGATCGCCGCGATCGAGAGGCGAGAATTGCCGGATCAAAAAAACCGGCGAACGGAGACCTGGAAACTCGGAAAGATCTGGTTAAGCTCTTTCCCTTGAACATTGCCACACATACTCCTTCCCACATTGCCCCACCTCAGAGCCCAAGGGGCGTTCCTGGCATCCTCTGCCAAGAACGCCCCTAATTTTTTTTAGGCGTGCTGCCGCAGCGCGATTTTTTTGGGGGTGCCGTCCGGGGCATGCCTCAGCGCGGCAACGATGCGCGGACGAGTTCGATGTATTCCTCGAGCTTCGCAAATTGCTTCGTGAGATCGTGCTCGCGCATCGCGAATGGACTCTTGAAGTAAGCGGACAGATGTGGCTGCGGTCCTGATTCGCCGCGGGCATGTGCGAGTGCGAGGAACCGCACCAGGTCGAGCACCAACGGTGCTGCGAGTACTGAGTCGCATCCTTGCCACACGAACTGCATGACCATGCGATTGCCGAGGAATCCCTCGAAATGAATATGGTCCCACGCCGTTTTCCAATCGTTGAGGCTCGGGACGTAGTCGATGCCAACATGCGTGTGGAGTGGATAGCCGAGTTGCTCGTGCAGCAACTTGTCCTTTGTGTCGGTTTTCGATTTCTTGTTCTCCGCGTCGGCGAGGACGAGTCCGTCGCGATCACCGAGAATGTTGTAGCCCTGCCAGCTCAACACGCGCAGTTGCCGCATTCGAAACATCGGCGCCAATGTGGACTTCACCAAGGTTTCGCCGGTCTTACCGTCCGATCCCATGAAAGGCAAACGCGCGGCCGTGAACATCTCGGCAATGCCGGGGAGTAACGCCGCTGGAGATGGCGTGAAATTTAGATACGGACAGCCGCAGCGAGCGGCCGCGATCGCGTACAGTGAACTCGCGCGCAAGTAGGACGTCGCAGGCGCGCCGGTTCTTGGTGGTGACTCAAGTAGCTTCTCGATTCCGGCGGCGCTGTTTTGCAGCGGACTGTGATCGACCGGCGGCTCGGTCGACGCGAGGTTGACGACGACGACTCGCTCGAGCTGGTGGGTTTGCGCGAACTCGCGGAGGTCGGACGCGATCCGATCGACCACCGCGCGAGCGCGGGGCGGCGAGCCGGCGCCGGTTGGCTCACTCAGACTGGTCGAGAGCGCTTCGATTGCCCGACCGCTGTGATACAAGACGCCCGGCCGAAAGTTCGTCTCGAGTGCGCGCAGTTGTGCGTCAAGTGCATCTAGCCACTCGCGGCGCAGAGTTCCAATTTCGCGGTAGAGTTGCTCTGCGCTTTCGCGCACTGTCATGGTGCGAATATCGTGTCCGCCAAATACGAGCGCATCGAGCGCGGTGAGTGGCAGCCCGCGACATTCCTCGGCGGCGGTGAGCATTCCGATCGGGCGCGCGAGTCCCGCGCAAACAGCCAACGAGCCGACGATGACGGTCGTCGCGACTCCGCCTTTTGCGCCGACTAACCACACGCCGGTGCGTGGCATCGAGCCGAGAGAAGATGGTTCGGCTGAGGCGGCCGACGTCGGCGAATGCGCTTTGGTCAAATCGGTGCTGTCGTCGGGACTAAGGTTGAGTCCGTGTGTTGCTGGCGGCAAGACCGTGCGAAAGCGCGGGTAATTCAACTGGTACGCCAGCGCAGCCAAGTCTAGTCTCATGCTTTCGGACTGGCAAGCGGGCGGACTGTCTGTCGCCCGCTCGATTTGGCGGTGACCGTTACCAATGCGCGAGAGGCTGCTTTTGCGGGCCGTCGTGACTTTTCCATTTCGAATTGCGAGGCGCCTATGGATGGAGCTCTTCCAACCGCGGACGTGGCTCGGGATCGGAGGCGCCTGTGCGTTCGTGTTGGCGCATCCGCCGTTCGGGCTTTGGCCGCTTATTTTTCCAGCGCTCGCGTTGATGCTCGCAGCAGTTAAATGTGCGGATGATCGCGGAGCTTGGTCACGCGGTTACTTGATGGGACTTGTCATCGAGGGGGGTGGGACTTACTGGCTCGCCCAAACCGTCGCCGACTTTCAGCGCATCTTCGTCGCGCGTGGCGCAACGGACTCCGGCGCCGCGTGGGTCATGGGACTGCTCGCGTTCGCGGCGTGGCTGTTGCCGAACGCGCTGCTCTGGTCGCTTTGGGCCGTCGCGAGCGCGCAGGCGGAACGCTCGCGATTCGCGACTTGGCGCTGGTGCGGCGCCGCATTCGCATTGCTCTGCCTCGATCGGTACTTTCCACGCATCTTTTCGTGGCACTGCGGCGCAGCGTTCGGCGGTAGCTCGACGATGGCCCAGCTCTCATGGTGGACCGGCCTGGCTGGACTCACATTACCCACGATGTTGTTAGCGACGGCGCTCCTGCGATGGGTCACCCGTTGGCGCGACGCGAGCTGGATGAGCCGTACTCGACTTGGCGTCGTCATCGCCATCGCGTTTCTGTCGTGGTGGGGCATCGGCATAGCGCGACTGAGCAGTGCTCCGCCCGAGTCGGAACGACTCCGCGTTGGTTATCTCCAGCCGTTCATTCCACTCGAACGCAAGCACGGCGAATCGATCGATGAGGCGCGACAGTTGCTGCTGGACCTGCTGCGTTCGAGCCGCGAACTCGTCCTGCGTGAGCAGACGGCGGTCGTTGTGTGGCCCGAAGGAATGATCGAGGAATGGAAACTCGGCGCGCATTTGGATTCGACCGCGTTTAGTCGACTGCTCGCGGAAGTCGGCGCGCCACTGATCATCGGGGTCGGCTCAGCACTTGAAGATAAACGACCCGTCAATCGCGCCTACTTTCTCGATCCAGTCGCGCAGACGTCGATCCGGTATGACAAGCGCCACTTGCTCGCGTTCGGTGAGCGCTTCCCGGGCCGCGGATTCTTCGAGTCGCTCGGACTCGAGCTTCCGATC
This sequence comes from Planctomycetota bacterium, assembly GCA_046154185.1. GTDB lineage: Bacteria > Planctomycetota > UBA8108 > UBA1146 > JAJFFE01 > JBJXGE01. The sequence continues at coordinate 66,644 of JBJXGE010000004.1, forward strand.
GACTTCGCACCCGGTACCGAAATTCCGACCTTCTCCATCGCAGGCATCGAGGCGGGTGTGAGCATCTGCTACGAGGGAATTCTCGCGGGCACCGCGCGCGAGCTGAGTGACCGCGGCGCGCGCCTGCACATCAATCTCACCGAAGATCTTTGGTATGGGTCTTCCGGCGCGCCCTATCAGCATCTCAATCTCACTGCATTGCGAGCGCTCGAGTCGGGCTTGCCGGTCGTTCGCGTTACCAATGGTGGTATTAGTTGCTGGATCGATTGGGCCGGGCGACGACACGACGTTGTACCGCTCTTGACGCGGGGCACCGGCGTTTTTGATGTGGAGATTTTGAAGCGCCAGACCGCACGGCCTGGCTCTCAAACGTTCGTGAGCGAGGTTCTGCCACTCTTCTGGATCGTGATCGCGTTGACGAGTCTGGTGATTCGCGTCGCCCAGGCGCGTCGGACTTCGCTGCGCGATGGGGTTGCATCGAAATAAGACACGCCGCGACGCGTGAATGCGCGATTACGCTTCGCGGGCGCAGCTCGGTAGATTCCGCCGCGGTCGCTGAACAACTTCGTTAGGCAAGGATTGAGCGTCGGTTAGCGGCGAACCATGCCAGGCCGCTCGAGCCACGAGCGCATAGGCACGGGTTTTGATCTTGTTCTGCCGCACCTCCTTACGAAGAGCTTCTGAGGGCCTCGGTCCTCAGGAGCTTTTTTATTTTCCGAATCGACGCGCTTGCCGTTTTCTCGCACGGCGTATTGGGATTGGGCTGACGCTGCACGCGCAAAAACTTCGCCACTCGTCGCGTTGGGTCGTTCTATCCCATTGACAGCCCGGAGCCTCGTCTCTATACTCCCGCACTTAGTCGTGATTTCATATAGCCTTACAGAGCCTGGCGTCCATCCTGAGGAGGCCGTGGCAGAGCGCGCGTCGAATCGGACGAGCGCTCGTCGGTGCGAGCACGAAAGGTCGATGCCTTGAGGATGGAGATTGGGCTAGTTCAGAACCTCGCCCAAAAGCAGGTGCTGTCTCCCCAGATGATCCAGTCGATGGAGATTCTGGTCCTCAACTCGCAGCAGCTCGAAGAGCGCATCGAACAGGAGCTGGAAACCAACGTTGCGCTGGAGCGAATCGAGACCGGTGACGACGCCGTCAGCGCGGAAACCCTCGATATCTCGACGCAAGTCGAGCGGAGTGCAGCGGCGCAAAGCACGCATGAAGTGGATCCGGTTGCGGCTGATGAGATCGACTTGCTGCGGGAGCGTTACGAGCATTTGGCGGAGCTTCAGTCTTTCGATCGAGCCAGCGCGCCGGGCCGAGTCGGCGCCAGCGGCGACGGCGAGGACGACAAGTTTGAGGCGCTGCAAAACACTTCCGGCCGGTCTCAGTCGCTACAACAGTCTCTGATTGAACAACTGCGACTCCGAACGCTCGAAGCGAATCGCCGAGACGCACTTCCCGCCGCGGAAACCGCCGCGGTAGATGTTCGCGCGGCGGGCCACGAGGCGAACGGCGAGACGGCGCCAGCTATCTCGTCGGCCGATCCGAGCCAACGTCTCACCGATGATGAGTACGAGCGTTTCGACGCGACGCTCGAAGCGAACCGGCAGTATCTGTTGTGCCTCGAGATCATCTACAGTCTCGATCAGCGCGGCTTCATGCTCTATCCACTCGAAGAGATTCACCGGTCGCTCAATCAAGTTCGGACCACCCCGCCGCCATCCGCGAACGGTCTGGGCGACGATCTTGGTTCGTTGATCGCGCCGCCGGTCAGCGTCGAAGAGCTCGACGCGGCCGCAATGGTTGTGCAGAGCCTCGATCCACCCGGCGTCGGCGCGGCCGATCTCACTCACTGCCTGCTTTTGCAGCTTGATCGCGATGGCGACGACTACCCGCTTGAACGCGAGATCATTCGCCACCACCTCAAAGACATCGCGAAAAATCGATTGCCGCAGGTCGCCAAGGCGACCGGTCGCACCTTGGAAGATGTGAAGGACGCGGTCGAGATAATCGGCAAGCTCAATCCCAATCCCGGTCGAGATTTTGCCGATCAGGACAACGCATACGTGAAGCCGGACGTCATTATCGAGGAAGTGGATGGCGTCTACAAAGTCGTGGTTGAAGACTCCTACTTGCCGCGAGTGCGGATTTCGCCCTTCTATCGCACATTGCTGGAGCAGTCGCGCAAGGACCCCGAGATTCGCAAGTACATCAAGAGCAAGATCGACAATGCCGAGTGGTTGATGCATGCGCTCCAACAGCGGAATTCGACGCTGCAGCGGGTCGCGCAAGAAGTCGTCAAGCACCAGCAAGATTTCTTCAGCAAGGGACCGCGGTATTTGCGCCCGCTGAAGATGCAAGACATCGCGGACAAGATCGGCGTCAATGTATCGACCGTCAGCCGAGCGATCTCCGGCAAGTACTTTCAATCGCCGGACACCATCAAAGATTTGAAGTTTCTATTTACGAGCGGCACGACGCTCGAGGATGGTTCGACCGAGTCACGCGACAGCGTGATCATGCGGATCAAGGATTTGTTGGCAAAGGAAGACACGCGCAAGCCGATGTCTGATTCCAAGATCGTCAAGTTGCTTTCGAAGGGTGGCATCAACATTTCGCGGCGCACGGTGACTAAGTATCGTGAGGCCGAGCGAATCCCATCCTCGCGAGAGCGGCGGCAATTCTGAGTTTTTTCGAGGGTCCCAGGCTCCGGTCAAGTTTCCTTGTCGTCGTGGCCCAGCCAATCGGATGAAATGATCGAAGTTCACGATCTTCGCAAAAGTTTTGGGCGGCATCTTGCGCTTCGCGGCGTGAGTTTCACGGTGCCACGCGGACAGATCGCGGGGTTTCTCGGGCCGAATGGCGCCGGCAAGACGACCACGATGCGAATTCTCGCGGGGAGTCTTCCCGTCGATCAGGGACGAGCGTGCGTCGCCGGATTCGACGTCGCACGTGATCCGGCGCAGGTCCAGAAGCGGCTCGGTTTCTTGCCGGAGTCCGTGCCTGTGTATGCTGAGCTTCGGTTGCGCGAGTACTTGGCGTTTCGCGCCCTCGTGAAGGGGATTCCGGGTCGTCGGCGCGCGGCGCGAATCGATGCAGTCATCGAGAGTTGTGGGCTAAAGGGCGCTGAGCGCAAGCTATTGGGCGCCCTCTCGCGGGGCTTTCGCCAACGTGTCGGCTTGGCCGATGCGCTGCTGAGCGATCCCGAGGTGTTGATACTCGACGAGCCGACCGCGGGCCTCGATCCACGCCAGGTGGCAGAAGTTCGCAATCTGATCACTGGTTTTCGCGGTCAACGCACCGTGTTGTTGTCGAGCCATCAGCTCGGCGAAATCGAGCAAGTGTGCGATCAAATAGTGATCGTCGCGGCGGGCAGAGTCTGTGCGCGCGAATCGCGCCAACGCTGGGCGCAGCTCGCGGTCGGGGCTGGGCGGTTACGGCTCGTTATCGCCCAGCCGCCCGCAGATGTGCAGAGCGCTCTCGGCGCGTTGCCCAGTGTCGAATCCGTGACACCGACCTGCGATGGTTTCAATATTCAATCGCGTGACGATGCGCGCGGTGCAGTTTTTGAGCTGGCGAAGCAGCGCGGCTGGCGGCTCTTGGAGCTTTCTAGTCAAGGCCTTGAAGATTACTACTTGCGCGTGACCGCGGCGGCAGAATTTGACTTTGAGGAGAAGTCGTGAAGTTGCTCGGGATCGTGCGCAAGGAGCTCCTGTCGCTGTTCGTTTCGCCGCTCGCGTTTGTGACGCTATTTGTGTTTTTGTTCGTGAACGGTTTGTTCTTCTACAATTTTCTGCGGTTGTTCGAAGGTAATCTCGAGTTCTTGATTCAGCGTCAGTTTGGCGGCGATATGAGTTTTTGGTTGTTTGCGCTCTTACTGCCGCCACTGCTCACAATGCGGAGTTTTGCCGAGGAGACGCGTGCCGGCAGCTATGAGCTGCTGATCACAAGTGGCATCGGGGAGGTCCGACTCGTCATTGCCAAGTTTCTGTCGGCCTGGATTTTCTTCGTATTCCTGTGGCTCGCGACCGGGCCGATTTACCTGCTCATTGCCAGCGTCGGTGATGTGGACTGGGGTGTGATGTTGGCGCTGTTCGTCGGGCTCGTAGCGCTCGGCGCGCTGTTCACGAGCGTCGGCATCTTCGCATCGACCATTACGCAGTACCAATTGTTGTCAGCGATCGCGGCGTTTGTCATCAACCTGTTGATATTCAGCACGAGCTTTTTTGGCAACTTTTTGATGGTCGGCGATTGGCGGTTGCGAATCGTCGACTATGTGAGTCCGTTGCATCATTTCGGCGAGGATTTCACGCAGGGCGTCATCGACGCGCGCTACTTGGTTTACTACACGACGCTAGCGGGGTTCTTCTTATTTCTGGCAGTCAAGAATCTCGAGCGGAGGCGCTGGTGGTGATGTTGAGAATCTGGCAACCCCGGCACCGGCGACTCAAGGTCGGCCTCAACGTTGCGTTGCAGATTGTGTGTGTGATCTGGTTGCTGTTGGTGCTCAATGTCTTCGCGTTTCGCCATTCGTGGCGCACCGACTTGACTCAAGATCAACGCTACGATTTGCCGGCGGATCTGCGTTCGCGCCTGACGAGTCTCGATCACGCGATCGAAGTCGTCGTGCCATTCCACTTCACCAAGAGCCAGTTACTTGAGCTGCAGGTGTTCGGACGCGCGTTGCGGATTCTGACTGAGCTGGAGCAGGTGCAGCCGGGAGGACCATTTCGAGTTGCCGAGCGCCTTGATGTGAATCAGGAGCGGGAGCGCTGGGACGAAGTGAAGCGTCGCTACAATATTGAACGATTCAATCGCATCTATTTGTTGTACCAGGATCGACGCGAAGAGCTGTCGGTCGACGACTTGGCGCGCTTGCCGGCCAAGTCCGAGCGTTCGCCGCAGGCTTCGCTGAGTGGTCCACAATACGAAGACCGCGTGGTGACTGCATTGACCGCGGCGATCTACCGATTACTCAGCGGCGAGCAGATTCGCATCGCGTTTAGCCAAGGGCACGGCGAGCCGCCCCCCGAAATACTCGCAGCGCTGACGACGACCTTGTCGAGTCGCGCCTACGCCGTGGAGTCGCTCGACTTGCGCCGAGCCGAAAGAGTTCCGGACGGCATTCGCGCGCTCGCCCTGGTTTGTGTCGGCGTGACGTCTGCGCGCTTCGAACCTTTCGAGCGCAACGGTCAACTTGCCATCGAGGACTTCCTGCGCCGAGGCGGCAGTGTCTTGATGTTTTTGCCGCCGCAGGGCCCTAGTGGGCTCGAAGTTCAACTCGCCGGAGCCGGAATTCGCGCGCTGCCGGGGATTGTTTGTAGTGATGATCCCGCGCCGGGCGGTCGTTCGGATTCGAAGTTTCTCTACGTATCCGATGTCAGTGACCGACATCCGGCCGGTCGCGGCGTGGCACGTCCCGATTTTCGCGCCGAGATTCTGCAGACTCGGGCATTGGAAGTCACCGCGCCGGCGGACGCACTGCTCCTGTCGCCAGCCGAGAGTTGGCTCGAGCGTGACTTGCGGCGTTTTCAGCGTGACGCGGATGATCCGACCGGCGCGTTCTGTGTCGTTGCGGCGAGTGAAGTGAAGCTCGGCGCCGCGGCGACCGCGAGATTCGTCGTGGTCGGTTCCGCATTCGCCGCCACGGATTCGTATTTTCACGGCGGGTTGCGCGAGTTGCTGCTCAATGGCGTTTACTGGCTGACTGATCGCGAAGTGCCATCGGCGTCGCCGACCGCGCCTCGCAAGACCGCGCGGGTCGCGCTCGATCCGCGAACCGATCGCGCCGTGTTCTGGACGGTCGTCATCGTGCTACCCGCGTGCGCCGCACTCGCTGGCCTCGCGGCATTTGTGATGCGGAGGCGCTAAGTGTCGCTTCGCACGACCTTGATACTGTTGCTCCTGTGCGCGTTGACGACCTATTGGGTCGAGACGCGTGAGGCGGGCCGTCGCGCGTACTATCGCTTCGGCGCCGATCAGCCGTACGGCGGCTTGTCTGCGGACTTCTTCCAGCGAATCACGGTGCGACGAGGTGAGCATCGCATCGTGCTCGAGTCGCGAGATAGTGGCTGGCGACTCACCGAACCCGTCGACTATGGAACGCACTGGCCAACTGTCGAGCACTTGTTGCGAACGCTGCAGCAGCTGCGAATTCGCGCCGAAATCAGCGCTGAGCATGTGCGCCACGGCTTCACGGAGCAGAGCCTGCGCGTCGAGTTTGAGGATCGCCAGAATCACCGCTATGAGCTCACGTTTGGCAACGATGTCGACCAAGTCGACAAGCCGCTCGTCTACCTTCGCTACGACGCGAAACTCGGCGCTTGTGACCGCGAGGTGCGCGATCTACTTCAGAGTCTGACCGTCAACATGTTGCGAGACGACACGCTCTGTGACATCCCACCCGCGCGCGCGGTGGCGTTCGAGCTGCGGCGAGCCGGAAGCGATCCCCTCGAATTCAACCGCGAGCCGGATGGTCGGTGGTCGGCCCGAAGTCCCTTTGTCGGCGACGCGGCGGCGGCGGAGATTGTGCACATGATCTCGATTATCAACGCTTGGAGTGTTGCCGAATTTGTGCGGGATGATGTTTATCCGGGAACCGCGGCTGCTGCGGCGTTCGGTCTCGAGCAACCCGCGGCCGAACTTGTCGTCAGCGAGCGCGGCGGTCGACAAGTTCGGCTCTGGATCGGCGCCGCTGCGCCCGCGGATGAGAAGGGGCGAAATTGCGTGTACGTCGCGTGGCCGGATCGAACCCAAGTCGTGTCGGTTCTCGCCGAGCCGCTTGTACTTTTCGAGAAGCCCGCAGATTACTACCGGAGTCGTCAGTGGATTGATCTCGCCGAGCCGGAAGTCACCGAACTCACGATTCAGAATCACCACGGGAACAGCGTCGTGACGTTGTCGACCAAGGGAGTCGCCGACCTCCGGTTCGGCGCCGACTCGACCCGCTACGCGGTCGAACCCCAACTCTTGCGCGATCTCACCGAAGCGTTGCGCGCCACGCGCCTCACGCACTTCGCCGGCAAACTCGAGGATCTCCGGCAGCATGGATTCGATCAGCCGCTGCGCGTCGTGCTGAAAACCGCGGGCGGACGCAGCGAGTCCGCTTCGATCGGCGACCTGAGCAGCGAGGGAAACAACTCGTACCATGTCCTGAATGATCGGTGGGATTATTCCGGCCTCGCATCACTGCCCTACTACGAGTTGTTGAGTGATTCGCCTTATAGCCTGCGAGCCTTGCGCGTCATCGATGATCGCTTGTTGTCAGTGGCGACGCTCCGTATGTCAACGCCCGAAGGGCGCCTGATCACCTTCGATCGGGAAGAAACGGGTTGGCGCCGGCGGACGCGAACCAATGCGCAGTTGCCCATCGATCCACTCAACCCGCTGACGACCGCCCTCGGCAATCTCGTACCCGAGGAATGGCGTGCCGCCGAGACGCTCACTGAAATTCCAGGTCCCGATTTTCACGAGCTTCAAGTTGAGCTTTCCCTGCCGGGGAGTGATAGGCCGGAATCAGTGTTTTGGATCGGCCAGCGCGGCCCCGACGGAACTCGATGGGTCCGAGATGGCGATCGCGGTTGGGTGTTCAAACTCGCGGCGGAGTCCGACGAACCCTCGGCATTCAATTACGAGCGCGTGCGGGAGTACCTCAACAATCTGACCGACTGAGACTCGGCGACAATACGGGCAAGACGAAGGGCGCGAGACGTGCACGGCATCAGTTGCGACCGCTGCGGCGACTCCTTGTTGATCGAAGATTCGATCCGTTACGTGCTCAAGATCGAGCTTTTCGCCGCATACGATCCGCTCGAAATCACCCGCGATGATTTACGCCAGGATCTCGACGCCGCGTATCAGCGGATTTTGGCGCAAATCGCCGACTCGGACTCGACGTCGCTCGACGAAACGGTTCACGCGCAACGAAAATTCGATCTGTGCGTGCGCTGTCGCGCGGCTTATCTCGCCGATCCGTTCGGTCGCGGCAGTTGAGTTTCGACCGGATGGAATGTGTCGCTGAATGCGTTCGAGCATGAGTAACGAAAGCCCGCCCGCGCCGCGTCATTCCTGATCTTTTGCGAGGACCGTCGGCGAAATCTACTTGGCCGCGGCGGGCTGCGCGCTGGACTCTCTGCGTCTCGACGTCCACTCGACGAAGTGGCCCGCTGCATAAGCAAGGTCGGTCGCGAGACGAATCCACTGCCCGCGTACGAACGCGCGCGCGAGCCGCAGCGGAAAACGGAGGACTCGGGTCGTAAACGAAACCCTGGCGGGGAAGTCGTTGCCGCCAAAACCGTCAGTGAGATTGAAGATTCGTTCTGGATACCGGCGCTGCGCGAACGCGCTGCCGCGGCCATTGCGAAAGTACATGCGGAGCAACGCGACGAAACTGTCTGGTAGCGGATGGCAAACATAACAGTGCGGTGCAATGACGACTCGCTGCCCCGCCTGTCGGACTTTGTGCCGCAGTAATGGGTCGAGTCCTCGAATCAACTCTTCATCTTCGCCGCCGATTCGAAGGAAGTCACAGCGGCGCATGGCTAAACACGGGTGTTGCACCATGTCGGAGTCGGTCAGCGTTTCCACGACGGGAAACAGCCGACGCGGAATCTGGCGACTTGCGACGCGTTGCAGCCAACTCGCGCCGGGTGGCACGACGGTGCTCGCACCGACCATGCCGACCTCCGCATGACGTTCCAGCACGCCGTGCAGAATCTCGAGCAGCCACGGCGTCCCGATCACGGTGTCGTCGTCCATGGTCGCTATTTGGGGGGCGCGAGCGACCTGGACCGCGCGATTGATGGCCCGGCCCTGTCGACGATCGCCTATGACTAGCAGCAGCTCGAAGCTCGGCAGCGATTGATCACCGAGCGCGCGAATCAGCTGAGCGAGCAATCCCCGACGTTCGCCGTCGAGCGTCGGCACGATGACACTCATGAGCGGCGGTCTCGCTGCGTCGCCATAGCCGATCCGCTCGATGCGCGGTTCGGTGTCGAGGTTCGCAGCGACAGGAGTTTTCAATTTCGGCTCGGAAACTGCGGGTGCGGAGGGCGCTAACACGATTGCTGCTACTTCCAATCACTGCGGGACGATGACACCGTCGATACCACCGGGGAGCGCTTCCAATATCGGCGGACCCTCGCAACGGCTTGACTTGTTTCCCGTCGCCTTCTTGCCAAGAATAGCCTCGTCCATTCGAAAGCAGGCCGATGCACAAGCTTCTCGTGTTCCTGGCAGTCCTGGCGATGCTGGCCATCGTCGTATACGAGTTCCGGCCGAACATGGTGAAGGACGATTCGACGGAAGCCGCCCGTCCCGTGGCATCGCCGCCGGCTCCGCGCATCGTTCCGAGCCCAAGTCCTCCCGCGGCGCTACCTACTGTCAAGATGCCGGTGGTTGAGCCCGAAGTCGCGAGCGACGCGACGGCGACCGCCGAGTCGACGTCGAAAGCGCCGCTTCTCTCGATCTACGGCGCCTTGCATCTCGCGCGCCTCGCGGTCGCCGACCAACTTCAATTGACGCTCAAGACGAGAACTGCGGAACGACCGATTTGGACCGATAGCCATGGCGAGTTCACTTTCGTGGTCCCAGCGGACGATTTACCTTTCGAATTACGCGGGAGCGACGGCGAGTTGGTCTACGACTACTCGAACTATCGTGCGGATCGAGTGCCGCGGTACGTCAACTTAAACTTGCTCGCGGACACCGTGGAGGGATTGTTGAAGCCAAGGCGCGTGATCGTGGAACGGTTCGACGGCGATGCCTACCGAATCGTTGTGTATGGCGGCTGCGGTCTCGCGATTGACTCGTTGGTCTCGACTTATTTGTTGAGCGGCGACCGGACCGTCGGCGCGACGAGCAAGCCGTGGAGCGCGGACCACCTGTTCGGAGAAATCGTCCTCTCGGATTGCTCGCTCCATAGCGGAAAATACGCGGTCCTTGTGACGTGGAAGGTGAGTTCGGCGACGACGGAGCAAATCAACGCGGTGGAGGCGTCGCTCCCGAAGCCGCTTCCCCTCGAGTTGCAGGCGCGTCGGCTCGTGTATATCGGGCGCCCCGCCGATGAGAAGGTGGAAGTACAACGTATCACCGCCTACGTGCGCGGGGTCTTGCTAGAAGCGCAGGCGGCGCGCGATATGTTGCTGGGCCTGGGCTGGGAATTGCGTGAGAAGTCAAAGCCGGGTGCTCGCAATCCGCTCGACCCGGCCCGCAAAGAGAACGTTGGGCGGCTCGAGCTGCTGGAGAAGTATCCACCGTTTCGGTTTCTCAAGGGAATTGTCTCCGGCCAAAGCATCGACCTCGAGCGTTGGCGCCAGCTCATCGACAAGGACTTGCCGGCGCGCTGGGAGCCGTTCATAGATGTCGAGAACATTCCGTTCCCAGTCAAATACCCGCTACTGACCGCGCAAGTGCCGTTGCTCTTTCAACACCTCAACAAGCTTTCTCATCTCGAGTCGCGACTCATCTACGAGGAACTCGGGCAGCAACCGCATCGGCATGACTTTGTCGACGGCGATTGGGACCTCACCACGGAGCGCCGCGAGACGTTGCGCCGCGTCGATGATTGTTATCAATCGATTCGCGAAGCCGTCGGAATCGAGCGCACCAGCGGCGCCGCGCCGAAATAGCGGTGCGCTGAGCGCCTGCTGGCTGGCCCGCTGATTTGCTTCCCGTCCAAGAATCGGCGCCCCGCCAGCCTCGCACCTAGGGCGTGATCGCCCTTCGCACCGGTACCCTTGGAAGTCCGAAGCGACACACTCCTAGAGAATCTGACTAGCGGGGGCGCTTGTCGCCCGGCTTCGCACCCGGTTCGGACTGCGGCGGAGTGGGAGGCGTGAGCGGTGGTGATGGCGCCACCTTTGGAACCGTGACAATCTCCAGGCGATCTTGCTGATACTTGTGGAGCTGACCGTCTTCGCGCAGCCAAAGAGTCGCTTGAAAGAATCGACAGTCGACACTCCATTTCCACAGCGGGCCGGCATCCGTCTTCACCAATTCACCGCGCTTGAAATCAAAGTCGACCACATCGCTTAAGTGCGGTCGCGCGAGTTGGAGGTGGCACGAGCCCTTCGCGTGCAAGACGGCGGCGAGTAGCGGCCAATGCTCGAAGGCCTGATCACCCCAGATCAAAAACTCGGAAGGGAGCGAGACGACGTCTTCCCGCACGAGTTTTTTCTCGCCGTCGAAGACACGGGTCCGCATCGTCTCTTTGGTGAACGCTGCCTCGAGTCGCCTTACGGCTTCGTAGCTCGGTCCAGATGTGGTCGCACCTTTCGACGTCACTTGATACGACTTCGGACTGCCGTTCGAGAGGTCGAACACGGTGGTGCCTTGATGGCTCAGGCGGCTGCCGTCTCTTTCAAATCGCCACGCGGACTCCATGACAAGTTCCCGCTCAGACTTACTTTCGCCCGCCGGCGCGCGCAGCGTCACGGTGATATCCGTTCGTCCGACTTCCACGCCTTCAAGGATCCACGCGAAACTGTACGCTCCGGGACTTGGCGCCACAAATTTCGCTCCACCCGCGCGTGGCGTCGGTTCTTCGACCTCGGGGGGCGCCGCGCGACCGGGTTGTGAATCAGTGGCGTAGGTCCACACCTCGTTTGACACCAGCGCAAGAGCGGCACAACCCAATATCAGACTCGCCCGCACCGAGCGGAATTTCGTTTGGAACAACTTCGTCACCTTCTACGTCTTTGAATGTGTTCGAGGGCGCCGCGATGTTGCCGCGCGAATGGATGACTGTCAAACATCGTGCGTTTTGCGGCGTAACGGACGGTGCGAGGCGATTGGAATTCCATCGGTTTCACGGAATCGGTTGGTCGAATTCCCTGCCACCGTACGTTTTGTGCGAACCAATTTGAGGTTTTTGTGCCCTGAATTCGGTGAGGCTTGCCCGCGGACCTGCGCCGCCGCGTCTCAGTTTGGAGTTTGTTGACACCCCGATACGTCGTGCGTTGACAACGATAACGATCTACGGGTGCAAAGGTTGCCGAGTGCGAGTTGTTCGGCGGACGGCCGCGAAGCTGACGCGGGCGCATTCAGGGGCGAGCCCGCGCCGGTTCTGGTCCGACAGTTGCAACACGTGGCGCTGTTCGGCGCCCAGGATTCGCTCGACGAGCACTGATCGTCAGAACAACTTTGGGCGAAGGACATAGGGTGCGGCGGGGTTTGATTCGTGATCGCTGTGTGTGCAGTCGCGAAATCCGTCAGAAGAGATTTGCACTCGATACCAGGGAGGTTGACCCATGGCGCGCGAGTTATCGATGGTCCGTCGGCTTGAGAAAATCGAGAAGGAACTCGGTTATTGCCAGATCAAGATTGAGCGCGAACAGCGACTTCGGCTTCAGCTGCAGTTCTTGAAAATGCAGAAAAGCGCGATCGAAGAGTTGTTGCCGCGCTTCGCGGTCGACAAAGAAAGCCCCAAAGCCCGCGAAGCGGATCAACACGGCAATCGGCTCGCCGGTATTCCGCTCGCAGATGCGGCGCACCAGATCACTCGCAATCGACAAAGCCCGGTTGTCGATCGATTGCGCCGGGCGTTCCGCGCGGCGGGTGCGTCCCAGGTTCTTGCTGAGGAACTGGCGTTGATCACGCGCGAGATCGAGAGTGCCGAGGAACGTATTCGCTCATTCGCCGTGTTCCGCGCCAAGTGGGCGGGGCTCACGAAAGAGCGCGACTCGGCGCTCAGCACATTCACGATGGATCATTCTCACGTCATCTCCGCCATGTCGGAGCGCTTCGAGAAAACTGAAGAGACGTGGAATACTCTGACCGAAGATTTGATGAACTGCGAACAGGCGATCTACCACAACAACTTTGCACTCGACTACCTGCGTTCCGCTCGCACTTTCGTGCTCGCTGCGCGCAGCCAGTTTTCGTTGGACTCTTGGTTGCGCGAAGGCTATTTGCTTGATCTCTTCAAGCACTCGGCCGCCGGCAGAGCTAAAGAGATGGTGGAAGGCGCGAATCGCAATCTGCGCTCAGCGTTGTGCGAACTCATTTGTCTCGACAATATCACGATTCAGCCGCTTGATTTCGAAGACCTGCTCTTCCCATTCCTTGACGCGCTGTTTGAAGACTTGTTTTTGGCCGGCCGTTTTGGCGTTTCTAGTCGACTTCTCGAAGCGCGCATCGCTCGACTCGAGCGGTTACACCGCGAACTCGATAGTTTGCGCGAGACGCTCATGACGCAACAAATCGATGAAGAGCGTCAGCGCGTGCGTCTGTTCAACCAAATCGGCAGCGAGCGGCGGAAGTTGCCGGCGTTGGCGAAGCGCTGAGTGTGACGACGGGCCATGCCTCGCTAGTCCGAGAATAGGCGCTGCGCGCTTATTCTCGGACTAGCGTTTTTTTAGGGGTGTTGCTCCAACAGCCCCTCGCGCCACTCATTCAGTTAGGAGTTCGTCACTTGGCTAGCGAGTGCTTCGCGCGTCAAGGTCGACATGATCGCGGTGACCTTGTTGACGAGGTCGCGCGAATCCTCGAGGTGCCCGTTGATCGTGTGTACGAGCAGCGCGAACTCTTTGCGGAGCGCGGCGACATGCCGAGGCATTTCGACGATCTCGGAGGGGAGCGCAGACGGAGTTTCGGAGTTCGAAGCTGCCGTTACGGTTGGATTCACTGAGCTGGTAGCGGTCGACGACGGTATCGCCATAGCTGCGCTGACTTCGGCGGCCAGCGCGTGGAAACTGCCGTCTAAACGCGATTTCATTTTTTGCTCTAGCTCGTCGATTCGTTCGAGCACAGTTTGAGTGTCGATCGCGCGTGCATTGACCGCGACGATATCGGCGCCAAGATCCTCCGTCGCGGTTTCGTCGACGGTGAGGTTCGCGGCCCGATCAACGTGGTGTGCGAGCCGCTCTTCGAGTTGGGTCAGCAGTTGCTGCTGACTTTCAGCGAGCTCGCGTGGTCCAAGGAGCTTTGCGACGCGTTCGGTGAGTTGAAGATGCGACTGCCGAAACTCACGCTCGATGCTCTTCATTCCATCTTGGTGAAGACCTGCGAGCCGCTGCTCCAGCTTGTCGACTTGCGCGCCCAGCGGCGCCGCAGCGTCGAGGGTTTTTCGCATTTCGTGGGCGGTCGTTTCGACTCGAGTGAGTTGGTCTCGAAGTTCGGCGAGGCCTTCCGAGTCGAACGGCGCCGTTGAGGTCTCGGCGTCGGCGATGCGCTTCAACGCTTGCTCTATCTTGCCGGCGAGTGCGCTGAGTGGCGCGGCGACGGCACCCGCGACGGTTGCGCCGATATTCTGCGTGGACTGTTGGACAACCTTCTTGACGCTAGCGAGCTCGCCGCTCACCCGTTCCACCGCTTGTGCACCGTCCGCGTTCGCGAGTTGATCGATGACCGCGACGAGCTGGTCGAGTCGATGGAGCACGACCGAATCGAGATTCTGTACCTCGGTCGGAGCGTCGCTGCCGGCCGTAGTGGGCATTGCGCCGAGGCGTTCGTTGAATTTGGCGAGCGCCGACTCCAGTCGTCGTCGAATCGCCTTTCGAACGAGTTGCTGCAGGATTTCTTGGCCCTCGCCGCCAGTCAGTGTGTCCACCAAGTCCGGTCCTGATATCGTCGGCGATCCGCTTCCGGGTCGCGCGAGATGGTTGAGACGATTTTGCTCGCGGATCATTTCGAGTAGCGTATTCGACATGAGCTGGCTTCACTCTCCGATAGAAACCCACATCGAAGGGTACGATGTGACTTCGGACCACGACAACCGGGGGCGCCGATGCGCGAACTAGTCTGGTACTGGTTGGGCTGCGGCGTGCTGGGTGGTGTGCCGTTCGCACTCCTCCTTGGCTTCTGTTTGGGAGTCGACATTCGCCGGGTCGGGAGCGGCAACGTTGGAGCAACCAATCTCGGCCGGGTCGCCGGCAAATTCTGGGGAACGATCGCGTTCATCCTCGACGCCGCGAAAGGGCTCGCTCCATTACTCTGGGCACGCGAGTCGTTCGAGGCGGTACGCGCGGTCGAGAGTAGTTGGCCGTTAGTCATCGGCGGCGCCTGCGCAATTCTTGGGCATTGCTATAGCCCGTTTCTCAAGTTTCGGGGTGGCAAGGGTGTTGCGACCGCAGCCGGCGTGCTGCTCGTGTTGGCACCGCTGGCTTCATCTATCCTGTTCGGCATTTGGCTGATGTCGCTCATCATCACGCGGATCATCGGCGTCGCATCGTCTTGCGCCGCGGCAGCGAGCGTGATCATCGGCGTGGACCAACTGCTCGGGTTCGTCGTTGCTCGACCCGATGCTCCGCTCGGGTGGTTCCTCATCGCACTCGGCGTCCTGGTCCTGCAACGACATCGAAAGAACATCGCCGCTTACTTTCGCGCTCGTCAGGCGACCCGCACTCCCTCACGAAAGTTAGTCTGACATGCACTTATTCATACTTGGCTCCGGGTCGTTTGCGATGGCGTTGGCGTGGCAATTCGCCCAGCGCGGCGCCGACGTCACCATGTGGTGTCGGCGTGAGGAACGCCGTGATGAAATCGCCGCCGGGCGCCATTCGCTCCTGCCAGGAGCACGAGTGCCGACCCAAGTGCAACCAGTGTGTGGAGTCGACGGGCTCGCCGCTATGCGGCCGCCGACGGTTGCGATTTCTGCGGTGCCAGTGCAGAAACTTCGTGAGGTGCTGCGCCTGTGCAGCTCGAGTTTGCCGCGCAGTTGCCCGTGGGTGTCCGTGTCGAAGGGAATCGAGATCGGCACGCTTCAGCGACCGTCGGAGATTCTGCGAGAACACGGCCTCGGCGCGGAGGTCGCGGTGCTCTCCGGACCGAGCCATGCAGAGGAAGTTGTGCGCGCGGTTCCGACCGCCGTTTCACTCGGCCATACGAACGCCGCGCTAGGGCGCAAGCTGCAGGAGCTGCTCTCCGGCGACACGTTTCGCGTCTACTACAACTCCGACCCGGTCGGCGTCGAATGGGCGGGCGCCCTGAAAAACGTGATCGCATTGGCCGCTGGAATCGCGGTCGGCTGTGGATTCGGCGATAACAGTCTCGCCGCTCTCATCACCCGAGGCTCGGTCGAAATCGCCCGGCTCGGGACCGCGCTTGGCGGCCGACGCGAGACATTCGGAGGGCTCGCGGGTATCGGCGACCTTATCGGTACATGCTTCAGTTCGCACTCGCGCAATCGTTCCGTCGGGTTGCGCGTCGGGCGCGGCGAGGCGCCGGCGACGGTGCTCGCGTCGATGGTGCAAGTCGCCGAAGGGGTCCCAACCTCCAAGGCTGTGTTCGAGCTCAGTCAGGCGCACGGTCTCGAGTTGCCGATAAGCGAAGTCGTCTATCGAATCGTGCATCTCGGCCAGGACGTCCGCGAAGGGATCCAAAACCTCCTGACCCGATCCCTCAAGAGCGAGTGACGAGGATCGGCGGCCGTCGCGACGCAGCTCGCCATCTTGCCAACCCGTATTCGTTTCCGTAAAGTGCTCCGTTCGATTGGAGTCGCTGGCGCAGGATGGCGGTGCACGGTTGGCCGATGAAGTGCGTGTGCTGACGATCGATGGCCCAGCCGGCTGCGGTAAGAGCACGATTTCGCGATTGCTGGCGCAACGATTGGATGGCATCGCGTTTAGTTCCGGTCGACTCTATCGCGCGGTGACTTGGCTCAGCCTCGAGTCCGGCGTCACACTGAGCGAGCCGGCGCAAGTGCTAGAGGTCTTGCGACGTCACAGCTTGGACATCGTCGAGCGCGCGGGCGAGCTCCGCGTGCGAATCGACGGTCGCGAGTGCGGCGACGAACTGCACAGTTCGCGCGTGACACGCGAAATACACTGGATCGCGGACGATGCGAGCTTGCGCGCCGCCTTGCTGCCGTTGCAACGGCAACTCCGCGCGCGCCGGCTCGTCGTCGCGGAAGGCCGCGACATGGGAACGGTTGTGTTCCCGCATGCGGCGGTGAAGATTTTCCTGACCGCGTCAGTGGAAGAACGGGCTCGGCGTAGAGTGCGAGAACTCGCCTCGACGCAGGGTGAGGCGGCGGAATTCGGTCATGTGTGCGCTGAGTTGGCGCGCCGCGATGAGTTGGATGCTCGGCGAGCGGTAGCGCCGCTCGTCGTTCCAAGTGGCGCGGTCGTGGTGGACACCACGCAGCTCGACATCGGCGGTGCGCTTGAACGTGTCCTCGACGCGGTGCCGGTGGAATGGAAAGTGAAGCAAAGCAGGTAGGGACGGATGATTTACCGCTTCTGCCGCGCCGTGCTGCGACTTCTCAGCCGAATCTACTTTCGGCACACGGCGGTCGGCGCTGAGCAACTGCCGTCGCGCGGCGGCTACTTGCTCGCGGTGAATCACGCGAGCTTTCTCGATCCGGTGCTGGTGGGCATCGCAGTGAAAGCGCCGATTTCGTTTTTGGCGCGTAGCACGTTGTTTCGTCCGGCTCCGTGGGGCTGGTTCTTGCGGGCCGTTCACGCGGTCCCGTTTGACCGCGAAGGCGTCGGCATGGCGGGTTTTAGGTGCGTGATTGAGCGCCTCAAGGCCGGTTCGCCCGTCCTTGTGTTCCCGGAAGGGACTCGCACGCGCGACGGACACATCGGCCGAACGCGACCCGGTGTCCTGAAACTTGCGCAGCTCGCAAATGTGCCGGTCGTGCCGACTCTGCTCGTTGGGAGTTTCGGCGCGCTCGGTCGCGGCGCCTTGGTGCCACGGCCCGTGCGGACGCAAGTGCGATTCGGCGCCGCCTTCGCGGTGGAACCCGGGCAAGATCTGGAAGTCGCATTGAGCGCGATCGAACGCGCTTGGCAAGAGTTGGGCGCGACAGCGTCAGAAAAGTAATGGGGGACTCCTGGCGAGTCCCAGGGCAATCCCGATGATTTGGACCGCAGCTCGTTGGGAGCGACGGCAAGTGACGGGACGAGTCGGTAGACCACAAGACAAGGCGTGAGGTTCATGGCAGTTAATGAATTGTTAAAACAGTTTGGTATTCCCGAGGAGCGGCTCTCGACTGAAATGCAGGAATTGCTGGCAGTCGGCGGCGGCGACGATCTCGAGGCCATCTTCTCCGAGACGGTGAAGAGCTATGAAGTCGACTCGATCGTTCACGGCATAGTCGTGTCGGTCGGCAAAGACGCCATTATGGTCGACGTCGGGCTGAAGTCGGAAGGCGTCGTACCGCTCTCACATTTCGACGTGCCGAGCTCGGTCAAAGAGGGCGATCGAATCGAAGTGTTGCTGGAGGCCATCGAAGATGAAGAAGGCCTCATCTTGCTCTCGAAACGCAAAGCCGATCGCATTCGCGGCTGGGAAAAGGTCATTGCGACCTACAAAGAGGGCGACGTCGTCAACGGCCGCGTTTCCCGCAAGATCAAGGGCGGTTTGTTGCTCGAGATCGGCGTGCCGGTCTTTCTTCCGGCATCGCAAATCGATATTCGGCGCGTCGGCGACGTCAGCGAGTTCATCGGCCAAGACCTCGATTGCAAAATCATCAAAATCGACGAGCCACGGATGAACATTGTGGTGAGCCGTCGCAAGCTGCTCGAGGAACTGCGCGAGTCTGAAAAGAACACGCTGCTCACCGAAATCGAGATTGGCCAAGTTCGAGTTGGCGTCGTGAAAAACATCACGGACTTCGGCGCCTTTGTCGATCTCGGCGGGATCGATGGTCTGCTGCACATCACGGACATGTCGTGGGGCCGCGTGAATCACCCGTCGGAACTGGTCAAAATCAACGACGAAATCAACGTCAAGGTGCTGAAGGTCGACAAGGAGAAAGAGCGCATCTCGCTCGGTCTCAAGCAGACTCAGCCGAGTCCGTGGGACAACATCGAGCAGCGCTACCCGATCGGCTCCAAGGTCAAAGGCAAGGTCGTCAACGTGCTCTCCTACGGCGCGTTTGTCGAGTTGGAAGACGGCATCGAAGGCCTTGTGCACGTGTCGGAGATGTCTTGGACGCGTCGCATCAATCATCCGAGCGCCGTCGTCAAGGTGGCCGACGAACTTGAAGTCGTCGTGCTCGAGATCAAGAAAGACAAGCAAGAGATCTCGCTCGGCATGAAACAAGTCGATGTCAATCCTTGGAGTCTGGTGAGCGAGAAGTATCCGCCCGGCACCGTCATCGAAGGCACCGTGCGAAATCTCACCAACTACGGCGCCTTCATCGAGATCGAGGAAGGCATCGACGGCTTGCTGCACGTGAGCGACATGTCGTGGACGCGCAAGGTGGTGCACCCGAGCGAAGTGCTCAAGAAGGGTGACCATGTGCGGGCGATGGTGTTGCAAGTGGATCAAGAGCGTAAGCGTGTCGCGCTAGGTCTCAAGCAGATGGAAGAGGATCCTTGGGTCACCGTCATTCCTGAGACGTATCAGACGGGTACGGTCGTGCGTGGCAAAGTGACGAAGACCACGAACTTCGGCGTCTTTGTGCAACTGCACGACGAACTCGAGGGATTGCTGCACATCTCTGAGTTGTCGGACCGCAAGGTCAATTCGCCGGAAGAAGTCGTTTCAGTGGGCGACACGGTCGACGTCAAAGTGATCAAGGTCGATACCGAAAACCGGAAGATCGGTCTGAGTCTCAAAGACGTGACGCATGACGACATCGAGGCATTGAACCAGGCTGAGGCCGTGCAGAAAGCGCAGATTTCGGCGGACGGGACGCCGCGTGCCGAGACAGGGAATCCGTCGACCAGTGACGGAACTAACACACAAGCTGCGGCAGAATCCAAGACTCCGTCCGGCGAGGGGGAGTAACGCCGCAGGACTCGGTTGCAAACCGTATGGCTCCGCGGCGCCGATACACTGGGCGCAGCGGAGCCATTTTTTTGGCGTGTGCACGCCGACGGAGTCGAAACGAGATGTCGCGAAAAAGTGGACTGCTGTGCTGTGTGCCGAACGCGTTGGCGAGAGCGATGGCTCTCGCGCCTTTGCTCGTCCTGGTCACGTGCTGGCCGGCGGCCATGGCGCGCGACCCGCAAACGACCGCGCCGCCGCGACCGGCCACTTCACCCGCGCTAGGTTTGATCGATCCGGCGGTCGAATCGTTCGCCCGTCAGCGTTTCGCGACGGCGGAGGAACACTATCGCCTGGGCCGCTATCAAAACGCGTACAAACTGGCGGACGCATTGCTCGTATTGATGCCGGACATCTCGTTTCGCGAAGAAGTGCGGCGTTTGCGACGCAGCGCCGAGGGGCGCTTTCTCGGGTTGAGCGTGTTGAGCGTGCGCTTCGAGTTGCCGGCAGGTGCGACGCTGGCCTGTCCCGTGACGGCGCTCGAGGGTCAAGTCGTGGTCGAGAATATTTCCATGCAACTGATGCGCATTAAGGTCGGCGCCGAAACCACGGTTGGCCAACTGCACTATCGGCTCACTGAGTTTTTCGTCGACGGCTCGCGCTGGTTCGGCGAGGAGCGCCGGGCAGTAAAGCTCGCAAGAGACGTCACGCTCGCCCCGGACGAAAAGCGCACAGAGGCGATGCGACTCGATCTTCCGCCCGGAAAACAAGAACCGGTGCTCCAGATCATCGAGATCAACGGGAGTTTTCGTCCTCGCGAACTCAAGGTTGGCGACGAACTCATAACTCGCACCATTCCGTGGCAAACGCTCAAACTGCAAATCCTGCCGAGTCATCTCGAGTTCGTGCGAGCCGATCCGCGCGCTGAGCTGTGGAAGTCACTCACGGAGCGGGTTGCGCCATCGCTCATCGCTGCGGGTTACTTGTGGCTGTCCGAGCTGGAGGAACGCGGCGCGCTCGCCGACGTCGAGCGCGAAGCGGCCGTCGATCTCTTGCTCGCAACGTTGCGGTCGAGCACTAGCGAGAGCTATTTCGACACGATTGTCATCCGCTTGCTCGAGTCTTATACGGGGGTCGAGACGATCCCGACGCGTGACGCGTGGCTCGACTGGGCGACTCGGCGTGGCAAGCGTCCCGGAGGTTAACTCTTCGCTTTCACATGCTGCGCGATTCGTTCCAGCGCGTGCAGCGTGGCGGTTTTCGAATCGACCCGCGGCTTGGCGGCGAGTCGCTCGTAGCTAGCGCGTGGCTCAATAAAGCGATCGGCTTCTGGATAGAGCGCCGCCAATTCGTCGAGCGCCGCGACGCAGCTCGCCAAGCGAGTCGTCGAGATTTCGTCGCCAACTTGGAGGAGTTGCGTCGCACGCACGAGATCGAGATGGAGGCTCTGCCAGGACGCATACGCCGTTCCTGGGTCCCGCGAACTTGGTTGAGTCTCCGATTCGCCGACGGGACTTGAGCCCGCAAGCTGCGCGCCCGGCCGTGCGCGACCCCATTCGACGCGATAGCCGCTGCAGCCGACGGCTTCGAGTCCCACGCACACGAGACCTAAAATGAGCGCGCTTCTCTGCAATCGGTTCGCGCGCACGCTGGAAAAACGGCTCACCGCGCGTTGCCTTCCGCCAGGAGTTTCACCGCGCGTGGGTACGCGCGACACTCCGCTTGAAAAACTCGATCCGCAAGCGTGTCGGGCGTGTCATGGGCGAACACCGGAACTCGCTCGGCGAGCAATACCGGCCCATGGTCGTACTCGTTGTCGACGAAATGCACGGTGCAGCCGCTTTCTCGCTCGCCGGCACTCAGCACGGCCTCGTGGACGTGGCGCCCATAATACCCGCGGCCGCCGAACTTTGGCAGAAGCGCCGGATGGATATTGAGAACACGCCGTTCCCAGGCAGGCGGAATCTCGAGCAGCCGCAGCCAGCCGCCGAGGAGCGCATAGTCGACTTTGCAACTCTCGAGGTGTTTGAAAATGGGTGTGGAATCGCGCGGGGTCTTACACGGTAGGACGACGCTGGGAATGCCGAGTTCACGAGCTCGATCGAGACCCAACACGTGAGCGCGACTCGCTATGACTGTGACGATGCGCGCAAGTCCGGGGACGCTTTCGAGCTCACGCGCGAGATTGACAAGCGTTCGGCCGGTGCCTGAGAGCAAGAATGCGAGCCGCAGTTCGACGCGTGCCATGCAGGTTCGTCCTAAAACACGCGCGCTTCCGAGCACGACCCAGACTAGGCCCGCCTCAGATGTCCTTGCTGGTCTTCAAAATCTTGCCGATGAGGCCGTACTCGAGCGCGCGCTCGGGAGTGAGCCAGTAATCGTTGTTCGTGTCGGCCTCCACTTGCGCGAGCGGCTTGCCGCATTCGAACGCGATGAGTCGATTCGCGCGCGCACGCAACTGCAGAATTTGATCGGCGGTGATTTCGATGTCGGACGCCTTGCCGGTGACGCCGCCCGCGGGCTGGTGGATCATGATTCGGCAATTCGGCAACGCGAAACGCCGGTCGCGTGGTGATCCCAAGAGTATGATCGTCCCGGCGCTGGCATTGAGCCCGACGGAAATACAATGGACCGGGCTGCGAATGAATCGGATGGCGTCGTGAATGGCGAAGCCGTCATCCGCCGAGCCCCCTGGAGTATTGATGTACAGTTTGATCGGTTCGTTCGACAACGTATCGAGCCACAAGAGTTGCGGAATGATCTTGCCCGACAGTGCCGGCGAGACCTCCTCGCTGATGAAAATCGTGCGGTGTCGCTCCAGTAGCTCGCGCTCGGCGCGGCGCGATTGCCGGGATTTCGATTTGGTCCCGCAGCCCTCATCGTCGTCGTCATCATCGTCGTCGTCGTTGCGCGGCATCATGCTCGGCTTCAACATGCAAAACCACCGTTCAAGGTTCGGGAGCACGCACGTGCGGCTGTTCCCGGCGTTGAGTTTTCAGACTGCGCTGCCACCATCTGTACATCAGACGTCCGCGCCGGATCGACTCCTGGCTAATCTGCGGACTGGATGAGTCGCAGTATGAGCTTTGTTAACTTCGGCTCCGCGTCCGCTGCGACTTGAAGTATCTCGGCGACCGACACCGGCTCCAGGTGATCCGGGTCGCAAGTGTCCGTAACGACGGAAATCGCGGCGACACGCAACCCCTCGTGGACCGCCACGACGGCTTCCGGCACGGTTGACATGCCAACGACATCGGCCCCCATTTGCCGCAGCATGCGGTACTCCGCGCGCGTTTCCAGATTCGGCCCGGCGACGGCAACGTAGACCCCCGTCGGCGCGCGAATGCCCTCGTCGGCCGCGATTGCCCGCAGTCGCTGCAGAAACTTGGCATCGTACGGACGCGCCATATCCGGAAACCGCGGTCCCCACTCGTCGATGTTGCGTCCGATCAGCGGATTTGCGCCGATCAAGTTGATGTGATCATCGATCAGCAACAAGTCGCCTTTGCGCAGCGCCGGGTTCATACCCCCGCAAGCGTTCGTGAGGATGAGATTCTTAACGCCGAGTCGACTCAGCAGGCGCACGGGCATCGTCACTTCGCGCAAGGAATAACCCTCGTAGAAATGGAATCGTCCCTCGAAAACCAGCACCGCACGGTCGCCGATGTGACCATAATGCAATGTCCCACTGTGGCCGGGCGCAGTGGACTCCGGCATACCGGGAATATCTCGATAAGGGATCTGAAAACTGCGTGCAAGGTGGTGCGTGAACGCACCGAGGCCCGTACCAAGAATGAGTCCGAATTCCGGTCGTGGCTTGAGCCGTTCTCGCAGTTGATTTGCGGCCGTCTCAACGCATCGTTGATAGGCCTGCGTCGTCGCAGTTGCTTCGATCAAATTGCCTTCACTCTTACCGAGGCTCTTGCTCAAGAGTTGCCGATGAGATCTCGCAGCCGTTTTTCGAACTCGGTGCGCTCGAGGCCGCGTACCACGCATTGCTTGCTGCGATGGCCGTGTCCGCTCACGATCTCGACGGCGGACTTGGCAACTTGCAGGGCATCCGCAAGCAAACGCAACACGGCTTCGTTGGCTTGGCCTTTTTCCGGAGGCGCCGTCGTGCGGATCAGTAATTGTGCCGCGCGCACGCCACCGATCGCGTTGCGCTGCGCACCCGGTATCACGCGGATCGCGAAGCGCAAGCCCGCCGCGGTTTCAACAATCGTGACGGGAGTATAAGTGCCCAACCTCGGCTATCAATCTTTCTTGGCGCGTTCGATCCACTCGCGCCAGTCGCGAATCGCTACGGCGGAGGCCGAATCGCTTCCTTCGGCGTCGCGCCATACTCGATCGCGCTCCTCGGGATTCCCGGCGCAATGGGCGAGCAATCCGAGTGACACGAAGTCGGATGGGCTCGCGACGACGAGCGAGAGAAGCTCGAATTTCGACAGCGCCGAGATCTCGCGCCATTTGACGTAGGTTGCGGGCTCGATGAGATTAACGCGGTCCACGCTGAAGTCCTTGAGTTTGACACGCTCGGTTTTGGCGCCGCCTTCCTCGCGTTTCAGCACGACCTGCCGAGTTGCGACGTCGCGTTCGCAAAGCCGGCGGAATTGCGCTTCCCACGAGGCAAAGAAGACTTCGTAGCGGGAGAGCAATTCGCGGGCGTCCTTGCCGAGCCCGAGCAGTTCGGGCCTGCGCAGTTCTTGCAGCGCAAGCGCATGGCTGAGCGTTTGAACCCATACTTCGGTGGCGGCGTCAACTGCCGCGTAGACGGTGCCGAGTTCCGCTTCCAGCGTCGGATCGACCGAATTCGTCACAGTGCGCTGTCCCTCGGCGATCACGCGCGCATATTCATCGACTTGATCGACTGTCGCGGCGAAGGCCGCCCGCTCGCGGAACGCGACGCGTTTTTGCTCTGCGGCCGGAAAGCGGCGATTCTTAATGTCCTCGTCGATGTTGAGCTTGACGCTCTCCCAATCGTCCGTCTCGCGGCGCTCGAGTTGCCGAATGATCTCGGTGTATTCGACGTGCGCTGCGGTGTCCTGAAACGCGTTCGCATCGAATTTCTTGAGCACTTCGCGCGCGCTTTTGTACAGTCCTCTGCTTTGCCAGGCGTCGGCGGGTCCGGCCACCGAGTCGAGACTCTTGCGAGCGTCGTCTTCGCGTTTGTTCCGCGCTGCGACACTCGAACGCAAATCCGTCGCGCGTTCGCGCGCTTGGGGCGCGCTCGCGTTTGCTGGATGCGCGGCGGCGAGTTCCTCGAAACGGCTTGCCAGCGCAAGCCATAGTGCGCGTCGCTCCTGCCATGGCGCGGCTTCGGAGCTCGCACCCTTCAGTGTTTCGAGTTCGACTTCAAGCTCACTCAAGATGCGTGCGGCTTCGCGCTCGCGCTCGTCAGCGGCACGTTGTTCCTTGAGGGCCGTCGTCGCGTCGACGAGTTGTTGATAGCGGGCTTGTTGCGGTTCATCGAACACGAGCTTCGCCGCGTCAAGGAGTTTCGCTTGCGCGGCCTCGAGCCCGCCGGCCGCGAGTTCGCGTTCAATTGCATCGAGTGCTTGGTCACTCGTCGCGCGGACCTGCAGCTCTTTCAGACGTTGCTCTTCGAACAGCCGGTGGAAGTAGACGGCGCCGCCGCCCAATCCAGCCAACACGCACAACGCCAACACGCCAAACACCAAGCGCGCGGGTCGGACGCGCCGATCGGCCTTTTCGGCACTGCCTTGTCCGTATTGTTTGATGAGCGGCTCTAACTCCTCGAGTAGCAGCGTCGCGGAGGCGATTCGTTGCTCGCGGTCCTTCGCCATCATGCGCTCGACGAGTCGCGCGACCGCTGGCGGCAAGCCGGGCACGCGTTCGGTCAGCGGCTGCGGTTCTTCCTTGAGGTGTTTGAGTATGACCTCGCGCGGCGTCGCGCCGCGAAACGGAGTTGCGCCGCAGAGAATCTGATAGAGCGACACGCCGAGCGAATAAATGTCTACGCGGGAGTCGATGTCCTGGCCACGCGCCTGCTCCGGAGCGATGTAGTGTGGCGAGCCGCTGACGCCATCCTTTTGCGAGGCTTGTCCCTCACCCTCTGTCGACCGAGAGATGCCGAGGTCGCCGATCTTCACGACGGTGCCGCTCCCCACCATCAGGTTACCGGGCTTGATGTCTCGGTGGATAATGCCGAGCTGCTCGGCGTACTGCAGTCCGCGCGCTGCGTCGCGCACAACTTGCAGCGCGCGCGGCAGCGGGATCGCGCTATGCCGATTGAGTAGATCCTCGACGCTACCATCGGGAATGTACTCCATGGAAAAGTAGTAGATATCGCCCTGCACGCCGACGTCGTAGACCTGCACGATATTCGGATGGCTGAGCGCTCCCGCCGAGCGCGCTTCGCGAATAAAAAGGTTCACGAAGCTGGTGTTCTTGACGAGATGAGGCGCCAGCACCTTTAGCGCAACGATTCGGTCGAGCGACGTTTGCAAGGCGCGATAGACCGTGCCCATGCCACCGCGGCCAATGCGGTCGAGAATTCTATAGCCGGCGATTTCTTGGCCGATCAGTGGATGCGGCTTGTCGTCCTGAAATGTGATTAACGTATTGCCGACTTGGATTCGATCATTGGGCGCGAGCGATTCTGGTTTCGTGAGCAGGCTGCCGTTCAAATAGGTTCCGTTCGAACTGCTGAGATCGCGAATATAGAACGAGCCGGCCCTCGTCTCGATTTGGAAGTGGCGCCGCGACGCCATTTCATCCGGGATCGGAACTTGCGCGGCGGTGTCGCGTCCGGCGAAGAATGGGCCGTCGCCGCGCACGATGTAGGACTTGCCACGATCGGCGCCGTTCTCGACCAGCAGTCTCGGCAAGGCCCGCTCACTTTCCGATCCGGAGCATCAGTTTCCGCGCCGCGCGCTTCGAAGCGACGATTGAGAATGTAACGGCGGCGGTCTTTAGCTGTAAAGAATACGACCTAGGCGTAGGAGAGTTGCACCTTCTTGTGTCGCGACGCGGTAGTCGCTCGACATTCCCATCGACAGCTCAACAAACCGTGCTTGGGCCTCCGCCGGTAACTTGGCGGCGATGCGATCGCGGAGGGACCGCAAGCCCGCAAAGATCGGGCGACATCGCTCGGGTTCTTCGTTCGGGGCCAGCTCCGGAGCCATTGTCATGAGCCCCCGAAACTCTATTTGCGGGAAACGTTTGACCCAATCCGGCAACCACGTGAGCGCCGCGGAGGCGGAGACGCCGCCTTTCGTCGTCTCGCCGGAGAGATTCACCTCGACCAGGCACGCGAGGGAGCGCCCGGAGTTCGATGTCGCCCAAGTTTGGATTCCGGCGGCAAGCCGCTCAGAATCGAGGGCATGGAACAGTTCGATGAGCGGCAGAGTCTTGGCGATTTTGTTGCGCTGCAGATGGCCGATGAACTGCCATCGTGCAGCGGGTCCGGCGAAGTCGGCCTTCGCCGCCAGGTCCGTCGTGCGGTTCTCTCCGAACGGTTGGAATCCCGCGGCTGCGAGCGTCGCGCACGCGTCGGCGTCGAGATATTTTGTGACGAGGACGATGCGCGGCGGCACGCCGGGCGCTAACGCATCGACCTCGGAACGAAGTTCTGCATAGCGTTCGCGGAAGCGCGTGAGTTCAAAGTGCACGGTCGCGTCAGGCATGACGGTCCACGCGAATGCGTTCGTCGCCGACGAGTGCGCGCAGTTCCTCTATCATGGCGGGACTTGGCGCAACCGAGAGTTCAGGGTTCGAGCGGACGATCCACCGTTCGCCCTCGGCGCCCGTGAAAACGAGCGACACAGGGATCTCGCCACGATGGCGTTGGAGAATATCCTTCAGCCGAAACAAATCGTTCTCGACCGTGTTGGGAACCGCGAAGCTGACACCGATGCGTTTGCCAAGCCGCAAGTACGCATCGTTTATTGGCACGATCCGCTCGGCCCGCAGCGAAACACTCTCTTCACGTTTTTCGCCGACACCGACCACCAGCACGATCGCGTCCTCGATGAGTTGTTCGCGCTCACTCGTATACGTCGATGGAAACACAATGATTTCCGTGCTGCCCGTCAGATCTTCGACCTCGAGAAAGGCCATGGTCTCGCCCTTCTTCGTTTGTCGCGTTCGCACTTTGCGAATCAGCACGCCGAGGCAGACCTCGGCGCCGTCGCCCGCGTTCGCGAGCTCTTGCACCGTGTGGGTTCGCCAATTTGCGACCTCGTGCTGTCGGCGTTCGAGCGGATGGCCGCTCATATAGAAGCCGAGTGCTTCCTTCTCGGCATTGAGTTGTTCGAGCTCACCCCAATCACTGACAGTTGGATAGACCTCTTGGGGCGCCGCGAAGCTCGACGATTCGCCGCCGAAGAGCGAGAGCTGTCCGGCGCGCTTTTCTGCTTGCACGCGGTTACCCTCTTCGAGCGCATCCTTGCTGGCCGCCAGCATGCGCGCGCGCGAAGGACCGAGTCCGTCGAAAGCGCCGCATTTGATGAGCTGCTCAAGTGTCGACTTGTTGACCGCTTTGAGATCGACGCGAGCGCAAAAATCGAAAATTGAACGAAATGGCCCGCTGCGCTCGCGCTCGCGCAACAAACTCTCCACGGCTTTCTCGCCGAGACCTTTGATCGCCACCAGTCCATATTGAATCTCGCCCTCGACGACAGTGAAGTTGAGCCCGGAGCTATTGATGGATGGCCGGCGTACTGCAATGCCCAGCCGCTTACTCTCCGCGATGTACTCGACGAGTTTGTCGATATTGCCGATCTCGCAACTCAGTACCGCGGCCAAGAAATCGGCGGGGTAATTCGCCTTGAGATAAGCCGTGCGGTAAGAAAGGAGCGCGTACGCGGTCGAGTGTGACTTGTTGAATCCGTATTTGGCGAAATGTTCGATTTGCTCGAAGATTTGCGCCGCGATCGCGCGGTCGATTCCGCGCGCTTTGGCGCCCGTGATGAATTGATCTTTGAACTTTGCGATGATCTCTGGGCGTTTCTTTCCCATCGCTTTGCGCAGCGAATCGGCCTCGTT
Organism: Planctomycetota bacterium; assembly: GCA_046154185.1. Taxonomy (GTDB): domain Bacteria; phylum Planctomycetota; class UBA8108; order UBA1146; family JAJFFE01; genus JBJXGE01. The sequence goes on from JBJXGE010000004.1 coordinate 95,300, forward strand.
CATGGTGAAGCCCGCGAGATCGTGGGCGACGCGCATGACTTGCTCTTGATAGAGGATGACGCCGTAGGAGCTCTCGAGTACCGGTCGCAAAGCCTCATGCAAGTACGTGAGCGGTTCGCGGCCGTGCTTTCGATCACTAAATACTTTGTCCATGCCACTGCCGAGCGGACCGGGTCGATAAAGCGCCAACACTGCGATCACTTCTTCGAATCGGTCGGGGCAAAGCCTGCGCAGCAATTCGCGCATGCCGCTCGACTCGAGTTGGAAAATCCCTTTTGTATCGCCGGCCGTCAACAACGAGTAGGTCTTCGAATCGTCGAGCGGCACAGCTTCCAGCTCGAACGCCGCATCGAAGCGTTGGCGCACTAATTTCTCGGCGCGATCCAGGATGGTGAGAGTTCGTAGGCCAAGGAAATCCATCTTCAGGAGTCCGATACTCTCCAAGATCTCCATCGGGAACTGCGTCGTAATGTCCTCGCCGTTACGATAAAGCGGCACAACTTCCGTAAGCGGACGATCGCAAATGACGACGCCGGCGGCGTGTGTCGAACAATGGCGATTCAAACCCTCGAGCCGCAGACTGACATCGAAGAGTTCGTGATAACGCGGATCGCGCCGCAACTCGGCGAGCTCCGGTTCTTGCTCGATCGCCTCGCCGAGTTTCGTGCCCGGCACATCGGGGATCTTCTTTGCAATCAGGTCTATTTCCTTGAGCGGGATCCCCAGTGTTCGACCGACATCGCGGATCACTGCGCGCGCTGCCATGGTGCCGAAAGTGATTATCTGACAAACGCGGTCGCTGCCGTATTTTTGTCGAACGTATTCGATGACCTTTTCGCGGCCGATCATGCAGAAATCGATGTCGATATCTGGCATCGAAATGCGGTCGGAATTGAGGAAGCGCTCGAAGATCAGATCGTATTTGATCGGGTCCATTGCCGAGATGCCGAGGCAATAGCTCACCATGCTGCCGACCGCGGAGCCCCGGCCCGGACCGACGGGTACGCCCGCCTCGCGCGCATACCTGATGAAGTCCCACACGATCAGAAAGTAGGAGACATACCCCATTTTCTCGATGACTCCGAGCTCATATTCGAGTCGCTCGGTTTGCTGCACGCTGGCTTCCGGATAGCGCGACTGGAAGCCTTTCGCCACGAGGCTTCGCAATAGCTGGCGATTCTCTTCTTCTTGTTGTCGCGTATCGACGTTCGTCGGAATTCCGCCCGGGAAGAAAACAGGGAGATGCGAAGTCGATTCGTCGAGCTGAAAGTCGCACATCGCGGCGATTTCAAGACTGTTCGAGATCGCTTCTGGGAAGTCGCCAAGCGCCTTCGACATCTCTTGCGCGCTGCGAAAGTGAAATTGATCGGTATGGAAGCGCATACGTTCGTCGTCTTCGAGCGTCGTGCCAGTGTTGATGCACAAGTGGATCTCCTGCGCGCGCGCATCGTCTGAGCGGAGATAGTGGACGTCATTCGTGGCGAGGAGTGGCAGGCCGAGCTCTTTTGCAAGCGCCGGAATCTGTTCGAGCACACGCAGTTGCTCGGGCAAGCCATGATTTTGAATTTCGAGAAAGAACCGGTCGCGACCGAAGATTTGCTGGTATCGCCGCGCCGCATCGAGCGCCTTAGCCGCATCGCCTTGGATCAGTGGACGGTTTACCTCGCCAGCTAGACACGAACTCGTACCGATCAGGCCCGCGGAGTAGAGCTTGAGCAGTTCATGATCGATGCGCGGCTTGTAGTAGAAACCCTCGACGTACGCGAGGCTCGAGAGGCGCAGCAGGTTTTGATAGCCCGTCGCATTTTGCGCGAGCAGGAGCAAGTGATAGTAGTTGTGGCCTTTCGGGTCGCGCTTCTTGTCGAAGCGGCTGCCCGCTGTTACGTACGCTTCCATCCCAATGATCGGTTTGATGCCCGCTGCTTTGCATTCTTGATAAAACTCCACAGCTCCGAACATGTTGCCATGGTCGGTCAGCGCGAGCGCCGGCATGCCTTGATCGGCCGCCATTTTTACGAGCGCCTCGACCGTGCTCACACCGTCGAGCAAGCTGTAGTGGCTGTGCACATGGAGATGACAAAAGCCGGGTTTTGACATGTGGGTTCTTATAGACACTTGCTGAAAGCCGAACAAGCGGCTTGATGGAAGCCGCGCGCCCCGGCATTCTGCGCGCATGAACGAGGGGCCGTGGGCGCGCCGACATTGGGTGAGTGTCCTCTATCGATGTTGCAACGTTTACCAACGCGTCTACTTTGCCCACGGAGCGCTGGAAACTGTCGGTCGTTGTCCGCGTTGTTTGAAGCAAGTTCGATTCGTCCTGAGTGAATCTGGCGAGCCTGGAAAGTTTTTCTGTGCTGAATCGGGAGAGACCCGTTGACGCCGAAGCTGTGACGGACGCGACCGCGGCGCCGATGGTGCCCGATGCGAGTGCCGCCCCGCAGTCGCCGGTTTACGCGCGACTTTACGAGGAAGAGCAAAAGGTCGACGGACCAAGTCGTTGGAGCGTGGGCGCTGGTCATCGCGTTTGCCATCGGTGTCAACAGCAGCTGGCGCAGCGCGTGCAATTCTGCACCGTGCTGGAGCCAGCTCGCGAGGTGCGCGGCCGGTCGTTCGACGCAGCGGAGATTTTCGAACGACACGACTACTGTGTGAGTTGTTTCCCGACTGTCACTCGCGAACGGATCTTTGCGCATTGGAAGAGCGTGATTCCGGAGGGCAGCGGTACTGCGCGCAAAACGGTCAATCTCGCGTCTCTGTACGCGACATTCGAGCAACTCAGTGAACGAAGCGCCGCGACAGAATCCAGCGTGTCGTGTCGCACGAGCACCCCAAGTCTGCCGGACGACGAGCGAGATCGCGGGAGTGATGAAAGTCGCGCCGACGCGACGCGCGACGAAACTAGCTTCCTCAACTCGCCGGAGTCCGTCCCGCAGGATCATCATCTGGGCTTTCTGTTGGCACTATTTCTCGTTCGCAAGCGCCAACTGCGTTGGGTGAGTATCGATTCGAACTGCCTCACGGTCGCCGCACGCGAGGACGACCACCTCTACCGACTTCCGGTCCCGCCGCCGTCTTTTGACTTGACCGCTGCGGAAGCGGCGTTCGAGGCTTTGTTCGGAACCTAGCGCTCCCGGTTTCGCAAAAAATATTTTTCGCGCCGTTCGGTCTGCGAAGAAACTCAAAAATCCACTAGCAGTAGTGCTACGCCTCGCCGAGTGGAACCACCGCTTGCGCCGCCGCAGGCTCGGCTAGTCCAGTAACTCGTGAGCCGCATGGAAATTCCGCATTGACGCCCGACTTTCCGAGTGCAATAAAGTGGGGGCAAGTGGTTCTCGGGCACACCAAAGTGGAGACCTGTGGAGGAGCCGATAGGCGCCGCGAGTCGAACTCTCTGGCACGCCGTGGGGCCATGAAGCGAAGAGGCGGTTGTGGGGAAGCTGGGTCGATGTTTGCGAACTCTGCGTGCGCATCGACTCTGCGTCCTCACGACAACCTCCGCTCGCTGGCGCGAAGCTCGGACGGCTGCGAATCGGACCGCAGCGAGGCGAACTTCGCTCGCACGAGGTTGGTGACTGCGCGGGGAATTTGGGAAGACGGGGAGCGACATCGCTATGGCCGCCGCGTTCATCGGCAACTCTGCCCATGCGCTCGATGACAAAGGGCGAGTCATCATCCCGTCGAAATTTCGTGATCAGCTCTCGAGCGATGTGGATGGCGATGGATTCGTCGCGACACCGGCACCCGAGGGCTGCCTTTTTCTCTATACGCGGACGGAGTGGGCGCGAATTTGCCAAGATCAATCTGCGCTTCCGAAAGGCTCTCCCGCGTTACGCCAGTGGCAACGCTTGTGGGTCGCGAATGCCGAGACACTCCCCATCGACAAGCAAGGTCGAGTCTTGCTTCCAGAGTCGCTGCGACGCATCGCGAAACTTGACCGCGACGTAGTGCTCGCAGGGTGTTTCGACCGCATCGAAGTTTGGACCCGAGAAGGTTGGGATCGCGCCCAGGCAGAGGCTAGCACAAATTTCCCGCAGCACACGCAGGAATTCTTGTCTGCCGGCGGTGCGCCGCAGCCGCGGGAGGCGAATTGATGCCGCCGCGAGTTGGCAAACGGGCTGAATGTTGTTTTGAACGACCGGAAAAAGCGCAGCAGAGTTTTGTCTGCCTGCGAGGTGACGGGGCTGCTCGCACCCCATCACGCCAGCACACAAAGCTCTCCTCGCGATAACGAGGCTGCCAAGCCACGAATTTGCGAAACGAGGATGAATCCAATGCTGACGAAGCGTGCCGGTACGACGCCGAGCTCACGCCCGGCGAAGGAATCGACGGTGTCGCGCGTGCGCAATCATCTGCAACTTGTCACACGCTGGCAGGAGCCGGTGCGTGAAGAGCGGCAACTTGGCCAAGACTTGCTCGCGCTCTTCGCTCGCCTCAAGCGCGTGCACAGTCGCAGCCGCGGTTTGCGCGGGGTCGACGCGAGCCCCCACATGAAGGAAGTCGTGAAGGCCCTGAAACTAGTCGGCTCCGAGTTGTTGGTGATCGATCCCGGGAGAAAGCGAGCCTGACAGATTTCGACGCACCGCATCGCGCGGTTCTCCTCGCAGAAGTGGTGCATTGGCTCGATCCGCCACCGGGGGCGCGACTCCTCGACTTGACGGTCGGCGCCGGCGGACACGCGCGCGCGCTACTTGACAAGGCCGGACCGGCGGCGCGGCTCTGGGGAGTCGATCGGGACCTGGAGATTCTAGCCGTCGCGCGCGCCCGATTGACTGGTTTGCCGGTTGAGCTTTTGCACGGCGATTTCGGCGACGTGGAGCGATTGCGCGCACAACTTCCGGCGGAGCGATTTGACTCGGTGTTGCTCGACTTGGGCGTCTCGTCGCTGCAGCTCGATGCACCGCAACGCGGTTTTAGCTTTCGCAGCACGGGACCGCTCGACATGCGGATGGATCAGAGCCGCGGAATTACGGCGAGCGAGTTTCTGCAGGCGGTGAGCTGCGAAGAACTGACGCGGCTACTCGCGGATGTTGGTGAGGAGCGATTCGCACCGCGAGTGGCGCGAGCGATCGACGACGCACGGCGAACGGGACCGATCACGACGACCACGCAGCTCGCCGAGATCGTACGCGCCGCGCTTCGTGGCCGTCCGAGCGGCGGAATCGACCCCGCGACGCGGACTTTTCAAGCGTTGCGAATAGCGGTGAACCGCGAGCTGGTAGCGCTCGACATGTTTCTCGCGCGTTTCAAGTTGTTTCTGCGGCCGCAGGGGCGCCTAGCCATCATCGCCTTTCACTCGCTTGAGGATCGGCGCGTCAAGCAGTGCTTTCGCGAGCAGGCGCACGAGGGAGACGCCACGCTTGTCACGCCGAGCGCCATCCGACCAAGCGCGAGTGAAGTGGCGCAAAATCCGCGCGCGCGAAGCGCTCGACTACGAGTGATTGCATTACACGGTGACTGAGAACGGAGGACGCGAACTATGCTTCGATTGATTTTGGCGCTGGCTCTCGTCGTAGGCTGTGGCTTCGACATCGTTATGGAGCGATGGCAACAACGAAGCTGTCAGCAACAGATTTCGAATCTCGAGTCACATCTGCGGGACCAGGTTCACCAGCGCGAGGCCGCGCGTCTGCGGTATCAGCACGCCATCATCGATTGTTGTTTCAAGAGCGCGCCCAGCGGCGTTCAATTGCTGGAACTGCAAGCGACCGCGATCGCGGCCATGGGGGGTGGCGAGTGACTGCCGTGTCCGCCACGATGCGCCGCAGTTCTCCCGCGACTGCCGGAGGCCGCAGCGCGGCCTTTGTGATCAGTCTTTTGCAGTTCGCGTTGTTGGCCTTGGTCGTGAGGTGCTTTTACTTGCAGATCGTGCGCGGACCGGTGCTCGCCGGCGTCCAGCGTTCGATCACGACCGCGAGCGAGCCGCAACTAGGTCGCCGTGGCAGCATCGTCACGAGCGATGGCCTGGTGCTAGCGGAAGATTCGCCGCGTTGGCGCGTCGCGATTGATCCGGACGCGCTGTCCGGTTCGACGCGACTCAGCCCCGAAGCGCGCGACGCAGAGCTGAGTCGCGCGATCACTACGATCAGCGCAACAATTCCGCTCCAACTGGAACAACCGGACAACGGGTTGTTGTTGATCGCCGCGCGGGAGTCCATGCGCCGTGACCGCCATTACCTGCGGCTCGGCTGGGTCGAGGGCAGTGACGCGTACCAGGCTTTGCAGCGGTACTTCTCCCAGCTGCCTCACGCCTGGCGGCGCGCATTCAATCTGGAGATCTCCACGCGCCGCGCGTATCCGCAGGGAAATCTCGCCCGTCAACTCGTCGGACCCGTCCATACATCGGACTTCTTCAGCGGAATCGAACGCGGTTTCGATTCCGTGCTCAGTTCGCGCCGCGGCCTAAGTCACGTCGAGAAGGATGTCGCGCAACGGCGATTTGTCAGCGCGGAAAGCGCCAATGTCGAGCCGGTCCACGGTCAAGATCTCGTCCTCACTATCGACTCGCGCGCGCAGCGATTGCTGGAAACGCTTTTGCTTGCCGCGAAGGAAAAACACGGCGCGCGGACAACGACCGGCGTCGTGCTGGAGCCGCACTCGGGCGCGGTCATCGCGACCGCGAGCATGCCGCGTCGAACGGACGCCGCGGATTCCTGGTCGGCTCGGATGGCCGCTAAAGACGACGATTTGCGGCGCAGCCTCCAGTCGAGCCAGCTCGCTTACGAGCCGGGATCGATCGTCAAGCCGTTGATCCTAGCCCAAGTGCTCACTGCGGGTATCGACCCGCACGTCATCGTCAAGTCGAGCGCTGGCGCCGATCAGACGTTTCAGACGCCGGGCTACGCCAAGACCGTGCACGACGAGACCCATCGCGGGCCGCTCAACATCATCGAATCGGTTGTGTTCTCGAGCAACATCGGACTCGCCAACGTTGGCCTGAAACTCGGGCGCTCCGGCCTCGTCGCCGCGCATCGTCGGTTCAGTCTCGATCAGAAGACGGGATTCGGGCTGGGCGAAAAGCGGGGACGGTCCATCACGGCTCCGAGCTATGACTGGAAACAGCTCACGACCATCTGTTCTTCGTACGGCTACGAATTCTCGCTGACACCGCTGCAGATCGCGCGCGCCTATTGTGCGCTCGCCAATGGTGGATTCGATGTGAGACCGCATGTCGTTCGACGCGGCTTGCACGAGACCTTGCCGGAGGAGCGCGTGAGCATTCTCGCGCCCGAAATCGCGCGGCAAGTGCGCGACACGCTCCGTCGCACGGTCGTCGAAGGGAGCGGCATCCACCTCAAAGACTTGGGGGCGGACGACATTTTGCTGGCTGGGAAAACCGGCACCGCGCGCAAGTGGCAGCCGGACAAACGCTACGATGGCCACTATGCCACTTTCGCCGGCTTCGCGCCTGTGGATAATCCGCGCTTCGTCGTCGTCATCGTCATCGAGGAACCGCAAGGCGAGTACTTTGGCGGCCGGGTTGCAGGACCCGTGGCGACGCAGCTTTTGCGCGGTCTTCTCAATCAGCCGAGCAGTTATTTCGCGGCTTGTTATGATGCGGCCATGCGGGAGATGGACGCGGTCGAGACCGAGGCTCGAGACGATGTTTCGGTCGATGCGCGTGGGGGAAGCGGGCCATGGACGACAGTGGAATCGCGGTAACGGCGCTCGGACACTCCGAGTTGCTCACGAGATTGGCTGCGCGCCATGGTGGACCGGCGCCGCGCGGAGTATTTCGTCGCGCATTCTGCGATGACCGCCACGATGCCTTGAGCGCCGACGATTCTGCCGACGCGCTTTTCATCGCAGTTCGCGGCGCACGGCACGACTCACACTTTTCCATTCAGGAACTCGTGCGGCGCGGTTTCAACGGTGGCGTTGTCGTTGAACGGCCGGTTCCGAGTTGTGGTTTGCCGCTCTATCAAGTCGAGAGCACGCGCCGAGCCGTGTCTGTTCTCGCGCACGCCTTCGCGGGCGACCCGGGCCGCGAGTTACGCACTTTTGGCATCACTGGGACAAACGGCAAGTCGACCACGGTTCGGATGCTCGCTGCAATGCTCGAGGCCGCCGGCGAGTCATGCGGGTGGAGCGGAACGGTGACGAGTCGGTTCGGCGAACGCGAAGTGCGGAGCCGAATGACAACGCCGGAGCCGCAGGAAATTGTGATCGGGATGCGTGAACACGTCCGAGCCGGCGGTCGCGCGATGGTGCTCGAGGTCTCGTCGCACGCGCTCGATCAAGAGCGCGTCGCAGGCCTGACCTTTAGCGGTGCAGCACTCACGAATCTGAGTCGCGACCATTACGACTACCACGGCTCGCGCACGGCCTATCTCGACGCCAAACTGCGGTTGTTCGAGCAGCTCGCTCCCGGCGTACCGGCCGTGCTACCGGCCGACAACGACATTCCCATGGATCATCCGCGGCTGCGCGGACGGGAGATCTTGACGTTCGCCGGCACGGCTCGTCGCGGCGCGAGAATCGCCGCGCACGCCGACCGACTCGTACTCGACACGCGAGGAATGCGCGGCGAGATTCGTGTGCTCGACGAGTCGATCGAGATCGACTGCCCGCTGATCGGGCGTTTCAACTTGTTGAACTTGCTGGCGGCCGCGTTGGTCGCGCGCCTTGCCGGCGTTTCGGCGCCCGACATCGCGAAGGCTGTCCACGGGCTCGTGCCCGTGCGCGGACGACTCGAGCCGGTGCCCGCCGGCGGTGGCCAAGTGTACGTCGACTACGCGCATACTCCGGATGCGCTTGCAGCGGTGCTCGGCTCCGCCCGCGAGCTGACGCAGCAACGATTGGTCGTCGTGTTCGGTTGCGGTGGCGATCGCGACCGCGGCAAGCGGCCACTCATGGGGCAAGTCGCCGAGCGACTCGCGGATCGCGTCATCATCACAACAGATAATCCGCGGAGCGAGGATGCAGGGAGTATCTGCGCGGAGATTACCGCTGGAATGGGACGACCTGAGCGCGTCGCCGTCGAACTCGACCGCCGCCGCGCAATTCGATTCGGACTCAGTGAAATTGCACCAGGCGATGTGCTGGTGGTTGCTGGCAAGGGGCACGAGCGCGAGCAATACGTCGGGGCAAATGTTTTGCCGTTCGACGATTTTCAGGTGATCGAAGAGATGTTGGCAGAGGGGAAGGTGACATGCGTCCGAGAAGTTTAGGCGATGTCGCTAGGCACATGAGTGGGGAACTCGTGAGCGGAGATCCGACGGCGCTTACCAACGGTGCGGCGATCGACACTCGTGCGCTCCGCGATGGCGAGTTGTTCTTTGCGTTGCCGGGATCACGTGTGCACGGCGCGAAGTTTGTTCCGCAAGCATGGCGGGTCGGCGCGGCGGCCGTTGTCGTGGATGAACTCGCGGCGCCGGAACTCGCGCCTTTGGCGCGTGCGACCGGCTTCGCGCTCATCGTCGTGCCGGACGGGCAACGCGCGCTGGCGCGACTCGCTGAAGCCGTGCGGGCGGAGGAGCGCGATTCGTTGCCAGCGATCGCGATTACTGGGAGTGTCGGTAAGACGACGACCTGCGGCTACGCAGCGACGCTTCTCAGTGGCGTCGGCGTCGCACATCGACCGCCGAGTTCATTCAACAATCAGCTCGGCGTTCCGCTCACGATTTTGAGCGCGCCGGCTAAAGCCGACTATCTCGTTTGTGAAGTCGGAACGAACTCCGCTGGTGAAGTTTTTCGGCTCGCAAGCTGGGTGCGACCCAAAGTCGCGATAGTGACTGCCGTTGCTCCGGCGCATCTGCTCGGGTTCGGCACTCTCGACGCAATCGAGCTGGAGAAGCTTTCGATCCTCGATGCGCTCGAGCCGACCGGGAGCGGCTGGATTCCCGCCGATCTGGCGCTGCGACATCAATCGCTGCTGAGAAGTTGTCGCGCGCGAGTAAAAACGATCGGTGAAAACGGCGATCTCAGAGTTACGCCCGTCGACGGTGCGAACGACCCGGATTTCTACCAACTCAGCTACGCGGGGGCCACGCACGAGTTTCGTTGGCACGCGCCGTTTCGGCACTCGGTGCGAAACTTGGAGGCGGCGCTCGCCGCGGGTCTCGGAGTCGGAGTCGCGATCGAAGCGCTGCTCGAGCGGGTCGGAATGCTCAGCAACGCGCCGCTGCGTGGCGATGTCGAACAACACGCGGGCGTCGAGTTCTTGCTCGATTGCTATAACGCCAGCCCCGCGTCGCTCGAATCCGCCATCGAGCGGCTCGAGACGGAACCCGCCACCGGCCGCCGCGTGTGCGTCATCGGCACAATGGAAGAACTCGGCACCGAAGAACGCACTTGGCATCAGCGACTCGGAGAACGGCTCGCATCGCCGCGCGTCGATGCCGTGTACTTGCTCGGTCGCGGTCGCGATTGGTATCAGAGCGGACTGCGCGCGTGTGGGCGCGAAGGCGAGACGCTTGCAAATGATTCGTCGTCCGCGGAGCGGCTCGCCAGCGCTCTTCGGCCGGGCGATCGTGTGTTATTCAAGGCCTCGCGCCGAGAAGCTCTTGAGACGTTTGCCCAGCGAGTGGCCGGGCTCCTCGAAGCTCCGGTCGAGCATGCGACCTCGAGAAGGGGCTGAGCGAGTTGAGAGCCATCGCCAATACGGCGTTCAGTCCCGTGCGTTTCGAGTGGAGCGGTGTGCGACTGTCGCCGCCGGCGCGATTATTCGTGTCGGCGGTACTGGTGCTGTTGGCGATCGGACTCGTTGCGGTGCTCTCGGCGAGCAGCTACCGAGCCGGCATTCGTTATGGTGACCCCACGACGCTGCTGGTCAAGCAATGCCTTGGCGCGGCGCTCGGCGGGCTCGCGTTGGTGCTCGCCATGCATCTTCGACCCGAGTTTTGGCTGCGACTCAGCCCAGTTTTTTTTGGCGTGACTCTGGCGGCACTCGCAGCGACCTACGGCGGCATCGGTCTCGAACGCAATGACGCGCGTCGGTGGATCAATCTGGGCGGCTTCGTGTTGCAACCGACCGAGCTCGCGAAGCTCGCGATCCCGCTCTTGTTCGCGTGGCTCTTTCACAAGTACCCGTTTCTCCATTGGGATGCGCGGCAGTTTCGGAGCAGCGTGCTCCATGGCAGCGTCTGGCAAATTCGTTGGCGTGCCGAAAGGTGGCAGCGACTTGCGTTGCGCAGCGCGCAACTCGGAATTCTTGCGCTTGTGGTCGGCCTGATCGCAAAACAACCCGACTACGGTTCCGCATTCTTCGTCCTGACTTCGGGGCTCCTGATGTTGCTGCTGACCCGATTGCCGTGGCCGTATTTGGTGGCGGGTTTCACGGCTTGCGTGCCCGCCGCCATTTGGCTCTACAACGAACGAAAGGCCGAACTCACGCAACGCCTCGATGGACTACTCAACCCGGAGCGAGTCGATCAGGTTTATCATTCGCTGCTCGCGATCGGCAGTGGCGGCTGGTTTGGGAAGGGCGTCGGTTTGGGGGATGAAAAGCGACTTTTTCTTCCCGAGGAGTACAACGACTTCATTTTTTCCGTGTTCGCCGAAGAGACCGGCTTTATCGGCGTCTGCGTTTTGGTGCTGCTCTTCAGCATCCTCTTGCAGAGCGGCTGGCGCATTGTGCGCGAATGTCCGCATCCCGCGTTACGCCTCCTCGGATTCGCGTTGGTGGTGAACCTTGTCGCGCAAGCGGTTGTCAATATCGCGGTCGCTACGGCGTCGGCGCCGACCAAAGGGATCGGACTGCCGTTCATCTCGCACGGTTCGTCGAGTTTGTGCGTGATGTTGTTGGAAGTCGGAATCCTCCTGAGCATCGCGCGTGTGCGCGTGGCGAGGGATGCGAAGTGACGCCGCGCGTCGTCTACATGGCGGGCGGAGCGAGCGGTGGCCATCTTTATCCCGGCGTGGCGGTCGCGCGCGAATTGCAGGAACTGAGCGGGATCGAGACCCGCTTTTTGTGCCTGGGCTCCGCGCTCGAGCAACAGATCATCTCGGCGCACGGATTTCGTTCCATCGCGATCCCAGAGTTGCGAACGAAGTCAGTGTCGAACGTCGGGCGGGCGTTGCGCGCGTTGCGTCGACTCTTTGCGGCCGACGCGCCGCTCGCCGTGGTCGGACTCGGCGGTCGATCGAGTTTTCTGCCCGCGATCTTTGCGGCCTGGCGCGGTGTGCCGGTGTTCTTGTTCGAGCAGAATCGGATTCTCGGCAAGACCAATCGCTGGCTCTTGCGCTGGGCGACGCGCGTAATGTTGGCTTTCGATGAAACGCAAGGTCCGCGGCGACTACGGCGTTGCGGAATTGTGCTCGGCTGTCCCGTGCGGCGCGAATTTCGCGCCAGCGACTTGCCGGCATCCGACACCGTCATCGAGCTCCTCGTGCTCGGTGGCAGCCAAGGCGCTGAAGATCTCAATCGTCTGTTGGCCGCCGCAGTCCCGACGGCGCCGGCGGACCTGCGCGCGCGTTTACACATCACGCACATGACTGGGGCCGAGAAAGGCGGCGAACTGACCGCCGCGTATCGCGCCGCCAACATTTCGGCGGACGTTACGAGCTACGACGAACAACTCGCCAGTCGCCTGCATCGGGCGCATTTCGTCGTCGCGCGGGCGGGCGGTTCGACCGTCGCGGAATTGTGTGCGGTGGGGCGTGGCGCGCTTCTCGTTCCGTATCCGCACCACCGCGATCGTCAACAGTTTCTTAACGCCGACGTGATGGTCGCCGCTGGTGCCGCGTGCATCGCGAACACGCGCGCCGAAGAGTTCGCTCCGCTCTTGTGGAACTCTATTGGAAGCAGCAGAATTCGCGCAGAACAAGCCAAACGAGCTAGTGCATTGGGGAAGTGCCGCGCCGCTCGCAACACCGCGTTCGTCATTGCAACTCACCTCGAGATGTTGCCGGCAAGCGAGGCCTCGGAACTTTCTGACGCAGAAGGACCGCTCGCGAGTCGCGCTGCTTGCCGCGGAGGATGAAGAATCCAGCGTGCGCGAACTCGTGCGAGCCCGCGAGCAGCAGCCGATGTGAACGGGTGGATGCGTTTTATGTTGAATCTCATGAGGGCGGTCAGAATTGGTCGGTGGATGCTTTGCCTCTTCGTTTGCATTGCGGGCTTGAGTTTGTTGCGGCGAAATCTCGTCGACTTACCTTTCGAAGCACCGTATGGCGACGAACTCGTGCAATCCGAGAACCGAGTACGAGGTCGCTGGAGTCCCGTCGCGCCTCCGTCGATTCGGTTAATCCAGCCCGAAGTAGAAGTTACCGACGAAATACCGCCCGCGCCCGACAACGATCGAACGATCGCGGCCGCGCCCGAAACCGTGGCGTATCGAGTGCAGCCGCGCGACAGCTATTGGCGCATCGCGCGCAAGCTGCTCGGCCGCGGCGAGCTTTGGCCGCAGATTCAAGAGCTCAATCCCAGTGTTTCCGAAAAGCGATTGCGAGCCGGCATGCAAATTCGAGTGCCCGCCGGGCATTCCGAAAGGCTGCAGTGAGATGATCGCGCAAAGTCCTCGGAGCGTACACATCGTCGGTGTCGGTGGTTCCGCCTTGAGTGGATTGGCGCGCATATTGTCGGCGCGCGGCGTTGAGGTGACCGGATCCGATGGCGAGGAGAGCGCGATCTTGCAGGCGCTCCGTGGTAAGGGCTTTCACATTGCGGCGGGGCATCGAGCCGAGAATCTGCCGGGCGCCGCCGAAGCCGTTGTCTACTCCGCCGCGGTTCCCGAAGACAATCCCGAGCTGAAGGAAGCGCGCCGCCGCGGCTTGCCGACTCGCTGCTACGCCGATTTTCTCGGCCAGTTGCTGATGGAGAAACGCGCCATCGCCGTGGCCGGCACACACGGAAAGACTTCGACGGTCGGCATGTTGGCGTCCATCTTCCTTGCCGCCGGCCGCGACCCGAGCGTACTCATGGGGGGCTACCATCCGGGGCTTCAGAGTAATTGTCGCGCGGGCGCCGAGCAGGAGTTTTTGGTAGAGGCGTGCGAGTTCAATCGCTCGTTCCTCGCGTTTCATCCGTGGGCCGGAATTGTCACGAACATCGAACTCGATCATCCGGATGTCTATCCCGACGAGTCGACGTTGGCGGCTGCGTTCGGCGATTTCCTCAAAGGCTTCCGACCGACGGCCGAGGGTCTCGCGCCCTTCGTCGTCATCAATCCCGAGCGCACAGCACTGCTCGATGGTCGCGTACCCGCGCATGTGCGGTGCGTGCGATTTGGCGAGTCAGCCGAATGCGAGTGGCGGCTGCGCGACGTCGTTCTCGGCCCACGGCCCTCGTTCACCGCATTGCGGCATGGCGTGCCGTGGGCACGGCTCGAGTTGCGCGTGGCAGGTCGGCACAATGTCTTGAACGCGCTCGCGGCGGTCGCGTTGTGTGGCGAACTCGAAGCGAGTTTGGATTTGGGGCTCACCGCGGACGCGGTGCGCGCTGGACTATTGGAGTTTCCGGGCGTCGAACGTCGCTTCACGCATCGCGGGCATTGTCGTGGCGTCGACCTGATTGATGACTACGCGCACCACCCGACCGAAGTCGCGTGCACGTTGGCAGCGGCGCGCGAGGTCTATCCTGGTCGGCGCGTATGGGCGGTGTTCCAGGCGCATCAGTTCGGCCGACTGCAGGCGTACTTTGCCGGCTTTGGCGCCGCCTTGGGCGCGGCGGACGAGGTATTGCTGCTGCCCGTGTACTCAGTGCGGGAATGCGCCGAGAATTTCGCGGAGCTGGAGTTGCTGGAGCGATTGCGCGACACGTTGGTCGCGGGCGGCGGACGCGCACGACTCGCGTCTTCCTTGAGCGGCGCGGAGATCGAGCTTTCCGCGCAACTGCGCGCAGGCGATGTCTGTGTGGTGCTGGGCGCGGGCGATGCGTTTCGCTTGACCGCCGCGCTTCGACAACGGCTAGAAACCGCAACGGGGTAACGCGGCCCGGCGCCGCCAGGTCGCCGGCTTCGCCAACGGAACTCGAACTCTATGATGCGACAGAATGTCGATCTCAGTTCGCGAACGTCGTTTCGCATCGGCGGAGTCGCACGGCTTTTCGCGACGCCGACCGATTCGCAACAATTGCAGCATTTGCTGCTCGACGCGCGCGGACGCGGACTGCCAGTCTTCATCTTGGGCGGCGGCACGAACACGCTTATCCACGACGGTGTCTACGATGGACTCGTCATTTGCACACGAGCGCTGACGGCCATCTCGTTCGACTCGGAGACTTTTCGTTTGCGCGCCGAAGCCGGCGTACCCTTGAGTCAAGTAATTCGCGTTGCGATCGAGCAAGGTGCCGCGGGGCTCGAGGCTTTCACGGGGATCCCTGGCACTATCGGCGGCGCGGTCTACGGCAACGCGGGCGGCGCTGGATTGTGGATCGATCGCGTTGTTCGTTCGCTCGAAGTGATCGATGCGGAATGCGAGCGCCGCTGGATCGCTGCGGAGGAATGCGACTGGCGTTACCGATCGTCAGGACTCGCGCAGAAGGTTGTCGCGACCGTCGAGCTGCAGCTCGCGCGCGGCGTCCGGGCCGAGTTGCGTGATCGCGCGCGCTCTGTCTATGACCGCAAACGTGCAACGCAACCGCTCTCGGCGCGGAGCGCCGGATGCGTGTTTCGCAATCCCGGCGCGGCAAACTCGGTAAGGACCGGCGAAAGCGCCGGGGCGCTCATCGAGCGCGCGGGGTTGAAAGGGATTCGGGTCGGCGGGGCCGCAGTGTCGAACTTGCACGCGAACTTCATCGTCAATGAGACCAACGCGTCCGCGCAAAACGTGTTGGAACTAGTGCACCTGGTTCAGCAACAAGTGCGCGAGCGCTTGGGCGTGGAACTCGAACGGGAGATCATCTCGCCATGTCCGAGCGGCGGGTGGAGTCGATGAAGACCACTAGTTGGCTCGTGCTCATTCTCGTCTCGTCGACGTTGATCACGGGTTCGTGGTGGGCCCGCGCTGCCGTCGAAGAAAGTGTGGCCGCCTACTCGGGTGCGTGGAGCTTCGAAATGGGCGAGCTGCCGCCATGGCTTCCGGTCGGCTTTCAAGGACAGCTCGCGCAACTCAAGGAAATCCCGCAACTCGTCCCGCTGCGAAGCGCGCGCTGGCGCGAGTTGTGCACGATTGCGATGTCGGCGAATCCGTGGGTCGAGCGAGTGCTCGCGCTCGAGCGGCAAGGATTGTGCGTCGAGTTCGAAGCGCAACTCGCGCGACCGGTCGTTGCCTTGCGTTTGCGCGAGCACTTTGCGCTCGTCGACGCCGAACGCCGCATTATCGACTTGCAACCGGGCTTCGAGCTCGATCCAGCTTGGGGTATTCCGTATTACTCGCCGCTCTCGGCGCCGCCGCGTGTCGCTCCAGGCGATCGACTCGAGCACGAGGAGTTCGTCGAGTTGCTGGCGCTCGTCCAGGCGTTACGCGGCGCGAGAGCGTTTGAGCTCTGGAGCGATCGATTGCCCGAAGTCCGGGCGCGGCTCGAGGCCGACGGCAGCTTGCTTTGGTATCTGTGTTGCTCGACCGGTATGGAAGCCGCCTGGGGGCGATCGCCCGGCTCACGGCGAATTTGTCCGTTGTCGGTGTCGACGAAAATCAAAAACCTCTCGGAGTTAATGTCGAATTGGGACCGGCTCAACGGGGTCAGGCTGGTAAGTCTGTATCAAGAACCGCGCGCGCTCGTCGTAGTGCGGTAGCGGGGGTGGTCGGTCCATTCGTTCGACCGCTTGCTTCGTCGAATTCCGTCAGTACTGGCACTCGCCGCGCGCGGTCGGTATCTTGAGAAACTCTTGAGTGAATGGTGGTGTGGTGCAGCTGCACGAAGTGCAACGCCGGAATCTCCAGAATGACAGGCATGGCGGTGAGTAATCGCTACCGTCGCATGTTCGGCGAAGTCGCTCAGGACCTAGGCTTCGTGACGAGCCAACAGGTTGAAGCAGCGTTGCAGTTGCAAGCGCGCCGTCGGGCCGCGGGAAAAGAGGAGAAACTGCTCGGCCAGTTGCTTCTCGAGCTCGGTTTCATCACAACCGTGCAAATCCAGCGGGTCGTTGAGATCCTGTTCCCTCCCGCCAAAGATGTAGAGGTAGGTTAGTCGTATGGGTGTGACGTTGAGATACTGCGACTTGTGTGGCAAGAAGCTCGGCGCCGACGAATTGGAATCGCCGCAGACTCTCAAACTCCAAGACAAGTATTTCTGTGGGGGCTGCCGACCAAAAGTCATGGAGCGACTGCAAGCGGCGAAGCAGAAGACTGCGCCGCCGAGCGCGGACGTGGCGGCGACCGCCAAAGTCCCAACCGCCGCCGACTCGCCTGCGCGCACCGCTCCGGCAAAACCAAAGACGGCGCCCGCGCGACCGGCCGTCCGGCAGCCAGCCGCGCAAACGTCCGCACCGCAATCCGCGCAGAAGACCGCGCTAAAACCGACAGTTCCGCCCGTTCGTCCGGTGATCGCCGGCAAGAGTGCCGGTGGGGCGGCAGCTCCGGCGATTCCAACTGGCACAGCGGGCAACAGGCAGCCGGGTGTAGTCCCGGCGGCGACCTCGAAACCACGAGCGCCGGCCGGCGGCGCGCCCGTTGCGAAAGCCCCGCTTGCGAAAGCTCCCGCTGCGAAGTCCGCCATGACGCGCGCCGCGAGTCCGGTCGCCCGCGGGACGGTCCGCAAACGCCCGCTCGTAGGTGCTTCGAGCGCGCCGGCGACCGATGGCGATGCCGACGCATCTCCGCCGGAGATCAAGGTCCGCCGACCATCGAAACTACCGGTTTTCATTTTTATCGGTGTGGCGCTGGTTGGTGTCGTAGTGCTCGCGATCATGATGAATTCGGAGAAGCCGAAGCCAGTCGACCAGGTGGCGAAGATTGAGGGCCCGGTCGCTCCAAAGGAAGATCCGAAGATCAAGCTGTCAGAAACCGAATATCAAAAGGCGCTCGCGCAGTGGGAGAAATATCCGGAGGATTACCTCACCGCACTCGATAGTTTCTACGCAATTGGCAAGCGGTTCGGCGACTACCCCGCAGGTGAACTCGCGCGAGCGAAAGCCGACGAGATCAGCGGAAAACTGCGCGCATGGAGGCTCAGCGAGTGGAACATCATCAAAGATAAGGTCGGTCGGTTGCTCGACGAGCGGAAATTCTCGGCAGCGTATGAACTTTTGGAGCAAAGACCGAAACTTTTCGAGGGCGCGAATTCAAACGATGCCGACTACCAGGCGATGCACGTCGAGTATTCGCGGCTTCGCAAAGACGCGATCGCGAACCATGAAGCCGGTAGGCATCTTGACGAGTTGAAAGCGAAAGCCGTCGTTTGGGCGCAACGCGGGTACGTCGATATCGCCGAGGAAATCATTCGTTCGATGAACACCGTCGAAGTGTACAAGGACTACGAGCAGTCGGTGCCGCGAGTTTGGGACTTGCAAAAAGAAGTGCTCGCCCAAATCCAACGCGATGGCATCGGCAGCATGATTCAGTCTGAGGCAGCGACCGAGACCGCGCGCGCCGTGGCGGCCAAACTGAAACTCGAGGAGGAAGCGAAGGCCCGCGAGGCTGCTTGGCTGGCTACCAAAGATAGCACGCCGTGGGTCCCGCAACTCGGCAAGTACAATCTCTATAACTGGGTCATCAACTCCGATTTCTATAGTCAAGATCCGCGTTGGCGGCTCACACAAGCCGAGAGCAAGAAGGAGAAGGGGCCCGCCGAAACCGAAGGCGTATTGAGTGGTCAAAACTCAAGTGGCGACACGATGTACATCGGCTTCTTCGGCAACAACTGGCAGGATTTCGTGATTCAGTTTGATGTGCGGGTCCTCGACGGCGCGCTTGAGCTTTCGCCTCGTACCACGACACAACCCGTCGGGGGGCAAATGCAGGCTCCTCGTGATGAGACCTCGCCGCGCGTTGAGTTCAACCAAGAGAAACTCGGACGCGATTGGGCGACGGTGACGATCGAGGTTCATGGCGAGAAGGTGGAAATCTCGATCCTCGGCAAGGAAGGCAGCGATCTGCGCGATTTTGCCTCCGAAGGACGCTTGCCAATACGCGGTGGAGTCGTGTTTTACCTGCCGAAAGATGCCAACGTCGAGCTGCGTCGAGTGCGGACCAAGCTCATCGCGTTCGATAAGCGAAACGCATTCTGATCACGTACGAACCATCGCTCCACGTCGCTGCCCAACTGGCAGAATCGACGCGCCGATCTGCGGCCTCGCTGCCGAATTGACAGCGAGGCCGCTGGCGTTCGTTGCGCTGGCGACTCCAAGTGCCTGCAGCTAATAGCGCTGCGTAGTTCCGCTTGTGCGCACGCCTGGCCAGGCCTTTGCATACGCGAGCCGACTTCAGAACGTCGAGGCTCGTCGAGTTCCATTGCTCTGGGATTCGGTTCCGCGGCAGTTTCCGTCGCAATCTTTGTAAGGCGCTCGTGCGCGGGTCGGCCGACTCGCGCCATTAGCAGTTCAAGAGAGGATTCAAATGGCGAAGCGCATCACCTTTGATGAAGAGGCGCGAGAGTCGCTGTCACTGGGCGTGAGCAAGCTCGCGCGCGCCGTGAAATCGACGCTCGGACCGCGTGGGCGTTATGCCGTCGTCGATCGCGGCTGGGGTGCGCCGAATATCACAAAGGATGGCGCTTCAGTGGCCGAGGAAGTCGACCTGGCGGACAAAGTCCAAAACGTCGCTGTGCGCCTTCTCAAACAAGCTGCCACGAAGACGGCCGATTCCGCCGGTGACGGCAGCACCACGGCGATGGTCCTCGCCGAAGCGATGTTCACGCGCGGCATGCGCAATATCGTCGCGGGGGCGAATCCTATTCTCGTTCAGCGCGGCCTCGCGACCGCGACGCAACGCGCGATTGAAGTACTCGCAAAACTCGCGAAGCGCATCGAAGCAGGCTCGCAACTCGCCGAAGTTGCGGCGATCGCGGCCAACAATAATAAAGAAGTTGGCAAGCTCGTGTCGGAAGCGCTCACGAAAGTCGGACACGAAGGTGTCGTCACGATTGAAGAAGGAAAGAGCGTCGAGTCCACGGTCGAGATCACGGATGGAATGCAGTTCGACCGCGGTTATCTCTCGCAGTACTTTGTCAACGTCGACGACAAAGCGAGCGTCGTCTTGCGCGATCCTTATCTGCTGATCATGGAAGAGAAGATCTCAAATCTGAGCCAGCTCATCCCAATTTTGGAAAAAGTGCTGAAGACGAAAAAGCCGCTGCTGATCATCGCCGAGGACATCGATGGCGAAGCGCTCTCGACGCTCGTGGTCAACAACGCACGCAAGATTCTGCAGTGCGCCGCCGTGAAAGCGCCAGGATATGGTGATCGTCGCAAGGCGATGCTCGAGGACATCGCGGCGGCGACCGGTGGACGTGCGATTTTCAAGGACATGGGACTCACGCCGGACGGCATCGCTATCAGCGACTTAGGCCGTGCGAAGCGCGTGGAGATCACGTCCGAGTACACGACAATTGTCAAAGGCGGCGGCGACAAGAAGCAAATCGAAGAGCGCTGCCGTCAAATCCGCAAGGAACTCGAGAGTTGCGACAGCGACTACGACCGCGAGAAACTCAGTGAGCGGTTGGCGCGGTTGGTGGGCGGGATCGCCGAAATCCAAGTGGGCGGCGCGTCCGAGACCGAAGTTAAAGAGAAGAAAAAACGCTTCGAGAACGCGCTCAGCGCCACTCGCTCCGCGCTCGAGGAAGGCGTCGTGCCGGGTGGCGGAATTGCGCTCATTCATTGCGCCGGCAAGCTCGACGGGATGACGATCAAAGACGCGGACGAGCGCGTCGGCGTCGAAATTCTGAATGCGGCGCTCGAAGCCCCATTCCGACAACTGGCTGAGAATGCTGGCCAAGAGCCCTCGCGACTGCTGCGTCAAATTCGTAACCAGAAAAAATCGAGTCACGGATACGATTTTGAAAAGCTGCGTTTCTGCGACCTTATCGAGTCCGGAATTGTCGACTCGGTCAAGGTGACGCGCATCGCGTTGCAAAACGCCGCGAGCGTCGCGGGTCTTCTGTTTACCACTGCCACCGTCATCACCGACATCCCGGTTGCCAAAGGCAAGGGCAAGGGTGGCCACGATCACGACCACGACGACGAGGGCGGGATGGGTGGCATGGGCGGAATGGGTGGGATGGGTGGGATGGGTGGGATGGGTGGCATGGGCGGGATGGGTGGCATGGGCGGCATGGGAATGGACGATTTCTAGCCACGACGCAGAGTCGCCGAATCTTTCGCACTGAGCCACCGAATCGACAAGCAAAAGGACTCGAACATGAGCAAGCAGATGATTTTCGATCAAGACGCCCGACGCCAATTGAGCGACGGCGTGCAAAAGCTCGCGCACGCGGTCGCGACGACGCTCGGGCCGGGCGGGCGCAACGTGCTCCTCGACAAGGGTTCCAGCGTCGCTGTGATGACCAAGGACGGTGTGACCGTCGCAAAGGACATCGAGCTGGAGCATCCCTTTGAAAACATGGGCGCCAAGCTCGTATGTGAGGTTGCCAATCGCACGAATCGCGAAGTGGGTGACGGCACTACGACCTCGGTCGTCTTGACGGACGCGCTCATCAACGAGGGCATGAAGTACATGATGGCTGGCGTCAGCCCCGTTGCGATGCGGCGCGGGATGGAACGAGCGAAAGACGAAGCCGTTGCCGCGCTCAAAGACCTCGCGACTCCGATTTCCGGCCGGAAGGCGATCGAGCAAGTCGGACTCATCGCGTCGAATGGCGACGTCGAGTTGGCCCGTCAATTCGCCGACGCGGTGACGAGTGTCGGTGAAAACGGCGTGATCAAAGTCGAAGAGAATTCCGGCGTCGATACCGTCGTCGAGTACGTGAGTGGTATGGAATTCGACAAGGGATTCATCTCACCGTACTTCATCACGGATCCGAACGATCGCATCGCACGCTTGGAAAATGCGCAAATCCTGATTACTGATCACAAGATTTCGAGTTTGCGCGATTTGGTGCCGTTGCTCGAAAAGTCGCTGCCGACCCAGCGGCCGCTTTTCATCGTGGCGGACGATGTCGAGGGCGAAGCGCTCGCCGGTCTCATTCTCAATCGCTTGCGTGGCGTCCTGCAAGTCGCGGCGATCAAGGCGCCCGGATTCGGGGATCGACGCAAAGCCATGCTCGAAGATCTCGCCGTCGCCACTGGCGGTAAGTTCTTGTCGAAAGACCTCGGATTCGACTGGAGCACGATCACTCCCGCCGACCTCGGTAGCTGTAAGAAGATCGAAGTGCACAAAGAGAAGACGCAGATCTTCAACGGCGCCGGCAAGAAGGCCGACATCGAGATGCGATTGCAACAAATCGAGTCACAGATCGCTGAGACCACGAGTTCGTACGACAAAGAAAAGTTGGAAGAAAGACGTGGCAGGTTGACCGGCAAAATTGCGATCATTCGAATCGGCGGCCACAGCGAAGTCGCGATGAAGGAGCGCAAGATGCGGGCGGATGACGCGCTCAATGCCACGCGCGCCGCGGTTGCCGAGGGAATTGTGCCGGGCAGCGGCACTGCCTACATCCGCGCGGCCGTGCGAGTGCGGAAGCTCTCGGCGACCGGCGATGAGAAATTTGGGACGGAGATCGTTGCGCGCGCACTGACCGAGCCGCTCAATCGACTCGCGCGAAATGCCGGACTCGATGGACCGGCCGTCGTGGCCGAAGTCGAGGAGCTTGCTACCAATCAGGGCTACGACCTTCTGCAACGCAAAGTGGTCGATCTGGTGAAAGCTGGAATCGTCGACCCGCTCAAGGTCGTGCGCGTAGCGCTTGAGAACGCTGTGAGCATTTCGGCGCTCCATTTGGTGTCGAGTTCAGTCATCACGGAAGTCAAGGAGGGCAAGCGAGCCGTACAGGGTGCACTCACCTGATCGGCGGCGGCACAGCGATGGGCGACTACTACGAGATCCTCGGTGTCACGCGCGACGCGAGTCCCGAGGACATCAAAAAAGCCTACCGCAAGAAGGCTCTCAAGTTCCATCCGGATAAGAATCCGGGAGATGTCGAAGCGGAGCGCCGCTTCAAGGAAGCGGCCGAGGCGTACGACGTCTTGCAAGACGCCGACAAGCGTGCGCGCTATGACCGCTATGGAGCCGAAGGGTTGCGCGAGTTCGGTGGCGGCTCGAACTTCACGTCGGTAGAGGACATCTTCAGCGTCTTTGGCGATCTGTTCGGCGGCGGCATGTTCGGCGGCGGCGGCGGCGGCCGCGGGCGCCGCGTGCAGGGCGAAAGCCTGCGCGCCGAGATTCAGATCACCCTGGAGGAAGCGGTCACCGGGGTGTCGCGGACGATTACGCTGCAGCATCTCCAACAGTGCAAGGAGTGCGCGGGTTCCGGTGCTCGCAGTGGATCGAAACCGCAAACTTGTTCGCTGTGTCGGGGCGCCGGCCAGGTGCAGCAGTCGCAGGGTTTCTTTACGATTCGCACGAGCTGCCCTGAGTGCCGCGGCGAAGGTCGGGTGATTCAAGATCCGTGCGCCGCGTGCTCCGGCGAAGGTCGGCGGTCGGTCAAACGCGACATCGAGATTCGGATCCCGCCCGGCGCCTCCGAAGGCAGCCGCATGCGAGTCGGTGGCCAAGGAAACTCCGGTCCGCAAGGCGGGCCGCCCGGCGATTTGTACGTGTACATTCGCCTCAAGCCGCACGAGTTTTTCGCGCGCGTCGACGACGATGTCGTGCACGAAGTGCCCATTTCTTACATGCAAGCCGTGCTGGGCGCGCGCGTCGAGTTGCCGACTTTGCGCGGCAAGGCGCAGGTCACGATTCCACCTGGCACCCAGAGTGGCGAGATCTTGCGCCTCAAGGGCCAAGGTTTTCCGCGGCTCGAGCGCCATGGCAATGGTGATCAGTTGGTGAAGGCCGTCATCGAAGTCCCGCGAAAAGTTAACGCCGAACAGCGCGAGCTCCTAGAACGGCTGGCCGTCCTGGAAGACAAGCAAGTCGACTCGCGGCGATACTCCTTTTTCGAGCGACTGCGGCAGTACTTCAAGTGAGTTAAGAGATAGCTGACAGCACCGCAGATTGGAAGTTGCGTCGATGGCCGGAAACATAGATTCGAATCAAATGCAGGAACAAGCCGAGCCGAGCGACTCGACGGAATCGACGTCCGCTGCCGCCGCGTTCGAGGCGGCAAGCGTCGAGGTCGCTGCGTTGACAAAAGAGAAACAGGAGCTGCTCGATCAGCTTCAACGGTCGCGCGCCGAACTCGTCAACTATCGGCGGCGCACCGAAGAGGAGCGCTCGGTATTCGAGCGCAAGTTGACGGCTGATATCTTGCGCCGCGTGTTGCCGCTCTTCGACGATCTGTCGCTCGCGCTTTCGAGTTCGACGGATCCGAGCCGTGCCGCGGCGGTGGCCGCCGACTCGCTTCAAACTTTGCGGCGTGGGTTGACGATGATCTCCGACAAATTCGACGGTTTGCTGCGCGAGTTCGGTGTCGAGGCAGTACCGGCGCACGGCCAACGATTCGATCCTGGTTTGCACGAAGCCTTGTTGCAGGTCGAAAGCGCGGAGCTGCCCGCCGACTCCGTCGTTGCGGAACTGCGGCGCGGTTACCGCATCGGGAATCATTTGCTGCGGCCCGCGCGAGTCAGCGTTGCGAAGCCGCCGTCGAACACCGCATGCGGTGATACCTGCCAGTGAGAGGGTTCGGTCATGCCGACGTATGACTACCAGTGCGACGCGTGTGAGCACCGTTACGACGTATTTCAACCGATCAAGAGCGCAGTTCAGCAGACTTGCCCACGGTGCAAGAAGCGTCGTGCCCGTCGCTTAATCGGCGCGGGAGCCGGGATCTTGTTTCGCGGGAGTGGTTTTTACGAGACCGACTATCGCAGTGCGCACTATCAGGAGCGCGCGAAGTCGGAAGGCAGCGCGGGCGCCGCTGCTGACAAAGATGCTGCGGCGAAATCACCCGCGCCGAGCGCAAGCGAGTCGCCGGCGAAGCCGGTCGCAAAAGCGGAGTCGACGCCACCGGCACCGCCCGCGGTTCCGACTCCGGCGACAAATAAATCGGCGCGATCTTCTGCGTCGAAACGTACTCGCAAGGCGAGTCCTTGAAGACTAAGTGTCCGACGTGTCGCAGCCCGAGCGCGAGGGTCGAGCGCGGCGCCAAGTATTTCCCGTTCTGTAGCGAACGTTGTCGAGATCAGGACCTCGTCGCCTGGCTCGACGAGAAATTTGTCATCCCGACCGAAGAGCCGAGCCGCGCCGCAGATTTCGAAGTAGATTCAAGAACCGGCGAATCGGAAGAGTCGCGCTGAAAACACTAGAGGCGCACCCTTCCGAATTGCACGTTCGGTGAGGTACGCCTCTTTGTTCGTTCTCGTGGAATGGAACTGGCAGCCAATCTAGCGAATCGTCGAGCCACTTCGACACGCCAGGACCGCCGCGCGCGCCGCCGTGACTCCTACAGACCGTCGTTATTCACGAGGTTTTCGGGGTAACGTCGATTCGGCAAGTCTTTAACTTTGACTTCCTTCACCTGCGTATCGATGTAGGCGATCTGAATCGAGTCGGGATGGTAACCCGGCAAGTCTTTGTCTGGGTCCGCAACAGTGTCGTCGCTCATGAGCGGCGTCCCTGAATTGGAGTTGTTGCTCGTCCTCGACTTCACGTAGGTGTAGCTGACATTCTCGGCTGCGAGCGCAACCGCTCCCGTTCCGGTCGGCGGCATGACCGCGGCTTTTTGCGGGCCTCCGGGACAAGTCAGCGCGTCGAGCACTTTGGCGTCCCTGACCTCCTCGACCAGCTTCTGAAATGATTGATACGCGGGCGGGTTCGGGCCCGACGCGAGTGGGAACCAACCGCCATTCTCGTCCGCCACCGACACCAATAGAGTCGCCAATTGCTTCAAGTTGTTCTTGCACTCGAGAGCAACAGCTCTGTGACGACCACGGAATATCGCCGGGCCGGCAAGTCCGACGAGAATGCCGATGATCATGATAACGACCAGTAGCTCCACCAACGTAAATCCGACGCTTCGCTGTCTGCTCATGCGGAGTCCTCTCTGTACCAGTCCGGGCAGCCGACTATCCCTGTTCGCTGCTTCAGTTTCCACTGAGCGCATTATAGGGGCGGCTGCGGTGATTCCCACTCTTCCTGCGGCCTCGAGCTACTGGCCGATTTGCGAGTCCATAGACGCAGGCTGACGACTGTCTGTTGCAAAGGTTCTACGGCTGGCAATTGACACATTTCTGCGCGGGTCCCTATAATCCGCCCCTGCATTGGAATCTGCTACTGGGGTGCACTTCGCCGACGGCGAGTGTGGAGGTTCCGACGCGCATCCGAAAGTGAAGCAAGGGAGGTCTTCGTGCAGAAGCGGACACTGCCGTCCTCGCGTTGTTTGTTTAGTATCTGGAATGTAGGCAAAGCGCGGGCGATTTTTGGTGCGCGATTCGTCGCATCGATCGGACTGCTACTCGGATTGCTGTTGGTCGCCAACTCGGGTTCGGCCCAGGACGAAAAATCGACGCTCGAGCGCCTCGGTGTGAAACTCCAATTGCCGCGCACGGCGCCCATCTATCCCGGCGTCGACGTCGAAGAAGGTGCGGCCAACGCGATTCCAAAGGCGGGCCGTATTTACTGGTACCTGCCCTACACATTGACGAATGAAAGCGGCCGCGACGCGAAGTTTTTCGTGTCCGTGCGTGCATCGTCCGACAAGGGACGAAAGTACTCGGATCTCGCGCTGCCGCACGTCGCCCGCAAAGTCGAGCGACTCGAGCGGCGCAAGCTCCAATCGAAAGTCGATCTCGTCGACAAAGACAAGCAGCTCACCGCTTACCAGGAGTTCAAGGCGGGAGAGACGCGCGAATGCGTCGCGATCTTCAATCCCCTCGATAATGAAGCCGATACGATCGTCGTGAAGTTGTATGGGTTGGTGAACGACATCTTGCGCGAGCCCCTCGGGGCCGACAAGTTGCGCGTCACCGAGCGCGTGCTGCAAGTGACTTATTCGCGCCCCGGCGATGAGTTCTACACCTCGCTCGACAAGTTCAAATTGACCGATCAAAAATGGATTACGGAGACCCGCGAAGTCGCAGTCCCCAAGGAATGATGCCGCTTTTTGCCCCCGTTCGGAGCGGACCCTCCGCAGTCGCAGAATTGCATGTAGTGGACACCGACAAGGACCGGGAGTCGATGCGCGTTGCGTTCGTTCGGAGCTTGGTCCCCGAAGAGTCCCAATTGGTGATTCTGCGCGATGAGCTCTATGAGGGCTCGTGGGACGAGATGCGGAAGGACCTCGAAGATCGACGAGACGGCAAGCCCTTCATCTTTAAATTGGTCAACCGCATCGAAGAGGATCTGCGACGAATCGATCGACTCTCGGCGTTCGAAGACGCAGAGGGCATCAATCTCGCGGAGTATCTCGAGGAGGAAAACTGACTCGGAGTTGAAGCGGGACGGG
Source organism: Planctomycetota bacterium (assembly GCA_046154185.1). GTDB lineage: Bacteria > Planctomycetota > UBA8108 > UBA1146 > JAJFFE01 > JBJXGE01. Next base: position 122,616 of record JBJXGE010000004.1, read on the forward strand.
TGTCGGCTTTGACGCCCGCCGACTTGACACCCGCCAATGAGCGACGGGGTTACTGAGCAAGTGACGCTCGACGCAAAAATGGAGCGATAGAATTTCGCCGCATTCCGGTTCCTGCCGGGCGGCCTCACGGGAAGGAATGAGGCGAGTGGCTACGTGGATAAAGACCGCGCTCGTGGGCGCAGCCGTGCTGCTATTGGCGCCGTTGGTGGCGAGCTGCAAAGGCGGACCGCAATCGGCTTCGCATAGCACGCCAAAGCAGAATTTTGTTCCGTCCGGAAAAGCCGCTCAGCTCGCGCCCGAGCTGCTGGAGCAACGCGGATTCGTTGAACTCTGGACGCACAGTCTCGGCAGCGCGATAGAGCAAATCTGGATCGTTTCGGGCAACCTCTACCTCACGTCGCAGGCAAGCAACGGCAGTTTCACGCTCCTCAAAGTGAACGGTGAGAATGGTCGCACGGAGTGGACCTACAGCCTCGCCGGCAAACTGGTGTTTCCACCGACGGTCTACAATTATCCGAAGGAACTGCAGGCGACACGATTCAACGAACTCTTCATCGTCGAGAATGACAATATCGTTGTGATCGACGATCGGCACGGCGACAAAGTCGGCAACATGCGCTGCGGTTTTTCCATCTCAACGCCGGTGACGGCAGGCGTCGACAATGTCTTCGTTGGCTCCTGGAATGGTCGCGTCTATGCCTTCAGCAAGGCCAACGGGCTCGAGCAGTGGACCTATATCACCGATGAGTCGGTGGTCGCTGCCGGCGAGACTGGCAAGCTCAATGTTTTCTTCGGCAGCGAAGATGGTTCTGTTTACTCGTTCAATCAGGGCGCTGGCTACGTAGAGGGTTCGTCTTGGCGCGTTCCAACCGGCGGCAAGATCATCGCGCAGCCGGTGTTCTACAATGATCGCGTCTACATCGGTTCTTGGGATTTCAAGCTCTACTGTCTCGAAGATTTTCGCGGTCTCGTGCGTTGGAGCTTCCCGTGTGGTTCACCGATCGTCAGCCCGGTTTTCCCATTCAAAGATGTCGTCATTGCCATTGGCCAGGCCGAGCGGCGCGGCAGCGTGCTGCCCGACTACACGCTGATGGTTTTTTCGGATGACTCCGGCGCGCTGCGTTGGGAGCGCACAGGTTTCACACGAGTGATTGCCGCGGATGCTCTGCATTGCTACGCCCTCGACACCTCCGGCGCCTTGACCGCACTGCGGATGGAAGATGGCAAGACGGCTTGGCAGATGCCGGAAGTGAAAAAGGCGGATTACATTCTGAGTCAGAGCGCGGACTACAGCGCGAACCGCGAGCTGTGGGGACGCATCTACTTGGCAAGCCACGACGGCATGATTCAGGCGATTCGACCGAAACGTTGAACGACGACCTCGGCCGTTGAGCGCCGCGATCGCGGCCCCGCAGATTATGGCATCGCCGCGTCGTCGCGGCGATGCCGGCCAATCAAGAACGCGAGCAATGACGCGCTCGGATCGAGTTCGAGTCGCAGTAGCCGATGGGGCCGGTCGGCGTCGGGTTTCTGGCCGGCGGCCATTATTCCGCTGACATCTGGCTGCGCGCCGAGCGAGTCGCGATATGCCGCGCGGCGAATTCCCGGGAGCCACACGAGCCGGCCACCCATTTCCAAAACTGGAAACCGAGCGCGCAAAGAGCCGGGGACGCCCGCGTCTCGAAGCACGTCGAACACGCGCACGTGGCCGTTGGCGATCCCGAATGTGTCACTCGCGCGCGCGGTTCGCAGCGTGGCTGTACTCGGCGTGAGTGGTAACTCGAACTCCAAGCAGTGTGTTTCGCAGGCGCTTGGCGCCGCCTCGCAGTCTTTACCTGAGACGGTCCAACGGGCGGGGATCCAAGCGAGTTCACCGTGCGACGCCTCCGCTACGGAAAATTCTTCGGCGTGGGCGGGCGCGGTCTCTACGGGTCGGAACAAGTAGATCCAGCCAGCGGTACGTTCCAGCCGCCACGCGCCGGGAAGCGCGGCTTGCTTCCCGGAACCACTGCGCGCGAGAAACTGAAGAAAACGGGAGTGGTGATCTCGGCTCAATGTCGTCACGGCGCCGGTTGCGCGTTGCCAGAGCGTGTCGAGGAGCGCCGCGAGCAGCGCCGGTTCGCGCAATTCGTTCGGCACCGAATCATATTGCAACGTGGCGAATTCGCGCCCGCTCTGCACAAGCTGGCGCGCCGGCGCGAGTCGCCGTTCCCGGTATACCGCGAGTTGGTGTGCGTCGTGCGCGAGACCCAACAAGGCGCGATCGATCTGTGGGTTGTAGTGCTCGCGCAGCAGCGGAAGCAACTCGTGGCGCAGTCGGTTCCGACGGTGGGCTCGATCGTAATTTGTCGAGTCATCACACGCAGCGAGTCCCGTCGTTTCTCGCCAGGTCGTCAGCGCGGCGCGTTCGATACCCAATAGCGGTCGAACCAACCATGCACCCGGCGCGCCGTCGAGTTCCCGGCGCACTGGCATGCCTCGCAACCCCGTCAGGCTTGAACCGCGCAGGATCTGCGCGAGCACCGTCTCGACTTGATCCCCAGCAGTGTGCGCAGTGAGCACTGCGAAGAGTTTCGATTCGCGCGCCCACGCGGCGAAGCGTTCCAGGCGAAGTTGCCGCGCCGCAGTCTCGATCGAGAGTTGAGCAAGTCTTGCTCGACCGAGCGAGTCGACGCGCGCGATTTCGATCTCGACTCCGAGTTCCGCGGCGAGGCGACGACAAAAATTCTCGTCGCGGTCGGCGGCCGCGCCACGCAATCCGTGATGAACGTGACCCGCCGAAAGCCGGAGGTCCGGCCGCCGCCGCGCGCGATACGTCACGAGGAGTGCGAGCAGCGCCGTCGAGTCGGATCCACCGGAGAGCGCCACGCGGAGGTGCGCCGCGGACGGAATCTCGAGCTCTTCCGACAAGAATCGCGCGAGGCTGGGATAGACCGCCATGCCGCCACCGTTTTCCGCTCGCGGAGAAATTTTGCCGTGGGGCAGTGCTGGCGATTAGCGGCTTGCCGGCGCCTAACGCGCTGCGGATGGCGAATTCTCGGCCGCGAGCCAGCGGCGCCACGACTGCTCCAGGTGGGCGAGCGTAACGAAAGAAGAATGGTCCCTCAAGGCGACGTCGAGTGGCGTGAGTGTCATCGCCCGGAATAACTCGAACGCGCGCGCTCGACCGAGCTTTTGGTAGATATAGCTCACGAGGGAATTGCACTGCGCATAAAACGTCCCCGTGCGATCCTCGACCGGATAACTCGTCATTTCGGACAGTGCCGAGAGCGGGAACAGCGTCTCATCGGCGAGCGCCTCGCGCGCAGTGCGCGCATAAAAGAGCTGCTTGAACGCCGGCTCCTCGTTCGTCGCGATGCCCTCATCGAGCCACAATGGAATGCGCGCTTGCGCCCCGAACAAGTGCGGCAGCAGCACATGGCTGAGTTCGTGCGGCAAAGTCGCGGTCAACAACTGCGGAGACTCACCGAGAAAGTGAATGGTCTGCGAGATGACTTTGCCGAACCGTCGTTCGTGCTGCGTCATGCCGGCGCTCCACGCCGGCGCGCCGGATGCCGCGAGGAATCCCGGTCGATCGCCGTGCACTTGCACCGTGACGCGATTCATGATGCCGATGTCGGTGCCGCGGAACCAAGTTCGCTGATAGCGTTTCAACTGTTCTTCAAGTTGCGCGCCGACTTCTTGCCCAAGCGACGCATTCGAATGCCGAATGTCGAAGTGTTTTGACTTGAGGATTCCCGGCGGACCTGCCGCCGTCGCCCAATGCGCCGTCGGTGCCGGGCTCTCGATAATCCGCGCGTCAGCCAAGTACGCTTCGGCGGCCTGTCTGAGACTCGCCAAGTGTTGTTTGCCGTCGATTTGTTTGTGTTCCGGACCGGCGAGTCGCGAGTAGAGTTCCGCCGCCTCGCTGAGATTGCCGCAACTTTCTTCGGTGATTGCTAGGCAATACGTGATGGCCGGATGATCGGGCAACACTTCGAAGACCGTCAACAATTCCCGGCGCGCCGACTGCATCTCGCCTTGCTGCAACTTCGGCAGCACGACCTGGAGCGCGGCATAACCGAGCGGCAGTCGGAGCTGGTCTACCAAGTCGGGATTTGCGCAGAGCGCCTCAAAATAGAAATCGCGCGCTTCCTGATGCGCGTTCGCTTCGAGCCGTTGATGGCCGAGTCGTGCCGCCGCCATTGCGTAGCGAGCTCGATAGAGTTCGCGATCCTCTGGCCAGAGTTCGCGGAGAGTCTTGAGCCGCGCGTGCGCTTCGGCGAAGTCTCCGCGCGCTTCGGCGGCATCTGCTTCAGTGGACAGCCGCGCTTGTTGGGCGGCACTTGCCTTGAGTTCGCGTTCGAGTTTCGTCAACTCGACTTGTTCGGGCGCGAGACGCAGACCTTCTTCCACGAGCGCCTGCGCCGCACGATGTCGGCGTTGATCGTAGTGCGCGCGTCCGGCGACGGCGAGCGCGTTGACTAGCGCACGCAAGTGTTGATTGGAATCCGGCGCTTCGCGATGGGCGCGGCGCAGATACTCGAGCCCCTTGCCGACATCGCGGCCGGCGAGGAGCTGCTCGCCGGCGCTCTTCAAATATTCCGCCTCGTCTTCGCGGCGAATTTCGCGAACTTCGCGACGCTCGATCATCATCGAGCCGTACGGCAGCTCGACCTCAATAGTGTCTCCGAATTCCTGTTTGACCCGCCCGCGGATCTCGTTGCCGTTCTTGAGCACGATGACGTCCGCGCTCACGCTCGACGCGAGTGTCAAGACGATCCACAACACTATTTGGGTGCGGAGACTTGTCATGGCGATCCCTCTCGTTGGCACTTGACCGCGCAGACGGCGCTCAGCGCGCGACGGTGACGAGGGCGCGCGGCGGCGACTGCTGGGGGCCTGCCCCTTGTTTATCGGTCGATGGTTTCCAGATGTTCAGGTTAAACTCCGCGCCCGTTTGTGGTCCGGCAACGGGACTCACTTAACTTTGCTGAGGGTGTTGTCATGGCTGGGGACGAATACGTCGATCCGCTTGCTGAGCGTTACGCTTCCGCGGAAATGGTCGCGTTGTTTTCGCCGCGGCAGCGCACGCTCACCTGGCGCGACCTTTGGATAGCGCTCGCGGACGAGCAGCGTGCACTAGGCGTTGCGATCCGACCCGAGCAAATCGCCGAGTTGCGGCGTGCGCGTGACAACATAGATTTCGCCCGAGTCGCCGAGCATGAGAAGCGGCTCCGCCATGATGTGATGGCGCACGTTCTCCATTATGGGGAAGTGGCGCCCGGCGCGCGTGCGATCTTGCACCTCGGTGCGACGTCGTGCTACGTCACCGATAACGCCGACTTGATCCTCATGCGCGAAGGCTTGCGCCTGCTGCTCGATCGGCTCCGTGGCGCGATTCACGCGCTCGGCGCGTTCGCGCGGCGGGAGGCCGGTCGACCCACGTTGGGCCTGACGCATCTGCAACCGGCGCAACTCACAACCGTCGGCAAGCGCGCGGCACTTTGGCTGCAAGATCTGGTCACAGTGCACTGCAGCCTGGATGAGCTTGCGACCACCTTGCCGTTTCGCGGCGTGAAGGGGACGACTGGCACTCAAGCGTCGTTCTTGCAGCTGTTCCGCGGTGATCACGCGAAGGTGATCGAACTCGAACGCCGAGTCGCGCACCGACTCGGGTTTGAAGTGATCGCCGAGTTGACCGGCCAAACGTATTCGCGGTTGTGGGATTATCGCATCAGCGCGCGTCTCGGCGAACTCGCGGTCGCGCTCCACAAATTTTCAACCGACCTGCGACTCCTGCAAAGCTGGGGGGAGCTAGAAGAACCTTACGACGCGAAGCAAGTCGGCTCCTCCGCGATGCCGTACAAACGCAACCCGATGCGGGCCGAGCGCCTCGGTTCGCTCTCGAAATACTTGTTGTTTCAGGTGCCGGGTATCGCCTCGATGGCGGCGACGCAGTGGTTCGAACGGACTCTCGATGACAGCGCATTGCGGCGCATCGCGCTCACGCAGTCGTTCCTCGCCGCCGATGCCATCGTCTTGATTGCCCGCAATATCATGGATGGGCTCATCGTCCACCCGGGAGTGGTCGAGCGCCGCGTGCGGGAACAGCTTCCGTTCATGGCGGTCGAGGAATTGCTATTGAGTGGCGTTGAAGCGGGCGGTGATCGTCAGGATTTGCACGAGCGGATTCGGCAGCTCACGTGGCAGGCGAGCGAGCGTTTGAAAACTCAAGGTGGAGAGAATCCACTGCGCGAAATGTTAGCCGCCGACTCGCAACTCGGTCCGTTACTCGCGCAGCAGCCCGCGTGGGAACCCGCGCGATTCACCGGTCGCGCCCGCGAGCAGACGATCGACTATCTCGATCGCGTCGTCGCCGCCATTCCAAAACCAAAAGACGATCGCCGAGTCGAGCTCACCGTTTGAAAAAACGAGCCGAACGCCCCGAAGCGAGCGCGACGACGGTTGGACAACTCGTCTTCAAGTCGTCTTCCAGCGCGATTGTCGTCGTCGACGCGCGGGAAATACGTTGCACGTTACGCGGCAGTCTGCGCGGGAGCGTGCGCGCGGTCGGCGATGCATTGGTGGTCGGCGATCAAGTCCGTCTCACGATTCAGGCGGACGGCACCGGCGCGATCGAGGAACGGCTGCCTCGCCGCAACTGGTTGTCCCGCCGCCGCGAAGTCGGTGGCGGCCGTGAGCTCATCGTTGCGAGCAACATCGATCGAGTCGTGGCGATGTTCGCGGCCCGTCAGCCGCAACTCAAGTTTGGCGCGTTGGATCGTTTGCTGGTTGCCGCCACCCGCCAAGAATTGCCGGCGGTCATTGTGATCAACAAGATGGACCTTGGACTCGACGCCGAGACCGCGGATCAGCTCGCGCTCTACCCGCCGATGGGGTATCCGGTCTTGCCGTTGAGCTTGACCGACGACTCGAGCCTCGAGCCGCTGCGGAACCTCTTCGCCGGCTCCGCCTCCGTGATCTCCGGCCCGTCCGGCGTCGGCAAATCCTCCTTGCTCGGCAAAGTTCTCGGCATCGAGATTCGCGTCGCGACGGTGAGCGATTACAACGAAAAAGGCCGGCATACGACTTCCGCGGCGACTTGGTATCCGTTGCCGAATGGCGGCGCGGTCGTCGATACGCCGGGCTTTCGCGACTATGGACTTTGGGACCTCGAACGGCGCGAACTTGCCGCGCACATGCCGGACCTCGCGGGCTTTGTGTCGCAATGCCGATTCGGGAGCTGCTTGCATCAAACGGAGCCCCATTGCGCAGTACGTGCCGCGGTTGAGGCGGGTGCCATCGACGCCCGGCGCTATCGCAGCTATCTCGGAATTCTCGAATCACTGTGAGGGTCTGGCCCGCCCCGCCCGCCCGCGGATGGCCGAATCCGCCGCTGACTTTGTGTCGAGGATTTCGCGTCTCGCGCTCAGGTGGGTGTTTTTCCTATAGAATGTCGCCGACATCCGGGACAGCGCCAAGCGCGGGATTGGGGCGCGTCCGTTCGTCTGCTACCTGGAGCCGATGTGAATTCCGATGAAGGAGTAGCCGATCTCGTTGGCCTCGCCCTTGCGGGCGATCGCCGCGCCTTCGCCGCCCTGGTCGAGCGTCACTCGCGACTTGCGGCCGGCGTGGCGTATGGCATTTTGCGCGAAGAGCACCTCGCGGCGGACGCCGTGCAGGAGGCTTTTCTCAAGGCCTATCAGGGGCTCGGCCGCTTGACACAGCACGACTCCTTCGCGTCGTGGTTCGTCAGTATCGTCCGCAGCACGGCGACCGACTTTGTGCGGCGCAAGGCGCGCTTTGCGATGCATGAAGTGCCGCTTGTCGACGAAGCCTCGATGCAACACGGCGCCGGCCGAGGCGGCGTTGGCGCGCCGCGCGTCGCGACACCGCCGGAGTCGATGCAGCAAGCAGAGGAAGCTGCGCAGTTGCGCAAAGCGCTCAACGATTTGCCCGAAGAATACCGGGAGGTGATCTTGTTGAAACATCTCGAAGGTCGCTCCTATCGCGATATCGCGCGGCTCCTCAAGACGAGTGTGCGGGCCGTCGAGTCGCGTTTGTTTCGCGCCCGTCAACTTCTGAGTACACGTCTCGAAATCAAGCGCCATATGAACGGTCATCCGTACCCGCGGATCGAGCGAGAGAAGTCGAAAGAGGTGAGGCCGTGACACCCCAGGTGAGTTGTGCGTTGGTAGAACGATGGATTTCGCTGGCACTGGACGGCGAGTTGCCGGGCGCGTCCGCCATCGAACTCGATCGGCATCTCGATAGTTGCGCCGCGTGCCGCGAACTTCAGCAACGCGCGGTCCGACAGCAGCAGCTGCTGGACCGCGGTCTCGAGCGTTTGAGCGGTGACCTCGGGCTGTTGGTCGAAGCGCGCGTGAGTGACGAGCAGATCGTCGCGCTCGACGCCGAAGAGCAATTGCGATCGGCGGCCAGCCCGCCCCCTGCGCGTCGCACGCTCGGCGGTGTGATGCGCGCCGCTGCGCTGCTCGCTTTTGTTTCACTGTTGGGCAGCGCCGTCTGGTGGGGCGCTCAGCAGTTTCGGGCCGCGCCGCCCCGCATTCTTGCGCAGCTCGACGCGCCCGCTGGCATCGCAGTGGCCGTGGTCGAACCATCCGGCGCCACTCGGAACGTGGTCGCGAGTGCGGTTCACGACGGCGAGGAACTGATTGTCACCGGCACGGGTTTCGCATTACTCACCTATCCCCGCGGAACGTTGGTTCGGCTCATGCCGGGCACGCGGTTTACACTGCGCGAAGACATGGGTAACGATGCCTTTCATCTGTTGGCGGGAAGCGCGCACTTTGAAGTGACGCGGAGCAACCGAAGTTACTTGGTCCGAACGCCGGTAGCCGTCATTAGCGTGCTCGGCACATCATTTGAAGTGGAACATCGACCCGACGTGCGACGCCATCTCGGCGACGGCGAGACGCGAGTCAGCGTGATTTCGGGGGAAGTGCAAATCTCGCGACCGCAAAGCGGACGTGCTCCGGTATCGATGAAGGCCGGCAAGCGCGTGCAGGTGAACGGGCAGTCGATGCAATTTGCTGAGCAAGCAAATCCGCCGACGCCAACGAAGCCGCTGCACATTGCACCGCCGATCGTCACGCCCCCGGCAGTTCAGTCGGAAGGACCCCCGCCTCGCAAAACCGAGGACCCGAGTGCCGAGCGGCCGCCACGCGCGAATACCGAACAGATACTCGATGCGCCGGCGAAACGTGGTGAGGAGCCGAAGCGTCAGTGATGTTGACGGCCGCGGTTAGCGAACGGGCGGTCACTGCCACGCGAAGAGAAAACCCTCCACGAAGTAAAACGTGTGAGTCGTTTGCTCGGTGCGAACCGTCCAGCTTTCGAAGAGATAGTCGCGGCGTATCCAAGTTACTTGTTCCGGATAGCCCCAGCCGGCGAGTACATCGCTCCTGTTCATGCCGGGTTTCGGGGCATGAACACGTGCATGCTGGCGATACTGCGAATCGGTGAGCCCGCGTAAGAGTTCGGGCGCCGTGCGATTCTCAGCCCAGACTCGCAACCGACTTTCTAATTGGGCGTTCCGCAGCGTCGTGATGCGGCCGCCCAAGCGCGTCAAGCCGGCTTCCTCCAGTAATTCGTTCTCACGGCGCCAACCGCCGCTTCCCAGCATGTACCCGAGGACTTCTAATCGGGCCGCGATCGGCGGCCGATCGCCGTATCGATCTGCGAAGCTCAACAACAACGCTTGCCATTCGGGCGCGTCGCCCTCGAACGGATGCGTGCTTTCAAGGAGCGAGAGCGCGCCGGCCCCCGTGTCAGCGCTCGGCGGTGCCGCCAACAGTTTCTTCAACAGCTGCTCGAAGTGTGTCCGCGCGGCTTGATCGAGTTCCGGGAGATTCTTCGTGTTCGCTGTTTCGAGCGCCCAAGCCAGCAGGTCGCAATGCCAACTCGGAGTGGCGGGGCGGACCGCCAACAAGTCGCGAAAGAGCTCGAGTGGCGCCGGGGCTTTTTGAATTTCTTCGACTCGAAAACGCACCGCGCCTCCGGCCGTCGGTGCCGATCGCACGCAGCGAACCATCAATTGGATATTTCGCAAATCCGGATCGAACAGCGCGGGATACTCGCGGTCGCTGTCGATCTCAAACTCGGCTTCACAATCCTCCACCTTGAGCGTCGTGCCGAGCAGGCTTTGGTAACGCGCGACGATCTCAATGCGATCACCTTGTTGCAGCGAAACGAGTTCAAGTTCAGTGGCGAGGATACGCTTCGTTTCACTTGCACCGAGTGTCGAACAGGTCGCCAATAGGAAGCACACCACGAATCGGCAGGGAAAAAACGTGGTCCTGCTTCGTGCAGCCGGCACGTAAAGGCTCATGGCTTCACTTCTCCCTCGAGTACGACGATTCGTCCACTTGCCAGCAGCACGATCAAGTCATGGTCGGAAGCGGCGAGTACATCGCAAATCGTCCCACCGAGATCGATGCTCCAGATAACGTCTCCGACTTCCTGCGAGCAATACAGTCGGCCATCGACGCCACCAACGTAAACGAATCCGCCGGCGGAGAAGGGTGGACAACTAGGATCTGCGGCAATTCGACCAACGAGTCGACGTTGCGGGCCCGCGACAATCCACTGACCGCCCACGGCGCCGTAGCAAAGCTCGCCACCGCGCAGCGCAACGCGCGTCACCGGCGCCGGACCGCTCGATTGGCTCTTACTGTCGACGACCGTTCCGTTTTCCAGCAGGAGTTGCCCGTCGCGGCCGAACGCTACGGCGCGCGCCTTACTCGCGGTGTGCGCGAGTTCGTCGAGTTCCGGCAGCGAAAGTTCCAGGCGTTGACGGCCATGGGTGATGACGACCAGTCGATCGTCGACAAACGCGAGGAGCTGCACGGGGAATTGCAGATCGCGCGTGGCGATCACCGTGCCGCGACTGGCTTCCAAGAGTTGAACCATGCCGCCAGTGTCGCCGACCGCGACAAGCGTCTCGTCGGCATTGATCGCGGCGGCGCAGTCGTAAGCGGCATTCGACTCCCGACCCCAAACTCGACCGCCATTGTCGATCTGGATTCTCTCAACAGTGCCCGCGTACGAAGTGACGAGCACGTCGCCGCCGATGAGCTCGACGCGCGCCGCCGGATGTCCTTCAACGCCGACGCGTCGCCGCCACAGCGCTTCCTGCTTCAGCGGAAGTTCGTTCGACACTGCGTAAAGGAAACCATCGCGGCATGGCACGAGAAGTCGATCACTGAGCGCCAATGCCAGAGCATCGATCACCGGGAAGCGCGTCTCCGTGATCGGCACGCGATCGAGATTAACGGCGAGGACTGCCGGACCGTCATCGGTTTGCTCGTGCTGAAAATCACCACAGCCGCGGCGTGAAAGCTGAACTTGAAAGCGCGTTCCCGGTGCATGGCGATAGTAGTGCGGCGTAGTACCGATGGGATTGCCGTCGATCGAGACTTCCGCGCCCGGTGGCTGCGACGTGATGAAGAGCGGCAATTGGATTTTTGTCTCGAGGCTTTGGCCGTAGCTCTTGAGCAACTCGAGTAAGCGAGCACGCTGCGTCGCGTAGTCCCCGCTTGCCTCCGCCTGTTGCGCCTCCGTTGTCAAGCGCGCGACTCGCTCCTGGCGTTGCGCACGATGCAGTTCTTCGAGTCGAGCGTGTTCCGCTTGCGCTCGCTCTACGTCGCGGACTTTGAGTTCCGCGATCCGATCGAGCCGCTTGAGCGCGCCGCGCGCGCGCTTCGTCACGACGGCGAACGGGTAAGAATTGACGAGTTCATGGTATTGGTCGAGCACCGAGCCGAGCGACTCTTGGCGGATGCTCTGCAAGAGTTCCTTGGAGAGCGTCGCTTCGAGATTAGTGGAGTCGATCGGCAGAGTGCTGACATCGAGGGCATACGCGACTTCGAGGAGGCGCGCGTTCTCGAACAACTTGCGCGCGGACATCTCGTATTGAATGGGATAAATCACCGCAACCAAGGCGAGAATGCTCGCGATGCCAACGAAAGTAAACCGCCGGCGTTTGCGGGCTTCGTTGCGCGCCTGGAGCTTGAGCAGCTCCTGCAGTTGGCGGGCAATGTCGGTGCGCGAATTATCGAGATCGTAAATCAGCCGCAGCACGCGCACTCGTTCGGCGATGTTCTTGTCGCCGCGCAAGAGCCCCGCGCCCCGCTCGTAGTATTCGAGCGCGAGCTGGAGATCGCCCAACAGGCGCTGCGCCTCGGCACGCTGCACCCAGAAATCGGGCTCGCGGCCGCGCGTCGGCTCCAGCTCAGCCAGCAAGCTCTCAATCTCGGCGTGTTGCTTTTGCTCGAAGAGCTGCGCCAAGTACAAGCTCTCGAGCTTGGCCACGGACTTTTTGTTGCCAGCACCGCGTGCGTGCCACAGAGTGCGAAGCACTTTCAGCGCCGGCCGATCGAGTTCCAGCAACCTGTTGCCGACGATCCAGGTGCCGGCGTCATTGCGTTGCTGGCTATAGTGTGTCAGCGCCTCGGTCAGGATCAGCTCTGCGGATTCTTTGTCCCCGACATCGGCGAGATAGAGGCCGGCCTCTTTCAGAAATTCAGGATCGCGCGCCTTTTGTTCGTTGGTCGCGTGCAGGAATTGATAAATATCCGCGGCGAGTTCGCTCGAACCCTTGCGTCGTTCGGCGCGTGCGAGTTCGAGGTGGCCTTGCGTATCTAACGGTTCGAGCCAGCCATTTTGCAAGAATATCGCGATCGCCTTCATCGTGTGAAAGCGCGCGGCGGGCGAGTTCGCAAGCAAGCTCGAGACCGGCGACTGTTCTGGGATACTGTCCCAGATCGCGCGTTCCTCCGGCGTGAACTCGAACTGGGGCGGCAATTGCGCGACAACTCGGCGTACGACTAATCGCGGGTCCGGGATTACCGTGCGAATCAGTCGCAGCTCATCGATCTGGCGCAACCCCTCCATGATGATGGTCGACGGATCGATGTTGACTTGCGTCAAACGCTGCAACGGGTCCTTGAAGTCCGCGGCGCAAGTTTCCGAAAGAAACTCAAAATCCCCGTCTGGCCAAAGGAAGAGGTCGTAGAGTTCTTCCTCAATTTTCGTGCGCAGCGCTGCCTGCACCTGTTCGGCGGTCACGGCGCCGGTTTCAATGAGAAGCACTCCGAGCAGCTTACCGCTCGTCGCTTGATCTTTGCACACCGAGTCGAGCTGCTCGCGTGACACGTGACCCGCGCGGACGAGAATCTCGCCGATGCGCATCGACTTGCCCGAAGACAACAATTTGATGGAGCCGGTCGAGAAATAGATTTTCTTGACCTGGTCCGTGCGTGAGAGGATCAATGTTCCGGTGTGCTGGTTGAGAGCCAGCGTTTGGAACAACTCTCCCAGCCCGAAATGCTCGAGTTTGCCCTTAAGCGTCATTTAGACCCGTCCGAGTCACGGTCACTTTACATAACGCGACCACGAGCGACGGCGCTCGCGCCAACACCTTCGGCCGATCCCCCCAAGAAGCATACTCAACGCCGGCGGAATCGGCCAAATCCCATCGTTGCGCCAGCCAGCGTTGGCCGGTTTCGCCGCCCCCGTTCTATACTTTGTAACACGCACGCCAATCTTGGTCGGTGGTGTTAGAGGACGTATTGTCGTGACGACTCCCGAGAACGTCTTACTCGTACGGATGCTGAGTTATCTGTGCAAGCTGCCCGACGAGCAGATGCAAAGAGTGCTCGATCTCGCCGAGCAAATGGGCGATCGTGTCGCGCTGCTCACACGGCTGGTCGACGAGCAAATCGTCAACCAGGAATGGGCGACGATGGCGACTCGCTATCTACGTGGCAAAGTGCGCGCGCGCGGCGCCGATGGCCGTGAGCTGGGTGAACTGGATCGGCGTTTTGGACAGATCGCACTTCGTCACGGGCACATTCGAGTGTCTGATCTCGAGGAAGCGTTGCTCGAGCAGGAGCGATTGCGGCGCAGCAACTTGCACTTCCGACTCGGGGAAGTGCTCATTCGAAGCGGCGCGATGGAGCTGGCTCAAGTACGCGAAGTGCTTAAGGAGCAGGGTTGTGCGGCGCACGAGTGCGGCGGTTGCGGCGCCATCTTCCAAGAGTCAAAGGCGGCCGGTGCGAAAGTCTGTCCAGCTTGCGGCGGCACTTTGCGGGCGGCGGTGTTCTTAGACATCATTCGAAGCGATGAGTTACCCGTGGCCGGCGCGCCCCGCTTCGAGGAGACTCGCCGGGAGTTTGGCGTCAACGCTTAGGGCCCGTGTCGGTGAGCCAGTGTCTTCGCAGTGGTCCGCGCAATTAATCCCGCCGCAGCTCCAGGGCGTCGCGCGATTCTGAATGCGGCGCGAACCAGACCTTAGACCGTTGCGGTGTTGGAGCAATACCGCGAGGAAAATCTGGAGCCAGATCCTGCCCGGAGCGCTCGATCTCGGTCTAGAATGGCGCCCAAGCGTGACCTCGATCTGCGGCGTTTGAATTCGAGGGAGGTAGTCTTGGAAACCAGAGGCAGCGACGAAGCGCAGTTTGCGAAGGACCTGTTGAAGGCGGGGTTGGTGACCGAGGCGCAGCTCCGGACGGCGACCGAATATCAGGCGTCGCTCGGCGGGTCACTGCGGACAATTCTGCTCAAGCTCGGTTTTGTTTCCGAGGAGCGGCTGAGCGCGTTCATCGCGCGACGCGAGCACCTGCCGACCATCGATATCGAGACGCGACCCCTCGACGTGGAGCTCATGGCGCGCATACCGCGTGAGACGATTGAACGCCACCGCGTGCTGCCGTTCCGACTCTCGGAGTCTTCCGTGTTGCTAGTAATGAGCGAGCCGATGGGCTTTCAAGCGATCGAGGAGATCCGCTTCATCACGGGCAAGAAGGTCGAAATGGCGCTCGCTCCCGCTTCGCAGATTCAGGCTCGCATCACGCGCTACTACGCGGAGCGGCGCGCTGCGGCTCCCGTCGAACAACCAGACACCGCCAAGTTGTTGATCGAACAGATCGCGGACCCCAACGTTGCGGCCCTCGCGCGCGCGTTGCTTCGCAAGGGAGTGATTTCGGCGGACGAGTGGCAGTTGGAGCGGGGCTAACCCAGCGCGCGTGACCGCTGTTCCGGGGCGATTACTTACGCACTGCTAACGGTCGCCCTGCGTAGCGAGTTTCGATCCGTTCTCCGAGTCGACGCGGCCGTGCACGTTATCTTGGCCGCGCGTTTTCGCTCGGCTCTTCGCCGCGTTCCGCGTTGCGCTGTTTTTGCGCGAAGTGGCTACCCACCAAATAAGCGAGCAGCGCGAGTAGCAACAGGATCACGCTCAGGAGGAACGGCAGGATCGCGAGCGAAGTTCGCCGCGGATGACCACTCGCCGAGCTGAGTGCGTCGCGCAGCTCTATGCGCGGCGCGGCCGGCACTTGTACGGTCTTGAAATAGCTGGCGAGGAGCCGCTGATCGCACCGTAGCGCCGCCAAGCGTTTGCGGCAGTCGACACACTCGTGTAAGTGATCCAGCAATTCGCCATTGGCCGACATCGATTCGTCCGCGCCGGTCGCAGACAATGTCGAGCAGGATCCGCCGAGTTCGTCGTCGAGCTCGCGCACGTCGCTCGGCGTGTCATCGGCGACGAGCCACTGTTCAAGAAATCGTTCGCATTCGTGTCGGAGCGACATGTTTCCCGTTTCTTACCACCAGCGCGTAACACGCGCTATGAGCTGTCCTTCTCGCTGCCGATCGGACTGGTCTCGTCGTTCGACTGTTGACGTTCCAAAATCTCTCGCAGCCGAAAGTGCGCGCGAAAGATTCGATTCCGGATCGTGCCCTCTGGCTCCTCGAGGAGTCGGGCGATTTGTGCAGGGGTCAGCCCGCTCCAGTATCGGAGTATCAACACGGTTCGGTACAGGTCGTCGAGTTCCGGCAGCGCATTCGTGAGTCGCACAAGCTCGTCCGGCGCATCCGCGACTCCCGCGTCGTTGTTCGCATCGTGCGCGCGGACGTCGCGCTCTCCGAGCGCAATCTCCGGCCGCACCCTCGTCCGACGCCTAAAATCGATGATCTTGTGAGCCGCAATCGTCAGTAACCAGCCGACTAGACTGTTGGCCTCCCGCAGCGAGGCACGCATCGTGTACGCCTTCAGCATCGTGTCTTGCGTGAGATCGCGTGACAGCTCGGCATCTTTCACACGCTGATGCACGAAAACGTAGACCAATCCCCAGGTTTGTTCGATCACGACTTCGAATGCCAACCGGTCGCCCGCGATCGCCTTCGCAATGACCTGAGGGTCGAGATGCAAAAATCACCCGAACTTTTCTAGCTCTGGCTACGCAGCGAAGTCACCTCACGACAACGTTCGGCAATCGCGATTCTTAGTCCTGCGCTGGCATTTTCGACCAGGCCCCGAGACGCTGCAATCCTCGGCCCGTTGCAGGCATGCCGTTTGACGCCTTCCAAAGACCCATTGTAGGCTTCATTACGGGAATCCTCGCAATCCGGAGCGCGAGGCTTGATCCCGGGCGGCGTCGAGGAGAGACAAACTTCATGCGGACTCGTTCTGATGACCAGCGCGAGTCGCATGGCAAGCACGCCGCGCCTGGGCCGAAGCCGAATGGCCCCGACGCCAAAATGACCGTCATTATCGACGAGAACGCCCTCAAGGAGCACATGCAGAATAACCCCGGCTACTCCGTGCGTCCCAAGCAGCAGGCACAGGCTTCCGCAGCCGACGAAGAAGAGGTCTTGGTCGTGCTTCCCGACGAGATCGAGGATGCCGACGCGGGCGACATGCCGACCGAAGAACTCGTGATGCCGAGAGCGCGGCACGGTGCGGCTTCCAACGATCGCGCCGAAGAGGTTGGCCTGTTGGGCATGGACCCAAACGCAGCGGCCGCGGCGCACATCGATCCCGCCAGTGTGCCCGTGACCGTTAATCCCGCAATGGCCCACGAGGAGCTGCCCAACCTCGAAGTGGTCGAAGACATCACGACGCTCATCGACTCCAATCGGCCGGTGTCGCTCGAATCACCGGACTCGGCAGCCAGCCCGATCGTGCACGACCGTGATTCTGTGAAATCAACGGCTGGATTCCCGTGGTTTCGCCTCGTGGCGGCGCTGGCGTTGATCGGCTGCGGCGTCTATTTCGGCCCTGGACTCTATCGAGAGTACGTCAGCAAGCAGGGCACGAAAGTCGCGAATGCGAATGGTCGGAAACCGAAGCCCACGACACCACCGAAAGTCGACCCAGCGACCTCCACTGGATCGCCTCAGGTTGTGACGACGGACCCGGTCGGTCAAGTTCCTCCGATCCCGCCAGACTCGACTGATCCCGCGCACGCAGGCGGGACTGCCACTTCCGGGAGCGAGCCGAGCACATCGACCGCGGGTCCGGAGCAACTTGCGGAGTTTCGAACATGGATGACGGGCGCACTGGCAAGAAACCTCGGTGCGCCAACGGTGGCGAGCGAAGAAGAATCGAAACCCTAGCCGTCGCGCGAGCGCGAGGAGTGATTATGAGTCGCAGTATTCCAATCGTGCTGGCGTTGCTGTTCGGCGCCGCGTTGCCCGCGCAGGCCGGCTACGTGTTTTTGAAGAACGGCTACATTCTGCAAGGCAAAATTGTCGAGCGCGACGCGCATCGGGTCGTGCTTTCCTATCCGGATGGCAATTTGACGGTCGATCGTGGCCACGTGAAACATGTGGTGCTGGATCCCGCGGAGGAAGCAGCGCACGCAGCCCGCGAGGCGGCGCAACGCGAGAAGATCGAGGCCGCTCCCGACGAAAAAGACGTGGTGCAGCTCAACGTGACCTTGGATCTCCCTGATGATCTGAGTGAGTTTTTCACTACCGCGGCCGCGCATCGCAAGAGCCCGGACGGCACGGCTGGCACGACCACTCCGCCGGAGCTCGTGTCGGCGACCAGCTCGACGTCACCGCCCGACTCCGACTCGGCCCCGTCCACCGAAAAGGGACTTGCCGCGCTCGGACTTGAAGTCGATCCGCCGCCCGGTTGGAAGCTCTACAGCAACAGCGGCGTGACCGAGTTTCGCCGGCAGGAAGACGCGAGTTTTCCGAATGTGACGTTTCAGCGCTGGCCCGCTGCGGCACTCTCGACGGAAGACGCGTTCAAGGAACTCGAGACCGCCATGGCAACCAACTACCCGAACATCGCATTCCAGAAAAAGGAGACTCGCACGATCGGGACGTTGACGGCCGAAGTGCTGCGCGGTGAGCTCAAGGACCGCGGTTTGGTGTTCACGCAACTCCTCGTCCGTCACGGCGAACACATATATCTCGTCGGATCGCAATGGCCGGCGGCGGATGCCGAGGGCGAGCAGTTGACACTCGACATGTGTTTGAATTCGCTGCGCTTCATGCCATAGCGCCGGCGCTTAGATCCAGTCTCCTTCGTCGCACTCACCCACTCGGGCGGCACCGCCCGAGTGGGTGTTTTCGTGCACGCACCGCGCTCGCTCGCTATCGCAAGACGCACCATCGCGATGCATCGCTGCGTAAGAGCGCGGGAGAATTCTCGAAGTAACGCGCAATATCATTCGTCGCGATCGGTCGCTCCGCCTCGTTCGATGTGCATCGATATCGTCGGATGCATCGATCGCAGGATCACATCGAATTGTCAGTAATCTCGAAACAGGATTGAACAAACTCCCGTCATCGATACGATATCGACATTGGTGAGCGAGAATTGCAATCGTGACCGACGCTGCGCGCCGCGAAATAGATGGAGCGCAGTGAATGTGCGAGAGTGATGCCGCGAGCGTGAAGTCTCGAGAGTGAATCGGAATTCTCGACGGAGTCTCGGCAGATCTTTCGACAGATGGTTCTCTCGACAGATGAAGCTGTGCGATTAGAATCTCGCTCGCGGGTTGGTGGTAACGAAACGCGTGCGCGCGTGAGATGGGTGAGCGAGCAGTCGCGAATCGAAGTCGGCGCGCTTCACGTGCGGAGTCGGTGCGAGTAGTGAGTGATCAAACGGTCGCGCGGTGGAGTCGGTGCTCGCAGAGGCGGCGCCGCGCAACCGAAGTAGAAAATCGCGGTGACTCTTAGCAGTCCTCCGCATCTTCGAGTGAAAACTCGAGGTACGCGAGCCGAAGATGAAACTGGGACGTGAATCTTCGGAATGCGAGCGGAAGACTTGAGAGTCGCAGTGAAGGAGGCACCGGGGGTCGGTGCCAATTTTTGGCAATGCCACTCGCATTGCCTTCATCAGGGTTGAGGGGGTTCTCCCCCGATAGGAGTTTCTGAATGGCGAAAGCCAAGAAGAAGAAGACAGCGAAGAAGGCCGGTAAGAAAAAGACCGCAAAAAAGAAAACCGGCAAGAAGGGCCGCAGAAAGGCCTCCGCGGCAAAGTAAAGACTCCCGCCAAGGAGACGAAGCTCGCCGTCCGAAGCTCCAAGAAAAAGCCCCAAGGGTACGGCTCAAAGCCAAAGTACTCATTTTGGAGCTCCGACCCGTGAGTCTTTTGGTGAATTCTGTTGGCGAGCGGATCCAGGTTGGGAGTTAACGCGCTGAATTTCTCGTTGCTGTCCCAATGCCGTTCCTAGTTGGGGCGGGACGGTTGGTCTGCGAGGATTCGGCGCGAAGCGGAAGGGTGGAGAAATAAAGCTCCACCCTTCTTTGTTGATTCTTGGTTGACCTGCGTTTCACTATCGACCCGCTTCGCCGACCCATGACCCTTCGTAGCCAAGAGACGTTTCGGCACAATCACTTATCGCGGTTCAGCGGCGGTTTTGCAGGCGACGCGGCCAGGCCCAAGAATTGCGCTCAACGGGTACTCAAACCGTGCCGACCTACTCGATTGCAAAATCTCCCCTGGTTCCCATTCGGTCGTGATATGATTCGTCCCCACTGATTTGGGTCTCAGGTTTCGCGATAACACTCGAATTCCCGCCATGCGGCGGCGGCTACGCGAATGGCACTTGCCAACCGGCAGGTGTGTCATTGCGTGGCGCGTCTCAGCAGGGCACGGGTTGGATTCGAACTCAGAAAGTGATGATCAGAATGCGCCGAGGCAACTTTTCCTCAAAATCGACGAGGCATCCCGTCACTCGTTGGAGTGACGTCGCGGTCGTGTTTGCATTCGCGGTTTGCGCGTTCACGATCATGTCGGCGTGCAACGCTTCGCCCGTGCTGGCGCAGTTCAACCCGCCAATCCTCGTGTCGACGGGTGGGGGCGAGGCGAACGATCCAGCCGTCAACGTCGGCACGACGAGCAATGGCGTGTTACTGAGTTTTGTCGAGGACGGACACGTGTTTCTGCATCTTGGACCGGACTTTGTCGGGCCCGCAGTTCAGCTCACGACCGGCGTCGCCAACCGGCAAGACCCGCAGGTACTCCTTTCGCTGAGCGGTTTCATCACGGTCGTGTTTGAGCAGCAAGATACGACGCCGGGCGCGCTGGGCGACGAAATCTTCTACGTCACGAATCCCACCGGTCCATTCGGGCCGGCCGGCAACTTGAGTCAATCGCTGGCCGCTGACTCAGCGCCGCGCATCACGAGTGGCTCCACGTTGAGCGCGCGCAACATCGCTTGGATCTCGCAAACCGGCGGCGTTTCGCAAGTGCTCGTTTCGCGAAATTTGGGCGCGCCTGAAATCGTTGCCGATGGCACGTCCGTCGCCATCGAGGCCGAGCCCAGCGGCATTTTGCACCTAGTTTACGAGCGCGCAGGTGGGATTTATTACCGCCGCGATGGCGGCACCGGTTTCTCCGCCGAAGTGACCATATACTCCGGAGCATCGCCCGCGACGACTCCGAGCGTCGAATCGGACTTTTCTGGAAATGCTCATATCGTCTACGCTCGCGACGGAGACATCTTTTACCGCCGCCGTGAAGTCTCCGGTGCCCTGTCGACACCGCTCAACTTGACAAATTCGCCGGGAGTTTCAGCCCAGCCGCAGATTCTGGTCGGCGCGACAGGAATCAAGGTGCTCTACACCGAGAATGCCGATATCTGGCAGGTCCGCGGGGCGGGGATCTTCTTCCTAGCGCCCGAGAATCTCACCAACTCACCCGCCGTGAGCGAACTAGACCCGGCTTACGTGCAGGACAACCTCGGCTACTTGCACATTTGTTACGTCCATAATGGCGACGTCTATTACCGCAACAACGTCCTGGTGCCCTCCGCCGATTTCGTGTTCACTCCCGTTGCGGGGGAATACCCGCTGGAGGTCGAATTCACCAATACCAGCACCGGAGTCATCGATCAGTATTCCTGGGACTTTGGCGACGGAGCGACGAGCACGCTCCAGAATCCTGTCCACACCTACCAGACCACCGGCACCTACACGGTGACTTTGGAAGTCCAGGGAGCCGGTGGCGGGGACACGTTGACCGTGCCGAATGCGGTTCAGGTGACCTCGGCCACGAACTTCATGATTGTGCCGCCGATTCGCGGCTTTCAAGGCCAACCGAACGTCACGATCCCCGTGATCGGGACGCATCCCGATCCAATCCAGGGTTTTCAGGTTGCCATGATTTGGGATTGTGACGTGCTGAACGTGACAAGTATCGGAGTCGACAACACGCGCGTCGCCGAGCTGTTCCCCGAGTTCGTCGTCTACAACTTGATCACGAATCCGGACGACTGTTATTTCATACTCGGTGTCATTTTCGATTTCGGCACGCCGTTCGATGGCCGCACGCTAGATCCAGGCGTGAATCAGCGTCTTTGCAATCTCTACACATCGATCAAGTCCACGGCACCCGTCGGCACGACAGTGCTCGACCTTCATAACGGACTGAGCGTGCCACCGATTTTCAATATCTTCACCGTCGCGGGAATCAGCGTGCTGCCGGTCCTTGTCGATGGCGTCATGATCGTGGAGCCGTTCACGTTTCCGCCACCGCTCTTGTTCTTGCGCGGCGACTTCAATCAGACGGTGACGCTCGAAATCACGGACGCGATCAACATGCTGGACTACCTGTTCCAGTCTGGCAACCCGCCGAATTGCGCGGATGCGGCGGATGTGAACGACTCCGGCGCGCTCGACGTCTCCGATGTCATCTATTTGTTGAGCTTCTTGTTTGCCGGGGGCGAGTATCCGCCCTTCCCATTCCCGTCGGCCGGAATGGACCCGACTCCCGATCCGCTTGGTGACTGCTCATTTTGAGCGTTGTCACTGAAGGGTAACTTCGCACGCGTCGGCGGGATTTCACGGGCGGGCTTTTGGGCCCGCCCTTAGAATTTGGCCTCGCTGTTGCGGGCGAGGCCGCGTTACGCTCTTAGCCCAGCGCGTGTTCCTGTAATCGCATCCATGCGAGCGACGCCTGTTCGTGCCGCTTGCGGCTTGAAGAAGGACGAGATGTTGGAGTGTAGTTTCCGCCGAGCGCGTCGGTCGCCGCGGCGCGGCGCGCCGTTTCTGGTCTTGATCGCGTTCGCGATTTCGATTTCAGGTTGTAGTGTGCGCGTTGAAGACTCATCGGCCTCGGGCGCGAAGTCCGAGGGCGCGGGTCCTGCGCTCAAAACACCGGAACCGGAAGCAGCAGCAATTCTCGTCGAATTGGTCGCACTGACTCGCGGACCCGTGCGCGACACGATCACGCTGAGCGGCGATCTCGAAGCCGAGCACCGAGTCGAGATAACGAGTCGCATCGCCGGTCAAGTGCGCGAAGTGCTCGTGCGGGAGGGCGACCATGTCGCCGCGGGAACGGTGCTCGTGAAACTCGACGACGATGAATTGCGGCTGGCGACGCGCGAACAAGAGCACGCGCACCGCGACGCGGTCGCCCAAGCGCAGGCGGCCGAACTCGCGCTGACGGAGGCCAGCGGCCTCGTCAAAGTCAAAAAGTTGTTGAGTGACAAGGCTGAACGCGAACACGATCGCGTGCAGCAACTGATCAGCACCGCCGTGCGCCAACCGCTCTCCCAAGAAGAGGTCGACGCGAAGCGCTATGCGCGCGACGAAGCGCGGCTCGCCGTCGAGACGGCGGAATTGGCGGTGCGCCGCAGTGCAGTCGCCGTCGACCAGGCGCACATCGCCGTCGAACGTGCAAAGGTCGCCGCCGAACGCGCTCAGCTCGATTGGACGCGCACGCAGATCATCGCGCCGCTTTCCGGTGCCGTATCGTTTCTTGAAGTGCGGCCCGGCGAGTCGATACAAGTCGGCGCGCGGATCGCAGCGCTCGTCAATCAAGATTCCGTCTACACGGAAGTGCGTGTGCCGCAGCGCCGCTTGGCCGAGCTTCAGCTCGGACAACGCGTCGAGATCACCGCCGAGACGGTGCCGGGACGCGTGTTCATAGGTCGCGTGGATGTCGTGCATCCAACGGTGGACCCGACGCAGGGTACCGTGAAAGTGCGCGTCACGGTCGCCGAGAGCGGCGGTGTCTTGCGGCCCGGCACTTTTGTCAGTGCGACGATCGTCCTCACAGAGCGGACCACAGCGCTGCTGATTCCAAAACGGGCACGTGTTTTCGATGGCGAGGATTCGATCGTGTTCACGGTGAAAGACGGAATCGCCAAGCGGCTGCGGCTCAAGGTTGGGCTCGAGACGATCGAGCACATCGAAGTGCTCGACGGGGGCGACCCCATCGCGGAAAGCGATCAGATCGTCGTGCGCGGTCAAACGCAATTGCGCGACGGCGCACGAGTCAAGTTGCCGCTGGCGCCCGTTGAAACCCCCGCAGCGCCAGGGACCCCGCCGGCCGTCGCTTCACCTACAACCCCGGCAGCGGAACCGCAACAAGAGAAGCCTGCAGAGGCGACCAAGCAGACGGCGAACAGCGCGGGCGAGCAGCGCGGCTGAGTATTCAAGCGTTATCGCTTTTCTTGTCGTCGTTCAGTACGGCGCGTCGACCGCACGCCGCTGAACCGCGAATCCTGCGCGTTGAGTGAACGAGTGCCGTGATCAGGTAACCTTGGCCCTCTAAGTTCGAGGCAACTGGGGTTAGGCTTGGTCGCGAGCGACCGAGCGAAACCGGAGGCGACCTGCCTGGTCGTTGAGGATTTCGCGACGGAGGAGCGAGCAAGAGTGACCCGAGGCTGCCCGGACAAAGAGGGTCAAAGATGCCTGACACGGCACTAGCGGTACGTAGCGCGGTCATCCAGTTCAGCGACCTTCAGTACAGCGGCATTCAGGCGCAGCCCAATTCAGACTCAGCCAATTCATGCTCAGAGGGGGAGTGATCGTGACGGGTCGCCAGCGGTCCATTGTCGAGCACTTCCATGAGGTGACGAAATACTCCGCCGACGGCATTCAAAGTTTGCCGGGCCCCGATCCATCACTGCAACCGGCGGCGTTCAAGGAGTACTACACCAAACGCGCGATCGAGCTGACGCCGTTTCTTCCGAACACGATCTTTCCCGCGAAGAGCGCGGAAGCGCGACAGCTCGCACAAGCGGAAAAGTGGTCGGGCGTCGGACGACTCTCGCGACTCCTATACTTTTGCTATGGCCCAACCGGTCGCACGGTGTTTCCTGGCGGCCAACAGGTTTTTCGAGCCGCGCCATCGGCAGGCGCGTTGTTTCCCGCCGAGATCTACGTCGTCACGAACGGCTTCCCGGCGCTCACAGATGGGATCTACAACTACGGCGTTGCGAATCATCGGTTGGTGCCCGTGTTCGAGGGCGATTTCGCCGCCGAACTCCGAGCCGCTTGTTTTCAGCATCCGGCGACGATGACGGCGAGCGCGCACATCATCATCAGCGGCGTTTATCAACGATCCACCTGGCGTTATCACGAACGCGCCTACCGCCGCATCCTGCTGGATGTTGGCCACGTGCTCGGCAATCTCGTCCTGTATGCGCCGCTCGAAGGGTGGCAGGCGGCGCCGATCGCGAGTTTCGTCGACGATCAAGTGAACGGGTTGTTCTTCTTCGCCGAAGCGGAGGAATCCGTGTTGGCCGTCGTCGCGCTCGTTGCGCAGGACGCACTCACTTCGACGCCGCTCTCGGGCGCGCCGCTGCGTCGTGTCGCGCCCAGCCGGTTTCGCGCCGCAGCCGTGAGTTCCGATGAGCCGCTTTATCGATTCGCGCATCGCGCGACATCGTTGACCGCCGACGCCGAGACGATTGCGGCGCCGACGCCGAACAGTGGGGTGGATGAGGTCGACCGCGCCTGTGCGCGCCGACTCGACGAGCGGCTCGAGAGCCTCGGCGAGCGGTTACCGGCGACCATCGTTCGGCGGCGTTCGACGCGTCGGTTCAAGCAGGAATCACTCAGCCGGGCAACGCTCGCGCAGATACTTTGGTTTTCGAATCAGCACGTGCGCCCGCCGGCAACTCAGGTCAACCCGCTACAGCTCGCGGCGTTGTTGGACACGTACGTGATCATTCAGCGCGTCAAAGGTGTCGAGCCCGGGATCTATAAATACCACCCCCAACTGCACGCGTTGATTCCGCGGCTCGCCGGCGAGTTCCACGCGCAGTCGAGTCGCTTTTGTCTGGGGCAGGATCTCGTGCGGGACGCCGGAGCCATCGTGATTCACTCCGTCGATCTCGCCGCAGCCGTGGAATCTTTCGGCGACCGCGCCTATCGGCAATTGACGATCGAAGCTGGTGTGATCGGCGAGCACTTGAATCTTTCGGCGATTTATTTGGCGGCGGGCGCCAGCGGGATCGGCGGCTATTTCGATGACGAGATCAATACGCTGCTGCGCATCCCGGCCGACCACGCAGTGCTCTACGTCACGGTGTTGGGTGTGCCGGCGTAGGAGCGGGCAAACTAAACGTCAGCGACCGAGCAATCGAATCAACACGCGCAGTAAGTCGAGATCAAAGGTCGAACACAGCGTTTTCTGCATGACCGTGAGCGCTTCGTACGTCGTGTAGGCGGGGCGGTGGGGGCGAGCGCTGGTCAACGCCGCGAATGTGTCGACGATTCCGGCAATGCGCGATTCCAAGCGCACTTCGTTGCCGTGGCAACCCTGCGGATAGCCAGAGCCATCGATGCGCTCATGGTGCCCATAGATGACATTGCGCGTTATCTCCTGCACGCCGGAGAGCGCGCTCAATGCGGTGACGCCGAGCACGGGATGCTGTCTCACTTGATCCCGTTCCTGCCCCGAAAACTCCGCCTGCTTGTCGACCACCTGGGCGGGAACGTGGAGCATTCCGATGTCCATGAAGAACAACCCAAGACCGAGGCTCTCCAGGTCTTGGCGTTGCAAGCCGACGGCTTGACCGAGCGCGAGGCCATAAATGCAGTTGTCGAGGCTGCGGTGGTAAAGAGAGGGCTCGGATTTCATCTGCTGCATGAGTGCGTGCAGCATGTGTTTTCCTTCTCCCTGCAGTTTCACCGACTCCGAAACCAGCACGGCGGCGGTGCCAAAAGCGTCCTTCGTGATTGGGAGCGCGAAGATCTGCTCCGCGAGTGCGGCCGTTGAATCATAGAACGCTGTGGAACGCTCAGCTGTCGACAGCGTACCCTCGACCAAAGTCGATCGTATGTTGCCGCGCAGATACTCCCAGTAAGAGTCGAGGTCGTGACCCGCGACGTACAACCGATCGACGCCGCTCGATCGCAGCGCGTTGTGCTGCGTCCCCGTGAACGGCAGGTCCTGCTTGCGGTACATCAAGTACTCGCCTTCGATCTTCGTGAAGAGCGAGAATGGCAGTACTGAATTGAGCCGCAATGTGCTCAACAGAATTTCCTGGTGACTCGCGGCGCCTCGTCGCGCGCCTATGAGATGATTCGAGCCGCCGATCGCATGCGATCGCGAACGCCCAGGAGTTGTGAGTCGATTTGGTGTTTTGGCACTCATGATGGAGACAGCACGGCGAAATATGGTGTCGAGTTGCGCGACCACGGCGATCTCGCCGCTCGCATGGAACACTCAAAAGCATAGCATCCCGTGCTGCTTCCGTCGGAACGCGCGACTTCGGCGACGCGGCGAGAGCTGCCGCGCGCGGCAGGAGCCGCCGTTCGACACGCGCCCGCACATCGCGCGGGCGCTTGACGAATCGGGTTCACCCCTCGCCGCGAACACTTCACGGCTCAGCGCTTAGGACGAAGACGATCGCAGGAGTCGCGACGGGACGGGGCCGTCCGCCAATTGGCCACTGGGATGCTATTCGCGGCAGCGGGCACCGGACAGAAGCCGCGGCCCGGAAGGAGACATCCATGACCCTTGTGAGCGCAACGAGCGTTGCTCCGCAACGCACGGTGGCCGGGATCACGACGCCGGTGTCGAGACCGATCGGCTCTGCCGCGAAAAGCCTGGCCGCATCGATTCCCTCGCTGGGTAGCGCGGCCGTCATGAGCCGCACACCGCAGGCGCCCGGCGTCGCCCAATCCGCCGCATTGAAGGCGAAAGCGCAATTCCAACAGTTGAGCATCGCAGCCGCGGCGGCGCCGCCACCGTCGGCGGGCGGAGCCGGAACTACGGGATTAGCCGGTGACGTGAATGCCGACGGAGTCGTGACGGCAGCGGATTCGAAGGCGCTGCTCGAGCACCTCTTCCAGGGCGCGAGTCCCGCGGGGCTTGCGAATGCCGATGTGAATGGCGATGGTCAGGTCGACGTCTCGGACGTCGTAAAACTTTTTGACCTGTTGCAGCCGGCTTCGGGCGGCGCTCCTACGAGCCCAGGAGGGAGCAGTGTCGTGCCGGTGACACCGACGATGTACTCGTCCACACCTGCTACCAACGTGATCGCCAGTCACAGCGGACGCTTGGCAGTTTCCAGCAAGTAATCTCGACGACGATGGAGTTTGGACTCCACGATGGCCGGCGTCTGACGCCGGCCATTTTTTTTTGGTGCTGTCCGCAGCATCGGCCGGCCCTGCGGCTCACCCCGAGAGCGGTGTCCATCGGCGCGACGAAGCGGTTATTCTGTTTCCCGGGCTACTGAACCAGGGCTGCAAGTAACTCACCGGAAGGCCGTTCGCCCATGATCGCACTCCATCGTGAGAGGTCGTTGTCACCGCATCAGGCGTGCGCGCGACTCGTCGCGGCGCTCGCACTCCTCTCGTTGGTGTTTGTGTGCGGCTGCAAAAGCGCGCGAGAGTCGGACGCGGAACTCGGCGCGGTGCTCGCGCTCGCGTCGGCAGCGCCCGAGGGTCGTCTCGAGGATTTCGAACTCACTTCGAATTGTTTGAGCGAGTTTTGGGGGCGCGAAATTCGGCTCGTCGCGGCAGTCGTGTTACCGATCGGCTATCGGCCGGATGCGAACTACGCGGTGTGTTACAGCATTCACGGTTTTGGCGGGTCGCATCGAGAGGCGTCGCTGCTCGCGCCGGAGTTGCACAAGCAGCAGTCCGAACACAATTACCCGCGCATGATCTACGTGTTTCTCAATGCCCAGTTTCCGATGGGGCATCATGAGTTCGCCGATTCCGTGAACAATGGACCTTGGGGGCGTGCTCTCACGACCGAGCTGATCCCCGCCCTTGAAAGAAAGTACGCGCCGCGTACGCGTCCCAACCAGCGCTACTTGACCGGACACTCGAGCGGCGGATGGAGCAGCTTATGGTTGCAAGTGAACTATCCGACGCTGTTCGGCGGCACGTGGTCGACGGCGCCCGACTCGGTCGATTTTCGTGACTTCACGGGTATCGATATCTACGCGTTCAAGAACGCCTACGTCGATCCCGACCAAAACGACATTCCACTGATGCGTCGTGGTGAGGACTGGGTGAAGTTGATTCGAGAGTATGTGCAAGATGAGCGCGCGAACCGGCCGATCGGCGGACAGTTCTATAGCTTTAACGCGGTCTTTAGTCCGCGCGCCAGAGATGGGACGCCGATGCAACTCTTCGATTGGGAGTCCGGCCAGATCAACGCCGATGTCGCGGCGGCCTGGCGGCGCTATGACATCTCGCTGCTCTTACGCGAGCGCTGGGCCAAGCTGGGTCCGCTGCTCCAGGGCAAACTGCACATATACGTCGGCACCCTGGATACTTTTCGGCTCGAAGGCGCGACCAAGTTGCTGAAGGCAGAACTCGCGCGCCTCGGCTCTGACGCCGAAGTACTGCTCGTCGAAGGCCGCAGCCATGGCAGTCTGTTCGCGCGCCATCCCGAACACTGGCCCGAAGGAATGCTCCACCGCATTCACCGCGAGATTTTCGCCCGCTTCACCGCCACCCTCGCGCCGCCCGCCCCGTGACCGCTCTCCGCGCCGCAGGCTTGCCTCGTTGGGGTGAAGTG
>JBJXGE010000006.1:0-2673 GCA_046154185.1 Planctomycetota bacterium
TACCAACGCTGTTATTCGCGATAACGTTGTCTTGGATGATAGCTGGAGCGCCGCGGACCATAATGCCGCCGCCGGAACGGGAGCCATAGTTGCCCTCGATTCGATTTCCGATAATTCGTGCGCTATAGGTCTCTCCGGGTTTCGCGTTAAACGTGTAGATGCCGCCGCCAAAAAATGTGCTACTACAGTTCCGGATGACGTTGTTCCGGATGGTTGGCGAGGAACTTTCGCAGTACACTCCGCTACTCGGTGCGCCATCAATCGTAAATCCCTCAAGTATGGACTCTGGCCCCTCATTGTTAATGAAAGCGATACCGGAGTTGATGACAATTGTTGTCTCCGGGCCAGCTATGCTTTTGACATGTATCGCCTTTCCGAAGAACCAAAAATCGAAGCCTGGGTAGACTCCCGTAGCAACCAAAACCGTGTCGCCATCCTCAGCCGCGTCAATCGCCGCAGCAACGGTCGGGTACATGGCCGGAACGGTCAGCGTCACCTGGCCGGCTACCGGCTGGACGATTGAAATCAGCAAACCGAGCGCAAGTAGCTGGAATCGCATGGGCACCTTCCCGAGCCGTCTCGCCCTTTGAATTGCAGGAGGAAGTATCTTGCACAAATCTCGCGCGTCAATGAGCTGCTGCAAGCTCTTGCCCGCGCAGCGCGCCGCGCGTCACTCCTTCGTCGGCTCGACCTCGCGCAGCTCGCCGCCGGTGAGCTCCGCGAGTTTCTGTAAGAACGCGCGATTGCGGCCGCCGGTTTTTCCCATCAGCAGTACGTGCACGCGCACTTTCGCCACCCGCGCGAGACGCTCGACGTGGTCGAGGAAGCGGTCGTAGTCGAGGTACTTGCCCTCGGTCGGCGCGCCTTCGGTGAGGAGATACACCGTATCGACCGTCGGCTGCGCTGGATGACCTGCGCCAGCGTGTCATACACATTGCCGCGGTTATGGCCCTGCGGTTTGGGAATCTCCTGTTGCGCGTTAAAGTCTTTGAGCCGTCGACGCTCGCTCTTCAGCGGTTGCGGCTCCTTCGCAAAACTGTAGTAGTACGAGCCGAAGTAGACGAGATTGACCCACGCGTCGTCGCTCAGTTTGTCGAGCACGCGATCGAGCTCTCGCTTTGAGACATCGAGTCGCGTCGGTCCGGGTCCTTTCCATTCGCCGTCGAGCTGCCGGCCCATGCCGCCCGAGATATCTTGCACGAACACGACGCGCTGCGAGTCGATCGGCGTGCCGTGAGAGCGCACGACCGCCGTGCGACCCGCGGGCGCGCGCGTTTTGTCCGCCGCCCCCTTGCCGGTGGCGGTGGGCTGCCAATTCTCACGCTGTGCTTGCCACCAGAGCGACCACGCGTCGAGGAAGTCGCCGTGCTCATACTGACCCGTGAGATCTTCGAGCGTCGCGATCGAGTCGCGCAGTTCGCGCCCGCGCAAATTCGCGAGCGCCGCGATCAGGGCGTCGACGCCGTCGAGTCCGCCAATCGTCGCGTCGGGCTTACGATTCGCTACGGCGCGCACCCGGAATATCTCGTGCAAAGCGACCAATTCCCGTTCCTGCAACGCGGCGTCCCGGCGCTCTACTTCGGCGTCGAAGACCACGCCGACTATCACCAGGTCACCGATCACGCCGACAAGATTCTGCCGAAACTCGCCGCGCGCGTGGCGCGACTGGTCGTGCTGGCGGCGGTGGAACTCGCTAACGAAAATCCGTAATAGGCGTCGCTTCGGACCTGCGCCGATTTCTGCGCTACGGAAATCCCGCGCAAGCGCCGGTGTCAGGGCAAGGCAAGGCATCGAGTGTAGTGTCGGCTCCGCAAGCCGCGCTCGGAGCCGGAATCGGCGGCGAGCCGGATATAAAGAGTACGGTCAGCAGCCCGATCGGATCGGCGATGTCGACCAGGCCGTCATCATTCGCATCCGCCGCATCGAAGCAAACGGGCGCGGGGCTGCCGACTCCGAAGAGCCAACTCAACACGAAAATCCCGTCGGCGATGTTCACGAGTCCATCCATGTTGACTTCGCCGCGCCGAAAGGGCGCAAGCACGATCGGAGCGTGGTAGCCCAAGTCGGCGATTCCGATGTCGAACTCCTGCGAAACCTGCGTCGTGCCGACAGGCGGCGATGCGACTGGGTCACCGGCGTCCACACATGGGCTAGTTGCGCTGAGGTAGTAGTCGCCAGCAAGCCCCACCTCGAACTGCGGATCCGCGTCGAAGTTCCCAACGCCAGGGTATCCGCCGGCGATGCAATTATGCGCGATCTGCATCGACGGCAAGGACTCGTACACGCTTGGATCCGACACTAAGGAAACGTTGCCAAACAGAATGCTGTTGGTCATTGTCACAAAACCAGAGATACTGGCGACACCACCCCCAGTGCGAGCTGTGTTGCCAACGATTGTATTGAACCGTAGCTCGGGAAAGTCGGCGAGGTACATGCCGATTCCACCGCCTTCACCGTAGCAACAAAAAGGATCGACGGCAGTGTTGCCGTAGATAAGGTTGTTCTCGACAATCGAAGCGTCGCCGCCCCAGAGTGCGATGCCGCCACCGACTAATCCGATGCCAAGAAAAAAGTCCGGCGTACCAACGCTGTTATTCGCGATAACGTTGTCTTGGATGATAGCTGGAGCGCCGCGGACCATAATGCCGCCGCCGGAACGGGAGCCATAGTTGC
>JBJXGE010000007.1:0-9982 GCA_046154185.1 Planctomycetota bacterium
TACCAACGCTGTTATTCGCGATAACGTTGTCTTGGATGATAGCTGGAGCGCCGCGGACCATAATGCCGCCGCCGGAACGGGAGCCATAGTTGCCCTCGATTCGATTTCCGATAATTCGTGCGCTATAAGTCTCTCCGGGTTTCGCGTTAAACGTGTAGATGCCACCGCCGAAACCGTAAATGAACGTCGAACAGTTCTTGATGATGTTATTGCGGATAGTAGGCGAGGAGTCTTCGCAGTACACTCCGCCACCCAAAGCGCCATCAATCGTAAAACCTTCGACGATGGAATCAGGTCTCTCGTTGTCTATGCAAATGACACTCGAGTTCATGATGATAGTCGCCTCCGGGCCAGCCTCGCTCCGGACATGGATCGCCTTGCCAAGAAACCAAAACCCGCCGCCTGGATACGCGCCCGGTGCAACCAGTACCGTGTCGCCATCCGCCGCCGCCTCAACAGCCGCGTAGATCGTCGAGTAGGTGCCAGGAACCAGCAGAATCGCACCCGACTGCGCCGCTGCGAGCGATTGCGCGCAGACTAGAGTTCCCAAGATGAGAATTAGACGTCGCATTTTCTTTTGCCTTCGTCTCTCGAGGTTATGGACACTGACCGTCGTCACCGCAGAAACCCAAGACATCGAGCGTCGTATCCACGCCGCAATCGGGGTATGGAGCCGCAGGTTTGGGTGGGATCGAAGTTTCAACAAACGCGTAGAGCTGATAGTAGTCTGCGCCGTCGACGACTCCGTCATCGTTGACGTCAGCGGCGTCGGGACAACTCAGACTCTCGACGCCGCCAAGGAAACTCCTTAGCAATTCCGCGTCGCTTGAATCAATCGTTCCGCTGAGATCCACGTCGCCGCGAATGAACTTGCTGCCAACGTTGATTCGGAGCAGGAAAGCCCCATACGGCTTTGGCGCTGGATCTACCTCGGGCGGCGGCGGAGAATCCGGATTCACGCTGACATTCTCCGTCTGAAACGCGCTGCCGGCCGTGCCGCCTACTGGGGGCACGATTGGAAACAGCCCAAAGCTGCTGGCCGGGTCACGCTTCGAAGTCGTAACGCCACCGACATAAAGATCACCGTTCGGAGCGGCCAACAGCCCGAAATTGAGATCGTTCCCCTTGCCGCCGAGATAGCTGCAGTACTTGAGTTCGAGCTGATCGCTCGCGCTAATCTCGAACTTTGCAATGTAGCAATCCATCGTGATGTGACTCACGCTGGCAATTTCGGGCTGGATCGCGGGCGGATTTCCGAGATAAGCCGTTGGAAGCGAGTCGGTCCACGTGTGCCCGGAGATCCAAAATCCACTCTTCGGATCGAATGCGATCCCATAGACCCAGTCCTTGTCCGCCTGAATCTCATCGAGGACAGTCGATGGACCAGAAAAATGCGTCACAAAACGCCGATCGCCTGTGCCCGTCAAGATCGAGAAGAAGCCAGTGTAGCGCGCAATTCCAGTTGCAAGCGGCACGAACCCGCCCATTGCAGGGTTCAGTTCTTGAAAGCGGGGAAAATTCCGCTGCCGTGGTGGACAACCTACCGGAGGAGTCTCGTCTTCCGGAAAGTACCTTGCCGGCGAGGTTCCGACGACATAGATGTCCTGATTCGGCGCTATCGCGACATCGAAGCAGTACTCGCTGTTGATGCCAACACCCGTTTGTGGATCACCGCCGCCGATGAAGGTAGAGAAAACTAGCTGCGACTCGGCGGTACCCGGGTGCGGGTTCAGTTTCGCAATGAACCCCTCCGGGTAGGGCGCCCCGTATAGGGGATCTCCGTTGTAAGTGGAGTCCCACGGTCTATTCATTGGGTCGCCGATCGGATAGCCAGCCTTCCGCAGCGGAAAAGCGGTTGCCGCGACGTAGGGAAGTACGCTCGTACATCCCGGAAGCGCAGCGCACGGCGCACTCGAACTGACGCACTCACTCGGACCGCCAGCGCCGGCCCCCCCGACTATAACGACGTTTCCGTTCTCCGCGAGCGCGATCCCATACGACGAATCGACGCCCGCCCCGCCGAGCAACGTCGAGTAACACAAATACTTGAGATTCCCCGAAAGCACGGAGAGCGACGCGTCTGAGCCTCCTAGTGAAGCCTCCTGTAAGGCACCACCAGTGGTTGGAAAGGCTTCACTGACGAAGCCAGCGACGTACACGTATTCACCCGAAGCGTCGCATCCTGTTGGAGTCCAAAGGCCGGTGTTGACTTGAGCAACCTTGATCGCCACGGACTTATCCTGGCCCGGACCACCCAGATAAGTGGACCGGATGAGATTGCCGGATGGATTGAAGTTGCTGATGAACCCGTCAAACGTCGTTGTTGTGCTACCTGATCCGAGCACCGCGTCGAAGGAGTCACCGACCGACACACCCGGAAAGCTGCTGCTATTCGTCGTGCCGCACGCATAGATCGAACCGCTGGGACTCACGGCAATGTCGTGCGACTCTTCGTCCATCTCGCCGCCGAAGAGAGTGCACCAAACTCGGTCCGCAGTGCCGTTGGCGTTCGGTCGAAATCTGACTATGTACGTGTCAAATGTCGGTGTTTGCAGAAACGGCGCAGCGTAGTAAATCGGGTAGCCGAACGCTTGCGTCTTAGGAAACTCTTCGGGCCAAGTAGACGCGAAGAACAATACATCTCCACCGGTCGTTGCGGCTAGGCGCCCGTCGAAACCGGAGCCTGAAGCCTTATTCTGATCGACGCCACCGAAAAACGTCCCGTAGATCAGCTCCGGGTCGATGACGGAGGGGAGCGTGTCATCGAAACTCCCGATGAGCTCGAAACCGATCGTCATGTCACTGCGTTCGGCATATCTCGCCGGAATCGCGACGCGCGCACCGTCGGCGAGCTGCTGATAGACAATCGGCTTTCGGTAGACGCAATGGCCGTCTCGATGCCGTACGACGAGGTCGCCGGAATCATCGACAGAGAGACTTTCGCGCCCGTGAAATCGCACACGAATATCCTCCGCATTTCCCGACGTGCCGATGACAAAGTCGAACTGAAAGCAGTTGTCGCCACTGAATCGATACAGGAGGTCAATGCCTGGGTAAACGTCGCGGTAGCTGACCTCTGCAAAGCTCAGCGCGTTTTCCCTCCACCGACTGCGGTCATTTCCGAGATAGAAATTCGTGACGCCGTCAAGCTGTCCGACGGCCATGGGCCGAGTGGCCGGGGCTGCTCCGACAATCTCGACGCCGATCAACGCCTGGTGGAGAGCGGAGGTGGATCGGTCATTACCGACAAAGAACTGCGTTGAAAAGCCGTTCGGCCGCAGCCAGATCCTAGAATCGCCGGGTTGCCCAACAAAGTGAATGTCTTCGGGCCACTGACCAAGATTCTCAACGAAGCCGACGATTGGACCGACCTGGAGTCCTGCGACTCGTCCGTCTCCGATTTCACTTGCTCTGGGTTGTTCCCCTGCATGAACCTTGAAAGTCATAGCGGAAATCAAGCAAATTAGTGCAGACGTGCAGACGTGCAGACGTGGCCAGTATTCGAGCCATCAATTATCTCCTTCTATTTCCCGAGCCGTCTCGCCCTTTGAATTGCAGGAGGAAGTATCTTGCATCAAATCTCGCGCGTCAACGAGCTGCTGCAAGCTCTTGCCCGCACAGCGCGCCGCGCCTACTCCTTCGCCAGCTCGACCTCGCGCAATTCGCCGCCGGTGAGCTCCGCAAGTTTCTGTAAGAACGCGCGATTGCGCCCGCCGGTTTTTCCCATCAGCAAAACGTGCACGCGCACTTTCGCCACCCGCGCGAGACGCTCGAAGTGGTCGAGGAAGCGGTCGTAGTCGAGGTACTTGCCCTCGGTCGGAGCGCCTTCGGTGAGGAGATACACCGTATCGACCGTCGGCTGCTGGATGACTTGCGCGAGCGTGTCATACACATTGCCGCGGTTATGGCCCTGCGGCTTCGGAATCTCCTGTTGCGCGTTGAAGTCCTTGAGCCGCCGACGTTCGCTCTTCAGCGGTTGCGGCTCCTTCGCAAAACTGTAGTAGTACGAGCCGAAGTAGACGAGATTGACCCACGCGTCGTCGCTCAGTTTGTCGAGCACGCGATCGAGTTCCTGTTTCGAGACATCGAGTCGCGTCGGTCCGGATCCTTTCCATTCCCCGTCGAGTTGCCGGCCCATGCCGCCCGAAATATCTTGCACGAACACGACCCGCTGCGAGTCGATCGGCGTGCCGTGATAGCGCACGACCGCCGTGCGACCCGCGGGCGCGCGCGCTTTGTCCGCCGCCCCCTTGCCGGCGGCAGTCGGCTGCCAATTCTCACGCTGTGCTTGCCACCAGAGCGACCACGCGTCGATGAAGTCGCCGTGCTCATACTGACCCGTGAGATCTTCGAGCGTCGCGATCGAGTCGCGCAGTTCGCGCCCGCGCAAATTCGCGAGCGCCGCGATCAGGGCGTCGACGCCGTCGCGCAATTTGTCGCGCTGCGCCGCGCGCTCTTCGACTCGACGCAGACGCTCGCACGCACTGAACCACACGCGCGCGGCCCAGCCGTCGTCGCGCCCTTGCTTGAAGGGTGCGCGCAGAATCTTCACGGCAGCATCGAGCCCGGCGACTGCATCGATCGCGCCCAGCGAATCGAGTGCCGCGATGCGCGCCGCTGGAATCTTGTCCTCTAACGCCGACTCCAACGCCGAGCGCGCACGCGCGGGACTCAATCGCGCGAAGGCGCGCAGCGCCTCCGACCGCAGGCGCGGCGACTTGCGCTGCGCGCCGAAGTACTTCTCGACGACTTTGCTGCCCTCTTCGCCGCCGATCTCGCTGAGCGCCCACAACAAGATTGCGTGCGCGTCTTCGCTGCCGTCGCGCCCGAGTGCAGCGGCCAGCGCCGGTATCGCCCGCGCAAGTTTGCGCCGACCAAGAATCTCCGCGACGCCCTCCGCGACGAGCGCGCGTTTATCGCCAAGCCCGCCGACGAGCGACTCGAGATCGGGCTCCTGCCAATCTTTGATGATCGCGGCCACGACCGCGTCGCGAACGACCGCTGACGCATCACAGAGTGTGTTCAAAGCGTCCTTGACCCCGGCCGCGCCCGTGCGCAAGTCTTTGACGGCCACCGTCGCCGCGTCTCGTTGCTTCTCGATCGAGCGCTGGACGTCGACGTAGACGGGCGGCTCCGCGCGCAACACACCCGGCGTGAGCGCCAGCGCCAGGCAGGCCAAACTCGTCGCCCACCTCACAGTCTTGCCGAGTCTCGACATGCGACTTCCCTTCCTTCCAAGCAGGGGCGGATTGTATATGGAAATTCCGTTGCTGCATGCAGCTCGTCTGGTCTTTCTCTTCACGCGCCGGAATCCTGCCG
Organism: Planctomycetota bacterium; assembly: GCA_046154185.1. Lineage (GTDB taxonomy): Bacteria > Planctomycetota > UBA8108 > UBA1146 > JAJFFE01 > JBJXGE01. The sequence goes on from JBJXGE010000007.1 coordinate 5,320, forward strand.
CTCGCTATTCGCAAGCGATATCATGGCCGCGAATCCAACGCTTTGGAGAAGAGATGTCGGACGATCGAGCAAGCACCATTACCAAGATTCTCGAACAGCGCGGCGGCGCTGACGGCGACCTGCTGATCAACGAGCTACTGCCGCATGTTTACGAAGAACTGCGCGAGCTCGCGCGGCGCAAAATGATCGCCGAGCCGGCCGGGCACACGCTAGCGCCGACCGCGCTCGTGCACGAAGCGTATTTGCGTCTGCTGTCGAACGCCGACTCCAAGTGGGAAAACCGCCGCCATTTCTTCGGCGCCGCCGCCGAGGCGATGCGGCGCATTCTGGTGGAGCGCGCGCGTCGTGTTCATAGCGTCAAACGCGGCGGCAGTTTCAAACGCGTCGACCTCGATCAAGTCGACCTCGCCGACGATGCGCAAGTGCGTTCGTGTCTCGATCTCGACGCCGCGCTCGATGCGCTGGAACGACAGTATCCGAAGAAGGCCGAGATTGTGAAACTGCGCTACTACGCGGGCCTCAGCGTGGCGGAGACCGCATCGACCATCGGCCTCTCCGAAGTGACCGTGATGAAGCATTGGCGCTTCGCGCGCGCGTGGCTGTTGCGACAACTCGATGATAAGACACCCCGGACCGAGCCGTTGCCGGAGGAATAGCGGTTGCGCGATCTCATTCCGCCGGCGGCGCGGCGAGGCGCTGGCGATATTTTTCGGCCTCGTCCGGACGTTGCCAATCTTCATATAGTTTGATCAGGCGATGCAGCGTGTGTTTTGTCCGCTGGTGATCCGGCGCCAAATCGCGCGCTTGAATGGCGAGCGCGCGCAAGAGTGCCGCTTCGGCCTCCGCGAACTTCGCGACCATCGTTAGCGCTGCGCCGTGGAGCGCATAGCCTTCGGCCGCCATCACCGAATCGTCACCGTAGTTGCGAGTAATGGCTCGCAGGTTGGCGAGCGCCGCTTCCGCGCTTTCCTCATGACGCCCCTGTTGCGATAACACTTGCGTCAAGAATTGAGTGGCCGCGATCAAATCGTGATTCGGCGCGTCGGGCTTGCGCCCAAAAACCTCGATGACGTGCTTCAGCAGTCGTTCCGCTTCGTCTATTCGGTGGAGACCGTGGAGCGTGAGCGCGTAGGAACCTTGCGCGCGCAACAAGAGTGGATTGTCTTCGGCCCGCGACTCCGAGAGTCGCGCAATTGCGTCTTGGTAAAGCGCCTCCTGCTCCGCGAAGCTCTCGAGCTGCGGCGCGAGATCGAGCAGCGCGACGATCAACCGGCGATCGTGCCGTTCGCTCGTCGACCTGAGCCCGTCCACCGCCTCGCGCAGCATCTCAACACCTTCGCGGCGGCGCGCCTTATTGAACACGAGCAGTTTGCCGACTTGCAACTTAGCCGCCAGCAGGTCCGGGTGGAGCGGTCCGAGCGCCTTGCGACCGAGCGCGAGCGCTTGCTCTGCGACTTCACGTGCGCGTTTGAAATTATGCTCGTTGCCGAGCATGTCGCTCAGTGCGTTCAACACCTGAATCGTATGCAAGTGCTCTGGGCCGTAAATGCGTTCGACGTCCGGCAGTGAGTCCTCGATGATGGCGCGCGCCTTGGCGGGCTGGCCGAGTGTGTTGTAGCTACTCGCAATCGCATGCTCGAGAGGTAATCGCAGCTCGAGCTGGTCTCGGTAGTCAGCTCGCAACCGCACTGCGGCCGCATCCAAAATATCCACGACACGCACCTCCGGTCCTACACGATCGGGGCTCGGCGCTTGCAGCATATCGATCAGAAAGCGGTTCATGGCGGCGAATTTGTCCGACTCGCGTTTTGCGTGTCGCGATTCTTCGCGTGCGCGCACGGCTTGCCAGATCGCGAGGCCACTGCCGACGAAAAGTGCGACGACGCCTATTGCGAGCCCGGCGATCACCGTCTTGTGCCGACGCGTGTACTTGCGCAACAGATACACCGCGCTCGGCGGCCGTGCGGCGATCGGCTCGTGCTGAAGGTAGCGCCGTACATCCGCGCCGAGCTCGCCAATGGTTTGGTAGCGACGCTCTTTGTCTTTCGCCAACGTCTTCGCGACGATGGTCGCTAGATCGCCGCGAAATTCTCGGCGCAACGCGCCGAGGCTGCGCGGCTCGTGCTCGCGGACAATGCTAATCGCCTCCGTCAACGACTTCGCCTCCACATCGTACGGCAGCACGCCCGCGAGCAGTTGATAGAGCACGACGCCCAGCGAGTAGATATCGGAACGCGTATCGAGCTGCGCGGGATCGCCACCGGCTTGCTCGGGACTCATGTAGGGTAAGGTGCCAATGAGCTGGCCGACCATCGTTTGGTGCGAAGTCAACTCGAGATCGGGCGCGGTCACGCGTGCGACGCCGAAGTCGAGGATCTTCACTTGCCCGTCGGCGGTGACGAGCACATTGCCGGGTTTGAGGTCGCGGTGAATGACCCCCTTCTGATGCGCGTGCTGCACGCCATCGCAAATCTGCAGGAAGAGCCGCAGAATTTGTTCGGTCGCGAGCGCGTGCTCGCGCACGTACGCACGCAGCGAAACGCCTTTAACATATTCCATCGCGAAATACGGCGTCGGCTGCCCATCGATTTCGGTGGTGCCCGCCTCGATGATCTTGGCGATCGCGGCATGATCGAGGACGCCGAGCACCTGCGCTTCATGGTCGAAGCGGCGCAACGCCGAACGCGCGAGGAGTCCAGGTCGCAGCACTTTGAGCGCGACGGTGCGCCGAGGATTCTCTTGCTCGGCGAGATAGACGACACCCATGCCGCCTTCGCCGATCACCTCGAGCAGAACATAAGCGCCGAGCTTCGCGCCGATCGGCGGCGCACCGTTGCCGACTCTCAACGCCTCCGAAAGCTGCGCGACCGGCGCCGCATCGATGAACGCGTGGTCCGATTCGTCGTAGCGGAGCAATTGCTCGACTTCGCGCCGCAAATCGATATCGCTCGCGCACTCGCGATCGAGGAACGCGCTGCGCTCGGCGCCGGCGTGTGTCGCCGCCGCCTCGAAGAGTTCTTCGACGCGCTGTCGCCGCGCGTGCTCGCGTTCCGACTGCGCCGTCTGCCGCGACTCCTGAATCATGAGCGCATCCTCGCGCGAGCCGATTCCATGCGACCAAGAAACTCGCGCGGGATGCTGGCTGAGTGTCGGACGCGCTGCATTACGGTCCGGGAATCACATTCAGCACCGCGCTCGTCGGTTGGTAGGTCACTGACACTTGTTGCATCGTGCCGAGACCGGTCGCCGAAACCGTCGTAAAACTCGTGCCGCCGACCGACGAGTAAGTGAGGAAGCCGAAGCTATCGCTGACCGACGGCGTGAAGCTGGTAAACGTCACCTGCAGCGCGCCACTCAAGGACGCCGCGCCGCTCACCAACAAGCGATCGAAGAGACTCACCGCGGTTCCCTCGACGCCAATCCGCAGTACACCGCTCGAGTTCTGCGTGTACGCCCCGTTGAGCGTGAGCGCGCCAGGCGAAGTCCCCGGTTCGACCGCGCCCGAGTTGACGACGTTTCCGGTGATGGTCCCGATCCCGCCGAGCGCGCCGCCTTGCACGTCGACGACACCGGAGTTCACGGTCAACGCGCCGCCGTTCAGCAACGTGTTGCCGCTCGTTTGCGTGTAGTTGCCGGAGCGAGTGAAGAGGCCGCCCGTACCGATGGTCACCTGGCCCGTATTGGTGAAGTTCGAAGACGAGCTGAAGCGACCGCCGGACACGCTTTCGAGCAGCCCACCCGGCGCGTTCGTCACGTTCAACAGTGTGATGGTCTGCGCCGACGTGTCCGCGCGGATGACTCCTTGGTTGACGAAGTTGCTCGCACCGGCCGCGCTCAGAATACCGTCCACTCCGCGCACGGTGATACCGGCCGCAATGGTGGTCGTGCCGGCCGGGCTCGTGGCTTGCAAGTAGCGCGTGTAACCCATTGGCGAATCGACCATGATGATTTCGCCAGTTCCACCGATCGTCTGTGTCCCGGAGCAATAAAGCTGCGAGTGCCCGGCGACCGCAGTGCCCAACGTGATGTTCGTGGCCGCGAGCGTGAGCCCGTTCCGCGTCGTGAGATCAGCGCCGCTCGGAATCGTGAATCCAGCGCCGCCCACCGTCATGGCGTCGAGCACGCCGGCGGTCGAGGTCGGCACGAGCGTGCCTCCCGCCGCCGTCGCGAGCGTGCCGCCCAAGAGCGTGCCGCCGACGATTCGCCAGTCGCCCGTCGTCGCGTTCAAGTTGAGCGTCATACCGGCGAGATTCAGCACGCCGGTCAAGTTCACCGTGCCGCCCGTGCGCGAAAAACTGCCGAGCGTCGTCAGCGAAAAGTTGCCGCCCAAGTTCACGGTCGAGTTCGTCATCGAGATACTGCTCGAGTTCACCCACGTGCCGTCGAGGGTCAACGTTCCGGAATCGCGCACGGTGATCGGCAAGTTTACGGTGTAAGAGCCGTCGAGATCGACCACGCCGCTCGCAGTTACTGAGACCGTATTCAAGTTGCCGGTGAGATTGTTGACGTTGAGCGTGCCGCCCGTCGCTTGCAAGGAGCCTTGATTGCTCATGCGATCGATCAGGATCGTCCCACCCGCGACCTCCGAGCGAATCGTTCCTTGGTTCACGAAGGCATACGACGCCGACGGCGCCAAGAAATTTCCATCCGTTCCACGCACCGT
>JBJXGE010000034.1:0-6501 GCA_046154185.1 Planctomycetota bacterium
AAATCTTGGCCGCATTCAGGCTTTCGCGTGCATGCTGAACGAATCATTCCGCCCGGCGATCAAAGAGGGCTCGAGTCGATCCTCGAGTATTTCGAACGACCGCCGGTCTCGCTCAAGAGTCTGACCTCGTCCTGTCCAAAAACTCGTCTGCGTCGCAAGGCATTCTATGGCCGGAACTTGAGCGGTGCCAGTCCTGGACCGACTTGAGCTAAGATGCGTCAATGCCAGAACTCACAGTGCCACTCCAATTCTTGCTCGTCGGCCTCGCCGGCTTTCTCAACCGAGCCCAAACCGAGATCATCGAATACTTGCTCGAAGAAATCCGGGCGTTGCGCAAGGCGATCCCTTTGAAGCGACTTCCGTTCACCGACGACCAACGCCGAAGACTCGCCGCGAAAGCGATCAAACTCTCTCGCGAGGCGCTCGAACAGTACGCGTCGATCGTCCGACCTGACACCTTGCTCGCCTGGCACCGCCGACTGATCGCGAAGAAATTCGATGGTTCGAAACGCCGCGGACCGGGAAGACCGAAGACGGCCACAGAAGTGCAAATCCTTGTAGTGCGAATGGCGATAGAGAATCCGAACTGGGGTTACACGCGAATCATGGGTGTGCTGGCCAATCTCGGGCACGAGCTTGCGCGCGGGACGATCGCCAATATTCTGCGCGAGGCCGGCATTGAGCCCACGCATGAGCGAAAGTCGAAGACGTCCTGGAGCGATTTCTTGCGCAGACACTGGGAAGTGATTTCGGCAAGCGATTTTTTCACCGTCGAAGTTTGGACGAAGCGCGGGCTCGTTACGTACTACGTGTTCTTCGTGATTCGCCTCGCCACGCGGCGAGTTGAGATTGCAGGGATCACGCAAAGTCCGAACAGTGCGTTCATGGCCCAGGTCGCTCGAAACTTGACCGATCCGATCGACGGGTTTCTTCGCGACCAACGATTCTTGATTCACGATCGCGACTCGAAATTCACCGAGCAGTTCGATGGAATTCTCAAAGACACCGGTGTCAACAGCATCAAGACTCCGGCGAGAAGCCCAAATCTGAACGCCTTCGCGGAGCGCTTCGTGCTCAGCATGAAAAGCGAATGCCTCGATCGCCTTATCCTGTTCGGCGAGCGGTCGCTCCGCCGCGCATGCACCGAGTACCTGCGGCACTACCACGCCGAGCGCAATCACCAGGGGCTCGACAACAATCTCATCGACAGCGCCGAGACGGTGGCGAAGGGCGAGATCAAGTGCGCCGAGCGACTCGGTGGACTCCTCAAATACTACCACCGCGCAGCTGCCTGAGCTGCGCTCAGCGATTTACAATTGCTCGTCCGTCCGAACGGCCTCGCGGTGTCGTCGTCGAATGACGTCGGTCCGATGCCTTCAACCAACTTTCCACGTCCGATCAGGATGCAAACCCCGAGTAAAGCGGACGAGCCAGGTACCGTCGAACCCATTCCGGCCCCAGATTTCCGCACATTCCGCCGCAGATGAGTTTTTGGACAGGACGCGGTCCTTCAGTGTCATTGACCAAGCCGGTGACGCATGTGCCACTAAAGCTGCGAGCGGATGCAAACGCTCTGAAGCTTCGCCAACGTCAAGCTACTCGCGTCGTCAGACATGCGATAGTAGCCGGCGCTACTCGCGCGCCTCGGCCAGCATTTCGCGGGCTTCGGCGAGGGAGAGTTCGCTGCGGCTCGCGCCGCGCATCATCGCGGCAAGTTCGCTCACGCGGCGCTCGTCGACGAGGGGTTCGATCGAGGTCGTGGTGCGGCCCTTCTTCACTTGCTTCGTCACGTGCAAGTGATGGTCGCCGTAGCAGGCGATCTGCGGCAAATGCGTGACGCAGAGGACTTGGCGCCGCGCCGCGAGCCGCTTCAGTTTTTGGCCGAGAATACTGCCAAGGCGGCCACCGACGCCGGCATCGATCTCGTCGAAAACGAGCACACGCGTGCCGTCGACTTCGGCGATCACCGCCTTGAGCGCGAGGAGTACGCGCGAAAGCTCGCCGCCCGACGCGATCTCGCGCAGCGGATGCGCGCTTTCGCCGGGGTTCGGGCCGAACTCGAGATCGACGCGATCGGCGCCGTATTTGTTGAAACCGAGCCAATCGGCGCGAGTCGTCGCGGCCTCGGTGACTTCATCGCCGCTCGCGTCATCCGCTTCATTCGCGACCTCGCCTTCGGTGGTCGCGACGAGACCGCTCAATTTCACCTCGAACCGCGCTTCCGGCATGCCGAGCTCTCGTAATTCGACGACGACAGCGCGGGCGAGGCGCGTCGCCGCCGTCCGGCGCTTCCGCCCCAGCGCACGCGCGCGTGTGCCCAGCTCCTCGAGTTGCAACGTGAGTTGCGACTCGAGCGCCGGCAGCTCCGCATCTTCACCCTCGAGCGCGTCGTACTCGGCGCGCAGTTCCTCGCGATAATCGACGAGTTGATCGGCGTTGCGGCGAAAGCGCTGCTCGAGTTCCTGCACTTGATCGACGCGGCGTCGAAGCTGCGCCAAGCGCTCGGGATCATCGCCAAGACCCTCGCCGATCGTGCGCAAGTTTTGCACGGCATCCTGAATCGCCTGCTCGGCCGCGGCAAATCCCGCGACCACTTCCGCGACGCTCGGATGCAACGCCGCGAACGGTTTCAGCGCCGCAGCGTGGACGCCGAGACTATCGAGAATGCACGATTCGCCCTCGCTGCAGCCTTCCTCGGTCGTCGCGATGAGTTGCAGAATCGCGTCGCGTTCTTCCAACAACGCGAGTTCGCGCTCGAGCGTCGCGAGTTCCCCGCGCACAATTTCCGCGCCGTCGAGCTCGCGCAACATATGACCGAGATAGAGTCGGCGATCGTTGCGTTCGCGTTGCCGGGCGCGAATCGCATCGATGCGCGCCGCGGCGTCGCGCGCGGCGCCAAACAGCGTGCGAAAAGCCTCGCGTTCCGACAGCAGCCCCGCGAAACGATCGACCAACTCCAGCTGATCGGCGCTCCGCAACAAGGAGAGCTGCGCCCGTTGGCCGTGGATCTCGATCAAGTGGCGCGCGACTTCGCTCAAGAGCGAGAGCGGGATCTCGCGACCGTTCAGGAGCGTGCGATGCCGACCGGTGACGCGCAGACGGCGCTCGATCAAGAGCGCGCCATCTTCCACGTCGACGCCGGTTGCGTCCTCGATGCGAGCGATCAATTCTGGATCGGTCAGACTAAAGAAACCGCTCACGCGCGCTTCGTCCGCGCCTTCGCGGATCCACTCCGTCCGCGCGCGCGCGCCGGCGAGGATATTGACCGCGCCGAGCAACATGGTCTTGCCGACGCCGGTCTCGCCGGTAATCACCTCGAGTCCGGATCCGAATTCGAGATCAGCCGTTTCGATGAGCCCGAGATTGCGCACCTGGAGTTGCACGAGCATGGAGCACTCTCGTTGCCGAAATGCCGGTGAAGTCGATGACGAATTTGGAGGATGCGTCGCCGCGCTTTTTATACTTCGCGCAGGTGTTGAATGAAAGCGACAGCGGCTGCGAAACCTGACTCGGTTTCACGGCCGCTGCCGGCGCTAGGCGCTCGCGGGCGGGATCGCCCCTTACAGACTCTCGCGAATGATGCTGTCGACTGCCCCGCGGATGCGCTCCTCGGTTTCGTACGTCCCGTCCTCGATGAGCTTCTTCAACTCTTCGATGCGCTCCTCGCGCACTGCCGGCACTTCACTCAGCTTTTGAAAAAGTCGTGCGCGCTCGGAAATCTGCGCTTCGTCCGTCTTCGCGGTTGGCGTGGTCGCGCCATAAGCCTTCGCGGCCTTGTTCACTGCGCCGACCGGCTTGATAGGCTGCGAGCCGCTAAGCCCTGTGGTGTTCTCGATGTTCATGCTGCTTCCCCCTCTCATTGAGGAACGTGCGGTGAGTCGCTGGCTAAAGGTCCGGAAGCCGGAACTCTGCCGGAATCCCATCCCGGGCACGTCGAAGTTATCGGGCCACGAGCCGAAGGCCTTGAACATGGTTTTAAGAATTCTCCCAAGACATTGCCATACAATAATTTGAGTCCGAGCATCCGCGGCCCAATCGGGGCCCACTCGGACCGAAATCCACACGGCCTCGGCGCGGCGGCGGCCGGCCGCCCGACGCTCGACTTGCCTGTCGAAATAATACAATGCTCGGTCCGAAACGGGCGAACGGCCCGGGCGAAAAAGCCGCGCTCCGCTCGCCGCGCGGCTCGACGAACACGCTCTCAGTTGTTCCGATCCTCGCCCTTGTTACCGCCACGCCCGTCGCCACCTTCGGCGGATGGTCCGTCGTAATCGGTGATGTCGAGCGTTTGCGTCTGTCCACCGTACACGCTGACGTTGTAAGTCGGAGCCTCGCGGAGATCCACGGGGCTCTTCTGTCCACCGGTACCAAACTGCGTGACACGAATCGTGTACGTGCCATCTTGGAGTCCACCGAAAGTGTAGAAACCTTTCCGATCCGTCACGACGCGATCGCTATGCCCCTCGCCACTCAACATCAATTGCACGCTCTCGCGCGCTTCCCCATTACTGCCGGTGATCTTGCCTTCGATGATGCCCCCGCGCGTGAGAATGATCGTGTTTTCGAGATCCCCCGCGCGCAGCGTGACGGTCTGCGTCAAGTACTGGCGGTGCTCGATGCGAACTTGCACTTCATTCTGCGCGAGACCTTCGATCAAGAACCGACCATCGCGATCGGTGCGGCGCCGGGGCGAGCCGCCTTGTCGACCACTTGCACCGCGGGCTGGCGTGCCGCTCGGACTCGGCGGCAGGAGCGCCGCCCCGACGAGAATGATGTTCGCACCGAACACCGGCTCGTTCGCTTCATCGATGACTATCCCGCCGATCTTGCCGCCTTCGTTCAGGACGACTTCGCCGACATCGTGCACGCCGTCTTCCACGATCTCGACGCCCTCGAACATCGCCAAGGTGTAGCCGGGCGCGCCGATCGTGACTTGATAAGTGCCGGTCTCGAGTTCGGAAAACTCAAAGCGGCCGTCTTCGCCCGGCTGGATGCTAATTGTGCGCGGCGGCACCTTCGACAAATAGCGATCATTCATGTAGATCTTCGGCGCCACGCTGAATGCCTGCGGCGGCACGCCGTTCTGATCGACGACTCGGCCGATGATCTTGCCGAGTTTGCGCATCGTGAAATCGTTCTGTTCGGTATTCACCGGCACTTGGTGCCGCGTCTCTTTCGAGTACCCTTGCGCTTCGACATTGAGATCCACCGGATCCGGCCCAAGCTCATCCAACAGGTAATGACCGCTCGTATCGGAGCGCGCCTGAAGTTGGCGCATACCGAGCGACGTGTCGACCGCCTTGATCGTAGCGTTGACGATCGGCTGTCCTTGCGAATCCAACACGGTGCCGGTGATCGTGCTCCCTTTCGTGAGCATGACGACGATGTCGGCGGTCGCTTGACCTTCGATCACTTGCACGTCCGCCTGCTCGTAGTCGAGAAAACCCCGCATCTCGGCAAGCAGCATGTGCTCGCCGGCTTCGATGCCGTGAAGTTCGAAGCGGCCGGCTGCATCGCTCGTCGCCTTGCGCTTCGACATGGCAAGACCAGGTCCGGTTTGACCTTCGGCGAGTCCGACCGTCGCGCCCTTGAGCGGTTGATTGGCCTCGTCCACCACCAATCCCTTGATCTTGCCGCCGACTCGCATCACGAGCGAAAGCTCCGTCAGCGATTGCCCAGGCGCGAGCTCGAACGGCGCGGTCTCGCTCTCGAGGTAATCGGGATGCTCGCCGACCAAAATGGCTTCCGAGCCGGGACTGACCAAGCGCAGCAGGAATGTGCCATCCGGCGAAGATTCGGTCGGTGGACCTTGGGACAAACGCATCGGGAGACTCGGATTGTGGGCGCGCATCACGGAAAGCCTGACGCCGCCCAACCCCTTGCCGGTCGCATCCGTCACGCGTCCGGAGACGTCGCAGGCGCGATCGAGTTGGATATCTTGGTTCGGCGTGAGCTTGCCATCGACGACTTGCACTACCGTATTGCTGTTGCGCGCGTAGCCGGGTGCGATCGCTTGAATTCGCGGATCATTGTCCTTGTCGCGGCTCCGCTTGGCCTCGACCGTGACGCCGCGCAACTCGTAGAGGCCGCTTGCGTCCGTGAGCGCCTTCTTCATGAAGCCCGCCGAGTCTTGCATGGAAACTTCGGCCCCGGCGATTGGCTGATTATTCATGGAGTCCATGACCATGCCACCGATCGCGGCGCCGACCGGCAACTCGATCGTCAAATCGCCGCCGTTCGGCTGAATCTTGACGAGAATCGCCGACGCATAATCGGCGTGGCTCGCGACAATGCGATACTCACCGGGCTCGAGCGAGTCGAAGCGAAACAAACCGGTCTCGTCGGTCTTCTTGCCCGGGTCCACGAGCACACGAACCGGGGTGCCGGCTTTCGCCCCGGTCGCATTCGCTTTCACGATCGCCCCGGCGAGCGGCTGATGATTCGGTCCGTAAACTCGGCCTTGGATCACGGCGCCGATCGCGACGATGAGCTTCACGTCGG
>JBJXGE010000069.1:0-63799 GCA_046154185.1 Planctomycetota bacterium
TCCACAACCCCAGGACGAAACCCGCCGCCTGACACACCACGCACAGGCAGATGGCTCACTTTAACCCGACACTCGATGGCTCAATTTAACCCGACACCGATGGCTCAATATGCCCGAGCTCCTGACATGCGTTTTCCGGCATCACCAACGCAATCACCCGCCGCAAGCCGAGCCGCCCGAACGCGTACTCAAGAATTGCTCGACCAGCTTCGGTTGCGAAGCCGCTCCCCCAGTGGGCCGGCAGCAGACGATAGCCGATATCCACTTCCCGCAACTCCGGCAAGCGCTTCAACCCGGCGAACCCGATGATGGCTCCACTTGCTTTGTGGACGCACGCCCACCGCCCGAACCCGTGTTCACGGTAGTCCGCCAGCGTGTGCGACCGCAGCACCTCGGCCGCATCCTCGACGCTGGCAAATCCGCCGCCCGGATCGCACGTGTACCGGATCACAGCGGGATCGCTCCCGAGAAGGTAGAACGCCGCCACGTCCCCCGCCTCAAACTCGCGGAGGAGCAGTCGGTCCGTTTCGAGGATATGCCTCCCCATAGTCAGAAGCCTTCTATGGCCGAACGACGATTCGACACTTCCGTCCATCCACAGTTGGACGGTCCAATCCCACTCGAGGCGCGCATCCATACGTGCGCGGAAATCGTGGCGCTAGATGCGGATCTTCGTCGCTCTCGACGCACAGATCGGCAAATCGAGGGATCGTCGTCCGCAGTATGTCTCCGCGCACCTAAGGCGGCGGCGCTTTTCGGCGCGGAGCGACATAGCTTCGCTTGCCGACCGTCTCCACGGCTTCTATCTGACAGAAGAACGGTCGAACAGGTCAAAACTTGTGGTGTCGCCAATGCGTGAAAATCTGGGCGGTTTCAGTCGTCACACGCCATTCGCTAGGGTTCTTTGTCTCTCGCCAACGCAGAACCTGCCGACGAACATAATTGATAGTTGCCATCACGGCGTCCTGCTAGCCCTTGGACGAAATCCTGGCGCACTCGTCGAGATCGAGCTGAGCTTGGTTCTTGCTCGCACTGGGCTTCGTGGACATTGGAATGAGACTGACGAACGTCGTCGGCCCCTAATAGGGCGAGTTCATTATCGGTTTCTCGAAGAACTCGTTGACCTTACCACCCTGTCTTAATGTCGTTGCTGCTCTGAACGCGACGACTTCGGGTTTGGAATCGGTGGCGCGGTCGCCAAACTCCATAAGGCTTCACCGCAGCCCGCTATGCCGCAGTCTCGGAAAAGCCTGCAGGGGCGTCAAGACGAGACCCATTTGGTAAGACACACACATCAACTAGCCGGTGCGCGCCGCCATTGCGAGCGGAATATGAAAAATGCATCCTGACGCGACGCCGGCAGTGTCGATCATCGGATTTGGGCAGAAGCGGTGGTGTTCGACAGCACGCTCAAGTACGTAGCCATCGAACCAAGCTAGTCGACAGGAATATCGCCTCTAGCAGCGGGCTTGCCTCGCTCAACTCGGAGAAACGATGCAGCCATTATTCTGGGTCTATCGCAAATGACCGCAGCTTCGGCCGATCACGCGCTTGCGCTGCAAATATTCTCCACCGCGCCCACGACGGACGCTGCGACCTTCGACGTCCGGCTCCGTTTCCCTCTGCTCCGGCCTGCGGCCACGCGCGACCACTACGACCTGCATCGTGCTGCACTCGAGTGGAGCCTCGCTGAACCGATCATTATCCAGTCCGCCGAGGACGTGAAATCGCGGGCCGACTGGAAGGGACGCATCGAGCCCTACGAGCATCAAGTAAAGAACCTCTTCACGTTCTGTCGTCGCCTGCCAGTGACGCTCATCGCCGACGACGTGGGTCTCGGCAAGACAATCAGCGCCGGACTCATCATCGCCGAGCTGCTCGCGCGACGGCGCGTGCGCCGAGTGCTCGTGCTCGCGCCATCGATCCTGCTTCCACAATGGCGCGAAGAGATGGAATCCAAATTCGGAATTCGCGCACGCGAAGTGAAGGGGAACGAACTTGATACGGAGATAAGTCGACCGTCCGAAGCAAACATCATCATCACGACCTACGAAACTGCGCGTGCACGCCTCGATCGGCTGCGGCCGGACGCGTTTGAGATGCTCGTGCTCGACGAGGCGCATCGACTTCGCAACCTGTACGGAACGAATGCGGGCCCTCCCGTGTTCGCGCAGGCGGTGCGGCGCGCGCTTGAGGAGCGCCAATTTCGTTACGTGCTGATGCTGACGGCGACGCCGATTCAGAACCGCTTGTGGGACATGTACTCGCTGATCGATTGCCTCGCTGTCGCTCGCGGACACCCGAACCCGCTCGGTGATCCGAAGAACTTCAAGGCGCGCTACATCGCACCAGATCGAAACAATCAGGCGCGAAAGCTCCAGCCAAAGTACGCCGAGGAGTTTCGCGGAATCTTGCGCCAGTATGTGGTCCGAACGCGACGAGGTGACGCGCGGCTCGTGTTTCCGGAGCGCAAAGTAGCGACGGACGCGGTGAGACCGAGAGAAAAAGACGAAGCCACGCTCCAGTTGGTACAGAGAGTCGTGCAGGACCTAAACGCCCTCGCGCAAACCTCCGTGCTTCAGGCTGCCGTCAGCAGCCCTGAGGCACTCGCGGCGCAGCTCGAGAACATGGGAAAGAACAGGACTGTGCGAATGGACGCCGTCCTGGAAGCGCGCCGTATCGCCGACGCGCCCGGACTCACTGCAAAACTTGAACGCGTCGCCCGGTTCGTGAGTCAACTTCGGGGAGAGCGACCCGACGACTGGCGCCTCGTGGTCTTTACTACCCGCAAAGAGACCCAGCGCGCGATCGTCCAACACCTGCGCGGCACTGGCGTCTCGGTCGGAACTATCGATGGCGAAAACCCGCGCGGGCGTCAAGACGCCATCGAAGGATTTCGTGCGGACCCTCCACGGTATCACGTGATCGTCTCGACTGACGCCGGCGCCGAAGGCGTGAACCTTCAGGCGGGCAATATCGTCGTGAACTACGACTTGCCTTGGAACCCGATGAAGGTCGAACAGCGAATCGGCCGCGTTCAACGGCTCGGGTCGAAACACGCACACGTGATCGTTCAGAATTTTGTACTTGCTGGTTCGTACGAACATCACATCGTGGCAACGCTGCTCGAGAAACTCCAAGTGATCGCGCAAACCGTTGGTGACATCGAGGCGCTACTCGAAGCTGTGGACATGGACGAAGAGGACGGAGACAAGAGCCTTGAAGCGCGAATTCGCGAGCTCGTGCTTCTTGCGCTGCGCGGCCAAGACGTCAGCGTTGCGACGCAGCGCGCGGTCGAGAGCATCAAAGAGGCGAAACGGCTGCACGAGAGTCAGAGTCAGGAACTCGATGCCACGCTCGGGCGCTGCGACGAGCTGCACGAGATAGGTCCGCGCATGCCGAAGATTGAGCGAGTCAAACCGAGCATGCCGGTTCGAGACTTCGTGCTCGCGACCCTGCGCGCGATGGGAGGCATCGTCGGCGAGACGAAGCCCGATCTATTCTTGATGAACCGCGCCGAGGATCCGTCGACGGTCTTCACTTTTTCGGAGGATGTCCATCGTCGCGAAACTCAGGACGGTTATTTCTCCGGCCGCTCCCCACTTTTGTACGTGCCGGGTCATCGCGACTTCGAGCGCCACACTCAACACTGGGTGGAAAATCACGCGCTATTCACTGAGACGGATCAGGCGCCCGATCCGGAAGTCATCGAAGGCGTCGTTCGGGACTGGTGCGCGAGATTTCCCGGCGTCGAGCTCGAGAAGTCGAGCGTCGGAGTCGGATGGGCTGGATTCGAAGGCACGGCGCTGTGCCGCGCGAAGGTCGTTAACGCAGTCGACAGCTACGAATGCTTGTTCGATGTACGAATCGAGGACTCGTGCGAGCACGCGGCGAAGTTACAGTCGAAACCGGACAGCCCAGAGACGCGACCGCCAGACAGTTCGAGGTCCATATCGGCTCTTGACGCGGTCGAGCGCGGCCGCCGAATTCAAGAACTGTCAAAGCTGCTACGCCCTGCCGCAATGCAGGAAGCGCCGGGTCGACCGACGGCGTCGACTCGCGTAGCGCCGATGGCGCCGGACGAGCGTGATATCGGCACGCTCGCGCCGACTGTCCGCGGTTTGGTGGAGGCTGCCGTGCGAGTCCGGGACGATATCAAGGAGTTCAGACGTTTTTACGGACTGCGATTGATGGAGGAGTTGCAGCAGGCCGGGAATGACCCACGCCGAGTGAAAAAGGTGCGGGACGACTTCGACCCAATCTGCTATGCGGAGGTCGTGGGGGCGAGCGGGAAGATGCGCAAACGGTGGGTCGCGGGCGTGCAAATCCGAGTGGATGGAGCGGCGGCATACACGACCGATATCCCGATAGCGCCGGACGGTTGTTCGATGGCGCACGAGCCGGACACGGCCGAGTGTGCGATCACGCGGCGCCGCATACCGGCTTTCGCGCTCGGGACGTGTTCCGTCTCCGGTGGTCGTGGACTTCGTCACATGATGACCTCGTCTGCGCGATCGCAGCGAACGATGCTTCCGGTGCACGCTAAGACTTGCGAGGAGACCGGTAGCAAATTTCATCCCGACGAAGTCGCGCAGTGTGCAGTGACCGGCCGGACCACGGATGCCGCGCTGCTCGTGGAATCGGCGGTCTCTGGTAAACGCGCGCTCGATCGTGCGCTCGTAGCTTGCGAATTTTCTAGATTGCGCGCGCTTCCGAACGAAGTCGTCACGAGCGAAGTGTCCGGCAAGAAGCTGCTCGAGCCGAATGCGGCGCGGTCGGCCGTATCGGGCGTTCTCGGTGACCGAAGCGAGTTCGTTCGATGCGACGTCTCGCAAGCGTGGCTACTGCCGCGGGAATCGGGCCAGTCGTCTGTTTCGGGCAGGGTCGTCCGCGCAGAGTTGCTCCGACCATCTGATAAGAGTCCATCGCGACACGGCGTCGATGACGAAATCGTGACTTGCTCTGCCACCGGGAAGCGCTTGCTCATCGACGAAGTGGTCCGCTCCGATCAGTCGCGTCGGCAATTCGATCGTGACCTGGCTGCCAAGTCGGAGATATCGGGTCGTGTCGGCGCTCCGGATGAGTTCGACGTGTGCACAGTGAGCGGGAAGCGATGCCTGGATGACGAACTGTCTACGTGCGGAGAGTCGGGGCGACGAGCGCTTCGGGATCACCTCGTTGTCAGCGCCGTCTCGCGCCGGCTGATACATCCTGATTTCGTCGAGCGTTCCGCGAAATGCTCTCAGCCGGCGGGAAAGTCTGAAATTCGCCATTGCGATTGGACTGGGACGGTCCTTTTGCCTAGCGAGCTGGTTCAGTGCAAACTGACCGGGCTCGAGTTCGACGCCGATCTGGTGCCTGGGAAAACCCAAGCGCTCGATGCTTTGCTTCGATTGTTGCGTCGGGGTGATGACGAACCGGTTGATTCCGAACTCGCCGAGTCGGTCCGCAGAATGCACGATCCGCGACTCAAGAACCTTCGGTCGATCCGCTCGGAACGGTCGCCGTCGGGGAAGCTCATCGCCGCTTGCGGAACGGTCCTTCGGTTCTGGCCGCCCGGTCGCGACTGGCTCCTCTTCATCGTGTCGGGGAAGTCGAATGACGTGCTTGGAAGCGTCGCTCGATGCCGGCGAACGTCGACGGGCGCGCTCGCGTCGTTTGAGACAGCGGAGTGAGTGGGCTCGTGCGTGCAATCGTTCGGAGAGACTAGCGGACGTCCGGTGTTGCAGGCGCGCTGACGTCTCGCGGCGCAGACTCGACGCCTAGTTGTTTTCCCCTTCGCATGTCATCGGGCGAGATTCGCTTCTTGAACTCGAACTGCTGGCGGTAATCGGCCACGTCCCAGCGCCACGCCTCCTGAAGCTGGTAAGCCGAGTCGTAGAGTAGCCACACCAAGACGTCCCAATCGTAGTTCTTGGGCTTAGCCACCAACGTAACTGTACTTCCGCGCCTGCCGCTCGGACGGTTTGCTTTTACTTGGACGCGCAATCCCGCCCACTCGAAGTCGTGGCCTTTGGCTACGACCGCACGATCGTGCATCTGGTCGGCGTACTCGTCGTCGGAGAGACCCAAGAGTTTCGCAGCGTCGTACTCCGAAATGGCCGACGTCACGCTCGGAGCGTTTCCGAAGCGCTCTTGCCACTGACGCGCAACTTTCACAAGGCGTCGTCGTAGTTGATCACCATCGTAGCTGACCATTCGTCTATCGCTTTCCGGGGCACCGATCACAGGCATCGGTGACGTCCTTGCATTCAAGGATCTTGCGCGCGAAGAAGAAGCCGACCACGTGCATTCAGTCAGCCTTGTCTATCTGCCGCGGCTCGGGGATATCCGGCGCCTTGCCATCATGATCGAGCCAAAAAACGCCCGGCATTCCAGAGAAGCAAGTATGCGAGCAATCGATCACGGCGTGCGATCAAGTTCGCACCGCTCGCGTTGACATCACCGCGAGAGAGTTTTTGCGCAAGCCCCGCGACCGCTGGGCTTCGTTCGGCCGCAGTAGCTGATCACACAAACACTTAAATCGACGCTGGCGCCGCTCTAGCGGCGCTCCCAGCTCCTAGATGTTCGCCTTTTGTTAGGTTATTCTGTCGACCGTCCATTCTCCCCCACCGACGCGAAACGCCGCGGGCGATCGCATATGGGAAAGCACCGCATCATCGCATGGGAGCCATCACATGGGAGCCATTGAGAAACTCGCCGCGCACACCAATAAGGATGTCTGGCGCGCCTCGAGCGCGGTCGGCGCGCGCGCGACCTCGCGCGGCTGGGGGCTCGATGCGCTCGCGGGCCGGCTCGTCGAGCTGTCGGCGCACGACGCGAGCGCGACGCTCACCATCATCATCGCACTCGTGCGCGAGGCGCAGCTGCGGCGCGAACTCGCGGTGTGGATCGGCCTCGAGTCGACGGTGTTTCATGCCGGCGACGCGGCGGAGAGCGGCGTCGATCTCGATCGTTTGCCGGTCGTGCGACTCAGCGCGCCGGAGTCGATTCCGATCGCCGCCGACTTGCTCGTGCGCTCGGGCGCCTTCGCGCTCGTCGTGCTCGATCTCGCGGGTGCGCACGACGGCGGCGACCTGCGCCTCGCGATGCAAACGCGACTCGTCGGGCTCGCGCATCATCACGCAACAGCGATCGTCTGCCTCACCGCGCGCGAGCGCGCGCTGCCATCGCTCGGTTCGCTCGTGTCGCTGCGCGCCGAGGCGCGCCATCGCCGACTCAGCGACGGCCGCTTCGCGTGCGAGATCGACATCATCAAAGACAAACGCGGCGCGGCAAGCAAACACACGGAGCTGTGTCGGGGGCCGGATGGGTTGTGCTGAGGGTTGGGCGTACACACTCGTTGGAGCAGTTCGTGATGACGAAAAACCTCGTGAAGCTCATCGCTAAAGGTGAGTCCGCAACGCTGGAGTTCAAGCGCTCGACCGGCGAGTTGCGAGACGCGATGCAGACGCTCTGCGCATTCGCGAATGGAAAAGGCGGACGCGTCATGATCGGCGTCAAGCCCAGCGGCGAGCTAGTCGGACAACAAGTGAGCGAACGGACGATGCGCGAGATCGCCGAAGTGCGCGAGCGCTTCGAGCCGCCGCTCGATATCGATGTCAAAACGGTAGAAGTCGCGCCGGACCGGCGCGCGCTCGTGCTTTCCGTGCGCGGTGTCAGCGATTCGGCGCCGTACGCTTTCGATGGACGTGCCTATGAACGCGTCGAAAACACGACGCGTAAGATGGCGCAGTCGCGCTATCAGACCCTGTTGATCGAGCGCGCACACAGCCGATACCGTTGGGAGAATCAAGAGGCCGACGAGATCTCGCTCAAAGATCTCGATCGCACCGAGGTCGTGCGCATCGTCGAGGCCGCGCGCTCCGTCGGACGTCTCGTCGGCCCGGTCGGACGCAAACTCCCCGAGCTCCTCGAGCGCCTCGGTGCTCGTCACGACGGCAAAATCCTACGCGCAGCGGTCGTACTCTTCGGCAGGACTTTTTTGCCCTACTATCCGCAATGCGAATTGCGCATGGCTCGCTTTCTCGGCACCGACAAAACTGAGTTCCTCGACCAACGAAATCTGCGCGGTCCCGCGTTCAAACTCCTCGAGGAGGCGGAGCTTTTCTGCCAGCGACACTTTCCGCTGCCGGGCCGCATCGAGCCTGGTCGCCTGCAGCGGGTCGACCGCCCACTCATTCCGCCCGATGCGATGCGCGAGATCCTCGTCAACGCGCTGATCCATCGCGATTACACTATTGCGGGCGGTGCGGTGTCGCTTGCCATCTTCGACGACCGCGTCGAAGTTTGGAGCGCCGGCAAATATCCGAGCGGCATCACGCCTGAATCACTCTCGCGCCCGCATCTCTCGGTGCAGAGAAATCCGATCATCGCCGATGTCTTTCACCGCACAGGTCTCATCGAGAAGTGGGGACGCGGCACGAACCGTGTCGCGGAAATGTGCCGGGCCGCGAACGTCACGCCGCCAGAATTTGCTGAGATCACCGGCGCGGCGGTGGTGACGTTTCGAGTGCCGGTCGCGGCGGTGGCTCACATGCAGGAAGATGCACAGCTAGAGTCGAGGGCAGAGTCGAGGGCAGAGTCGAGGGCAGAGTCGCTCGAAAGCCGCGTGCTCAACGCCTTAGCCGAACGCGATCTATCTAAGGCTGCGATCGCCGCGTGTTTGAATCTTCGTTCGGTAACCGGTCACCTCAATCGCGCCGTCCTCTCCCTCCTGCAAAGAAGAATCATCGAATACACGATCCCCGAGAAACCCGGTAGCCGCCTACAAAAATATCGGCTCGTTCAAAACGAAGGTCAGCATCGATGACATCGCCTTCACGCCGTTCACGCTTGGCGCTGCCACAAGCAAGTGTCACTGCTGACGCAGATGCAGAGCCAGCGTGAACTCGAACGCTGGGCGCGCCTCCGCCGCCCCGAATCTCGCCTGCGTCGACATACCGGCGTTGCCGTTGCAATTGTTGTTGCGGCGCGAGCCGACGTGGCGCGCGGGGCCGGCCGCGGTTGTCGCGTCGGACCGTGCGCAGGGGTTGGTGCTCGCCATCAACGAGCATGCGCGGCGGCTCGGCGTCGCGCCCGGCTTCACGTATGCGGCCGGGCTCGCGATCGCGCGCGATCTGCGCGCCGCCGTCGTGGCGCGCAGCGACATCGATGATGAACTCGGGCCGCTCGACACGTTGCTCCGTCACTACTCGCCGCACGTCGAACCATCCGCCGATGAACCCGGCGTCACGTGGCTCGATGCGCGCGGCCTCGCGGGTCTTTACCCATCGCTCGTCGCGTGGGGTCGTGCAATTCTCGGCGCACTCGCCGCGCGCGAACTCGAGGGCGCCGTCGCCATCGGCTTCACGCGCTTCGGCACCTACGCGGCGGCGCGCGCGCGACGCGGCGCGGTGCGACTCTTCGACAACCCGAGCGCCGAAGCGGCGGCGACGCGCGGCGCACCGCTCAAGTTGCTCAGCATCGCGCCACGCATCGCGGCGACGCTCGATCGACTCGGGCTCGGCACCGTCGGCGATTTGCTCGCGCTCCCCATCGATGGTTTGCGCCGCCGCTACGGCGACGAACTCTGGCGACTGCGCGAGTGGGCGGCCGGCACACGCGAGATGCCGATCCGCACCGCGACGCCGATGGAGCCGCTCATCGCGCAGCGGCTCATCGATGATGGGCTCGAACGCTCCGATCAAATTTTGCGCGTCGTCGAAGAGTTGCTGCTGCCGCTCCTCGATGCGCTCGAAGCGCGCAGTGAAGGGTTGGCCCTACTCGTCCTCACGCTGACATTCGAACGCAGCGCCGCGCGCCGCGAGGAGATTCGGCCAGCCACCGCATCGCTCGACGCGTCGCAAATACTCGGGCTCGTGCTGCTCCGGCTCGAGGCGTCGCGACTCGAGGAGCCGGTGACCGAGATCGCGCTCGAAGCAACGGGCGCGCGCCGCACGAGCGCGCAAGGCGAACTTTTCGTCGAGCGGCCCGCGCGCGATCTCGCCGCGGCCGAGCGCGCGCTCGCGCGCGTGCGCGCGCGTTTCGGCGAAGCGTCCGTACAGCGCGCACTCTTGAACGACGCGCACTTGCCCGAAGCGCATCTCGGTTGGGCGGCGCTCGCGCCGCTCACCGCGCCCGAAGCGCGCGCCGTGCGCGTGCCGCCGCTCGTGCGGCGTTGTTACTCGCCGCCGCGGCCGCTCGCGCCGCGCTCGCGTCACGAGCCCGACGGCTGGATCTTGAACGGCCCCGAAGCCGGCTCGGTCGCGCGCATGTTCGGGCCTTACCTCATCACCGGCGGTTGGTGGGGCCGCGCGTCGCACCGCGAATACTACTTCGCCGAAACGCGCCGCGGCTCGTTCTACTGGGTGTACTACGACCGCGAGCAGCGGCGATGGTTCTTGCACGGGGTGGTGACGTGAGAAGACGCGAGTTGTCGTCAGAGTATTGTGTCATGACGCATGTAAGATACTCTGCCTTGCGCAGACAAAAGGAACCACCAACGAGTCGATGGACGCCTTCAAATACACGACGATCGCGCATCGAGATCGACGGCTCTTGATGCCGGTCAGCGACAGCGCTGTCGATGATTTGCTGCAACGCGTGAGTGACGAGCGCCACACGGAACCGGCGACATCGCTGCGGGCGCTCGACGTCGGCTGCGGCAAAGGTGAAGTGTTGATCCGCGCCGCCGCACTACTCGGAGCGACGGGCATCGGGGTCGATCAAAATGCGAGTTTCATCGCCGAGGCGCGCGCGGCCGCGGCGAAGCGCCTACCGAAAGACGCGGTCGAGTTCCACGGCTGTCGCTTCGAAGAGTTTGCGTTCGATGACACGCCGATCTCGTTCGTGATCTGCACCGGCGCGTCGCACGTGTTTGGAGATTTCCCGACGGCGCTCACGCGCGTCGCGGCTCGCCTCGACGCGCGCGGTTGGGCGCTATTCGGCGAGGGTTTCTGGCAACAACCCTCGGCCGCGGACTACCTCGCGTCGTTCGGCGGCAGCGCGGACGAGATGGTGAGTTTGCCCGCGACACTCGAACGCGCGCAAGCCGCCGGCTTCCGCGTCATTGCACACCGAGTGAGCAGCCCCGCGGATTGGAACGCCTACGAGACATCCTATTTTGAATCCATGCAGCGTTGGCTTGCCGATAATCCAACGGACCCGGATGCTCCGGCCTTCCGGGCCAAGAGCAAGAACTGGTTTAGCGCCTATCAACGATGGGGACACCAGACCATGGGATTCGTAATAATGCTCCTGAGAAAGCGCTGACGCGCAAGTGCGAGAGGGAAGCCGATGACTCCCGAACAAATCGACGAAGTCTGGTCACTGCTTGATCGCGCTGCGCTCGTCGCGATCGCACGGCGCGGGCCGGAGCCCGTGTTCGCGACGGTGAGTGGAGCGCATCTGTACGGATTTGCATCTCCCGATAGCGATGTCGATTTGCGTGGCGTCATTTTACTCTCGGCGCGAGAACTCCTCGGGCTGAGCCGCGCCAACGAGACGATCACGCTCAGCGAGAAGACTCCCGACCTCGATCTCGGTTGGGTCGCGCATGATCTGCGAAAGTTTGCGCGACTCATGACGGGGCACAATGGTTATGTGCTGGAGCAACTGTACTCGCCTCTCGTCGTCATCACGTCGCCCGAACACGACGAACTCCGTGAACTCGGTAAGGGTTGCGTCACGCGAGGATTGTTTCGTCACTACCAGGGTTTCGCCCATGGGCGACGCCAACGACTCGTAGAGCCGGACCCCACTGTCAAACATCTGCTGTACGCGTACCGCGTCTACTTGAGTGGGATCGCGGCGCTGGAGTCGGGCGTCATCGACTCCAACGTCTTGTGTCTCAATGAGCGCTTTCGGCTCTCCGAAATCGACGCGCTCGTCGAGCGGAAACGCGGCGGCGCCGAAGCGATGCGCCTCCAAGCTGGCGAAGTCGAAGCGCACGCGCGAAAACTTGACGCGCTCGAGGAACGCCTGATCGCCGCGCATCGGCGCAGCTCGCTGCCCGAAGAACCCACGACGCGTGACGCGCTCGAAGACCTTGTCGTGCGCGTGCGATTGCAAAGAGCACTTGCGTGACGGTTGTCATCGATCTCAACGCCCACACGATTTTCATCACGCTCGCCGGGAGTCATGCTCATGGCACGGCGCGCGCGGACTCTGATATAGACTTGCGTGGCGTCTGCATCGCGCCGCTCAGCGCGCGTGTTTCCTTGCGTGGGACCTTCGAGCAGCACGAAGGCGCGCTCGACGCGGCGCTCCTTGATCGTGTGCTTCCGCGGTTGCGCACGCACGCGACTGCGGTCCGGGCGATCGACCGCGGTATCGAGTGCGCGATCTTCGAGCTCGCGAAGTTCTTCGCGTTGTGCGCCAACGCCAATCCGAATGCGCTGGAGATCTTGTTCGCCGATGAAGCGGACTGGGTGCTAGAAACGCCCGCGTGGCGACGCTTGCACGCGGAACGCCGGCGATTTCTTTCGCGCAAAGTCGAAAGCACGTTTCTTGGCTACGCGCTCCAACAACTCAAACGCATCAAATCGCATCGGGCCTGGCTGCTGAGTCCGCCCGCCGCGAAGCCGACGCGCCAAGCGTTTGGACTTCCCGAGCAAGGCACGCTGCATCGCCAAGATCGTGAACGCATCGAGCAAGCGGTCGGCGACAAACTGCGCGACTGGGGAATTGACAACATCGAAATGCCGAGCGCTGCACGCTCCAGTATGAAAGAGCGTCTCGAATCGTTTTGGCGCGAATGCCTCGCGAGTTCGGAGAAACTCCCCGAAGACGACATGAAGTCGCTCGCGGAAAAGTCGCTCGGACTACCAGCAGAAACCGTCGCGCTTCTCGGTCGCGAGCGCAAGTACCGCGCCGCGCTCCGCAATTGGGACTCTTATCAAACGTGGCTCGCCTCGCGCAATCCGGCGCGCGCGCGGCTCGAGGCGCAATTCGGCTATGACACCAAGCACGCCGCGCATCTCGTGCGACTCATGCAAACCGGGCTCGAGCTGTCGCGGACCGGGGAGCTTCACGTGCGCCGGCCAAACGCCACCGAACTCGTCGCGATCCGCGACGGCGCGCTCAGCTATGAGCAACTAGTCGCCGAAGCGGAGCGACTCCAGGCGGACTTGAGCACGAAGGCCGCGCTGAGCGTGCTCCCAGAGCAAGTCGACCTCGACGCACTCGATGCGTTGCTCTGCGAGCTGGTGCAAGCGAGCGGCTGAGGCGGTCATCACCCGCCGACCGTCCGCCGAACGCGCGTGCACGCGCGTCCTATTGGTTGAAGAATCTGACACCGTACCTGCTGGTCAAGATCCGGCGTGGGACCGCTATCGAAGTAGCGAACCGCGTCCGGCGGACTTTCCTACTGGAAGCGCTTCGAACGCAGTGTTACGTTTGCTCGCACTGAACCCCGGAGGAATAGCACATGCCACAACGAATGCCCGCTCGGACAATCTTCGCGTGCTCGTGTTTCGCGAGTTGGCTCATTACCACCGACGCAACCGCGCTGCCGCCCGAGAAGTTGCTGATCTTCTATGGTTGGCCGAGCACGATCAACATGACCTACACAGTGCCGCTCGCCGCGGCCGAGTTCGGCGTGTATGAGCACGTGGTGCTCGGCGATGGTTTGCAGGATGGCCCGAGCGATCCGCTGCCGCATCCGGATCATCAGAACACGATCGATATTCTTCAACACGCGGCGACGACCGGAACGCAGTTTTACGGGTACATCAGCATCGGCGTGAGCACAGTCGGATACCCACTCGCCGAGATCGAGCGCCGCGCGGATGGGTGGGCCGCCATGGGGTTCGATGGAATCTTGCTCGATGAATTTGGCTACGACTACAACGTGAGTCGCGAACGACAAAATGCCGTTGTCGATTACGTTCACGGGCTCGGACTGAAAGTGATCGCCAATGGTTGGATACCGGCAGACGTGTTTGGCGTCGACATCACGCCACTCAATCCGACCGGCGCCGCGACGAGCTTGAACGCATTCGACTTCTTTTTGTTCGAGAGCCATCAAGTGCAAGTCGGCGCGTATGCGGACCCGGCATTTTGGCTCGCGCGCGCAACGGCGCTCTCGACTTATCAGACGGCGATTGGCTTCGACATAATGTCGATCACAACGGCTGACGTAACGAGCACCTACTCCGAGTCGCAGTTCTTTTACTCGTGGTACTCGGCGGCGCTCTTCGGTCACCGGGCAACCGGTTGGGGTGAGTACATCTTCTCGGCAACTGGCGCCAGCGCGGGGCTCGCGCCGTTCCGCGCGCGACCGGCCGTCGATCTCGGCGCCGACTTCGCGAGCGAGGTCGTGATCACGGGCGCAAACGCCCTGCGCGCCACGACGCGCGGCGTCATCGCCATCGACACGGGCGCGTTCAACGCGACCTTTACGGCCGGCGCCTTCATACGCGGCGACTGTAACGGCGATGGCGCGCTCAACATCGCCGACGCCATCTATTTGTTAACCGCGCTTTTTGCGGGCGGCGCGGCGCCCGGCTGCGACGATGCGTGCGACGCGAATGACACCGGGTTGGTCGACATCGCTGACGTCATCTATACGCTGTCGACGCTGTTTTCGTCGGGTCCGCCGCCCCCACCGCCCGGAATGGGTTGCGGAGGCGATGTGACATCGGACGCTCTCGCGTGCGCGGGTTTCAGCGCCTGCCCATGATCCTGCGACTTCAAAGCAGATTCGGAATCCGGTGTACACCCATCACTCTAGGGTGAGTGGAAAGACGCCGACACATTTCGCCGACTTTGGCCTCGCCGCGCAGTCGCGCCCAATGATCTTCGTAAAGACGACGAAGCCGGCGCGGCGCCAGGCGGCAAAGATGCGAAACGATGGAGACCGCGGCTTCCACGGTGAGCGCCTCGACGGGCAAAGTTCCGAAATTGCCGCGCACGGTGAGGCGGTGTTCGGTGAGCACGCCGACGAGCGCCGCGGCGTCGAGTGGCGCCATGCCATCACAAATTTCGGCGACGACCACTTCGTGAAACCGGTCGAGCGGTTCGCTGCTCGGAATGGGCGCCGCTGTTGGCGCGCTCGGCGGCACTGCGAGCGCGGCGCCGACGAGGCTCAGAAGAAATCCCAGCGCGCCGAATATGACTCGCCAGGGCTGTGGCAGATCAACCAACAACATGACACTCATGCTCGCGAGCGCGAGCCAGCACGTCATTTGCGTCATGATTCTCTCCTGAACGTGGTTATCGTTCGACGACCGGAGTCTAGCGTCTACGATCAGCAATCGCTGCTTCGAGTCCCGATGCAGCACGAGCGACGGCGCAAGAACACGCACGAACGCGGCCGCTCCTGCGCCGGCCGATACAAGAATTCGGCGTCGCAAGCTGTCGCCTCGCGTCTATCTCCAACCTTGACCCAGATGCGGTGTTCGTCGAGACTTCGTGCCGTCGCGACGCGATCGAGATCCAGGGCTTAGGAAGGTGCGCGCTTCATGGGGACGGTCTTTGCGAACGGTCGGTCGATCGTGCACAAGGGTGACGGCCAAACGAATATTGCGGCGCCGCCCGACGTGTGCAAGACGCCGTCGCCGGCGGGACCAGTGCCCATCCCTTATGTGAACATTGCCCAAAACAGCAACTTGGCATCGGGAACCACGAAAGTGAAGATCGAAGGCAATGCCGTGGGTCTCGAGAATTCGAACCTCTCCACGAGTACGGGCGACGAGCCGGGAACTGCGGGCGGAATTCTCTCGTCGAAATTCAAAGGCAAGATGACGTGGGGCAGCTCGAGCCTCGACGTGAAGTTTGAAGGCAAGGGCGTCGTCCGATTCCTGGATGTCGTTCAGCACAACGGGAATTCCTTCAACACTGCCTTCATCGAGATGGGCGGCACCGGCTTCGCGTACGGCGACGACTTCGCGGGTCTGTGCCCGATCTGCAACGAAAACCCAAACAAGCATGCGGTATTGGAGAAGCCGAAAGGCAGCCTTGAGACGACGATGAAGATCCTCGACGACCTCAAGGCCTGCGAGAAGCTTTGGGTCGACGCCAATACTCGCGTGGAAGCGGCAGACACCAAACTCGAGAAGGACATCCGGCTTAATCCGAGTATGAAACCCGAGACAATCGCCACGCGCCGAGCCGCGATCGTCGCACTCGCGGAGGCCCGCGATGCGCTCGCTTCCCATCGACGCCCTGATTCGAGGGGATATATGTTCGGCGTCATGGTCTGTCTGACCGGCAAAAAGTTCGCTGCGGTATCCGGGGTCGAGACGCCAAGCAAATTTGAGTCGATCGCTGCGTCACATGGCTGCACGGTAATAAAGGACGCGGCTACGTTAAACGACTTCATCGCCGCCAATCCTCGCGCTGCGGACGGCAACGCCCCGGCAATTGCGGCACTCACGGATGGTTTTGCGGCGGCTATGGCAAAGCACGATAGCGCAGTGGATGGCTACAACAACAAACCTGGCACGTGTGCCGGCGCCAAGCTGATCGGCAAGAGCGGACACATTGCCGATTCGATGACGGAGTTTTATTTCGCGTTCAAGATTGGCAAGAATGCTTTGAGCACGCTCGCCTTTAGCGCCATTTACCGCGGGCCGGGCGCGCTCGGACCGGTTTCGCCCGCGGCGTTTGTGGCGCCCACCGCCGTCGAGTACGCCTCGCCGTTAGTGGACGAGCGGCGTGATATGAAACGAAAGGTCGGCGAAACCGTGCCTTCTTGTCAATCGTGCCAAGACACGCTGTTTGTGGCCATGTGCGACAAGGAAGGTCGAAGTTGCGGTTAACCTGGACCGAAATCCCCACGACGCAGCCGCTGCGGATGAGCAATTTGTTGGCGTTCATGGAACGGTGGCGAACGGGCAGCACAAAGGATGTGCGAGCGGCATCCAGCGAGCAAATCGCTGCGCTCGTCAAGCCGCTCAGCAAGGGCCGCAGCTCGCTACCGAGTGTGTACTTGGATTTTCTTGAAACCATGGGAGAGCACTCGGGCGAACTTCGTCTCATGCGCGGTGTCACCTCCGCTTCGGAGTTGCTCGTCGATCGCGCAGATCTCAATCAACATCACGTCGATCCGAATCGCTACTTCAAGTACGGAATCGGCGAAGTCGATTACAACGGACGGCAACCCGATGACTTTCTCGACCTGACGCGCAAGACACCCGACGGCGCCGACGCCAAAATGATGCGAATTCACGAAGAGCGACTGTGCGAAGGCAAAGTTGCGCCGGAGGAGCCGTTCGCGAGTTTCTCCGACTTGGTGCGCGCCGTCGTTGTCATGAACTTTTGCTTGCTGCTGGATCCCAATCGACGACCGTTGTCGGTCGGCTTCGGCGCCGACGTCGAAGCCGTTAAGCGCGTCTACGAGTTCCTCGCGAAGCTGGGATTCGAACTGACGGAGTTGGGCGCGTCGGCGAACGTGATTCCGCTGGAGACGCCTCGCCAGCAAGCGGTCGCGCTCTTGCGGCGATCGACGACCGTCGCTCCGCTCACGCTATTGATGCTCCGCGCACCCGACAAGACCGAGGAGCTGCGACTCAGCGAAATCATCAGCGACCATCGCGCCGCGCTCGCGGGAGCGTAAACCGACGACACGCGGAGAATTCGCGACCGCGTACGGGCCTCGGCTCGAGTTTCCGTGAAGCACAGCTCCAAAACCTTGATCTATACGGGGCATGCCGGTCGCGGGCGAGTAGAAAAAACCCGCTCGCTCATGCACGAACAAGAATGGTCCTCCCGCACGCAAGAAACAGTGCAACCCATGGGCGATTGTTCTGTTGGCGCGGCAGCGATTGTCGGAACCGCCCGCGCGATGCGCAAATCAGCGAAACGAGCTAACAAGATGAGTTCCGGAACGAGTGCACAATCCGCAGATGGGAATGGGCCCGCGGGCAAATAGGCCAAAGACCAACGAATCGATCGGGAGTCGGCATCACGGCGTTGCGGAGGAAGCTCCACGCTAGAACTCTCCCGTGATTAGCAGCATAGCGCTTGGAATATGTGACTCGTCGCACCGATATTTCGCACGGGCAAAGCGGCCCGCTCAATGAGCGAGCAGATGCGATTTTGCCGCGTTGGAACGGTCATTGCTCCCCGCAAGCCGACGCCGAGTGTTCGTGATCGCACTCCGGGCAGTTCGAAGTGATTCGAGCTCCGGCAGCGCGTGTGTTTGTTCTTGTCTCAAGAACCTCGAGCTTCACTTTGAGTGAAATCGCCTTGCGCCGTTGTTCGGCGCGAGTGCGTTGTTTCGTGCGCCTCATCTCCGCTTGCTGTCAAAAAGGAGACATCCGTGAACATCCAGTTTTCATACCCCGCGCTTCGATGGCTTCGGAGTCTGATCGCGGCTTTCGGCGTGTTCGCCGCCGCGCCGGTGGAAGCACAGTGGACGTTTGTGCGAGGAGACTCAAACGGAGACGCGGAGGTGCAAATCAGCGATGCGGTCTATTCGCTCGCGTATCTCTTCACTTCCGGCCCGGCGAACTGTCAGGACGCGCTTGATGCGAACGACAGCGGCGCTGTCGATATCTCGGATGCCGTCTATCCGCTCGAGTACTTGTTCATCTTCGGGCCGCCACCGATGGCGCCCTTCCCGAGTTGCGGCACTGATCCGACGCCGGATGCGCTCGGTTGCGCCGGGCCAGTCGTTGGCTGCCCGCCGAATGCGCCGCTTTTTCCTGGTCAGGTGTTCGGTGTCGGCTCTTTTCCCGCCTCGATCGCCCTCGGCGATGTCGACGGCGACGGCACTGTCGACTCACTGACACCAAACAGGTACTCGGGAACGATCAGCCTGCTCGCCGGGAATGGCGCTGGTGGGTTTACGCCCCACACGGAATTCGACGTCGGTAGCGATCCGTCGTCCGTCGCGCTCGGCGACTTGGATGGAGATGGCGACCTGGACGCGGTCGTGGCGAACCGCGGCTCGAACACGATCAGCGCATTGCGCGGCTTCGGCGATGGATCCTTCGCCGTGCATGTGCAATTCGGGGTGGGATTAGCTCCATCATCAATAGCGCTCGGGGACGTGAACGGCGACGGCGACCTCGATGCCGTGACCGTAAACTCGGAGTCAGACACGATGAGCGTCCTCATTGGAAACGGCCTTGGCTCTTTCGCGCCCCATTCGCAGTTTGCCGTCGGCGAGCAACCTGCGTCGATCGCGCTCAGAGACTTGAATAGCGACGGCATCCTCGATGCCGTGACGGCGAATAGCGTCTCAGCCACGACCAGTGTTCTGCTTGGAAACGGCGACGGAAGCTTCGCAGGCCAGACACAATTCGCCGTGGGCATGTACCCCAACGCCGTCACCCTCGGGGATGTGGACGCGGACGGCGATCTCGATGCAGTGACGGCAAATAGTTTCGAGGCCACGATCAGCGTCCTGCTTGGAGACGGCAACGGAGCCTTCGCGGCCCAAACTCAATTCACGGTCGACTACGGTCCCTACTCCGTCGCACTGGGAGACATTGACGACGACGGCGACCTCGACGCGCTGACGACAAGTCAAGCATCGAGAAAGCTCAGCGTCCTCGTCGGCGTCGGCGGCGGCGCGTTCGCAACGCAATCCCAGGTGGATGTCGGCGCGGTGAGTGTTTTCGTGGCGCTCGAAGACGTCGACAGCGATGGCAAGCTCGACGCGCTGACGGCAAACTCGGAGGCGAACACGGTCAGCGTCCTCCTTGGACGTGGCGACGCGACATTCGTCGACCAAACACAGTTTGCTGTCGGCACCTATCCCTTCGCCGTCGTGCTCGCGGACTTGAATGGCGATGGCGATGTCGAGGCCGTGGCGCCGAATGCGAATGCAAGCACCATCAGCGTCGTACTCGGCGGCGGCGACGGATCGTTCGCCGACGAAATGACTTTTAATGTGGGGCTGAGTCCCACCTCCGTGACACTCGGAGATATCGATAGCGACGGAAACCTCGATGCGGTGACGTCAAACTCCGGTGAGAACACCATCAGCGTTCTGCTTGGGGTTGGCGACGCGAGTTTTGCTGGGCAGACTCAATTCGTCGTGGGCACAGCGCCGAGGTCCGTCGCGCTCGGGGACGTCGATGCCGACGGCGACTTGGACGTCCTGACGGCGAACTTCTTTTCGGACACCGTCAGCGTCTTGCTCGGAAACGGGAGCGGAGGCTTCTCGGCTCAGTCTCAATTTGACGTCAGCTCACTGCCGTCGTCGATTGCGCTCGGAGATGTGGACGGGGACGGCGATCTCGACGCGTTGGTTGCGAATTCAAACTCCGCCTCGGTGAGCGTTTTGCTCGGCATCGGCGACGGGACTTTCGCCGCTCAGACGCAATTCACCGTCGGCACCCAGCCCGATTCGCTGAGGCTCGAAGATGTGGATGAAGACGGCAATCTCGACGCACTGACAGTGAACTCATCCTCCAACACGATCAGCGTGCTACTCGGAAACGGTCTTGGCAGTTTCGCGCCCCACCTGCAATTCGGCTGCGGGTCCGTTCCTCGATCGCTCACGCTTGGCGACGTAGACGGCGACCAAAACCTCGACGCGCTGACGGCGAACGAAAACGGCGGCACGATGAGCGTCCTCCTCGGCCGAGGCGACGGGACGTTCGCTGCCCAGACGCAATTCGCGGTCGGCTACCTTCCTTCCTCGATCGCAACCGAGGATTTGGATGGCGACGGTGATCTCGACGCTGTGATCGCAAACCCGGGGTCGTTCACACTGAGTGTGCTCCTGAATCTTCGACTAACGCCGTAAGTGACTAGCTCTACCGGCGGGCCGCTGGGGCTTTGGAGGCCCAGCGGCCGATCCGCGCTCGAAATCAATCCTTAGCAGCGAGTTAGAGTATTTCTCGCTGGCTGATGTTCGCCTTTTGTTCGCCTTGGTATCCTGATCCGCCATGCACTCCTCTGCGCGCATTCACATCCATACCCGGGCAGCGCGGCTGCCGCCGCGCCGCCGCTTCGACGGGTCGCAGGCGCGAGGCATTGTTATGGCCGCGCCATGACGCTCCACGCCGCGCGGCGCTACGCACCGCTCTTTTGCAAATCGAACTTCTCGTTTCTCGAGGGCGCGTCGCATCCGGAGGAGCTCATCGAGGAAGCCGCCGAGCTCGGGCTCCGGCGGCTCGCGCTCGTCGATCGCGATGGAGTGCCCGGCGTCGTGCGCGCACATGTCGCGGCGCGCGATCACGGCGTGCGGCCGATCATCGGCTCGCAGGTGACGATCGACGATGGTTCGTCGTTCGTACTGCTCGCGATGGATCGCGGTGGCTACGCGAATCTGTGCCGGCTCATCACTGTCGGCCGGCTGCGCGCAGCCAAGGGCGAATGCCGCGTCGCCTGGGAAGAAGTGTGCGAGCACGCGCCCGGACTCATCGCGCTCTGGGGTGGCGACGAAGGATCGATAGTCGAGGCGGCCGATCCCGCGCTCACGGCGCGCGCGCTGCGCGCGTCGTTTGGCGATCGGCTCTACGCGCTGCTGACCCGCCATCGACGCGCCGAGGAAGTTGATCGCGAGCGGCGATTGCGAGCACGCGCCAGCGAATACGGGCTCAAACTCGTGGCGGCGATTGAAGTGCTCTACCACACGCCCGCGCGCCGCGATCTGCAAGATGTGCTCACGTGCATCCGGCACGGCGTACCGCTCGCGACCGCCGGCCGTCGGCTCAAGCCGAACGCCGAACACGCGCTCGCGTCGCCGCACGCGTTCGCGCGACTCTTCGCCGACGAGGCGGACGCCGTCGCGCGCACACTCGAAATCGCCGAACGCTGCACGTTCTCGCTCGACGAGTTGCGCTACGTCTACCCATCCGAGCAACTCCCCGATGGAACGACTTCGCGCGACCATCTGCGCGCGCTCACATTTGCGGGCGCGCGCGGCCGCTACGGCGGTGAGCCGCCGGCGGACGTCGTCGCGCAAATCGAGAAGGAACTCGCGCTCATCCACGAGCTCGAATACGAGGGTTACTTTCTCACGATGCATGAGATCGTCCGCTATTGCCGCGAACAGCGCATTCTCTGCCAAGGCCGCGGCTCGGCGGCGAACTCGGCGGTGTGCTACGTGCTCGGCATCACGGCGATCGATCCCGTGCGCACGAATTTGCTGTTCGAGCGCTTCCTCTCGCGCGAGCGCGCCGAGCCGCCCGACATCGATCTCGATATCGAGCATGAGCAGCGCGAGCGCGTGATTCAGCACGTCTATCGCAAGTACGGCCGCAGCCACGCGGCGATGGTCGCGACCGTCGTGCGTTATCGCGCGCGCTCCGCGGTGCGTGAAGTCGGCAAGGTGCTCGGCATCGCCGAGACGGCGCTCGACCGGCTCGCCAAAGTCATCGGCCATCACGATAGCGCCGCCGACGAAAGCGTCGAAGCGGCCGGACTCGACTTGCGCGCGCCGGGCGTGCGGCATTTGCTGCGCTTGATCGGCGAGATCCAGGATTTTCCGCGCCACCTCTCGATCCACCCCGGCGGCTTTCTCCTCGGGCACGAGCCGGTCAGCGACATCGTGCCGATCGAGAACGGCGCGATGGCCGAGCGCACCGTGATCCAGTGGGACAAGGATGACCTCGAAGATCTCGGCCTCTTCAAAGTCGACTTGCTCGGGCTTGGCGCGCTTGCCCAACTGCACCGCTCGTTCGACATGCTCGCGAGCCACGAGGCGATCGAACTCGACATGGCGCGCATTCCGCCCGACGACCCGGCGACCTACGCGATGATTCAGCGCGCCGACACGATCGGCGTCTTCCAGATCGAAAGTCGCGCGCAGATGTCGATGTTGCCGCGGCTCCGACCGGCGAAGCACTACGACTTGGTGATCGAAGTCAGCATCGTGCGGCCGGGGCCGATCGCGGGCGGCATGGTGCATCCGTATTTGCGGCGGCGCCGCGGCGAGGAGCCGGTCACGTACCCGCACCCGAGTTTGGCGCCGGTGCTCGAGAAGACGCTCGGTGTGCCGCTCTTTCAGGAGCAAGTGATGAAGCTCGCGGTCATCGCCGCCGACTACACGCCCGGCGAAGCCGATCAATTACGGCGCGACATGGCGGCGTGGCGCCGCACCGGGCGGCTCGAGCGGCATCGCGAGCGACTCGTCGAACGCATGAAGCAAAAGGGCATCGCCGAGGAGCTCGCGCTGCGCGTGTTCGAACAGATCCGCGGCTTCGGCGAATACGGTTTTCCCGAGAGCCACGCGGCGAGCTTCGCGCTCATCGCGTACGCGACCGCGTGGTTCAAATGCCATCACCCGGCGATCTTCACGTGCGCGCTGCTCAACTCGTTGCCGATGGGTTTTTACTCGGTTGCGACGCTGGTCGAAGATGCGAAACGCCATCGCCTCGAAATGCGGCCGATCGATGTGCGCGCGAGCGCGGCCGAGTGCACGCTCGAACGCGGTCCGAATGCCGAAGCGTGGGCGATTCGCATGGGACTCAAGTTTGTGAAGGGATTGCGGAGCGACGAGATCGCCGAGCTGCTGCGCGCGCGCGCCGAGCGCGCGTTCGGCTCGATCGATGACGTCGTGCGCGGAAGCGGCCTGCGCGAAGATGCGCTCGTCCGGCTCGCCGAGTGCGGCGCGTTCGAGTCGTTTGGACACGCGCGCCGCGAAGTGATTTGGCAGATCCAAGGTTTGGTAAGAGAACGCGGCACGACGCTCGATTGTCCGACCGCCGAAGATCCCGCGCGCTTTCGCGCGCTGCGCGCGTTCGACACAATTTCCTGGGATTACGCGACGACGCATCACAGTACGCGCGGCCATCCAGTGGCGCCGATCCGCGACGAGCTGCGCCGCCAAGGCCTACGGCCCGCGATCGAAGTGCAAGCCGATCGCGACGGTTCGTCAGTGCGCTACGCCGGCCTCGTCATTTGTCGCCAACGCCCCGGCACCGCGAGCGGCACGCTCTTCATCACTCTCGAAGACGAAACCGGTTTCATGAACATCATCGTGTGGCCGCAAATTTACGAACGCCACCGCACCATCGCCCGCACCGCGAGCTTCCTCGGCGTCGCCGGCAAACTCCAACGCGAAGATGGCGTCACTCATCTCATCGCGCGCTCACTCTGGGAACCCGAAGTTCACGCTGAGCCGGCGACCGGCGGCAGTCGGGATTTTCATTGAGGGGTAAAGGGGCAACACGCGACGTGAGCGAAATGTACGGCGAACAGGAGAACAACCGTTGAGCATGCGCCACGGTGGAATAGGATGTCGCGCGTTCGAGTTCAGTCGTACGCGGAACTGGTCGCGAAGTCGGTCCAACGTGCCAAAACGCGCATCGAGGTCACGGAAAGAGCTCACCGCGCGTTCGAATGAAATGCGTGTGCCAGAGAAACGCGGTGAACAGCTTGACCTCACGAAAGACGAATTCGTTCTTCGACGCACTCGGGGGTGGAGGCGGAGGTGTGACGAGTGCGACTTCCCAACGCAATCGCGGGGACTTCCAGGTTTCTTCGATTCATTCCGCCGACGTGTTCGAGTAAGTCCGCTTCGTGGCGGCGAGATGGAGCCATTCAAGTCGCCGAATCCAGTCGACCGAGATTTAGAACTATGAGCGCGGCGCAGCTGCTGATTCTCGTTGTCGGCCTAGTCGCCTCGATGAGCGCCTTCGTGCTGATGCGTTTTCCGCAGCATCGCCGAGCGCAGTATCGCGGCGCACCGTTCTCGCTGAGGGCCTCACTGGTTGTCGCGGCGTTCGTCCTGGCCCTGTGCCTGGTCCTCGTCTTGGCGCAGGGCCGGTTTGAATCTCAGTGAAGCGGCGATTTCAACGCATGTTCCGCGACACGGTCGCGGAAACGGTCGACGACCCAAACGAACTCGACGACGAACTCGCTCGCATCCGACGATTGCTCACGGCGTGACTTGATGTCCCCCGCCTAATCGCGCGCTCATTCTAGGGGGCGGTCAGTGGCGGCTATCCGAACTCGACGCCCGTCACAACCGCCTACTCAACGCGCTTCGACGGCATCGCTTGACCGCCTTGGAAAAGCGTGAGCAGCGAGGCGCGGCCGTCTGCGCCGATTGCGAATTCGATCTGCGCATCGACGACTTTGAAAAAAAACTTCGTCTCCGATTCGGCGAACGCCTCCGCGCGACCTTGTCCCGTCGCTTGCATGAAGAGCTTTGAACCTTCGCGCGTGACGCGAAGCAGGAAGCCCGGCTCGAGCTCGTACACACCGAGCAAGCGCTCGAGTTTCTCCTCGGCGACCGCGACTTGTTGGCGCGGGGCGGGCGCATCGGCGATGCGCTTGCCCGACTGAGTGGGCTGTCCGCGTGACGTGAACACGACCGACTCGACCGCGCCCGATTCGGCTTTCTTGAATTTGAGCCGCGAGAAAGCCTTATCGTAAACAAACTCATCATCTGCGACGGGAATGAGCGCGAACTGCGGTCCGCCCTCGCGCTGCGCCTTCAGTTTTCCGTCCTCGAACGTCAAGGTGCGCTTCACGCCGTTGAACTCGTAGACGCCGGTAAATTTTCTCTTTGCGTCGTCCGACATCGCCGCCGGAATCGCGCTCCAACTTTGGCCGAGCACTTCGAGCGCGAGTCGCGTCGCGGTGTAATCGAGATCGGTCTCGGAGCCGAGCGCATTGTGCAGCATGCCGACGAAGAGTTTCTGTTCAGGCACCATCACGCCGTAGCTCACAAAGCCCATGATTCCGCCGCCATGTGAGACGAACTTTACGCCGTCTTCGACGGTCACTTGCCAGCCGTAGCCATAGCCCGTCGGATTGCCGTCATTTGTCTGCGAGTTTGTCCAAGCGCGATCGAGCAGCTCCTTGTCGATCACCTGGCCCGTGACGAGAAGCTCGTTCCACTTCGCGAGATCGTCGACGTTTGACTCAATCGCACCCGCGGCGAACGGCTGCGTCATGCTCATGTAGGGCGCGTTGCGCAGTGTCTGGTCCGGGCCGATCGCGTAGCCCTTCACTCGACCCGCGACGACTTGGTTCTCGTCGCCGACGAAAGTGTGCTTCAGGCCGAGCGGGGTGAAGAGCTTCGTCTGCATGTAATCGGCGTACGTCATTCCGCTCGCCTTTTCGATGACGATGCCGAGGAAGAGGTAACCGCTGTTGCTGTACGTCCATCTCTCACCGGGCGCGAAGTCGGGCTTCTCGTTGCGAATCAAATCCACCATCTGCGTCGGCGTCTTGTCGTCACGGATGCTGCGCATGTAGCCCGGCAAACCAGTGAAGCTCGTGATTCCCGACGTGTGCGTGAGCAACTGCTCGATCGTGACCTTATCAGCGGCTGGAAAGTCGGGAACGTGCTTTGAGAGCGGATCGTCGAGTTTTGCCTTGCCGTCCTTGATGAGCTGCAAAATTGCGACGGCGGTAAATTGTTTGGTGATCGATCCGATCCGGAAAATCATCTCGGGTTTCACCGGCACACCGAGCTCGAGGTCGGCCATGCCGTAGCCGCTCCGCAGCAGCGTCTTGCCATCCTGCACAACGATGACGGCGCCGCCGGGCCCGTCCTTCGCGAAAGCTCCGGCGGCGATCGCTGCGAGCCTCTCCGTGAGCGTGACTTCCCGTGCCAGAATCACCGGCGAAAGCGTGATGAATATCAGCAACGCGACAGCGGCAGCACGGACTCGAGTCATGATCCAGCTCCTTGTTCAGTCTTCGACAATGCCCATGCAAATCAGCCCCAACGGCGTCGAGAGACTTCTGCTCAACGTCGGTGCGATTTCGACGAGTGAGCACTGCGGGTGCCAAACTCCGATCGACGCCGACGGTCGCGCCAACAAACGCATTAACCTGATTCGACGTGGCGGCTTAATCGCGCCGTTCGAGCGCCGGGCGACTTTCCGTCGCGCTATGAACAACAGAACGATTCGTTGCGAGGACAGCCAAAAGCCAACGCGAGGCAATTCGCTCTTCTGGCCGCAGCAGCAGACACGCACGAATCCTAAGGCGACGACGAGGTTGCCAAGCTAATCGGTTTCTTGAATATTCCCAATGACAATTGCCGCAGTCGTCGGCACACGCGGCCGGCGCAAGTGTGGACAACTCTCGTCCACGCATGCGAAGCTGTCGCGAGGAATGAGTGAGAGTTTTCGCTGGCGCTGGCAGACACGTCGCCGAATGGCTCCCTCTCGAAAATTGAGCGATGCTGACCAGTATCCCAAACGTGATTACACTCTCACGCCTCGTCCTCGCAGTCTTGTTTGCGTACCTGCTCTTCGCGGCTGCAGAACCTCGACTCGTGCTGGCGTGCTTCGTGCTGGCCGCCGTCTCGGACTGGGTGGACGGATACCTCGCGAGAAGGCTGCGGCAAGCAACGCCCAAGGGCGCGGTCTTGGATCAAATGATCGACCGTGCATTTACGCTGATCGTGGTGATCAGTATGTTGGCGCATTCATCACTGAGTCCGGACGCGGAAGCGTTCTACTGTCGACCCGCCCAAGAACTCTGGATTCTCCTCTTCCTGACCTGCTCGCGAGAAATCTGCTCGACGCCCGGTTTGTTGTTCGCGGCTTGGCGCCGCAAGCCGCTCTACAATGTCGAATACATCGGCAAGGTCACAACCTTTCTGCAAAGCGTCGCACTGGGGGCGTTGCTCCTGGGTGCTGATTGGGCGCTCTACCTTGCTGTCGCGTCGGCTCTCGCCGGTGTTCTCGCAGCGTGGAACTACACTTCCTACGCGTTTCAAGGCGCACGATGGAATTGTGATCATCGAATCCAAAACTGAAGCGACGATGGCCGTATGACTCTATTGCCGCCGCGGGACTCAAGCTTGCGGGCAACCGTTGCACTGTTGGTCGCATTCTTGGCCTTGTTCGCAGCTTCTTTGCTCCGGGCTCCGGCGAGCAATTCCGATCTCGTCCTTCACCACATCCCCACCGTCTTGTTCGTGGCGTTTCTGTGTTGGCACGGACGCACTCGCCGGCTCGACTTGCACTCCTACGCGTGCATCACGATCTTCTTGCTCATCCATGTCGTCGGCGCTCGGTACACGTATAGCGAGGTACCGTACGATGCCTGGACCCACGCGCTGACGGGCGTCACCGTCTCGAACACGTTCGATTTTCAGCGCAATCATTATGATCGCTTGGTCCATTTCGCGTTCGGCGCACTCATGCTGGTGCCGGGGTCTCGTCTACTCGCGCAACGAGTTACCGCCGCCCGCGCGGATCAAGTTCTGTTGGGGATCGGACTCGTCGTCGTCGCGGGCGCCGTTTACGAATTACTCGAGTGGGCGATCGCCGTCTCACTCTCCCCAACGCTAGCGGACCGATACAACGGCCAACAAGGAGATCTGTGGGACGCGCAAAAGGACCAGGCGCTCAACTTGGCGGGAGCGCTCGTGACCGCTGCGATGATTGCGTCCAAGTGGCAACTGACTCGTTCTCGATAGCGTCGATTCCTTTGCGCCCCGGCCGCGTCGTCGTGAACGGCACGTCCTTCTTGCGCTGCCGTTTCACAACGTGCTCGGGTAAGTCTCCGGTAACTCTCCGCGCATCCAAAGTCCTGACCGCTCCAACGGTTCAACCGCACGTGTGCAATCGTAGTGAAGCAAAATGTCAAACTGCCGGGGCAACTCGACGTGGTAGTAGTGACTCCAGCGCTCGGTATGCGGGCGATAGATGACTCCAATGGCTCTCTGCAGCCGAGGTTTGCGAAGCACGCCGTCGACTCTTGGATCACGACCGCTCAACAACGCAAAATTCGGAACACCGATGGAATGAAACAGAGCCTCATAACTGCCGTCGAGCGCCGGACGAACTCGCATGCGCTCGGCGGGCTCGTTCCAGTCCGACGCGGCGGTTACGGTACCGGTGTACGTGCTGAAGCCTATGTGCACCGAATCTCTCGGAAATCGTTCGCGCACGATTTGTCCGACGTTCAATTCACCCGCTTGACTGACCTCCGTCGCACGAGCGTCGCCAAGATGCGAGTTGTGAGCCCACACGACGACTTTCGGTGGCGCACCGTCGCGACTCAAGAACTCTACAAGTTCCTCCAGCGTCTCCGCCATGTGTCGATCTCGCATGTTCCAGGACGCGATACGGCTGCCGAACATCGCTCGATAGTATTGTTCGGAGTTGCGCACGAGCCGGGCGCTTTGCTCCGCAAAGAACAGTGAATCGGGCGGCAGCCGGCCGTCACGATTCAAATATTCCGCAGCTTTCCGGCGCAGCTCGACGAGTTGATCAACCACCTGTTGTTCGCATGTCGGCGCGGTGCCCTTGTAAGTTGCGCGACCATAGTCCTGCGGATCCTCGCCAAAGTGATCAAAACATGCATAGCGTTTGCGAGCCGCCTCGGCCGCCACTGGATCGATGACGCGCAGATACTCCAACACCGCGACCATCGAGGCGTGCATGGCGTAGAGGTCGAGACCGTAGAAGCCGACCCGTGGCGTTCGCTCGGCAAGCTGTTCGTTGTGACTGCGCAGCCAACCAACGAAGTCCAGCACGTCCGCGTTGCGCCACATCCACTGTGGAAACCGTTGGAAGTCTTTGAGCGCGTCGACGGCCTCCCCATCGCCGCCTTCGCCCCGCACATAGCGGTTCACTCGATAAGTGTCTGGCCAATCGCCCTCGATCGCCACGCAGGTGAATCCGCGCTCGCTGATCAATCGCTTCGTGATCTCCGCGCGAATGCGGTAGAACTCGTGCGTGCCGTGACTCGCCTCGCCGATCAGCACGAAGCGCGCGTCACCCACGCGGGTCAGGATCGGATCGAAGTCGCGCGGCCCACCCGTCAGTGCAATGACGCCGTCGCGTAGTAGTTGCTCGGCGGTCGCCGATGTCGCATGGGACGATTTGCTCGCGTCCAGCGATTTGCCGGCCGGCGGCGTTTGCGCTAGCAGCGCTCGCACCTCGGCGTCGTCGGTCTGCGAAAAGTCCTCGTACCAGGCACCTACTCCGTAGAGCGGGGAAGGCGTGATGCCGCAGACGCAGGCGTCCGCGATTTTGTCCATGCGCTCACATGTTTCCGCGGCAGCGACCGGCGTCGCGACGACAATCCTCGCCGGCCCCATGCGACGAAGCGCAGCTACCGCGACGGCCATGGTTGCACCGGTTGCCAATCCGTCATCGACCAGCAACACGGTCTTCCCGCGCACGTCGAGCGGCTTTCGCCCGCGACGATAGTCTTGTTCACGGCGATCGAGCTCCCGCTGCTCAACGCCAGCGAGCTGCGAAATAGTCTCAGGAGTGATTCCGAAATGTCGGATGGTCGCGGCGTCGAGCACGCGCTCGCCGCCGGAGGCGATGGCGCCAAAGGCGAGCTCCGGCTGGAACGGAACGCCCAGCTTTCGCACGACAAATACATCGAGCGGCGCATCGAGCGAGCGCGCAACCTCGTAAGCGACCGGCACTCCGCCGCGTGGTAGCGCCAGAACCTGAAGATTTGGTTCGCCGGCATATGAACTGAGAGCGGCCGCGAGATGCCGGCCGGCTTCGCGTCGATTCGCGAATCGAAGCGTCATGGCGTCACCTTTCGCAAAGCTCACTCGAGAGTATCAGCATCGCAGCCACCGGCCTGGCGGCCGGCAAGCGCTGTGCCAGCGACAGGGTCTTGCGCTGAACTTGGCGTAGACGGAGGTCACGGCCGATTTGCTCGCGAGCACGCGAAAGCGTTTCCGATTTCTGCGACTCCGCCGACGCGCGTAGCGCACGATTCACGGGGCCCGTTCGCCACGGAGAAACTCGCAGTGACTCGCATGGCGTCGCGCGTCGCGCCCGATCGAACGCAATCGAAAGTTTTTGGAGGCAGGCGCAGCCCGCCTTCTGGAGCGTGAGACGATCGATCAAAAAGAGCTGCAGTCGCTCTGGCGAGAATTCGGCGCCGGCGAGAAGAAGCCGACTCGCGTACTTGGCACTGCGTCTGCTTAGCGACTCGGCATCCGAAGTAGAGCCGATCAACCCGGTTCACGTCTTGCCTGCGTCGCGATACGTGACGAGTCGCTGCCGTTCGGGATCCCAGAGATTCAGCCGCAAGCAGGCGAAGATATCGCGGGGACGAAGCGAGGTGGCTTGTGGATGTTGCAGCTCGGGAACGGCGGCCATCGCTTCCGGAAGTCGATAGAAAGGAATGAGCGGGTTCAGGTGGTGAAGGTGATGGTAGCCGATGTTGCCCGTGAACCAGTGCGTCACTCGACTCATTCTCATGAAGCTCGACGATTCGGTCGCTCCTCGATAATAGGTCCACTCTTCCGGTTTGAGGACGTTCATGCCTTCGTAGTTATGTTGTGCGAAGAACAGGTAAGCACCGGCGGCGGCGGCGATCGTGAACGGCAGCAAGAATGCGAAGCACGCCGTGGTCACCCCGAAGAAGACGCAGAGTCCAGCCACAACAGCGCCGTGTGCGAGGATGGATACGGCACCGTCCCAGAACTTCTTGGGATTTTGGAGGAGCGGAATGAGGCTGAGATTGAGAAAAAACACCGTCACGTAGGCAGCAAGCAGTGTCAGCGGATGCCGACTCACTCGGTATCGCAAGCGCTGCCAGAACGAGACTTCGCGCCACATGCCCGTTGTCATGAGCGGAAAAGCGCCGATGTCCGAAGTCACAAGCAGGCTCGCTCCGATCTCCTGCCGAATCGGTTTGCCGACGTTTGCATGATGGAAATTATGAGTGGATCGCCAATATCGTGGGGGCGCCAACAAGATCATTCCGAACAACTGAAAAACCGCCCTCGCGAAAGCCGAGTCGCGAAAGAGGCTCTTGTGCATGACGTCGTGGTAGAGGATGAACGCGCGCACAAGCAGGAGCCCACCCATCAGCGATGCTCCGAGTCGCAATGGCCACCAAGGCGCGACCGCGGCGCCGACCAGAACTACTCCTAGCAGCAAGACCGTTGAACCGGCGCTCCACCAACTCCGGAACTTGGACTCCGACCCGAACGGCCGGGTTGCATCCAACAGTTCCTTCCCGGTCCGCTCGACGCTGACTTCCCCGCGGAGAACGTTTTCACTTTCCATTGGCTAACCAATTCGTTCGGCGACGCAGTGTTGACCGACAGTCTCGCGAGACAAATTAGCGATCACTCTTAGTCGTCGCAAGCCTGCGATCCAAAAGCTTCGAAACGCGGCCGGCTGCGAAAAATTCGGCGCCGCCGAACTCGAGGCGAGCCGACTTGGAAGTGAGGTAGTGGCGTGGCGTACGAGGAGGCTCGTCGTTCGACCGGCGGCGGCGCGATACTTCGGCACTGTGGACGCTTGGTCACGCGGGTACGCTGGAACCGAAGTCGCTGCTGAATGCGCTACTGATGCCGATTGGGCATTGTTTTTTCGCTCGCAGCACATGCACCACAACCTCCTGGCGTATCGGCTTGCAGACGGTGGTGTGTCCCAAGATCGCGACGGCGCCAACAGGATCAATCCCCGATTCGACGACGGTCACGAGCAGCGCTCCTGTCGACACTTCGCGCTTCCGCCGCCACGCCAAGCGCGCCCGCTCGTCGAGCGAATTGGCGAGGGGCCGACGCCCGGGGTACGCTTTTGGATGAGAAGTTTATTCGAGCCGAAGTCATGCACTGCAATGCGGCGCGGAGTCGAGGAGCGCGGAAAGGACCTGGAACGTTTGGCACATCCATATTCCAACGACCGAATCTATCTGCGTGAGGATGATGACCCCGCGGAGGTCGCGGCGGGTCGCGTCCACCGGTTTGCAGGTCGCATCGGGTACTTCCTGCTTGCGGTCTTCCTTTGCCCCATGTTGCTCTTCAGCATCCTGGATGGGGAAAGCCACGTGATGATGTTTTGGAGTCTCCTCGGCATGGGTGAAGGTCCGATGGCGATCTGGACACTGCTGCCTCTCGGCGCTGGACTCGCGGCGCTCGGCGCGCGTCGGGTCCGTTCGGACACAGCGATGTGCGCTGCCCTGGTGCTCACAGGTGCGGTGGGTCTTGCGACTCTTTGCTTGCTTCCGCTCGAGGAAGAAGGAATGTTGCTCGGCGCCGCGCTCACTCTTCCGTCGTCCATCGTGTGGCCGTTTCTCGCGGTGCTGGCC
Source organism: Planctomycetota bacterium (assembly GCA_046154185.1). Lineage (GTDB taxonomy): Bacteria > Planctomycetota > UBA8108 > UBA1146 > JAJFFE01 > JBJXGE01. The sequence continues at coordinate 32,878 of JBJXGE010000069.1, forward strand.
GCGGGTCTTGCGATCGCAGTCGGCAACCGCGTGCGCGCAACGGTCGGCGATTCGCGAGCACCCACCTACCTCATGGCTGCTGGTGGCGCGTTGTTTCTCGGCGTGCTTTGCATGCCGTTCGTCGACGGGCAAAGCCCGCTCGGTTGCCTCGTTTCGACAACGGAGTGGCGGCGCGACGCGCTCGGCAACTTCTTCGTACTGGGGTTCGCCGCCTATGGGGTGGCGGCGTTGACGGCGCCGTTGCCGCTGTCCACGCATGCGCTCGCCAGCCGCGGCATCACGAGCGTTAACTGGTTGCTGCTCATCGGCATGCCGCTCGCGGTTGTGGCGCAACGAACCGCGGATGCAAGCGGCTACGAAGCAGCGTTCACCGGCGGATCATCCACCAGCGTCGTGCTCTGGGCATTCAAAACGTTCGGCTTATTCTTTGGGCTCACGCTGCTCATCGCGCGCGGCGCTGCGGGCTGGTTGACGATCCGTGTTGGGCGCAGAATCGGCGCTGCAACGGGTTCTCCGCACGCTTGAGGCTTCCGAGCGCGGCGACGGCGCTCGCAGCCGCAGGCCACGTGCTCAACCGAAGAGCTGCGGTCGCACGCTGCGATTTCTCCGCATTTCGCCGCGCGCTCGCCCTGACCACGCTGGTTCAATAGCCCCGGTCGGCGCGGCGCGCACTCCGAGATGCTCGGCAAGACTTCGCACAGTCGGGAATTGAAAGACGGCGGTGATACCGACAATCACGCCCAACTTCTGCCGCAGACTCTCAATGATTTGCAGCGCGAGTAGTGATGAGCCACCCATATCGAAGAAGTTCACGGTGGCACTGACGTGCTCGCGACGCAACACGTGTCGCCAAACCGCGGCAATGGACTCTTCGAGCGCTTGCTGCGTCAGTTGTGAGTCACGTGGCACGCGACTCGCAGGTGAAAGGGCGGTGGATCGCGCCGACACGATCTGACCTGGAACGCCCACTACGGTAGTGTCAGCGGGCACGTCTTGGATCACGACGGTGTTGGCGCCGATCGTGGCGCCCGCGCCAATGCAAATCTCCGGCAGGATGGACGCGTTGGAGCCGACGTAGACGCCGTCTCCCAAGACGACTCGCGCATTCAACACCGCTCCGGCAGCGATGACGCAACACTTGCCAATCCGAGCTTCGTGGCCGATGACTCCGCGCATGAACACCACGGACGACTCTCCGAGTTTCGTCTCGGGTGAAACAACCGCTTGCTCGTAGATAACCGTGTCTGGCCCAACATCCGCCCAGCTCGTGTCGACCGTTGGGTGTATGAGAGTTGCAAACCTGAGTCCGTAGTTCTCGAGCTTTGCGCGCACCGCAGCGCGTCGCTGCGTCGTTCGAGCCACCAGGTTAGCGACCTCTGATCGCTTCGGGTCGCAGTGCGCAAGTAATGTCAGCGGTCCAAGAATCTCAACGCCAAGCAGCGTCTGGCCATGCTTCGCGGGATCGTCATCGAGCACGACGATTCGACGCCAGCGCGCCGAAGCGCGTTGGATGACTTGCGCAAGCCGCACGCCTTCTGAGTTTCCAGCACCGCAGAGATAGAGTGTGGTCACAGTGTCCTCGTTTTCCCGCGCGGTTGCGGGCCTGACTTCAGCTACGCAGCTCCGCCGGGGCGCACGCGCTCGGCGGCGCCAACCATCCAGTCACGGCAAGTCTGGCAACGCTTCGGCAGCGCCTCGAACTCATGCTGCAGGTGCAAATTCCGATAGGATCCCAATCGTCCCCAAAGCGTCGCAAGTGACTCGTGCCAAGCGTTGCCCGCACCTTCGTCGCCTTCGGTGTCGCCCGGGCAACGCGGCACGCGGCCGTCCCAGAACACATGCATCATGGTGACGGCCCACGGGCAGGGAATGCGTTCCTCGATCGGAACACACAACGGCGTGTCGAGTTTGCCGCCCCAGCTCAACTTGTGGCGCACCTTCACCGTCGCACCGCGCGCGAGCCAATAGTCGCGAAAGGCGCCGAGCTCGTGCTCGTTCTCGTCCATGACGATGAACTGCACCATGATTTCTGGGCCATCGGCGCGCGCCCGACGCGCCGTGAGTAGTCGCTCCACATTGCCGTACACAATCTCTCGCCGGCCGCCAACACGGATGCTCTCGTAGGTCCTCGGGCTAAATCCGTCGAGCCCGATGACGATCTGGCGGAGCCCAGCGTCGAGTAGCGGTGCAACGAGTTCCGCGCTCAAGAACATCCCATTGGTGTTGAGGTGCATCGACTTGAGTCCGATTTCACGACCGTACGCGAGCATTCGTAGCAACAGTTCCGGCTCCAACAACGGCTCGCCGCAGAACGAAAACCAGACCTGCGTGCTCGGCGCGGTCGCTGCCACTTCCTCGGCGCACTTCTTCCACAACGCCATCGGCATCACACCTTTGGGTCGCTGCATCATCGAGTGGTGACACATCGTGCACTTCAGATTGCACTCCGCGCACAACTCGACCGCGAACCGAGTTGGGAACGGGATTTCCTTGAGCGTCGGAACGATCTGGGACAGATCTGGATTGGCGGCCAATGCACACACTCCTCGCTTCGCTGCGGTGAAGTCTCGGGCGACGCGTTGATCCGCTTCAGCAGATCGGTTGCGCCGCGGGCTAAGTTCGAATTCTGTCGGCGTTTCTACCGGCCATTCTGTCAATCATCCTGTCAGCTTATGACTGCCCATCGGTCAGCGCCCCGGCTTATTGGGGAGTAGTTTATCCTGTTTACACCGGGGGGGAAGCAATCCGTTAGAGCGAAATCCTCGGCTTGCGCACAACTCTTTTGGGGATATCTTTATCCGCAATAAAACAACTGGGTGGTCGGTCGCTTGCGCGACCGGAGGGACGCGAGCAAGAGGAGAACTTCAGATGCGAAGCCAGCGAGAGTTTGAGTCGCCAGCGAGACCAGTTGCGGTTGAAGCCGCGAACCGTCACCGAGTTCGACGTTTGCGACACGCTTCGATCGCCCTGGCGATGTTGATCGCAACCACCGCCGCGACTTCGGCCCAAGTAACTGGCGTGGTGCGCGACGCGTTGACGCTCGCACCGATCGAAGAGGCGCTGGTGACCCAGCAAGCGACTTCGACACGAGTGGTCACGACGTCCGACGGCGCCTACGTGCTGCCGCTGAGTGCTGGCACCGGAATCACGATCGTCGCGGCCGCGAAGGGTTACTACAACGAGCCGGTCGTGGTTGCGAGTCCGGCCACTGGGATCGACATATTCTTGGACGCGGTGCCGATCAGCGACGACCCGAGCTATGCATTTCTGACGCCCGAGGACTGCGGAACTTGTCACCCCAATCAGCTCGCTGAGTGGACCGGTAGCCCGATGGCGGCGGCTGGTACGAACACGTGGGTCTACGATCTATTCGACGGCACTGGCACTCCGGGTGGCTCTGGGGGCTGGGTCTATCTGGAAGATTCTGTGCTCGCCAGCGCCGATCCGGAATCAGACTGCTCGTCGTGTCACCAACCCGAGACGTGGATCGCAACACCATTCAGCGCACTTGCTGACTTGAGTGCGCTCCCCGCCAGCGCGACACATGGAATCTCGTGCGAAGTCTGTCACAAGATCGCCGATGTCGACGTTTCACGAATCAACTTCCCGGGAATTTTTCCCGGCGTGGTGACTTTCAATCGGCCGACGTCTCCGGACCAAGTCCAATACGGACTGCTCGGAGATTCGACCTTTGAACTCAGCGGGGTCATGCGTCCGTCGTATCAGCCGCAACTCGACGCTGCGGTGTGTGGCACCTGCCATCAAGATAAGAATGACCCAGATCTCGACGGCGACTTTGAAGAGCCGAACGGCGTCATCTCCGAACCGACTTACCTCGAGTGGGAAGCGAGTCCGTACGGCGATATTGCGAGCCCGTTCTACAAGAGCTGTGTCGATTGTCACATGGCGCCATCGGCGGCGACCCAGGCTTGCGTTGTTTTGTTTCCGCCGCTCGTGCGTGAGCCGGGCACCATTCGCAATCATCGGATTGAAGGCACGACACCGACGTTTCTTGAGAATGCCGTCGATCTCAGCGTTGGCGCCGCACAAGTTGGCGGCAACATCGAAGTCTCCGTCTCAGTGGCGAATACACAGACTGGCCACCACGTTCCCACCGGCGTGACGGTTCGCAATTTGATCCTGCTGGTCGAGGCCTGGCGTGAACAGGATGGAATCACGCTCGCCTCCACCGGCACGCAAACCGTGCACGCACTCGGCGGCGTCGGGGATCCAGCTTTCGGCTACTACGCCGGACTGCCGGGCAAGCTCTTCGCATTCGTCAACCACGACGCAACCGGCGCTGGACCAGTTTTCTTCACGGACGCGACGGGAGTCCTCTTCGACACTCGAATTCCCGCGCTCGCCACCGATACGACTCAGTACTCGTTCGCGATTCCCCCGGACGGCGGCACATTGCATGTGCGGGCTCGACTGCTCTACCGACGTGCGTTTCGCGCCATTGTCGATGCCAAAGGGTGGACGCAGACTGGTCACGGTCAGCCGCTCGAAGATGTGGCCGCGCCGCTCTACGGCCATCTCATGGAGGAGCAATCGACTGCGCTCGTGCTGCCCTACACTCCAGCAGTTTTCCGCCGCGGCGACGTCAGCGATGATGGCCAGATTCAGATTAACGACGCCATCCAATTGCTGAGCCACTTATTCCAGGGCGGACCCGCCAGCGTTTGCCCGGATGCCGCGGACCTAAACGATAGCGGAGCGCTCGACATCGCCGACGCCGTCTATTCGCTCAGCTATCTCTTCCTTCCCGGCAGCCCGGCACCGGCGCAACCGGGACCGACGAGTTGCGGCGAAGATCCCGGCGTCGACGCACTCGGTGTGTGCAACTCGGCCGTTTGCCCGTGACTGGCGCGACCGGCGCGGCGACGCGTCTCGGCGCCGGTCGACAGCGACAATTCACGGGGGCGCGAGGAATTCCCGATAGCGCGGGTCGAGTTCAGCGGCACGTGCGAAGTGATGCGCAGCTTCGACGGTGAGCCCATTGCCGGCGAGGCAGCGACCGAGATTGAAATGTGGTTCCGCGTAGTTGGCGTCGAGTTGGAGGGCCACGCGAAAACATGCGATCGCGTCGTCGTATTGGCCCATCTTGCTAAGCAAGTAGCCGAGGTTGTTGTGGGACTGCGCATCCCGCGGGTCGTTTCGCACGGCGTTGCGATAGCTCGCGATCGCATCCGCTTCGCGCCCGGTTGCGCCGAGGAGTACGCCGCGGTTGTACCAAGCAGCCGCGTGCTCAGGGTGATGCGCGACGACGGCATCCAAATGCTCGATCGCCGCAGCGATTGCGCCTCGATTCGCTAACAGCTCGGCGAGCGCGAGACGCACGCTCGCGCTCGTGGCGTCTAGTTCGAGTGCCAGGCCGTACTCTGCCATCGCGCCGTCCGGATCCGCACTCAACGCTCGCAACATGCCGAGAAGCTCATGGGCTGACGCTTGTCGTTGTCGGTGCGCCGCTAAACCACGACCCGTGACTTGCAATGCAAGCACGACGCGAAGATTCTCCTCGGCGCTAGCAAGCTGCCCCTGGCGCGCCAACAACCGGCCGAGTTCAAGCCGCGCCCACCCGTCGCCCGGTACGGACTCGACCACCCGCGCAAGATAAACGCCCGCCCGCGTCGGTTCATTCGCCGCGAGCGCCGCGAATGCGAGTTGACGAGTCAACGCGCTGGTCACAAGTCCCCACTGCTCGCAAAAACTCAAGTGCTGGAACGCGCGCAAGGCCACAACTCGATCCGGCTGTTGCGCTGCTCTATGCGCACTTTCGAGCGACTCAAGCGCCAGCACACCGAAGTGCTCATGCCAGCGAATCACGGCGGAGTGTACGGTCACAACGAGAACTATCGAAAGCGCGACGACGGCACTGCGACCACACGCAGTGAGTTGGCCGCCACGCTTCAGCAACACACCGTGGAAGCTCACGACCGGGCGTCGTGACAAGCGCAGCGCCAAGACTCCCAAGAAGGCGATGCCGGCGCCGATCCCGAGCGTCGCGAGAAACGGAATGGAGAAATAGAGCCCGCGGAATACGAACATTGCCCCGACGAATAGCGCTGCCATTAGCAGTTCTTCGGCCCACGTAAACTCGGTGCCGCCGACCGGACGTCCGAGCCAAGTCCTCGGATCGAGCAACATCGGCCGAGCGAATCCGAATGCGAGTCCTTGTGTTGGACACACGCTCACGCAGTCGAGGTCCTTCAGACATCGAGAATTCACGACGCGCCCATACCGGGCGATCTCCTTGTGTACCTGAATGCCGGAATCGCAAACCGCGGTGCAGCGAGCGCACTGCGTGCAGTCACCCGCAAGCACGATCCGCCCCGGCGCAACGCGATCGGCGAGCGCGAAGATCGCGCCATAGGGACACCCGTAGCGACAGAAGGCGCGCGTCCCCAACAAGTACACGATCGCAAAACCGCACATGAAAAAGGTCAGCAACGCTACCCAGGGACCCGGCAGGTTGCGCCAAAAATCGGTCGTGACAAACGATGCCCAGTGGGATGAGTCGCCGAGTACGCGCAGCTCAAACACGGGGCGAGCACCGAGCCAACTCTCGGCGGCGGGATATGCGCGCACGATGATTCGAGCGAGCTGCGGCCACACAAACATGTAGAACATGGCGAGCGGCGGAACGAAGGCCAGCGCGCGGGAACGAATCGGCCGCGGACGAATCTTGAGCTTTCCTAACAGCCACGCGCAGAAATCCTCGAGCGCGAGAATATGACATCCCCACGAGCAAAAGAACCGACCGAAAATCAATACGGACACTAGCGCGAGGAGCATGAACAGAAAGCCCGCGGTGACAATGCCGAGCTCCAGCGTGTGCATCACCTCATTCAGCTCGAGCGGCGCCAACGTCGTGCCGGCCACTTGCCAATGCACGACGTGCGCCGCCATCAGCGCATACACACCGCATAGCACGCGCGCCCGCCAGCGACCGAAACGCGAGCGCGGGCGCTCACGGGCACTTGGGTCTTGCCGCGAACTCAACGCGCGCGAAGGGCAAGTCGATGCACGCTTCGCCACAGATCACCGCACAGGCGTCGCTTCGAGGGGAAACGGCACGTTCCATCTTTGACAGAGCTCGCGCGCCACATCGAGCTGGCGATGATGGCACTGTCCCGTGCAACCGCTACTCCCGTCGACCGCGAATTCCGCCGCCAAGCGGGTTTGGTCGGCTGCGCTCAGAATCTGGTCGGCCATCGGGAATAGGACTTCGTTCTCCTTGTCGATATGCTCCGTCAAGAGGTGCGAGTATCCGCGTGCCGCGGCAAAGAGCCGCTGGCATGCATCCGCTTCCCGGCGCTCTGCGCCCGCCAAATTTTGATCCATGGCCTGCAAATATCCGCGACCGAGATCGTGCTCGTGCAGCATGACGCCGATCGGTCCGCCATCCCGCGGGATTCCTCGCTCTTCAAGCAGCGGAAAGAGCGCCACCTCTTCCTTTTGATGGTGACAGGCATCCGCGAAGCCACGAAAGAACTCGATGCATTGCCGAAAGCTCTTCGCATCAACAGTTCCGCGTTTGGTTGCAGCGGTCGTCGCGGCATCCAAGCACGCGACCACCGCGCTGATGATGCGGTGCTCGCGGTAAAGGGTTTCCATCGCGCTCATGCACAGTCCTTCCCAGGGCACGGACAAACTCCCCGCTAGATCCCTTGGTTAGCGCCTTGACGACGCTGTTGGTTTAGTTAAGGATAACTCTATCCGGAATGGCGCGCTTGTCAGCCGAAAAAAATCAGCGGGCCTCGCGCGGGATAGAAGCTGTTAGAGTTTGCGCACCGTCTTGAGTCTCGTCACGGCTGAGATGAGAAGCCGACTGCGACGCGGAAGACAAGGACTAAGAGCATGAAGACCATCATTGAGCCATTTCGCATCAAAGTCGTTGAGCCGATCCGGATCACGACGCCTGCAGAGCGTGAGGAAGCGATCCGCGCTGCACACTTCAATCTGTTCAAGCTCCGCTCCGATGATGTGCTCATCGATTTGCTCACAGACAGCGGCACGTCGGCGATGAGCGATGAGCAGTGGGCCGGGGTCATGCGCGGTGATGAGTCGTATGCCGGCAGCCGATCGTGGCTGCGGTTCGAGCGCACCGTTCAGGAACTCACTGGATTCACAACCGTCATTCCCACGCACCAAGGTCGCGCCGCGGAACGGATTCTCTTCTCACTTGTGTGTGGTCCAGGAAAGATCGTCCCGAACAACACGCATTTTGATACGACGCGCGCCAACATCGAGAGCACCGGCGCGTTAGCGGTCGATCTTCCCGCGCCGGAGGGCCTCGACCCCGCCCGCGAGGCGCCCTTCAAGGGCAATATGGACGTCGAAGCATTGCGGGCGCTCCTGAGGCGCGAAGGTCGCGAGCGAGTGCCGCTCGTCATCTTGACGGTCACGAATAATTCACGCGGCGGTCAGCCGGTTTCGCTCGCGAACATCAAAGCCGTGCGCGCGGTTTGTGTCGAATACGGCGTACCGCTGTATCTCGATGCCTGTCGCTTCGCGGAAAACGCCTACTTCATCAAGCTGCGCGAGCCGGGCCAAGGGCATCGCAGCGCGCGCGATATCGCCAAGGAGATGTTCTCACTTGCCGATGGCTGCACCATGTCGGCGAAGAAAGATGCATTCGCGAATATCGGCGGATTCTTGTGTACGAACGATCCGGAACTTGCTGACCGTGAACGAGAGCTGCTGATTTTGACGGAGGGATTTCCGACCTACGGCGGTCTAGCGGGGCGCGATCTCGAGGCCATTGCGATCGGGCTCGACGAAGTCTTGGACGAGGACTATCTCCAATACCGCATGGCTTCCATCTCTTATCTGAACCGCCAATTGGAGGCGGCCGGAGTACCGACCCTACGACCGCCCGGCGGTCACGCCGTCTACCTCGACTCGGCGCGCTTTACGCCGCAGATCCCGCCACATCAGTATCCTGGACAGTCCATCGCCGTCGCGCTCTATTTGCGCGGCGGCATCCGCTCCTGCGAAATCGGCACTGCGATGTTCGGCCGCGTCAACCTACAAGGCGGAGCGGACGAGCCCGCGGCGATGGAACTCGTACGTCTGGCCATACCGCGGCGCGTCTATACGCAAAGTCACATCGACTATGTGGCGGAGGTCATCGTCGAGGTTTTCGAACGTCGCACCGAATTGCGCGGTTATCGAATAGTCCAACAGCCGCGAGTGCTTCGACATTTCACGGCCGAGTATGCACCGTTGAGTTGAGGGCGCCAGACCTCGCAGTTACGGGCGGCGACGCGACGCGGACTTGCTGGCCTTGCGTCGCGATCCGCGCTTCGTCGGCGCTTCCCATTTCGCGATCGGGGCGGACGCGAGATCTTTGACGTTGCGAGACGTCAGCATGTGGAGCGCCTTGGCCTTGATCGGCGACCACATGTAGTGCAACGCGCAGGGCTGGCTCTCCGTGCACTCGCCGAATCCTAAAATACAGCGATCGAAGCGTGAGTGTTTCTCAAGACCGAGGATCACTTCGATGAGTCGAATCTCGCCGGGCGGACGCGCGAGGATGAAACCGCCGGTCGGGCCGCGCACGGATTCCAAAATGCCCGCCGTCACGAGTTGACGCAGCACCTTGCGCGTGAACTCCGGTGGAGTGTGCGCTTGCTCGCAAATCTGTTCGACAGTCCAGTATCGATCCGGCTCGCGCCCCATCGCTTGAAGCGCCAGCAACCCATACTCAGATGCCCGCGTGTAGAGATGCGTCATGATTCCTCTCGCTGAGCTTCGATCGAGATGCAGAAATTATCACGTTTGCGAGCATTGAACCACAGGCGCACGGTGACAAGGATGCTTGCGATCGGTACATGCTCCGTCGTCGACATCGCTGCAGGCGTTTATTGGCTGTCTGAACGGACACTCGGGGTTTAACAAGCCGGTGTTGCCGCGGCACCAGATTGCGACCAATCCGCGCCTCAACGTGTCGGCGGGACAAGCCGCGCGGCGCGAACCACTCCGAGTCTGTAATCGATCCGTTACTTTGTAAGGACGACCTTACACCGCATGGGCGTCGCGTTGCGGTCGTGACGTCGTGCGCGTTGCACGCCACGCCTCTTCGCCCGATTCGTCGATATGGAACGAATCATGCCCCGCGCTGTTCGGTGAAGAAGAGGAGGTCGCATGAAAGCCTCCGCGATTTTAGTGGGGCGAGACATCGGAAGTGGGATTCGAGTTGCGTGCCGGGACGTGTCGCGCCGGCACTGCGAGTTGATTCCGCAGGGGCGCGGTTACTTCGTTCGGGATCTCGAGTCCGCGAACGGAACGTGGATCGCGGGCCGGCGCGTGCACGTCGGGTACGTCGCACGCGGCGAAGTGATTTCCGTCGGTTCGTATCAATTGCGCGTGGAAGACGACGGCCGAATCTCGTCGATGCGACAGAGTCCGGCGCCGACAACGACTCGTCGCGAGATATCCAAGATGTCCACGATCAGGAGTCACATCGTTGCGTGGACGGTGATTTTGGCCGGCGCGCTCGTCGCGTTCGGAACCTTGATCTTGCTCGAACCCGACACTTTGCCAGGCATCCCGCGCTCCGAGAATCCAGCGCCGGTAAATCCAGCGCCGGTCTCACCACCGTCGATGCAATCCGACCTCGAAATCGCCGCGGCGCCCCAGAGCGTCAAGGCCCACGTCCCGCTCCGCGAAGCGTACCGCGGTCCATGGGTTCATTTCGGTCGAGCTCTCGCGCAGCGCGATGTCATTTCCAGGGTGAGCGACTCGCTCACGCTTCCAGCATCCATCAATCGTTTCGAAATCGCCTTCAGTGAGGGCCCAAACGAGATTCAGGATGCGGAACCACCTTCTCAGCCCGAGCCTGAAATACTGCCCGAGCCTGAGCCGCAGCTCGACGTCGAACTTGTCGCTACTGCACCGCCGATTCCAGTCGTCGACCGACACGAGATCGCCGCACTTCTCGCTCTCGGTCGCGAGCGCATCGACGGCTTTCAGTTGCCGCCGCGCAAACTCGAACCGTTGCGTGAAATCGTCGCCGGACTCCTCACACACGAGTGCAACGCGGCCGTCGATGCGCTCCTCGATTTGCGCGCGCAGTGCCAGAACTACGCCACCAAACTCGCAACACGCTTGCGACGAAACCCGTCGTCGATAACGCCAATCCCGAAGAGCGAACTCGAGCGCACGATTGCGCGCGATCTCCGAGCTCAGTTGTTGCGCGTCCTCGAACGCCAATACGCGACGTTACAGAGTTTCAATGCCATCATCGACGACGCGCTCGCGTCGCTGAACCTCGCAGAGTCTTGGTGTCACGCGCTCGACCGCGTCCTCACATCGAAAGACGTGGAACTCCAAAAACGATTCGTCCGTCTCGTCGCGACACAGCAGCGCACCGAGTGTGTGCCGCTCCTCGTCGAGCGACTCTCGTCGGTCTCGTATCAAGTGACGAGTGAACTCTACAAGGCCCTCGAATCGCTGACCGGAGCCCGGCCAGGTCGGTCAGCAACGGCGTGGCGCAAGTGGCGCGACACGCAAGAAAGGTAGGCGCAGGATGGCGAGTGGGAAATGCCGCGCGCGATGGCGTAGCGCGAGTCTTGTTGTCGCTTTGCTCTTGACTGTCAGTGCGCGAACTCAAGCGCAGCGTGCGGAGACGATCGCCGGCACCGACGTCGCAAAGAACACCGAGCGCGTCTTGAGTGATTTGACTTGGCACCGCGAGCTCGACGCCGGACTCGCGACGGCGCGCGCGCAAGCGAAGCCGATGGTGTGGATCCAGATGGTTGGCGACCTCGACAGCGGCTTGTGAAGCGCGGGTCACTCACTGCGAGCCGTGACGCTCGCAGATACAAAAGTCCTGAAGCTGCTCAAGTCGCGTTTCGTCGTCGGTTGGCGCAACATTCAGGGCGCCGAGACCTACGCCGGAAAATCCGGGGTCTACACGCCGTCGAGCGCGGCCATCGAGACCACGAATGGCGCCGGCTCGAGCAACATTCAGATTCTCGTGGTCGACGCCGAGGAGCGCGTGCTCGTGTGCTTGCCGGGCTTCTGGCATCCGCAGGACCTCGTGCGCGAACTCGAGTTTGCGCTGGAGCTCGCGGCGCTCCCGCAACGCACGGCGAGCGCAGTTGAACGCAACGATGCGTTTCTCCTCATGCACCTGAACTTCGCGGCGCTCAATAGTCCGCGCACTGCCAGCCGCGGCAAACTCCAGGATTTCGACGAGCACGTGGAACGCCGGAAGCGCGAGGACTCGCAGTTTCAGCGCGAGCACGCCGCGTCGGAACTCAAGTCCGTCGACCAAGTCGTACACGAGAAGATGGCGGAGTTGCCGTTCGTGAAGCTCCGGGATTTCGACATCGGCGCGTTCGTCGAATACGGTACGAAGTTCTACGACAAGCAGGTAACCGGTCGCGAGCGGACGAGCCCGCAGGCCGGAGCCGCTGCGCGCGGCGACGGTGTTCCGACCGGCCGGCCATAGGCCGCGCGATTCGTCACGCATTCAAAGCCCTGCGGCCGCACCTCTCCGCGTCATGGCGCGGAGTCTGCGGCCGCTATTCTTGGCGTACTATGACTGGAACCGCCTCAGATCTCGCGAGTCGAGATTTTAGCGCTTGGCGAAGCTTGCCGATAATTGAGGAGATGTCAGACACCCCGTGCGAAATCGTTGAAGCGCCGTCGACGGAGCGACCAAGCAACCGCCCAGTTGCGCCGTCGCCGCTCCGCAAATGTCTGCGGTTCGCGCGGCTCGTGACGCGCGACTTGCCGGAGATTTTGCGCGCGCTCAAGTGGTACTACACGCACGCCGGCGTCTATGAGCCAGTGCTCATGCCGCGCGACGATGCGCGGCGCAGCGCGCGGTTCCGAGATTTCTGCGCGGCGTGCGGCGCGCCGAAGCGTGGGCTGCAGATCGGCACGCTTGCCGGCCGTCGCATCGCTCCGAATTGGCAGATCCTCGACCTCTTCGATCCGAGCCCACTCGTCGATCTGCGATCGGACGTCTGCGCGATGCCGGAAGTGCCCGACTCGAGCTTCGACGCGATCGTCTGTAACGCCGTTCTCGAACACGTCGAAGAGCCGCAAGCCGCGATCGCCGAACTCATGCGCGTCCTCAAGCCGGGCGGCGAGATTTGGGTCGAAGTTCCATTCGCGCAGGCCTACCACCCCGAGCCGCTCGATCTCTGGCGCGTCTCCCGACCCGGACTCGAACGCTGGATGCGGGAATTCGAGCGACTCGATAGCGGCAACATGGGTTGTCCGCTGTTCTCGGGTGTTTACTTTCACGGTCGCAAACGCGGCGATATCTAACCCAAGTTACGCATCGAAAAACGCGAGTGTGTCGGTCACGAAACCGTGGGCGCGACCTCGCGGGCGATTGCTGCACGCGGCAACGGCGCGCCGGGAAGCGTGACCGTGATCGCGAACTCGCCGATTTCGATGCAGTCGCCCGTCTTCAAATACGTCGCGCCGCGGACGACCGCGCCATTGACGATTGTGCCGTTGGCGGTGCCGAGATCTCGCACGAGCCACGTCGGGCCGGTTGCTGTGATCGTCGACCCGCTCTCGATGAGTGCGTGCCGGCGCGATACGCTCTCGGAGCGCAGCGTGACATCGCACTCCGCGCTGCGACCGATCACCGTCCGATCAAGGAGCGGTGCGTCGAACTCATCGACCACCGACTGATCCTGCGAAAGCTGAACAACGCGCAAGTATCCGCTCGACTCCGCGGCGCTCGGAGCGTCAACAGCCAACGGCTGCGGAACGACCGCGGCCGCTACTTCGGCTCGTGAACTCGTCGCCTCGTAGCGCGTACCCGTATCGACGCTTGCTTCGGAGCTACTCGTCCGCTTGGCTGACGAACTGGCGTCCTCGCTCGCGAAGCGAGTCGATTCGTCCGTGCTGCCTGACTCGCCGGCAAAAATGGTTTGGCTCTTGCGCGTGAAACGGTGCAGGTCCAGCACTGCCGCATCGCCGCCCGCGCGGTTGATCGCATCGAGCAATTCCTGCATGCTCTGAAATCGCTCCGCCGCAAACGGGGCCATCGCCTTCGCGACCAACTCGTCGACTTCGTCCGGCACCTCGACATGATCGCGAAGCCGGGGCACGCTCCCGCCGATCGCCTGCGTCGCCGTACGCTGGAGATCACTCGCGCCGCTCGGATAGGGAAGGCGCCCGACCAGACACTCGAACAGAACAATGCCGAGCGCGTACACATCGCAGCGCGCGTCGAGCGTCTTGCCGAGAATCTGTTCAGGAGCAAAGTAGCCAGGGCTGCCGACGATCGAACCATCGGTCTGGATCGACTCGGCCAAGCTCGCCGCCTCCGCGATATCGAGGTAGTCGAACACCGCCACGCGTCCCGCTGGAGTGACTAGGATGTTGTGCGACTTCACATCGAGGCGAATCAATCCGCGCGCGTGGAGAAACGCGTAGCCGGCGGCCGCGAGGCGCGCGACGCCGAGTGCTGTTGCGAGATCGAGCGGTCCGCTGCGCAGCGCATCGCGCAAAGTCAGCGACGGCGCGACGAACTCCGTCACGTGAAAGAGTTCGCCTCCCGGCGTTTCGCCGAGTTCAAACACACGCGCGATGTTCGGATGCTCGGCGCCTCTGAGTCGCTCAAAGAGCTCGACGCTGCGCCGAAACCGCGCACGCGCCTCGGGCAGCAGCGCGAGGTCACTCCTGAGTATTTTTACGGCCACTTCTCGATTCGAACGAGAGTCCACCGCCATGTAGACCTTGCCGAATCCGCCGCTACCGATCACCCGCTCGAATTCGTAGTTTGCAATCCTGGGAAGCGCAGCGTGCGGCGGAGTGGGGAAAAGCGACGCGTCGTCGCGAAGCACGACGTCGCCGCCACCGAGCTGCACCAGCCGCTCCGGTGCAAGTTGGTAGCGACTCTCCGGCACGCCGCTGACTTCGGCGTGGATGGCGCCCGTCTCATCCTTCGCCTTGCTGAGATAGCGCTCGCGTTCGAGCAACGCAATCAAGGCGCGCACCGCGGGACCGGCCAAGCGATCGACAAACGCGATTTTCCGGCTCATGCGGCGCGTTGCGGCTATCGCCTCGGTCGCGGTGAAGCTCCCGTCACCCTGCTGGAGAATCCAATCGACGAGATAATAGAGACCAAGCCGCGCGTGATCGCGCGCCGCAACGAGTGAGTAGTCGTCGCGCGACCGCAGCAGCTCGTCGCGCTTGGCGCGCAGTAGCCGCTCGAGATCTGCGAAAAAGCGCATGCGTCGGTAATCGCGTTGGTGAAATTCAACGATGCACCGCGCGCCATTCCAGCGCACGAAACTGTGAAAAAGCCGCAGGGCGCGCCGTGGAATGCCGCGGCCATGAAAAGCGACGAAGTCCTGAAAGTCCTCATAGACGATGGTGTGGTCGAGGCCATGCGGCAGCCGCCATCCGTTCGGCGCGGCTGCGACCGCGCCGCCTTCGACTGCCGCGGAACCGGCGCTCGCTTTCAGAACATGCTCCTCCACGAGCGCACGGGCGTCATCCCACAGTACTGTGAGGTAGCGGTTATATGTGAACACGCTCTCGTAGATGCTGTCGCCCGCTTCGACGTCGAGTGCGAGGCGATCTTCGAGATCCTTGCCCGCGACGAAAATAAAACAGATGCCGGACGTGGTGAGGAGGTTCTTGAGCGCCGAGATCAACTCGTCGACTGGAGTCGACCCGTGCGCATCGGCCGCGACTTGCAGCTTATCGAGCTCGTCGAACACGAGAACGATCTTGAGCTGCGTCAGCGGCTCGGGCCGCCGCCAAAAGCGCAATCGCTCGCCGCGCGAGCGTCGGCGCCGGAAGGGGACACAAAGGCCCTGCGCGATGCGAATCAGATCCCGCTCCGCCGCATGCTCGTCGTAGGCGAGGTACTGAAGCTCGAGCTGTTGAGAACGGTTCCGCCGCGCCGAGAGTCCAAGCGTGAGTCCAAGCAACGAGGATCCGTCGAGAGAAAGTCCCGACTCCCTTCCCTCACTTTGGGTGCGGGCGATTTGCAGGCTCGTACGCTGCCAGGCGAGCGCGAGCGCTTCGCGCAGGGGCGCGGGTAGCCGCTCGAGGAGACCGGTCTCGTCGAGACGCTGATGGAGCCCATGAATCACGTGGTACATGAGACCCATCGGGTTGACAGCGCGAGCGAGCGAGAGATGCACGTCGACGAGCGCCACTTCCGCTTTTTGCGCGGCGTTCGCGGCGCGCCGCTTGAGGTCACGGCGCAACTCATGGATCACTTGATTCACGAACGATGTCTTGCCGACGCCACGGTAGCCCGTGATCAAGAACGACCCGCCGCGCGATCGCGAGAGCCGAAGCAGCAGTTCATCGATCTCGAGGCGGCGTCCGATGAACTGAGATCGAAGCTCCTGGGGTGTCGAGCCGACGATTTGCGGAGCGTGCTCGCGCCGACCGACCGCTTCGTGCTGGAAGACGAAGTTCTCGGCGAGCGGAATATGGATTGTGGCGCCAGCGGCGTCACTGCGCGGTGCTGGCGGCCTTCCTCGCTTGGTCAATTTCTCGTGGTTCAGAGCTCCCCCGCTTCGTGAAAAACGGTGCGACCGCGGTTCGGATCCGCGCAACGAATCGAAGTCTCGACAAAGCCAAGGGCAGCGTCAAGGCGTGGGTTCGCGGTGCGCGATTCGGACGCGGATCGATGCCGCGGATCCACCTCCGGGACCGCAGAGAGGCGCGGCAACCCAAAGTTTCGCCGACAAGATGTTACGCTTGTTCATGGAACATCCACATGCGGCGAGCGGATCAAGCGGCGTCAACCTCACGCAATTATTCAAAGATCTCGAGAAGGCGGCGGCCGACTTGGCGGCGAGTCGAGGTGAACACTCGGCTGGACTTTGGGCGGCGTCGGACTACTTCTCGTCATTGAAGGGTTGCCTCATACCTTTCGTCGATACGGTGGCGCTGAGCGATGGCGTCTCGAAACTCGCGATGCAAGCCGTGACCGGCACCAAGTGCGTGAGCGGCTTCGCGCTCATGCTCGTTTCGCCCGCCGGCAGCATTCCCGCCTACAAGGCGCCGGCCGAGCTCGTCACCGCGGCCGTCAAACGCCTGCCGGATTTTCTCACGGCCTATCTCAAACTCTTGGCGGGTAGCGTCGGCGGCCGAGTGTCGCTCGCGTTGGCGCGCCAAATCGTGCAGACCGCCGCGGATCTCAACGCCACGCCAGTCCCCGCCGACGCCGCCGCCACGTAACGGAGCGCGCGAGCCGGTCGGGAAAAATCCAGCTCTTCATCCAGCGCGGCGCGCGCGATCTGGATATAGATGCGCGCGGATCACGGAGGTGGCAATGCCCCACATGCGCATCGCCGCGCGTCGCGGCACAAGCGTCTCGATCGACGGCGAAACGCTGCTTGGTTTCGCTGGCTGCGACTATCTCGGCTTGAGCCAACATCCCGAAGTGATCGCTCGCTTCACGTCGGCGCTCGCGACTTGGGGAGTGAGCAGCTCGGCGGCGCGCGCAACTTCCGGCAACACGCTCGCGCACGAACACCTCGAGACTCAGCTCGCCGCTTTCTTGGGTTACGACTCAGTCGCGCTCCTACCCGAGGGTTTCCTCGCGAATTGCGCCCTCATCGAATCCTTGCGCGGCGATCACGACATCGCGCTCGTCGATGCCGCGGCGCATCCGAGTTTGTTCGCGGCGATTCGCATGAGCTCGATGCCCTGCGACACGTTTGCCCACGCACAGCTCGCCGTGCTCGCCACAAAACTCGAGGAACACGCACGGCGCCGACCGCTCGTCGTGACCGATGGTGTCTTTCCGGGGAATGGCGCGGTCGCCGATGTTCGCGCGCTCTTGGCGCGCTTGCCTCGCGACGCCCGCTTGCTGGTGGATGATTGCCACGGCGTCGGCATACTCGGCGCACGCGGCGCTGGCACGATCGAGCATCATGGCGTCGGTGGTGACGCGCGACTCGTTCTCACCGGAACTTTGAGCAAAGCGCTTGGGTGCTATGGCGGTTTCGTGGCGGCCCCGGCCGCGTTGATCGAAAGACTGCGCGCGGTCTCGACGTGCTATCTCACGACCACGCCGTTACCGCCGGCCGTGTGCGAAGCTGCGGACACGGCGCTTTCAATACTTCGACGCCATGAACTTCAGCGAGAACGCGAACCGCTTCGCGCGACGCTCGCGCGAAACGTCGCCGCGGTGCGCGAGTTGTTCGGAAAATTAAGCCTGCCGCTCAGTCGCGCGGCGCTGCCGTTCTTTGCGATCACGCCGCCGAGCGTCGCCGATACAACAGCGCTCGCCGCGCGACTTCGACACCGGGGGGTTTTCGTGCCAGTCGTCGAATACCCGGGCGGTCCGCAACCGATCTACTTGCGACTGACGGTAACGGCACTCCACACGCTGGAGGAGATCGAGCGCCTAGCGGAGGCATTGAGCTGAGCGAGTGCGGTTCGCTTCAGCGCGATTTCTTTACGGCAGTCTTCTTCGCGGACGTCACCTTCGCGGCCGTCACCTTCGCGGAACGGGGGCGCGCCGAAGTCGACGCTTTCGAAGTTGGCGCCTTCGACGCGACGGCCTTCGATGCCCCGCGCTTCGATCCCGCGCTCTTCGCGGACATCGATTTTGCGGACGAGGCTTTCGCGGTAGCCGCCTTTGACAAGACTGCCTTCGTCAAAACAGCCTTCGGCTTCGCCGCCTCCGGCGTCGCATTCTTCGCGACGACTTTTTCGACCGCGGGCGGCTTCGCCTTCGGCGCAATCAAACGATAACTCTCGTGGATCAGTGGTCGCACTTCCTCCCAATTCGTCAGGACGCCGACCTCCATCGAAATCCAACCCTTGTAGCCGACGGCTTGCTCGCGCGAGAATCGCACGTCGAGCAAGATCGTCTCCGCGTGCGCCGACTCGAGCTTGAAACCGATCGCGGTCTTGCCGTTCTCATTGCTATAGCCGGCAAAAATCTTGTCGCCGACGCGGAAATGGGGTTTGCCCCACGTCATCGTTTCTTTCGTCTCCGGCAACGCCAAGCAGATTTGCCGAATCTTGCTGAGCAACGGATCAGACTTTGCCATGATGACTGTTTCTCTCTATGGTCTGTGCGAACGGAGCGATTCCAACGGACGAACTTCGATCTGCATGCGGTTCGCAACGAATGGCGAGAGCGTCAGATCTGCGCCTAAAAACAAGGATCGAAAGCTCGTCGGAATGAAACCTACACCCCCGATAGCGATCCCCGAGCTCATTCAGGACATTCCTCCCACGAGGAGCTGAAACGCGCGCCGTCGACGCGGCGGTCCGAACCGGAGCCGTCCCAGCCGGCGCGATGGACGCAACAGTGTAACCGCTATCGAAACGGTTCGGAAAGGTGACGATTGGCCCGCGGACGAATTTTCGGCGCGCGTCACGCATCTCGGCGCGACTGGCGCGCCGCGGCGGCGGCGGTTTGCGCCGGTTTCTTGTGTTGTGCCGGCTGCTTCGGACCGCGTACTGGCGCGGTCGACGAGCCGACGGCTGAGCGCACGCTCGGCTTCGCTTCGGAGCTGCCAGCCGACGCCGACCTGCCCCGGTCGGTGGCGGCCGCCCACGCCAAAACTCTCGTTCGGTACGGCATCGCAGGGGCGGACGCCGGGTGCTGCGTCTTCGACTTGACGAACGGTCGGCTTGCACTCTTGATCGGCAAACGTCGGGTCGATGGCGTCGACACGCCGAGCATCGGCGTGTTACTTCAGCACTTCGCATCCCACCCGCAAGCCGCGGCGGCGCGTGCGCACTTGCGTGCGAACCCGCTCTGGAAAGATTGGCAACTCGATACGGCACGCGTCGGGTTTGGCGCCCACGACTATCTCATCGCAGCGTGGGTGAAGCACACCGCGCATGACGCGTACCTCGCGGAAATGGGGTTAGTCATCGACGAATTCTTGGCGGCCGCGAGTCGACCGCGCCGCGCGCCACATGAGTTGCTGCTTCACGACGAGACCGTCGTCCTCGCGGA
Organism: Planctomycetota bacterium; assembly: GCA_046154185.1. Taxonomy (GTDB): domain Bacteria; phylum Planctomycetota; class UBA8108; order UBA1146; family JAJFFE01; genus JBJXGE01. The sequence continues at coordinate 52,808 of JBJXGE010000069.1, forward strand.
TTGTCACGAGAGCGGTGTGCTCGAAGCGCACGCGCCGTTCAACCGCGTGTTGATGTCGTGGAATATAGCCGTGGCGAGTTCGCAGGGTTTCTGCGTGGAGCTGCGCGTCGGACGCCGCGCGGATGCGAGTTGGTCGCCGTACTTGGAGATCGGCAATTGGGGCGACGTGTCGAGCTGCGCGCGCGCGCCGACTGAGTTTGCGGGCGGCAAAGTCGACGTCGACGTGTTCCATTCGTCGACGCACTATGATCGCGTGCAGTATCGGATTCGCGTCACGGGCGGCGGCGGCGCGGACGCGCCGCGACTCACGCGCTTCGCCGTTTGTCTCAGCGACCTCAGCGACACGGTGTCCGCGCCGGCCGCACCGCTGCCGCCGCAGATCGACGCCGCGCGCTGGCAGCGTCGCCTCCCAGTTCCCTACCGAAGTCAACGCGCGGTCGGCGACACTGCGCTCGCGAGCCGCATCTGCAGTCCGACCTCGGTGGCGATGCTGCTCGAGTATCGCGGCGTGCCGCTCCCGACCGAAACGATTGCGGCCGCGATCTTCGATCGCGAGCACGACATCTACGGCAATTGGCCGCGCGCCATACAAGCCGCCTACCTCCGCGGAGTGCCCGGCTACTTGCGCGCATTCTCGGGGTGGCGCGAAGTCGAGCAGTGCATCGCGAACGACCAACCGCTCGTGATCAGCGTGCGCGCACGCGCCGGTGAATTGCGCGGCGCGCCTTACGACTCGACCGCCGGCCATTTGCTGGTCCTCGCCGGTTTCGACGCCGCCGGCCACGTGCTCGTCAACGATCCGGCCGCCACCGACGCCGCGAGTGGGCAGCTCCGCTACTCGCGCGCGGATCTCGAGCGCGTGTGGTTCGCAACGGGCGGCGTCGCGTACGTGCTCGAACCGAAGCGCTGAACGAGTCGGCGCGCCGCCACCGCATTACGGCGTCGGCGTCTTGTCCGGCAACCCCGCGTCGAGCGCGAGCACCGAAAACCCGGTTGCGTAGAGCCACGAATAGGTGGAGCCGACGAAATCGATGCTCGATCCGTCTTTCCACTGCGCCTTGATGAGATGGGGGCGTAAGCGAGCGTGCCAGCTTTCGCGCTCGGCCGCCGGCAACTCGTTGATGAGTCGGCCCGCGTAGCAGTGGCCGAAAAAGTAAAAATAGCCCGCGTTGCGATAGTACGACTCGTGCGGCACCGGCTTCATGCGCGCGACATCGAGAAATTTGTGTTGACCAAAAAAGGCTTCTAAACCCGCGCGGATGCGATCGTCGGTCACAACGGCCGATCCCGCTTTCCGCAACGCCCAATTACAAACTTGCGTGCGGCCCAAGCTGGCCTTGAGGTGACTGATATCCTCACCTCCAGTGACAAACGGAATCGACGAGAGATCGTACGTGTAGGCGCCGCTCGGCAATCGACATCTTTCGACGTATTTCGTCGCCCGCTCGAAAACTTTGCTGTCGATCTCCCAACCAAGCTGTTGTTTCGCGTCGAGCAGCGCCGGGATCACACACGCCGTCGAGAAGCTCGTCGACCACGTGGGTCGCCGCGACACAACGATTCCTTCGTAGTAGCCCCAGCCGCCGAGCGGATCCTGGTACTTCTCGAGCATCTTGTAGAGTTCGAGGCCGCGCGACTTGATCTTGTCGCTCCACGCCGCGTCTTGATAGCGCGGGTCCTGAGCCGCGCGCACAAGCGTCTGAAACGCGTAGAGCGTGTTCCAATTGTTGTCGATGTCCCAATCGCTGCACCGCAACGGAATGGCACTATCGACCAGCCAACGCAGCGCTTTGTCGAGACACGCGCGGATCTCGGGCGTCTCGTCGACTTCCAACATCGCCAAACACGCGATCGCCGTGCCCGCCATCTTCCACGCGTAGAAACTCGCGTTCGAGTAGTTCTCCTCCCACAACGACTCGACCGTGCTCGTGCCCCACGAGCCGTCGGCGCCTTGCGTCCGCTGGAAATACTGCATCGCGCTCGCAATGCTCTCCTGAGCTTCGGCGACGGTCATCGTCGCCGGCGCGAGCTTCGGATCTTTCGCCGGCGCGGCCGGAGTGACGGGTGCTGGCGCCGGTTGCGCGGCGACTCTGCCGATCGCGCACGGTATCGCTGGACCGAGGAGCCCGACAACGCCAAGAGCCAGTAGCGGTCGCTTCATGGTGAACTCGGTTTCGTGCCGCCGCTCGGCGCCGCAGAAGATGGAGCTTCACCTTTGCGAGCTGCCGCCAACTCTTTCTCGAGTTTCGCAATTTCGCGCTGGAGATCCGCGCACGCGTGCTCTGCCTTGAGCACGCGCAATTGGCGCTCGAGCTCACCGCGGTCCGCTTTCGCGCGGGCTTCCATTAGCCCGCGCTCGCCCTTCGCAATCTTCTGTTCGAAATCGCGCTGTTTTCTCGGCAACTCGTACTCACGGAGCTGGACGCTCTCGCGCGTCTCCATCTCAAGCGCCTTCGTCGCGAACTCGAGCCCCTTTTGGCCACGCTGCAGCACGAGTTCTTTGGTCAGCGTCGCGATTTGCTCTTCTTGATACATCACTTGCAGCTCGCGCAGTTCCTGCGTCTCCGCCTCCATCGCCCACGCCGCGCGCTCGAGCCCGAGTTGCGAGCGCGCGAGCGCCAGTTCTTTGTCGACTTTGAGATACGCGTCCAATTCGCGCCGCGATTCTTCGAGGCCACGTTCTGCTTCGCGCACGGCGTCCCGCGCTTCGCGCGCCTCGGCCTCCCCCGCTTGCCGACTGATCGCGAGCTCGAGCTCCGCGTAACTCAGATCGCGCTGTTTCTTCGCGAGTTTTTCGGTCTTGTCCTCAGCGTCGGGCTTGGCGGTCTCCTTTCCGCCGGCGACGTCGTTGGCGGACGGCGACGCCGCGGAACTCGGCTTCGTCGTCGACGTCGCACCTTGCACGGCCGTCGGGTTGTTGGATGCCAGCGACACGCGTGTACTCCCGCACCCTGCCGCGATGAACGCACTGGTCAAGCAAAGCGCCCAGACGGCGCTGCGATGGATCGGTCTTCCGCGCATGAACGTGCCCTCCGTGTTTTCTCGTCCGCCGCGGGATTGTTTCACCCTGAACAGATCCTGGCGGCGTACGTCGTCGAGGTCGCTATGGTCGGCATTCAGGCGGTCGCGGTCAATGGCGCAGTGCGAAACGCGCGCGTTCAACGCCCTCAGTTCGCTCATCGCGCGACGTGCCAGCCCAGCTATAATCCCCCGACCCTTGCACGACAGGAACTCAGCATGCAGCGAAGCACATCGTCGTTCACGTTGTCGGGCGCGCGCGCGCGGATTAGCGTTTTTGGCCTCGTCGGCCTCCTCTGCTCGACAAGCGGTTGTGTCGAGCGAGTCTTGCAAGTGCGCACGGACCCGATCGGCGCGCGCGTTTACGTCGACGGCCATCCCATCGGCACGGGACCCGCGACATTTCGCTTCGATCATTACGGCACGCACGAGTTGCTGGTGCGGCTCGAGTCGGTCGGCGACGGCCCGCGCTATCGCAGCCAAGTCGCCTTGGTCACGGTGTCACCGCCCTGGTATCAGTACTTTCCGTTCGATCTGTTTGTCGAGCAGCTCCTGCCGTTCACGATCACCGATACCCACGAAGTGACGATCGCGCTCACGAGTTTCGATCCGAACGATCCGGCGGAGCGCGCGGCGCTTGAAAAAGCGGCGACCGAGCACGGCGTCGAATTCACGCCGCAACCGACGACGCCGAGTTCCGACCAACGATGATCGAGCGCGTCGCCACCACGATCCCGGCGCGCGCACCCGTGGATTTCGCGGGGCTGCGTGTCCTCGTGTTTGGACTCGGCCGCTTCGGCGGCGGTGAAGGAGCCGCGCGGTTTTTTTCGGAACGCGGCGCGCGCGTCACCATCACGGATCGCTTGAGCGCCGATGCGCTCGCGGCCCCGGTCGCTCGCCTGCGCGCGCTGCCGATCGCGAGCTGGCGGCTCGGTGGTCATGACGCCGCCGACTTTACCGCGGCCGACTGGGTCGTCGTCAATCCCGCGGTGCCGCCGGCGCAACCGTTTCTCGAAACGGCGCGCGCGGCCGGCGCCACGTTGGTGAGCGAGATCGACTTGTTTCTGCGTTGGTGCCCAACGCCGTGGGTCGCCGGCATAACAGGCTCGAACGGCAAGAGCACGACGACACAACTCACTTTTGACATGCTGCGTCACAGTGGACTGGGCGCGTTCATCGGCGGGAATTTTGGCGGCTCGCTGTTGCCGGACTTGGCGCAGGTCAAGGCCGATGATCGCGTCGTCCTCGAGCTCTCGAGTTTTCAACTCGAACGATTGCGCGCTGACACGCCGCGGCCGCTCGCGGTCGCGATCACGCAGTTCGCGCCGAATCATCTCGACTGGCACGGCAGCCTCGCGGCGTATCGCCGTGCGAAGGAGCGGTTGCTCGATCCGGCGCCCCGTGACGATAGCTCGAGCTCGCGCGTCGGCTCGCAGGTCGCAGTGCTGCCGCACGCCAGTGAATGGTTTCAGGAGTGGAGCCGGCGCGCGGTCGATCGCAAGATCGTGAGTTTCAGCGGCACGGAGCTGGCGACTGGCGCGTGCGTCGAATGCGTCGCAGATGCACTCCGCTCTCATGACGGCGAGGGAAATACCGCCACGCTAGCGCACGTCGCCGGCTCGCACATCCGCGGCGCGGCGCAACGCGGAAATCTCGCCTGCGCGGCGGCGCTCGCGCTCGCGCTCGGCGCGACGACGCGGGGCATAGCCGCGGCCGTGCGCGAGTTTCGCCCGCTTGCGCATCGGCAAGAGTGGCTCGGTGCGCGCGACGGCGTTGGCTTCGTCAACGACTCGAAAGCGACGACGCCCGAAGCCGCGGCCTCGGCGATCGACGCCTACGCGCCGCGCGCGCTGCTCCTCGCGGGTGGCAGCGACAAAGGCACGCCGTTCGACGCGCTCGCGCGCGCGGCGTGCGACGGCGCGCGCGCCGTCGTTTTATACGGCGCGACCGCGCCGGCCATCGACGCGGCGCTGCAAGACGCGGGCTACGCCGCGCGCAACATCACGCACGCGGCGGATCTGCCGGGCGCGTTTCAGGCGGCGCTGGCGTTGGCGGAGTCCGGCGATACCGTATTACTCTCCCCTGCCTGCGCCTCCTTCGATCAGTTCACGAGCTACGAGCATCGCGGCCAGACATTTCGAGGGCTCGTCGAGGCGTGGCTTTCGGCCCAACGCGCGTGAGATAGAATGCGCGCAACATTTCGCGACGCGGGCCAAGTTTTCCTGATCCCCGCGCGCAGCCCACACTCAGCGATCGAAAGAAAACGTGCATGAACTTTGCCCGACCGACAAAACTGCTCGTGCTCGGCGCGCTCGCGCTCTCGAGCACATCGCTCAACCCAGCCGCTGCGCGTCAAGCTGGCGGCCAGGCCGGGTACGACACGCGCTGGTCGGACCACCGCGATGCGAAGGATCGCGCGAAACTCAACATCGTCGGGATCCTGTACTATTTTCCGGCCAAGGGCAGCACCGACGAACCGATCGTGTTCAAAACCAAGCAGCTCGCCGAGCAGTCGATGAACTCGCCTTTCATTCTCGTGACAGCGAAGGTCGATCCGGATTCCGAGCTGCGCAAGCGCTATGAAGTGCCCGAGAAGTTTCCCACGGTCGTCGTGACCGATTGGTACGGCAACAGGATCGATCTATTCGCGCGCCAGCGACTCGAAGATAAGGCAGCACACTTGAACATCCTCAAGTGCGTGAAGACCGCCGACGCCTGGGCCGCATCGGTGCAAAAGGAGTTGGCGAAGAAGACGACCGCGGTGGAGAAGAGTATCAAGTCCGAGAGTTGGAGCGCGGCGATCAAGAAGTGTCGCGAAGTGATCGAGTTCTCGGGTTACCCCGAGAGCGAGAAGTGCGTCGAGCTGCTGAAGGACATCAATGGCGTCGCCCGCAAGGGAATCGAAAAGGCCGAGAAGTTGCGTGCCAGCGACAAAGAAGGCGCGCTGAAAATCCTGCGCGATGTCGCCAAGCAGTTCCAAGGGAGCGACGCTGCGACGGAAGCCGAGAAGCTCATCGAAGAGCTGTCGAAGAAAAACTGAGCGTCGACTATCCGGATTCGCAGCCGGGGCGCGCAAATCTGCAATCGTAGAATTCACTAGATCTATAACTCCACGCATGGGTTACTCCATGGCCGGGAGCGACAGGTCGATTGCTGGCGGGTCGTTGGCCGCGACCCTTGCAGCCGCGGCAGCCGGCGGCCAAATGGCCCGGACGCTTGTAGGTCCAACGACGGATGACTAGAATTCCGCGAGCTGAGATAAAGCGTCAAATCTGTCGCCAAGGGCAAGACAACTCGACTGACTCGAAAGCGCCGTCACTCTGCGTGTTTTAGCGCGCGAATTCCGCGTGTTTTGGAGTGCTGGCGTTTCCGGAGTTGGCCCGACGTCGGGCCGTGTGTGATTTTCTCGCTTCGTTAGGGAATGGTCGATGCGACTTCACGTACTTGTTTTCGTGTTGACCTTATTTGTCATCGTGACGCCGGAAGCGGCGCGCGGCCAAACGCAATTGAAGGTCATCGGCACGTCGGTCGCCGGCTTGGTGTCTGGACAAGTCGAGGTGCGACTCACGACGAACGCGCCGGTGCGCGCCTTTACGCTCGCAATTTCCTACAACTCGACGGAACTCGCCGTCGATGCAATTCAAGCGGCGGGCGCGGCGCTCGGGGCCGAGCAATCAGTCGGGAGTATTTACGATGCGACCGGCGGCGTGACGCTCGGAGTCGTGCTGGATGCCGTGGCGCCTTTTGCCGGCCAGACGATTGCGCCCGGAATTGACTTACTCGTCGCGACCTTCACGGCGACGCCGCTCGTCGCTGTCACGTTTGCGACCAGTCAGCCGCTCACGTTTGTCGATGCGGCGTTTGGCGATCCGCCGGTCGTGAATACCGTCACCACGTCGACGGGCGCGGTCATCGACGCCGCCCAAGGACTCACGTTTGTCGCCGGGGTCTTCGTGAGCTCGCCCGCGCCACCCAATCTGCTCTACATGCAGCCAACCACGATCGGCAGCTTCAATTTTGCCGCGGTGCCGATCTTGCTCAGCAATCTCGCGCGACCGGTCGAGGGATTCGTCATCGCAATCACGCACGATCCGCTCGCGCTCGAGCTCGAGGATATTCTGATCAATGACACGGACACCGATGCTGCGGGCGCGGAACTCGTGCTCAAGAGTATCGCCCCAGTCGGCGGTAGCGGCGGCACGCTCGCGGTCGTGCTCGATCAATTCGCGCCGTACGCCGGCCAAGTCATTCCGCCTGGCCCGAGCCATCACATCGCCAGCTTTCTCTACACGGCGGTGCTGGATCTGGTTGCGGGTGTCGACACGAGCGTGACCCGCACGCTGACGTTCGCCGACGGCGTGCTGGGCAGCCCGCCCGTCGAGAATCTGTTGATGATCAACGGCGTAATGACGCAGCCGGATCTCGAAGTGGGAATCGTCACCATCGAGCCGCGCGCGCCGAGCACCGTGAGTTTTTATTGTGGCGCACTCGAATTGGCAGTAGACGGTTCGGGTGAGCCGATCGATCAAGCGCACGAGGTCAAGCGCGGCGGCACGACCGAGTTGTGTTTTTTCTACACGAGTGAACAGAACATCCAAGGCTTTCAACTCGCGGTGTGCTTCGATTGTGAACTGATCGTCGAAAGTTTCTCGATCGAGGGCACGATCGTCGAGGCGGTCGGTGCGGAGTTCGTCAACTATCAAATCGACAATACGCCCTTCGACGGCGATGGTTGTGAGCTCGTCGCGGGAATCTTGCTCGACGCCTTGCCGCCTTTCGCCGGACAAACGGTGCCGCCGAGCGCGACGCCGCTGGCATTCGCGTGCATCACCGTGTCGGTGACGGACACGCCGATCTGCACGCCGCAGGCGCCCGCGCCGCCGTTGGGAATCAACTTTTACGCCGGGCTCGAAGGCCTTACGCTCGACGCGGCGGGCGAACCGCTCGGAGGTCCGATTCAGGCGGCGCCCGGTTCGACCTTTGAGTTGTGCTTTTTCTACACGAGTCCGGCGATGGCGATTCAGGGTGTGCAAATCGCGGTATGCTTCGACTGCGATCTCGAGTTCGGCACGTTCACTATCGACGGCACCGCGGCCGGCGCCGTTGGCGCGGAGTACGTGAACTTCCAAGTCGATAACGACCCCAACGACGGGGACGGCTGCGAGCTCTTGGCCGGCGTCTTGCTCGACTTGTTTCCGCCGTTCTTAGGGCAAACGCTTCTGTACACGACGACGCCGCTGACGCTTGGCTGCATCGACGTCACGGTGGCGGCCGACGCCCCGTGCGAGGCGCTTCTGAATATCGAGTTTTGCGACCAAATCAATGGTCTCGGCAGCGTGCTCATCGAGAATATCGCCGTCGTCGATTACCAGTCGATCCAGAACATCGGCAAGCACTGCACCGCCGTGCTGGTGTGCCCGACGCCGGGTGCGGAGTGCGAAGAGCTGTGCGTGCAGTTTTGCGATCCGATCAACGGCACCGGTCTCGTGCCGATCGAAAACATTGTGGTCATCGACTTCCAGTCGATCCAAAACATCACAAAGTATGGTTGCTGCCTGCGGCTCTTCCGCGAGGTGACCTTCGTGCGCGGCGATTGCAACGAAGATGACAAGCTCGACCTTGCCGACGCGGCGCTCGTGCTTGGTCAACAATTCTTTGGCCAAGTGGTGACGTGCGAAGACGCTTGCGACATCAATAACGATGGTCTGATCAATCTCGCGGACTCGGTCTATATCCTCGACCACTTGTTCAAACAGGGCTCGCCGCCGGTCGCGCCCTTCCCCGAGTGTGGCCCCGATCCCGACGAGGATCTCCTCGATTGCGAAGGCTATTCGCACTGCGACGCTTGCCCGTAAGGCGACCGTTCGGGATAACTCCACAAAAATCGCGCCGTTGGACGCCCCGTTTTCCGCCCGCCCTTCTCGAGACGGCCTTTAGCTCGCGTCGTCGTTGAACCATAATGGGCGCACGTCGTGCAAGAGGAGCGTCCATGAGTCTTGAGTTCTACAAATTGGTTCACATCGCCGGCGTCGTGATGTCCGTGATGGCCTTTGCCGGGGTGCTGGCCTGCGCCGTGCTACACGCCGAACGCAATCATCCGTGGCGCAAGCATTCGCTGTTGCTCCACGGTGTCGGACTACTGGTCGCGCTGGTCGGCGGCTTCGGCATGCTCGCCAAAATGAAACTCGATTTTCCTTACCCACTTTGGATTCAACTCAAGTTTGGTATTTGGTTGGCGCTCGGCGCACTGGTCGCGCTGGCAGGACGCATGCCCGCACTCGCGCGCATTTGGTGGTGGTCGGCCGTACTATTGGTCGGCGCCGCTGGTTGGCTCGCAATCCACAAGCTCGACTGAGCCACGCGCGGCAGTGAGCTGCAGCCGCGACAAACAATTCGCAACCGATAGAATCGCGCGCGATGTAGCGCCGTGTTCGTCGGCAATTGCGACCCGCGCCGAGACAACAAGTGAGCCGACGAGCTACGGCGACGAGAGAGGAGTCGCCATGACTCATTTGGTTCGCTACGCGGCCGAGCGCATCCACGAAACGATCGCCGAAAATCAGGGTCTGTTCTTGCTGAACTTTTACTTCCCGCTCGCCGGGCCGAGCGAGTTCTTGCGCAAAGATCTCGAACAGCTCTCGCAACTTTTTAATGACGCGATCAACTTCGGCGAGGTCGAATTGCCGTATTGGTCGGCGCTCATTCGCGAGTTCGCCGTGCGCTCGATCCCGACGCTCCTCCTCTTCAACGGCTCCGCGGAGGTCGAACGCGTCGAGCGCTTTTGGACGATCGACGCGCTGCGGGACTATCTGCAACTCGCGTCGTCGTACTACAAAGGAATGCCCGGCTAGCCGCTTCCTCGCCGGCAACGACCGATTACGGTCGAACTCCTGTTTAGCGTCCTGTTCAGGTCGCGGCGACGAGTGCCGCCGCGATCACGATCGCACACGCACTCGCCGCATTGACTCGGCACGAAGTCTGCTGATCGCCCTTGGTCGCGCCACCACCACGCCTGATCGCGTGGGAAGCGCCGCGAAAAAAGGCGACGTCATGGCGATGCGAAGCAGACTCGAAGATTTCAGCGACTTTGCGGACGAGCAACGCGCCGTTATCGCGCGCGTGCGCCAAACACTCGAACACGAACGGTTCGCACTGACAGTCGAACAAATTCAATCGCTGTTCCAGCATGTACACGAACCCTTCGCTATCCTCCCGCGGGCCGGCGTGTTCTTGAGCAATGGGAAAAATTTTCCCGTCATGTTCGAGGCATTCGTCGACCTCTGGAATTACACGAGTCGCCCGATGTTCGATTTCCTCACGCCGCTCGAGAAGTTTCGCAGATCGCGCGCCGAGGACCCGGATCGGCCGGTCGAACTCGTTTGCCAAGAGAGCTTGCTGTTCGTGTGCGCGCACAACCGCCATTTGCTGGAGTGAATGCGGAGAGTGTGCAGTTCTAGACGACGTCTCCGCCGGCCTTTCAGGCCGGATCCGTTTTCGAACAGTACCAAGGGTAGGCCGGCAGACCGGCCAACCCTTGGCTATAACCCGACGGGCTTTGCAGGCCCTCAGATCGGATCGACTACCCGGGGTAGACCGGCCGGGCCGGCGGACCGACCCTGCCGGTCAACCCCGGGCTATAACCCGACGGGCCTTGCAGGCCCTCAGATCGGATCGACTCTCTTCGATCACGCCATTCGCATCGCGAGGTTCACCTGATGCGACAGCATTCAATTGGCGACGACTTCGGACGACTCGATTTGCCATCGCCGATCGCTTGTCTGTTCGCCTCGCCATCGACATCGCGCACGCGGCGCATTATCGGCGCGAGACGAGGATTCTCCTCCGGCCTTGCAGGCCGGATCGCTTCTTCACCCTTACCCGGGGTAGACCGGCCGGGCCGGCGGACCGACCCTGCCGGTCAACCCCGGGCTATAACCCGACGGGCCTTGCAGGCCCTCAGATCGGATCGACTCT
>JBJXGE010000092.1:0-48783 GCA_046154185.1 Planctomycetota bacterium
CTCCTCCGTCGCGAAATCCTCAACGACCAGGCAGGTCGCCTCCGGTTTCGCTCGGTCGCTCGCGACCAAGCCTAACCCAAGTTGCCTCGAACCTAGCGGGCCAAGGTTGCCTGACACGGCACTAGCGCGAACCGGCACGAGTCGGCGACTATCCTACGGGCGGGCTCCATGGAAATGGAAGAGACAAGCCATGACTGCGAGACCGGTTCAAGAACGGCAGCGGCGCGGGATCACTGCATGCGCAAAACGACGAGCGTGACGTCGTCGCGCGCCGGTCGGCCACCGGTGTATTGCCCGACTTCCTCGAGAATCGCCGACGCAATTTGAGAGGAGTCGGCGCCGCTCGCAGCGTGGCGGTGAAAGATCTCGGCGAGCGCCTCCTTGCCTAGCAACTGACCTTCGTCGTTGAAGACTTCCCAAACTCCGTCGGTTGTCGCGAGCAACACGTCGCCTGTATCGAGACCAGCGGCCTCGCCGAGTGTATACGACGCGTCGGCGAATAACCCCAACGGCAAGCCAGTCCCGTTCAGCATCTCGACTTTGCCAGTCGCGGCTCGGTAGACGCAGGGCGCGTCGTGACCGGCGTTGACATAGAGGAGCGGTCGACCGGGTCCGGCCAGTGAGACCATGCAAAGAGTCATGAACTGGTCGATCTCCATGTCGTGGGCAAGCTGCGTGTTGAGCGCCTCAGTCAGGCGATCGAAGGCGGCGTCGTGGGCCAAGGTCGCACGCAGCCCGGCGCGCGCGGCCACCATGTGGAGCGCGGCGCCGATACCGTGACCGGAAACATCACCGATGATCAATGTCATGCCGTTGTTGTTGGCTGGCACAAAATCGAAATAGTCGCCGCCGGTCTCATCACAGGATTCCGAGCGTGACGCGATGTCGAGCCAATCGAGCGCTGGCGCCTTGGTGGAATAGAGGCGCTGCTGAATGTCACGCGCGATCCGCAGGCTGGCTTGAATGCGTTCCTTTTCGAGACTGTCTCGATAGAGCTGCACATTCTCGATGCTCGTGGCCGCGAGCCGGCACAGTGTCATCAGCACTTCGCGATCCGCTGCTAGAAACACAGCCGTCTCCTCGAGGCAGTTCACGAGATTGACGACGCCTAAGACGCGCGTCTTCGATACTAGCGGAATACAAAGATACGAGTCGACACGCGCCGCCATGCCGGAGATGCAATAGCCGTCGGCTCGCGCGAAGTCCGCCAACACGACGGCTTGGCCATCCTCGATCGCCTGCTCGTAAATCGGCACATCGCTGCGCGTCCGCAGACATGTCGCCATCTCTAGAGTCAGTCCCCATTCAATCGGGCTCTCGACGATGCGCTGACCCGACTCGTCGTGACGCACCAGAATGATTGAACCGACTTGGCCATTCACGACGTACAAAGAGAGTTCCATGAGCTTGGTCAGCAACACGTCGAGATCAAGCACGCCGAGCATCTCACCGATCTCATTGATCGCGCTGAGTTTCGCAGACAACAGCTCGGATTGTTGGTGCAAATGCGATTGATCCGAGAGTTTGTGAAAAGCGATCGAGATATTGCGCTTCAACTCGACGAGCAACGCACGTTCCTGATTGCCGGTTGCACATTCGGCCTCGTCATGAAATACCAAGTAGCCGCTCACTGGCCCGCTCTCCCCAAGATGCCAAATCTCAACGATGGGAAGTGCGATGGACTCGACTTGGACACTTGCTCGCGCAGCGCTATGGTCGCGGCCGTTCGCCTCCCCCGCATCGATCTGCGCGAGCCGCAACGTATCCGCGACGGTGAGAATCGGCGGATTCAGGCGCCGGCGCAGTCCGGGCACGCGACTGCTGGCCCTTACGACGGCTTGCTCATGCGTGACTTCGAGCAGCGAGTAGTCGCGGCGCGCCAACAGATTCTCAAGCACGCGACTCAGTTGCTCGTGAAACTCGGCCTCGGTCAACGCGCCATGCAAGTACGTGATTTGCTCGAGCAGTTGCACGCCATCGAGCAACGAGAGCTCATCGGGCGCTCCGAGCCCACCCAAATTTCCCACGTTAAACCCTTCCGTCGCCGCCGCATCGCGTAGTGAGGCTTGCCATACAGGTGTGTAGACAAATGCGCGATTTGAGCCGCTGAAGCATAGCATCTCGGGCCTGCGCAAATGACTCGCTCAAGTAGTTTTCGTCCGCGCCGTGACGCGGCCGAAAACGCCCATTCGTTCTCGTTCCGCGACGCTTCGCTCGCCGCCCAATTTGGCAATAGCCGTGCCCGGCAGTTATGCTTCTACTAGGAGTGTTGCACGAGCGAGCGCCGCCCGACATCGGCCGCCGCGCGACCCCACGAACTATTCAGGCTGGACTTTGTTACAAGGCGATACACGCAACCTGCCGTTGCAGAACATATTTCAAACCCTCGCGCTGAACCAGCAAGAGGGCATCTTGTCGATTCATTTCGACAAGCGCGAACGCTGGCTCGCGATTCGCGGTTCACAGGTGTCGCTCATCACCGAACGGCCCCACTCGTCACAGCTTTTGCAGCACGCGCTCGCGCGCCTCAAGATTCTGACGACGAGCGAGTATCAGAATGTGTTCGCGACCGTAACGGAGCCGCGCCCGCCGGGCGATATTCTGCTGGATCGCCACTTACTGAGCGCGGAGCAAATCGAAGGTCCGCTGCGCGAGCACTTCTTCGAGCGACTGTACGAGGTCTTTCTCTGGCAAGGCGCGCGCTACAAGTTCGAAATTCGAGCGCTCGAGCCGAACCGGCAAATTTTCTCTTCGCCGGAAGTGAATCGGCAACTTGAACTCTCCGCCACAGCGCTGCTCATGGAAGTCGCGCGCCGCGAGGATGACTGGCAACGCATTCGGTCACGTGTGCAAAACAGTTTTGAGATCTACCAGCTCGCGGCGCCTGCCGCCCAAGTCGCAGCCGTCCAGAGTCCAGACGCGCTCGACGCCGCACGCCTCGGCGTGCTCATCGAACAACTGAACGGCGAGCGGACACTACAAGAGGTCGTGCGTGAGTCGAGCATCCCGGAGTTCTACATCTACAGCACGATGCGGGCATTGCTCGACGCCAACCTCATCAAGCCGGTGTCGCTCGAAGACAAACGCCAACTCGGTGAGCGCCTGCGGGGCAAGTTCCAAATGGAGCGCGCGGCAGAAGTCTTCCGTTCGATCCTCGCCGACGAACCCGAGAACGCAGAGGTGCGGAAGCGCCTGCTGCTCTATCTCGAGCGCAAGAAAAGCAGCGCGGAAGAGTTGGTCCCGCACTATCTGCAACTGGCGCAGCACGCGCGTGCGCAGAGTAACACCGCCGAACAGCGCGAGTACTTGCATCGGCTAGTCGAGCTCTCGCCAAACTCCCTCGAGGCACGTGGCGAACTCGTGCGACTTGCGCTCGAGGGCGACAAGGATCGTGAGTGGATCAAAGCGTTGCATGTATTCCTAGAGTGCGTGCAACGCGCTCGCGACTATGAGCAAGGCGCGGTAATTCTGAAGTCTCTGGCGGAACAACGGCCGCTGGACACCGCGCTGCTGACCGAGTCAGCGAATCTGTATCTCATCGCGGGGAAACAAGACCAGGCGGTTGAGTTGTTCGAGCTGGCGGCTCAGCAATTGCTCAAGAAGCACGACACCGTCAATCTGCGCAAGGTCGTCGCGAAACTCGAGGAATGCCAAGCCCCCGGCGTCACTCGATTGCGCCGCAGCTTGACCGAACTCGAACGGCCGCTCCGAAGGGGGCAGCGGAGTCGAGGTCGGCGGATTCGCGCGGCGCTGCTCGCGCTCGCGCTCGGGCTCGTGGGTTTCGCCGCCTGCTACGAGCACCTAGCGCGCGAAGCGCACGCCGAGCTGGCGCGAAGCGCCGATCGACATCTCGCAAACGGCCGCATGGAAGATGCGGCAATCGACTTGCAACTGTTTCGCTCGAGTTTTCGCTTCAGTCTCTTGGCATGGTTGCTCCCTCCGTCGACGGTCGACTCGAGCGTTGCGACGAGCGGCGTCAAACCGAAGAGTGCCAATCCGGGGAATCCCGCGGCGCTCACCTCGCTCAACGGCGAGGAGGTCGAACGCGTGTTGACGCAAGCGGCGCGTCTCACGAATCGCGGCGAGTTCGCGGCCGCGCTCGAGCTCTATCGTCAACTTCCACCGGATCGAGTTTCGGAACAAGTGCGCTCGCTCATCAGCGGTGAACAACAACGCCTCGGCGATTACCTCTCCGCCGCGCAGCGACTCCATAACGAAGCCGTCACTGCCGAGCGCGCGCACGCTGACGAGTTGGCGGCGCGATTGTTTCGCCGCCTCGCCGAGGAGTTTCCAAATGCGCCGCAGGCGCGAGGCGCGATCTTGCCCGTTCGAATCGAGACGCTGCCGCCGTCAGCGACCGTCTACGCGAACGGCGAGCCGGTCGCGGGTCCGCCCTACAAGCTCAAAGCGCAGCTCGGCGACGAGCTCGCATTGCGAGTCGAAGCGCCCGGATTCGAGTCGCGATCACTCTGGGTCACGCCGCTGAAGACGGCGCTCGTGCGTATAGCGCTCAAGCGACGACCGCTGCTCGTGACGACACTCGACGCGTCCATCGAAGCGCGCCCATTAGTGCTGCCGCAGCAGCTTCTCGTTGGGACGCGCTCCGGCAAGGTTTCGGCGCTTTCGCGAGAAGATGGCCACGCGATTTGGACATTTGCGCTGCGCGAACTCGGCGACGTGTTGAGTTCCATCATCGCTGATGGCGAGGACGTGGTCTTCGCCGGCTCCGACGCCGCGGTGTACCGCGTGCGGGCACAGGATGGCGAGCAAGTCTTCCGCATCTCAACCGGCAAAGAAAACGGCTACTGTCAGCATTCGCTCAGTCCGCTCGATTCGGCGGGACGGCTCTTTCTTAGCACGAATCGTGGCGTCGTCATCGCGATCGATGCGCGCGGTGGAAAACTGTTGTGGTCGAAGCAAGTGGACACCGGCATTGTCACTCCGCCGCGCGTGTTTGGATCGAGAGTGTTTGTGGCAACGCCGTCCGGCTCCGTCATCGCATTCTCGACAACCGACGGCGCGCAACTTTGGCGCTCGGAGTTGCGCGATCCGCTCGCAAACGAGCTGCAAGTCGCCGGCGAGTCGCTCGTTGTGGGTAGTCTCAAGAACAGCGTCCTGGTGCTCGCGCAAGCAACGGGAGTCGTGCAGTATCGGGTCGAATTAGGCGGCGTTCCCACAGGCAACTTGTGGACCGACGATCGCGCCTTCGCGGCCGTCACTACCGCCGGCGAGTTGTCGATGTTCGCGCTGGCAGATGGGCGGCCGGAGTGGCGCGTCACTATTGAAGGTCGCTTCCTCTTCGGTCCCGAATCGAGTGGCAACTCGCTCATGTTGGTGGACACCGCCGGGAACATCAGTGCGGTCGCACGCGCGACGGGTAGTCAAGAATGGCTGTATGCATCGGAGAGCGCACCGGGTGCGCCGCTCCTCGTCGATGCGCAAGTCATTGTGCATTGCGGCAAGGATCAGCGCTTGCATTTACTGCCGAGCGGAAGCGGGAACGCGCCGAAAGCTGCGAAGAGCAACGACGGTGCGAAAAAAGAATAGCGATTCGAAGTTCGCGCGCTGCGCGATTGAAGAATTTTACTGTCGTGGTGGTTGGCCTCCGCCGCCGCGAGCATCGTATGCTAATTAAGATCCCCGCGTCGCGCGCACGCGTTGCGGGCGTTCCTTATTACGCGAGCTGTTGTGTGTGACACACGCTCGCCCAATGGAAAGTGCTCCAGTGGGGTTTCTCTCGTCAATATTCCGTCGCAAGCCCAAGTCGACTCGGCTGGTCGACAAACACGCCCATCTCTTCGTGACCGGCGGCGAAGCGGAGCTAGTCCGAAAAGTCGGTGAGCTGGTCGAGAACAATCAGCTCGACGCTGCGGCGGAACTCCTTCGTCAAGGCACGCAGCACTTTCCGGCTTGCCAAGAGATCACGACCCGCCTGACGCAAATCGAGGGTCGCGTCCTGCATCAAGTGTTGACCGACTCGCTAGCGCAGATCGAGAACGATGGGTCCGCGGCGCTGCGCGCCGAAATCGCCGAGCTTTACCGCCGAACCGGGCGCGCCGACGATGCGTTGACTTACGGCCGCATGGCTATTCAAGCCGATCCGAATTCGGCGGCTGGCTATCGTGCCGTTGGCCGAGTGTACTTCGAGCGTTTTCGCGCTAGCCAATCCTCGGTCGATGGCCACAACGCGCTGCGCTATTTGTCGAAAGCGCATGGTCTGCAACCCAGTAATTCGCTGTGCCTCCTGCAGCTCTGCGAGATATTTGTCATCCTGCGCGCGCCGACCGCGGCCGAGCGATTTCTTGGCCCGGTGCGAAAAGCGTTCGGGAGCGATCCACGCGTCAGAGATTTGTCGTCGCGCGTCGCTGACTTGCCACCAGAAGCCACGATTCACATTCAAGACTTGTTTCTGCGCCACGAGCGCCGACTGCGCGGCGAAGAACAAACTGTCGCGCCAGCCGGCGGAGCGATTCCGTTCGAGGTCAACCAGGTGATCGAAGACAAGACGCGAGGCGTTGACGGCACGACGGCGCTGTACCTCGTGGGCGGCGATCGCTGCGTCAAGGGTGGTTACTTCGGCGATCGAGCACCAACTACGGAGGCTGGCGAATCGTTGGGTGTCTTCACTGAGACGCTCCAGTTGACCTGCAAACGCATGGCGCTCGGAGAATTCTCCGACCTCGTGCTCAAAATGCCGACTGGACTGGTCATTGTGAAGAGTATGCCGGACGCACTCACGGCCTACTACATCGGCAACACCGATGCACGGCAAGCCGGCGCGGAGAACTTGTTGGACAAGGTCACGAAAATCTTGAGCGCGCAGCGCACAGCGAGGACTCGATGAAACCGCTGCTCGAACAGATCAATCAAATTGTCGGCGTTGAAGGCAGCATGGTGATCACGCGTGACGGCATCATGGTCGCTGCCGCGCTCAAACCGAAGTTGTCCGAAGATGTGCTGGCGGCGCTTTCGTCCGCGCTCGTCATTACGCTGAAACGCGCGCTCGAGCCCGTCGGCGCCGGCGATGCGCCGGAGGAGATGATGCTCAGCGCGAGCGATGGCAAACTCATCTTCGTCGATCTCGGCGCGGCCTACTTAGTCGTCGTCACCCGTCCTCACATAAAACTAAACACCGATCTAGTGGCGATACGCAGCGTGGCGAGAAAACTCAAGTCGCGCTGTTCTATGACCACAGCGTCGAACGGACGCAACTAAGCCACTTTCGATAGTCCATGAGCGGAGAGCGGTTCGTATGGTACAGATCAACTTCTCGCTAAAGGAAGTGAACTGCAAAGTTGTCTACTATGGTCCCGGCCTCAGCGGCAAGACCACCAACCTGGAAATTGTTCACCAGAAGGCGCCGGTGGCAAGCGTCGGCGAGCTGACGTCGATTGCGACCGAAGGCGACCGCACGCTGTTCTTCGACTTCTTGCCGCTCAATCTCGGCCAAGTGGCCGGCATGAAAACTAAGTTTCAGATCTACACCGTGCCGGGACAGGTGTACTACAACTCGACGCGCAAGCTCGTGCTGCAAGGCGCCGATGGCATCGTCTTCGTGGCCGATTCGAAGCGCGGCAAGATGGCCGAGAACCAAGAGTCTCTCGGCAACCTCATCGAGAATCTCAAAGAGTTCGGCATGGACATCAACACCACGTCGGTGGTGATGCAGTACAACAAACGCGACCTTCCCGATGTCTACAGCATCGAAGAGCTCAATGCCGGCCTCAATAAGTGGGGATTCCCGCACTTTGAAGCGGTTGCGCGAGACGGCGTTGGTGTGTTCCCGACGCTCAAGCACCTCGCCGGCATGGTTCTGGAGTCACTCAATCGACAACATTCCGGAGGCGCGCGACCCATGGCGCGACCGGCAGCAGCGCAAGTCGCCAGTGCTCCGGCTCGCGGCGGCGGCGGCGGCGGCGGCGGCGGAGGCGGCGGGACTGCCACCGCTGTTGCGCCCCCGCCACCGGTGACGCGTGCGCAGCCGGCGCGGCCGCAGCTCGTTCGCGAGATCCAAGCGACTCCCGTAGCGGCGCATAACTCTGCGAGTGCCGTGCGCGTGCAACCGACGGTGAGTGCGAGGCCGCAGATGCCGGCGATCAAGCCGGCCAAAAGCAAACTACCGTTAGTGCTCGGCGCACTGGTGGTGACCGCCGGACTCGTTGCCGCGGCTTATTACTCGGGGTTTCTAAAAACACTGTTGCCCTGATATAGCAAAAAAAGACTTTCGAAGGGAGCACTGCCATCGTCACCGATAGCGATCATCTGAGAGAGACGCGGCTCGTCTTTTACCAAGACGATGTCGAGCGGATCAACGAAGTACTCGCCGAGTTTCTCAAACTCTCGGATTCGAAGTGCAACATTCTGATTGACCGCGAAGGCCACATGGTCACCAAGGTCGGATCCACCGGCGATATCGATCTTCAATCGGTATCGGCGCTGGTCGCTGGATCCTACGCCGCGACCCGTGAAATGGCGCGACTACTCGGCGAGGACGAGTTCTCCGTGCTGTTCCATCAAGGGAAGCGCGACAGTATCCAGCTCACGCTCGTTGGCGAGCGCACCATCTTGGCCACGGTCTTCGATGAGCGCACGACCATCGGCA
This sequence comes from Planctomycetota bacterium, assembly GCA_046154185.1. Taxonomy (GTDB): domain Bacteria; phylum Planctomycetota; class UBA8108; order UBA1146; family JAJFFE01; genus JBJXGE01. Next base: position 8,603 of record JBJXGE010000092.1, read on the forward strand.
TGGTTCGACTCTATGCGACTGAGTCGAGCGAGAAACTGGCAAAAATCTTCGCGGAGATCAAGCATCGAGCGCCGCGCGAAGAGAGCGGACTCGAAGGTTTCACGCAGTCCGCGAAGGGCGCACTCGATTTCTTCTTCGTCGAAGAATAGTCGCGCTCGCCCACGCGTCGGCATGAGCAGTGGAAACGGAACCTCAACGGTTCCGCTTCCGCTTCGCTCGTGATCGAGCAGGTTGCGCGGCGACGCAGCCGCTACTGCGCAGCGCCAGTGCGGGGCAGCGGGTCCCGAACGCCGGGGTCGTGTGTGGCCAGGGCTTGGCGTTCGGCTTCCCGGTCAAAATCCTCACGAATGTCGAGCAGTAAGTTGCGCACGTCGATCTGATGATCGCCGAGATCCGCGAGCAGCCACGAGATCTCCCCCGAAAACTTGAGCAACGCAAACATCAGCAACATCCCCAGCAACCAACCAAGCTCGACCAGCACGAGCACGCTGAGGCTCGCGATCGTGCCATCGCGAAACAAATGGAGCGAGATCCCAGCGCCCGCGATTCCGAGTCCCACCAAGAAATACGCGGAGAACAACAGAAAACTCGAGAGCACGCGCAAGCGGCGAAAGCGCGATATAGCACCGGGGTTGTAATTCCGCACCGGATCCGGGCCGGTGCCAAGCGCCGTCAGCGCACCATCGCCGCGGCGCTGCCGATCGCGCATTTCGATGAGTTCAATGCGTTGCTCTTGCTCCTCCTGCCAAGCCTTTTGCGCGCGACGACGATGGCGCTCAGCCCGCAACTCATCGGGGCTCAACACTTTGACTTTCGCGCCGCAGCTCGGGCACTTGATGCGACGGCCAAGATATTCATCCTGGGCGCTGAAACTCTTGTGACACTTGTCGCATAGAGCACGTACTGCCATGACGAACGGGTCCTTTCAGCGGAGGGCAGCGGCGAGTCGTCCGGCGACCGGCTTTCGCGGCTTTCGATAGACAGCTCGCACGCGGCTGCCTATTCTAGTGCCGCAGAAGACTTTCGCGAGACGGTTGCTACACCACGGTCACGACTCATGGCGGCTCGTCGCACTCACCCCTCGTTGGCCGCACGCCCAGCAGGCGCCGAGACAACAATCTTGCCGTCAACGAAGCCCGCCCACTCGCCACTCATCGTCCTGACACTCGCCGGTCCGACATTTTTGGCGCTCGTCCTCGCATTGCCCGCGGCGTCGGGCGGGTTTGTGCTCGACGATCTGCACATCGTGCGCGAGGACGCGCGTCTCGCCTCGCTAACGAATGTGCCAAGTCTCTTCATCGACAATTATTGGGGCGACTTTTCGGCCTGTGGTCTCTACCGACCACTGACGCTCACGAGTTTCGCATTGGAGCGTGCGCTCTGGGGCGTTGGATCGGCGGCGCCTTATCACATCACAAACGCCATCTTGTACGCGGTCGCCACGCTGCTGATCGCGCTCATTGCGCTGCGGCTCAACTGTTCCGCAGGCGCCGCACTCGTCGCCACCGCACTCTTTGCGTGCCATCCCGTTCACACGGAAGCCGTCGTGCCGATCGTCGGTCGGTCGGAACTCGGCTGTCTCATTTTTCTATTGTTCGGCATTTTCGTCGCCTTGGGCCGCGATTCGCGGCGGCCGAGTTGGAAGCGCGCGCTCGGCATCACGATCTGTTTCCTCGGCTCGATACTCTGCAAGGAAACCGGCATTGCGTTGTTGCCGTTGCTCTTCGTCGTTGCGCTGACGCAATCGCCGAGCGGGAATGCGCCCGAGCGCGCGCGCGGATGGCTTGCGCACCTCGTCGATGGGTGGCGCGTTTGGCTGCTGTTGTTGTCGGCGTTCGGCATCTGGTTCGCGTTACGCCACATCGCGCTCTCGGATGGTGTGTTGCCCGCGTCCGAGCTCAACAACTTGCTCGCCTCGCGCGACGGGATGGGGCGACTCGCCGGCGGCCTCGCGACGACGTGCAAGTACTTTGGCATGTTGCTGTGGTCTTGGCCGTTGTCGAGCGACTATTCGCTGCGCGCGCTCGACCCGCCGTCGTCCTTGTGGGCGTTCTCGAGTCTTCTTGGACTCGCACTATGGCTCGCGGTCGGAGTTGGCATTGGCTATGGGATCACGCGATTGATTGCGACGAATCGAGGCGCTGCGAACGGCGCAGCCAGCGACGCGGTGCGTGTGCGCACCATCACGCTGGGATTGGCAATCATCGGCGCGTGCTTGCTACCGGTCGCAAATATGTTCTTCGCGACCGGGACGATTTTCGCCGAGCGCTTACTCTTCTCGCCCAGCGCCGGCTTCGCGCTCGTGACCGCCGGGCTCTTCCACACGGTCTGGTCAGCGTCGAGAGTGCGACGTGGCCTCGCCATGACGGTGACGCTCGGTGCGTGCACGCTCGGCGCGACGGGATTCCTCGTGCGCATTCCCGATTGGCGCGATGAACTCTCGCTCGCCCGCTCCATCGTCCAAACTCAACCGCTGAGCGCAAAGGGTCACGAGAAACTCGGCTGGGAGTTGAGAAACTTGGCGCTCAAATCGGGAACACCGCAGACCGAGCGCGACCGGCTCCTCGCCGAGGCCGAGCACGAACTCTCGCGCGCCGTCGAGATCTGTCCAACTTACGAAAACGCCTGGCTCAACCTCAGCATCGTTTACTTGCAGCGCAACAAACTCGTGGAATGGGAAGCGGCGGCGCGCCAGCATGCGGCACTCGATCCGGCTTCGGTACAAGCCTACGCGAACATGGCGCATGTGCACTTCCGCGCGCAGCGTTTCGACGAAGCGTTGCGCGTCGCTGACGCTGGACTTGCGCGTTGGCCGACGCAACGGCAACTGCGCCGACGCCGATATGACGCGCTGGTGGGACTCGGACGGCAAGCGGAAGCGATGCCGTTATTGGAAGAACTTTGTCGCGATCCCGACGCCGACCTGATGCTCCTCCTTGTCCAGGCGCAGCACCGCGCCATGCAAGGCGATTTCGCGGGCGCGCGGCGATCGCTCGATCAACTCATCGCGACACCGCCTGACCACCCACAGTTTGAGTTGGCGCAGCTTGAGCTGCCGGCGTATTACAACAATCGCGGTCTGACGCACGCGAGTGAAGGTCGCCACGCTGCGGCGCTCGCGGACTACAACTCTGCGCTCGCCCTTCGATCGGAGTTTACGCTAGCGCTTGGCAACAAAACCGCGGCACTTATCGCCCTGAATCGCCTCGACGAAGCAGATGCCGTGCTCGCGGAACTCGCACGCGTCGCGGGTGAAAACGCCGCTGCGCCGTTACGCGCGCAGCTCGCCAAACGTCGCGCTCAGACGACCGCCCCGCCTTCGGGTCCGCGCAAAATTAACTTTACAGTTGGAGGTTGAGATCTGACGTAGGTCCGTTCGCGGCGAACGAGCGGAACCGCAGGCGTAGCCTGGCTACGTCGAGGATTACGCGACTGAGACGCGAGCGGAGATACGTTGGAGATCGGCCTCCAAATGCGAAGTTAATTTTGCGCGGACCCTTAGAGTTTCGATCTGACCTGGAACGTCGGCGACGCGTCCGTTAAAACCCGGGGCGTCGTGGACATTCTCTGGAAGATTCTCGCTACTCTCGGTCTCGTCGCGCTCAACGGCTTCTTCGTCGGCGCCGAGTTCGCTGCGGTCGGCGCTCGAACCTCCCGGCTCGAGCTGGACGCCGAACGCAGTCTATGGGCGCGCCTCGGCCTCAAAGTGAAGCGTCGGCTCGACCTCTACCTCTCGACTTGTCAATTCGGCATCACGGTCGCATCACTCGGTCTCGGCTATGTGACAGAAACTGCGCTCGTCGGACTCCTCGAGCCGCTGATCGAAAGCGCCAATCTGCCCTACGACAGCCGTGTCGTAGGCGCTGGTATCGGACTCTCGATCGCGACGGCGTTGCATGTCGTGATTGGCGAAGTGGCGCCGAAGAATCTCGCGATTTACTACCCAGACAAGATGTTGCTCGCGTTGGCGGCACCGCTCATCGCTTTCACCTACATCACATATCCCGCGATCTGGCTACTGAACGCCGCCTCGAATGCGCTGCTGCGACTCGTCGGTGTGAAGATCGACCACTCTACGTTCGGCGGCTTGCCGCACACCGCCGAGGAGCTGCGGAGCCTGCTGGAGCAGTCGGTCGAACGCGGGACGATCGCCAAGACATCGCACCAGATCCTCAAATCGGCGTTCGGCTTCGACGCTTTGAAGGTCCGGCAGATTATGACGCCGCGCACTGAAGTCGATTACTTGGTCCTCGGTCAACCGGTGCGCGACGTGTTGCGCACCGTGCAAAAATCCGCGTACACACGACTACCATTGTGCGAACAAGATATCGATCACGTGATCGGGCTCATTCACATGAAGGATTTGTTCAACCAGCTCAAACTCGGCGCCGAACCAAGCCGGCCGAAGTTAGAGAAGTTGGCCGATTCCGACCGGCGCGCAGCTCCGCCGGCCGTGCAAGTCATCGGCTCGGTCGATATCGATCTCAAGAAGATTCGCCGCGACATTTTGTTTGTGCCTGAGATGTTGCCGATTCCGAAACTGCTGCGGCAATTTCAGCACTCGCAAACGCACATGGCGGTCGTCGTCGATGAGTACGGTGCGACGCGCGGGATCGTCACCTTAGAGGACGTGATCGAGGAACTCGTGGGCGAAATCCTCGACGAGTTCGACAGCGAGGCGCATCCGGCCTTCGTGATCGAGGGTGAGAGCTTCCGCGTCAACGGACTCTATCCAATGCATGAGTTGCGCACGCGACTCGACCTCACCGGAATTGACGCCGATGACACGGACACCACCACCCTCAACGGCTACCTCGTGCGGCAACTCGGCCGCTGGCCGCGTCCCGGCGACATGGTCGCGCTTGGCAACTACAACGTGCGCGTTGTCTCGTTGACGAAGAAACGGGTCGGACAAGTGCTGATATCACCAGTCACGCAGAATACTGCCCGCGCCGACGGTCCGGGCGAGTCGTAGTCGGCAGGCGCCGTCCAAGATCAGTGCGCGCTTGCGCCTGCCAAAAAATCACCCTGTTGGGACGGCGAAACCGTCGCAACAGGGTGAATTAGAACACGCGCGATTTTAAGCCAAGGGTTCGCGTTGGTTAGTTCTTCATCGTTGCCGACTGGATGCGGCCACGAGAAATGGCGCTGGCCCGCTGAATCTGCACGTCCTGACTATCGCGCGCGGACGTGAAGATCAAATCGACTTGCGAGTCGACCGTCCCCTTGCCGTGATTGAGCGCGCCCAACGCCAGCAACACCTCGCAGCGCAGCTTCGGCGAAGCGCTCTCGCCTTCGTTCCAAATGTTGATCAGATTGCCCTGCGCCGCGCTAATGCCGAGCGCCGCGACAATTTTGCACGCGACAGTACGCACGGCCTCATCGCGATTCTCGAGCACTTCGACAACTTCTTCGGCGCAACGCTGCGCCGGAAAGACGCTGTCGCGCGTCGTGAGAAACTCGAGCGCGTGCGCGGCGCGGAGTGCGATCTCGCCCTCACGTGCGCGCTCGCCGGTCATCGCGGCAAACTGCGGCTTCACGACGTCATCCCGCAGACGCAATGCGTCCACCGAGCGGTTCGTCACGAAAACGCGATTCTCGGCTTTCTCGAAAGTCAAACGCGTCTCGTCGACTTTCTCGTCTCGCGCGATGACGAGGATCGGCGTGTCCTTGGTGCGGTAATCAGCACGCAAACGACGGATCATCTCCGCGGCCGGGTGCTCTTGCTTGTCTTTCACGATGTCACGGACAAGGAGCGCCGCCAAATTCGCGTCGAGCACAATCAAGTCGTGCGGATAGCTAAACGCGCGCTGCAAAGCGACCACGCTGCTCGGCTCGTTGAAACTCGCGGTGTTGCTCTTGCGCAACAGGTCCGCGACGTGGAGCGCATCCTCTTGCTCCGAAAACACCGTCAGCGCTAGGCGGCGATTCGAGTCCACGAGCGCCTCGGCGAGATTATCGACCGTCGTCTGGCTACCCGCAAAACTCAACGGGTTCATGTAGGTCACGCACTCGGAGGCGGCGAAGCGAACGCCCCGATGCTCGAACGTCTGTGCCTTATCGAGAACGGACGGCACGCTCGCGACGCGAGTGCCAGGCGTCAATGCGTCACGAATCGACGTGATCGCCTCGATTGCGACTTCCGGCCGGTGCTCGGCAAGCGAGCGCTCGACGGCGCGCAGCAACAGGTCAAACGACAAACTCGCCGCGCGATTGCGCACTTGGTGCATCGAGAGTGACTCGGCCTTTAGCTCGGTCTTCCGGGCTTCGTCTGCTTTGCTTTCTACTGCGTCGGCGACCGCAACGTATTCGGCGTACTGCGCAAAAACATTGCACGCTCCGAGTACTTGCGCTTCGACACCGTTCGGTTTGGCCGCGAGCGCGTCACCGATAAACTGCTCGGCACGCAACTCGTTGAGCGCCCAACCATGCACGCTCTTGAAACTCAATTTGCCCGCATCGTCGAGACTCCAGATCACCGGCTCGTGATACGAGAGGTTCATGTAGTCCGAATCGAGGTAGAAACGGGTTGCTTGCTCGAGCAACAATTCGTACGCGCCGAGTTTGCCTTTGCTTGAATCGCAGTTCATCAACGCCGCGGACGCCTGCTCACGAATAATCTCGTCTTTCGTGCGCTCCGCCAACGCTTTGAGACTCGGCGCCGCGGCGGCGCTACGAACAGCGTTCAGAACCGCGATCGAACCGAGCACAACATTTGCGTCCGAGTGCTGAAGCGTGCGGCACAGCGGAACGACCGCGTCTTCATTGAGTTTCACGAGCGCTTGAATCGCGCGAACGCGCACCGGCTGCTCGGCGCTCCCGAGTCGCTCGGCGAGTCCCGGGATCAAGTACATGCCATGGGCCGTGATCATGGTGTGCATTTGGCGCGTGCGCTCGACGACGTCATCGAAACCGAAATACGCGGTCAGCGCCGTGTTGACAGCTTCCGCGTCGGAACTGCGACGACGCACTTCCGTCGAGATCGTTCGCTCCAACGCCCACAGCACCTTCTGTAATTTCGGCTCGTTCGCGCCCATCATCTTGATCAGAAGCGCGTAGCCGGCCTGGTCGATCCAGGCCATCGCTTCGTCATTGGTGGGATCCGCGAGCAATGCTTGCTCGAAATTCTGAACGGCGCCGGCGAGATTTCCTTGCTGGTATTGAGTCGTACCGGCTTGCAGCAGTTGCAGGACTTCGGGGCGCGTGTCCGCATTTACGCACGCGGTCGAAAACGGCAATCCACACAACACCAGCGCGCCGACGCGCAGCCAAGCCGTGCTCACTGCAGATCTCGACACTTTCGACGCGACGGCGTTCAATCCAACCTGTGGCCGCATACCCCTGCTTCCTTTTCCGCGCTGCACTCGCCATGCTCGTGCACTCCTCAGTTCAACTGGGAGTCCTTAACCGTATCGAGCGCCGGATGGCCTCAACGGTTACGTCCGCTCACTTGGCCTCGAGCGGATTCACGATCATAGCTCGTTAGTTTCGCTCTCACTTCGCTGCGGGCGGTATGCCAGCAGCGAACCCCGTGCTGTTCTCAGGCAAACTTGGCACTTCGGAACGACACCCCATCATTCCGTTTTCAATCTGTCATTCCGAAACTCCGAGGCGCCCGCGATTGTGCGGTTCGACATTCGGCGCGACTCGTATGCCCATTCCCTTGACCGGTGCGACCCTCGCATTCTTGCGGATCTCTCACACGAATGGCGGGAATTGCGTTGAAAATCCAGCGGGCGGAATTATATCAATGCCCCCTGATGCGTCAACCCGAGGCCCCCGTCGGACGCGCGCGGTCGAGGTTCGAAATCTTTTCAGGCGCGACCCTTCGGTGCGAAGGCGCGTAATGCGAGGACGGGAGGATGAGGCAGGGCGTGTGGCAGGACTCGATGATTGACGTGCCGAGGAAACACCCCATTCGAGCGCGCGCGGGACGGCGGGACGCGACAAATATTGTCGGTCCGCCGCCGTGGGACCGCGTTCGAGGCCTTATTTGCCGAGTCGGCGGCGAACCTAAGGGTTCGCGCGCGGTCGGCCGGCTGGCAATCGGCCCGCCGGCAATCGGCCCGTCGGCAATCGACCCGCCGGCAACCGACCCGATCGCGGGCTCCCTGATCCGCCGCCACCGTATGCAATGGTCGGGCCCGACGGGATTTCGAGCTCGGCCAGCCGCTAGATTGCAGATCGCGCCGGGTCGCCGATGAATACGAGCAGGCGATGAATAACTTGGCGCCGGGGGCGTACCCCTCTTCGACTCCTGAGCCGTCACGCGTTCATTCGACCGACCCGGAACGCGAGGCGTCGGACCGCGAGGACGCGGGTTGGGCCCAGGCGGTCGTGGGCGGAGATGTCGAGTCGTTCGACAAACTCTACCTCAAGTACCGGGACCGCGTGTTCGCCGTGATTCTGCGCGTGGTCCATCACCGAGAAGATGCGCTCGAAGGGTCGCAGGAAGTTTTCGCCAAAGTTTACCGAGCGTTGAGCAGTTTTGATCCGGCGACGCGCTTTTACACTTGGCTGTATCGCATCGCCATGAATCAGTCGATTGATCTGTTGCGGCGTCGCCGCGTGCGGCGCGAACAGAGTTTCGAACCGGAGCTGACATCGAGTACGGAACGGCGACGCCACGCCGGACCCGAGCGTGAGATGGAAGCGGCCGAGGTGCGGAGCCGACTCGCGGCGGCGCTCGCGGAATTGGCTGAGAAACACCGGCAAGTGTTCGTGCTCTACTCGCAGGAGAACATGAACTACAACGATATCGCCGCGATTCTGAACATTCCGATCGGCACCGTCATGTCGCGGCTCTTTTACGCGCGACGAAAATTGCGCGAAGCGTTGCCGCAGGATTGGGACCCGGGTGGGCGCCGAAGCCACGAGAGTCGGGAGGAGTGAACCGATGACAGAGCAACGACCGAACACGGTGCCGACCGCATGCACGCAAGTCCTGAACTTGGTCGCGCGCGACCTCGAGCGTGAGTTGTCCCCCGCCGAGGCGGAAATCGTCGCGACGCATCTCGCGGGTTGCGGGCGCTGCGCAACCGAACTCACGCGCGGCGCCGAACTCGATCCCTGGCTGCGCGTCACGGACGCCGAGCTGCCGAACGCGTTCGAATGGCGGCGTGTCGACCGCGGCGTGTTTCAGGCCGTTGGTCGTGCGACTCAGTTTCAGGAGACACGGGCGCCGGCGGTCCAGCGTCAGTGGTCGCGTCTCTCCGTGTTCGGCGCGGGCGCGCTTGCCGCGCTCTTTGTGCTTGCAGTTTCCATTTTTGTCGCGATGCAGAATACTGGCGACCCAAGCCGCGGCAACGGCCAGGACTTGGGTTCATTCAGCTTGATGTCGGCCGAGGATAACGCGACGCAGGTCATCGTGTTGCCGGACACCGATGAAGAGGCAATTGTCGTCTACCTCGCGTCGAACGAATGATGGTGTTGAAGACCGTGACCGCTTGCGCTAGAGCGAAGGGAGCATGAGCATGAACGCAAAAAACCGCCGCCGCTTTGCCGTATCGCTCGCGCTCTTGTTCGCCGTTACCGGCATCGCGCCACGCGGCGCCCTCGGAGATGAGCCTAAGGGAGATGCCAAGTCGGTTGACGTCGTCGTCCACCACCTCATCGCGCGAAAGGTGAAAGACGAAGACAAGCCGAAGATCCCGAACGAAGTCGCGAAGTATTCGAAAGAGTTGCTCGGCACGCCGTATAACTCCTTCACTTGGGAGGGCAGCAAACCGCTGACGGTGGAGGTCGACAAGCCGGTCGCGACGGAGATTCCGAAAAAACTCGGCACGCTTCAATTCATGCGCCACAAAGACGGCTCGATCAAAGCGGAGATCGCTCGCGAAGGCGTCAAAAACAAGATTGTTTTCACGCTCCAGCGACTGCCGGTCTTCTACGTGGTCAAGGAAATCAAACTCCCCGATGGCGGCGTGTATCTCGTGATTCTCGAGAAACAAGGCAAGTGAGCGGCCGCGGCGCCGAGTTGATCTTGGTCAATTCGCTCGACCGCGCGATCGGATATCTCGACAAAGAGCGCTGCCATGACGGCGCGGGCGTCTTGCACCGCGCGTTCTCGGTCTTCCTCTTCGATGCCGAAGGTCGCTTGCTACTACAACAACGGAGCGCTGCGAAACGCCTGTGGCCCGGCTATTGGTCGAACAGTTGTTGCAGCCACCCGCGCCGCGGAGAACGGATCGCTGCGGCGGCGCGACGGCGCGTGCGAGAAGAACTCGGCGTGCGCGTCAGCGCGTTGCGCTTCGAATTCAAATTCGCGTATCACGCGCGCTTTCAAGACGCGGGCAGTGAACGCGAACTCTGCCACGTTTTGCTCGGCGCGTTGGAGCCACGCGAAATCACGCGCCTCGCGCCCGACCCGAACGAGATCGCCGCCGCGAAGTGGCTCGCGCCGCGCGAAGTCAACGCCCTCATGGCGTCGAAGCGCGCACGAGTGACGCCCTGGTTTCGAATGGAATGGCAACGTTTGGCGATGGTGCGGTTGAAGCTGCGGTCGAGAATAAACTGAGCCGGGCGCGGACCATTTTGCGAGGGCTCACCGGATCACGGCGAGCCCCCGCCAGGATTCAACTCGTCATTACTTGATGCGCGTGTACTTGATCTCCATGCTCTTCCACTCTTCGCCGGTCTTGGAGTAGCTGAAGCTGTCGTGGGTGAGGTGATTCGCGTCGGTGTGCGTGATAATGAATTTGCACTTCTTGCCGACACCTTCCATCGGGCAGTTACAAGTACCCATGTAGGTGATCACTTTTCCGGAAGCGTCGGCCGTACCCTCGCAACTCATGATGCCGGTGCTCATGTTGTCGAGCCAAGTGCTGACGTACTTCTTGCTCACGTTGTCGTAGCCGGTAATGCCGAGACCCGTGAATGGCCCCATCTCGGTTTGACCCAGAGTCGAATCATGGATGAAGCGGCCGCCCATGATGCTGGTGATATCCGACTTGCCGGTCGACTCGGTCCACGGCGCAGCGGGATCCATTTTGTACTTAATCGTGTACGCCCACGTCCCGACAATTTTTTGCAGCTCGGCATGCTGCGGGCCTGGCGTGGAGGCCGTTTGCCACTTCGCCATCATCGCGGCTTCCTCGGGCGACATCTTCCCCTTACCGCTCGTGTCGCCGGCTTTTTCCGGCTTCCCTACTTCTTGCGAAATGAGGTGAGTCGTCGCGAAAGCGCAGACCGCGACCAGCGCCAAAGTGCAGAGAAGCTTGCAGTGCTTCATCGAAATCTCTCCCTTTCTGTTTCGGACACACGGCAGAACTCATTGGACAACAACATGCCGCCAAACGGAGTCCGCCGAGAATCGAAGGGGCGATTATGGCGCAGAGTCGAGGCTGAATTCCAGATGCACTCCGGGGCGTTCCATCAACCGTTCATCGGCAGATTGCGGCAAAACGGCGCACGTGCGTCCGTCGTGTCGACGAATCGAACAGATTGGCACGAAGTTTCTGGCGACGACCAAGACGGGGACCTACCGGCACGGCCGTAGACGATGCGACGCATTCGAAATAGCATCGGCGCATGCAAGGACTGGAATCGTGAGTCAGTTGTCAGCGCTCCGCGACCTCCTTCAGCGCGAAGGCTCAGCGCTCGAGAAATTCGTTCGGCGCCACGGCGGCGGGTTGCTTCGTTATGAGAGCCTCGAGGATCTGGTTCAGGGCGTGAGCTTACTTGCGCTCAAAAGCGAAAGTGGTTTCGAGTATCGCGGCGACGGCGCTTTCAACGTCTGGCTGCAGCAAGTGGCGCGGCGCTTTTTGGCGAGCCGGCATGCGTATTGGACGGCGCGTAAGCGCGATGCGGGGCGTTTGTTGCGCGTTACTTCGTCCGACTCGTCGCGCATCTCTGGGACAGACTCCGTGAATCCGCGCGGCGGCGAGTCGCCGTCTCGCATGAGCATCCAAAGAGAAGAGCTCGCGCTCGCGGCGCGCGCGATCGCGCTCCTGCTACCGCGCGACCAAGAAATCATTCGACTTGTCGCCGAGGAGAGCTCCGTCGAGGCGATCGCGGACGCGCTCGACATGACGACCGACACCGCTCGCAAGGCGCGGTTGCGCGCGATTCAGCGCTTTCGCAAGACTCTCGAGCTGCTCGAGTCCAGCGCGTGGCGAAGCGCCGGCGCGAAATAACGCGTGCGCCACGCCCGCGCTCACTCGGGAACACGCACAGCCAATCGAAAGCCGATCGTGTCGCGCCGCTCCGTGGGCGGCATGCCGCGCGCCCAACTGAATTGGTCATACACGGCGGCATCCCAGTTGCCGCCGAAGACGTACTTCCGTCCTTCCCCGGTCGGGTAATCGTTCTCCAGCCATTCGGACATGCTGCCGGTGATGTCGTAGACACCGTGGGTTGTCTCATCGATGGCGGCGCTCATGACGGAAACAGGTCGCGGCTTCGGCGTGTAGAAGCGCGAGCTCACCCATTCCGGACGAAAAGCATCGCCGTAGCTGAACTGCTGCCACACAACAAGCTGATTCCGATCGGCTGTGAAGTGAAACAAGATCGGCAATTCATAGATAAACGACGATCCCGCCGCCTGCGCTTCGGCTGATTTCCATGCCGCGTACGCCTTGGCATCGTGCCATGAAACTCCGAAAGCAGGCCAGTCCTCCGACCACTCCTTGGGAAGTGACCAATCGCCTCGCGCGGTGAGGTGCGGCGTTCGTCCCTGGCGATCGCGCGGAACGGATCCCGCTTCCGGCCGGGAGCGAAGAAACTCGAGATACTCGCGCATCGTCACTTCCCGCTCCATGAGCCAGGCGCGATCTTGCGGCAAATAGACGCACGACTCCGGCGCCGGGATCAATCGTGGTAGTTCCAAATCGATTTCAGTCTCCTCATCCGGCGGCACAGGAATTCCGACTCGCACTAGCGGACTTCCATCGACGACGAGCAGCGCGACATAGCTGCCCGGTTCGAGTACGAACTCCTCGAGCGGTGCGACCCCGACAAACGACGCTTCGCCCATCGGGAGCGGCGCCGCGGTCACGCGCAACTCGAGCCCGCGCGGGAGCGTCAAAAGCCGTTCACTCCCGCGCGTCCAAACGCGCGCCGGCACATCGCCGCGCTCCGCGAGAGTTTTTGCCTCAACGACTTCGACTTCCGAGTCCATCCAGCGTGCCGCAGCTATCGTGTAGCGCTGCTGGCCACGCACCAACTCGTAACGATGCGAGCCGGCGCTCTCCGGCTCAGCATTCGACTCAAGATCGAGGAGACGCTCGACCGGCGCGCCGTCGATCGCCACGACGCGATCGAACCGCTCTATCTCGCCCGCGCTCGTCGCGACAATGACAGCGCCGCGAATCGCGTGCCCCGCCACTTCCAGGATCAAGTCGCCTACCTCTATCTCGTCGGCCCCGCGCACCACGCGGAGCGCGAAGGTGCCCGGACGAATCGGCGGCGCGCCGCGATACGGCACATAAACACGACGCGGCTCGCCGTCGGCGCGCAGCGCACTTTCGAGTTCGAGCCGAAAGAGATGCACGCGCGCGCCGGGCGGCAGACCTCTCAGCTTCAGTCGCGCTCCTTGGCACAAGACTTCGCGCGCCGCGGGCGTGAGGCCCTGACGCACGGCGCGTTGCCGATGGAGTTCGGCCTCGTACCGGTCCTGACTCTTCAAGTCGACCGCGCGGCAAACTTCCAGCAGCGCGCGCACCTCACCGAGTCGCCGATCGACAATCGGGATCGCTTCCGCGCGCTGCAGTACGTCGAGCCCTCGGTAGTACCAACGTTCCTGCTGCGCGCGATGCGCATCCAGCGCCTCGAAGGCCACCGCAATTTCCGCGTCCTCGCTCGCCGTGAGGTAGCGGCCGGTGTCGTGGAGCCGGCTCACGCGCGCGTGCTTCCGCGTTTCGACGAGCGAAACGCTGTAGTCGCGCGCCACCGACTCCACCTCCCGCAGCAACGCGTTCTGCTCGAATACGAGCGCGGCACGGCGCGCGCGCGCCGCGCTCACGCTCCACGCGATGCACGCGACCGACACCGCCGCCAGTGTCACGAGACTCATCGCAAGCGCCGGCCGGCGCCGCGCCCAGTTCGCGACGCGCAACCACGCGGGTGCGGCGCGCGCCGCGATCGGTCGAAATTCACGCACTGCCGCGAGATCAGCCGCAAGTTCCGCGGCGCTCGAGTAGCGACGCGCACGATCCTTCTCGATCGCTTTCAGGGTGACGATCTCGAGCGCTCGTGGCACCGCGCGGCGGATCGTGCGTAACGGCAGGGGCGGCGCCAGCATCGCATCGCGCAACATCCGATCGATGCGCCCGTCGCCGACCGGAGCGCGTCCGGTAAGAGCGTGGTAAAGCACGGCGCCGAGTCCATAGATGTCGGCACGCGCATCGACATCCGTTCGACCGAGGATGACTTCCGGCGCTGCGTACGCTGGCGTCCCGGCGAAAACACGCGTGCTCATTGCGGTGCTACGCCGCGCGAGACCGAAATCGAGCACGACCGCTCGGCCAGCCCCATCGATGCGGATGTTCGATGGTTTCAGATCGAGATGAATCACGCCTTTCGAGTGCGCGTAGGCGATCGCGCTCGCGATCTGCTCGCCCCACTTGAGCACATCGCGAACGGGGAGGCCGCCGCGTGCGCTCTCGATCAGGTCGGCGAGACTCGCGCCGACGATGTACTCCATAGCGAGAAATCTCTGCGTGCCGTCGCAGCCGACACCGTAGATCTTCACGATGTGTTCGTGCGCGAGATCCGCCGTAATCGCCGCCTCGCTCGCGCTCTCGGTTTCGGTCGCTGCCGAATCGAGCACCTTGAGCGCAACTTCGCGGCCGAGAGTTTCTTGGCGCGCAAGATAAACCGTGCCTCCACCACCCGAGCCGAGCACGCGCGACACAACGAACTCGCCGAAGCGTGCCGGGATCGGCGGCGTTGGATGTTGCGCGTCGGGCCTCATTTCGTCCCCGCTTCGCGACGCAGGCACAGGCGAAAACCGACGAAGTTCCACTGATCCGTTGGCCGGCTGCCCGACCCATCGAGAAACACCAATCGTTGTCCGGTCGCCCAACTGCCGCCGGCGCACCAGCGCAGTTGCTCGGCCCACCAGCTATCAAGCCACTCTTCGACGCTGCCGGTCATGTCGAACACGCCGAGTGGCGATTCGTCGATGGGATAGCTCCCGCCGGGAGCGAGCATCGGTGTCGCGTGGGCGTGGCAACTGCTGAACCACTTGCGTTGAAAGTTGCTGCCGAACACAAACGCACGCCCGCCGATTCTTGCTTCGGCAGCGCGCCACTCTTCGAGCGTCGGCAACGAGAAAGTGACATCATGGCCGGCGGCGCGCGCCGCCTCAGTCTTGAGTTCAGCAAACGCGGTCGCGCTGTTCCAGTCGATGAACGTGACCGGCAAGTCCGCGAAACCGGCCGGCAACATCACCCGACCGCGTTCGTCACGCTCGAGATCCCTTGAGTCGACGGTGCGTGGGAGCCGCGCGAGCAGCGAGTCGCGTGCTGGCGATGGAGCGAGCGAGCTGAGCGTCTCGACGTACTCGCGCAGCGTCACTTCGTGATCCATGATCCAAAAACCAGCAGGATCATTCGCGTCGGCGGTGCTCGGCACGAACACGAATCCGTCGGGCGTCGAGCCATCGCGGAGCAAACTCAAGCGAAGGTCTTTGCGCTGCAAACGATCGACTTCGAGGGGATAACGCAAATCCTCGTAGCCCGCCGCCCGTGCGACGAGCAAGTAACTTCCGCTCTCGAGTAGAAAAGAATCGAACGGCGCTGAGGCAAGCCGCGACTCAGGTCCGAACGCGAGCGGCGCCGCGGACAATCGCAGGCCGAGCCCCGGCGGAAGTTCGACGAGAGTGCGCAACTCACCGTCCGCACAGACGCGCGCCGGCACTCCGCCTGCTTCGGCGAGCGCGCGCAGCGTCACGAGCCGCAACTCGAGACTCGCCGGCGATCGAGCCTCGACGCGATAACGGCGCGTTTCGCGCTCAAACTCAAATACGATCGGCACGCTCGCCGCAGCTACCGCTGAACGTTGTGCGTCCTCATAGGCGGCTAGGTCCCCGGCGTTTTGAATGCTCACATCGCCAGCGCGCACCAGTCGTGCCCAGCACGGCACGCGCGCATCGCCTTCGCTCGCGACGACGATGCCATCGTGCACCGGCTCGCCCGCGATCTCGATCACGAGATCACCGGGCTTGAGCGCTCCGGCGCCTCGCACGACACGCAGCACCAGCGCGCCGGATGCCACGCCACGCGCTTCGCCATGGATGGGCACCGGCACGAGGCGCGGATCGGCGCCGGGCCGAAGCCGATCGAGACGCTGATAACGAAACAAGTGGAGTTCCGCATGCTGCGGCTCGGTTCTGATCGTGAAACGGCTCGGCGGCAAGCAGCGGCCTCGCAACGCTCCCGTCGGATCGCATCCATCGATCAGCGCGCGATAAGTTGCTTCGCCAGTGTCATCGCCGCGGGCCAGCGCCTCATAGACCTTCTCGGCGAAGAGTGCAGCCCTGAGCTCGAGTAGCGGCTCCTTCGGCGCCGCGAGCCGTTGCGCCTCCTCGAGCGAGTCGAGCCCACGCTGGAAGGATGCCGCCTGCGAACGGCAGACTTCTTCGTATCGCGCCGCTTGCGCGTCAATTCGCTGCCGATCAGAGAGCGAAGTAAATTGCCCTTGTCGCTTGCGCTCGTCCGCGGCGACGCTCAGTTGTAGCTCCATCGCCTGCGCGTGAAATTTTCGGTAGTCGGACGTGGCGGCGCGCGCGTTCGCGAGGAGACCCGCGATCCGCGTCTCGATGGCCCATCCCGCGGCGACGCGCTCGCTGACCAAAAAGCCCGTGAACAAGAATACGGCCATTGCCGCGGCGCCGAATGCCATCGCCGCGGCGAAGTTGCGGCGTGCCCATTTCAAAACGCGAAGCGCGGGCCCCGCGGGTCGTGCCGCGATGGGGCGAAACTCGAGAACTGCGCGCAGATCCGCCTCCAGCGCCCCGATGGATACATACCGGTCGCGCGGATGTGTCTCGAGCCCTTTCATCACGATCGTTTCGAGATCGCGGGGCACCGAGCGGCGGCGCGCGCGGAGCGGCGACGCCTCGCGCGTCGCGATGCGCGCGAGCGTCTGTGAGATGCTCTCGCTTTCGAACGGCGGGCGCCCGGCGAGGCATTGGTAAATCACCGCGGCGAGCGCGTACTGGTCGGCACGGCCATCGATCGCCGCGATCGTGAGATCGACTTGTTCCGGCGCTGCATAAACTGGCGTGCCGACAAAAGACTGCGTGAGCGCCGGCTGTCCCGGCGCCGCATCGTGCGCGAGCCCGAAGTCGAGAATCACCGCGCGGCCTGCGGGTGTGATGAGAATATTGGCGGGTTTGAGATCGCGATGCACGATGCCCTGCGCGTGTGCGACGCCGAGCGCCTCCGCGACCTCGATCCCCCAGCGGACGACGGCATCAATGAGAAACGGATCGAGCGAGTCTCGCTCGGCGCTCAGCGCGGCGAGTGAACGGCCGGGCACGATCTCCATCGAAAAGAAGCGCTGTCCACGCGCTTCGCCATACTCGTAAACGGTGACGATGCCGGGATGCCGCAGACGCGCGATCGCACGGGCCTCGCGCTCGAAGCGCGCCGCAGCTTGCGGTGAAGCGGCGAGTTCCGGGCGCACGATCTTGAGCGCGACACGCCGTCCGAGGGAGATTTGCTCAGCGAGAAACACAATGCCCATGCCGCCCGAATCGAGGCGTCCGATCAATCGATAGTCGCCAAGCACATCGCCAGGACCGAAACCGACGCGCTCCGCGCCCGGCGTGGAGCCACACGCCCGCAGCTCGCGATGCAAACGCTCGAGCGAATGCAGCAGCTCCGGATCCGTTGCGGCGCCGTGTCGCGCTAAGAACGCGCCGGGCGCCTCGGCGTCGCCGCTTCCGAGTAGATCCAGATAAGCGTCGTAAAGCTCTTCGCGATCGACCATGGGTTCAGATCTCGTGGGACTGACGGGAATGGTCTCACTTCTACCGTCAATCGGCGAGACCAGTGCGACGAGCGATCGCCAAGCCCCGTCACGCCCGCGCTCCCGACCGAGGTCGCCACACTCCTGAGCGGTCGGACGAACTTCGCGCCCATGGAGAATGGTGAATGTTCTGTCGTCGGGTTCCATCCTGGGTGAGGGCTCGCCGTGGCCCGCGCTGAATCGTCGCGCTTCAGCGCGGCCACGGCGACATCATATTCGAGCTCCAACGCCACCCTTTCGGCGCGCGATGGGCGCCGAAGCGAGCGCGTCGGCCCGCAAAGCGGCGCGCTGGCGTCTCACGGCGGTGGAGCATGGATGAGCTTGAAGGCGTCCCAGCTCGCGAGAGTCACGATGAAATCCGCTTGCGGAACGGCGGCATAGATCCCGAAGCCGCACTGCGGAGGATCCGGATCGACGATTCCCACTAACGGCGCCTCGAGCGGGAACACCAGCCCCACCGGCCGGTGCCAGTGCGCCGGCACGCAAACGTCCAAGGGGTTGTTCGAGAGATTGAACTGGTAAATCGGGTAGTGAAGCCCGCCCAAGACCAGGCAGGGCACCGAAACGAAAGCAATCCCGAACTGCGTGAACGGTGTCAACTCGTGGAGCAGCGTGCGGTTGACCGTGATGGTGACGTTCGCGGTTTGCACCACGGCTCCCTGGGCCGCTTGGTACGTGAAGTTCAACCCCGTTTGGCTTGTAAGCGGCGAGATCTGGAATGTGCCATCTGCGCGGAACTGAAAGAGAGTTGAGCTGAGCGGTGGCGGCGTCACGATCGAGTACACGCCGCCTACCACGAAGTCGTTGAGCGACACGTCGTGAGAGGTCATAGTGCTGGGTGGGACCGTGTATAAATCGTTCGCGACCACAGGGGGCGGCGGCGGGGTTATTTTGACCATCGGATTCTCGTAGGAAGCGAGTGGCCGCCCCCTTGTGTACACGGGTTCATAGTCAAGCACCCGGACGCGATTGCCCGCGTATTTGCCGACGGACCGCGACTGATAAACATGACCTTCCCGCGCGATGTACCACGTCGGGCGGTCATCTCCAATGTACAAGATCGGCGGCACCGTTGGAGTCTGAGAGCCCGTGTCAGTGCGCGCGTGCACGATGAAGTTCGCCATGTCGGCGCGCGTGCGCAAACTCGGAAGCGTGAAAGAGGAAAGGGTCACAGAGTCATTGTCAATCCCGCGGAGAGCCTCGCTTGGCCAGTTGCACAAAACGTCGTCGGGCCCGACTGCGATTTGAGGCATCTCGTACGACCTGCCGGGCCTGATTCTGGGTCCGCGCATCTCCTGAATGTACGACCAGTCCACCGGCACGGCACGAGTGTCCTGAAACAACTTCTCCATCTCGATAAATTGTCCGGTAGTCTGATCAAATACGACGAGTTCGCGGTGTGGTTTGCCCCACTCTCTGCCGATCACATTCTCTTTTGGTTTAAAAAATATAAGCTTATCTGCCCACTCAGGGAGAAGCGGGCCATCTCCATCGTCCAACGCCTGCTTTGGAAGCATGGAAGAGGAATTGGTCACAGCGTCAGTGTCAGGCGGGCCGACACATAAACACTCCCGCGGGCCCGGACAGGAATTGCTGGCTAGAGTTCTCCCGGTTACGTAGTCTCGACGAGCTGTGTCATACGCATCCTCCCCTAGCTTCAGGTCGAACAAGTCGTAATAGCCTCCGGATAGCCCGTACGGGTCGAGGTGCGTGACGGGTCCGTTGTTCACGAAGGAATACAGGTTGCCGCTGTTGCCCGGATCGTAAACCGGGTCGCGCTGCAGGAACCGGCCGGCCTCGGGATCGTAGGCGCGATTTCGGAAGTGGTAGAGTCCGGTCTCCGCATCGAGTTCGCGCCCTTGGAAGAGCCACGGATTCGCGATCGACCGCGATGGCTCGACCGCGCCGAAGTCCGTGAAGCGCGTCCGCTCCACGACGTAGCCGGTCGCGTCGGTCACGGCCACGACGTCGCCACGCGCGTTCTGATGCAGCGTGTAGGTTCCAGCTCCCTCGGGCGCGAGCGCGCTCCGCAGCATCTGCACGGGCTCGTCGAGCCCGAAGCCGTATGCGTAAGTCGCCTCGACTCCCGCGGGGTTCCGTTCCTCGATCACGCGCCAGCGGGTGTCGTAATAGTAGCGCTTATCGCGCACGACGACGGCGGTCGCCGGATCGTAGACGACCTTGCGCACGCGCCGATCGAGCGCGTCATGCCCGTAGGTCGCGATGAGTGCGTTATCGCTCTTGCGACGCACGGCGATGAGCCGGTCGAAAGCATCGTAGGTGAACAGGCGAACGCCATCGTCCACCACATTGCCGTTGAGATCATGCACGCGAGCCGTCGCGCCGATCGCCGTGTACTGATTGAGCGCGTTCACGCTATACGGCGTGGTCGTAGTGGCAGCGGCGATGAAGTCTTCCGTCGTCGAGCGCCGATTGCCGGCGCCATCGAGCTGATACACGCGCTCCTCGAGCGCGCGCGGCACGCTCGTGGTCGCGCCCGCGTTGTCGAGATCGGCGCGCACGAGGCGGTAGTTCGAGTCGTAGTTGTAGCGGTCGGTGAGCCCAAGGTCATCGTTGCGGCGCTCTTCGAGCCGCTCGCTCGCGCGGTTCCACTGGTAATCGCGATCGACGAAGCTACCGGCGGCACTCACGTGCCGGAGCTCGGTAATGCGCCTCAAGGAGTCGTAACCGCGGATGAAGTTTTCGGCGTTATTGAGAAACGTGAGCCGCGTGCCGTTCCCGTGCACGCGGCGCAGCGGCCGCGCGAGCCCCGGCCCCATGTAGGCGTAGTTTGCGATCGCGCTGCCCGAGTCGCTGACAGCGGTCAGGCGGTCGAGCGCATCGAAGGCGCGATCGATCATTCGCCCGCCGGGGTAGCGCAGCAAAAGCCGCTGTCCGTCCCCGGACAGCACGGCGCTCGATGGCGCGCCGTCTTGCTGCTCCTCGAGCAGGCGCGAGAGCGAGTCGTAGATGCGCGCGATCGCATGCACGCCCGCGGGCGCGGTGTCGGTCGCGCTCGTGAGGCGCGAAAGACCGTCGTAGGCGCGACTCACTTGCGTCGTGCCTTGTACGCCCAAGCCCGGCGTGATCGCGCTCGTGACGAGCCGGTTCGCGGCATCGTAGAGGTGCGCCGTGGTCGTGCCGTTCGGATCGGACTCCGTTATCAGGTTGTCGTCGCCATCGTAGGCGTGCATTGAGGTCGATGCGTCGGGATAGACCATTTCGATCTGCCGGTCGAGCGCGTCGTAACTGAACATCGTGACGTTGAGGTTGTCATCGAACATGGCAACCGGTCGGCCGTTGAGATCGTAGAGTGTGTCGACGGTGATGCGGCCATCGAGGTTGAAAGGATTCGAAAGATCGAGCGGCTGGTCGCCCGAGCCGTTCACGCGCAGGTCCGTGATGCTGCGCGTGCAGAGACCGCGGCCATCGTAAACGAAGGTTCGCGTGTTGCCCGGCCCGTTGGTGACACCCGGGAAGAAACCGAGCGGATCGGGGATTTCGGCGCCCTGTGGGTCTGAGCTGCCGATGAGGTTGTCGCGCGAGTCGTAGTTGTATCGAGTCGACAAGCTCGCCGACGACCGTACGCGCCGATCCAGCTGGTCGTAGACATGAAAATTCATGTACTCTTCGGACGGCACGAGACCCTCGGGCGAAAGTTCGAGGCCTCCTACCGAAACGGAGTTCGAGCTTCGGTCGTAACCGATCGTGCGGCGATTCCCCAACGCATCGAGGATCTCGATCGGGCGGTTCGCGCCGTCGTAGATCGTCTCGACGGTCTCGCCATCGTCATCGACTTCGAAGCGTTGCCGCGAGAGCGCGTCGTGGTCGATGAAGGAGCTCACGAAGCCATCGCTATTGCCATCGAGAAGCTGCACGGGATGGATCGGCGCGAAGCCAGCGGCAAGAAACAGTGACTGGTCGAGCTGGAAGATGCGCTCGAGCTCGTCATAGCGGAAGAAGCGCTCTGCGAGCGGCACCGCCGGCGCGCTCGGTTGTCCGGCCGGATGGCCGAGATCCTGCTCGCGCACGCGATTCGAGGCGACGTCGTAGAAGTAGAGCCGCCGGTTCCCGAGCGGATCGCGGTCCTCGATCAAACGGTCGAAGCCATCGTAGAACTTGAGCCAGGCCTCCGGCTGACCGTCGCCGTTATTGTCGGCGGCGTCGATGACGCGCACGAGATTGCCGTTTTGGTCGTAGTCCCGCTGCGCGGTCGCGGCTTGCGGCGTGTCGGCGCCGCGCGTGATGCGAAACGGCAGATTGCGCTCATCGAACGTGCGCGCCGTCTTGTTGCCTTCCGGTTGCTGCACGAGCGCGAGTAGCTCGTTCTCGTCGTAGCGAAAGAGCGTGGTCGCTTGGGTCGTGGCGTCGACCTCGACGCTCGCGGCCACAGGGTTGTCGAGTATGTCGTAGATCGTCGCGTGTTCCACGAAGGCGCCGACGCCCGGCGTCGTGATATCGCGGTTCTCCTCTTCGAAGAGCGTGACGCGGCCGTTGTGGTCGCGGGTGAAGCGCGATAGGAAGCCGAACGCGCTCTCGCCGGTGACGACTTCGCCGAGCGCCACGGCCGCATCGATGTTCGCGCCGCGCGTCACGACTACTGTCTCGTTCAGCGCGTTCACTTCGAAGCGCGTCTCGACACCGCGCGGGTTGAGGAGCGAGAGCACGTTGCCGGCGGGGTCGTACTCGAAGCCCGACTCGAGCGCGGCCGGCGCGGCCGTCGCCGTGCGGCGATAGGAGGTAGTCGCGTCCTCGGTGACCGAGCGCGGATAGCCCGCCGCGAGCGTGGTCATTGGTAAGAGCGGTGAGAACGCGATCACGCCATCACCATCGGGATCGTTTTCCGGGTAGTAGTCGAAGGCCTCGACGTTTCCTTCGGGATCGATGATCGCGAGCACTTGCCCGGACTCGTTCCATTGGATCTCAGTCAGGACAACTTGCGACGTGGAGCCGGTCGCGAGCGCCTGCGGCGATCCTGTCCGCAGGAGGACGGTCGGGTCGACGATGCGCACGGCGTTGCCGTGCAACTGATCGGTGATGCCGTCGGCGTTCAAGTCGCCGAGTCCGCGCGCGATGCCCGCGAGACTGATGCCGAACGCGTCCGCCTCGGCGATCGGCGTGCTCGACTCTTGGTAATCGAAGAACCGGCGCATCGTGTAGCGCTCGGCGGTCGCCGTGCCCAAGGGCGGCGTGAAGGCGAGCGCGTTGCCGCGCGGATCGGTTCTGCTTGCGAGCAGTTGGAAGAGTGGCTCGTAGGTGTAGGTCGTGACGATGTCCTCGCCCCCGCCGCGCGGCCCTGGCTCGATGCGCGAAGAGATGAGATTGCGCTGCGCCGCGCGTGGGCCGGACCCATTGTAGGTCAGCAGCACCTCGTTCAGCTCAGGGTAGATTCTGTGCACGAGCTGCCCATCGAGGTCGTAGGTCGACTGCGTCGCGAAGAAGGGCGGCTCGCCCGGCCGCAGCCCTTGCGTGTAGCGGCGCACGAGGATCGCGTGATCGAGCTCGTTGAAGGACACGTCGTACACGTTGCCGTTTCGCTCGGTCACTGTGACCTTGAGGCGCGAGAGATCGAGGTCGCCGAGCGGCGCGCCCGGGTTTTCGAGCGCGTACACGAAGGTCGTCGTGCCGCCGGCCGGTACGCCCGACGAGTTCGTGCCGCCCCTCGTCTCCGCAAGCACGCGATCGAGCGTGAGCAGCGCGCCGGTGTCGGTTTCGTAGCTGAAGCTGAGCGCGGAGCTCCCGCTCGTCGCGACCTCCTCCGGTCGCGTGACGGACAGCAGGTTGTGAAGGAGCGCCGGCGTCGCGGCGCCCGTCGAGTACGCATAGCGCTCGGTGCGGCCATCCGGGAAGTCGTTGCCGATCGAGGTGCCGACGACGATGGGACTACGAACTTCGATAAGGTCGCCTTGCGCCGAGTACGAGTACACGACCTCGCGGCCGAAAAAGTCCGTCACGCTTTGCAGCCGCACGAGCCCGTCCGGCGCCGCCGCGTAGTTGAAATCGATGACGCGACCGTAAGCATCGACGACGAAGTCGAGCCGGCCCGCCGCATCTTGCACGAACAGCATCTGATGGCCGTTGCGATCCTCGTGGCGCGCGAGCCGGCCCGCCGCGTCGAAGTAGCGTTTGAAGCCGTTCGGCGAACGCAACACGAAAGTGCCATCGGGAAACTTGCGCAGCGTGCGGAAGTGGCCGCGCGGCGCCGCATAGCTGCCGTCCACGTTCTTTGTCCAGCGATCGAAGTGGCCGCGTCCGTTCCGGCGCACGATGTCGCCGCTCAGCTCCTCGACGAGCGACTCGTTGTAGACGTGATCCCAGCCGAAACCCAACGGCCCATCGAACTCGAGCCGGCTCCGGTAGCGGCGCGAGAGTTCGAAGTGGATCTCACCGCGGCCCGGTATGAAGAGATCGACGCGGTCGAGGCGCACTTCCCCGTTCGCTAACAGCACGTGCTCCGTCGCACCGACCGCATGCGCGTCCGCGTCGTCGCGGCTCGGCTCTTGCGCGATGCTAAGGGGCGGCGGTGGTGGCACGCAGAAGATATACGCGACGCAATCGATCGACCCGGCGCCGCTGGCGCCGCAATCGGGGAAAGGCGACGGCGGCGGCGGCGAAGCGATCACGAACAAGTAGTTCAGCAGGTAGATCGGGTCCGAAATGTTGAACAACAAGTCGCCGTTCACATCGCACGCGTCGGTGCAGCTCGGCAAGTCGGAGCCCGGCACGAACAAATAGGCGAGCGTGAACACGGCGTCGGATATTTGCACGGCGCCGTCCGCGTTGCAGTCGCCGCGAATGAACTGGGGCGTGCCGGCGTCGGCGCGAGAACCGCCAAGGACGCACAACAGGGTAGAGAGGAGCAGGACGCCGAACCACCGACGGCGGGCGCGGCCGAACGTACAACGCCGATCGCTGTCGTCGCGCAAAAACCGCGGTCGTGAACGAAACGCGTTGTTGAGCGCCTGCAAGTTCCCTCTTTTCCGCTCTGTTAAGGCATGTTGGGTAACGAGGCACGCTCTCGCGGCGGCGGGCGCCGGAAGGAGCTGTTACTCTCTACTCTCAACAATCAGCAGCGGGGCAGGAAACGGGACAGACGATTTGAATTGTCGGGAGCGTCGTGCCCTTGCGACTCTGCATCGATGCAAGTCGCGGACAAGACACGACTAGTCCTCATGCAAAGAAGCAGGGCGGACCGCGTCGTTGCCGACGTGGTCCGCCCTAATCTTGGCTGCGCAGCGATGCGTCGCTGCGCTCAACGTCGAACCCTTACGGGCAACCGGCCGTCGGATACGGAGCGGGCGGTTGCGGGCCGCCGTTGAAGAGGAACGACAGGCCGTAAATCGCATCGGCGACATTCACGAGTCCGTCGCCGTTGAGGTCGCCGGCTTCGAGCGGTTGCGGTGCGGCACCGGAGGAGAACACGTAGCTCAACAGCGACACAATGTCGCCGAGGTTGAGCATGCCGTCGCCGTTGACGTCGCCGCGCACAAACGGATCGCAATCGAAGCTGCCTTCGCCGAGGAAGGTCATGGTGACAGTGATCTCGACGACGTTCATGCTCGCCGGCACCGGAATCGGAGCGACCGAGCCTGCGTAGTCGGTAAGCACGGACTCAGCGAGATCGTGGTCATACGCGCTGCCCGGTATTGTGCCGAGAATGGTCGCCGGTCCGTCGATCGGCTGCTCAATGCGCAAGCGAAACAGGTTGCCGAGCTGCGGGCTCTGCGCCCTCAACTCGTAATGAGCGAATCCATTCGAGATACTCAGCGGCGAGCCCTGCCAGGCCCGGACCACCAGCGAGTCGATGTCGAAGGGAATCTGCAGCGAGGCGGCGCCGCTGGCCCCGGGCGGCCGCGTGAAACGAAACGTCAATGCGCGGGCCACGTCGACGGCCGCTTCGTGATCGAGATCCATGAGCGGTCCGGGGGGCATCATGCTGTAAAGCACGTCGACGGGGACCGTGTTGTCCGAGTCGAGCCCCACGCGCAGGCTATCGATTTCTTGGTAGCCGGGGACCGGAAATTCGACGGAGCCTATGCCACAACACAGAGGATTCTCGATGCAGTAATAGCACTCTTCGGAAAAGGTCGTAGTAACGCTGGGTCCACCGAAGGGATCTGCAAGCACCGGGAACGTGCACACGGTCTTCGTGCAGCGCAAGATTTCGTCCTCGAATGTGCATTCATTGAAGAAATCAAGAATCGAGACCAACGTGGTCGTGCAGCCGTACAGCGGCACCGCTACCCAGGTCGGCGAAGTGGATGAGACCTGCCAACTCACAGGGTGGTTCAGATTGAATGTGAGCGTTCCGCCGATCTGCACGCTCGGCTGCGCTGCGACAGGTCGCGTCAAGATCAACAGAACGAGCGCGGCCAACACAAAAAACGGACTTCGGGTACTCATGGATGAGCTCCTTCCAGGTTTTGCTGGGCGCGGCGCCGAACCGGCACTCGCCGATTCGCCGCGCCCGACACTTCCAAACCCGAAAGCGCGCGTGCGTGGGACCGAGAATATTCAGTTTCACGATTCGCGCGGCGCTAATCCCAGGGATCTCGCCTCTCATCTCTACGCGCTGGGTATGGGACCATGCCGCGTGAGAAATCAGGGGCCAAGATCGCGAAGCGATGTCGGAAGTGTTCAACCGAAGCCCCGCAGGGGCGCGATTCATCAGCCATTCTGCTAATAGCGGCGAAGCCCTGGGAGTTCCGTTAAAGATAGATTGCTCCCTGAAAGGGAGCGACTCCGAGTCGCACCCCTTCAGGGTGCGGCCGTTCTTGTTCCGTTACCCAGGGCTTCGCCGCTCCTGGCAGAACGGCTGATGAATCACGCCCCTTTGGGGCTTCGACGTCGCACGAGCGACGTCGAGTTGCAGTCATGGCGCTCAGCGATCGGCAGTCGAAGTCATCGGTGCCCAGCGCGCAGAGATGTGGGCCATTATCAGCTCCCACACACCTCGCGGTCGCCGCTCCGCCACGACCGCTTCACCCCAACGAGCTCGGCTCGCCGCTGGCTCGGATCGCGAAGCGATTGCAGAATCGCGCTTGTTTAAGGTGCTAACCACGCGGCGTCGCCGATATCCCGGCGTGCTCGGTCGCGCAGTGCCGCTCTACGTCAAGGTGCGCCTCCCGCACGAAAAACTCACTCGTGCATCACGCTACCCTCAGCGTGCGAGTGAGTTGCCGCGAATCGCTAGCCCAAGTGCGACGATCTCTCGCTTAACGAGTAGGAGATTTTTTCAAACTAGCAGCCGGTCGACGTGAAACGCGCGAATTTCTCGCGTGCGGCGACGGGCGGCCAGAAAGGAATGCACGATGGGAGCCTTGCTGACTACGACTCGAGTACAGAGAGTTTCGTCGCAGTTGGTGGGTTGGATCGGATTGTTACTTGTCCAACCCGCGATGGCCCAAAGCGCCATCGTGAACGGCGGCTTCGACGACACCACCGGCGCACCGTGGGTATTCGTCGACCCGACGGCTACCGGCACCTTGAACTATCTGAACCAAGATGCCGCGATTTCCGGTGGCGACGACAGCTCCGGCAACGAGTCATTCGTGTATATCGAACAGAGTTTCGCGACGGCGACCGCCGGATCACAGGCGGTCACCTTTGATTGGTCCTACTCCTCCTTCGATATCCCAGGCTTCGATGGCGCGATGTGGGACTTGCTCGACAGCGGGACCGGACTCTCCGTGATTGCAGGTCCACTGGTCTTGGCGTACGAAAGCGGCGCAGCTGGTGCGGTCAATACTCTGTTCAGCGGCAGCGGAACTTACACGTTGAGACTCGGCACGTGGTCGCTCGACAGCGGCTACGGACCGGGCACGACGACGTTTGACAACGTCTTCGTCCCGAGCGGAGTCGTGCCGTTTCGCCGCGGCGACGTGAATCTCGACGGCTCGATCGATATCGGCGATGCCATCGCCCTGCTCACCAATCTCTTCGTTCCCGGTACCACGCCGCTCGGTTGCCTCGATTCCGGAGATTTGAACGACGATGGCACGATCAATATCGGCGATCCCATCTCCCTGCTGACGCACTTGTTCTCGGCGATCAGCCCGCCGCTGCCGCCGCCGGCCGGCGTGTGCGGCGACGATCCGACGGCGGACACGCTCCAGTGCGCGGGGTTCGGAGTGTGTCCGTGAGCCGACTCACGGCACGTCGCTACTCTTAGCGTCACTCTTAGCGTCACTCTTAGCGTCACTCTTAGCGTCCATGTGTGAAATCGTCGCGGCTTCCCCGCGAGGACCAGAGGTTCTTGTGAAAGAACCCGAAGTGAATCACCGCCTGATGCAAGCTCGTGTGGACTTGCTTTGGGCCTAGTCTAAGGAGCACTCCATGCAAAAAAATTGGCGCATCGGAATCGCGTACTTCCTGGCTTGGGTCATGGCCTTCAACGCTCCCGCATTCCTCTATGGCGCAGGTTACCAAGGTGCGCCCGCCGGGGGTGCGATTCCAGCGGGCCCCATCTTTGTAGTCCCCACCATCACGACTCCGGATGAACTCATCGATATCTGGGAAGATCTCTTCGAGACACTGTTTGCCAAACCGTTTGATCCGAACCAATGGACCTACCCTCTCGAGACTCCGGTCGACCAGGAGGGCGTTTTCGCGGGTGTGAATCACCTCGGTCAATCATTCGAACTCGAGGTGTTGGTCTTCGCACCGACCCCGCTTGACACTCTTGGGCTCACTCCGCGGCAGATCCAGGCGCTTGAAGCCGCGAACTTCACGATCAGTGCCGTGATCGGGCAACTCTCGACCGATCTTGCCACGGTTCCGGTGAGCGGCTCCGTCATCTCGACTGAAGACGCGACGCATCCGCTAGATGTCCGCTTCGCGGTCGGCGAGCTACTCGATCCATCGAATCCCCTTTTTAGTCCGCCCCCGCTTCCCGTTACGAGCCCCGGTGATGGGGCTGGCCTGTTTCCTCTCGACATCCTCTGTTTCCCGATCCCGTTATTCTGCAGCGATCTTGACTGCGCTGAAGATTGCACGGCTGCGTACAACGCTGCCGTCGCCGCGGCTGAGGCAGCCAAAGCAGCCGCAGAGAGTGCTGCGAACGCCGCGTTTGACCTCGCTCAATCGCTAGCGGACATCCAGCGAAACGGCGAAATCGCGTCGGCGCACAATACCTACGCTGGCGAGGTGGCGAACGCTAAATCGGCCATGGGAATCGGCCTCGCCGCGTGCGCGATCACCCTCAATGTTGCGATCACTTATTGTGCCCTCGCGTCGGTTTTCACCTGGTATACGTTTGGATTGGCAACGGCTGCGTGTATTGCCACAGCCTACATCGTGTCCGCGGGCTGCACGGCCACAGTCATGACCGTGTTTGCGGTCGACATGGCGCAGGCAAGCAACAACCTTTCTACGAACGTGAACGCCGCAAACATCAACTACAACACCGCGATGGCCGCCGCGGCAGCGATCCGCAACAGTGCGCTCGCGACTGCGAACGCGGCGTTCGAAAGCGCTCGCGCCGCTGCCCAGGCCGCGCTCGACGCCTGTTTGCAAGATTGCATCTACATCTGCGGGTGGATGTGGATCTGCATCTACCTTGTCTAACGGTCTGCGAACACTCGTCACCAAAGACGAACTCAAGTTGGCGTCCATGCACACGCGGTGCGTCTCAGTCGTATTCGCTGTCGCTAAACGACCTGACGTGAATCGCGTGTCTGGACGCCACTCGGCGGTTTTTCCAGTAGGAAGTCGCGAGGAAGCGAGACGGATCTTCGGAAACTCCGGCCACTCCGCGATCTGTTCGTTGAGCACGAGTTTCTCGTTAGACCGTGGGTAAGGGCGGCCGAACTCAAGGCAGAAGCCGCGCGCGATATCCCGCGGCGAGCTCGGGCTTTTGCCAGGCGTCGTACAGCTCGGCGAGAAAGCGGCATATTCCCTGACAGTACGGGCTGTCGCTGGGAAAGTGGCTCCAGAGACCTTTCTCGGCTTCGAGCAACGCGCGTTCGGCTTCTGCGTAGCGCTGTCTCTCAAACAAGAGTCGACCGTACCAGCCAAGTGCGATCGGGATACGTGTGGTACTTGGTTGATGCTGGCGCATGAGTTCGATCACGCGCGCATACTCGTGCTCCGCGGCGTCATGGCGCTTCGAATCGTGCAGAGCATTCGCGTAATTCAACATTGCGACATGCGCACTCGGGTGATGCTCACCGTAGCGATTCACGGTGCTCGCCACGACCTCAGCGCCTGACACGCACGCCGCCTCCACATCCCCGAGATCGAGGTAGACCGGCAACAGCGAGCTATTGATCTGCAACACGAGCGGATGGTCGGGGCTGTAGCGCGCTATTAGCAGTCGTCGCGTCTCCAAGTATTGGCGCTTCGCCTCGTCGAGCTTTCGACTCCTAACAAGACAATCGCCGCGCAGCACCCCGGCGCGTAATCGTTCGGGACTGTTCTCGATATCCATCGGGCCGCCCGCGCGCGCCGCTCGGTCGAGCAGCGTTTCCGCGCTGGCGGTACGCTCCATGATCAACAATAACGCGGCGTATTGGAGCAGAGTGTCGAGCGTGTCGACATGACTCGCGCCTTGCGATTGCGTGCGCAGTTCAAGGACCTCGTCGTACGCCAGGAAGGCCTGATCGTATCCGCCCAGTTGAAACAAGATGTGCGCCCGTTGCTGCGTGGCCTCGAGGCTGAGCGAATGCGTTGCCCCGAACATCGTGTTGCGCATCGCGCGTGCGCGCTCGCAATATTCGAGCGCGTCTTCGAATTTCGCGCTTTGCACGAGCGACTCCGCGATGCCGGTCAAACAATCAGCGACGCGTGCGTGCGCGTCGCCATGAACGGCGGTGTAGGTCTCGAGCGCGAGCTCGAGGTTTTCACCGGCCGAACTGAACTCGCCGAGCCGCATCTGAGCGGCCGCCAGGATGTAGCGGAGATCGGCGGAGAGAATGGTATCGTCGCCGTGACTTGCGATTTCGAGTGCCAGCAGACTTTCGGCTTCTTCCGTCGCTTCATTGAGCCCGCCGCGATAGATCGCGATCTCGCAGGCAATCTTGCGTGCATAAAGAACTGCGGCGTCCTCGGGGACGAGACGTTCGCGCGCACGCTCGACGGCTCGTCCGGCTTGCGTCGCTGCGTGCTCGAGACGTCCTGCGTGCAGCTCGGCCTTCGCGAAGCTGCTCAGCGCGTTGACTTCGAGCTCCGGGGAATCCGGCTGCGCGGCGCGGAGCAAATCGCTCGCGCGCTCGAGATGGCGGCTCGCCTCATCAAAAGCGCGCAGCCCCAGGTAGAACCGCCCGACCGTATAGCGCAGATGCCCTTCGACTCCTTTGGCGAGCGGCTCGCCGCTCTCGCACGCTGCCGCGACGCGATCGACTAACTCGCGCACTGGGATGTTCTCGTCCGCTTCGGTCTCCGGCAGCACGCCCCACAAGAGATCTCGAAACATCCGCAACGTGTCCTCGGCGACCCGACGCTGCTCGACCGCAGCGATCCGCTCGACGCGTGCGGACTCCGCGGCGCGCGCGGCCTGAATGGCGTAGTAAACGCTGACAATCGAGCCGCCGACCAACGCGCACGTGATCGCCGCGAGCGCCGCCACCACGCCGCGTCGACGACGCGCAAAAAGTCGCATTCGATAACCCAGCGTCGGCGGGCGCGCCTCAATCGGGTCGCCGGCGCGAAAACGCTGAATTTCCTTCGCGAGCTCGGCGACCGTGCCGTAACGCTGCTGCCGATCGGGGGAGATGGATTTAAACGTGATCCAACGCAGGTCCGTCGCCACGTCGGGTGCCACGACTTCGAACGGCGCAGGCGGCGTCGCGCGCACTTCGTCGAGCGCGTGCAAAAACGACTTGCCAGCGAGGTCGTGTGGCTTGCGGCCACTCAAGAGTTCGTACAACAGCAGTCCCAACGAATAGACATCACTGCGCACATCGACGTCGCGCCCGTCACCCGACATCTGCTCGGGGCTCATGTATTGCAAAGTGCCAACCAGCCCGCCGGCGCGAGTCTCGACAACGGTCGAGTCCGGATCGGGCTCGAGCAACTTTGCGACCCCGAAATCGATCAGTTTCACGGCGCCGTGCTCGTCAACGAGAATATTTGCCGGCTTCAGATCGCGATGGATCACGCCGCGTTGATGACCGTGATTGACCGCGGCGCATGCATCGGCAAACAACTGCAAACGCTGATCGAGACCGATCCGCCGCGTCGCGCAGTACTCGATGATGTTCGAGGCTTCGGCGATGTACTCCATCGCAAAGTACGGCATGTGTTTGGCGCCAGACGCAGACTGCCCGCGGCATAAAGCTGAGCGATGTTTGGATGGCGCAGCTTTGCGAGAATCTGCGCCTCCGAGCGAAAACGCCGAATCGCGCTCGAGCTTTCGAGCCCGCGGCCCATGACTTTGAGCGCGACTTGACGGCGCGTCGAAAGCTCGACCGCCCGGTAGACGACACCCATGCCGCCCGCGCCCAGCGATGAGGTGATCTCGTAGCCCTCGACGACCGAGCCGGGTGCAAGCACAAGCGGCTCGATGGGAACAACCGAAATCAACGCTTCGTCCGCGGCTTCGCGCTCGGAGGCAATCAACGCCAGCAGCTCAGCGCGCAGATGTGATGAGTCGGAATCAAGTCCGTCGATGAACTTCGGCAACTCGGCGGCCGGAAGCTGCAACGCGCGATGAAAGAGCTCTTGCAGCTTCTTCCAATCCGCTGAATTGAGCGCGGCACGGCTCATGACTCCGCTCCACCGGATTCGTCATCGCAACCATTGAGACGCACACGTAACCAGGCGCGCGTGAATGTCCAGTCTTGCTTCACTTTCGCAGGCGAAATATCGAGCAACTCGGCGGTCTCTTCGAGATTGAAATCGAGTAAGTAGCGCAACGTGACGATGGCGCACTTGAGCTCGTCGATCGCGGCGAGTTCCCGCAGCGCACTTTCGATTTCGAGACTCTCCGGAGCGATGTTGCCGCTCGTCTCGAGCGCGAGATCCTCGATCGGCAAGCGTTGCCAACCGCCGCCGCGTTTCGGCCCGTGACGTCGCCGCGCGTGCTCAATCAGAATGCGCCGCATGGCCAACGACGCGTTGATGATAAACGAAGTGCGGTCCGCAAATGCGACACGCGAGTCTTTGATCAGTCGCAAATATGCTTCATGCACGAGCGCGGTCGCATCGAGAGTATGGCCTGGCGCCTCGCATGCGATGCGGCGCCGCGCGAGGCCACGCAATTGCTCGTAGGCGGCCGGCAGTAACGCCTCGATGCTTTCACGCTGCGCACCGGGCGCCGCCCGCGACCCTTCGGCGCCGGATAGAGGTTCGCTGTTCATGCGGTTTGTCTGTCCAGTCGCGCTCAAACGCAACGCTCGCGATGGCGTTAACTGCCGGTCACTGTATTCGGCCGCTCCGAGAATCGCGTGCTGCCCATCGGAGCCCTTTGCGCGATCGCGGCCCCGGATGCTGCTTCGGGTATCCGCTCTTCAAGCCGCCAGACGCCGGGGCGAGAGTCGTGCCGCGGCCCCGAGCATCGCGACGACCGCTAATCCCAAAATGCCGCTCACGCTCTTGCCGACGCGCCCAATCCAGGCCGCGCGTGGTTCTTCGTCGAACTCAAAACGCGGGAGTTGATCCAGGTCCGCAGCCACAATCTGTTGACGCTTGTGGAACTTCGGCTCGTAGAAGGCGAGTAGCTGTTCCTTGAAAGTGATGACTTGGTCTTGGAACACGCGGTGGCGCCAGTAGCCGGTGCCCGCCAAGTCGGTAAGCGCCTCGTTCGCGGCGATGGCGGGAGACGCAAAGCGCCAGCGCTCGACTTCGCGTTGCTGCTCGAGCGAAGCCTGTGCGAAGCGCGCCTTGACTGGTTCCATCGCGCGGCCGACCTCTTCTTGCACGGCCAGCATGCGGCTGAGCATATCCGCTTGCATGCCGGGCGGAGCGAGCTCGGGGTGATCCTTGTAGAAACTCGAGACCAATTCGTTCCCACGCTTCTCGGCATCGGCGGAGGCCTCGCGCGCCTCGGCGACGAGTTCAGCGCGCGAGGGGCTGGGGTGCAGACTCTCCACAACGACATTCAGCAAGGTCGGCAAGACGAGCACGAACACGACCCAGGCCGCGCCCGCGGCTGTCGCCGCAGCGGCCGCCGAGCGCGCGAACGTGTTCAGCAGCGCGGCGATCGCTAGCCAGAAGATGCCGTAGGCGAGGATCACGAGCACCGCCAGCCCGAGGCGCGCGCCGATGTCGTCCGCTTGACTCGAGCTACTCGCCCACACCACCGCGGCGCTCGCGCAGCCCAAGAACGGCGCGCCGCGCGCGAGCGCACGGCGCGCGATCCACAGCCGCGGTGACGCGCCCTGCGCGAGGACCATCCGCAGGGTCCCCGCCTCGCGATCGCCCGCACACAGATCGTATGCGGCCGCGAGTAGGAACAACGGCAGCAGCCAAATCAGCACGAAGGCCAGGTCGAAGCGGCCCGACAAGAGTCGGCCCGGGTTCTCGAGTTCCGTGCGGGCTGCGGAGGGTTGCTCCGCGCGAAACACGCTGAGTAGCTCATGCGCGGGCAGCAAGTCGGATTGTCCAACCGCGAGCGCCGCGAACGGCGCCGGCGGGAGTTGGGCCACGGACGGTTGCCGAGCAACCAAACGCGGCTCCAGCGGGGAGCGCGCGAGCAGTTTGCGCAACTCGGCATCCAATCCGGCCACTGCGCTCGCCGTCGACTTCGCGTGCGCCCGCGCCGCGTCGCCGACGGCGTCGGCGTTGTGGACGCCGTACGCGAGCGCCGCCACGAAGGCCGTGAGCAAGAGCCACGCGCTCCGCTCACCGAAGAACAGCTTGAGTTCCAGCAGTAAAGACTTCATGAGTTCACCACGCGCAGTCGGCCGGCGGAGTAGATCAAGAACCCGAGCGCAACCACGAACCATCCCGCCAGGACCAAGACTCCTGTTAGTGCCACGTTCCAGACGCGTCCGACTGGGAACGGCTCGAGCCGGAACTCCTCCAGCGTTTCCCACAACGCGCGACCCGCCACGTATCTCGAGTCGCCGGGCTTGGCATTGTTCATCAAGTCTTCGTTGAGAACGCGCACGAACTCGAAACGGTGTTTCTCGGCGGCGGTGGCAAAGTGCCGGTGATGCGCGAAGTCGGTGCCGGCGAAGGCCATTGATGCGGAACGTACTGCGAGGAGTGGCGCCAGTATCCCCGCCTTCGTCACCGCGCGATCCTGCTCCTCGAGGCGATCCCAGAGCTTGTTGAAGTGATGCTCGTACACCTGGCTCGAGAAGCGCTCGCTCTCGAGCATTGCTAGTCCTTGGAAGTTGAACGGCAACTCTTCGACTCGGGAACGCTTGTGCTCCGCGAGCGTCTTGCGCATGAACTCTTTCATGTGCACGTCGCGCGCGTTGTGACCGTCGAGGCCTTGTGTCAGGTCCTGCTGAACGGCGGCCTCGAACTCGGCCAGTTTGGGCGTGGGGATTTGGGAGTGCACCAAGTCGTGCGCCAGGCGCGGAGCTAGGATGCAGTTGAAAGCCCACACGCAGAGCAGAATGGACAGTGCCGCGCGGGCGCTTTTCGATACGGCCGACACCGCCACCGACAGCACGACGAATAGGCCGATGTAGCCCACGTAGAGAGCCGCGAGCCACGCCGCTCGCTCGCGCACGTCGCCAGCAGCATCGGCTGGGCTCGACCCGACGATCCACGCGAGGAGCAAGGCCGCCGGCGACAGCAACAGCAACATGCAGGCGAACAGCCCCAACGCCTTGCCAAACACCAGCGATCGCGGATCGACCCCGAGGCTCAGAAGCTGCCGCAGCGTTCCGCTCTCGCGTTCGCCGGCGAGCGCGCCAAAGCACAACAGCACGATGATCAGGGGGACAAGCACCTGCAGCGCGAGCGCTGACGAAAGTTCGCCGAAGCGTCGCATGGCCGTCGCATCTTGGGCAGGCAAGAAGGCTGTCTGGTTTTGGCGGTGCGCTTCCAGAAACACCGCTGTGCCGACGAAGGGCTCGATGCCGCGGTCGAATGCCGACAAGGGCGCCGTCGGCTTGAAGACATTGACCCCGTAGTGGCCGGCCGAGTGCGAATTCTTCTCGCCTTGTTCCAGCCAGTTCTCGCGCTCGAGCCCGGTCGCCGCCGCACGCTCGGCGCGCGCGCGTTCGGTTTGGGCGCGCGCCAACAATCCCGACACGCCGATCAAGACCAGCACGAGCAACGCCGCGAGCCGGAAGCGCCCGTCGCGCCAAACGTCGACGAGCTCCTTCTTCGCTACCTGCAAGATCATGCCGACAAGCGCTCCAAGTACAGCCGTTCCAGGTCCTGGTCCTTGATCTGGTCCCGCGAGTACTGCGCGATCAACTTGCCGCCGACCAGTATGCCGATGCGTGACGCATCCTCGCGGGCGCGGAACAGGTCGTGGGTCGCCATCAAGATCGCGACGCCACTCGCTGCGAGCTTGCGCAACATGCGCGAGAACTCGTGGCTCGCTGCGGGATCGAGGCCCGACGTGGGCTCATCGAGGAGCAGCGCCTTGGCACCCGTCGCCAACGCGAGCGCGATGCCGACCTTTTGGCGCATGCCCTTCGAGTAGGTTCCCACTCGTCGCCGGGCTGCCTCACGCGGGAGGCCCGCTTGCTCGAGTAGTTCGGCCAATTCTTGTTGGGTGTGCTTGCGTCCTCCGAGCAGGCTGAAGTAGTTGAGGTTCTCGAGGCCCGTGAAGCGCGGGTACAACGACACCATTTCCGGAATATAGGCGAGCTTACGCCGCGCCGTAACCGGCTCGGCGGCCACGCTCGTGCCGCACACGCTTGCGTCGCCGCCGTCGGGGGTCAGGAACCCGAGAAACAGGTTGATGGTCGTGGTCTTGCCGGCCCCATTGGGTCCCAGCAGGGCGAAGATCTCGCCCGGCTCGACCCGCAGATTCAGGGACGAGAGCGCGACCCGGTCTTGGAAGCGTTTGGTGAGTTTGGCTGCTTCTAACATGGGGCGGGAGTATAGCGGGCGACCCCTGGCCTGTCGCGCGAGAAAGCGCGCCGTTCAAACGCCACGAGGGGCGTAGCCGGAGCCTTCCTTGCGGACTATCGAAACTGCGCGAGGAGTTTGGTCGAAGGTCTCGCGGTGGCCGCAGGCAAGCGGGGTCGCGCCCCGCGACAGGGTCTCGAAGGTCGGTGAGACAATCTGCAGGTGGCACAAGAATCGTCAAGAACTGATTCGGCTAGTCGCTAGAATCGGGCAACTCGGCCGCCATCCTCTAGCGCCGAGCTTTTGATCACGTCCATGTCACGCGACGCCCGCACGCCCAGTGGAAGGCAATCTCGATTTCTATTGAGGAGAACTCATGACACTTGTTCGCTTGGCTTCACTGATTGGCGTTGCGTTGCTGGTCATGATCGTGAACGTCGCTCTGAGCTTCGTATACATGGTCGTGTTGAAGATGGATGCGCCTGTCCTCCACTTCGGGGCCACGGTTTTCTCCTCACGACATCTGTGGATCTGTGGCTGTAGCTCATAGCGATTCCACTGAGGCGTGCTGGCTCAGAACAGAATTCTGAACCCGAGCGTGATCACAAGGTCGGATTCTGGGCGTTGGTCGACGTCTTGCACGATCGGGAAGCCGATACTCGCTTCCAGCGCGAAGGTGCGTGCCTCGTAAAGGATGCCGGGGCCCAGGAGGATCTCGTCGTCGCCGTTGGTCTCGTAGAGGCCGTTGAATTCGAGGGTGAGATAGGTGGCCGCCGTCGTGTCCGCCGCGTACTCGGCGGGGTCGAGCCGGAAGAGGAATGAGGTATCGTATCGGAGCGCGTCGTCGGGCCCATCACCCGCGACGGTGTTGAAATCGTCTCCGCCGGTGTTGATCTTGTAGGAGAGGGCCTGATTGAACCCGTGCCGACCCAAGATTGAAGTGAATACGACGCCGCCAAAAGGATCCCACGAGTGGCTGCCCAGGTCGCCTGTACCTGTAGGTGTCTCGACGCCCGCGAAGAATGCCAAGCGGACGGAATCGACCGGGTTGAGGTCCCACTGAAAGGGCCGCCACTTGAGCGACAGCGATGCATCCCCAGCCCCGAACTCCGTGTCCGTCCCCGCGGAACCCGCCGGATCCTCGAAGCTCAGCGTGAGCGGCAGCGTGAGGGTCGTTGAGAGATCGCGAGTGATGCCGTAAGTCAGCGCGGTCGTCGCGATGATCTTGTCAATGTCTCGGTCCTCCGGCGATGGATCGTCGCCGAGTTTGATGTACTGCACGCGCTCGCGCAGGTACCACTTGCCCACGCTCGGCTGGGTCGCGGCGGGCGTGTTGGTCGCCTCCTGCCCGAAGGCAAGACCGGCGGGCGCAAGCAGGGCCATCCCAACTGCCAGGAGTGTTGTGACCTTGGCGGTCTGTCGAGAGGGAAAGAGAGGGGAGCAGTCGGGGCTCATGGTACGCGCAGCTCCGCGAGCGTGAAGCCGCTCTTGTTGATCGCGTCGGACAGTTGCTGCTTCGTCACCCTCGCCCCGGGCAGGAATCGGACCTTCGCCTCGCCCGTGCCCATGTCCACGTTCACACCCGAGACACCGGGGACGTCAAGCAACTGTTTGTCCACGTTGTTCGCGCAAAGTGGGCAGCTCATGCCGTACACGATCAGGGTCGCGGTGGGGCTGTCCACGACCGCCGCCGGCTCATCGATCCCAGGCTGGTTGCCAGCGGTTGGTCCCCCCGCGCATCCCGTAAGCCACAGCCCCGCCAGGCCAAGCCCAAGCCCGATCATGGTCCGCAAGTACGTCATGTGTGTGACTCCTTTCAGTTCGTCGTCAGGCATCGTACGCGTGTGTCCTTCGTGGGCAAGATCGCGCTGTGAATTCGAACGCACGCGGACCGAGCATCATCAGCAGCGGTCGTTCTTAACGAGCAAGCCTCAGCTCTTCAATACTGTCCTCGACAATTAGTTTGATCACGCTGCTTGTCGTCCGCGCAATGTACCGCGGTTGACCGAGAGTTTGCTCGCCATCGAGAGGTTCGCTGAAGGAGAAGCCTCGCATGGTCCACACCATGAGAAGACTGCTGGCATGGTTCGTTCCGATCGACCGCGCGCTCTACTTCGAATGGCGGGCGCGAACTCAATAGCGCATGGACTCGGACCGGCCGGCCGCCGACTACACTCAGCCCACGAGGTGGAATTGCCGCTGCGCCGCAGATAGACTCGCAATCGACGATGAGCGGCTTTGATGTCCGGAGAGTTCATTGAGTCGTTGTCGCGATCGTCGGCGAGGCGGCAGCAAGTTTCAACGATGCTCCTTGCTACCTGCAGCCGTTCGTATCTTTGCGCGGCGTGCCGATCATGCGCTATCAGGGGAAGCGATCCCCCAGGTCGAGACCGAGCTGCGTTGGCAATGCTGGCGGCGCTTCAGCATTTTGGGCTTGCTGCGTACGAAAGCGACGGAGTCGTTGGCGGCGCGGGCCGTCGACCCGCGGGCCAGCCGACTGAGAGATCGTGAATGTCATGTTCGATCGTGATCGCAGCACGGTCGTTGGACGCGAGGCGCGCCATGCATCGATTGGCCACTTCGCTTCTGACTGTGCCTAGGACGCCGCGGCGCGGAGGCAAAAGAGTTATGGCGACGGGCAGATCTTGGCGCAGTACGACTTGAGCGAAACCGGCGGACCGTATTCGAAATACGCGCGCAGCTCGCGTTGGTGGAGCTGCGGAGCGGCCCTGACGCTGGTGGTCATGATAGCCATTCCGTATGCGAGTGGTTTGACCAACGGCTTTGTATGGATCGACGACGACGAGATCGTGCAGGGACGCTTACTCGCCAAAAGCTGGGCGGATGTGCCCGCGCTGTTCGTCGAAGACCGAAATTTCAGCGGTTACCATCGCCCGATTTACAATTTGATCCACTCCCTCGATTTTGCAATCTGGAAACTTGACCCCTGGGGTTATCACTTTTCGTCATTGGTGCTACACCTCGTCAACGCGATTCTGGTGTTCATGCTGCTGCGACAGTGCAACAGTACCTACGCGGTCGCGTTCGCCAGCGCATTGTTGTGGGCGCTTCACCCGATAAACACCGCCGCCGTGGGACTGATCCACGCGAAGGCGGATTTGTTTGTCACGACGTCGCTGTTAGCCGCGAGCATGTGCGCGGTCCGGAACCTGTCAACGAAAGTGAGACACCTCGTTGGTTAATTTAGTGTACAGCGACGACGGTCGCCGCACGCGCGTTGGGTGCTCCCTTCTCGTTCTTAAGGGGCCAAGAATTTGAATCCTCGTAAT
>JBJXGE010000005.1:0-18228 GCA_046154185.1 Planctomycetota bacterium
CATACGAAGCGCCTGGGTTGCACGCACGCGACGAGTATTTTGGGCTGCGAGCAGGGCAGGATTTACAAATCGACGAGCGAGTGATCCTCGATGCGGCGCACCGTGATGACATAGTTCTTGATCACGAGGCCGAAGAACAGAATCGCGATCGCGACGCCGGTGATCACTCCGCCGCCGAGTCGCGCGGAGCCGCCGAGGCCGACAAAGAACAACGCGGCGCCGACGAGCCCAAAGAGTAGGCCAACACCGGTCTCCGCGCACACACACTTGATGCGAACGCGCGCGCCGCCACTTCGACGCGCGAGCCAGCGGCGGACGACCATGACGAGGTCGCGCACCAACCCTTGCGCGAGGAGCAACACCGCGCCATAGGCGATCCACGCGCCGAGTGGGAGTTCAACGACGCGACCTTGGAGCGTGGTGCCACAGATCAGGCCGCTCGCCAAGATCATTCCAAGCTCGAACACTGCCGCGCGCTTCATAGGTCTTCTTTCGTCGATAACCGGCTCCCATCGAGACTAACATCGACACCGAGGACGAGCACCCTCGCCCCGCAAACCTCCCTGCCACCGCCTGGTCAGACCGCCGGAGCCGTTGGTCCCGCGCTGGTCGGCGCGCGGGTGGTGTGGTTAGAATGCGCGCCTCACACGCCATCCCTGTTGCTTGGGCTGCTCGCCGCGCGCGAGCCGGGCCGTGCGCCGCAGGTGATCGAGCGCGGGCGGAGAGGACAAATTCATGACGGAGAAGCACAAGCAACAGCCGCTCGGCGCGCTGCCGGATGTGTCGCGTCGCGAGTTTCTGAAAGGCGCGAGTCTGACCATCGCGGCCGTCGGACTCACGGGCGCGAACGCAACGACGGTCGCGGCGACGCAGGACGCGGGCGCGGCCGGCGCGCGCGTCGTCGGTCCCGACAAAGTCCCGATTCAGTTCACGCTCAACGGACAAGCGATGGCGGTGTCGGCGGAGCCGCACGTGACGCTCCTCGATTTGGTTCGCGACGAGATCGGCCTCACTGGCGCCAAGCGCGTCTGCGATCGCGGCGCGTGCGGCGCCTGCACGATGCTCATCGACGGTCGCACGGCGAATTCGTGCAGTGTGCTCGCGATCGATGTCGCCGGCAAAAGCGTCACGTCGATCGAAGGACTCACGCCGGGCGACGAGTTGAGCGCGCTGCAAGAAGCCTTCGTCGAATGCGACGCGCTCCAGTGCGGATTTTGCACGCCCGGCATGGTGGTCGCGTGCTCGTCGGTCTTGAGTCGCACGCCGAATCCGACGCGCGCGCAAATCGCCGAGGGCATCGCCGGCAACATTTGTCGGTGCGGCACCTATCAGAACATTTTCGAAGCGGTGGAACTCGCCGCTCGGAAGGGAGCCGGTGGTGCACGCAAATAAAGAAATCACGATCAAGGTCGGCTTCGGCGACTCGTTCAAGGATCTGACCGTGACGATTCCCGACGGTGACGTGCCGCCCTATCAACCGGGCGAAACGCTCGCGCTCGTCGGTCAAAATCGGCCGCGCGTCGACGCCCGCGCGAAAGTGACGGGCCGCGCGCGCTACACCTATGACCAGCGACCGACCGGTCTCTTGCACGGCAAGATTCTGCGCTGTCCGCATCCCAACGCCGATATCGTTTCGATCGATATCAGCTCCGCGCAAAGCATGCCGGGCGTCGTCGCGGTGATTCCGTTCACGGAGATGTTCGGTAAGAAAACTGTGCGCTTCGCGTGGGATGGCGTCGCGGCCGTCGCCGCGGAAACCGAAACGCAAGCGGAAGCGGCGCTCCGCGCGATCAAGGTTACCTACCAACCGATGAAATTTTGCGTGACGCGCGAAGACTCGATGCGCGACGGTGCGCCGCAGGTGGGCCGCGGCAAGCAGACGAACGTCGAACGCATTTCGCCTGGGATTCCGATGACGCGCGATGGCAACATTGATGAAGAGCGCGCCCCCGCCGTCGAGAAAGAGATAAAGGATCGCGAGGCCGCGGCCGATGCGATCTTCAAAGAATCCGCGAAAGTCGTGCGCGGGACGTTTGAGACCCAAGTGCACACGCACACACCGCTCGAGACGCACGGCGTTGTGTGCGCTTGGGAGGGCGAGAAACTCGTCTGCCATTGCTCGACGCAGGCGACGTTTGGCGTGCGAGGCGAGCTCATGAATCCACGGGGCCAAGTGAAAGCGCCGGACGCGCAAGTCATCTGCGAGTACGTCGGCGGCGGATTCGGCGCAAAGTTTGGCGCCGGGCAAGAAGGTGTCGCGGGTGCGCTCCTTGCGAAAGCCGCTGGCCGTCCAGTCAAGCTCATGCTCGACCGACGCGAAGAGCACACGTCGGCCGGCAATAGACCTGACAGTCACCAAGAGTTGACGCTCGGCGTGAAAGCGGATGGCGCGATCAGCGGCCTCCGCGCACGCAACTGGGGTACGCCCGGCACCGGCACGCGCGGCGCGGGCGCGCACAACGATGTCATCTATGAACTCGGCCACATCGACAAGATTGAATACGGGGTGCGCACGAACTGCGGCGACCAACGCGCGCTCCGCGCGCCGGGTTTTCCGCAAGGAGTGTTCGCGCTCGAGGGCATCATCGACATGGCGGCCGAGGCGGTCGGCCTCGATCCCATCGAGTTTCGAAAGCGCAACAACAAGCATGTCGTCCGCGCCGCGGAATTCGATTTGATTCGCAAGCTCAGCGGCTGGGATGAGAAATACAATCGCAAGCCGGGCGGCGGCACCGGCCC
This sequence comes from Planctomycetota bacterium, assembly GCA_046154185.1. Lineage (GTDB taxonomy): Bacteria > Planctomycetota > UBA8108 > UBA1146 > JAJFFE01 > JBJXGE01. The sequence goes on from JBJXGE010000005.1 coordinate 2,740, forward strand.
CGTGAAGCGCGGCGTCGGCGTCGCGAGTTGCCTGTGGTTCTCCGCCGGCGGCGGCGGCGCAAGCGTGCTCGTGCGAATTCACAAGAACGGCAAAGTCGAAGTGCGAAACGGCGCGCAGGACATCGGCACCGGCACGCGCACCGTGATGGGGATGGTGGTCGCCGAGGAACTCGGCCTCGAACTCGCGCAAGTGACGACATTCATCGGCAACACGGCGGACCCCGAGGGTCCGGGGAGCGGCGGCTCGACGACCATTGGGTCGTTGACGCCCGCCGCGCGCATCGCGGGCGTGCGAGCGCGCGAGCAACTGCTCAAGATCGTCGCCGAGGAATTGCAGCTCGACGCCGCCGCGCTCCACTTGAAGGGCGGCCAAGTCGTGCGGCGCGATGGTGCGCCACTCGCGAAGCCGCTCACTTTCGCGCAAGCGTGCGGACTCCTACGCGAAGACCAAATCTCAGTGCTCGAAGCGCGACCGGTCGTCGCGCGGCGCGAACCGAACTACGAAGGACTCGAGGACACCAACGCGGGTGTACAAGTCGCCGAGGTTGCGGTCGACGTCGAATCGGGCGAGATCCACGTGCCCCGGTTCTACGCCGTACAAGACGCCGGCAAACTCTTGAACCCGCGACTCGCCGAGCACCAAGTGCGTGGCGGCATCATTCAAGGTGTGAGTTACGCGCTTTTCGAGCGCCGCATCATGGACCGCAACGAAGGCCGCATGGTGAACGCCGATTTTGAGTATTACAAAATACTCGGGTCGGTCGACTGCCCCGAATTGCACGTGCACATGCTCGACGTCTTCAACGGCAAGAACAACACCGGCGTCATGGGGCTCGGCGAACCGCCGATCGTCGCGACGGCGGCGGCGGTCGCGAACGCGATCTACAACGCGATCGGCGTGCGCATGACGAGCTTGCCGATCACTCCCAAGAAGGTGCTCGCGGCGCTCGCCGCGCCGAAGGAGGCGAAACTGTGAAACCCTTCAAAATGGCGATGCCCAAATCCGTGGCGGAAGCGGTCGCGGCGGCGGCGGCGGGTGGCAGTTTCGCCGACGTGCGCGTGCTCGCGGCCGGCACGGATCTCGTCGCGCAAATGAAAGAGCGCACGGCGACGCCTGGCGTCGTCGTGAATTTGAAAACCATCCCCGGTCTCGATCGCATCGAGCGCGTGAACGGCAACCTCGAGATTGGCGCGCTCGTGCCGCTCACGACGATCGCCGAGCACGCCGAGATTCTACGCGGCTGGGCAACACTCTCGACCGCCATCCTCCGCGCCGCGACTCCGCAGGTGCGTAACCTTGCGACCATCGCCGGCAATCTCACGCAGCGCCCGCGCTGCTGGTACTTTCGCGACGAGCAATTCCCTTGCCTCAAGAAGGGCGGCGACAAGTGCTACGCGAAGGAAGGCGAGAACGAGTACCACACGATCTTCGATAACGGTGTGTGCTGCGCGGTGCACGCCTCGAATTGCGCGCCGGTGCTCATCGCCTACGACGCGCTCTTGCGCATCGCCGGTCCCGACGGTGAGCGCGACGAGCCGGTCGCCGACTTCTTCGTCTCCCCGACCTTGAACGTGCGGGCCGAAAACATTCTGCAACCAGGCGAAATCATCACGCGCGTCATACTGCCGAAGGCGAGCGAAGGCCGCAGCTCGGCGTATATGGAGACGCGCGAGCGCCAAAGTTTCGACTGGGCGACGAGCGGCGCGACCGCGAGCTTTCGCCCGAACGGCAAGCAGATGGCGGACGCGCGGATCGTGTTGAACGCGGTCGGGCCGTTGCCGCTGCGGCGCAAGGATCTCGAGAACATGCTGAATGGTAAGGAAGTGAGCGACGATCTGTTGCGCGCGGTCGGCGACGCCGCCGTCAAAGGCGCGACGCCGCTCCGCGACAACGCGTACAAAGTGCAGCTCGTCAAAGTGTGCCTCGCGCGCGCCATCCGCGCCGCCATGGAAGGTCAAAAGCAATGAGCCGCAACCAGAAAGCGGTGCACATACCGCCGGACATCTGCCCGTGCATGCGCACGAAGACCATGGCGCTCAACACGGATTACCGCCAGAGCGCGTACGAGCATCGCTTCACCGCCGATACGGCGTACTTCTACTGCCTCAAAACGATGGCGGTACAGGGTCCCGACGAACTCGACGCCATGCCGGAAATCTGCCGTCCAGGCCGCGCTTGCTACTGCGGCGACGAACCGAATCCGACGTAGCTGGGGAGACTTTGCCGCGCGCTTTTCAAGCGCGCGGCAAAGTGTTACCGTGCCGCGCATGGTGAGCACGAGCACGCAACGCGGTTACAAAGACCATCTCATCCGCCAGACGGCGATCTTCCTCAACAACAAAGTCGGCGAGCTGAGCGACGTGTTGCGACACCTGCAGTCGCGGCAAATCAATGTGCGCGCCGTGTCGGTCGCGGACAGCGTCGACTTCGCCGTCGTGCGCATGATCGTCGACAAAGTCGATCTCGCGCGCGAAACGTTGACGGAAGCCGGATATGCGATCTCGGAGAGCGAGATTATCGCCGTCGAGTTGCCGGACCAAGGCGCAGGACTTCTGCAGACGTGTCGCACGCTGCTGAGCGCCGAGATCAACATTCACTACGCGTATCCGATGTTCGCGCGCCGCCAAGGCAGCGCGATCGTCATTCTGCACGTCGATGAGCCGGACTTCGCCGGCGAGGCGCTGACGAAGCGCGGTTATCGCATCATCAACGAAGGCGATTTGCAGGAAGACGATACCAACCCGGGCGTGTGGTAAATCGACGTCTCTCTCCTCACGATGATTTTGCGCCTTCGGATTGCGCTCGCGGCAGAACGTGAAACAATCTCGCTGAATGCGTAGCTACGCTTCAGACGTTGCGTCGGCCGCTGCGTCGGAAGATGGCATTGGGCTTCCGTCATCACAACGTGCGGTTACTCGCAATCCGGCCACCCGCGGATAAGTCGCGGCTCGCCACGGAGGATACATGACTCGCTGCGCGCTCTTGAGCATTGCTGCTTTGCTGTTGTTCGCGACCACCGGTTGGAGTCAGGGCTCGCTGAGTTCGACGGGCGCGGGTGCGTCGGCGATCTGGGCTTGGGGCGACGCAACGGGTATTGGGACGTATGCGGCCGACACCACGCCGGACCACCTCTATGAGCAGTCGTGGTGGTTCCGACTTGCGAGCGCCGGCAGTGAAACGCGCTTCAGTCTCGCGGGTGGAACTTTCGCGGGCGACACCGCAACCTACACGTACAGTTTTCCAACGTTCAACGCGCAGCTCGTGGCGCTTCTCGCCGACGGCACGACACCGGGCGCGGCGACCGCGGCGCACACGTTGACGATCACGAATACGAGCGCCGTGCCGCTCACGATCACGATCACGACTTACTTCGACTTCGACACCAACGACAGCGCCGAGAACGATAGCGCTGAACTCGTCGGCGGCGACACGATCGTCGTCGAAGACGGTTCGTATGCAGCAGCGATCCAAGGCGTGGACGCGGATCAGTACCAAGTCGCAGCTTGGCCGGCGCTGCTCGATTCGCTTTCGAACGGCACGGTGACGACACTCACCGGCGGCGGCTTGCCATTCAGCCCCGGCGACTTCACCGGCGCGTGGCAATGGACGCGCACGATCGCGGCCGGCGCGAACGAAGTGTTCGCGGCTAATTTCGAACTCGCGCTTGGTGCTTGCGGCGCGAGCGTCGCGAACCTCGCGTGCGATGTCGATTGTGCGGCCGGCGACGTGACGCTGAGCTGGGACAACGTCGACACGTATGCGAGCATCGCGATCGAGCGCGACGGCGCGCTCATCGCGACTCTAGCGGGTGACGCAACGAGTTTCACCGACGCGCCTGGACTCGGACCGCACGATTATTCCGTGACCGCGAGTTGCGTCGCGCTGACCGCGCCGGCCGCGAGTTGCAGCGTGACGCTGAGCGGCGCGCCGGCCGCGAACATCATTTGGGCGGCCGAGACGGCCGCGCAAATCGACAGCGTCGCGGCGCTCGAGTCGGCGCTCGCGGCGCTCGGCGATTCGACGGACACCGCGACGAATCTGCTCGGCGTCTCGTGTCTCTCACCGACGAGCCGACTCTGGTGCCTCCTCGGCACTTTCCCGAGTAACCATGTTCTCTCCGCCGCCGAGGGCGACGCGCTCGTCGCGCACATCGTCGCCGGCGGCCACGTGTACTTGGAAGGCGGCGATGTCTGGGGCTTCGACGCACCGACGGCGTTTGCTCAATACGACGGCATCGCCGATAGCGGCGCGAGCGACGGCGACGATAGTTTCGTGGCGATGCAGGGCATCGATTTCACCACTGCGCTCTTTTCGGGACTCGATGCGACTTACAACCAAGACCAAGCGGGCGATGATTGGACCGATCGCATCGAAGCGACGACCACGGACCTCGGCGGCACGAGCGCGGCGCTCGTGTGGATGAGCACGACGTTGCCGCCGTACGGCGTCGGCGTCTATCACGATTCCGATGGCGGCTTCGGCAAAACGCTCTGTCAAAGCTGGGAGTTCGGCGGGTACGACGGCAATCCAGTCGCGCTCGCGGCCGCGTATCTCGACGCGCTCGGCGGCGCGGGCGGCTTTCGTCGTGCCGATACGAACGCGAGCGGCGCGTTCGATCTCGCCGACTGTTTGCATTTGCTCGCGAGTTTGTTCCTGCCCGGATCGCCCGCGCAAGATTGTCTCGACGCCGCCGACATGAACGACGATGGCGCCCTCAACATCACCGACGCGCTCTACGGCTTGCACGTGCTGTTCGTGCCGGCAAGCGCGCCGGCGCTGCCGCCCTACCCCGCGTGCGGCTTCGACCCGAGCGCCGACTCGCTCAACTGTGCGTCGTATCCGCCGTGTCCGTGAGGGCGACGGCGCGTTGTTCGCGGAACTCGAGGATTCCTCGGCGCGGTTCGTTCTGGAGAATCGAGACTTGCACTTGGCTCCCCGGCGCGCGCGGCGTTCCGAGATGCGCGAGGAAGCCGCGGATGCCGAGGTCGACGAGTTCAACCAAGTCGTCGCGTTCCTCGTTGCGCACGACGGTCGCCGCGTAGTGGGAGCCGGCGGGTTGGCGACGTAGATACTCGAGCAGCCAGTAGCGCCGCGCATGGCGCTCGATGCGTTGGCGCGTGCGGCTCAAGCTGTCGCTGTTTGACATCACTTCGTGAAGCTCCACGCTCGTATACGGACACGGTGATTGCGCGATGTGGGCAACGAACTGCCGTTGCACGATGAGATCCGTATAGCGCCGAATCGGCGATGTCATCTGCGTGTACGCTTCGACGCCGAGCCCGGCGTGGCGGAGCGGCCGCAGCGCCAAACGCGATGGCTTCATGTTGGCGAGCAGCGCATCGAGCGCGGCGGGATCATAGTTTGATTCCGGCGCCGGGGCGGTTTCGTCAGTGGGACTCTGGGTCTCGTTCGCGTTGTTAGTTTCTTCGCGCGGCGATTCCACGGCCGTCGCCGACGCCTCGGCGCCCGGACTTCCATCTTGGCCGCGATAGATTATCGGCAACTCGTGGGTGCGCGCCGTCTCGGCTGCGAGTCGGTTATAGAGCACCATGTGTTCTTGCACGATATCCCCCGCCGGCGACCCGGGGTTCGAGAGACGCAAGGCGATTTCGTCGTCGACGACTTTCACGATCACCTCGCGCCGTTCAAACACGAACGCGCCATTTGCGCGGCGCGCTTGCTTGAGTTTGAGAGCGACTTCGTGGAGCGATCGGAGCGCCGCCGCGAGCGCGGGCGGCTGCTCGGCGCCCGCCGCGCCGCCCGCCAAGATTGCGTCGACTTCCTCATACGTCAGTCGATGTTGCACGACGATTTGCGCGCGCGCATATCGCGACGACTTGAGCGTGCCGTCGGCGGCGAAGTCGAGGAACAGCGAAAGCGTCGGCCGCAAGAGCCCGGCGTTGAGACTCGCGAGCTCACAACTCACGCGCTCCGGAAACATCAGCGTCGCGCCGGTCGGCAAGTAGAGCGTGACCGCGCGCTCGAAGGCGGCTTGATCGAGCGCATCGTCCTTGTCGACAAAATGCGCGACGTCCGCGATGTGGATGCCGACTTCGAAACCATCCACCGTCGCGCGGAAGGAGAGCGCGTCGTCGACCTCGCGCGTTTCGGCATCATCGATACTGAAGCAAATCGCCGCACCGAGCTCCGCGCGCGCGGCGTCGCCAACGAAGCCGCCGCGGCGCTCGGCCAGCTCGACGGCCGCAACCGGAAAACTCGGATCGATGCCCTCGAGCACCAAGAATCTATCGATGTCGGCGGGCAGGCGTCCCGTGCCGCGCAAGAGCGCGAGCGCCACTTCCTGCGGCGCCTTCCCCGGCACCGCGAGCGCGAGGAGCCGCAGAATATCACCGGTGTTTCCGCCGAAGAGGAGCGCGCGCGCTTCACCGAGCGTCGCTTCTTCCTCCGGGCCCGCCGTCACCGTCCCGGGCGCGGCGCTCGCCGCGGTGGCGACAAACTGCGCGAGCCGTTCGCGGCGTTCGCGACGCGCGCGCTGTTTCGCTGCCGCTTCGCGCAACTCCGCGACATGACGCGGGGCGCGCGGCTCGAAACTCAGACCATCGCGCTTAAAGTAAGTCGTGTCGGCAAGGAGCGCGCGCCACAGCGCGATTTGCTGATCAGGGGTCGCTTGCGAATAGTAGAGTTTCGCGAGTTCCTCGACGCTCACCCCGCGCGTCCGTGTCTGCACGGATTCCCAGAGCAATTCGATGTCGAGTTCGCCCACCAGCGCGGCCACGCGCTCGTGCGCCTCCGCGATGAACGCCGTCGCCTGCGGCTCAGCGACCGGCGCCGGCCAGCCGACTGCGACTTGCTTGAGCGCGCAGGCATCTTGACGCCCGTGCTCGGTGCGAATCTGCAGCTTCTCGCCCGTGTGGCGCGCGACATAACCGAACCGCAGGTCAGAGCCGTCGAGATAAGCGATCACGCGCTGCGAGTAGTCCGGCATAGGAATCGTGTCTCTGTTTCGCGTCACTCGGTCGACGATCGGTCGCAGAATGGACAATGCGGCCCAGGGTAACACTCACGCTCGAGAACACCTAGTGCGGCTCCGGCGCTGGATCGTCGCACTTCAAGTGCGCGCGCCGAATCGCGTTCCGCGCCGGTCGGAGCGCGCCGTCGCCGAACTCCCAGAATCGGCACCCATTCGTCGCCACGTTTGGTAGACTCTGCACTCGATTCGAAGTGCGATTGGGTCTGCGAACTCACACCAAACTGTCGGCGAAACGGGCAACACGTGCAGCTTCGTCGGGCGAAGCAGATTTGGGTGGATCATTGAGGAGGAGAGCGGTGATGAGACTTCGGCTTTGGCGCGCGGCGCGTGCGGTTCTTGTGTCGACTCTTTGCATCTCGGGTGGCGCCACCGTCTCCGCGCAAGGTCCGGATGTCATCGTGGGCGAATTGCCGTCGACGACAAAGTGGGGCAACCTTGGCACGGTCTACGCATACTCCGTTGGCACAACGTCGTGCAATATCGGAGATCAAGTCCTCCTGTGGATCTCCAGCACCAATCAGCATCCCGTCATCACGCAAAATCTGTTTCGCCTCGCCAATAACCGCTTCGAGCAAATCGGGCAGGGTTGGTTGAAGCACGGCTTCTGTGCGCTTTCCGGCACCGTGTGCAGTCCGGCTTGCCAAGCGACCGGCTGCGAAACGCTCGGCATCAATTGCTCGGACCCGTACTCGGCGAGCCTCAACGGCAGTCAATCTGGGCTCGGCCCGAAGTCAGAGGTCAACGCCGCGACGGGCGTCTTTCCATACCCGTTCACCGGTCAAGGCACGACCGGCAACGTGCTCTTCAAACGCATCCAAACCGACTCTTCGCTCCTCACGACCCCCGGCGCGCTTTACTTCGTTTCGAGCCACTACGTGACGCCCGACGAACCGGCGTTCGGCACCCACCTCAACAACGAGGCGTATCGCCGCGTGCTCGTGTCGGGTTCATTCGATCTCAATACGACGGGCATCACGGAGCGCGAAAAATACGCCATCGAAGCGTGGGTGGATCAGGATCCGAGCGTCACGATGACGATCGTCGATGTAGCGAGCGACGGCCGCTTCATTGTCTGCGCGAAAGCCGTGCCGGACGGCGCGAACTGGCGCTACGAATACGCGATTCAAAACTATAACTCGCACCGCTCGGGAGCGTCGCTTTCGATTCCGCTGCCGGTGGGCGCGACCGCGAGCAACATCGGCTTTCATGACATCGATTACCACAGTGGCGAGATCTACAGTAATACGGATTGGACGGGCACGAGCTCGGCGAGCGCCGTGACGTGGACAAGCCCGCAGACTTTTTCGCAAAACCAAAACACCAACGCGCTGCGCTTCGACACCGTCTACAGTTTTTGGTTTACGAGCCCGAGTCCGCCGACGAGCGGCACTGCGACGCTCGGACTCTTCCGCCCCGGTACGCCATCGCAAATGTTGTTCACGACGGTCGTGCCGGGCGATAGCTCGAGCCCGCCGACAAACAACAATTGCGCGAACGCGCTCGTGGCTGGCGCCGGTGCGACGCCGTTCAATACGACAAACGCGACGACCGACGGACCGTTCGATTCGCTGTGCGGCATGACGATCGGGCAAGACGTTTGGTATCGCTACACGGCGCCGTGCGACGGAACTGCAACGGTGAGTTTGTGCGGCAGCAGCTTCGATACGCGGCTCGCAATTTACGCAGGCGGCTGTCCAGGCGCGGCGTCGATCGCGTGCAACGACAACTTTTGCAGCACGCAGTCCGAGGTCAGCTTCGCGGTCGGAGCGAGTCTCGAGTATTGGATCCGCATCGGCGGCGCCGCGACCGCGACCGGTAGCGGCACAATGGTCATCACGCCGCCCGATTGCACACCGCCCGGAGCTGGCAATGATAACTGCGTCGATGCGATTGCCGTCGCCGACGGTGTTCCCGTCGATGGATCGACGACCACTGCGACCGACGATGGCACTGCGAGCTGCGGCTCTTCCGCGAGCACGCCCGACGTTTGGTACAAATACACGCCGGCGACTTCCGCTACGGTGACCGTCAGCACCTGTAACGACGCGAACTACGACACCGTGCTCGCCGTGTTCAATGGCTGCGGCGGCACGCAAGTCGGCTGCCTCGACGACACGGCAGGCTGCGCAGGCTTGACGACGATCTTGTCGGTGAGCATGACCGCGGCGACGACCTATTGGATTCGCGTCGCGGGCTATAACGGCGCCGTTGGCGATTTCACGCTGACGGTGACGGGCGGCGGCGGTGGAGTTGCGCCTACGAATGATGATTGCCAGGACCGCATCGGCCTCGGCCTCGGCGCGACACCGTTCAGCACCGTCGGCGCGACGACGGACGGACCGACGCACGCGGCCTGCCTGGCGGCCGGCAGCGATCAGATCACGACGGATATTTGGTACAACTTTCCGTCGGGGTTCAACGGTACGCTCACCGTGGCGACGTGCGGCTCCACGTTCGACACCAAAGTCGCCGTGTATGACGACGCCGGTTGCGCCGACTTTGAGGCGCGACTCCTGGCGTGCAACGACGACTCATGCGCGTTGCAGAGTCAAGTCACGGTTACGGTCGTCACCGGTCAAAACTACACGCTGCGCGTCGGCGGCTTCAACGGCGCGACCGGCAGCGGCACGGTCACGCTGACCGGCGCACCGAGTTGCACGAGTCCAAGTTTCTCGGCGCATCCGGCGAGCACGGCGAGTTGCGTCGGCAGCACGATTGTGTTGTCAGCGACCGTCACCGGCACGACGCCGATTTCCTACCAATGGCGAAAGAATGGTGCGCCGATCTCCGGCGCGACCGCCGCTTCGCTAACCCTCACGTCGATCACGACGACGACGGCGGGCAACTACGATCTGCAAGCGACCAACGCCTGCGGCACCGCGACGAGTAATGTCGCCGTCGTGACCGTGCTCACGGCCCCGACGATCGGCACGCAGCCGCTCAGCCAAAGCGGCTGCGAAGGCGGTAGCATCACGCTGACCGTGGGCGCGAGCGGCAGCGCGCCACTCAGTTATCAGTGGCGCCGCAACGGCACGCCGATCTCCGGTGCGACGGCGAGTTCACTCGTGCTGTCGCCCCTCACGCCGACTTCGGCCGGCAACTACACCGTCGTGGTAACCAACAGTTGCAGCTCGCTCACGAGCGCGACGGCGCTCGTCACGGTGACGGCGTTACCGCAGATCGTCGTGCAGCCGGCCTCGCAGAGCGGCTGCGTTGGCACGAGCCTCACCCTCAGTGTGTCAGCGACCGGTGCCACGAGTTACCAGTGGCGAAAAAATGGCGCGAGCATCGTCGGCGCGACCAGTGCGAGCCTACTGCTAGCGAGTCTGAGCGCGACATCGGCCGGCAACTATGATGTGTTGGTGTCGAATAGTTGCGGCTCAATACCGAGTGCCACCGCAGTTGTGACGGTCCTCACAACGCCGTCCATCACAGCGAATCCGCAGCCGGCGAGCGCCTGTCCAGGCGCGAGCGTGGTACTCAGCGTGACGGCGACCGGTGCGACGAGTTTTCAGTGGCGCAAGAACAGTGTCGCGATCGTCGGCGCGACGTCGAGTGCGCTCGTCCTGAGTTCACTCGCCGCGGCGGATGCGGGCAGCTACGACGTGCTCGTGACCAATAGTTGCGGCACGACGACGAGTAGCGCCGCGCAAGTGACGGTGCTGAGTCCGACGACGATCACGCAGAACCCGAGTGCGCAGTTGGTTTGTTTGGGCAGCGGTGCGAGCTTTACGGTCGGCGCGACCGGCGCTGGCGCGCTCAGCTACCAGTGGCGACGCAACGGCATCGACGTCGCGGGCGCGACGCAATCGACGTATTCGATTGCGAGCGTGAGCGCCGTTCACGCGGGCAACTACGATGCGATCGTCACCGGTGGTTGCGGCTCGGCGACGAGCGCGAGCGCGACGCTCACGATCGCGTCGGCTCCGACGATTCTCTCGAACCCGGCCTCGCAGTCTGTGTGTCAAGGATTCGCCGTCGGCTTCACGGTCGTCGCGCAGGGCACCGGCACGCTCAGCTACCAGTGGTACTTGAACGGCGGGGCGATCGGCGGCGCGACGGCGGCGACCTACAGCATCGCCAGCGCGCAACTTGCGCAGAGCGGTGGCTACCACGCGGTTGTTACGAATAGTTGCGGCAGCACGTCGAGTGCGACCGCGACTCTCACGATCACTCCGCTGGCGGCGTGCGACTGCAACTCGAACGGAGTTCTCGACGGCGACGAAATCCTCGGCGGCGCCGCGCTCGACTGCAACTCGAATGGCGTGCCAGACGAGTGCGACATCAGCAGCGGCACGAGCGCCGACGCCAACTCCAACGGCGTTCCGGATGAGTGCGAGCTGAGCGGATTCACGCGCGGTGATGTGAACGCCGATGGTGTGGTCAACATCGCCGACGCGATCTTCAGCCTCAATTACCAATTCGGGAGCGGCGCGGTGCCGAGCTGCCTCGACTCGGCCGACATCAACGACGACGCGCTCATCAACATCGGTGATGTCGTGTACTTGCTCGCGTGGCAATTCAACGACGGCCCGGATCCATTGCCACCCTTCGGCGCGTGCGGTTCGGATCCCTCGGCCGACACATTCGATTGCGCGAGCTACGACGCGTGCCCGTAGTGGCGCTGATGCGGGAATCTGGCTGGCGATCCGCCGACGGATCCGCTCGACACGCGACATCGATGCGCTCGTCCGCTGCCGCTCTTCGGAGCATCCGGATCGGATCGAGCGGCTCGCGGACGTTGGCGGTCGCCAAGTTTTAGATTTTCTCGAAGTACTTTCGTTCCAATTGCCTGCAATCGACCTCGCATGCGCGACAACCGGCGATTCCTGTTAAACTCCCACCCAGTTTGGGTCGCTGGTTCGCACTCAGTTTGAGTTCGCGGCGCGTGCAATGCTCGCCGCAAGACTCAGCAAGTTTGAGCGCGAGCCGCAAGGAGTCGCGTTTCGAAACGAGGAGAACGCATGCGCGCATTTCATGGACTCGCGTTCGTGGGATTTTGCCTGGGCCTGGCCTTGGTGCTGACATCGACCGGTCGCGTCTCGGCGGTCGATTTCATCCGTGGCGATGCCAATAACGATGGCGAAGTCGACCTGGCGGATGCCAGTCGCATTGTCGGCCACTTGAGTGGCGTCGCCCCGAACGCCTGCCTGGATGCGATGGACGTCAATGATGACGGCCAAGTCGACGTCGGCGACCTGACTACTCTCTACATTTACCTGTTTGCTTTCGGCCCACGGCCGGCGATGCCCTTCCCAGAATGTGGCAACGACGATACTGCAGACGCGCTTGTCTGCGAGGAGTCGATCTGCGCCGCGCCGGCGCCTTGACTCGTCACTGACTTCCTCCGTGATTTCCAAAGGGGTGCGATGAGCATCGAGCGACTCGAGATCACTCCCATTTGGGAAGCCGGCAAAACGTGGCAGGATTGGCTGGCGACGAATTGCGGCGCGCCGAGTCGCGCCGAGATGGAACAAATATACGGCGACGTGACGCTCACTCGCGAACAGCGCGACGGACTGCAAAGGCTCGCGAAGCCAGTGCATATCCTCGCGCTCGCGGAGGACTGGTGTGGAGACGTGCGCCGTAACATTCCGGTTGTGGCGCGGGTCTGCGCCGAAAACGCCGCTCAACTCCGGCTTCGACTCGTCGACAAAGAGTCGAATGAGCCGCTGATGTCGCGCTATCTCACAAACGGCGCCGAGGCGATTCCGATCGTGATCTTCCTAAGCGATCATTTCGTCGAGACCGGCTATTGGGGGCCGCGGCCCGCCGAATGCAAACGCATTATGGCCCGCGGTAAAGCCTCCGGTCTCATGGACCGCGCGCGCCAAAAGATCACCGAGTTTTACGCACAAGATCGGCACGTCAGCGCCGTCCGCGAGATCATCGATCTCATCGAGATCGCGGCGGCGCGCGAGCCGTGACCCTGCGATCCCCCAGAAACTTGACTCGACTTTGCGATTCGCCGAGACTTCGCGCCGAGTAGGTTCGCGAAGGAGGCAGCGATGCGCAGTCGGGTCGAGTCGGTCTATAGCGCGATGAAGAAGGCGGCGGCGGCGCGCAATGCGACAGCGTTTAGGCGGACGCTCTCGAGCCAGGCCTGCGAGGAGTTGGACGAGAATCTCGCGCGCATGGGCGAAGAATTGACGCCGGAGCTGATCGCAGCCTACGGCGCGGAGCTACCCGATCTTGCCGATCTCGAGTTCGTCGACGCGCGGTCGGCGAGCGCTGCCGCTGCGGGACTCTATCGCGGTCCCGGCGAAGACGATGGCAGCGGCGAAGAGCGGGTGCGATTCGTTTGGATCAAAGTCGTCGAAGAAAAGAGCATCTGGAAGTACGACGGACTCGGCGAAGTGGATGATCTCGCGGTACAACCAGACGGCAGTCCAACAACCTTCAACACGGCTGACCTGCCGCCAGAACTCCAGCTCTAAACGCGGGCACGATCCGATCACCGCCAGTTCGAATTGAAAACAAACCAGCGGAGCTTGACCCCATGAGTTCGATGTTCAATCCCAAAGACAGCGATGCGATCCTTGCGCGCATCCAGCGGCTCACTCCCAATCAAAAAGCCGAGTGGGGCAAAATGAACGTCTCGCAGATGTTGGCCCACTGTCGCGCGCCGTTGCGCGTCGCGACGGGCGAGCTGCAGCTCAAACGCAGTCTCATGGGTTTCCTCTTCGGCCGCCTCGCCAAGAAGTCGCTCACCGGTCCGAAACCGTTCCAGCGCAATCTCCCGACTGACAAGTCATTTCTGGTGCGCGATCAACGCGACTTCGCGACCGAAAAGCGCGAGCTCATCGAACAAGTGCAGAGCTTCGTCGCTGGCGGACCCGCGGGACTCATCAGCACGCCGCATCCGTTCTTCGGCAAGCTCACCGTCGCGGAATGGGACACGTTGCAATGGAAGCACCTCGATCACCACTTGCGTCAGTTCGGGGTTTAAGCGCCGATTCGCGCGCACTGAGTTCAATTTCGCAGTAGACGGTGCTTCTTTGGGTCCGCGCCGCGATTGCCTGTGACGGGCGCTACTATTTGTTTGGTGCTCAAAGCAAGGATGGGAATCGCTCATGGCACAGTCGCTCGTCACCGTTTACACCGCTGGTCGTGAGAGCGAGGCGCAGGTCATCGTTGCACTCCTAAAATCGGCGGGAATTCCGGCGCTCGTCGAGGGCTCGTCGCTGATGGATGAGTGGGCGGTTTCTCAGCGCCTGCTGGGACGCCTGGGCGTGACGGTTCAGGTACCGGCCGAGCGTGCGGAGGAAGCGCACGCAGCGATTGAAGCGGCGCACGCGAGCGGCGTGTTGATGGGCGAGCCGGTGGAGGAGTTTGAGAACGAGCCGGACGCCGAGCAAGGAGCGCAAGAAACCGCGAATGAAGCAGCGACACCAAGCTCGTTCAGTTGGCCTCTCGCTGCTTGGGTCATCGTCATTTTCGGTTCGCTATTTTTTGGAGCCGTCTTTCTCGATGCTTTCAGACTTCAAAAAATTGGCCTGCGAGGACCCAATGTCACTGGGGCTTGGAACTATGCCGGCACTGAGTACACGGAAACTTGGAATGACTCGGGTCGAATCTGTGCAGTGTACACCGACGAAGACCTCGACAACGCGTTTGAGGTAGTGATCTCTCGGGACCGTGCAGGCCGCTTTGAGACCTATCAATTCGACACCGACGCGAATGGCGTCTACGAGCGAAGCATGACGGGTGAGCTCCGTTTGGCAATGAAACGCTGGGACCGCATGGATCGCGACGAAGACGGAATCTACGAAGAGAGTCGATACTACCGCTCCGACGGCAAAGTCGAGCATTGGCTCGACAGAGACAGCGACGCCCGCGTCGAAGAGATCCAGCTCATGAGCGCGACCGGCGAGATACTCGAGACAATCCACGTCTTCGGAAACTAGGACGGCCTGACCGCCGTCGCAGCCGGCGGACTTCGATGAGGTTCTACATGCGCGACCAACATTCGTTGACGTTCGCGGCGCGCTTGAAAAGCGTGAAGTGCGCGCTGCGCGGCATTTGGCTGCTGGTGAAGTCCGAGCACAATGCCTGGCTGCACGCGGCAGCAACGCTACTCGTTACGACCGCCGGCTTGCTGCTCGGACTTTCGGTCGGTGAGTGGTGCTGGATCGTCTTGGCGATCACGTCCGTGTGGACGGCCGAAGCGCTCAACACGGCGCTCGAGACCCTGACCGACCTCGCGTCGCCGACCATTCATCCCATCGCGAGAAACGCCAAGGACATCGCCGCTGGCGCCGTGCTACTCGCCGCCCTAGGCGCGGGCATTATTGGCGTACTAGTCTTCGGGCCGCATCTCATGCGCGCATTAGACTGAACGAAGCAGACGAACTGGAGAGTGCGCAGGCCCTCAGATCGGATCGGCTCTTTTCGATCACGGCATCGCATCGCGAGGTCCACGCGATGCGACACCATTCAATCGGCGACGACTTCGGACGACTCGATTTGCCATCGCCGATCGGTTGGCCGTTCGCCT
>JBJXGE010000010.1:0-23329 GCA_046154185.1 Planctomycetota bacterium
CCGGCGCGAGGCGAGGATTCTCCTCCGGCCTTGCAGGCCGGAACGCTTCTTTACCCGGACCCGGGGTAGACCGGCCGGGCCGGCGGACCGACCCTGCCGGTCAACCCCGGGCTATAACCCGACGGGCCTTGCAGCCCCTCAGAGTTTGAAGAAGCCATGCGTGATGTTGGCGGCCGTCTTCGAAAGCAGGCGCACCGACTCCATTGCGAAGATGCATTCGCGACGTCCGAATCTGAGAGGGCCTGAAAGGCCCGATGGGATATAGCCCGGGGTTGGTCGGTCTGCCGGCCTACCCCGGGTTACCGGCCTGCAGGGCCGGCGGAGTTACCATGAGTTTCGGAGGGCTGACCGAATCCGCGAGAAATTCCATCTCATTCTCTCCCTGACGCCGACGGGACCTTCTAGTTCACCCGAACTGCGCACTCTCCAGTTCACGAAACGCCGCGAAGCGAGATTCATGGCGCAGTCGCTTTCCAAGATTCTGGTCCATTGCGTATTCACCACCAGAGGTCGCAGCCGATGCATCACAACGGACATCCGCGGCGCACTTCGCTGACTTGCCGTGCGAACGAGTGAGGGCAGAAAACAGCGCGGACGATACGGTCCGGCTGGCTACGAAAGAGTCGGCGACTCGATTTATGGGACAAGTCTGATTAGAATCTCGGTTACCGCACTAGGTGCGCACGCTCCTCGCTCTCGCGTGGTCGTCACTCGCATTCGAAACCGAAGCCCCGCAGGGGCGCGATTCATCGGCCCAGGGCGAAGCCCTGGGTTGTCAAGAAAAAGAGGGCCGCAGCCTGAAAGGCTGCGACGCGATTCGACTGCCCGGGCGAAGCCCCGAGAGAATCGTCGTTCACGGACACGGATCGAACGAATCGCAGGTCAAGGCACCCGCCGTGGTATCGAGTCCGCAGATCGGGAACGGCGCTGGCGGCGCCGGGCCGCTCGAAAAAAGCGCCGACAGCGCGTAGATCGCGTCGCCGATATTCGCAGCACCATCGTCGTTCGCATCGAGCGCTGATATGCAATTTGCGGATCCGCCGGAGAACAAGTAACTCAGCATCGTGACGGCATCGCCTATGTTGAATAAACCGTCGGAGTTGGCATCACCGCGAATGAAACGTTGCGCGAGTCCCAGAACGGCTGCCGTACTCGCGACGAAAAACGGTGCGATGTCTTGGCCGCAGAGATCGACGGCGACGCCTTGGGTCTGCGCAGCGAGTTGCAAATAGACCAATCCCTCTTCGGCGCCGAACGGGGCACACGCTGACATTGCGACATAGGCATGGAACTGAAAACCGTTGAAGTCGGGCGACAACGCGAGAAGTTGCGTTACAAATGATGCCGCGCCCATGTCGCTCTCATCACTCGTCACCACCATGATGATCTTCACCGCCGCTGGCCGCAGCGATGCTGCGTAGTTCGGATAGTGCGCCACAATCAACGATAGCGCATCGTTCGAGGCGACCCCATCGTTCACGTGACGATACGCCGGGAGGTTTTCGTCGTTCGGGCAGTTTCCGCTGCCGATCGGCGCGGGTATACAGACGCTGGCGTCGGCGATCAACACGACATGTAGGTCGAAACCGAACGCCGCCAGCGTTGTGAGAAAGGAAACTTCGCTTTCGAAGTCGGCCACTTCTGCGTCCATGTCTCCCGAAGTATCAACGGCGATGATTATGTCGACGGGTTGCTGCGCTGACAGGGTCGTCGAAATCAGCAAGAAGCAACAACTCAACAGAATGCAACGGACCATCCGAACCCTCCTCTCGCTTCTTCCCGTCACGTGTTTGGCCCGATGAAGATCGGCGGATTCTATCACTTGGTGAACGCCGCAATGCGGCCCAGCGTATCAAAGACTCCGCGCCAATCGACGCCAAAGATCCTCGGCGCCGATGACGTAGTGCCAGTCGCCGAAATGGAAGACGTCAATATCCTCTAGCTCCAAGAGTGATTCCGTCAGCATGGGTGAGTAGAACAGCGCATCATAGGAGCCGCCGAATCCTTGGACTCCGTGGGCGTAAAGCAAGAACGAACTCGACTCCGAGACCAATTGATAGACCCAGACGCGCGGCGCTCCAGATCGCCACGCGAGCGGCGGTGGCACATCACCTAGCTCGGCGAGCGCTGCGGGAAGTCGATGATGCAACCGCTCATACTCGGCGATCCGGGCGACGACGACTCGTCCGACTTCGGCTGTCTTCTGACACCACTCCTTGTCCACTGTCCATCGCTCATAAGAGCGCTTGAGCGAACTCAGTATGTGCTCTGCATTGCGAACCCCGAAAATCACGGCGACGATGTTGGCGATCAAGATCGCTACGATCAACACCCATTTCCGTCGCGCCATCCGCATCACGGTTTCGCCGCTGGCGCGATCGATTCCTGCGTCAACGGGTCGCGCAGTGGGAGCTTCACGACCTTGGCTCCGCCAACGTCCGACATTTTCGCGCGGCCGGCGGGATCGCCGGGGTCGATCTCGTTCCACGCGCCGACGACGAGGATCGCCAGCTGCGCCGGGTCGAGATGCCGCGCCGCGACGCGCTGCACGTCGGCGGGCGTCACGGCGCGGATGCGATCGCGCAACTTTGTCCACCAATCGCCGGGGCGACCCGTGAGTTCGTCATCGAGAAAGAGTTCGATCATGGCGGCCGGCGATTCGAAATTGCGCGGGAACGTTTCGACGTAGGAATTCTGCGCCGTCGCGAGCTCTTCGGCGCTCACTGGCTCCGAACGCAGCCGCGCGATTTCCTCGAGGATGATCTTCAGCGCCAAGGCGACCGTATTGTTCTTCGATTGAAATTCGGCGCGAAACTCGCCCGGTCCCCACAATCCGGGCGTCACGTCGGAACCGACAGAGTATGCGAGTCCCTCGCGCGACCGCACGCGCCCAACGAGTCGGCTCGTGAATCCACCGCCACCGAGAATATTGTTCATGATGAGTAACGGCACTTCGTCAGGATCGCCGCGCCCGATGGCCGGCAAGCCGAGCGCAACTTTGCCCTGCGGGATGTCCTTCTCTACGTGATAAAGCCCCGGCCGCCACGTCGGCGCGTCCGCTTGCGGACGCGCTGGAACTTCCCCGGCCGCCCAACCCTCGATCGCGCGCTCGAGCCGTGTTCGCAGCTCAGCGGTTTCGAACGCGCCGACCGCGCCGATCATAAGGTTTTTTGGATGCACGAAGCGGCGATGAAAAGCGCGCAGATCCTCACGTGTGATGCGTTCCAAATCCCCCACCGTCGAGACCCGACCCTGAAAACTCGTCCGCCCGTGCGCGAGCGCGCCCCACTCGATTTCAAGAATGTCACCCGCGTCATCGTTTCGTTGCCGCATTAACTCGAGAGACTCAGCCTTAGCAAGTTCGAGTCGCTCCTCAGCAAACTCCGGTTCGCGTAACAGCTCGAAACAGAGCGCGAGGCTCTCGTCGAGCGTGCTCGCTAAGCAATCGAGCGAAACTTCGAGCGACTCCGTATCGGCGGCAATCTCAAGCTCGGTCGCAAGAAAATCGAGACGCGCATCGATCACCTCCGGCGCCCGTTTCCGCGAACCGCCGCGTCGCAGCAAGTCCCCGGTAAGCTCGGCGAGTCCGACCTTGTCGGCCGGGTCGAGATAGCTGCCGGCGCGAAACACAAACGAAATGCGTATGAGCGGCAATTCTCGACTCGGCGCGAAATAACTCGGCACGCCACTCGCGCCGATCACTTGTCGATAATCCTGCGCGCGCGGCGGCTCAAACTGGAGCGCCGGGAACGGAATCGCTTCCGGGCGACGCGGCAGTTCACTACTCGTTTGCGCGTTCGCGCTCACGACGAACGCGCAGACGAGACTCCCCACCACGAGGAATTGCCGGGCGCGCTTCGCTCGCTTCCTCATTCGACACCTCCCAGCTCCTTGAGCCGCTGCCGGTACTTTTGCAGGAGATAGTCAAAGAGCCTCTCATACTCCGGGCCAGCTTTGGCACGCTGATTCTTCGTGTCGGTCAGCCGTTCTTTCACATCGTCGACATCTTGCATCGTCGCGATTTGCTGCGCCGCGACGCGCAGTTGTGCGTGCAGCTCCGGTTTGATGCCGGCGAATTCCGCGTTACCCGAGTCCGCGGCGCTCGGATCCGCAGCGTTAGCGTCGCTGACTTCCAGCTCGCTCTCGCCGAGCCGCCGATAGATCGCGACCGAACTCTGCATGACGCCGAAGTACTTGCGCGCGACGCGTTGAATATCGTCCACGGTGACGGCCTGCAAACGGCGCGGATCTTCATTGATGGATCGCCAATCGGAGAGCGCCGCCAAAACACCCAGTTGGATCATCAATCCCAAGTTGCTGCGCAACTGTCGATAGCTGGCGGCGAGCGCTTGGTTCTTCACTTTCTGCAGTTCCTCGGCGCTCGGCGCCTCGCGCGCGATGCGCTCGAGTTCCTCGAACCACGCGGCTTCGAGCTCCTCCGGCATCGCGCCCGTCTTGCATTCGGCGGTGAACGAAAAACTGCCGGCGTACTTGCGACTCGAGTTCGTGCAGTCCGCGCTCACGGCGAGGCGACGGCCCTCGATGATCGAGCGATACAAGCGCCCGGTGCTGCCGTTCATGAGCGCCGCCAAAAGTTCGAGCGCGACCCGATCCGCGTGCGCGTGCGGTACCGTCGGGTAACGCACTTCGATCTGCGGTTGCAGCTCCCCGGCGACGATCATGCGCTGCGCCGCGAGCTGCGTCACTTCCATCGTAACGACCGGCGGCGGCTCAGCGCCGCGCTTGAGTCGGCCGAAGTAACGGGTCAGCAGCGGCTTCGCCGCCGCGGCATCGAAATCTCCGACGAGCACGCCGACGAGATTGTTCGGCGCGTAATAGGTGGCGAAGTAAGACTCCGCTTGCGCGAACGTGTAGCTATTGAGATCCGATGGCCAACCGATCACCGGCCACGAATAAGGCGACGACTTCCAGAACATGGCATCGAACTGCTCTTCATAGATACCGGTCGGCGTCGACTCGGTGCGCAGTCGGCGCTCCTCGTGCACGACATCTCGCTCTTGATAAAACTCGCGAAACACGGCGTCGTTGAGTCGATCGGACTCCATCCACGTCCACAACTCGAGTTTGTTCGATGGCACCGTCATGAAATAAAAGGTCAGGTCGTAATCCGTGAAGGCGTTCACGTCGGAGCCGCCGAGCGTCGCGTAGACGCGATCGAACTCGTCTTTCACCAAGATCTCGGCGCTCGCCGCTTCCACGACCCGCAATTGCTCGCGCAGCTCCTGCATCTCCTGGGAGTCGTAAATCGGATCCCACGGATCCGCGATGTCGCCAGCGCGAAACCGCTCGTACTGCCCGCCGGTCTGGTGCCCCCACAAACGCGCACGCAACTCGGCTTCACGGGCGCGCAGCTCCCGATCACGCGCGGGATCGCGTGTTCCGATCGTGCTCGTGCCTTTGAACATCATGTGCTCAAAGAAATGGCTGAGTCCCGTGATGCCAGGCCGCTCATTCACGCTGCCGACTTTCGCGAGCCAACCCGCCGCGATGTTGCCGGGTTGATCTTGGCGCGCCACGAGTAGGAACTGCATGCCGTTGTCGAGCACGAAACGCTCGACGGCGACCTCCTGCGCGCCGGCCAGCGACGCAAGGCAACACAATGAAATTGCGATCGGAACGCTGGTGTTCATGGTCTCCCACGCATCCTTGAGGTTCGAAGTGTAATACGTCGGACCTTAACGGGATTGCGGTCAGCGGGCAACGCATTGAAGGGGGCAACGGCCGATCCACGACGAGAATCCGCGCACGCCGCGCCAAACTCTTCGTCGGCGCGCTTGACTTCCGACCTCGCTCTTGCAACATCGCGCGCTTCGCGCGAAGCGCCTCCCCGTTTGCTAACCGCCCTTTTTTCGGAAGTTCACCGCCATGGCCGACGAAATCGCCAAGCAATACGACCCGACGGCCATCGAGGCCGCCATTTACGCGCGTTGGCTCGCGGCCCACAGCTTCCGTGCGACGCCGGACGATCGCGACCAGCGCTATGTCATCATGATGCCGCTCCCAAACGTCACGGGCGCGCTCCACATGGGGCATGCGATGGACAACGTGATGCAAGACTTGCTCGTCCGCTGGCATCGCATGCGCGGCGACAACACGCTGTGGATGGCGGGCACCGATCACGCGGGCATCGCGACTCAAGCCGTGGTCGAGAAGCGACTCCTCGAGTTGGAAGGCAAGACGCGGAAGGACCTCGGGCGCGAGGCGCTCGTGAAACGCATCTGGGATTGGAAAGAGCAATATCAGCAGCGCATCGTCAAGCAACAGCAAGCCATGGGCTGCTCGTGCGATTGGGAGCGCCAACGATTCACGATGGACGCCGTGTGCGCGCGCGCCGTGCGCTGGACGTTCTTCAAACTCTTCGCGGACGGACTCATCTATCGCGGCGACCGCATGGTCAACTGGGATTGTCATCTCGAGACCGCAGTCGCCGATGACGAGATCAACCACGAAGCGGTCGACGGACATTTTTGGCACCTGCGCTATCCCGTCATCGATCCGAAGCCGGGCGAACCCGATCACGTGGTGGTGGCGACGACGCGCCCCGAGACGATGCTCGGCGATACCGCAGTCGCCGTGCATCCCGATCCGCAAGGCGCGCTCGAGCAGGCCATCGCCGAAGTGCGCATGCGGCTCAGTTCGGCGTCGACCAAAGACCAACCGCAAATCGCCGCCGAACTCGCGCAACTCGAAGAGCGTCGCGCGACGCTGCTCGATCGCCTCATTCGTCTGCGCGACATGGCGCGCGCGGGTCGCCAACTGCGCTTGCCGCTCGTCGATCGCGTGATCCCGCTCATCTGCGACGAGTGGGCGAAGCCGGCGCTCGGCAGCGGCTGCGTGAAGATCACGCCGGCCCACGACCCGAACGACTACGAAGTGTGGAAGCGGCATCGCCCGCGCGTGGCGATCATCAATCTCTTGAATTCGAACGGCTCGCTCAACGCGAACGCCGGCCCCTACGCCGGTCTCGACCGTTTCGTCGCGCGCGATCGCGTCGTCGCCGACCTCACCGCGCGCGGTCTCGTCGCCGCGGTCGAAGCTCGCCGCTTCGAACTCGGCCACTCCGATCGCTCGAAGACCGTGATCGAACCGTTTGTGTCGAAGCAATGGTTCGTGCGGATGGACGACGTGCCGGGCGGCATCGTGTGCGGTCGTGGCACGCGCCACGAATTCCGCGCGCCAGGACTCGCGCAAGCCGCGATCGACGCCGCGAGTCCGACCTGGTCATCGCCGACGGGTCGCCAGCTCCGCTTCCATCCCGACGAACGATACCGACAAACGTATTCGAGCTGGTTGCGCGAGAAACGCGACTGGTGCATCAGCCGACAGCTTTGGTGGGGTCACCGCATCCCGATCTGGACAACGCGCGCGACTCCGACCGAACTCGACGGTTGGCGCCAGCGACTCGCGACGCTTCTCGGACGCGAAGATGTCATCGCGCGCGTGAGTTGCGCGGATGGCACGAGTGCGTTACTTGCCGACAAAGCCGCCGTCGCCCGCTTGGCGATCGACGGCGACGGTCGCCTCGATCTGCTCGTGTGCCTTCGTGATGCGGAGAGCGATAGCGCGCACGCGGCGCGACTCGAAGCAGGCGGTCTCACGCAAGACCCGGACGTGCTCGACACGTGGTTCTCGAGCGCCGTGTGGCCGCACTCGACGCTCGGCTGGCCCGATCCAAAAACCGCGCGCATCGAAGCGGGGCAACTCCCACTCGGCGCCGACGCCGATCACGCGAGTTGCCTCGACTATTACTACCCGGGCACCTGCCTCGTCACGGCGCGCGACATTATTACCTTGTGGGTCGCCCGCATGGTGCTCGCCGGACTCTACAACCTCGGCGACTTGCCGTTCACGGAGGTGTTCATTCACGCGAACATCCTCGACGGCAAGGGCGTGCGCATGAGCAAGTCAAAAGGCAACGGCATCGACCCGGTCGACATCATCGAGCGGTACGGCACCGACGCCATGCGCTATGTCTTGTGCGAATTGCAAACCGGCAGCCAAGACATTCGTTTACCGGTGCACGCGATCTCGCCCTTCACGGGCAAGACCATCGACCTTGCGACCGCGAAGCACGGCCGCAGCATCTTCACGTACCTGTGCCCTGAGTCCGGCCAAGAATTCGACGTGCTCGGCACGATGGCCGGCGTGCCGGCGGCGAAGCTCATGAGCGATCGCTTCGAAGTCGGTCGCAACTTCTGCAACAAACTTTGGAACGCGGCGCGCTTCGCGCTCATGAACTTGGCGCCGAGCGACGCAACGGCCGGCGCGGGCGCGCCGAAGTTCGTTCCGCTCAAGCGCGCGACTCTGCCCGCCGAGGATCGCTGGATTCTGTCGCGCGTCGCACGCGCCATCGCCGACGTGTCGAGTCAGCTCGAGGCTTACAATCCGTCGGCCGCGGTTGGCGCGGCGCGCGACTTCTTTTGGTCGGAGTTGTGCGATTGGTATCTCGAACTCGTGAAACCGCGCATGCGCGACGAGGCCGAAGCGCCGCGCGCGCGGCAGGTGCTCGCCGTTGCACTCGATCAAGTGCTGCGGCTCTTGCATCCGTTCCTGCCGTTCATCACCGAGGAACTGTGGGGGAAACTCGCGGAACTCGCGCCCGAGCGCGGGATCGAACAGCCGCTCGCGGGTTGTCGCGAATTGATGGTCACCGCCGCTTGGCCCGCGGCCGAGACGAGTTGGCGTGACGACGCGCTCGATGCGGAGGTGAAGCTCGTGCAGGAGATCGTGCGCGCCATCCGCGAGGTACGCGCGAAATACACGCTCCCGCAAAGCACGCGCATCCCGGCGCTCGTGCGCGCGAGCGGCGTGAATGCCGCCGTCATCGGGCGCCTCGGCCGCCTCATTCAAGAATGCGCCTGGCTCGCGAGCATCACGGTCGACGCCGCCGCCACGCGCACACGCGACTCGGCGACCGCCGTGGTCGGCGACATCGAGATCTACTTGCCGGGCCTCGTCGACCTCGACAAGGAGCGCGAGCGACTCGAAAAGCAACTCGCGCAATGCGAGCAGAATCTCGCGAGCACGCGCGCCAAACTCAGTAACGAGAGTTTCGTCGCGCGCGCCAAACCAGAAGTCGTCGACCGCGAACGCCAACGCGTCGGCGAACTCGAGGCGCAGATCGCGAGCATCCGCGCCAACCTCGAAGCGTTGCGGTGATCGCCCGCGCAGGCGATTTCACCCAACCGCAAACCACCGGCTCTTACTCGCGGCCCGCGCTTCATTTCGCGATTTTCGGATATTTCACGTTACGTTCCTGGGATTTTGTCGCTTCTTCTTGGGAAGGACTTGCGGCGCCGATGCAATTCATTGTTTGTAAGACTAAAAAACTCGGACGAACAATTACGAACGCGACCTAGTGGTCGCGCGAAAGGGGAAGCAATGCGTTCAGCTCAAAAGTCGTCGACGATCGACCACGGGAATTTCCGACCGCAGGGAGTCTTGATTCTTGTCTTCACTTTGGCGGTGACCGCGCCGGTTTTCTCGCAACCGGCCAATGACGACTGCTCGGCCGCCATCGTGCTCAGCGATGGCATCCCCGAGGCTTTCGATACCACAACCGCGACAGCCGACATTGAGCCCACTTGCGTTCCCGGCGGACCGACCGTCTGGTATGCCTACACGGCATCTTGCAATGGCACCGCGACCATCTCTTTGTGTGGCAGCGGTTACGACACCCGTGTCGCGGTCTTTGATGGGGGCGCCGGCTGCCCGATCGACACAAGCACCGAGCTCGACTGCAATGACGATGCTTGCCTTACGCAGTCGGAGCTGACTCTGCCGGTTTCTACGGGTCTACAACTCTATGTTCAGGTGGGCGGCTTTCTCGGCGACTTCGGTGCCGGCACGATCACGATTACGTGCGTGGGCGTGGCGGGGCCGGAATTCAAGCGAGGTGATGTAAACGGTGACGGATGCGTTGCGCTCGCCGACGCCAATTACTTGTACTCCGCACTTTTTATTCCGGGGTCACCGCCGCCAGAGTGTTTCGATGCCGCCGACGCGAACGATGACGGTTCGGTGAACGTTTCGGATGCGATAATCATTGTCAACTCCGTCATTCCAGGAGGTACGTTGCTTCCAGATTTTTGCGTGACCGATTCGACTTCGGATTTGATCGGTTGCGGGTCCTACATCTCGTGCGGGCCTTGCAGCCCGACGGTGTGCGAAGCAGTCGGGAGCTCGGGAACCATTGCGCTCCCGCCGCCCTGCGGCTACGTCACTCCTGCGCAAGTTCACATGATGATCGCAGGCCTCCCTCCCGGCACCGTCGTTCAAGTGGGAATCATCCACGGCGGTTTCTCCGGTGTCGTGGTAACGCCAGGTGGCACGCTCGGCGGCCAGATCGAGCAGTTCGACTCTACGCTGACCCTCAACATGCAGGGCACCGGCGCGCTCGCCGGATTCAGTCGCTCGATCACAATTTCGGCGCCCGTCGAGATTCATACTGCTCCGGCTCAACCTGGCGAACCCGTGCAAACATTCGATACCGAGATGATGGCCCTTTCCGCCGGATTGGTCGGCGATCCAGATTTTGATCTGCTGCAGATCACGGCGGGAACAGACATGGGCCTAACGAGTCCCGGCGCAACGACGCTCACTCAGAATAATCCACCGGGTTCGCCGTTCATCACGTACGAAGTCGATAGCTATTTCTACGTGCACTACCATATCGACTTCGTCGGCGCTCCGACCGGTCTGCTCGCGGGAATGAGTGGAACGACGAACGCGATCGCGGTCATCGGAACGCCGGGGATGCTGCCGGTTCCGTTGACCCAAGTCATGTCGGGAAACCTGAACGCCGATGGCAACGTCGATCTCGGCGATGCGATCACGCTGCTGAGCGGGCTGTTTCCGGTATCACCGGGGCCGCTCGGCGGTGGAGTCCTGTTGAGCGAGTGTCCGGCAGCCTTCGACTGCAATGCTGATGATCTCGTCAACATTGCGGACCCGATTTACCTCTTGAGTTGGCTCTTCTCGAGCGGTCCGCCGCTCCCGGCATGGGGCGGTCCGGCGCCGAGCTGCGGCGCAGCCGGCCTCGTACTCGGGTGCCTATTTCCGGGGAGTTCCTGTCCGTAAGCGTCGGACTCACGCGACCGCGATGATGCACGTCGTCGCGGTCGCGTGCAAAACTTGCGTCCATCGATTCTCGCGACATTCTTGAGTGATTATGTGCTGTTTGCGTATCCGCTCAACCGTACCCTTCGGTTCCTGAAGACTCAGCGAAGTTTTTCCTGCACGGAGACGGAGCAGTCCGTGCCTGTGTTATGATCGCGAACCAAAACCGAAAACGCCTTTGCAGAGTATTCGTCGCCGATGCGCGTCGGCGCTGAGTGGCTCGGTGGATTTTCGCGAATGCAGAGGGCGGCGGACTCTTGACGACTGAGCGCCCAGAACCAGACAAACTGGAACGAACGGTTGACCTCTCGGCAACTGTGTCGGCTGCGTTTTTCGCGCCGCTCGAGAGCGCGCCGATCGTGCCGCAGATCGGTCCGTATCTCATCGAGGGCGAGCTCGGACGCGGCGGGATGGGCGTCGTCTATGTCGCCGAGGATCAGCGCCTGCGGCGCCGCGTCGCGCTGAAAGTCCTCTCGGAGACCATCGCGAAAAACCAGGAAGCGCTGCGGCGCTTCGAGCGCGAGGCGCAACTACTCGCTGCGCTCAATCACGCCAACATCGCGACGATTTTCTCGCTCGAGGACTCCGGCGGACTGCGCTATTTCACGATGGAGCTCGTTCCCGGCGAGACCTTGGGTCAACAGCTCAAGAAGGGTCCGCTGTCCATCGATACGACCCTGAATTACTGCCGGCAGGTCGCTGGCGCACTCCAAGCGGCGCACCGACAGCAAGTGATCCATCGCGATCTCAAGCCCGCAAACATCATGGTGACTCCTGATGGCCAAGTGAAGATCCTCGATTTCGGCATCGCCACGGCACTCGGCGCCGTGCGTGAGCAGCTCGGACTCGAACCGCACGCGTTCGAAATCGTCGGCACTGCCGGCTACATGAGTCCCGAGCAAGTGCGCGGCGCGGCGATTGACGAGCGGACCGACATCTGGGCATTCGGCTGTCTCGCCTTCGAATGCGTCACGGGGCGTCAGGTTTTTATCGGATCGAGTTTGCAAGAGGTCTTCGATCGGACAATCACGACGGAGGTCGACTGGACTCCGATCCCGAAGGACGTGCCGCCGCAACTGCGTGATCTCATGGAGCGTTGCCTGCGCAAAGTGCGCGATGAGCGGCTCGGTTCGATCGCCGACGCGCGTCGCGTCATCGAGGATCTGCTCGCGCGCCGCTCGATCGCCGGGCTCGATGTTCCAGACGGAACCGCGCCGGATTCGTCACGGCACAACTTGCCGCGCTTTCTCACCAGCTTCGTCGGGCGCGAAGTGAAACGCGCGGAGTTGCGCGAGCTCGTGCAACGCACGCCGCTCTTGACGCTCACCGGTACCGGCGGGTCGGGTAAGTCGCGCCTCGCCATCGAAGTGGGACGCGAGAGCGTTTCAACTTTCGCGGACGGCGTCTGGCTCGTCGAACTGGCGGCGCTCGCCGATGCGAGTCTTCTCGGACGCGCGGTCGCTTCCGTGCTCAGCATCCAAGAGGAGTCGCAACGCCCGGTCATCGAAACCTTATGGCGAAATCTCGAGCACAAGCGGATGCTGCTGATTCTCGACAATTGTGAGCACGTGCTCTCGGCGTCCGCCGAACTCGTGAGCGAACTCCTCCGGCGCTGCGCAAATCTGCGCATCATCGCGACGAGCCGCGAAGGGCTCGGCGTGCCGGGCGAACACCTCCACCAAATCGCTTCGCTCCAGTTGCCGATCGAACGCAAGCAACCAAACTTGGAGGAGCTGGCAGCGAACGAGGCCGTGCTGCTTTTCCTCGATCGCGCCCGCGTGGTGAAACCGACCTTTGCGCTGACGCTCGACAACGCGCTCTCTATCGCGCAGGTCTGCCGTCGTCTCGATGGCATCCCGCTGGCGCTCGAGCTGGCCGCGGCGCGTATTCGTGTGTTACCGGTCGAGGAGATCGCGAAGCGCCTCGCGGATCGATTTCGCTTGCTCACAGGCGGCAGCAAGACCGCGCTCCCGCGCCAACAGACACTACGTGCGACGATCGACTGGAGCTACGACCAGCTCGGCGTACAGGAGCAATTGCTCTTGCGCAGGCTTGCGATCTTCGCGGGCGGTTTCAGCCTCGAGGCAGTGGAGCGCGTTTGCGCGGCACACGGCATCGAAGAGTGGGAAATCCTCGATCTGCTCACGAAGCTGGTGGACAAGTCGCTCGTGGAAGTCGGGGCGACCGCTGATTCCGATGGTGACGCGGCGCGCTATCGATTGCTCGAGACACTGCGGCAATACGCGCTCGATCGATTGCTCGAGAAAGGCGAGACCGACGAGGCACGGGCCCGCCATGAACAATATTTTCTGCAGCTCGCAGAAGACGCGCAGCCGCGCCTTGCCGAGTCCGAGCAAGCACAGTGGTTCAACTTGCTGGATCGCGAACACGACAATTTGCGCGCCGCGCTGCAAAGCACGATGGCTGGCATCGAGACCGTCACGGTGCAGCATGGCTTACGCCTTGCCGCCGCGCTGGGGCGCTTCTGGATGGTGCGCGGCCACTGGACCGAGGCGCGCTCGCTCTTCGATGAGCTGCTCACGTACGATGCGGCGCAAGTGCGATCGGAGCCGCGAGCCAGCGCGCTGGGTTGGGCAAGCGCGCTCGCGGCGGTGCAGGGCGACTTGCTGCACGCGCGCGCGTTTGCCGACGAGAGTCTCAGTATTCGGCAAGAGTTGGGGGACGAGCGAGGCATCGCGACGGCGTTCAATGACTCAGGCATTGTGGCGAAACGCCAAGGCGATGTTGCGGCGGCGCGTTCGTACTTCGAGGGAAGCCTGAGTCGTTGGCGTGCGCTCAAGATGCCGAGAGGCGTCGCCGCCGCACTCAACAATCTCGCGCTGCTCGCCGCCGAGGTTCGCGACTTTGACGCCGCGCGGACCTACTATGCCGAGTGCATCTCGCTGTTGCGCGAACTCGGCGATCATCACGGGATTGCGGTGGCGCTCAACGGCCAAGGATCGGTCGCGTACGAGCAGGGCGACTACGACGCCGCCGCTGGCCTCTATGAAGAAGCACTTGTGTTGAGTCGCGAGATTGGCAATCGTCGCACCGAGCGCAATATTCTCGGCAACTTGGGATTTGTCGCTTACGCGCGCGGTGACCTCGCGACGGCGCGCACGCTCACCGAGCAGGGACTCGTCCTCAAGCGCGAACTCGGCGACACGGTCGGCGTCGCCGCGACGCTCGAAAGCCTCGGTCGAATCGTCCTCGATGCAGGAGATCTTGCTGCCGCGATGCGGATTGCGCGTGAAGGGCTGGGGCTCGCGTTCGAACTGACAGATGGCGTGCGGTGCGCGGGATTCTTCGAGCTCTTTGCGAAGCTCGCTCTCTCGTCGCGCGCCGCGCGTCGCGCCGCGCGACTCGCCGGAGCGGCGCGCGCGCACGCTGAGGCGTCGGCGAACGAGAAACGAGGGTCGACAACGAGGGCGCGTGATCTCGACTCGTGGCTCGACGCTGCGCGCCCCGAAATCAGCACCGCCGAATTCGACTTGGAATTCGAAGCAGGACGTGCGCTCTCCCTCAAAGAGGCGGTCGCGCTTTGTCTTGAGACCAGCTCGATGGGAATGAACGCACCGGTCGGCGACGTCGGCAGCTGACGCGCGCGCCGAATGGTTAGCGACTCACCTGACGGCCGCGCGCGTGTTCGGCGCGAGTCCTCGAGCGGCCGCTGCCGAGGGAGGCAGTTGCCGCGGCTCAACTACGCGCCTTTATGTGACCGATAGAGAGAGCAGGGTTCGTGTCTTGACGGAAAGGACCTTGCTTGATCGTTCGCTATTGGATGAGTTCGAAAATCATCTCGGTTTCAGAAACGTCCACGCTGCTCGATGTCGTCGAACTGCTGCGTAGCCATCGCATACGCCGGGTGCTGGTGGTGCGAGGCGATCAATTGTGCGGAATCATATCGCAGTCCGATTTGTTTCAGTTCATCAACCCGTCGCAATTTCGAAAAGTTGCGCTTTCTTCCGAGGTCGAGGCGCTGCTCAGATCGCGTTCCGTCAATGACCACATGACTCGATCTCCAATCACTTGCGGCCCCGACGACGCTTTGGAAGACGTCGGTCAAGCGATGTGTTCGCGCGGCGTTCGCGCCATGCCCGTCGTGCGCGACGGCAAATTACTCGGGATTATCACCGAATCCGACATATTGCGGGCCCTGAC
Source organism: Planctomycetota bacterium (assembly GCA_046154185.1). Lineage (GTDB taxonomy): Bacteria > Planctomycetota > UBA8108 > UBA1146 > JAJFFE01 > JBJXGE01. The sequence goes on from JBJXGE010000010.1 coordinate 15,301, forward strand.
AAAAATCGCAGGAGCCGGCGACAGCAGCCGGCGCATTTGTGCGCGGATTCCCGCGACCGCCAAGACTCAAGTGTGCGCTCAAGTGCTCCATTTGTGCGAGAAACACCGTCTGGAACTTGTCTCATTGCTCTCTCACGCCACCGAACGCGCCGATCAGCATCTCGTGACCGTACGCGTGCGAGGCGCCAACGTCGAACGCTTCGTCGACGAGTTGTGGAAGACTCACTTTCAAGTGTTGCAAGTTGTATAAGTCCGTCGTTTCAATCGAAGAAGCGTGTTTGGCAATAACGAGACACGACGCGGAAAATCGTCACGCGGTGTGAATCTGCCAGCGGCTGTCGATCGCGCGCAACCTCGCGATCTAGCTCGCTGGGCTGCGCGATGTTTCCGGTTTGCCAATGACGAATCGGTGCCACGCTGCGTTTGCAAATTCTCGATCAGGCTTGCGTCTCGGCGAACCCGCCTCGCGAAGCGCTTGTTTTGTTCGACGCGGCTCCGACCATTAGCATCGACTTGACCGCCGACGAAAGCAGCTTCGAGAGCGCGCTAGCTGCTGCGTCGGTCGAGATGGAAACCGTGGCGGAGGTCGACGGCTAGTCGTTTTCCCCATCATCGTCGTCGTCATCATCGTCGTCACCCCCGAGCGGACAACTCGATTCATTGAATTCAGCGAAGTACTGCTTGAGATCCGAGTAGGCGGAGCTGCTTCCCGGGTAAGTCGACGCGAACAAGTCGATCACTTCGGCTGCAGAAAGCCCATAGTCGATGTCTTCGGAAGCCGCGTTCAACAACGCTGCAACCGTCTGGCGGCCGAGCGACACGAGTCCGCCTCCGCCTTGTTGGAGCACCTCGAGCAGCGTCTTTCCTGGGAAGGCGTCTTCGAAGACCTCCGCAAACTGCATATCCGGCACATAGGGCGCCGCCCAATCGTCGAAATGATGGCTCTGTTTCCAGTAGCCGGAACCGCAGCCCTCGTCGCCATCGGTGGCGACACTGTCGATCACCAAAACGACAAACGCATAGAAATCGAAACTGTCGCCCTCGCAAGCCGCCAAACCGAACACTCGCAACGTTGCGCCGGGCTCTAATTCGGATAGTGCGATCGGTTGTTGCTCGCCGCCGCGCAAATCGAGGATCGTGGCGCCGGGTTGAACAAGTACCGTACTGCCGCCGAGTATGAGGACGTGCGCGTCGACATCGACACTTTCCAGCACCCCCTCGAGGTCATCGGAATCGACGACCACGCTGCTCGGAACCGATGGATTCTCGGCGTCAAATTCGACGGTGACTTCGCGAGGCGCGCAATCGAGCGCCACAGTCAAAACATCGAATGGAATTTCCCCGTCGCCTTGGAGGAATATGCCGACCTCAGACGGAACGAAGATGGTCACGGAATCGATCTCACCCGCGGGAATCACGACAATCTCGACGCCGTCCGTTACTTCGGTCGCTTCGATCAGACTACCGCGAATCTCGCGCGATTCGACCTCGAGAATGATCGCACGTAGCACCGAATCGGTGACCGAGAGCTTGCCATGAACACGCATCTGCACGTCGGGCTGAATGACGGCGATGGAAGTCGGCGCGCAATCGGCAAGTATCAGAGTCCCATCGGCGACCGAGACATCGACGCTGCCGATCACGGACTGCCCCGGGGCGGGATCGAACACAAAAAGTTCCGGCCCGGCAACCGAATCGACCGTGCCGGTCAGAACAAGAATTTGTCCGATCACCACTACGAGCGCATCGATGGCAGCATCTTCTCCAAGTTGTCCACGCACGGTGAGCACTTGTCCGACCTCGATCACGCTCGCATCGGCCGGCAAACCGTCCGAGTCGAAGATCCCGGTGTCCGCGATCAAGTCGACTTCCACGGTTCCGCGCGTCGGGCCGAGATCGAGGACTAGTCCGTCGGTCTCACCGCCAGCGCCGGTGCTCAGCGTGAGTACTGTGCCCACGAGATCTTGGGGGCATTCAGCGCTCGCGCTTCCAAATTCGGTCATGACTCGGATCACCGGCGAGAAAATACACTCCCCGGAAGCTGCCGATGGCATTAACCGAATGGACTTATCGGCGTCTATGTCGAGATGCAAAAGCAGCACGCGATTGGCGCCGAGTGCTATCGGGTTTTCGGGTGTGAGATCGAACTCGCCACCCGGCAGCATGATTTCCAGAGTATCGCAGGGGCCGCCAACGCTTCGAACCTCCGAGATTTCCAATCGGATCTTGTCGTAGCTCCCTGCCGGAACGTTTCGTCTAATAGTGAGCAGGAGTTCGTCATCCCGCAGATCGAGGAGATCGATTTCCTCTCCCGCTTCTGACGCGAAAAGCACTTCAGGCGCGCCACCATTCGTGGGGATCAACGAAACTTCGCGGATCGTGACGACGATGCTCTCGTAGCCGGCGGCGGGGCGGTCGGAAATCAGAACCGCGACTTCGCTGGTTCCAGGCGCATCTCCTCCACTGCCTCCTCCGCTGCAACCGGCGAGCAACAAGACCGCCATCCAGAACTTGAAGTACGATCGGATTCGCATGAAATGCTCCTCGTCGCAGAAGGTGACTTTGGATGATGAAAGACGTCGCGTGAAAAACCCAATGGTCGGGATATTAACATGAAGGGCGCGTCGGATGGCAAATTGCTCGTCTGGTTTGCAAGCGGCCGATCGAGGCTTTGCCCTCGACGGTCGTTAGCGTTGCTAACTCTCGCACGGCCCAGCCGCGGCCGGTGATTCGAGGAGACGATTTGCGATGGATGCAATTCGGTTGCGATTTCCTCGTGGAGATTGCCGGCACCAGGCAAGACATATCGATTGCCCGGCAAAGTGAGAAGCGAGGACAAGTATTGGGAAGTCTCAGCTGTTGGCGCACCGGCGGAAGAGCGACCATCCGCTGCACAGTTCGGCACTACCGGTAAGCAGTCTCGACAAAGCCCGAATCAGCGTCGAGAGTTCGCGGAGATTGAGTGTTGCCGGTCCAGCCGAGAGAGTCGAACGACGGCTCGTGATCTCGACGTGTGGCTCGACGCTGCGCACCCGGAACTCAGCACCGCCGAATTCGACTTGGAATTCCAAGCAGGACGTGCGCTTTCGCTTAAAGCGGCGGTCGCGCTTTGTCTTGCGACCACCTCGGTGGGAATGAACGCGGTCGGCGACGTCGGCAGCTGCCGCGCGCGCCGAATTGTTAGCGCTCACCTGACGGCCGCGCGCGCTGGGCACTGGTCCTGGTTGCGGTTACTATCCCGCCGTAATCAATTGCGAAGGCTCGAGAATTTTCATCGAAGCGGGAGTCGTCAAATGTTCAAGCTGAGGGTGCCGGCCCTGGCCGTTGCGATGTTGTTTGGAAGTGTTGAACTCTTGCCGGGTGTACATCCCGATTTCCAATTCCTCCATTGCCATTTCGAATTTGTTCACGCGGGAAAAACCGCCGACACGCAAGTCAAGCTTGTGGCGACTCGCGCCGTGCAAGGTTTTAGCTTCGGACTCGTGCACGAGTCCGCGGTCGCAGTCTTGGCCTCGATTGAACTCGGCGCGGACATCGTCAATCCTGACTTCTTCGTCGTCGACATTGCGCCGGCGGGCGGGCCCGGCGGCACGGTTCATTGTGTGATCGGCACCGATCCAAGCGATGCGCTCCCGCCGGGCTCGAGCAAACTGGCGGTGTTTCACTATCAAGTGCTCCCCAGTGCGCCGCTCGGTTTCAGTCTGCTTTACTTCAGCAGCTTCTTAGGAGCTCCGGCCGTGCCGGTGCGCGTGCAATTGGCGGAGCCACCTGGCGACGTAACGCCGTGGGCGCTGCCGAGCGGCCTCATTGTGCTGCCGCCACTTGCCGGTCCACCAGAATTCGCGCTCAACCAATTGTGGTGCACGAACGCCGGTGATGACACCGTGTCCATCGTGCGCGTCGCGGACCTCAGCACGATGACATTCTCGGCGCTGGGGATCGATCCGGTCGCCGCGGCGCTCGACGCAAATGGCGTGGCATGGGTCGTGTTTCAGGGTTCAGACAATGTTGTGCGCTTCGATGCGAACGGCATGGTGATCGACAACATCGAGGTGGGCGATGGCCCCACCGCGATTGCGATGGACACGCTTGGCGATGCGTGGGTGTCCTGCGGCGCGGCCGGCACTTTGGTCAAGATTGCCTCCTCCGGAGCAATCCTGTACGGCGGTGACGGCAATCCCGCCACCGCCGATGGCGATGGCGTGCTCGGCCCAGCGATTGCCGTGGGGTCCGAGGTGATTTCGCTCGCGGTCGATCGCACGAACAGTGTGTTCGCGGTGGTGAGCGGCAACGAGACGATCGAAAAGCGCAATTCCGCCGGAGAATTGCTCGTCGCCGTATCGCTCGGCGCGGGATCGGCGCCGTTTGATATCGCGTTGGACCGCGCTGGATTTGCTTGGGTCACGCTGCGCGGATTCGGTCGTGTTCAACGGCGTGCGAGCGACTGCACGCTCGCAGAAACGTTTGAACTCCCGCCGCTTTCGATTCCGACCGGCATTGCGCTCCGTGGCGCCAACGAAGCCTGGGTCATCGGATCGGCAAGCGGCGAGCTTTATCGCCTGCGTCCGGGACTCGCACCCGAGACATTTTCTGCGACACCCGATCCCTCTGGAATCGCGATCGATGGAGAAGGCTACGTTTGGGTCGCCGACCGCGAGCAAGACACGTTGAGCCGATTCGCACCCGACGGCGCGCTCGCGCTCGTGGTTCCAGTTGGCTCGGAGCCGGCGTTCAGCGGTGATATAGGTGGATTCGCGCTGGCGAACGCGCTATTGCCGCTCGGCGATCTCGATGTCGATGGCTTTCCGAACGCACTCGAGGTCGATGTTGCCGCGAATCCGTTCGATGCGACCGACGTCCCCCCGCTCCAGTCGGACTTTGTCGCGCCGGTCGAGGATCTCGCCTGCGACGTGACTTTTCAATCTCTTGCGTTGAGTTGGACGTTGCCGGAGCCGAACCCTTACGAATCGATCGTGCTGCGTCGCGACGGCGTCGTGGAAATCGTTCTGCCGGCGACGGCGACCGACTACGGCGCGCCAGAAGACTTAGAGCTCGGCACGTACGTCTTCGATGTTGCCGGCAGCGCTGGTGGAGTTGAGAGCGCACGGCGAGATTGTGTCGTGACGATTGGCCAGGGACAGATACTCGCCACGGACAGCATCGAAGTCGCGGACACCGTCGTCAGCATTTTTGATGTCGCCGCTCGTTCGAACGCGCCCGTCGGCGAGCCGGTTTACTACTTGACGGATCCGGGCAACGACGCGATCTACGGTACGGACGCGGATTTCAACGTGCTGGTCACGTTGCCGAGCCCGTTTCAAGGCTTTGCTCCGACGACCGGCGTGGCGTTCGACCCCGAAGGCGATGGTGGCCTCGGCTCCTTATTCGTGGCGGCGGGCCCGAACGGGGATCCCGAGCAGGAGGCAACGGTTCGGGAAATCTCGTTGAGCGGAGTGCCGCTCGGGAATCCGATCGTCTTGCAAATCGCGACCGCCGCTGGCGCGGTCGGTCCGCTCGGACTCAGCTACGAGCCGTTGCGTGCTGGCCTCGCGGGACTGGGCCTCGAAACCGGCGGCCGGACGATCATGGCGCTCGGCCCCGACACCTGCGAGTTGTTCGCGTTCAAGCCACCGACGATGGGCGTTTTCGGCGGCGGCGCGGTGACCTACGTGAACGTCCTGCCGGCGGCAAGCGCAGTGCATCCGCAAGGTGGCCACGGACTGAACGGAGTTTCGTTCGTCGCGCTCTCGACTTTTGACGAAGACGGCGGACGCGTGCGTGTCACGAGTCGCAATGATGCCGGTCAGTTTGAGATTACCGAACTCGAAATCGCCAACGGCGAGGCGCAAGTCGTAAACGACCCGGTCCCGTTGGCGTCAACGGTCGCCGAGAACGCGCTCGGTGGATTTGTGGTCGACGCCGACCGGCTTTTGGTCATTGGCCTGTCGACCAACACCATCTACGAGTTACAGAGCGCGTTCTTTTTGCGCGGCGACGCAACGCGCGACTTCCAGCTCGACATCGCCGATCCAATCCACATTCTCGACGCTTGTTTCTCGTTCGTCCCCTTTAATAGCTGCATCGATGCCTACGACGCAAACGACGACGGTGAGGTCGACATCTCGGATGCGGTGCTCGTGCTCGCGTTCCTCTTCGCGCAGGGAACCGCGCCACCTGCGCCGCTCACGATCGCCACGCCCGACCCGACGCCGGATGGATTGCCGTGTCTGTAGCGCGGGGCTGTTACGGAAGTCGATAGATTTCGGGAATCTGCTCTTCGCGTTCGACGCAAATGTCGAGATCACGCAAGAGTCCGTCGCCCACGGAGAAGACCCAGCCGTGCACGACGAGTTGGCGACCTTGTCGCCATGCGTCCTGGACGATGGTCGTTCGGCAAACGTTGGCGACTTGTGCCGCGATGTTCGCCTCGCACAACCGATTCTCGCGCTGCTCTGCGTCGCTGATGGCATCCAACTCCACGCGGTGCAGCGCGTGGACGTCGCGAATATGGCGCAGCCAATTGTCAATGAGACCGAGTGGGCGCGACTGCAGCGCCGCACGAATGCCGCCGCAACCGTAGTGTCCGCACACGATCACGTGCTTCACGCCCAGCACTTCGATTCCGTATTGCAAGACGCTGAGGCAATTCATATCGGTGTGCACGACCACGTTGCCCACGTTTCGATGCACGAAGACTTCGCCGGGTTGCTTGCCGATGATTCGATCCGGCGGCAGCCGGCTATCCGAGCAGCCGATCCAAAGCAAGTCCGGCCGCTGTTGTTCGCGAAGTCGATCGAAGAATCCGGGCTCCCGCTCGCGCATTCGAGCGGCCCATTCCCGGTTGGCTTCAAAACAGGCTTTTAGGTTTTGCATCGCAGCTGACATCTCTCCCACTTAATGAGGCGCACAGAAAGTAAGCAATCACACTGCCGCCATCAACCCCCGCGCACCCACTTCGCGAGCGCCATCGTGCGGCGTTCGCTTTGCAAAATGAGCGTGGCGGTCGCGGTCGAATAGATGCGACCGCCGACCAGGCTCCACTGGTCTTTCGGTTCCCAACTGCCGCGCTGGTCGCCGTCCGTAACTTGCTGCTTGGCGAGTGTCATGCACGCGGCGCGCGGCCATTGATCGCCGCGTTCGGCGGGTAACGCCGTGAGGGCAGAACTCAAAAAGAAATCGCCGTAGAGATCGCGCACGCCGGGCCTCGACTCATTCGCGTTGATTCCCTCGGCCAAAATCTGCTCCGCGATTTCCGTCGGGATCGATCGCGCTTCGCGCGCGAGCAACACGCAAAACGCGCCCATCGAGGACGATCCGCGGCTGCCGTAAGGAAAATCTCCCACGGCGCGATAGCCGACTCGACCGCGGCGATCGGTCACGCGCTCGAGATACGCGAGGCCGCGATCAATCGGCTCATCCAACTCGGTCCAACCCAGCGCGCGCCCGACGACGAGCGCCTGGAGCGGCCAGCACGTGAGCGCGGTGTTCGGCGCATCGCCGGCGACACCCAAATAGCCCCAACCGCCTTGTGGACTCTGCTTCGCGAGCAAGAAACGAATCGCACCGTCGATGGGTCCGCGCAGCTCGGATCTTTGGCCGCGACCGAACGCTTCCAGCAACGCGACGGTCGCGATGCCGTGGTTGTAGAGCGCGCCGTCGAACAAAGGTCCAAAGCATCCGCCACTTGCTTGCTTGGTCAGCAAATAATCGAGCGCACGCCGCAGCACATCGCCGTTCTCCGCACCGTTCGTCGTCGGCGTGCTGTTGAGAAACGTCATCGCTGCGAGCGCCGTGAGTCCGACGTCGTAGCTCGGCTGCCCACCCCAACGCGCCGCGCTCCAATTGCCCGCCGATTCTTGCGCCTTCGCAAGCCAATCGAGCGCGCGGTGCTCGGCGCAATCGAGGGTCGGTGTCGCGGCGGGCGCCGCCGCCAGTTCACTCGCAGTATCCGGAGATGCGATCGTTTGCCCCTCGCGACCAGTCCAGATTGTCGCCATCAGTACTACTGCCGCGGCGGCCGCCGCGACGG
>JBJXGE010000016.1:0-11590 GCA_046154185.1 Planctomycetota bacterium
CCCGCGCTCGCTTAAACGAATCGTCCGAGCCAAAAAATTACCCCCACCGGACCATCCGGCGGGGGCGAATCGACTTTTTTCCGCATCCGCCTCGCGGGACCCGCGAATCGCGAAGCGAATGGACACCGGAAAATCGTCGTCTCTTTAAATGTTTGTGAGCCGTTGTGCAGCTCGACGGGAGCCATAACAAACCGAGTGCCAGTCGCGCTCGGCGCGCGGAAGAAATTATTAAGCGGTACCAACCAAAGGATTTGAACCACGCAAACTCGTGAGGTCGTCGTCCAAGTGACGCCGCGCTGGCGCGCCTTGCCCCACTTCAGGTCTCAACTGAGGCGGTCGCGATAGAGTCGGCGCTTGGCGGCGGCGATGCGCCGTTCGTGTTGCTGAACCGTGCGGTCGTTGCGTTCGGGACTAGCCGGATAGCCGGGCGCGCGCTGCGCGCGATAAATCTCGCTGCGCAGTTGCGCCGGCATCGCGTGACCGACGCGCCGCGCGCGCTCGGCGCGCAAGACACCGAGCTGAATCGGACCAACCACGATGCGCGCGCCCGGCCCCGGCGACGCTTCAGCGAGTACGCGACCATCGAGATCGACGATCATGCTGCCACCCGGCCACGAGAACGGCGGATAGTGCTCGGCGCTCGCCCCTTGGTTGCAGGCGACGACGCACGCGACATTCTCGAGCGCGCGCACGCGATTGATGAGCGACCACCATTCGGTCGGCGCGGTCGCGCCCCACGGATCCATGTAGGCCGAAATGCGAATCAGCACTTCCGCGCCCTTGAGCGCGAGTTCGCGCGTCACTTCGGGGAAGATCCAGTCATAACAGGTCGCGACGCCGAGCCGGCCGAGTTCCGTCTCGATGACGGGAAACGGATCGTCGGGATAGTTCGGGATATCGTGCGGACTCGCGTGCACTTCCCACGGGATCCACGGATTGACCTTCCTATAGCGACTCATAATTCCGGTGGGTCCGATGAGACAAGTCGTATTGAACACAGCGTCCGGCCAGCGCGCGTCGACCTCGAGGAAGGAGCCGCTTTGAATGTAGACGCCGAGTTCGCGCGCCTTCTTCGCGAGTCGCTCGGTGTGCTCGTTCGGAATCGGCACGGCGAGTTTCTCGAGCAGTTCTTCGGCGGTCTCGTAGACCGGCGCCGCGTGGGCGAATTCTGGAAAAACCACGAGCCGCACGTCATGAAACGGTCTATAGCCGATCACCGCGCGCTCGATCATCGCCAACATGCGCGACGTGTTCGCCGCCATCTCCTCGCGCCGCAGCGAATTCGGCTGATCGACTTGGCAAGCGGCGGCGTAGTAGAGATCGGCGGGGCTCGACACGACAACTCCTTTGAGAATTCGAATCAGGGCGACAGCGTAGCGAGGAACGGCGGACACGAACAGTCCGACCGAGTCCGAAAGCGCGGTTGCTCGGCGCCCGTGCGTCAGCGAAGATACGCAACTTTCGTGGTCAAGAATGGAATCGCAATCGAGAGCCAGAACGAGGTCTTACTGTGAAGCACAACGCCTGCCGCTGGTCGCTTACGTTGGGTGCGTTGCTCGTCGTCGCCGCCATCGCCGTCGCGGATCCGCCAGCACGCGATCACGACATTACCGTCGACGATTACTTCACGATCGGCGTGATGACGGGTCTCGCCGCTTCGCCGGACGGCAAGCTGGTCGCGTACACGGAGAGTCGCTGGGAGCCGCCGGCCGACAAACGAAACGTCGACCTGTGGGTCGTCGAAGTTGCGACGCGCGTTGTGCGACGATTGACGTTCGAACGCACGAACGATGCGAATCCGCAATGGAGTGCCGACAGTCAGCACATCTATTTCACGAGTAACGTGAAACGCGGCGACGAGAAGGAGCCGCCGTTCGACGGCAAGACGCAAGTGTGGCGCGTGGGGCCGCAAGGCGGCGATCCGCAACCCGTGACTCGCGTGACCGGCGGCATCGGCCTCTACCAACTGGCAAGCGATGGCAAGTCGCTCTACTACACGACGCAAACCGAAGTCGTCGACGACGAGTGGAAGGATCTGCGGGCGAGTCACAAAGGTCTCAAGTATGGCCACGGCGTCACGCAGTTTTCGCAGCTTTGGCGACTCGACCTCGTCAATTGGCGCGCCGAGAAACTTATCGACGAGAAACGCGTGATCGGCGCGTTTCAAGTGTCGAATGACGAGCGCCGCATCGCGATGATCACGAAGCCCGACGAAGAGTTGATCGTCAATGAAGGCTGGTCGCGCGTCGACGTCTACGATACGGCGACGAAAAAAATTACGACGGTGACAACGGACGGCTGGCGGGCGGCGCACGAATCGCCGTACGGTTGGATCGATGGTCTGAGTTGGGCGGACGATGGGGACGCGCTTGCGTTCGCGGTGTCGTTCGACGGCTTTCCGCCGCGCCTCTACGTTTCGGAGTATGCGGGCGCGGACGCTGCGCTCTCTGAGTTGACGCGACCCGCCGGGGTCACGGTTGCCGGCGCCGCGATTTCGTGGCGCCCGGGATCGCGCGAATTGTGTTTTCATGGCGAGGAGCGCGCGCGCGATCGCGTGTACGCATTGCCGGATGTGCGCGCGGGCAAATCGGGCGCGGCTAAAGTGCTGACGCCGGGCGACGTCGTGATTTCCGGGTTCAGCTTCGCGGCGCGCGCCGGCAACTTGTGTGCGATCGTCGCGACGCCGCAGCATCCGCACGATCTGTTTGAAGTCGCGAAGAACGGTACGCTCAACCGTCTCACGACGATCAATCCGCAGATCGATACGTGGAAGTTGCCGCAGATCAGTCTCGTGAGTTGGAAGGGCGCGAACGGCGACGAAGTCGAAGGCATCCTCGAGTTGCCGCCGGACTACAAACCGGGCACGCCGCTGCCGATGGTCGTCGAGCTGCACGGCGGGCCGACCGCGGCGACGCAGTATTACCTGCAATACTGGATCTACGGCCGCACGCTTTTGCCGGCGAAGGGCTACGCGCTCTTGAGCCCCAACTACCGCGGCTCGACCGGCTACGGCGACAAGTTCATGACGGATCTCGTCGGGCGCGAAAACGACATCGAGGTCGAGGACATTCTCAAGGGCGTCGACGCGATGATCGAGCGCGGCATCGCGGACCCCGAGCGGCTTGCCGTTATGGGTTGGAGTAACGGCGGGTTTCTCACCAATTGCTTGATCACCAAGACGGATCGCTTCAAAGGCGCGAGTTCGGGCGCGGGTGTGCTCGATCAGGTGATGCAATGGGGCATTGAGGACACCCCGGGCCACGTGATCAATTACATGAAGGGCGCGTTGCCGTGGAACGGGCGCGAGATTTATCGCGAGGGTTCACCGCTTTACGATCTGGACAAAGTCCGCACGCCGACCTTGATCCACGTCGGTGAAGGGGACGAGCGCGTTCCCGCCGCGCATTCGCAAACGCTCTACCGCGGCTTGCGCCACTACTTGAAGGTGCCGGTCGAACTGATCGTCTACCCGGGCGAAGGCCACGGCCTCACGACCTACAAACATCGCAAAGCCAAGTTGGAATGGGATCTCGCCTGGTTCGACCGCTACGTTCGCACGCCGGAGCCGAAGCCATAGGGGAAGCGCTGAGCCGCTGCACGGCACGATAAAGGCGCGAGCGGGATTGGCGGTCGAACGAAATGCGTGTGTGCACTTATCACGCGCGGAGCAAAGTCACTTGCCGACCCGGCGGCCGGGCGCACGCGACGGGTTCGTGCGCTCGGCGGTTCGCTCACGACGTGCATCTCGGCCCGTTACTCCCGCGTCACCATCAGATCGTCGATTCCGAGGCGGCCCTGCGCCGAACCGTAGGGGCCGCCGCAGTCGATGCGGATCGCTTCGATGGCGCCGAGGTTGAGGCCGGTGCCGCCGCTCAAGAAGTCCGCGAGGCGAAGCCGCACGCGCGCGAACTCATTGATCCAGCCCACGCCTGCGCCTGAACTCGCGCGTTGGTAGGGGCGCGGGATGGAGCCGAAGACCGCGATGGATATCGAACTCGATGTTCCGATCGTGTCGCGGAGCGTGATCGTGAACGTGAGTTCGTCGGCCAGCGCATCCGTGAGCGGATGGCGCGTGCCTTGGCACGCCCGTAGGGAGAGAAATTCATACGACGTGAAATCGCTCAGCGTCGGAACGACGCTCCACTCGCAAGAGCGTAGCTCGCCCGGATTCCAATCGAACACCGCGCCCGCCGCGAGATCGAAGAGATCGGCCGCGAGCGTCATGCCGTTCATCGCATCGGCGGGTGCGAGCCAATCCAAACTACCGTCGGCGTCATTCAGCAATCCTTCCACGTAGTTGTTGACGACCACCGCGACGGCGCCGCCCGAACTCGACAGCGTATCTGCTGAATTGCTTTGAAAGTCCTCGACAATCGCGCTCTCGCTTGCGAGCGGGCGATACTGCTGCGCAATCACAACAGTGGGCGGTAAGCCAACCGGATGAAAACTCGAGAAGTGATTCGAGAGCACTTCGCGCGCCGCCGGGTGCTCGTCGACGAACCACTTCACCGCCGCGAGCACGTACGCGCGCGCCACCGCCTGGGCGCCGGTCGCGCCAATCAAATCGGGACCCACGGCGTCCGGAGGTCCACAGCACGCGAAGTCGTTGTGGCCCGCGCCGTGCACATAGGTCACGGCGACGCGGCCGGTCGCCGCCTCGGCGAGGCGCAACGATTGGCACTCGTCGCAGGCGGGATCCCCGCTCACGATGCCGTCTGCGGCGCCGACGAGGACAAAGCAATTCACATCGAACGGATTCGATAGCGCCGCGCCGAGTTGCAGCGTCGGTGCAATTCCGCCGACGAGGCGAACGGATCCCGGCAGTAGCGCTGGATGCGACCAAACCCCGGTCGCGAAGAGCGCGTACGCGCGCACCATCGCTTCGCTCCCTTGACCGTGACCGATCCACGCCATTCGGCTCACGTCGACATGACCGGCAAGCTCACCACTTCCAATCAGCGCGAGGTTGTCGACGAAGAAGGCGATGCCAGCGAGTGAAGCGAGCGCCGCCGCTTCGATGCCGAGGCTGGCGCCGTTCTCGAGACTCACAACCACGTAACCAAAGGACGCGAGGTGCGCGCACAAATCGTCGTAAGCGGTATGCGCCTGACTCGCCGTTGGTCCGAAGGCGATGAGCGGAAGCGCCCCGAGCGCCGCGATGCCGCTCGGGTAATAGCAGCGCGCCAGTTGTCCCGGCCCGATGCCGAAATCGACAGTCGTCACGCCGTGGAGCCCACTCGCGGTCAAGTCTCTGAGCACGTAGAAGCCCGCTTCGACCTCGCTAAATCCCGTGATGAGATCGCCGGGATCGAGCGTGCCGTCGAGCCCAAAGTCGAGCACGACATCGTAGCCTTTCGCGAAGTCGGGGCCGGCGTCGAGCGGCGCCGACCATGCGCTCACGATGTTGTTCGCGAAACCGCCGGCCGTGACGGCCGCGGTCTCGAAGCCGCCCGTCACATCGATCAGCACGTTGTCGAGCGCCCACACGCTTGGCGGTCGGTGATCGACGACGTACACCCGGTAGCTTTGGCCGACGCGGTCCAGGAGCTGATTCGGATCGAGCCCGGTTTCGACATCGTCCGAGGGGTTGAAGGCGCTCTTGCCGGAAAAACCCGGATAGCCCGGGAGATCGCTGCCGACATCCTTGCTCTTTTTCTTGATGCTGAAGTTGACGAGGTCCGCGAGGACCGGCGGCGCCGGCGGAAAACTAGTCGTCCAGTGGGTCGCCTTGATGGTCGCCGTGCCGAGCACCGGTGAGTGCACGTAGAAATCCTGCGGCAAGCTCGGCACGGCATAATCGAAGGGCAGCACAATCGGCACGCCGCTCGACGTGAAAAGTTGCAGCGTTCCGCTGATGAGTTGCAGACGGATGAAGCCGGATGTCAGCGTGCCGCCGGCCGACAACGTGACCTTGCGCATCAGGATCTTGTTGCTGTTGAAATTCGACGGCGTGATGACGGTGGGATTGTGGACGAGGCAAACCCCGGGATTTTCTTCGAGGTCGTCTGGCACGAAGGAAGCGATGAGGTCCGGCGGTAGGTCGCCGCCGCAGACTCCGATGCTGCCACCACCCGTACCGCAACGAAGCGCGTCGGGCGTCGGATCCGCGCCGCAGCCGGGAAACGGCGGTTGCGGCGCTGGTCCGCCCGCAAACAAATAGTTGAGCACGAAGATCGCGTCACCGATATCGACGTTGCCATCGTCGTTGCCGTCGCCGGCGCTGAGGCAGTCAGTCGGCGCCATTTGAAACAAGTAGCTCAAGACACCGATCCCATCCGCGATGTTCAACGCGCCATCTCCGTTGAAGTCGCCGCGGATGAAGTTCGCATCGCCGCCCGTGCCGGAAACCATGGTCGACCGCAGCATGGTCGCAAGGATCGCGATCACCAACCACTTGAGCGCGAGCTTCGTCATCGTTCAGTTCCTTCGTGTCTCGGCGAACTACCGAACTCGCCATTCTCAGAGTCGCCACTCTGAGAGTGGCCACTGTCCGCGACGGCCTTCGATCTCAGCGCCAGTCCTTCCTCAATCGCTCGTTCGAGCGGAAGCAGACGGCCGGCATGCTCAATTCGCAAGTACGCCTCATCGCCCAGTCGCGATCGCAAGCTCTTCACGTCTTGCTCGCGTCGCGCAGCGATTGTCGGCGCAAGCGGCGCGTGGAGTTGCTCCCGCAGCACTTGCGCCGCCGCCAAGAGGCGCACCGCGCATTCTGGTTGCCCGATTTTGTTCGCGACCGAGCCCAAGATTTGCAGCGAGACCGCAATCCCGTGTTGATCTCCCAACTCGCGCCGGATGCGCAGACTCTGCTGCATTTGATCGAGTGCCAGAGCATAGTTGCCGATTCGCTCCGATACCAGACCGAGGTTCATCAGCGTGCTGGACTCCCAACTGCGATTCTCGAGTTTACGATTGAGCTCGAGCGCCTCCTCGTAGTATTGGCGAGCCATGCCGAAATCCTCGCGTCGCTCAGCGATGGTGCCGAGCGGCACTAAGCTCAACGCGATGTTGTGCGGATCCTTCAACTCTCTAAAGATCGCCAAGCTCTGCTGATGAAGTGGGAATGCCTGATCGTAGTTGCCTTCGAGCTGCGCGAGGATGCCGAGGCTGTTGAGTGCGAGCGCGATGCCTTGCGGCGCGTTGCGTGCGCGTTCGATCCGCAGACACTCGGTATGACTCTCGCGCGCGCCGACAAAATCCGCCTGCCGTTGTTGCACAGCGCCGAGTCGTCGGAGAATTCTCGCGCTACCGGCGAGATCGCCGGTCGCGCGAAACTGAAGGAGCGCCTTGGCGAGATCGCGACGGGCAGCGCCGTACTCGCTTTGTCGGGTCGCGAGGATGCCGCTCACTTCGAGGGCAAGCGCGGATTCCGCTGGGTGCTGCTGCGACTCGGTGTTCGCGAGCAGCTGCTCGCACCAGCGCCGGCCCTCTGCCCAATGGCCGCGAATCGTCCAGTAGCGCGAGAGCGCGCCGACCAACGTCAGCCCGTCGAGATAGAGGGCGTTCGTCGTGAGTGAGTTTTCAAACAGTACGCGCAGATTGCCGTGCTCGAGCGCGAGTCGCGTGAGCGAAGTCGCTTGTTTCGGCCCGTCGAGCTCTGCTGTCGCGCGTCGCGCGAGCTCAGCATAGTACTGGTGGTGTCGTTCACGCACTTGCGCATGCTCCGCCGTTTCGGTCGCCAATTGTTCGAGCGAATACTGGCGAACCGTTTCGAGTAAGCGATAGCGCGCCCGCGCGTCGTCGGTCGAGCGATGCGCGTCAATCTCCAACAGCGATTTCGCCGCCAGACTCGCCAGTGCATCAAGAACTTGCCATTCCGCGAGTTCGTCGCTCGCGCACACCGCTTCGGCGGCCTCGAGCGTGAAGCCGCCGCTGAAGATCGCGATGGCGCGAAAGAGTCGTCGCTCGCCACCTCGCAGTTGCTCGTAGCTCCAGTCGAAAAGCGCGCGCAAGGTCTGGTGTCGATGCGGCGCCGAAGTAGGGCCGCCTGCCAACAAGCGGAATCGATCGCTGAGGCGTTCAGCGATCTCTGCGACCGCAAGCACGCGCACGCGCGCCGCGGCGAGCTCGATCGCGAGCGGAATGCCGTCGAGTTCACGACAAATGCTGGCGACGGCGCGCGTGTTGTCGGTCGTCAGCTGAAAATCGTGCTGGATCGCCCGTGCGCGTTCGACAAAGAGCTGCACCGATTCGCTGCTAGCGATGGAACTCGGGTCGCGTGCATCGACTGGCAACTCGGCGGGCACACTCAACGGCGCGACGTGAAACACCGCTTCGCCCGAGCAGCTAAGCGCTTCGCGGCTCGTCACCAAGATGCGGAGGCCGCTCGCGACGCCGAGAATCTGCGAGCAAAAAGCGGTCGTCGCGACGAGCACGTGCTCGCAATTGTCGAGGACGAGCAAGCGCTGGTCGTGGCCAAAGCGCTGCGCGATGGTGTCGACGATCGGTCGCGGCGGCGCTTCTTCGATGCTGAGTGTCGCCGCGATCGCTTTAGGCAAGAGTTCTGGATCAGCCAGCGTCGCGAGTTCGACGAGCCACACGCCGGCGTTGAATTCCTCGAGCGACAGCCGCGCCACTTCGTGCGCAAGGCGCGTCTTGCCGGCGCCGCCCGCGCCGGTCAGCGTCAACAACCGGTGCGTGCCGAGAATCGCGCGCACGCTCGCGAGTGCCGCCGCGCGCCCGACGAAACTCGTGAGGGGCAATGGGAGATTCGTCAGGTGCGCGCGCCGGGTGGTCACCGTCGCTGGCTCGTTGCGACGCAGCGCCCGCAGCGTTTGTTCCGCAATCTCTTCGTCGAGTTCCGCGCGCGCCTCGGCTATCGAATTCAAGCGTCGCGAAACTTCTAGCTCGAGACAACGCTCGACGAGTTGGCGCAGTCGCGGCGAGAGCGTGGCGGGTAGTGCACTCCACGCAGGCGGCGCGAGCGAAGTCCCCGGTTGCGGAACGAACGCCTGCGCTCCGCTGAGACATTCGAAGAGGACGCAGCCGAACGCGAACACATCGCTGCGGGCATCCGGCGCGAGTCCATGTAGTTGCTCAGGACTCATGTAGCCGGGCGTGCCGGCAAGCACGCCCGTCGCGCTCAAAGCCTCGTTAGAGAGCGCGCGCGCGAGACCGAAGTCGAGGACTTTGACTTGACCGACCGCCGCAACGTCCGACACACGAGCGCCGGCTTCGGGCAGCACGTGGATATTCGCCGGTTTGAGATCGCAGTGCGCGATGCCGCGCTCGTGCGCGGCCTCGAGTCCGCGCGCTACTTGACGACAGATCCGCGTGGTGGACTCGATCGAGAGCGGTCCGCGTGCTAGGCACGCCGCGAGCGATTCGCCGCCGACGCGCTCCATCGCGATCACGCGTCGACCCTGCCATTCTTCAAAGCTGTGGATCGTCGCGATATTCGGGTGGTTCAGCGCGGCGAGGAGGCGCGCTTCGCGCTCGAATTGCGCTCGCCACTGACGATCCGCTTCGATGCTTGCGGAGAGCAGTTTGAGCGCGACTAAACGGTCGAGGTGCGTGTCGCGGGCGAGATACACGACGCCCATGCCGCCGTGGCCGAGCACGTCCTCGATCACATAGTGGAGGAGCTGGGTGCCGGGCGCAAGCAAGGCGGTTGTCGCCGCGGCGCGCTGCGCGACGCTCGCGAGATGACTCGGCGACTCCATGTACGCCGCGTCGTCGCAGCGAAGTAGCGACTCGAGTTCGCGGCGTAGCTCGAGATCGGTCGCGCAATGCGCATCGAGAAAACTCCGCTGCTCGCTCGGTGAAAGATCACAGCACGCCTTGAACAGGCGATCGAGCTCGGCCCAGTTTTCATTCATTTGCGATTTTGGGCGAGCCTACTTCGATTTCGCGCTTGAGCCACGCTTTTGCGAGTCGCCAGTCGTAGTCGACCGTGCGCGGTGTTAGCCCGAGGAGTTCGGCGGTTTCGTCGACCGTCAGTCCGAGGAAGTACCGGTGCTTCACGATCTGCGACTTGCGCGCGTCGAACGCTTCGAGACGCACCAGCGCGTCGTCCAGCGCGATCACATCGATCGCCGATGAGTCGAGGCTGAGGCCGCCGACGACATCATCTTCCAGCGGCACGCGCACCGCGCCCGCGCCACGCTTGAGGCGGCGCTTCCCTCGCGCGTGATCGATGAGGATTTGTCGCATGGCTTCCGCCGCGCTCGCCATGAAGTGTGCGCGGTTTTGCCACTCGAGCGGCGTGTCGCCGAACATCTTCAAATACGCTTCGTTGACGAGCGCCGTCGCCTGCAAGGTGTGGTTCTGCCGCTCCGCCGCGATGCGGTGCGCCGCGATGCGATGCAGCTCGTCGTACACGAGTTGGATGAGACGCGTGCGCGCATCCGGCTCACCCGCCGCCATCGCTTGCAGTAAGACTGTGACTTGAGAGCCCGGTGTGCCCACCTGTGTTCGTATCCTCTCGTCGCGTCCACATTATGACGATCGCGAGCGGAGAGAGTTAGAGATCCCTCCTGCGAACTCGGAGCGGGGACGCGGGCTCAGCGCCCGTCATCGCGCAATAGGTCGAGTCCGACGAGGCCCGTGAGGAAATCGACCAGCTCGAGCGGGTTAAGACCGATGTCGAAGCGCCCGAGGAGCGGCGTTACCGAGGCCGCGAACCAGCCGTGATCGGCGATGGGACGCGCGCGCGGCGCGGTTGTCGCGACAGATGCGGTATCTGTGTCTGCCACCGGTTCGGCGTTTGTTTCTTCGTCGTGATTATTCAGTCGCGGATTGACGAGCAATCGGTCGAGCAGCAACACACCGTTCGTGTGCTCGGCGACGTGATAATTTCCCATCAAGAACCACGGCGCGAAAAAGCCGCGCACGTAGGGATGCGAGTCGCCGTACCCCTCCGCGGTTTCGGCGTATCCATACCAGGGCCACAACAGAAAAAGCGCGGGGAAGGCGGCGGTGCGCAACTCGCCGTCACTCTGGCGCGCGGCCGGCACGTGCTCGAGCGCGAGGCGGGGCGCGAGCGTCGCGTCGCCGAACCCGACCGCCGGTCGCACGAGCGTCGTCACTTCGATTTCGGCATAAAGTCCGACGCCGAAAGCGGCTCGGGCGAGCACGCAGTCGGCAAGATCCGCGCCGCGCGAACGCAAGTAGCGACCGGTTGGCGCACAGCCGAGAGCGGTTGAGAACATAAGAAGAATCAGCAGTGTCTTGCGCTCGAGACGGGCCATATGCTGCGCTTTATCAGAATTCGCAACTTCGGGGTATAGTTTCCAACTCGCAATGACGCATGGAGGTCTGTGGAATGCCATTTGGTGTTCCGCAAGCGGAAGAGGGGTGTCGATGACTCGTTTGCCGAGATTGCAGTGGGCGTTTCCACAGGTTTTTGGCTTGGCGATGTTGCTGGTTGTCGTGTTGGCGAAGGCGACGGTGGTCGCGCAGGTCGCGCCGCAACGCGCGCTCGATTTTCAGGGAACGAGCGGACCTGTTTTGGGTCCGACCGCATCGGGCCCCACACCGTTTGGTCCGACTTTGGGCCCGGTGCATCAAGGTCCGGTGTTGCACGCTGGCGTGTCGCCGCTCGGCGTGTGCTACAACGCGGCGGGCGCGGTGTTCGGCGTGCCGACGTTGTATG
>JBJXGE010000026.1:0-7809 GCA_046154185.1 Planctomycetota bacterium
GCAATCTCGCCGAGCGGCTCGACGCCCTCATCCCGAAATTTCGCGGTGGCGCGGTGCGGCACTACCTGAACCAGCTCGCAAACGAACTCGCCCAGCGCGGCCACATCGGGCTGGTCATCCTCATATGTCCCCCCGAGAGTGCGACGATCGGCGAACCGCTGACGGTGCCGTTCGAACCTACCGAGCTGCGCGGGTGTGAAGAGTGGCTGAGCAGCGACGAGCAAGGTGATCTGCCCGGCCGCCTCGAACAAAAGCGCCGCAAAGAGTGGCGCGTGCTTTGGTTCATCCTCGGGGCCGTAGGGTTATTCCTGGTCCTGTTCCTGTGGGCGTTTATGGGCGGTGGGGGCCTGCTCAAAATCATCCTCGAAGCAACCTACGCGGGCGTGCTGGTGGGTTTCCTCACGATTGCGCTGCTCGTCTTCGGATTCGCCGGAGCCCGAACGCAATGGCTGCTCGTGCCCGGCGCGCTGGCGATGCTCCGTGCCAAAGTGTGGCAGCGATCGTGGACGCCGCACTTGTTCCGGGCCGCGCGATCGACGGTCGTGATCGCTCCGACGATGGGAGACGAGTGCCTGGTGTGTGTTTCGGATGGCCAGCAGCGCGGCGAGACGATGGTGAAGCTCGACGACGTCCGTTTCGCGATTCGCGCGTTGCAGAGTACGGTAGAGCCGCCGAGGGTCGAATGGTTGAGCAATCCGAGTTGAGCGGCGCGCTGATTCCGACAGTGTTGCGCGTCGCGATTTTCTCGCGGAGTGTCGCGCGTGGAGAAATTGGTGTGCCAAGTCGATTTTCGGGGGTGCGGTTCCGTGTTGCGCGCGCCGCATGACCGTGTTTCCCTCGAGAATCCGACCAAGGTGATCACGCCCGCCCCTCTCGTTGGCCACCTTGGTTATCAGACGCGGCGAGAGCGTCGGGCGGGGTGTTGCGCTGGGGGGCGGGTTTCTCGGTTTCTGGCGGATTCGGTCGGTCGGTGGCGCGGTGCGGGATGGCGCGGGTTGGCTCATGCAGGCAGCATAGGCGTCGTCGGTGGGCGAATGTGACGACGGCGGCGGTGATCGCGGGAGATTTGCACATTTGAACAGATTATCGAATGCCGTTCACGCGGAACGCGCGGAATCAACGTGGATGGGGGCTAGGCGAAGCGCTCCCCTTCGGGTTGTGAGGTCCACACGTCTGAGATTCCGCGGCCCGAGAGGCTGCAATGCAGCTTCCCGAATGTTGCCGCACGAATCGATTGTCGCGAACATCGCGGTCGGCCTGGTTCGCGTCGGCGCCGTTTTGTTGGTTCGGTCGGAGTGTAAGACATGCCGACCCCGGAGTACCGGTGTCGGCGTGGCACCCTCGGGGTCGCGATGCCACCCGCCCGCTTCTTACAAACATAGTTGACTTCAAGTAGGGCGATCCGTCTAATAGGGTGGTGGGTTTGGTCTTGGAATAGCGCGACACACGGTCCAACGGGTCCAGACCTGTTTGGGGACAATGATGTATCCAAGTGCGATTCTCTCGATGTTAGCGATCTCTGTTGATGCCATCGCCCAGGGTTCAGCGCCTTCGTTGGGTGGCTCGGACTGGCGCGACCAAGATGCTATGACCTACCCAATTGGGTGTAACGATCCCAACGTGATTGAAGCCGCACAAATCGGCCGCGTTCGACCGCAAGGTAATCCGGAAGAAGGCAGTTTCCCGGTTGGTCCGCGAACGAGCATGACTCTGACGCGCGAGTGGATGAGACGTATCTACGGCGTCGGAATTGGAGCCGCGGGCATTCAAATCGCTAATCTCGACGGCGACGGTTTCCCGGAACTCGTTTGCTCTGCTGGTCTCGGCGGATTCGATCCGCCCCGATTCTGGTATGCGCTGCGATACATCGGCACCGACTTGCAGCACATCTACTTCAGCGAGATCTACACGGAGAATATTGCCTCCCTCGTAATAGCAAACGTCGACAGCGACGATGATCTCGACATCGTGGTCGCCGTCGGCACCCAAGTCTTGGCATACGACGGCTCGTCTTTCGAGATCGTCTCGTCGTTTACCGCTGCCGCCGGAACGATTCGTGGCATCGCGTTGCGAGACATCGACGGTGACGGCGGCACCGAGATTGCGGCAATCGGGACTGCCGGACTAGCCATACATGATGTAATAACCGGAAGTGTCGAGTTTTTGGCCCCCACGCTCGTGGGGACCGATTGCGCAATCGGCAACGTCGACACTGATTCTTCACTCGAAATCGCGATCGCAAACGGCGTGAACCCTCTGCGAGTGCTTGACTACGAGACAGGGCAGATTCAGTGGACCTACAACTTTACTTTCGGTGCTCGTGTTCGGGTCGCCGACGTCGATGGCGACGGACTTGACGAAATCGTCGCAGTGCGCAATCAAAACAGAGTTCTTGTGCTTGACGCGGACCTCCAGGCACGAAAATACGAACACATTTCCAGCTCAATCAGCAGGATCGATGCATTCCGACTCTCCGATTTTGACGGAGATGGAGTTTCAGAGATTGTCTACGGCGATCAATCGGGGCAAATGTTCTTGCTGCGTGGCACTGATGGTGGCGAGTTATGGCAGTTCTGGGGGGGGGGCATCGGGCGGGGTCACGGACCTAGCCGTAGGCGACCTCGATCTTGATGGCAATATCGAGTTGGCATGGGGCGCCGGGTACAACAGTACAGGGTCCGATCAGTTGTTGGTATATGACACACAACTGCGAACGCACGACTGGCGTTCGCGGGAATTTGTGGGGTGGATCACTGGAATGGCCGGCGGCATGGTTGATCTCGACGACCGTCCTGACATAGTAATCAAGTACACGGCGGCAGATGCTACCAATTCGAGCCTTGTGCCATTTGTCTTTACTCACGACGCAGTTTCGCACTCGATTCAACGTATCTATCAACTTGCGATCGGCGGCGGGTCCGGGGAAGGTCGCGTCGCGATCGGTCAGGTTGACGCGGACGCACAAGCCGAGGTGTTTACGATAACAAGGAAGCTACATTGCCTTGATGGACAGTCCCTGCACGAGCAATGGAGCGTAATATCGCCCATCGACAGAGTATGGAAGAGCCTGGCGATCACCGACTTGAATGGTGACGAGGTGCTCGAAGCGATTGTTGGAACTGGGCGTAACGAGGTGCGGCCCGACGCGCAGTACATTCATGTGTTCGATGCCAGAAATGGGGTTCCGCTGTGGCAGAGTCCCGGACTGGGAGATTCCGATACGTCACTCGCTTACTTGCGAACGGCAAATATTGACGGCGACCCAGGCGTCGAGATTATCGTCGGAGCGGAACGTGGGGCGATTTATGTTGTGGATGGCGTTTCCGGGCAGCTTCAACTCACCACTGCCAATCTGGAGTTGACTTCTCTGGAGTTGACTGAAGAAAACGGAGAGCGACGCCTCGTCGTCGGCGATGTCGCGGGTCAACTGGCGATCCGCAGCGCAACTGACGGTTCGCTCATTCGCGAAATTGGACAGTACGGGGCGCGCATCGATGGCCTTCAAGTAGCAAATGTCGCCGGCGGTTCGGCGAAGGACTTCATTTTTGTAGCGAATGCTCGATTGTACATCGTATTCGACAAAGGCGACAGCGTTGTTCCCTGGACCGGCCCGGTGGTCGGAAGCTCGGCGGGTCGCTTGGACAGCATGCGTGTTTCAGACTTCGATCATGACGGATACGTCGAGATCCTTCTAAATCTTGGCACCCTTGGCCTTGACATGTTCGAAATTGCCGACTCGCACTGCGAAGGCGATCTCGACGGCGATCGGTTCGTCGGCATCGAGGACCTGGCCGTTCTTCTCGCTAATTTTGGGCGCGCGACGAATCTCGCTTATCAGGGAGATGTGGACCGTTCGGGGGAAGTCGAACTCGCCGATCTCGCGCTGCTTCTGAGAAGTGTCGGCAACGACTGCCGTTAGCTTCCGCATCTTTCGGGCGGGTGGCATCGCGACGCCTCGGGTGCCCTGGCGGGTGGCACTGTCGGAAACCGCTGAATTCGCGCGACGGCATCGAACTACGAAAACCGAGCGGGTGCCACTTCTCTGTGAGCAGTGTGATACGGAAGCGAGTGAACCGTTCGGATGTCGAGCGAGATTCCTTCCCTGCGGACGAGCGATGATCCGACACCGAAATCGTCGAATTCTCCCGGGCGCGTGGCATGCTTTCGCGGTACTTCGCGTAAGCATGTCCTTCCCGGCGGGTGACATCGCAACGCCGCAGTCGGCATGTCTTCGTCAGATCGCCATCCCCTCACCAAACCCGCTCAAATCCGCCCACCACCGTTCGCCTCTTGCACACGCCCCGCGCGCCCCTTGCCACACCGCGCTCCGCACACCAATACTTCCCCCGAGTACTCACCGCGCGAGTCGACGCGCGCGGCGTCCGAAAAAGGAGTCCGCAGCAGAAGTCTGAAGCACGAGCCCCGGACGCGCCCGTAGCGCATCCGACCTTCGGCCTTCGACCTTCAACCTTCGACCTTCGAGGAGGTGCCTGGCCCAAAACAACACAGTGCGTGACCGGCGAGCGTTCCGCGAATCATCACTCGCGGCCCGCCCGCACGAGGCCACCCCAACCCGCGCTGCTCGATTCGACTCACCAGCCTCGCCGGCCGGCGTCGAAACCCGAACTGTGCAGGTCTCCGAGGCCCTCAACGGCACCGTTGCGTTCTCGCGCCAAAGCGACACCGCAGCGCATTTTGCACAACCAAGAACACCGCGCGCAATCGCGGCGTTCAATTTGGCGTAGCGCCGGATCCGCCGCCTCGGTCCCGGCCGCGAATCAAGTCCGAGGCTGCGCCGCCGAATTCGTGCCGCGCGTTCTCCGTCGCCGCCGGTGCAAACCGTCGGCGTCCTGGGCAACGGCTAATCCCGTGTCCGGAGAATGTGCCCGCAGATAGCCGAAGCTAGGCAAGGCTTCGGCACAAGACCTCCGCTCGCGGTCGCTCGGCAGCAAAGACCCCAAAACGAGCCGCACTGTGTTGTGAATCCGCGGAAGCGCGGATTCTCGGCGGCGCGTTCGTGCGTTCGGCTTCACCGCCGCACGCCCGCGCGCGCCGGCGGGTTCAATCCCCGCCACCTCCATTAGCACCACTGCGCGCCGACTGTTTTGCAACGCAAGCGCCCCGCGCCCTTCTGCATTCCGCATTCACCATTCTGCATTCGCCTTGGCGCACCACCCGCCCAAATTCCGCGTACTCTGTACGGAGTGAAACAACCCACATGACCAACGACCAACGACTGCTCGCCGATCGTTTCCCGCGCTCGGCCGCGTACAACCCCGACTGGCTCATCGAAAGCGGCATGGGTGCCCATCCGCTCTGGCTCACCGAGTGGCTCGCCGCCGCCATGGACCTAAGGCCCGGCATGCGCGTGCTCGACCTCGGCTGCGGGCGCGCGTGCTCGTCGATTTTCCTCGCCCGCGAGTTCGGCGTGAAAGTCTGGGCGACCGATCTGTGGATCAGCGCGACCGAAAACGTCCAACGCATCCGCGACGCCGGCGTAGCCGACAGCGTGTTTCCGATTCACGCCGACGCACGGGCCTTGCCCTTCGGCGGCGAATTCTTCGACGCCATCGTCTGCGTCGATGCCCTGATGTACTTCGGTACCGACGATCTGTATCTCAACTACCTCGCGAATTTCGTGCGCAAGGGCGGACAAATCGGTTTCGCCGGCGGCGGAATCAATCAGGACATGGTGACGCCGATCCCCGAACACCTGCGAAATTTCTGGACGCACGACTGCTGGTGCCTGCGCTCGCTCGCGTGGTGGCGCAATCACTGGGAACGCACAGGCATCGTCGATATCGAGGTCGCCGACACGATGCCCGACGGCTGGCGCGTCTGGCTCGATTGGCACACGGGCGCCCATCCGGACAACACCGCCGAGATCGAGACCATCCGCAACGATGCCGGTCGCTGGTTCGGCTACTCGCGCCTGGTCTCGCGCCGGCGTAGCGATGCGGTGCTGCAAGAGGTCTGCTGGCCCGACAACATGCGATCATTCCCGATCGCCTACAAGCCGCAACCGTTGCTTCGAAGTTAGGCCGCTGTGCGCCGCTGGGACGTGGGTACGCGCGGGTAGCGACCGCCCACGTGTGCCGCCGCGCCGCGCGGACGGCGTGACGTGAACCGCGCGGCGCGACCGTCGGAGTTTACAGTTGCCCAGCGCGATTCAATCATGGCAGCAGGCTTAACCAAGTGCATTACGATCGGACTCGCCGCCATCCCGTCGCCAATCCCGTGCAAACTGCTGAATGAGTAGCACGATCGTCAGCGTCAACACCGCACCTGCCAGCATGGCCAGCGGCTCGCCGCCGGGACGTCGGGTCGCCGCGATGATCCAGCCGCTGGACATCGCGGCGAGCGCGAGCACGGCGAACGCGATCTGCGCGCAATACGCCCGCAGCGAGCATCGCCGCGACTCGTCAAAGCTGCGTGTCAGCAACCCGTCGCGCGTGATGCACATACCCAGCACGACGAAATTCAACATGATCGCCATCATGCAAAAATTGCAGCGTTTCGAGCTTGAAGAATTGAGTCGCGAGCGCGTCGATGACCGCCCCGATCACAAGCAATTGAACAACCCAGCGCGTGATGATCCACCACGCGATCTGCGCCAACGAAGGCATGCCTGCGAGGCGTTCGCCGACGGTGGTCGAAGAACGTGACGCTCGATCGTTGCGGGCCATTTTCCACCTCGACCGCGCGCATCGCTGGTCTACATCTCCGGCCCGCCGTCATATGGCCCGTACACGTCTTTCAACGTGTCCATCATCTCGCCCACCGTCGCGAGCGCCCGGCTTGCCTCGATCAGGGCTGGCATCACATTCTCGCCGGCCGTCGCCGTCTCGCGCAGCTTCTTGAGCGCCACCGCGTGGGCCGTTTTGTCACGGCGTTTGCGCATGTCTTTGAGAGCTGCGACTTGCTCGCGTTCCACCCAGTCCTCGATCGTCAGAATCTCGATCGGCTTGTAGTCGCCGTCTACGTACTTGTTCACTCCGACCATCACGCGTTCGCCGCGATCGAATTCCGCGCCGAAGCGCGCCGACGAATCAGCGATGTGCCGACGGAAATACCCGCGATCGATCGCCGGCAGCACGCCGCCCATGCGATCGATGTCGTTGAGAATCTCCCACGCCTGCTTTTCGACTTCATCGGTGAGCGACTCGACGAAATAGCTGCCGCCTAGCGGATCGACGACGCCCGTCACGCCCGTTTCGTCGGCCAATACCTGTTGTGTGCGCAAGGCGACCTTCACCGCCGTCTCGGTCGGCAGAGCGAGCGTCTCGTCCATCGAATTGGTGTGCAGCGATTGCGTGCCGCCCAGCGCCGCGGCCATCGCCTGATACGCGACGCGGACGATGTTGTTGAGCGGCTGCTGCTCGGTCAGCGACACGCCCGCCGTCTGTGCGTGGCAACGCAGCCACCAACTTCGCTCGTTCTTGGCCTTGAAACGATCCCGCATCAGGTGCGCCCAGATGCGACGCGCCGCCCGGAACTTCGCGATCTCTTCGAAAAACTCGTTGTGTACATCCCAGAAGAAACTGAGCCGCGGAGCGAAGTCATCGACATCGAGGCCGCGCTTCATCGACTCTTCGACATAGCAGATGCCGTCGGCGATCGTGAACGCGAGCTCCTGCACCGCCGTCGAGCCGGCTTCGCGAATGTGATAGCCACTGACGCTGACCGTGTTCCACTGCGGCATGTGCTGCGCGCCATACTCGATCGTGTCGATCACCAGCTTCACGCTGGCCGCAGGCGGGAAGACGTACTCGTTCTGCGCGTGAAACTCTTTGAGGATGTCGTTCTGCA
>JBJXGE010000038.1:0-118369 GCA_046154185.1 Planctomycetota bacterium
ATCGACTGCCCGTGATTGTGACGATGGATTGCTTGAACGCTTTCTTTCACCACCCCGACTCGCCTTCACTCGGTGAGGCGCTGGTGTTGTCCCCGGCCGGCGGCGCGATCGCTTTCTGGGGCCCCTCTTCCGTGACGAGCCATTTGCGTCAACAAGAACTCGCCGATCAGTTCTATCGATCGCTGCAGGATCCCGCGATCGCGACTCTCGGCGCCGCGGTGCGCGCCGCACTGCGCGCGGCGGCGCGCGATCCCGCCCATCGTGACGTTGTGAAAACCTGGGTCCTGCTCGGAGATCCCGATCTCTCGCTCCCGTGATGGTCGATAGCCCAGGCGCGACGCCCGGCGCGGATGATTCAGCGACGAACGATTCGGCGCACATCGAACACACGCGCGGCGCGCCGCGCGTATGTTCAGTCTTCTAGTCGCTCGCGATTCGCGGCTGGGGAAGCGTTACGGGCAAATCGAGAACGACGCGCAGTCGAGCGTGCCGCTCGTCGGATCGACGCCGCAGCTTGGGTTCGGCGCTGGCAGCGCAGGGCCGCTGCTGAACAAGTACGACAAGAGGTAGATCGCATCGGCAACGTTTACGGCCTCGTCATCGTTGGTGTCGGCGGCGAGCACGCAGGAGATGTTCGCGCTCGAGAAGAGATAGCCGAGCGCGGAAATCGCGTCCGCGATGTTGATGTTGCCGTCGACCGTCACGTCGCCGCGCACGAAGCTTGGCGCCACGACGATCGTGTAGATCGCGCCCGAATACGCGCCCGCAGCGCTCGAACCGTAGGCGCTCGCAAATCCGACGTCGCCGTCAATCGCCATGCTGGATCCGAGGTATTCTTCGGCGACGCCACCGCAAATCGTGATCTTCTCGCTGAAGGTCCACACCGCGCCCGTGCGCTTGTAGACATAGACCGACCCCATATCGGCGAACAACTCATCATCGAGCTGCGAACTCGCGAGGATCGTGTCGCCGGAGATCGCCAAACCGGCGGCGAACCAATCGCCGGGTTCTTGATCGGCGGGCGTGAGGTTCTGTTCGAAACTCCACACTCCGGCGACGCGACGGTAAACGCGCGCGTTGCCGAGGTCGGTGCCCTCGCCGGTATTGGGGGTCGCGCCGACGACAATGGTGTCGCCATCCATCGCAGCGGCATAGCCGAAAGCCTGTTCCGCCGTCGGCGCGGGTTCGACGAACTTCACGACTTGCGTCCAGACGCCGGCGACGCGCTCGAAGACATAGAACGCGCCGGCGTCCGAGACGCCGTCGACGTCGGCGGAGACGGCGCCGGCGCCGAGCGTGTCGCCTTCCAGAACCATCGAGTAACCGAGGAGGTCCGCGGCGATCGCGTCGTTCGCAAAGAGCTCCGCCTCCTGCACCCATTCGGAGCCGTTGTGAACGAACGTGTAGATCGCGCCCGCTGTACTGATAGTTCCGGTGTGCCACGGACAACCGACCGCGATCGTATTACCGCTGACCGCCAGACTGTTGGCGAAGTGGTCATTCGGTTGATCGATGTCGGGCACAATCCGCTGCTCTTCGTTCCAGGTCACGCCATCGTAGCGAAACACGTAGGCCGAGCCGTCGAAATAGAGTCCCGGAGTGTTGGCGACGACGATGAGATTGCCGTCGACCGCCACGTACCACCCGAAGTAGTCATCGGCTTGTCCATCGCTCGCGATGAGTTTTTGCTCGAACTGGAACTGACCCGTGAGATCGCGACGAAACACGTACGCGGCGCCGCGATTCGGCGCGAGGTCGCTGTCTGCGAACGAACCGACGACGAGGACATCGCCATCGAGAGCGACGTTGCCGTAGCCATCGCCGGCCCCGAGGTCGGGCGGCATGGGACCGATGCTCGCGCACTGAGCTGAGAGATCGACCGTGGTCAGCGCGCAAATTGCGAACGCGACGACCGCCACCTTCGAGATGGAGAAGATTCGCATGGGTTTCCTTTGCTGGAGCAAGAGAGTTTGTTATGCGGCCCACTCGGTCACACGCGATGTGTTCCGAGTCCGCGTTGTGCGGCGAAACGCAAAACCAGGGCCGCTTCGTGCGGACGCGTTACAAGCGGTCGCGCCTCCCGATCGACAATAAAAAACTCGTGGCATGTTCCAGATTGAAACATGCCACGAGCACAGCGGCGAGAGCTGCCGGAATTGTCGCGCTTCAGCGCTCTTCGCGGGAGCGATAGTCCTGTAGTTGCACCTTCGCTGACATTGCTTCGCCCTTACCGGTCGTCAAGTCGTAGTTGCGCAAGTATTCGACGTCCACGGTTTGACCTGCCGAGTACTCGAGCAACACGCGTCGCAGCGCATCCGCCGTCGGCGTTTCCTTGCCCGCGACTTTCACGATCACGTCGCCGGCTTGATCGTTGCCGTTGCGCGCGCGACGCACACCCTGGAGTCCTGCGCGCGCGGCGCCGCTTTCCTCGTACACATCGATCACCATGACGCCCGGCAACTTGAAGTGACGCTCCAAACCATCGCGCATCTCGATGCCGAGCATCGGGATTCCCACTTCGCCCTTCGTCAACAGCTCGGGCATAAAGCGCGACAACGTGTCGACTGGAATGGCAAAGCCGATGCCGGCGCTGGTGCCGGTCTGACTGATGATCGCCGTGTTCATGCCAATCAAGCGTCCAGCGCTGTCGAGCAATGGTCCGCCGGAGTTTCCTGGATTGATCGCCGCATCGGTTTGAATGACGTCCGAGATCGGGGTCCGCAACATCGACTCGATCTCGCGACCAAGCGCGCTGATCACGCCCGTCGTCAGTGTCTGGTCGAGTCCGAACGGATTGCCTATCGCGTAGACGCGCTGACCGACGCGCAAGTCGGCAGACGTGCCGATCTTCAGCGGCCGTAGTTTCTCGGGCGGCGCGTCGATGCGAATCACCGCTAGGTCCTTGAATGCGGCATAGCCGATGAGACGCGCCTCGTAACTCTTCGGATCGCCGGCGAGCGTGACCCGCGCGACCGGCCGATCGCGCTGAGCCAATCTCAGTCCGGGCGCGATCACGTGAAAGTTCGTGAGGATATTGCCCTGGTCATCCCACACAAAGCCGGTGCCGGTTCCCGCGGGAGTCTCCTGGAGGCGCCGGTCGAAGAAGTTCACCTGTTGAAGACCGATACTCGTAATGTGCACAACGGCTGGTGACGCCTCTTCAAAAATCGAGATCGTTAGTTTCTCATCGGCGAGCAACTCTCCGCGCACGGCGGGCGCGCGAGATGCCGCGACTTCGGCGGGCCGTGGAACGCGACCCTGCTTCCAGACAATGACCAGCGAGCCAGTGCTCGACACAGCGAGCAATAACAGCAGCAGAAACAGCCAGGCCGGCACCGTTCGCGTCGGCTGGCTGGCGTTGGCGTGAATGAAAGGCGTCTCGTTCATGATGGTCCTCACTGTTTGAAGCGCAGCGATCGCGGGCGCTTTCGCTTCCGTCTTCCGTTCCGACGCACTAGTTTATGCCCGTGGCTTGCGGCCGGAAACAACTTGTAGAACGACGATCCCATGCCGAGAGTTGCGCAGCTAAGACGAAGGCTGATCGAGGCGTCGAAGCTGGGTCATCGACTCGTGCCCGTCGGCCGTGGCACGCGCGGGCTCCGCGTCGCTTCGGGCGCCTCCGCGCCGACTTCGCCACTCGCCACCGACAGCCTGGCGACGATCGACGCGATCGACGAAGCCGAGCTGATTCTGACGTGCGAAGCGGGTGTCGCGCTCGCAACTCTCGAGGCCGAGCTCGCCCCGCGAGGACTCGTGCTCCCGCCGCTTTTTCCGCGCGCGCTGCTCGAGTCGCTCGGCTTTCCCGGCGTCGGCGCTGGCACGCTCGGCGGTCTCTACAGCGACCCGCGCGAACTGCCGAACGCAAGCGCATGGGGACGACTGCGCGACCAAGTGCTCGGCGTCGAAGCCTTGCGCGGCGACGGCACGTTCTTCAAAGCGGGTGGTCGGGTCGTCAAGAATGTGACGGGCTACGACCTCACGCGATTTCTGTGCGGCGCGCGAGGCCGCGCGGCGTTGACAACGCGACTCCATCTGCGGCTCGAGCGATGTCCCGAGAGTGTGCGCTGCTTGCGACTCGCAACAACGATCGATGCGCGTTTCTGGACGGCGCTCGCCGCACTTCGTGCGGAAGCTTCGGAGCCGCCGCTCCTCGCGGTCGAACCCGGCGAACCCGGATCGCTGTTGCTCGCGGATTGGGGGCCGCGCGAACTCGTCGACGCGCGACTCGAGCGCTGCGGCCGGTCGCTCGCCGCGGCGCTCCATCGGTCGTCGATGGATGTCCACCTCGGCGCATTCGACGCCACGACAATTTCCACGCGCGCCTTCGACACCACCGAGTCCTACGCCCTTCGCATCGGCGCGCCGTTCAGCCGCTGGGCAACGGGTCTCGCGGCGACGCTCGCGTCGGCGCGGCTCGAGTGGCAGTGGATTTTTCCGTTTGCCCACTTCGCGCTCGCGCGCTTTCGCTTCGATGGCGAGCGTGCCAGCGTTCGCGCTCGACTCGATGCACTCAGCCACCTCTTGCGCGCGAATGGCGGCGCCCTCGCTTTCGAGCGGCTGCCGAGTCCTGACGAGTCCAACGAGTGGCCCGATCGCCTCGAGATCACAACCGCGCCGATCGCCGCACCGCTCGCGCGGATCACCCAGCGGTTGATGGCGACTTGGGATCCGGCCGGCGTGCTCTGGCACAACACGCACGAAACGACTGAGATGGTCGCGCGATGAATTCGAACGCGCTCTTACATCTACCGACCATCGACGATTGCGTTCACTGCGGGCTTTGCCTCGGCGCGTGCCCGACCTACGAAGTGACCGGCAAGGAAAGCGAGTCGCCGCGCGGTCGCATCGCCGCGCTGCGCGCACTGAGCGAAGAACGCATTGCGCTCAGCCCCGCAATCGCGCGCGGGCTCGACGACTGCCTCGTTTGTCGAGCCTGTGAAAGCGCGTGCCCGTCAGGCATCTCGATGGAGTCGCTGATCGGCGGCTATCGAGCGACCCGCCGGCAAGCGGGTGCGACCTGGTCCGACCTCGTCGAGGGCTTCGCGCTCCGCGAAATCGTCGCGCACCCCGAGCGACTCGCGCGCGCGGGTCGCCTGTTTCGTTGGATCGCGCCGCTCCTACGGCGCTGGCCATCGCTCTTCGAGTTGCCGCAGCCCGCGCGCGTCGCGGCGGCTGCAATGACGCTCGACGCCCCGCCGCCGCCGCCGCCCGCGCGCGGCCGCGTCGTGATATTCACCGGCTGCATTTCGCGCGTGTGGTTTCGCGCCGAGCTCAACGCGAGCGCGCGCGTCCTCGCGCGGAATGGGTGGCAAGTCGAGTTCGCGCGCGGGATGTGCTGCGGCGCTTTGCATCATCACACGGGCCTCGTCGACGAAGCGCGGCGACTCAAACGCGAGTGCGCCCTCGCGCTCGACGAATCGCAGCCGGACTTTATCGTCTGCGACACGGCCGGCTGTGCTGCCACGCTCGCGGGCGCACCCAAATCGCCGGTCGTCGATACGTGCACCCTCCTCGAACGCGAAGGCTGGGATCCACCCGCGGAGCAGTTCGCCGGCAACTGGGTCGTCGCGCCGCCGTGCCATCAGCGCCACGGCGCGATTCCCGAACACGCGACGCGCGCGGTGCTCGCGCGCATCCTCGCGCACGGCTACCGCGAGTTGCCGCCGCCCGATCACTGCTGCGGCGCGGCGGGACTCTACGTCGTGCGTCGCCCACGTCTGTCGCGCGCGATTGGCGCGGCAGCGCTCGCGCGTTTCCGCCATTCGAACTCGGACGGCGTCCTCGCCGCGAACAGCGGTTGCCTAATGCGTTGGGAAAAACTACTCGCGCGACCCAACGGCGCCGGTCGCGCGTTGCATCCGGTGGTGGCGCTCGATCAGTGCTATGCGCGCGCGGCAGGACGATCCGCAGAAGATTGAACGCCTCGGATCTCACCGACTGCGCCGCTAGCCAATGGTGAAGAGTTTCTCGAAGTTCGCGATTTTGAGCAGCTTCTTCACTTCGGGCGAGCAGTTCTTGAGCGCGATTCGCGCGCTCGTGCCACCGGCATGCTCACGCAGGATCAACAGCATGCCGAGCGCTGAGCTGTCGATATAGTCGACGCAACCGAGATCGATGGAATAACTCTTCGCTTGTTGATCGTGTCGCTCGTAGCAGTCCCTGAACTGCTTGTGCTGACTGAAATCGAATCGTCCACTGATCGTGATCTCTACTTCGCTATCTTTGACTTTGACGCTCGTTGGCATCGTCGACTCGCTTTTCTTCCGACGAAGTCTCGAGATGGAAGGAGTTGCCACCATACATATCGGCTGCCAAGGCGGTTGAAGAACAGGCTGGCGCCGTCAGTACGGCGGCGTGTCGCCCGCACTCCTCCGGCTTCACTTTGGCAAGCGATAGCTCAGCCGACCCGTGGGTCCGGCGATTTCGAGGAGGGTCGCGCCATCCGCGGCGGCGACCAGGCGGGTGCTGACGCGGAGTTCCTTGCCGTCGACAGATGAACTGACGAGCTCGGGAACGGGCGCGGCGTCTGCATTGCGAACTTGTTCGACCAGTTGCCGCAGGCGATCCTCGAGCGCGGCGCGTTGCCGGGCGTCGGACTCGGTCCCCGCGCTCGGCAGATTCTCGAGCTCCGAACGCACTTCGTTCACGCGGACAACGAGTCGTGCGCTCACGAGGCTCGTACACTTGAGCCGCGGCGGTCGTTCGTCGCCGGCGAGCTCGAGCCGCCAGCCGTGTTGCACTCCGACGAGTTGATCGAGCGAGCCGAGCGGAATGCGACCACGCACCTCAGAACTGGCTTCGAGCAGATAGCTGGTCAGCCGCCAACCGGCAAGCTGCTGCTGCGACTCCTCGAGCTGTTGAAACTCGCACTGCAACTGAATCGCGCCCCAACGCAAGCTAAAGACGCCGATCTCGAACTCGCCGCGCGTTTGCGACGCCAAATAAAACACCGGCTCTAACACGGGCGCATCGTAAATGCCGACTTCGAGCGGCCACGCGACCAGCGGCGTGCGTTGCGCATCCTCGAAGACGAGTTGAACCTGTTGATCGGCGCCGATCTCGAGCGCCAGTTGATACGTACCAGGACCGACGGGTCGACCAGCGGAACTCGCCGCGCCAGCGAGCTCGAGCCGCGCGGCGCCCGGCGCCACGAGACGCCCAGCACGCGAGAGATCGAGTTGCGGCACGCTCCGCCCACCGAGTCGCGCGCGCGAGATGCCGTAGGTGCGGCCGCGTAAACGAATCTGCGAGCTGCTACCGACATCGAGTTGGACTACGCTCCACGCGCGCGTGACGAGGAGCGCAATGCCGCAAAGCATCCCCCACCGACACGCCGCACGGAGTATCGTGCGGGCGCGACCGGGTGCGCTCGGCTCGTTCGTTCGAAATACCATGGGTCGTCCGTTGAGCTGAAGTCTCGCGTCAAAGTCCGAAAGTGCCGTCGTTCGGCGCATTGCCCGCGTCGCGACGAAAGGTCGGCGCGGAGGTGCCACTCGCAGCGGAACGACCGGAGTGACGACTTTGCTTGCGCCGACGCCGTCTGCGCCGCACGCGCGGGCCCGTGCCTTCGTCCGCTGTGGCTTCGGATCCATCGCTCCCGACGGGGCGCCCGGAGCGCGGCGGCCGATCCGACCCGCGTCGATGATGTTCCGGCTCCTCGTCCGCCGGCGGCAGGAGTCGAACCGAATTGAGAAAACTCTCGAGCTCGGGCGACTCGTCCTCGATGAGTCCGAACAACTCGGCCGCCTCGCGGAAATAATGCCGACGCGCCAGCGCGGGCGGGATCTCGTTCTTCTGAAACGCGCGGCTCACCTTTGACCAAGCGGACAGCAACTGCCACAGCCGCTCCTCATCGCGCCGATAGATGCGGAGATTTTGAAACGCCGGCTTGAGCGCTTCCGCAAAGAGCTCGTGCGCGCTCGCGATGGGCGTCACGCCAGTCGATTGCTCGAGCTGGCGCACGACCGGCAGGATCAGCGGTGCGAAAAGCGCCGCCACGCCGACGGCGTTCGAGAGCGGGATCTTTGCCTGGTGTAAACGGTCGAGACGATCGAGACTGTCAAACAGCATCTCCCGCCCGAGCTCAGCGCCGACTTTGCGGCGAAATGTCTTGTAGAGTTCGGGGATCAGCAGCTTCAACAGTTTGTATTCTTGCAGCGTCTCGAAGTAGGGACGCGCGCAGCCGCTCGAAAGATCCTTATAGAGTTCTTCGAGGAGCCGCGACTCGTTCGCTTTCAGAATCTCTTCGCGTTCACTGAGAATCGCCTCGTGCGTCTCGGCCTCGAGCGCGAACCCCAACCGAGTCGCGTGCCGCAAGGCGCGCAACATGCGCACGGGGTCCTCACGAAACGACTGCACCGGATCGCCGATGGTCCGCACGATGCCGCGGCGCAGATCGTCGACTCCTCCGACGTAGTCAATCACCGAGAAGTCGGCGATGTTGTAGAAGAGTCCATTGATGGTGAGATCGCGGCGACGCGCGTCTTCGTGCGGTGTGCCGAAAACATTGTCACGCCGAATCAACTCGCCTTCGCGTTCGATCGCATCATTTTCCGAGGAACTGCGAAACGTCGCGACTTCGATGATCTTGTCGCCCGGAAAGTGCAAGTGCGCGAGGCGAAAGCGCCGGCCGATAATGCGGCAGTTGCGGAACATCTTCTTTAGCCGCCGCGGCCGCGCGTCCGTCGCGATGTCAAAGTCCTTCGGCGTGCGGCCGAGCATGAGATCGCGCACGCCGCCGCCGACTAGATAGGCGCGGCAGCCACTGCGATGCAGGTGGTACAGCACGCGCAGCGCGTCGGGGTCGATATCGCGGCGCGAGATACTGTGCTCGGAGCGGGGAATCACGATCGCCGGCTCGTACTCACCCGAGTCCATCGGAAATTCTGGCTCGATGCTCAAACGGGACTCGTCTCCCAGGTTCTCCTCGAGATCTCGAGGCTCGTCGTCTTTCGGCTCGTCGTGACTCACAGCGGCTTTCGAATTGGCGGCATGCGGCGGGGCAAACACGAGAAAATGGGCCAGCACGGATCGGAAGTCACTGGCCGTTCCGACGCGTTCGAGCCCACTCAGCGGCAACGCGCCGGTGTTATATCATCTCTCGCCTGGCTGGGGGGAAGCTTGAGCGGGGATTCCCGAGGTGAACTCATAAAGGGCCGCGAACGGACCGGCCGTCCAGGTCACACTGTTCGACTTCATCAGCACTTGCCACCAGGCGCTCGGCAGTTCATCGGGGCGAGCGAGAAAAACCGATTGGCCGCCAGCAACCGCCGCGAGTTCAGCGAACGCCGGGATCGAACCCCGCTGCAAGTCCTCGCGGACGAGACCGACGACCGAAAAAAGATAGCGCTCGGGCGACGCGTGCGCGGACCGCATTAAGCTGATCGCGCTGCTGATGCGTTCGAACGGCGGCGGCGCGTCGCCGATCGCGATCAAATCGTGGATCACGCCGGGTCGCCACGGGCACCCGCCGAAACGAAGCGCCTCGAAGAGCGCGCGGTCGAGTCCTTCCGGAACGTCGCCGCCGCCCTCGGCGCGCCAGCGCGAGAGCGAGTCGACAAAGGCGTCGAGATCTTCCCCGAGTGTGAAGCTGTCGACGACTTCGTCCCGGTAGCCGATCCAGCCCCATCGCCAGCGCGAATGCTCCCCCGCGGCTCGTGCGCCGGCGGTCAGCGGCAAAAACCGTCGAAGCGCCGCAGCAAGCAGCTCGACCTCGGCCGCCATGCTCTCCGAGAGGTCGATCAGCAGCACGACGTCGCGTTCGGTCGCGAACTCGGCGCGCGCGGCAGCGAGCCAGGCGGCAACCGCGGTCGACGACTCAGCCGCCGCGAGTGTGGATTTCCAATGACTCAGCCATTTTTCTCGCGCCGCCTCGAAGTCGGCGGCCTTCAGCAGCCAACGCGCTCGATCGATCACGAGGTGCGAGTGCGAGGGCGCCGTCGCGCTGTCCGCCGACGCCGTTGATTCGGCGAAGCCGCCGCTCGCGATCGCCGAAAAATCTGCGCGCACTAGATCCCATTCCTCGCCGGCGGTCGCACTCACGAGTTCAAGCGCCCGTTCGCGCTGCGTCCCCACACCCCAAGCGCGTGCTGCGAGACAAAGGAGCGCCCGGGCCTCATCGGTCACCGGCGGCTTTTCGAGCAGCAAGCCGAACGCAAGTCCATCGAGCGCCGGCGGCCGTTCGAAACGCCAAGGCGGAACACTCACCGCGACGCTCGACTCGGTTGTTGCTGCTGCGGGCGGCGCCGCGCCGATGGCCGCGTCGACGGCGACGGCGGGCGAAGCGTCGGGCAGATTCCCGGTTTCATTTGCTTCAACAGCCGGCGGCGAGCCATCGAGTCGCAGCGTGGTAGGGCTCGCGGCGGCGTGCGGATCACTCGAGTTATTGTGGCGCTCGAAATCTGTCGGCTCTCCGGGGCTGACCCCTTCTCCCATGGTCGCGATCGCTTGCGACGTTTCAGCCGCAGCGGATGAATCCGCACCTACGATCGGCTGCGATCGATCGACCTGAGGTTCGCTCGCCGACGCGTTCACCCCGATAGACGTCCTGGGCTCGTCGCCTCGTGACGGCCGAGCAGAAGTGTCGATCCACAAGAAAACGATCAGCGCCGAATTGAGAACCGACAGCCCAATCACACACGACAAGACCAGATAAAGCCCTTCGCGCGGACGAAGCGTCACCTCTTGCCCGCAGCGACATCGAAAGTGGATGGCCATGAAGGATGTGCTTTTCAGTTCCGACTTGGACGCACAATTGAGGGTGATGCAGATAGGCGGATCGCCTACCTGCCAGCGCCGATGGGCCTCTCGGAGATCGCCCACCCGTCGGAGTCGGTGGAATTGTATCTCGAACTCAGAAACAACAGGAGTGTGGGGTCTTGTTACTTCAATCCCAATACCTTGCCCGCTGTCAGCAGGCGAATCGCTTCCGCCAGACGCTTGAGTCTCGTTTCCTCGCGCTTGGCTGACTCGATCCAGGCAAAATACCGCCGGCGCTGTTCGCGCGACAGGGTTTTGAAGGTCCGCGCCGCCGGCGGATGCGCCTTCAACGCTCGCTCGATGTAGGGTGGGAGTTTCGTTGGCAATTTCAACCGTCCCGGCTCCGGAGCCGAGCTGCGCTTTGTCGGTGGGCGTGCAATTCCTGGCGGTTTCAGTCGCCCTGCGTCCTTGAGCTCGGCGTAACGCTTCCGATTGACCTGAGACCATCGGCTGTTCGGTCGCCGCGGCGTGAACTTGCGTGCATACCGGGCGTCATCCAGGCGTTTGACGAGACTATCCACCCAACCAAAGCACAGGGCCTCGTCGAGCGCGTCCTTGTAGTCGATCGAGGCGTGGCCAGTGTGCCGCTTGTAGAAAACCAGCCAGACCTCCGATTCCGATGCATGGTGGACCGTGAGCCAGACGCGCCAGTCGTCGAGTGTCCGCACTAACAGCGTGTTCATGTTCCACTAAGTTCCGCCTCGAGGCTAAACATGCTCACGGCGTAGGTCCGTAGGGAAGGCCGACACGAAACGGGAGCCGCAGCAACAGCGACGAGCAGCAGGAGTGTCGCAAGTGAGAACCGGTGCGGATAACGGGATCGCGAGAAGTGCTTGGGCCGTGACGAGGACGATGATCGTCCAAGACATGGTACGCATGAAATCTGCTGATTCTCCCCCCTGTGCCGCCGTTGCGTCATCTGCGGACCTGCCGAGTTCATTGAACCGACTAACGCCACGGCCCGGCGCGCGTGACGGCAACAATCGAGTCGCCGTTGAGACGGAAGAGACCGCGCCAGCCGCCGAACCACAGCCGCCCATCGCGGTCCTGGTACGTGCATTGGATCGCGTTGGTCGTCAGCCCCTCGGCCTCGCGGTAGTTCCTGAACCGCTTGCCGTCGAAGCGGTATATGCCGGCGTTTTCGACGGGAAACCAGATTTCACCGGCCCGGTCCATGAAGAGGTCCCACACTTCTGTGCCTTCGACGCCGTCGGCGTCGGTGATGGCGGTGAAGGTCTCTCCGTCCAGGTAGCAGATGCCGTTGTGGTGCGTCGCAAACCAGAAGCGGCCGTTCTGGTCCTCGAGGATGGCGTTGACGTTGTCGTTCGACAGGCCGTCCGACTCGTTGTAGTTGCGCAGCAACCTGCCGTCGTAGACGTAGGCCCCGCCGTTGGTGCCGAACCACAGGCGGCCGGCCCGATCCTCGGTGATGCTGCGAACTATGCGCGCGCTCGTCACGCCAACGAAGGGATCCGGCTCGGCCTCGGGTAGCTCGAACGGCGTGAATCGGGCTCCGTCAAACCGGCACACTCCCTGCCGCGTACCCACCCACAACTCGCCGCGACGGTCGAAGGCGAGGCACCAGACGTCGTCGCTGACCAGTCCGTCGCGCTCGGTGTAGTTCGTGAACGACGCGCCGTCGAACTTCGTCAGACCGCCTTCAGTCCCGAACCAGAGGCTGCCGTCGGCACTCTCGACGATCCCGCGCACCGCGACGCCACTGAAGCCCTGAGGGAGCGAGAAGTACTCGACCGACTCGCCATTCCAACGCGCAACGCCGTCGCCGTTGGTACCGAACCACAGGTGACCGCGACGGTCCTCGTGGATGCGGCGTACGAACTGGCTGATCGGGTCGTCGGGCGGCGGAGCGGGCGCATCGGCATTGAGTCGGCTTGCGCCATTCTTGAACGCGGCCGGCGTGGCGCCGGGTGGCTTGACGCACGCGGAGGGGATGATGAGCAGCGTCAAGGTGAACGAGACCAAGGCGCTACTCGTGAGGGTAGAGCACGGAGTGTTACGAACCGCGGTGCAATGCTTCATCGGACTGGCCAACGGTTGAGCTGAGCGCCGCGGGCACGCCGATTTTGGCTTGGCACTCTATTTCGCACGCGTGCGCTCCAGCGAAGTGTTAGACGCTGCGATGATTCGAGACGCATTCTTCAAGTCTCCCACGAGTTCATAGTCCGCGATCGTGTAGTTCTGCCCGAGTTCGGCGGCCACAGTCGCCGACAGATTCTCCCGAACCGTCCGATTGCCCAGCGGGGCGGCGGTTCGCTGCTGCGTCCTGGTTAGCCGACGTGAATCTCACGCAATCTCGATACCAAAGACTCATACCTCGAACGCAGGTCGCCGTAAATACTCGGGTCAGCCTCAAACTTGTCGTAATGGTCGAGAACGTAGCGACAGGCATCTGCCAACTCATTTGCAATCCGGGCAACATCGATCGTCTGCTCGGTGCGCTGCTCAAGAAGACCCGCGAAACAGTTGATGGCGACTGGATCGCGGCGTGAATGCTCACTCCGAATGTAGCGAATGAACGCTGGCACGTAATACCGAAACGCAGGAGCACCCATACACAGCAAGTCCTCCACGTAGTAGAGCGCGTTCTGACGAAACAGCGCCTCCGCCTCATCCAGACTCTTCCCAAGGAAATGCTCTCTGGCACAACGCTCATCGTTGCCCTCGTAATCGGTGCCAAACCTTGGGCTGATGTCCGTGGCTGTTGGAAGGCGCATTTGCGTAAAGTCGGCTAGAGCTCAGCATCAGCGGCGGCGCGCAGCACCGTCAGCTGCATGCTGTTGTTAGACACCCCAAATGCTGTCACGAGCATCGAACTGGTGCTTCCACTGCTCGTTGAAGCCAAGTCTTTCGTAGAAGGCACGGCTCGTGTTCCAAGGTTCCAAGAACGGATTCGCAACGCCGGGATGACTCGCTGCATGTGCACCTCATTGGCCGTCTAGCGCTCCGGTTCAGCGGCCGGTCCGCTGCAACCGGTTGTTCGGCGGCGCCAAGCGATCAATATCCCTGCCTCAAGACCCCGAGCCTGCGTCCCGCCCGCCGGCGACGAGTGTCGGCTGACTTCGCAGCGAGGACTTCTTCGCTGAGCATTCGCTGCTGAGCCGGTGTCAGCTTCGCCCACGCGGCCTGTGCGGGTCGACTGTTGGCGAGTAGCGTCGCGAGTTCCTCAGGCAACTTCTCCGAAGCCAAGCGGAGAGACAGGTTCACACGGTCGCCAGTGTCGACTTCCGCGCGATCGCAGAGCGGCTGCGGCAACTCGACAAACCAGCGGTCGTCGTTCCACTTCTTCAGAGAGCGTCGACCGACCTCAACACCATTGACCGTTGCCTCGACGATGGCGGTGCCGTCAAGCTTCCATGCATCGAGCAGCCGCGCCGGCACGACCATGAACCTGGGTAAGCGCCGGTCCTTTCGATCAACATCACACAAGAGGTTTACGACACTGACCTTCTTGCGAACGCTGCTCACCGCTGTCCTCTTTCCTAACCACATGCGTCATTTCACATCCGCCGCGCAGCACCGTCAGCTGCATGCCAATGTTGGCGGCGTGTCCGAAGCGCTAGACGTATCCCAACACATCGAAGATCTCCTGCTTAGTCGCTAACGGTAACGCCGAGCTGAGGCTGCATTCACAACGGGAACATCGAGCAGTCGTATCTGTCGAATACTGCTCTCTGCACAGGACCGTCTCTGGAAGTTCTTGAACCCGTCGACTCAACGCGCGACCGAGCAGCTGCGCATCGTCGAAGTGCTTTCGGTCAATGGGCCGCTGTTCTGAGGCGCCTTCGAGTACGGTCAGTTTGTGATCGAGGACCGCATCAAGATCGAGGACCCGAAAGCGGGCGCCGCCCAAATCGTGCGTCGTTGCCTGTTGGATGAGTTCTGCCTGACCAGGAAACACGTCCACGCGCAACCGGGACTTCGGCTCCACGAGTTGCAACATGAACTTCGAGTACCCCGGGTGCGGTCGGTGAAAGTGCGACATCATGAACGCCCCCGTGACGCTCGGCGATACTGCGTTCGCATCCGTTGCGACGAAATCAACGTCGGTGAGAGCCCGACGAAGGCGCGGAAGGCCGCGCATGGCAAAGTGTATTTCGATCGCCAGGCTTCCAGCCAGGGCAATGGAGCTGAGATCAACATGGACCGCTAAGCGCCTGAGGCAACTACCGAGGCGTTCGGCCTGGTCTGTTGTTAGTCCCATGCATTCACGAAGCGGCACGAGCCTACCGTTGCCAGAGACCGTGATGGACGCCGCCCTGGATGTAGATGGCGAAGGTGCCATGGCCCGGAATCTCCATGGGCGGATGGGCCACCTCGCCGCCGGCCTTTACCGATGCTGCCAAGGCCGCTTCGATGTCGCTTACCAGCCAGTAAGGCCGAACCACCGGCTGCTCGGTCTCGTGCATGGGGGCCCGTACTCCCACCACTCCGCCACCTGGGAGCCTGACCGTTCGAGCGTTGCCAAGCCGGGCATCCGGCTTGCCGAACTGCACCGAATTCGCTGCGGCGTACGCAGCGCACACGGCGTCAACTTCCTTGGTCACGATTTCGAGGTAGTGGATCTGCACAGGTCTTGCACCTCCAGTTGTCGATGGTGGATGGGAATCTCAACCGCACTTTCGGGCGCATACTATTCCCCGTTATTGGCCATTCCAAGTGCGGGATCGAAGCCTTAGCCCCACGCTCAGACGCGGTTCGTCGACCGATGTCCAAGAGCGCGTCGACTTCACCGTGACGAGCCGCGTCGCGTGCGAGCGCAACTGCGGAGGAGCAGGCGATCCAACTCAACTCGGAAGGTCACCGGTCGGCTTTCGACGCGCAATGAAATAGAGAATCGTTCCAGCGATCGCGAAGGCCCCGAGCATTCTCCACTGATCGATCGAGGTTTGCGTGGCCGCCCAGATCGACAAGAGGAGCGCGACAGGCGCGGCAATTGTGATCGTACCGTTGATCATCGGGAGTCCCGCCGCCCGGCGTAGGCGGGGCAAGGAGCAGATCGATGCGATGTAGGCCACCAATCGCGCGACCGTCGACATAATCGCAAGAACGCGGAAATCATCGACCAGCGCGAACAGGGTGCTCAGCACGAAGACGAAGAGAATCGAGTTGATCGGCGTCCCCCAACGCGAGACCTTTCCGAACCATGCCGGCAAGAGGTTGTCGTCGGCGAGCGCGGACGGCAACCGGCTGGTCGACGTGTAGCCGGCGGTCAGGTTGGCCAGTATCGAAACGACGATCGTGGCCGCGATCAGTAGCGCACCGACATCACCCCAGTAGAGGCGCGCCAATTCGGTGACCGGCGCTTTCGGACCGGTGCCGGCGATGCTTGAGCTGGTGTAGGCCAGCTGGAGCCCGAAATAGATCAGGGTCACCAGCGGGACGCTGGCGAGCAGGGCGTTCGGCATCGATCGTTTCGGATCGCGGGTTTCACCTGCCGGGACGGTCGCATTTTCGAACCCGACGAAGGCGTAAAGCGCTGCGAGAACCACCCCCTCGACGGCACTGAATTGCGGAAGGTTCACACTCGCGGGAGATTTTGCATAGGCAATGCCCACGAGCGTCAGAACCACCAGCGGAAGCAGCTTGAACACGGTCATCGCGCCGAGCACGGTCACGACCCGCTTCACACCGATGATGTTGATATAGGCAAGGCCGACGAACACCGTGACGACCCCCACGGTCTTGAACATTCCCTGGTCGAGGCCCGGCCAAAGTGCGGCCGCATAGGCGAGCAGGACGAGGATGTTGGCGCCGAATGAGATCACGCGCGCCGTGAAGTAAGTCCAGCCGATCAGGAATCCCGGATAGGTCCCCCATGCATCGCCCACGAATCGTTGCGGCCCTCCCGATCGATCGGTCAATTTGGTCAGTTCGGAAAAGCAGACCACGATGCTCATCACGATCACGCCGCCGATCAGCATCAGCCAGGGCGCGAACCCGCCCACGGCCTTATGGAGCATCTCGGGAAGCCCGAAGATGCCCGCGCCGATCAGCCCGTTGACGATCAGGAAAGCAACGCCCACCGCCCCCATGTCGCGGCGATATTTTCCCCCCGCGTCCATCA
This sequence comes from Planctomycetota bacterium, assembly GCA_046154185.1. Lineage (GTDB taxonomy): Bacteria > Planctomycetota > UBA8108 > UBA1146 > JAJFFE01 > JBJXGE01. The sequence continues at coordinate 16,844 of JBJXGE010000038.1, forward strand.
GTTCAGCTTTCTGGCGAGATCGAGCGCGTGATAGGTCAGTGTGCCGGCGCATCCGGCACGCTTGAAGGCGCTCAGCGTTTCCATGATCTCCGCATCGCGGCCCCCTGCCGCCGATCGCCGCGGCGGTTTCGAGCATCGCATGTTCGCTGCTGGTCGAATAGGCAAAGATCGGCGCTTCGAACGCGTCGCGGGCACGTGCGATGACGTCGAGATCGGCGATGAAAACGCCGCACTGGGACGCGACTACACTTCCATCTTTGGTGGATACGCGACGGCGATCACGAGGAACACAGCTCTTGGCCCCTCACCTTTGACGAATCTAAGCGGCCGCTATTATCGCGAAGCGATTGAACGATCCGCTTGAGTGAATGGTTAGGCATCTGGGCGCTGCGTGTCGCTCAACGACTACCGGGATGCTGCCCGCCTGGATGCAATGAGGCCGACAGCAACGCCGATGTGGATGCGATGCCTACGCTCAGCATCAGCCGCGGCGCGCAGCGCTCGTCCGCTGCATGCTATTGTCAGGGCCCGAAGCTGCGACCAACGCTCGTTCGCTCCCTCAACTACCGGTTCGTCAGCGTCGCAGTAAGCATCGTTCTGGTGCTGCTAACGTCGGTCCCAATCAGCAGCGGCCGCGAAGCGGCCGTCTGTCTGAATCGGGTAGTTGGGCGTGCCTGACGAGATCATGCCGCCTCGATAACACGCAGTACCGCCCGAAGAATCACCGCCCGATGCTCATCGCTGACCACCTCGGGATGGAGCTGCCTCTTGGCCGCGACTCGCAAGTAGGGCTTTGCGTCGGAATCGATGCGGCCATCAAAGATCAGCTGCGCGAGCCCGGTTGCCATCACGGTAGTGTCGAGCGTGAACATGTCGTAATGATCCGCTAAGAACGCGCCGTCCGGATTGCCAAGATCCTGCGCAACCCGGGACTCGTCGAGCAATTCCTGGTTGTACTCGGCAAGTCGCCCGCTCATGATCCAAGAGAGACAGTCGACCAAGGACGCACTCGTGTGAGACGCCCGCCAGTCGCGAAACTCATGGAGTGCCTCGTACCCCTCGTCGCTGCCGAAGGGTGCATCCTCATCCATGCAGTCCCAGAAGAAGTCCTCGGTCATCAGCTCGCGCGCCCTTGGGTGAGCTGCTTCGGGATTGCCGAGAATGTCGCTGCCGTCGATCTCATCCATCAAGATCATCCTTCACGCGGAACGTATGCGCCCAACGCCTGGCCGATCAGCGGCCGGCCGAGGGCCGGTCCGCTGCATCGGCATGTTGGGCGGCGCGCCCCGGATCTTCGCCAAAAGCCAAACGCAGCCCGTGGCAGTCTTCGACGACGAGCTCGCGAATGCCGTAGACTCGGTCCACTGGTCCCGCCACGATCTTCGCTCCCCGCCTGGTCAGTTCATCGACGAGACGCGTTAGCTCGGTAACGTGGATATACGCGTCGTACCCAACGGCGGCACGCGGGCGAGCCGGGATGGTCGCCGCCGGACTTTGGTTGAAGAAGAACTCTACGTTGCCTCGCCCCAGCATCGCGAAGACCGGAGGCTTCCCGAAGAACCCGCGATTCTCGAAGCCGAGGACGTCGCAGTAATACGACGCCGCAGCGACGACGTCTGGCACAGTGAACTGAGGGGAGACCCCCAGAAAGGCGGATTGTTCAGCGATTTCAGAGTTCACTTGCATCGTCTACCTCTCGTCCGCCCAACGTCTTTGACGCTGAACCGCGAGCGCCGCTGCGGCGCTCGCCGGCTCCTGCGTCTTGTTAGGCGGAGCATAACGACGCTCAGTCGACAGGGCTACCAAGCCGCTTGCGGAGCTTGCTTGATCCGTACTCGCCACGAGTGCAGAACTTGCAGGCGCAGAACGGAGGCTTGCCGTGCGCGTCTGGCCTGTATCGCCATCCGAGAACTTGCGGCAGGCTCCGACAACGATGAATCTCCGATGCCTCGATACGGCGAGGGATCACGCACTCCCAGCCGAGACGATCCGAGGAGGTCATGAAGACCTCGGCCGCCTCGGATGCCGGCATCCATCGATGCGCCTGACGATAGTGTCCGACCCAGACCACCTCGTCGTCCGGCAATCGGAAGTAGACCCCAGCAATTGGCCCGGAGTTGCCTCGTCGCAGCTCCCTAAGCCACTGGTGCGAAACGAAGAAATTGCGCGTGACGGGCACGGCGAAGACACCACCAGGGAAGTCGCCGGTTGGCTTGCGAAGACGACTGATGCCCGAACGGCGGATCTTGGCCGACCGTGACTCAGGCGTGAGATGGACCAGCATCACCATGACGAGACAACTTCCGCCCAACGCTCAGCATCAGCGGCGGCGCGCAGCGGCGTCCGCTGCATGCTGTTGTTAGGCCGCTCCCCGTCGAATGGCCTCCGGCGAGAACCCGTAGTACCCGTTCGTCTTGCTTTGCTCTGCCCACAGCCTCAGCCCCTCAGATCAGAACGCCCGACCGAACCGCTCCCCGTCGAACGCGTACACCGCGCCCGGCGTGTCGCCGAGTAGCATGAGTCGGCCGTCGCGGAGCTGGGTAATGCCCCAGATCGTGTCGGAGGCAACCCCATCGTCGGCGCCGTAATGCGTGAACGTCTTGCCGTCCCAGCGCCAGACGCCGGAATAGACGGTGCCGAACCACATGATGCCGTCGCGGTCCTCGAAGATGGAGAACGCTCGGTGGAGGGTGGGGCCGTCGCGGTCGCCGGGGCCCAGGCGGTGCTCGGCGGTGAAATGCGTGACGTCGTCGCCGTCGACGACGACTACGCCGTAGCCGTTGTCGGCCAGCCAGAGCCGGCCGCGGGAGTCCGCGAGGAGACCGCGGATGCCAACCTCGCGCGGGTCGTCATCTCGACCCATGCGGGCGCGGTCGACAACGGCGAGCTTGGCGCCGTCGAAGCCGAACGCGGCGCGCATGGTCCCGAACCAGACGATGCCGTCCCGGCCGCGGACCGTGCCGGTGCTGGGGTAGTACCAGGTGTGGGCCTTCGGGTCGTCGGGGACCGGGAACGCATGGAACGTAAACGCCCCGTTGTCGAGGGCGTACATGCCTGGCGGACCCGGCGTTTCTCCCAACCGTTGCGGAATCTTCGTGAACCATACCTCGCCGTCGGCCGACGCCCACGGCAACGGTTCTATCGCAGGGTCAAGCGTGAACGGCCCCAAGAAGCGCGTCCCATCCCAGCGGCACACCGTCGTCCCGGACTGGAACCAGAGGTCGCCGGCCGGCCCCGCCTGCACGGTCGCGCCCTCCGGGCAGCAGAATCCGTCGGCCGTGTCCAGGTAGGTGAGCGTCTTTCCGTCGAAGCGGGCGACGTAATCCGTGGCGCCGAACCAGAGAGTGCCATCACGGTCCTCGACGAGGGAGCGGATGCCGCGGGTCGGACGGAGGCGGGCCGGCGCTGCGAGCGAGTCCGGCTCGAGCGACGCGCCGCCGACAGATGGAGTCCAGGAAGATGCGGTGTTTCGCCCGGCCGCCAGGGTGACGTCTCGATCGGACGGAGACGGGGCCGAGCACGTCAGGAGGATCGCCATCAGGGCGGCGACCACGGGTGCCTTCACTTGAGCGCATGGGTTCACCCTTCCCGGATCGACGCCGGGGTTCACGGAGCAGTCCACGCGTTCTCGACCCGGTGGCTCAGCGTACGAGATCCGGACAGCAGGGTGGGCGTGTGCTCGGTACTCCGGGGTATCGCGGTCCATTCGGCTCCCATCCAGCTCGGCGATCTCCCGAAGGTCCATCTGCGCAGCCTAACGCTCCGGTTCAGCGGCGGGCCGCGCAGCGGACCGTCCCCTGCAACCGGTAGTTAGGTGGCTCACTTCGCACCGGGGGCGCCGAAGCGTGAAGCCAGGCGGTGTTGTTCCTCTGGACGAAGCGCCATCGGTGTAAACCACTCGTAGCCTTCCGCGAAGTAGCTCTCAACGAGCAGGACAAGCTTAGCGTATTGATCCGTGCTCATGTGCTCAATCTGGAAGTCGGTGTCATCCGGGTGGTGGGCGAGGCAGCCGTGCATCAGGAACTCGTCGAAGTGATCGATTGAGGCCAAGTAGGCGGTGGGAATGCCGCTGGCCGCGATGATTGGGGCGTTTGCGGATACGAATCGATCCCAGACGCGAGCGGCGGCGATTCTGTTTGGAAAGCGACGATAGCTCATGAGCGTGTTTCTCAGCCGCCTAACAGTTGAGTTGAGCGGCGCGCACGCCGACACATGAACGTGGCACTTGATCTCTCACGCGTCCGCTCCAGCGATTTGTTAGACGGCATCACTTGCCATGACCCATCGCCCCGAGCACATCTCTCTCAGCATCGAAGCCCTCCAGTCCGACCTGCGCCGGCGTGAGCCCGAAGGCGCCTGCCTGTTGTTGAATGAGCGAAGTGATTTCGCACCAGGCCATGGCGCGACCCAACTCATACTGGCGGTCGGCCCTTGATGATTTCGCGTCTGCGGCCGCAGCTAATGCCGCCTCCCGCGCAAGGGCGCCAAGGTCACGGAGAGGTTCTCAGCGGAAGATGACATTTGCCATTCCTGAATGACGATGTGCGTGACGCCGAGTGCCGTCTAACGCCCTGCCGCTCAGCCGCGAGCGACTTGCCAAGAAAAGAACTTCACCCCTGCGCAGCGCGGCCGCTCGTCGGCTGCAGCGGCTAGTTAGGCCTCATTGTTCTGGGTTCGTTCCCCAGCCATCGAAATCGCAATCATGTTCGTAACCGAGGTGGCACATCGTTTCGGTCCAATCTACAACCGCTTCGTCGGTCATCCTGATCGGGGTTGTCCATCCGGAAACGACGAACTGACGAGCGTCGCCCGCTGATGGTCCGCTTTCCACGCTGTATGCAAGAGTCTGCAGGGCTTCGGTCAATTGCAGAGCCTTGGCTTCGGTGTCGGTGTAGAAAAAGAACTCCAATTTCAGGTTGGCGTCGGAGGCAACTCCGTGCTTGCGAAGCGCGGCTACCGTTTGTGGTGACATCGTGGTTTGCCTGCCAAGATTCTCGTGGAACGCCGCAGCGGTAACAAACCGGGGTTGCTCGGCTTTGTCACCCTTGGAGCAGCCGAAGATCGAACCGAAGAAACCCATGATTAGCACCGCAACGATTGGTCGCACGACTGGAGGCCTAGCTCCCAATTAGCTTGGTCTTGTTGATCCGATGAACCGGCAATTTCTGCCCCATATAACGTGGCTGCGGCAAGGGGTACTTTTACGCGGAGGTACTGAAGTTCGCAAGGCTTGAGCCAAACCAGCCGCTTCGAGTTTGCGCGTTAGGCAGACCTGGTTAAGACAGTTGAAACTCGAGGAGGCTTGAACGGACCGATCTTGGTGATTGCGACATCGCGTTATGAATAGTCAGCATTCGATCTGCCGGACGACGGCTGGCCGCGGGGCCTCTGTTCAAGATGTGGGTGTAGATCATCTTCGTCGCGACTTCCTTGTGGCCGAGCTGCTCCGTTCGGATGTAGAAGCGACGCTCGGGAGCCCGGTACGTGTCCACCCCGACGGAGAAGGGGTGCTAATCCGCGTTACTTGAACGAACGGACGACTCCGACGACTACGCCTCGCACTTCGACGCGGTCGGTGAAGAGCGGGGCGAGCGCGGCGTTCGCCGGTTGGAGACGAAAGACCGTTTTGCCGTCTCGAGTCTCGCGAAATAACCTCTTGAGGGTCGCGACACCCGCACCCAAAACGTCGTCATCAAGCACCGCCACAACGACTTCACCGTCATCGGCGACGCTGCGGCGTTCGACGATCACGAGGTCCCCATCATGAATGCCGTCGTCGATCATCGAGTCGCCTCGCACTCGGAGCGCATAGTGATCTTGATGCTGCCTCCTCGTGCTTGGCACGAGCATCTCAGCAAGATCGATGACCTCCGGCACTTCGATGGCTTCGATAGGTTGTCCAGCCGCGATGACACCGAGCACCGTCATCGGCAACCGTTCGTTGCCAGCCGTCGATGCTGCTGCCGCCGGATGGGCGCGGTCCTGATACTCAGGGTCCAGCACCTCGAGCGATCTGGCGCGATGAGCCGCCCGACGAACGGCGCCCTTTCGCTCCAACTGCTGAACGTGGTCGTGGATGGTGACCTTCGACACGGCGAAGTGCTCGGCGATCTCCTGGAGAGTCGGCGACACGGTCCGCATCTGTCGGTAGCGTTGCAAGAACTCGAGAATCGCGAGCTGTCGATCCGTGTAGTACATCTGTCCTATGGTTTGATCCTGATGGCGTTATGGATCGCTGGCGCGTCGTACCTCAGCGCCGTATCTCAACGCTACACACCCAGCCAAGCCAGCGCGAGTATCGCCAAGAGCGCGAGCACAAAAGTACCCTGGATCAGGCCGCGATCGTCGGTCCCACCCGCCAGTGGATCCCAACTCGCGTCCGGCGAGAGCTTGGTTTCGGCAACCGGCGGAAGTTCCACGACTCCAACCGAACGGCGGGCGTCGAGAGCGGCGGGAAGCGCCGCCTGGGCGAAACCTCTGTCGAGGATAATACTGTCGCGGTAAACACTGTCGCGCGCGAACCCGGCTGGATACACGCTCGACGCGCGCAAGGCACCCGTCGATAGCGACGGCATCGACGGCGAGTCGCTTCGAGTTCCTCGCGAGACGGTTCGCGAGGAAGCTTGCGCCGACCCAAACAAGTCGAGCTGAGTGAGCGTTGCGGACGTGAGGTTTCTCGCCCTGCCGCGAACGGTTGCGGTGGGCGCGTTGTTATCGAAGCGAGTCGCTACCGAGACCATCCTTCTTCCTCCATTTCGCGCGAGCAACGATGAGCTCGTCCACCACCAGCGACGGAGAGCTGAGCCTCCTCGGACCGCCAAGCCGCAGACAACGTTCTTTCAGTTGCGGCGCCTCAGGTCAGGACGTTACAGGACGGGACGTTTCGGATCGCGGCGTTACAGGTTTCGGCGCCCGCGAGACTATCCCGACCACTGAGCGACTGCAACTCGGATTAACAACCTGTTGGGGTAGCGCTCCGCGCCCTCCCGAACAGTTAGTGGCTTTGGTCCTTCCGACCGGTCGATGCCATCGGCTTCGTTTTCGCTCCTGCGGCACGGCCCAGTCCTTACGAGTACCGAACTCCGGCCGCCGAATGTTCGGTAGTGTTAGCCTAACAAAAGGAGAACATCAAGTGCCTTCTCGAAATTTTTTCTTCCGCGCGAATCGTCGATGAGTCTCGATGCTTGCCGCGGGCGCGCGTTCGGCGCGCCGCGTCGACGGGGTCGTCGGGTCGAAGCGTCCCTCGATCGCGCTCGGCCTTCCCCACTCGCATACATCTCTTTATGCTCCGTCGACGCTCACAATACTGCTCGTCGTGATGCTCAAAGGGCGCGCCGCGCGTCCCGCTCGAAGGAGGCTCGCTCGCTTGAAACCGACACGTCCGGTCTATATCGCCGGTGGCGCGCACACGCCGTTCATCGGGAAGTTCCATCCGGATTTCATCTGGAAGGGCCACCCTGATTTTGGCAAACGCACAAACCCGAGCCTCGAGGATTATCTTCGACTCGCGACGCTCGATGCTCTGCGATCCATCGACCTTTCACCGGAACTCGTCGAGGGCGGAGTCGTTTCAAATTTCGTCGGCGAACTTTTCAATCGCCAAGGACACCTCGGCGCGATGTTGGCTGCCGCACATCCCGCGTTCGCCTATAAGGCGTTTCACCGTGTCGAGGGTGCGTGTGCGTCCGGCGCGCTCGCGCTTAAATCCGCCGTAGCGGCGATCTGCTCCGGCAGTGATATCGTGCTTGCGGTCGGCGCTGAGATGCAAACCGCCGTTTCCGCCAAGGAAGGCGCCGACTATCTCGCACGCGCCGCCCATTACGAGCGCCAACGCGCGATCGATCCCTTTACTTTTCCGTGCTTGTTTGCGCGCCGCATGAAGGCGTACTGCGAGAAGTACGATTTGTCGCCGGCCGCCGTCGCACCGATCGTCGTCAAGGCCTACACCAACGCCGCCAAGAATCCGTTTGCCCACATGCGCACGGTCGGCATGGCGCTCGAGCAAGCGGCCGCGGCTTCGGAAAAGAACCCGCTCTTCATCGAAAATCCCGAGTTTCACGACTACCTCAAGATCTCGGATTGCTCGCAGGTTTCGGATGGCGGCTCGTGCGTCATTTTGGTTTCGGAAGTCGGCCTCGAAAAAGCGGGCATCGACAAACGCGAGTGCGTGGAAATCGTCGCAATGGGTCACAGCACGGGACCGCTCGGAGAAGTTGCCGATCTCACAGCTTTGGATGTGACCGAAAACGCCGCCGAGCGTGCCTACGGCAGCGCAGGCTGGGATGCGACCGACATCGATGTCGCTGAAGTTCATGATTGCTTCAGCATCACCGAGGCACTCATGTACGAAGCCCTCGGTTTTTGCGAAGCCGGTGAAGGCGTCGCGTTCGGCGCCGCCGGCGAAACTTCACTGACCGGCATTGTGCCCGTCAACACGGGCGGCGGCCTCATGGCGTTCGGTCACCCGGTCGGAGCGACGGGGATCAAGCAAGCCTTCGAAGTGTTTCGCCAGATGCACGGCAAGTGCGGCGACTACCAACTCGCCAAGCGACCGCGGCGCGGCTTGACGGCGAATATGGGCGGCGACGACCGAACTTCGGTCGTGACGCTTTATCAACGGGTGAGCTAGGGCCACCGCGTCGAGTCGTTGCGGTTGATCGAATCGACCGTTAGGCCGGCGTGCCAACAGGGAACGACGCTGAGGGAAGAATCGATGGAGTCCTTAAGCGTCGTCGATGCCATCCGCCGTCGCCGTTCGATCAAGCGCTTCCGACCGGAGCCGATTCCCCCGCCGTTGCTCACGACGTTGATCGAACTCACCGTGCAAGCGCCTTCGTCGTTCAATCTGCAACCGTGGCGCATCGTCGTCGTGCAGGATGCCGCGCAGCGGCAACTCTTGCGTGCCGCCGCGTTCAACCAGCCGCAGGTCACTGAGGCGCCGGTCGTGCTCGTGTTCGCGGTGTCGCTCGGCGGATGGCGGCAAGATCTCGAGAGCGTGATCGCCCAAGGGATCGAAAACGGCACGTGGTCGGAGCGCTATGGCGACTACATGCGACGTGCGGTACCCGCCTTCCAGGATCAACTCGGTCGACAACAACTGCTACGCGAATACGGCATCAAAGACGCGGTCATCGCCGCAACACACACTGCGCTCGCCGCGGAATCGCTCGGCCTCGGGAGCTGTTTCATGAATGGTTGGATCGAAGCGCAAGTGAAGGCGGCAATCGGCGCGGGCGACGATCCGGATATCGCCATCGCCGTCGTGCTGCCGATCGGTTACGCCGAGACGATTCCCGCGAATCCCGGACGCCTGCCGATGTGTTGTAATGTGTACGCCGACCGAATTGACCAACCATTCGGCGGCGCGAGCGACTCGAAAACGACGGAACCAGAGTGAGTTCAGCCACCGGATGAATCAGCGCACTGCGGCAGCCGACGGCTTGCATTCCAACGACGGTATCTACGAACTGAAATTTGTCGTGCCGGACGACCTCGCCGAACGAGTATTGGCGTGGGCCCGCTCGCATCTCGCCGCTGATCCGCATGCGGAAGCCGCGCTCGGCGATGGGTATCGAGTGCACAGCGTTTACCTTGATACCATCGATTTCGACACGTACCACGGACGAGGGCCGCACGGTCGCATTAAATATCGATTGCGGCGTTACGGCGCGGAGACGGGCGTCTTCCTCGAACGCAAATCGAAGGCGCGAGGTCTGGTGCGGAAGCGCCGCACGCTCGTTCCGGAAACGGATCTGAGTTACATCACGGGCGGTATCACGGATCGCAATTGGAGCGGGCATTGGTATCAGCGTCGACTTCACGAGCGACGCTTGGCGCCGACGAGCCAAGTGATGTACGAGCGCATCGCGCGCGTTGGCGAAACGCCGGAAGGGCCGATTCGGTTGACGGTCGATCGCCAACTGCGCTGTTGCCCGGCGGACGAATTCAATGTGCGCCCGTTCACCGGTGGAGTCGAGTTTCTGATCGGTCAGGCGATCGTTGAGATGAAGTTTCACGCGGCGGTGCCGGCGTTATTCAAGCGTTTGATTCAGGAGCTGACGCTGGCGCCGGAAGGCGTGTCGAAATATCGCGCCAGTATCGAAGCGTGCGGCCTGGCGACGTCCGTGGACCACGAACTCAGAGGCGCTCGCCGCGGTTGTTCCGAGAGCGGCGGGCGCAATGCCTGAGTGGCTAACACCGGGACTCAGCAAGAACGGCGAAGCCGCGGATCCCGCGCAACTCGCGCTGCTCCTCGGCCTCGCGTTTTGTTTCGGCTGCGTCATTGCCGCGATCTTCCGCGCCACGCATCGCGCCGGTCCCGTGCCGCAGACCTTTCCTTCGACTTTGGTGCTACTCGCGATCCTGAGCGCGATGGTGCCGCCGGTGATCGGCGATCACGTCGCGCGCGCGTTCGGCTTAGTCGGCGCATTGTCGATCGTGCGTTTTCGGACGGTGGTCGAAGATACGCGCGACATCGTGTTCGTCATCTTTGCGGTGCTCGTTGGAATGGCGGTCGGCGCCAACCATCTGACGGTGGCAATCATCGGCACGGTCGTCACCGGCAGCGCCGCATTCTTGGTACGACCGAAGCGATTCACTCCAGCGAATTGGGTCGAGTCGGACGCGAACCTCACGGTGCGGCTCGGTGTCGGGCGCCGACCCGACGAAGTACTCGCGCCGATGTTTGCAAAATACTTGACGCGCTTCGAGCTCCAATCCGCCGCCACCGGCCGCCAAGGCGCCGCGCTCGATTTCACCTATCAGGTCCGACTGCGTCCCGACCTCCGCGCCACCGACTTAGTCGCCGATCTCAATCAACTCGACGGCGTCCAAAACGTCGAGCTGCGGCGCGGCTGACGACTCTCTGCTGCGCGAGCGGATCGCAGGCGCGAGAAAAGATTCCGAGACTTGCGATGCGATCAATCGTCACGTAACCGCTGAGGGCACGCATGCGGTGAGCGACCCCCTCGGCATGCGAGTTGCTCCATCGCGTGCCGAAGGGAGACGCTCATGCGCATCGACCGCATCTTGGTCCCGTCCGATCTCTCCGCCACAGCCGCCGAGGCGCTGCCGCCTGCTCTTGAGCTTGCCCGTCGCTATGGCGCCGCAATTCGACTCGTGCACGTGCTCGAACCGATCGCCGCGCCATTTGCGGAAATCTATGCCTACGGCAGTACGAACGCGCCCGAGCGAGACTTCCAGGCGCGCGTCCTCGAGGCGGAAGGTGCGCTGCTGAAACTGGTCGCCGTCACGCCGAATCCGCACGGGGTCAAGGTTGAGACGCGCGTCGTTGGTGGCCTCGTCGGATTCGAAATCGGTGAGCAAGCGAAGGAGTGCGAACTCATCGTCATGAGCACTTTCGGCAACACCGGCCTGAATCGCTTGTTACTGGGCAGCATCGCGGAGCGGGTCGTTCGGCTCTCGAACGTGCCTGTCCTGACGATTCGTCCTGGAGCGCGGCCAGAGGCAGTCGGGCTCGGCACGGTCAAACGCGTCCTTTTTCCCGTCGATCTGACAGTGCAGTCTTTCGCCGCCGCACCGGTTGCCCGCGAACTTGCCAATCGCTTCGGGGCCGAGCTTGATCTGCTCTGTGTGGGGATAGACCCGCACGCGATACCCGTTTCGGGTTTCGTACAGGACTATTTACCGGGCGACTTTTATCAAAATGCGGAACTCCGAACGATCACGAAAATGCGCGAACTCGCGGCTCCGAACGGCATCACCCCGGGGCATGGCACGCGCTTCTTCGTGCGCTTCGGGACCGCGTACAAAGAGATCGTTGCTCACGCCACCGAAGCGCCGTGCGAACTCATCGTGATGTCGACTCACGGTCGCACGGGTGTTCCGCGCTGGGTGATTGGCAGTGTTGCCGAACGCGTCGTGCGTCTGGCACCTTGTCCAGTGTTGACAGTGCGCGTCGAGCATGCAACCGCGTAGCCGAAGTCAACCGATGCACTCTCGAGCGGAAGTCGCCAGATGAGCGCGCAACCGTACCTACCGGTCGATTTTCGCCGCCCGCGCATCGTCATCACGGGTGGCCCGGGTGGTGGTAAGACGACAATCGCCGGCGTATTGCGGCGTCAACTCGCGGACCGACTCGCGGTGGTGCCAGAGTCCGCGACAATACTCTTCAGCGGTGGCTTCCCGCGCTCCCGCGAACCACGGGTGGTGCGCGCTATTCAAAGCGCAATCTTCGCAGTGCAGCGGCAACTCGAGGAAGTGCACAGCTTGCTCGAGCCGGCGCGAGCGCAAGTGTGCGACCGCGGGACGCTCGATGGCGCTGCGTTCTGGCCAGACGGGCTCGACTCATACTTGGCAGCGATGGGCACGGATCGCGCGACCGAGTTCGCGCGCTATCACGCGGTCATCTTTCTGCGCAGCGCGGCGCACGACGGAAAACGCAACTATGACACCGAGAACCCATGCCGAATCGAGACGCCCGCTGAAGCGTGCGCGCTCGACGATCGACTCTTCGAGATTTGGCGGCACCACCCGCGCTTCCAGGTCGTTCGCAGCGAAGCAAATTTCTATGAAAAGGTCGCCGCAGTGTTGATCGCGATCGATCGGTACTTAGATGAGACCGAGGCTGCGCGGTAATTGTCGGGGCACGGACATTTCTTGCACAAGTTCAATAGCCCTTGGGCCCGCGATGGTCGTATTGCCGGTGCGCGGCGATGGCGCGACCTTTGCGTAACGCGCTCGCCGCCCAAAAATCCTGCGGCAAGAAAGGCAAGCGAACATGAAAGCACGACAGTTAGGCAGCGGAGTGCTTGGACTCGTCTTGGTGCTCGGAGTCGGAGTTGCGGTCGCGATCGCGAGCGCACCGGAATCGCGAGGCGGCCGCGAAGGCGCCACCCTCGACCCACCGCCGATTCGGCTCGGAACGTACGAGTCGCGTGCCATCGCGGTGGCGTATGTGCATTCGCGATTCAACACGATCGTCGAGAAACTCACCGCGGAACTGAAAGCGGCGGAAGCGGCCGGTGATCAAACCCGCGCCGCGGAGATCCGGAAGCAAGGCGAGCGACGTCAACGACAACTTCACCGCCAGGGTTTTAGCAATGCACCGGTCGATGATTTGATGGTGCACATCAAGGACAAACTCCCAGCCGTGTGCGCGGCGGCCAAAGTGCAAGCGATCGTCGCCGGGGTCGGTTACGCCGGGCCGGAAGTCGAGGTCGTCGACGTGACGGATCAACTGGTGAAGGAGTTCGCTCCCACCGAGCGCACTTTGAAGATGATCGCGGAACTTCGACGGCAGCCCGTCGTCGACTTCGACGACCTGTCGCATGATCACTAGCTGATCGCAGGCGAAGGTCGACGCTGATCTCGACCCGCATCTCTAGAGTCCACTCGCCACGATCGCAAAGCGAATTCGGAAGTGTTCGACCGAAGCCCCAACGGGGCTTCGGTTGAATGCGTTTCGCGCTCCGCGCACATGGTTCTCTCCATTCGCTTCGGGCATTTCGGAATCGGGCCGCGCTCGATGAATGTACCCGTGATCGTGGGGTGACGACTCGTGCGCCGGCCCGCGCTGTCCCACCCCACGCCGAACTCTGCTTCGTCGATTATTCAAATCCGAGACTGCGCACTTTGCGGTTGGTACGACCATTGCCAATTGCGCCGGGTCGAGACGCTGCGGTGCTGAACAGCACGGCGAGCTCGATGCAATAAGCCGGCGGCCGCTGTGACTTTGAGACTCAGGTACGGCCCGCTGTCGCTGTTCGCATACTTGCGAATTCATTCCTGAAAGCGGGAGCATTGCCGATGCCGCCACGGTTTGATGAGTTTCGTTACGATGACGCGATCGTCCGGAAGTTTCTCGCCGCGACGATCATCTGGGGCGTCGTGGGCATGCTGGTTGGCTTGATCGTCGCCGCGCAGCTCGCGCTGCCAAGCTTGAACCTCGGCTTGCCGTGGACCAATTTCGGTAGGCTGCGCCCGCTCCACACGAATGCCGTGATCTTTGCGTTCGCCGGCAACGCCATTTTCTGCGGCATCTATTATTCAGCGCAAAGACTGCTCAAAGCCCGCATGTGGAGCGACCTGCTCAGCAGCATCCACTTCTGGGGCTGGCAGGCGATCATCGTCGCCGCGGCCGTGACGCTGCCGCTTGGCTATACGCAGTCGAAGGAATACGCGGAGCTCGAGTGGCCGATCGACATCGCGATCGCCGTGGTTTGGCTCGTGTTTGCCGCCAATCTGTTCGGCACGCTCGCGCGCCGCCGCGAACGTCACCTGTACGTGGCGATTTGGTTCTACATCGCGACCGTCGTCACGATCACTGTTCTGCATGTGTTCAACAATCTGGTCGTGCCAGCAGGCGTGCTTCGCAGCTACTCGATCTATGCCGGCGTCCAAGATGCGTTCATGCAGTGGTGGTATGGCCACAACGCCGTGGCCTTCTTTCTAACGACGCCGTTTCTCGGGCTCATGTACTACTTCATGCCCAAGGCCGCGGACCGGCCGGTCTTTTCGTACAAGTTGTCGATCCTGCACTTTTGGACAATCGTGTTCCTCTATATCTGGGCCGGTCCCCATCACCTGCACTACACCGCGTTGCCAAGTTGGGCGTCGACGCTCGGCATGTTGTTCTCCGTGATGCTGTGGATGCCGTCCTGGGGCGGCATGATCAACGGGCTACTGACGCTGCGCGGCGCTTGGCACAAAGTCTCGGAAGACACGGTGCTGAAGTTCTTCGTCGTCGCGATCACGTTCTATGGCATGTCGACGTTCGAGGGTCCCATGCTGTCGATCAAGACTGTCAACGTGCTGTCGCACTACACGGACTGGACGATCGCACATGTGCACGCGGGCGCACTGGGCTGGGTCGGCTTTCTGACTTTCGGCATGATCTACTGGCTGATCCCGCGCCTCTTTCAAGCGCCGCTCTACTCAACGCGCTGGATGGACTTGCACTTCTGGATCGGCACGCTCGGCATTCTGCTGTACATCGCGCCGATCTACGTCGCGGGAATCACTCAGGGTCTGATGTGGTTTGCGTTCAACGACGACGGCACGCTGTCCTATGACTTTGTCGAAACGACACGCCGACTCAAGCTCTTCTATTGGGCGCGCGTCCTCGGTGGGTCCTTGTACTTTTTCGGAGCTTTGGCCTGCGCGTACAACGCGTTGAAGACTTGGCAGCGGCGCCCCGCTACTTACGCCGACCCAGTGATGAGCGCACCGCCGCTCGAGTCTCATTACGTCGACGCTCCGACACCGCTTTCGCCGTTACGACGCAGCGGCGCTCCTGTGCTGAAGCTCGCGTACCGGCTCGAAGCGCTTGTACTCGCGCATTGGCATCGACGCTGGGAACGACTCGCGTCGTTCTTCACGATCATGGTGCTGTTGGCTGTCGTCTCGGCATCACTGTTCGAGATCATTCCGACTTTTCTCATTAAGTCGAACGTGCCAACGATCGCCTCAGTGACGCCCTACACGCCGCTCGAGCTCGCGGGGCGCGACATCTACATTTCGAATGGTTGTTACAACTGTCACTCGCAGATGGTCCGCCCCATTTGGGCCGAGACCAATCGCTATGGCGAATACTCGAAGGCCGGCGAGTTCGTCTTCGACCATCCATTTCAGTGGGGCTCGCGCCGAATTGGCCCGGACCTCCATCGCGTCGGCGGTCGTCTGCCGAGTCTGTGGCACGTCCGACACTTCGAGGATCCGCGCTCGACGACCCCGGACTCCATCATGCCCGCCTATCCCTGGCTGCTGACGGACGCGCTCGACTTCGCGGAACTCGAAGCCACCGTGCGTGCGCACGTCGTGTTGGGTGTTCCTTACTCACAGGACGAAGTCCAGCAGGCAGCGGCACTCGCGCGCGTTCAGGCCGTGCGCATCAGCAAGGACATCGTCGAACAAGGCGGACAGGCCGGCCTCGAGGACAAACAAGTCATCGCGCTCATCGCCTACTTGCAACGCCTCGGCACTGACTTGTTCAAGCCGACGGTCGTCGCGGCAACGACGCCCGTGGACGCCACTCCGCCGGCAACTTCCGGCCCCAGCAAGGACCGTTAACAGATGCGAATCCTCTCCTCGTTCGCCGCGCTCGACGCCGCCGAATCTAAGCAGATTGCGCTCTGCATCGCGGTCGCCGTGTTCGCGCTCGTGCTTTGGTACACGTTCGATCGCCGCTCGCGCGCACGTTTCGAGCGGGCCAGACATTTGCCGCTGGATGACGCGCGGCCAGTGGGCGACTACCGCCCCATGCAGTTGACGAACAAGGAGAACACTGTTCATGGAAGTTCCTGATCAGGATCGGTTACTCGAACACGACTACGACGGAATCAAGGAGTACGACAACCCACTACCGGGTTGGTGGGTCTACGTGTTTTGGGCTTCGATCTTCTTTAGCGGCATCTATGTGATGTACTACCAAGTTGGAGTCGGCGTCGGCGAGCTGGCTGCATACAACGCGGAGGCGGCCGCGGCTTTCGAGAAACAGGCGGCTGAGTTCGCAAGCCTCGAAGTCACCGAAGAGTTGATCGCCAAGTTGATGGCCGACAAACCGCTAATGGCTGGCATGGAGGCGAAGTTCGTCGCCAAGTGCGCCACCTGCCATGGCGCCGCGTCGCAAGGTATCACCTGCCCGAACCTGACCGACAACTATTGGCTGCACGGAGCAACGCTGTTGTCGATTTTCAAAACGATTCGCGATGGTGTGCCCGGAAAAGAGATGAAGTCCTGGAAAAACGACCTCGGCCCCGGCGGCTTACTGGCGATGGCCGCGTATGTCGGCACGCGTCGCAACACCAACGTTGCCGGCGGCAAAGCGCCGCAAGGCACACAAGTCGCTGAGTGACGTCGAACACGGAAGCAGCCGCGAAGCAAAGTCATGTCGCAATCCCCACCGCCACCAACTCGAGAACGAGTACTGAGCACGCTGCACAGTGACGGTTCGCGGCGGTGGATTCGGCCGAAACCGTCGCCGGGACCGTTCCTGACTCGGCGACGCCTCGTGGCGTGGTTTCTGATCGTTTTGTTCGCGGCGTTGCCGTACGTGCGAATCAATGGTCGGCCTGCGGTGTTACTCGACATCGTGCACCGTGAGTTCACCATCTTCGGAACCACCTTTCACGCCACGGATACCTTTCTCCTCTACTTCTTCGCCGTGTCGGTCGTCGTCGGCATTTTTTTGATCACGGCGCTGTTCGGCCGCGTCTGGTGTGGTTGGGCCTGCCCACAGACTGTCTACATGGAGTTTGTCTTTCGTCCGCTCGAACGACTCATCGAAGGCAGCCGCAATCGACAGCTTCAACTCGATCGGACCGGCGCGGACTGGCGACGGCTGCTCAAGTACCCGGTCTTCCTGGTCGTCTCGATGTTCGTGGCTCACGTCTTTCTGTCTTACTTCGTCGGCATCGAGCAACTGGCGCGCTGGGTGCGTGGCTCGCCGACTGAGCACCCGATCGCATTCCTCGTGATGGCGGGCGTCACCGCAGCGATGTTTTTCGATTTCGCCTACTTCCGCGAGCAAACCTGCTTGGTCGCGTGTCCCTATGGCCGCTTCCAGTCGGTACTGCTCGATCAAGACTCGCTCATTGTCGGCTACGACCAAACGCGCGGCGAGCCGCGGGGCAAGGGCAAGAGCGATGGCGGCGCCCCGCGCGGCGACTGCGTCGATTGCCAAATGTGCGTCGTGACTTGCCCGACCGGCATCGACATTCGGGATGGCCTGCAGATGGAGTGCATCGGTTGCACGCAATGCATCGATGCTTGCGACGCCGTCATGGCGCGAATCGGCAAGCCGCCGGGACTCATCCGCTACAGCTCGCGCAAACAGGCGGCGGGAAGCGCGCGCCGATTGCTGCGGCCGCGTACGGTAGTGTACAGCGCCATATTGCTGCTGGGTGTCGTCGTTGCGCTGACGCAACTCAGCGGCCGCCGCTCGACCGAGATCACCGTCCTGCGCGTCCACGGCAGCACGTTCGAGATCTTGCCTTCGGGTGAAATCTCCAACTCCGTGCGCGTCAAGATCGTCAACCAAAGTCATGAAACGCGCAGCTACACGCTGGAAGTCGCCGACGACTCTCGAATCCGCTGGATCAGCGCGACCACGACCATCACGCTGGAGCCGGCAAAGTCTGAAACGCTAGCGGGTTTCATCGCCGCGCCACGCGAGCTGCTGCCGACGGGCCAGCGCGAAGTGCGACTGCGAGTCGTCGAGTCAACCGGCGACACCCACGACATTTCGTGCCGCATGCTCGGTCCAACACCCTAAGAGGCGCGCTCGCGCCGGCAGAAAGGCGAGACACCGTGAACACTGAATCGACACGCCGCGGGTTTCGCGCACGCGGACTTGGCTGGCCGCTTTTCCTCGGCGTGCTCATCGCGTTGGTCATGAGCATCGACGTCGCGATGCTCATCATCGCGGCGCAACATCCCACTTCAGCCGTCGAGGCGGACTATTACCAGCGAGCCGCCGACTGGGATCGCCGCGATCCCGACGAAGCGCGCTTTCGCCAGCTTGGCTGGATCATCGAGGTCGCCGCGCGCCGCGATGCGTCGGCGCCGTTGGAAGTCGTGCTCTCCGACGCCGCAGGTCAGCCAATCGCGGATGCGCGCATCGCGGTCGCCGTGTTTCACCGGTCGCGCCCACGCGACGTCCTGCAAGCTACGTTGGCGCCCGTGGAAGTCGGCCGCTACCGGACCACGCTCGGCATTCCAAATGCCGGCATGCACGAACTGCGCTTCGTGATCGAACACCGCGATGTTCGTTGTGTCGTGCGTCGCGTCGAGCACTTTGTCGAAAGCAAACCATGACGTTTCCGACGCTGCTCGCCTCGACGAGTCTTGCCGCGTTGTGCGGCAGTCTCCACTGCATCGCGATGTGCGGCGGCATGGTTGGAATCTATTCGGGTATGTGCGGGCGAGATGCCGTCGACACGGCGCAATCGCCGCGACGCCACGCAACGCACGCCGCCTATAATTTGGGTCGACTCGTCATCTATGTGTTGTTGGGGACACTGTTCGGCGCACTCGGCACGGTCGTCGACTTGGCCGGATCGCTGGCCGGCGTGCAGCGCGTTTCGGCGCTCATCGCGGGCGCGCTCGTGATCGGCTTTGCGCTCCAGCCGTTCGTGCGTCGTACGACGCAAAGGCGTCGCGCCGTCGCAAAGCCGCGTCTCAGCATCTTGCTCGGCTCGCTCCTCAAGTGGGCACGGCCGCTTTCGCCCGTCGCGCGCGCGGGTCTCGTCGGTCTGAGCAGCGGTCTATTGCCATGTGGCTGGCTCTACGCATTCGTCATCGCCGCCGCCGGCGCCGGCGGTGGACTCAACGGCGCCGCTTTGCTTGCGGCGTTCTGGCTCGGCACCGTACCGGCGCTCCTCGGTGTGGGGTACGGCCTCGGCACGATGTTCGGAGCGATGCGTAGGAAGGCGCCGGCGATCACGGCGGTAGCGCTGATTGCGCTCGGTGCGCTGACGATCTGTGATCGCTCACTCTGGATTGGCGTCGCGCTCGTCGATGAAAACTCGGTGACGCACGCCGCCGTCACTACGACTCCAGCGCAGATCGAGATGAAATGTTGCGGGGATTGAAGGACACCGAGCGACAGCGTTTGCGCTGCTCGCACTGCGAAGAATATGTACCGCGTGAGCGCGTCGAGCGCGACGCGTCGCTGCACTTCTGTTGTCGCGGCTGCGAGACGATTTACCACGCGATCCTGAACGGCGGTTTCGGCGAGTACTACGCGCTCCGCGCTCGACTCGGCAGTCCGCCGACACGCACCGTTTCGACGCCGCAGATCGCGGGCGCGACCGGGCGCAGCTACGACGAATTTGACGACGACGCATTCGCGCGCGCTTACACCCACGAGCTCGCGGACGGCCGCCGCGCCGTACGACTCCACGCGCACGGTCTGCATTGCGCCGCCTGCGTGTGGCTTCTCGAGCGCGTGCCGCAACGCATCCCGGGTTTGGCGCGCGTAAACGTCGACTTCGGTCGCGCGCGCCTCGACATCGAGTGGGAACCGGCGCGAGTCCGCTTGTCGGAGATCGCGCGCGCCATCGACTCACTCGGGTATGCCTTGCATCCCTTCCGCGGCGAAGTCGCCGCCGCAGCCGCGCGCCGCGAAGATCGCGACCTCCTCGTCCGCACCGCTTTGAGCGGCGCGATCGCCGGCAATGTGATGGCCATCGCCTTCGCACTCTACGGCGGACTTGCTGGCGACATGACGCGTGAGTATGAACAACTGTTCCGTTGGACGAGTCTGCTCCTGTCGACGCCCGCGGTGTGGTTCGGTGGCAGCGTGTTCGTGCGCGGCGCCGCGCGTGCTTTGCGCGCCGGATTTCTGCACATGGATCTGCCGATTTCGATCGGCATTCTCGGCGGCTACTTCGGCGGCGTCTGGAACACGGTGCGCGGCAACGGCGAAATCTATTTTGATTCGATCACCGTGCTGATCTTCTTGCTGCTCGGCGGCCGCATGTTGCAGCGCCGCCAACAACGCCGCGCGGCGGACTCCGGGGAACTCTTGCGCGCGTTGTATCCTCGCCGCGCCCGTCGCATCGAAAGCGATGCGGAAGCTCGCGAGATCCTGCGCGAAGTACCACTCGAGGCGCTTGGCGTCGGCGAACGCGTGGAAGTCGGACCAGGAGAAGTGATACCGGTCGATGGCGTTGTCGAGAGCGGTCGGTCGACGCTCGACGTAGCCCTCTTGACCGGCGAAGCGGCGCCGCAAAGCGCAGCGCCGGGCACGACCGTCCACGCCGGCACCGTGAATCTCACCGGCACGCTGCGACTATTGGTTGAGCAATGCGGCGCCGCCACGCGCGTCGGCCGGCTCATCGAGCGAGTTGAGTTGGAAACGCGCGCGCGCGCGCGCATTGTGCAGTTCGCTGATCAAGTCGCCGGTTGGTTCGTCGCGGGCGTCTTGATCGTAACCGTGTGCTGCGGCGCTTACTGGACCGCAACCACGCCGGCGCTGGCGTTCGAGCGAATCCTCGCGTTGCTGGTCGTCACTTGCCCCTGTGCGCTCGGCCTCGCAATTCCATTGGCGCTGAGCGTCGCGCTTGGGCGCGCCGCACGACATGGCATCTGGATCAAAGGTGGCGATGTGCTCGAGACGCTAGCGCGTCCCGGGATCGTCTGGCTCGATAAAACTGGGACCATCACGCAAGGTCGTTTGGCGGTCGTTGGATTCCACGGCGACGATGCCGCGCGACCACTGGTCGCGTCGTTGGAACGTGCTGCGCGCCATCCGCTCGGCCGCGCGCTTGCGACGCTCGATGCGGATGCGGCGCCGCCGAATCCGCGCACGGCAATCGTCGCTACCGATGTCGAGGAGCTGCCCGGCGCCGGGATTCGTGGACTCGTCGCCGGCCGCGCGGTCTGCGCCGGCACGCTCGATTTCGTGCGCTCGCACTGTGGCGGCGCCGACCTGCCGCAGTCGCTCGAGCAATTCGTCGCCACCGCAGCCGAACTCGGTCACACCCCCGTCGTGTTCGGTATCGACGGACATTGTGTCGCAGCCGCGGCGGTCGCGGATCCGTTGCGGCCGGAAGCAATGCGCATCGTTCGCGACTTAGCGGCCCGCGGCTGGCAAGTCGGACTCCTGAGCGGCGACCATCCCAAAGCCGTTGAACGCGTCGGGCGTGAACTCGGCCTCGCGGCCGATCACGTAATCGGCGGCGCCTCGCCGGAGGACAAACTCGAACGTTTGCGGACTGCGGTAGCGGCGGAGCGAGCCACCGCCGGTCGCCGACGCGCGGCGCGCGCCGTCGTGATGGTCGGCGATGGAATCAATGATGCAGCGGCCTTGGCGGTCGCGTCACCCGGCATCGCCGTGCGCGGCGGCGCCGAAGCGGCGCTCGCCGCCGCCGATGTCTATCTCATCGACGGCATCGCCGCGCTCCCGGAACTCTGCGATGCGGCGCGGTCAACATTTCAGACTCTCTGGCGCGGCCTGTGGTTCTCGCTCGCCTACAATTTGGCCGGCGTCGCGTTCGCGGTCAGCGGCCACTTGAGTCCGCTCGTCGCAGCAATTCTGATGCCGTTGAGTTCGCTGACCGTACTCGGGAATGCAATGGCGCAACGCAGCTTCGCGCATCGGCCGGCGTCGCTCGCCGCGCTCGGCGTACCGGTCGATGCGATATCGTTCGCGCCCCCGCTCGAAGGCGGTGTCGCATGTCCGTGATCTTTGTCCTATTGCCGCTCTCCTTGCTGGTCGCCGCCGGCTTTGTCGCAGCGTTCGTCTGGGCGGTCGGCCACGGACAATTCGACGACCTCGAAACGCCCGGGTTGCGCGTGTTGACGGATGCCGAGGAGCGGTCCGACGAGTCTCTCAGCGCGTCCGCAGCTCCGCGGCGGACGAACGGTTTCGAAGCCTGCGAAGCGGATACTCGAGACTGCGATGAACGCGCCAATTAGCGCGAGCCTCCGCGACTCGCGCACGACCGCCGCGCCGAGCGCCCCCGCCGTCGCGCCCCAACACAACCCTTCGAAGGCGACGAGCCAAAGCTGCCGACGCTTGGCGCCGCGCAGTAACTGCTTGAGCCGCGAGGCGCCGTCGAGGAGGCCGGGGGATGACAAGGTGCTTCGTGCTCGCATTCTTTGAGCGACCGCAAATCTCAGACGACAGAGGTAAGGAGTCGATCGGGACTCTTTGCCCCCGGCAAGAGACGGACCGTCCAGCGCCAGGGCGAGGGAGGTCGCAAGGATCCCGGTGAACACGAGGCGGTCTGCCCCATTGCAGTGACACTCTGGTCGCTTCGCTCCTACTTCGATAATCTCATCGCCATGGACGATGCGGAAATCTACTCGGATACACTGTCAGAAGCGCGGGACGTCTATTTCGAGAGTCTTCGGCGACTCGGCATCGCCGGGCGTGCGCAACTCACAGCGCAGCTTTGTGAAAACGTCCGCAGCATCGCACTTGCTGGAATCCGTGCGCGACATCCACAGGCCAACGAAATGGAAGTCGTGCAAGCGTACTTGGATTTGGTGTTTCGTGAAGAAATATCGCCGAAGCTGGCTAAGCGTGATGAGGCATGAAGAGTCAGTCCGAGTTCATGGCGAGCATTATCGGGGCGCTAGACAACGGTTCCATTCCATACATGATTTGTGGTTCTATCGGCAGCAGCTTCCACGGCGAACCGCGATCCACGAATGACATCGATATTGTCGTCAACCCAACAGAACAACAGCTCATCGAACTTGTTCGTCAGCTCGGCCGTGAGTACTACGTCAGCGAGACAGCGGCTTCTCAAGCGTTTCGATCGCGCAGCATGTTCAACGTCATCGACTCGTCGAGTGGTTGGAAAGTGGATCTGATCATCCGGAAAGACCGACCGTACAGCCGGGCGGAGTTCGACCGACGAATTCAGGCAAATGTGCTGAGCCTTTCCGTATCGATGACCGCGGCCGAAGACGTCGTCCTCACGAAATTGGAATGGGGGAAACTGAGCGAGTCAGAACGTCACTTTCGAGACGCGGTCGGTGTATTAATCGTGCAGAAGGATCAGATCGATACTCCCTACTTGCGACATTGGGCTGCCGAACTCGGTGTCGGAGATTTCTTGGAGCGTGCGCTGCGGGCTAGTGGAATCGACATCTGAGAAGTCCTATTGGCCCAATCACCCAGGCGAAGCTGAGCTTCACCGCACAACTCGAGTTCGCCCCTACGACGATCGAGCGAACGCCGGCGGCGACCGAGAACGTCGCCGCACTCGGCGCGGGCTTGCGTGCGACGGTTTCAGCGACTTGGCCGCATGGGTATCTCGGCGACTCTGTGTTTCGTTTTGTGATCGATAGCTTCGGCACGGCGATGCATTTCAGTTGACGTCGAATCACTATCATTCGCAGGTAACCGATGCCCGACGGAGGCTGACCGCGCCGTCTGGCTCGTATCACCGAAGACCATCTCGAGTGGAGCCGGCGCAACCAAGATTGTCATCGCCGATCGGACCGCTGGCGCCGCGCGACGCCGGGCGCGAGTCCTACACTACCAAACCAAAAAACCTGTCATCCCGGGGAGAGCGGATCTTGGCTTGACCGAGTTTCGTCGAGACGAGCAGTTCTTGACGCCGAAGACAAAGCTTTCACACGTTGTCGTTGAAGTGAAAGGACTCGTCGAAGGAGCTTGGACCATTTCCGTTCGAGTGGCGGACTTGGGAATCGTCGAAGCGGAATTTGAAATCGCTGACGCCGATTAAGACGTCGAGTTGGCGCTATTTGTCGGACCCGCGCCGCGACTCGCCTGCACATTCAACTTCGATGCAGTGCCGGCTATTCTGTTTCCGTCGCAGGCCTTCGTCGGCTTCGACTCGGAAGCGCCCGACAAGGTGTTTCTGTACGATCTGGCCGACGGCATCGCCGCGCTCCCGGAACCCTGCGATGCGGCGCGGGCGACCTTTCAAACTCTCTGGCGCGGCCTGTGGTTTCGCTCGCCGACAATTTGGTCGGCGTCGCGTTCGCGTTCAGCGGCCAGTTAAGCCCGCTCGTCGAAGCGATCTTGATGCCGTTGAGTTCGCTGACCGTGCTCGGGAATGCAAGGGCGCAGCCGAGCTTCGCGCGTCGACCGCGCTCGACGCTGTCGGTTGCCGCACTCGACGCATCCGCGTCCGCGCCGCCGCGGCGGACGAACGGTTTCGAGGTCTGCGAAACGGATTCTCGAAACTGCGATGAAAACGCCGATCAGTGCCGGCCGGCGCGACTCGCGGACGAGACTCGGGCTTGGCCAGGCGATTGCTAACTCAGATCTGCGCGTCCTCAGCTTCACGGTTGAAAGGGAGAATCATGACGGTCGAAACACTCTGCACGAAAAACGTGGATGTCGCGCGCGTGGACGAGCCGGTTTGGGTCGCGGCGGAACGGATGGTCCAGCGCACCGTCGGCACTCTCGTCGTCGTCAACGGCGACCAGCAACCGCTCGGAATCTTGACCGATCGAGACATCGTGGTGCGCGTCGTCGCCGCACGCCGCGATCCGCGAATGGTTCAAGTCGGCGAAATCATGACGCCCAACCCGCGCATGGTACGCACGGACTCCCGCACTGATGCGGCGCTCGAGATCATGCGCGAAGGCGGGCATCGACGCGTCATCGTTGTCGACGAGCGCGGTGTGCTGTTTGGACTCCTGAGCCTCGACGATGTGCTAATGAAGATGGCGAGTTCGTTTCGCGTCATATACGATCTGCTGCAGCGCAAGTTCTATTCGTGAGCCAGGCGGTCGGCGGCGAGCGTTGAAACGCGGACGTGATACTCATGACAGTCGCATCCAACCCGCTGCCTGATCCTGCGCGACTCGAAGCGGTGTTGCGAACCGCCGTCGACGCCATCGTCATTATCAATGAGCGCGGCATCGTCGAGCTCTTCAACGCGGCGGCCGAGCGCATGTTTGGTTATTCCGCCGCGGAGATCATTGGTCGCAACATTTCGATGCTCATGCCCGCGCCGCACTCCGAACAGCACGACTCTTACCTCGCTTCCTATCTCGAGACTCACCAGCCGAAGATCATCGGGATCGGCCGCGAGCTCGTGGCTCGCCGGCGCGATGGGTCGGAATTTCCGATCGATCTCGCGGTCAGCGAAACTCTTACGAACGGGAAGCACTACTTTACCGGCGTCATCCACGATATCACCGCACGTAAGCAGACTCTCGAGGCGCTACGCACGGAGCGCGACTTCATCGCCGCCGTACTTGCCACGACCGGCGGGCTCGTGTTTGTCTTCGACGCCGAGCGACACATCATCCGCTTCAATCGCGCTTGCGAAGAATTGAGCGGTTACCGCGAAGCCGAAGTGCTGGGCCGGCGCATCGAAGACTTGTTCTTGTTGACAGATGAGATACCCAGCATGGTGCAAGTAACCGAGCAGCTCCTCGCGGATCGCATACCAACCAAGCACGAACATTCTTGGGTGAGCCGCAGCGGCCATCGACACTTGATTTCGTGGTCGATGAGCGTGTTGCAAGTCGGCGGCAAGAACGACATCTTCGTCATCGGCACCGGCATCGACATCACGCAGGAACGGTTGTCTCAGCTTTACTCCGCGCAGCAGGAAAAACTGGCGGCGGTTGGACAGCTCGCCGCCGGCGTCGCGCACGAGATCGGCAACCCACTGTCGTCGATTTCGGCGGTCGTCCAGACCGTAATGCGCAAGTCCCAAGATCCCTTCGTCCGCGAGAAGCTGGACCTCGTCGGTTCCCAGATCCATCGCATCGGCGCGACGCTGCGGCAAATGATGGACTTTGCGCGCCCACCGCGCCTCAAATGGAGTTCCTGCTCGATCCCGGAAGTGTTGGAGCGCTCGCTCGAACTCATCCGCTTCGACCGTCGCGCGCGCGACGTGGAAGTGCATGTCAACGCCGCGAAGGATTTGCCGACGACCTTCGCGGTGCCCGATCTGCTCGCGCAGGTTTTCATCAACTTGATGCTCAACGCCTTCGATGCGATGCAAACAAACCCGCCGGAACGACGTCGCTTGCTAGTGATCGAGAGTCTTTTGCAGACCACCAGCACGGGGCCGCATATCTGCGTGCGGTTTCGCGACTCCGGGCCCGGCATCTCGCCGGATGTCGTCGGCCGAGTGCTCGAGCCATTTTTCACGACCAAGGGCGCCGGCAAAGGCACGGGCCTCGGACTCTCGGTGAGCTATCGAATCATCAAGGACCATGGCGGCAAACTGCACGTCGAAGGCGGATGGGGTCAAGGCGCGTGCATCACCGTAGACTTGCCAGTCTTGACCGAGCCGCGCACGACGCTGCACGCAGTCGACGAGCCGTCCGAGTGAGCCGCCGGAATGAGCAGAGGCCGCGGATGGCAAGTCGTTTGCCCTGTGGATCGTCGAGTTCGTGGGCGAGCGCCATCCGACGCAGGGTTCGGCGCGCGTCGCAAAGTTAAGAAATCCGGAGTGCAGTTTTCTCGCGCTTGACAAGAATCACCGAGCGGATGCGAGCATGGCCGTAAAAATCTTGATCGTGGATGACGAATTGACCGCGCGCCAGGAGCTGTGCGAAGTCGTGCGTGATACGGGCTACGAATGCGTCGGCGTTGGGGACGCTGAGACTGCGTTGGTCAAGGCACAGGCCGAGACTTTCGATCTTTGCCTCACGGATATCCGCATGCCGGGCATGAGCGGCATCGAGTTGTTGGCAAAGCTCGCGGAGCTGAGCCCAGAGACGATGACGATTGTGATCACGGCCTACGGCGACGTGCAAACGGCAATTCAAGCGCTGCGACTTGGCGCCTGCGACTACGTGCTCAAGCCGATTATCTTCGATGACATTCTCGCCAAGATCCGCATGCTCGCCGAGCACCGTCAACTCCGCCAGGAAGTCGCGGCCCTCAAAAGGCAGTTGGCGAGCCACCGGACAACTCCCGCGGACTTGGTCGGCGCCAGTAAGCCCATGCAAGATGTCGCCGCCTTGATCGCGAAAGTCGCGCAGACGCGTTCGAACGTGCTGATCACCGGGGAGAGCGGCACCGGCAAGGAGTTGGTGGCGCGCGCAATCCATGACCGCGGCGAGTGGGCCGGCGAGCCCTTCATTCCCATCAACTGCGCAGCGATTCCCGAGGCGTTGTTGGAGAGCGAACTCTTCGGCCACGTCAAAGGCGCGTTCACCGGCGCGGATTCCAACAAGGACGGCCTGCTCAAAACCGCGGGCGAGGGCACGGTCTTCTTCGATGAAGTCGGCGACATGCCGCTCGGCATTCAAGCGAAACTGCTGCGGGCGATTCAGAATCGCCAAGTACAACCCGTCGGGTCCTTGCGACAGATCCCGATCGAGGGACGCTTTCTGGCGGCGACCAATAAGAACCTGCGCGACGAAGTCGCCAATCATCGATTTCGCGAAGACCTCTACTATCGCCTCGCCGTAGTGGAAATCGTGGTGCCACCGCTGCGCGATCGCAAGCAGGACATACCGGCATTGGTCCAGCATCTCATCAACAAGTACACCCGAATACTGCGCAAAACGTGCCTCGGCGCGACGAGCGACGCCTTGCGCGCGCTCGAACAGTACGACTGGAAAGGCAACGTTCGCGAATTGGAAAACGTCATCGAGCGCGCCATGATTCTCGGCGACACCGAGTGGGTGACGGAGATCGACCTGCCTTCAACTGTTGGTCATCACGTCGAGTCGGATGCCGGCATCGTGGACTCAGACGACCTGGCGGCCGCGAGTGAACGCTTCGAACGCCAACACATACTGCGCATGATCGAGCGCGTGCAAGGCAATAAGCGGCTGGCCGCGGAGCGACTTGGCATCAGCCTTTCGTCACTCTATCGAAAGCTCGAACCCATAGACTCCCGCCCGGGCGAAGCCAGTAGCTAAATATTCCGCGCAGGATCGATCGAGAGCAGCGTGCGCGTGAGTTTCAAAAAGTCAGCTTCGGTGATGATGCCGACCAGCCGCTGGTGCTCAACCACCGGCAGACAGCCGTACTTCGCGCCGAGCATCCGATCGATAGCGTCTTTGACTTCTGTTTCGGGTCCCACGGTCGCTACTTGCAATCGCATGATCTGGCGCACTGTCGTGGCACCGCGGGCCTTGCCAGCGGAGAGAGTCGCCAACAGATCTCGATGCGTAATGAGCCCGACCACTCGGCCTTCGTCGTCCATCACCGGCAAGTGCCGGATGTGTGCGAAACCCATGAACTTCTCGGCCAGGTCGATGGAGTCCCCAACATGTAGCGTGAGCGGATCCGGCGTCATCAAATCTCGTACGAACATGCGCGCTCCTCTCGTTGCAATCCAAATTGCGCGACGTCCCGTGATTGCAATCACCGTGCCGAGATCTCCGACCGCGCGCGGCGACGTGGACTGAACTCGAGACTGAATTCACTCTCAGCATTGCGAAAGCGCGCGCGCGTTTCTCGCCGTCTGGAATTTCGCCTGCCCTAGGACTATCGCGAACGGCATGGAGGATGCACTTGTTCGAGGAGATCCGGCTCGAGACAGAGCCGTCGCGCAACCAGTCGAAGAAAGCAAGGACAGCCGCATGAACACTTGGATACTCGTCGCCGACGCAGGCAGCGCCCGTGTGTTTCGCCAAGAAGCCGCGATCCTCACGTTGGTCGAAAAGTTCGAACACCCCGCGAGCCGCCATCCGCAACACGAGCGCGTGTCCGATCGGCCCGGTCGAGTTCAGCAGGGCAACCGCGGCCGAAGGTCATCCCTCGAACCCCATACACCGCTCGAAGAGCAAGCGGCGCAGGAATTCGCCGTCCAACTCAGCCACTCCCTCGAAGAGTCGCTCAAGCACCGGCACTTCGATGAGCTGATCGTCGCCGCGCCGCCGCACTTTCTTGGTTTGTTGCGAAAGAAGTTCTCGCCGCACCTCACGAAGCATGTCGTGCGCGAGTTCAACAAAGACTTGGTGCAATTCGACGCGCGCGACCTACTGAAGCATCTTGCGTAGCGGGACTGTGGCGTCGTGGTCGCAGATAGATGAATCCGTACACGGCCCAAACGAGTTTCTCCGTAGGCCGGTCCTCTCATGCGCGTTTCATCTTCGTTTCATCGACGATCCAGTACGATACGCAAGAAATGCGGAACAAAAATTTTGCCACGGGCGACATGCGAGGAGACTGGAATCAGCGGGCCCGTCAGGATTTTCGCCACGCGGTTTACTCACCGACCTCAGGAGAGCAGGACGACGAGAGCTTCTGGGCGTCGGGCGTGCGCGAAGCGAGATTCCTCGCCGCATTGCTCGATCTCGACATCTCAATTCCATTGCGCATCGCCGAGCTCGGCTGCGGCGCGGGGCGTCTACTCCTCCCCTTGTCGAAACAATACCCGCAACACCGCTTCATCGGGCTCGACATCTCCGACGAGATGGTTCGACTCGGACGCGAGCACGGCTCCGATCAACGAAACCTGACGTACGAAATGAGCGGCGCGGAACACCTACCTCTGCAAGACGAGAGTATCGATGCGCTCTTCAGTGCACACGTTTTGATGCACGTGCCGAAGCGCTTCGTTCCGATAATGATTCGGGAGTTTCGACGCACTCTGCGGCCCGGCGGACAGATAATTTTGCAGTTGCCGAGCGCCAAGGGGGGCAAGCGCTTGTTGCAAGCACTACTCGGCCGCGATCGAGATCCTAAAGATACCTATCACCGGCGGTACTACACAAACGGTCAGGTGTTTCGTCTGCTGTCTTCGCAAGAATTCAGCGGGATTTGTGTCACCCAGGGGTTTCCAACCACCCGTGACCGCTGGTTCAGTGCCCGACGCAATAACGCGTGATCAGGCACGGCGCGGCGTCACGGGCAAGTCGGCGTGGTGCAATCGAGAGGGTCGGCCGTGGGATCGGGTCCACAATCAGGAAAACTCGGCGCGGACGGCGGCGGCGAGCCGAAAACGAACAGGGCAGTGAGAATCCCCACCGCGTCCGCGATGTTCGCGGTGCCATCATCGTTTCCGTCTGCGGCGTCTGCGCAGCCAAGCGCAGCGGAACCAGGTATGAACAGGCTCGCGAGCATTGACACCGCGTCAGCGATATCGAACAAGCCGTCACCATTGACATCCCCGCGCGCGAAATCGTCAGTGCTGGTGGTGGCGCCTGTGAACGCAATGGCCAGCAAGTTGTCGGCGTCGCTCGGGATCGTCCCGGTTATGTCCCCGGTCGTCGGATCGATCAGGGAAAGCGAAGACGGACCGATTGTCGGAGGCGCTAATGTGTCGCCGGTGCTTGACCCGTAAAGAAGTCCACCGGCGTCGAAATCGAGGCCAATGATTTCGGAAACACTCGCCACGAAAACCGCCGCAGCCGTCCCTGGGTCGATACGGTAGAGATTGCTTTGAAAGGCCCCAAATACGCCGGATAAGACGCGTTCGATGCCGTACAACTCACCACTGGCGGCGTCAAACGCGAGAGAAGCAAAGAACGGAAAAAACAAGCCAGCGGCTCCCCCGCCGATAAAGGTCGCGATTCCGGTGCTCGGGTCGACAGCATAGAGACCAGTTAAACCCGACGCATAAATAGTTCCCGTGACGGGATCGACGGCAATGGCCTGAAGCAGCGGGATCGGAGTGGGCGACGGACCGATCAGCAAGAAGTCTCCCGTGGCCGGATCCAGCCGCGCAACGCCGCCGACTGCCAGGCCAGTTCCGTAGAGCTCGTCGGTTACGGGATTGTATGCGAGATCGGAAATTTCCTGAGCAAGCGGCGCAAGAAACGTCGAAACCCCGGTGGCGGGGTCCACCGAAACGAGGAGGGGATCACCCGCAATGCTCATGTCGACGCCGAACAGCGCAACACTCGGGGGAGATCCTTGGCCCTGCGCGAGGCTAGCGAGAAACATTGCGGCAGCGCTCGACACTAGAAAAACACTGCGGCGAAAGAGCGAGCTTGTCATTTCACAGCTGCTTTCGAGGTGTTCGGTTGTACGTTTCGTGATGCAGAAAGTACCGTAGGACCTCGGTCCGATCGAGCACAATGTGCAAAAAATTCCTGCCCGTGCCCCCGCGGCGCAATCGGGCTGTCGCTTGGCATCACGTTCGCAAGAATTCCGCGGAATCAAAACCGCCCGGGACTGCTGGATCCGCGCACTCCGCATCTTAAGTAGCGGGATGGCCGCGTCGCGGTCGCAGATAGATGAAGCCGTACACGGCCCAGACGAGGACTCCGCCGCCGAGGCAATTGCCAAGCGTGACGGCCAACAGGTTCTTGCCGAAACCGGCAATCGTCACACCTGGAAAATCCGGCGCGAGCGATTCTTGAATCAAGTAACCGCTCGGAATGAAGTACATGTTCGCGACGCTGTGTTCGAAGCCCGCCGCCACAAACAATGTGATCGGAGGGATGATGAGCAGCATGCGCGCCGCCGGGCTGCGCGCGCTGAAGGTCAGCCACACCGCCAAGCACACCATTGCGTTCCCGAGTACGCCGCGCGCCAACAGCTCGCCGAATCCAGCGTGGCACTTCGCGTGCGCGATCCTGCGCGCCAAATCGCCGACCGCGCCATGATCCAACGTATGGTGTCCCGCCAAGAACACGAGTCCCGCCGAGCCGAGCGCGCCGATGAGATTGCCGACGTAGACTATGGTCCAGTTGCGCAATAATGCAGCGGTCGAGATTTTGCGATTCGCCCACGCCATCACCATCACCGTGTTGCCGGTGAAAAGCTCCGCGCCACCAACTACCACCAAGATCAACCCCGTGCTGAACACGACGCCGCCGAGCACCCGATTCCAGCCCCACGGCACTTCCTTACTCGCCATCGCGGTGGTGCTGAAGACTGCGCCCATGGAAATGAACGCGCCCGCCAGGACCGCCAACGTGAGCAGACTCACGCCGTTCATGCTGGCCTTCTTGACGCCCACGGCTTCCGCCCGCACCGCCATTTCTGACGGCAAGAGCGCGTCGATTCCAGCGTCCGGTTCGATCTTCACTTTCCGCCCCCATCCATTGGAGTGACGAGCCGTCGCTCCGCCAACGTCGGCGCTGCTTCGACCGGCGCGAGTCGCAATCGGGCGCGCGCGTCAATCGCCAAGACACCGCTCGCGTCGGCGAACAACGGGTTGATATCCAACTCGACGAGTAATGGTGACTCGACCGCGAGTTGCGCGAGTCGCACGAGACCGAGTGCGAGCGCATCAAAATCGACGCGCGGTCGATTGCGATAGCCGCGCAGAAGCCGCACGACGCGCGTCCGATCGATCAAATCCCGGGCCTCGCGGAGCGTCAGCGGCGGTAAAGCGGCGACGCAATCGGCTAACACTTCGACGGCCGTCCCGCCAGCCCCAAACAGCACTACCGGTCCGAACGCCGCGTCGGTCGCAATCCCCATCAGCAACTCATGAGCATCGGCGCGCGAGCGATATCGCTGCACCAGGTAAGCGCGCGGTCGCGCCGAGCTGTATTTCGCCAACAACTGCGACAGCATGCGCTCGGCAGCGAGCTCAACCTCGTCCGCGCCGAGACCGAGCGCGACTCCGCCATAATCGGACTTGTGCGGGTGATCTGGGACATCGAGTTTTAGCGCGATCGGACCCGCGATTTTGCGAGCGATACTCGCGGCTTCTTTGGCAGTCGCGGCCGCGTACGTTTCTATCACCGGGAAACCGTAGTGCCGCAGAATCTGCAACGACTCGAACGGACCGAGCTGAACGCGCCCGGCCAAGACGGCGGATTCCATCACCGAGTTGGCAGCCGCAACTTCCGCTGGTGAAACTTCGGCGACTTCCTCTGCGCCGCGAACATCCGCATGGATGCGACCATACGCCACGAGCTGATGGAGTGCACGAACGGCTTCCTCGGGAGTCTCATACGTCGGCACTTGCGCGGCCGCTAGGATGCGCCGACTTTCCACCGCGGCGGCCCCGCCGAGGAAACACGTGAAGCACTTTCGATCGTGTTCACGAGTCCATTGCGCGACGGCGCCCGCTACTTCGTCGCTGTCCGCGACGGTTGTCGGACAGTGCAGTACCAGCGTCGCGTGCGAGCCACTCCCGGACGAAAGTGTTTCGAGCACACGTCGGTAGCGCTCGGCGTCGGCGTCACCGACGAGATCGATGGGGTTCGCGTGCGACCAATAGGCGGGCAACCAGCCGTCAAGCGCCGCGATTGTTTCGGCATCTAGCTCGGCGAGTCGCGCCGGCCCGGCGGCCAACGCGTCAGCCGCCAGCACTCCAGGTCCGCCGCCATTCGTGACGACGACGACTTCTTCGCTCGCCAACCGCGCCCCGCGACTCAAGGTCTCGACGGCCGCGAACAACTCCTGAAAAGTGTCGACGCGCAACACTCCGGCCCGCCGCAGCGCCGCGTCGTAGACCAAGTCGGAGCCGGCGAGCGCTCCGGTGTGAGAGTGCGCGGCGCGCGCGCCCGCCGCGGCACGACCGGCCTTGATCGCAATGATCGGTTTCCGTTGCGACGCGGCACGCGCCGCAGAGAGAAACTTGCGCGTTCCGATGATCGCCTCGATGTACAGAAGGATCGCGTCGGTGTGCGTATCCGTCGCCAAGTACTCGAGCACATCGCCGAAGTCGACATCGGCGCAGTTGCCAAGCGACACGAAGTGGGAGAAACCGATTCCGCGCGAAGTCGCCCAATCGAGGACCGCAGCACAGAGGGCGCCAGACTGCGCGACGAATGCGAGTCGACCGGGGAGCGCATTGCCAGGCGCGAAGCTGGCGTTGAGTCCGTTTCCGGGCACGAGTAAGCCGACGCAATTTGGACCGAGAAACCGCATTCCGGTCAGACGCGCCGCCTCGACCGTCGCCTGCTCGAGACTGCGTCCATCCTCATTTAGTGCTTCGCGTAATCCGGCTGTGATGATCACCGCGGCCGCCGTGCCGCGCGCGCCGAGTTGCCGCACGATACCCGGTACGGTCGCGGGCGGCGTGGCGATCACCGCCAAGTCCGGCACGACCGGCAAACTCGCGATGTCCGGATATGCCAACACGCCGGCGATGGCTCGGTCGTGCGGATTGACCGGCAAGATTGCGCCGGAAAAACCGGCGTTCAGCAGATTGCGCATGAGCAGCGCACCGACGCTTCTCGGCCGATCGCTCGCCCCGAGCAAGGCAACGCTGTTCGGTCGAAAGAGCCGCTCGAGACTTTGCATCATCGTGTCGCGTTCCTCCGCCGTTCGTCGACCGCCGGGTGAAAGCCCTACGGCTGCTTGCCACCGCTCCGCCATAAGAGCGCGGCAACTTGCCCCTGACGCGCGTAATCGGCGGCTTCGCCAAGAATGCGCGCAGCCTCTTGCGGCGCATGAAAGCCCATCGAGTTTTCCGCGGCGATGAAATCGATGCGCCACTGCGCTTTGCGCTGCATGTCGAGCGCGAGAGCGAGTTGTTCCGCAGTGGCGCCGTCGGCTTTCGCCCGCTGAATCGCGTCGAGCTGCGCCATCAGCGCTTGTGCAGCCCGTTGCATCAAATCGAAGTTGCGTTGCTGGATCGCATCGACGCGCGCTTTGATTTCATCTTCCGCCGCGTGGTGACAGACCTGACAGGCGCGATTGATGTTCAAGAGTGGGCTGCGCACCCAATGGTCGCTGACTTTGGTCGCGCCATCGCGCATGTAGGGCATGTGGCAATCGGCGCACGACACGCCGCTGCGCGCATGAATGCCTTGGCTCCACAGTTCGAACTCAGGGTGTTGCGCTTTCAAGATCGCCGCGCCGCTCTCGGCGTGCTTGTAGTCGAAGAATTGCGCGCCGTCGGCGAACCGAGTGTTGTCCCAGTAGGCTTCGATGTCTTCCGCTTTGAGACCACGGCCCCACGGAAACGTCAGCGGCATTTTGGTCGAGCAGTAGTACTCGACGTGACATTGACCGCAGACGAACGAACGCATCTCGGAGCGACGCGAGTCACGGTTTGGGTCGTAGGGAGTCGCACGATCCGATTTGCGCCATTCATCGATACTCGGAATGTGCGGAACGGGTGCGTCTGACGCTGCCAATTCTTGAATGCCGCGAATGAATCCAGGCCGCGTCACGCGGAGCTGCATCGACTTGGGATCGTGGCAATCCACACAAGCGACCGGCTGCGCGTGACCGAGGGCATGCAATTGCTGGTTCGCGTCGTGGTACGTCAACTGCGCGGCCGCATCCATCCCCTTCATGACGTCGCCGGCGCCGAGTGCGCGATACAGTGGCATGACCGAAGCGTGACAATGAAGACACGAACCGGATTGCGGCTTTGTCAGCCGCTGGGTCGCTTCCTGATCGGCGAGCATGTGCGCGTGACCTCGACGGTCGCGGTAATCGATAGCGAAGGCGTAGCCCAAGAACATGCGCTTCAACCACGGGTCGCGCTCGATCTTCTCATCGGGCATCGCTTCGCTGCCACCGTGACCGCCGAAACGGGTGCGCGTCGCGAGCGCGGTACGGAGATACGCGTCGTACTGTTTCGGCCAGTTCACACCCCACTTCGCGGGGTCGGTGTCATCTTCCGCGACCGGCTGCAGCAAAACGTAGGGATTGCGACCTTCGGATTTGCGCTCGGCGATGTTCATCAAGAGCGCCGTCGCTCCCGCCGCCGAAACCGCGGCGCCGACGAGCGCCAAGCCGAGGAGGATGCGCCCGCGTGAAGCCGCGAGGTCTTGAGTGTCCGTTTTCATCTATTCAGCGATTCCTTTTCAACGCCGCGATCGGCGCCTCCGAGCCCCGCTCGCGGACCGTGCCCAACAGCGGCGTGACAGCGCACGCATTGGGGCGTAGCACTTTCTCCGACTTGCGCCGTCAGCAGCTCGTGAACGAGATCCCCGTGACAACGCAAACAATTGGCCTCGAGAATTTCCCTGTTGAACGGCGCGACCTCGATCGGCTCGGCGAAATCTTGAAACGTGAAAGCCCAACTGTGATTGAAGCCGTTTCGACCCTTCGCGATCCATTTCGCGACGCCGGCGGCGGGCAAGTGGCAGTCGACACATGTGGCCACGGTGTGATGGCTCGACTTCTGCCACGCGTCGTATTGCGGCCGCATGATATGGCAGTTCACGCACGCGGTCGGATCGGTGCTGAGATAAGAAGCGCCCTCCGCGTAAACAAACGCGTAGGCGCCGATGCCGAACGCCACCCCTGAAATGATGGCGACGACGAACCACGCAGCCCGGCGCGCTCGTCGCCCGACAATTGGATCCCCCGACGCCGTATTGCCGATCGCCACTTTCTCGTCCCCTCCGAGCTATCAGCGTGCAAAGAACTTGCCGTCGCGCGGGACACTCTCCCGTACGAGTTAGCAATTGGCAAGCGCGACCGCCATTTGTTGAGCGAGCGGGAAGTTTGCAGCCGCAAGAACTCGTTTCGCGACCGCGCGAAAATCCAGCACTGATGGGAACGGCGCGCAAACATCGCCGGCGCGCGCCTGGCACTGCTCTTGCGATGGACCGTACGGTGCCGCCGAAACTCACTACTCAAAAGAAAGGGGCTTCGCCATGAGTCTCATTCCTTGGTTTGATCGCCGACCAGCGACGCCGCGCGCGAGCGCGCTCGCGCAGATGTTCGACCACTTCTTCGACGAGCCGTTCGCGAGCAAACTGCCGGAAGTGTTCACGCGCAGCAAGTTGCCCGCCTGCAATGTTTCCGAAGACGACAAGAATTACACGGTCGCGTTCGAGCTGCCGGGCATGACCGAGAAAGAGATTCAGGTCGAAGTGCGCGAGAATACGCTAAACGTCTCCGGCGAACGCAAGTTCGAAAACGAGAAGAAGGAACAAGACTTCCATCTCGTCGAGTCGCAGTACGGCTCCTTTTCGCGCGCCGTCGCTTTGCCGGCTTACGTGCGCACTGCGACACCGACCGCTACGTACGCCAAGGGCATGCTCTCGGTGAGCTTCGCGAAAGTCGAACCGACGCCATCGGCGCGCATCGAGGTGAAAGCTCGCTAACGATCACTGCTCTCGTCGCACTGCACTAAACGCAGAGTATTGAACCCAGAGTGTTGAACCCAGGGCGGACCGGCAGACCGGCTCGCCTTGGGGATTTTTTTCGACGCTCCCACCCCGTGCGCAACGGCCGCGGTGCGAATCCTTCGGTGCGCAACGCGCTCACGGCGTTTGCCACTTGCGCGGCGCGGTGAAAACTGCGATCGCGATCTTGATCGCCACGATGTAGATCATGAGCCCGAAGGCCCAAATACCGAGCGATACCTTCCACTCCACAATGCTCGGCTGGTACTCGACGATTTCGTGCAACGTGCTCGGGATGAATCCCGGCACGATGAGCCCCATGCCTTTTTCGATCCATATGCCGACGAACGCGGCGGCGCAGGCCGTCGCAGTGACCCCACGACCCGCGAGCGCCGCGGGGTGCAGAAACAAACCCGCGGCAACCACCGTCAACACCAGCGATGTCCAGACCCACGGCACGAGCGCACTCTTGCCATGCAGACCAAAATATAAGTAGCGCGCCGTGCTCGAATGCGCCCCACCACTGTAAAACTCGGTGAACAGTTCCGACGCGAGCATGACCAAATTGATGAGTAGCGTGATGCGCACGATGCGCACGAGCGTTTGAATGACGGTGTCCGGGATCGCGACCGCGGCTACGCGACGCAGCAACAGCAGCGTGACGATGATGAACGCCGGGCCGGAAACAAACGCCGATGCCAAAAAGCGCGGCGCGAGCAACCCCGAGTTCCAAAACGGTCGCCCGCCGAGTCCGCAGTACAAAAAGGCGGTCACTGTGTGAATCGAGATCGCCCAGACAATCGACACGAGCACGAATGGCACATACCACTGGCGCCGCGGCTCGCGCCCCAGGAAACGCTGGTACAAGAGATAGCCGCAGATGTGCAAGTTCAGGAGCAAGTAAACGTGCAGCACAATCACATCCCAAGTCAGCATCGACATCGGAAAATTGAAGCGTCCGAGCCCGGGGATGATATGCCAAAAGCGGTCCGGTCGACCGAGATCGACGACCACGAACAGAATGCACATGACGATGGCCGCGATGGCGAGCAGCTCACCGATGATCACGACGTCGTGCATCTTTCGATCATGATAGAGATACGCCGGGATCACCATCATGACCCCGCCGGCCGCGAGTCCCACCATGAACGTGAAGTTGGCGATGTAAAAGCCCCAGCTCACGTGGTCCGTCATGTTCGTCAGAATCATTCCGCTTGCGACCTGATGCGCCCAAGCGTTCGCCCCGACGAGCGCAACCGCCGTGAGCGCCGTCATGATCGCGTAGAACAGCGGACTGCCATCGGTCGCGATAGCGAGCGCGCGCCCGAGAAAGCGTGGGTAACTGACGATGTGGCCTTCGGCAGCCGGCGGCGCGGCGGTGGAAGTCGGTGCGGTCGAGTTCGTCGCTCTCATGTCGTCTCGCTCACTTATCGAAGAAGTAAAACAGCGACGGCAAAGTGCCCAGATCTTCCTTCAGCCGAAACACGCGTTTGTTCTCCAGAATGAAACGAATATCCGAATCCGGGTCGAGCAAATTGCCGAAGACGCGCGCGCCGGTTGGGCAGGCTTCAACGCACGCCGGCAAACGGCCAACCCGCGTGCGATGTAAGCAATAGTGGCACTTCTCGACGACGCCCTTCGGCCGCACGCGATTCGAGAGATAGCCCTGATTTGGATTGATCTCTTGCGCCGGAACTTCGGGCTCTTGCCAGTTGAAGCGGCGCGCGTGATACGGGCAGGCCGCTTCGCAGTAGCGACAGCCGATGCACCAGCTGTAGTCGACGACGACAATCCCGTCGCGTTCCTTCCACGTCGCCTCCACCGGACAAACGCGCACACACGGCGGGTTGTCGCACTGCATGCACTGCACCGGCAAATAGTACTTGCCGGGCGCCGGCACTGCATGCGCATACGTCGTGTTGCCGCTCGCCATGTCCATACTGCCCTTGTCGAGCTCGAGCACGCGAATGTACGACTGTCCGCTCGCACGATCGTGGTTGTTCTCGCGATGGCAGGCCTCGACGCACTTGCCGTTGCCGTTGCACAAACTGAGGTTGATTGCATAACCGAACTTCACGCCGTCGATCGGCGGCGGCGCCGCGATCGTCACGTCGACGCCGTGAGTCGCACGAGTCTCAGTCGCAAGCCGCGCCAATACTGCTCGCAACTCCTCCGGACCGAGTTCGCGATAGTGCTTTTGCAGAAACTCGTCGATCGTCAGCTTCTGCGCGACTTCAGCAAGCGGCGCTAGCGCACCGGTCAGCGCAACAGCGCCCACCGCCACGCTCGCGCCCTTCAGCCATGCGCGGCGGCTGAGACCGCCCGACGCAGCCGTCGCCGCGCCTTCTCCGTCACTCGTCGGCGTCTCAGTGTCGTGCGGCCTCGGTGCGTTCACGCTCGTGCTCCTCGTCGGTTATTGCGGGCGCCAAGAATCGATCGCGCGGTTTGAACGTGGGCAACAGTTTCGGCAAGGCCGGCGCGTGCGGATCATGGCAGTCGATGCAGTTATTGCGCCGCCGCGGACCACGCGTGAGGTCCCAATATCCCGTCATGCCGCCGTGCGCCCCATGCGCGAAGTCGCGCGCTTGCGGGCCGTGGCACTGCGCGCAAAGCTGCATCACTTCGTCGAACGCAAGGGTGCCGCCGTCCGCCAAATGCAGTCGGTCGTAGTCGCCGGCCGTGTGGCACGCCAGACACGGGCGATCGCCGTGACGGTAGGTGAGTCCTTGATGGAACTGATCGAGTTCGTCGGCTGAGCTCAACTTTGGCTGCGGTTCGCGCGCATCGTGGCAATTGCGACACGACAACGTGATGGGTTGTCCATCAAAACCGAGTTGTCCGGTTGCCACGCGCGGCGTTTCACGACCCGGATTCACGAGTACCGGAAAGCGGCTTTGCGCAACACGATCCGCGTCCGTTGACGCGCGCGCCGTGGCAACATCCTCGTGCCGTCCACACCCCCCCACGACCACGAGTCCCGCGATGAGCGTCAGCACGAGCGCGTGACGCGCGAACCGAGACCGTGCTTCGCTTCGCAAACTCGCGAAACCCGTTCCTAATTTTGCGAGCCAGCGTGCTGGATCCATTGTCAATTCTCATAGTTGCGCGCCGCGGGCGTTGGATTCGAGCGGCCCTGGGTTTGCACTGCCGACCACCGACAGTTTCCAACGACTCGCGAGATGGCTCGGTGCAAAAGCTGCGCCGGCTTTGCGCGGGCCGCGCACACCGAGGAGTCGGCAACGTGGCAGTGAGCGGCATCGTGGTGACCTTGCGATCGGAGTACGAAGTCCTCGAACGGACCATCGCGCTCCTCACCAAAGATCCGCGACTCGAGCTCGGTCGAGTCGTCGATCTCGGCGCCAACAGCGGCGCACGCAAACTGCCGGCGGTCCTCGAGTGCGCGACGATGGACGAGGCCATCGAGTTGTTGGAATGGGTGAGCAGCGTCGAAGGCGTCGACCGCGTCGATCTCGTTTTCATCGATCTGCTGACAGCGGGAAGCGAGGAAACCTCGGCGTGGCGGGCGGCGGAAGCCGCGACGACGGATTCGTCATCTCAGTGAGTTTGAAGGACATCTCGATGGACTCACCGGAACGAGCGGATCGCCGCAATTTTCTCAAGCTGGCAGCCTTGGCCACGGCCACCGCGGTCGCTGAAGCCGCGGTCGGCGGCAACCGGTGTCAAGCTGCCGCACCGGATGTCGATACGTTCTCGGATCCCGCCTCCGACGTGAAATGGCATAAAGCGCCGTGTCGCTTCTGCGGCACCGGTTGTCACGTGCAGGTCGGCGTTCGCGACGGC
Organism: Planctomycetota bacterium; assembly: GCA_046154185.1. Taxonomy (GTDB): domain Bacteria; phylum Planctomycetota; class UBA8108; order UBA1146; family JAJFFE01; genus JBJXGE01. The sequence continues at coordinate 57,956 of JBJXGE010000038.1, forward strand.
AAGGTAGCGGCGATCGCCGGTGATCCGCAGGCCGATGTCAACAAAGGCCTCTTGTGCGTGAAGGGCTATCACGTCGGTTCGATTCTCTACGGCGCGAATCGGCTCACGCGACCGCTCTTACGCCGCAACGGCGAACTCGTGCCGATCGACTGGCCGCAAGCCATCGATATTGTCGCGCGACGAATTCTCGCGGCGCCGGATCGCTTTGCATTCTACGGCTCGGGCCAATGGACCATTCCAGAAGGCTACGCGGCGCAAAAGTTCATGAAGGGCGGACTCGCCAACAACCATATCGACCCAAACGCGCGGCTGTGCATGGCATCCGCCGTCACCGGCTTCCTCGCCACCTACGGCGTCGACGAGCCGGCGGGCTGTTATCAGGATCTCGATGAGTGCAACGTGCTCATCCTGTGGGGGAACAATCCCGCTGAGATGCATCCGGTGTTGTTCTCGCGCGTCGTCGATCGTCGCTCGCGCGGCGAAGACGTTCTGCTGATCGACATCGGCACGCGCCGCACGCGCACGACCGAGCATTGTCAGCGCTTCTTGAATTTCAAGCCGCATACGGATCTCGCCATCGCGAATGGCATCGCCCATTTGCTTATCCGCGAGCAGCAGTTCGATGCGGAGTTCGTCGGAAAGCACTGCTCTTTTCGCGCACCCGCCGATCCGCCGACCTTGGAAGGCAAGGCGATCACTTTCGACGAATACCGTCGCCTCGTCGAACCCTACACGCCCGAGTACGTCGAGCAGATTTCCGGCGTGCCGGCAACAGAGATCCGCGCGCTCGCGGCGCTATTCGGTCGGCGCGACTTGCGCATCACCAGCACGTGGTGCATGGGCATGAATCAGCACACGGCGGGCACCGCGATCAACTGCTTAGTGCACGGCATTCATCTCTTGAGTGGACACTTCGGTCGTCCGGGTGACGCACCGATGAGTCTCACCGGGCAGCCGTCCGCGTGCGGAACGGTGCGCGAAGTCGGCACGCTCGCGCAAGCGCTACCCGGTGGACGTGTGGTCGCCAACGCCGAGCACCGGGCGCAGTCCGAAGCGATTTGGAATTTGCCGCCGGGCCGCATTCAAGCAAAGCCTGGTCGTCACACCGTGAGCATGTGGGAGAGCTTCTGTACGCCGAGCGATAGCGGCGGCGATATCGCCACGCTGTGGGTGCAGGTCACGAACCCGGGGCAGACCCTGCCGAATCTCAACAAGCTGTTTCTCGGCAAGCGCGATCTCGCGGACAAATTTCTCATCGTCTCCGACGTGTACCCGACGGCGACGACCAAACTCGCGGATTTGGTGCTCCCGGCCGCGCTTTGGGTCGAGAAGAATGGCATGTTCGGCAATTCCGAACGACGCACGCAACAGTGGTTCAAGATGGTGGAACCGCCCGGCGAAGCGCGCGATGACTGCTGGCAAACCATCGCCGTCGCCCACCGACTGCTCGAACTCGGTCACGCGGGCATGAAGGACAAGGATGGCCAGTTCTTATTCAGCATCAAGAACGACGCCGGCGCCGAAGTTCCGGTTTGGCAGTGGGAGCACTACTACGATGTCAACGTGGATCGCGCACTGTTCGAAGAGTATCGACAGTTCACAAAGCTGAAGCACAAGGACCTCGCGCCGTACGACGAGTACGTCAAAGCGCGCGGACTCCGCTGGCCGGTCGTCCAGCAGCCGGATAATTCGTGGCGCGAAACGCGCTTTCGGTTCTCGGAGTTCGATGACCCTTACGTCGAGAAGGGCGCGGGCGTGCAGTTCTATCACTCGACGACCAAGGACCATCGTGCGCAGATCTGGTTTCATCCCTATGCGCCGCCGCCGGAAGTGCCCGACGCCGCGTATCCGTTCTGGCTCGCCACCGGCCGCGTGCTCGAGCATTGGCATAGTGGCTCGATGACCCGGCGCATACCGCAACTCGCGCGGGCGGTGCCGAAGACCTACGTCGAGATGCACCCCGACGACGCGGCCGCGCTTGGCATCCGCAACGGCGACATCGTCGAAGTCGCTTCGCGGCGCGGCGCTGTGAAACTTCCCGCGTGGTTGAACGGCCGCGGCCAGCCGCCGCGCGGTTCCGTCTTCGTGCCGTTCTTTGACGAACGCACGCCGATCAATGAAGTCACGCTCGACGCGCACGATCCGTTCTCGAAGCAACCGGACTATAAGAAGTGCGCCGTACTCGTACGTCGCGCCGGGATCGAGTGAATGCGACATGACGAACGCGGAACCGACTGCGGCGAGTGCTGCCCGGATCTTGCAGTTGGTGCTGCTTGCAGTGATCACCATCGCGGGCATCGGCTACTTCGTCGGTCTTTACGGCACCGCGCAAGTCGCCAGTCGAATCGACGCGGCGCCGCGCCTCGTCGCTGCGCGTACTCGTGCGAACGGCGCCGCGGACACTCGCGTGCTGCCGACTGTCAGTTACTCCGAAGTGGCGACGACGCGCTGGGGACCGAACCACAATTGGCGCAGTCATCTCGCGGAACTCAAGCGACCCGTCGTGAACCTGTTCGAGGAAATCAAAGTCACGCGCGCCGACAAGGTCGCCGCATTGGCGGCGCGCGCCGCACACCGCGCGTACAACGGCGCGCCGCCGACGATCCCGCACGAAGTCGATGCGCTTTCGACTGCAAGCTGCCTCGTCTGCCACGGCGACGCGTTGCCGACCGGTGAACGCGCCGCGCCGCGGCCGAGTCACGCCCACTACACAATGTGCACGCAATGTCATGCGCCAGGTTCGGCGCCGGATTTGGATGCCGTCGGCAACGCATCTCCCCCGCCCGCGAATTCCTTTCGCGGAATCGACGCGCCCTTCGAAGGACCACGGGCGTGGCCGGGAGCGCCGCCGATGATTCCGCACTCACTCCAGATGCGAAGCGAGTGCTTGAGCTGCCATGGGCCGACCGGCCGGCTTGGACTGCGGACCACCCATCCCTGGCGTCAGTCGTGCCTGCAATGTCATGCGTTGCCAGCGGCGTTTGATCCTGCGCGTGATCGCAGCGCGAGCGAGGGCTCATGGTAATGCGAGACAACCCCATTTCGCGGCGCGCTTGGTTCGACGGCGGTGTGTTGCGACACGTCGCGCGCGGCATCGCGGAGTTTGCGGCGACGCTTCATGCCCCCGGCGCGCGCGAACGGCGTGCCGTCATCAAAATCGGTCAGTGTCTCGCGCACACGGGCGGTTTCTGCTCGGTGTGCGCGGAACATTGCCCGGTGTCCGGCGCGATCGCGATCGAGCACGGCAAACCGCGCATCGTCGACGCCGTGTGCACGGGTTGCGGCGAGTGCCATCGCGTGTGCCCGGCGCCACGCAATGCCGTGCTTCTCATGCGCAACCGCAATCAACACTCCGAAGGGACCTCGGATGCACGCTAGACCTAAAACAAACGCGATTACAAGCAAAGGCTTCGCGTACTTGCCGTTACGAGCCAGAGGCGAGCTCGTTGGGGTGAAGCGGTCGTGGCGGAGCCACGACCGCGAGGGGTGTTGGAGCAACACCCTTAGGAAAAATCTAGTCCAAGAACAAGCGCGCAGCGCTTGTTCTTGGACTAGAACACAGCGAGTCATTTTCTCCTGCGCGCTCTTCAGCCTCCTGTCGCCAGCGCTGCTGGCGGATCCACCGCTTCCGACGTCCGTTCCACCGCCATCGACGGTCACGACGCCACCGGCGTCGCCAACCGTCGAAGAGCGGCTCACGGGTATCGAAGCGCGCATCAACGCCTGGGACCGATTCGTTAAGGGACTGAGCATCGGCGGCGCGATTCGTTACCGCGGTGAGTTCAAATCGCCGGCGGATTATCGGCTCGCAAATGGCAACGACAGCGAAGACTTCAATTCGTTGCGCACGCGGCTCCATGCGAGATTTCAAGCCGAGAAGCATTTCGGCGCCTTTGTTGAGCTCCAGGATTCGCGCGCGTTCGGCGAGGAGAGCCCGACATTTCTGACCGACGACGAAGGCGTCGACTTGCGACAAGGTCACTTCGTTTTCACGGACCTGTTGGGCCTATTGCCGTCACGACCGACGGTACTCGAGAAGATCGACGCGACGCTGCGAGTCGGTCGAGAGCAACTCCCGAGCTATGGCGATCAACGCATGATCAGCCCGCTCGACTGGAGCAATATCGGCCGCGCTTACGAAGGCGGTCGTGCGACGCTCAAGTTCGGTGGCGCGGAAACCACGGCGGATCTGTTGTGGGCGCAACTCGTCGAAGACGCCGGCATCAATGGCGCGGGACAAGACGCGCAGATCACCGGCATCTATGCGATGAATCGAGCGATTCCGCACACCGAACTCGATGTCTACGGTTTCTGGCGAAACTTCAAGCACCAAGGCGGCGCCACGCTGGGCGAAGATGGAATTGCGGGCGATCTCGAAGACTCGACGTTCGGAGTTCGCTCCGCATTTCAAAAACATGGCGCGCGGGCGTCGTTCGAATTCGCGTATCAAGAGGGTAAGTCAGCGACCGATCGGGTCGACGCGTTCGGGTATGCCGGCGAGGCGGGCTATAGACTCGAAGAGAAATGCTGTCCGTGGCAACCGGGATTCGCGTTTGGCCACACGTTCGCGAGCGGCGACGACGATCCCGTGGACGGCAACGAAAACACATTCAAACCCATCGCGCCGTTTGGTCATTCCTATCAAGGTCACTATGACATCTTCGCGTGGCAAAACGGTCGCGATACGTACTTCAAAACGCTCGTCGCACCGTTTGCGGCCAAGCGCGCGACGGTGCACGCCGACTTCCATTGGTTCCGGCTCGATGCGCAGCGCGACGCTTGGTACGACGCGGGCGGCACGGCGATCCGCACCGCGAGCGCCGGCAACCAGGGCCGCGACATCGGCCGCGAACTCGATATCTATGTGAAGTGGGCGAGCGCCGAGAAGCGTTTCGCCATTTGGACCGGGTGGAGTCACTTCTGGGCCGGCAACTTTGTCCGCGGCACCGGCGGTGGCGGCCAAGGCGACTTCCTCTTCTTCCAAATGGAACTCTTCTTCGGCGAGAAGGCGGGATAACGGCGATTGGCAGTCGCTGGGGCACGGGCGCTAGAATCTGGCCTTCCGACAAAACACGGCGCGTGCGATGGCGACTCACGCGGAGATCTGCGGTCGTGTTCGTCTTGCAGTTGCCGCAGAAAAGTGGTTTTTCCGGAGCGCCGCATATCGATCACAGCATGGACTTTGCCAGGGATCGTCCTACCTTCGAGAACGCATTTCAAACACTCCTGCCGTTCTGCAAGGCCACCATCGCCGGCCCGCGGCGAGAGCAGGCGTGCGCGTCTGCCTGATGTCGTGAGCCGTCTTGACAGTGGGGCAAATACGACGTAAATACACCACATGCTAGACAGGGTTCTGGAGCGACGGCTGGCCGACGGCAAGAAGAGCGTGCTCCTTCTGGGGCCGCGACAAGTCGGCAAGACCACGCTTTGTCGTGCGCTCAAACCAGACGTGACGATCGATCTCGCCGACGAAGCGGAGTATTTGCGTTATGCAAAGGACCCGGGACGGCTGCGCCAGGAGTCCGCGGCGTGGCCGGTCCGCACGCTCGTGTTGATCGACGAAATCCAACGAGTACCCGCGCTCCTCAATCTTGTTCAGCTCATTGTCGACCGGCCGCGGAACCAGACGCGGTTTTTGCTGACAGGATCCAGCGCGCGAAAACTCCGCCGTCGCGGAGTCAACCTACTCCCGGGAAGGGTCGTGCTCGAGTATCTCGACCCCTTGTTAATGAGCGAACTCGGCGCCAATTTCGTACTGGAGAAGTGCCTGAGACTCGGCATGCTACCCGAACTCCAGCTCATGGATACCGAGGCCAATGAGACGCTGGAAACCTATTCGGAGATCTATCTGCGTGAAGAAATTCGCGCCGAGGCGCTAACACAGAACGTCGGCGCCTATGCGCGCTTCCTCGATGTCGTGGCCGAGATGAGCGGACAGTGGTTGAACTACTCGAAGCTGAGCGCAGACACCGAGATCCCCAAAGAGACGATCCGCCGCTACGTCTCGATCTTAGAGGACACCTTGCTGCTGTTTCGTCTGCCGGCATTTCAACCGAGTATCAAGACGACGCGGAGAGTCTTGCAGCGCGAGCGCGTGTTGCTATTCGATGTCGGAGTGCGCAACGCGCTCCTCGGCCTCCATCGCCGGGCCGCAAGCCAACAAGAACTAGGGCCGCTCTTCGAGCAGTGGCTCATACTGCAAGTGTTCTACCTGGATCGCGCTTTCAGAAAACGCTGGAAGCTCTCCTCCTACCGTACCGAAGGTGGCGCTGAGGTGGATCTCGTCATCGAAACAGCCGATGAATTGCTCGGCGTCGAGATCAAGGCATCGAAAAACATTCGCGCCGCGGATACACGCGGACTGGCATCGCTCGCGGACCTCGTTGCTAAGGCGAAACCGTTGCGCAAGATCATTGCATGCTGGGTCGATCGACCGCTCAAGATCGACGACGTCTCCGTCGTGAACTATCGCGAGTTCCTGACCGAACTCGAGCAGCTCGAGTGAAGTGAGAGCGGCAAAGTCATCGACACCGGCGATCAGCACGTTCCGTCGATCAGCGAGTTTCACGCGACGGTTGACGAGTTAGAGCTTGATTCGTATCAGTGACTTGGATTTGACCGCGGCGGGAGTTTCGGCGACCACGGATGCTCGCCACGCCGGAGTCGCTCGGCGTCGGCTTCGGGAAATTCGTCGAGCGCCACGCTCCAGACATCGTCGACACGGCAGAATCTGGTACGCATTCCAGAAAAACGAAGAAACGCGCGTTCATTCGCCACGCCGATGAGGCGCACGGAGTACATCTTGTTCACCCGCGACAATGCACTGCGAAACTCACTGGCTGTCACTTTGTAGTGCCGATCGGTACAGCAGGACGCGAGCGCCAGCGCTGCGACGACAACGACGCCCATCAACTGACTCGATCTCATCTAACACCTCACTCTCCCGGGCTGGCGACTTCTTCGCCCGCGCGACTCGATGCTGGCAGTCGCCGGGGCGCGGGCGCTAGAATCTGGTCTGCCGACAAAACACATCGCGTGCGGGAAGGGCTGCATCAGAAATGAACATGATCATCGTTTCGTCACCAGCGTCCGCAATGCAAACTCGTCGTCGTTCGCCAGCAGGAAAGACGTTGGTGGTGATGGCGACCTTACTAGCAACCGTCATCGTCCCGATCGCCGCGTTCGCCGGCGCCGCCGGCACACTTCTCCTCAGCGCGCCGTTTCAGGGACTCGCGCCGCAAGATATTGCGCACGATCCGACCGACAACACTTTTTGGGTGGTGTCTTATCTCGACGGCGATGTGAAGCACTTCGATGATCAGTTCAACTTGCTCGGCAGCTTTCCGAATCCCTTTGGCGGCGTCGATGGATCCACCGGCATTTGCTATTACCCGACCAACGACACCTTCTTGATGGTCGAGCCCCGCACATTCCAGATGTTAGAGGTCGATCGTACCGGCGCGCCGGTCGGCATCGATGTCGTGCTCGGCGTCTTACCGGTCGTCAATCCTTTCGGGGCGTTCTTGCGCGGCATGGCGTTCCTGCCCAACGGCGGCAGCGGCGCGGGATCGGTTTTCGTGACCGAAACCGTTGGCAGCGTGATTTATCAGTTCGATCTCGACGGCGGATTGATCGATTACTTCGTGCATCCGGACGATCCCGATGGTTTCCCGGGCATGGGCGCCGGCGCGGCGGCCGGCGGCATCGACTTGATCTTGAGTCCGGCGGGTTCGCTCGTGGGATTCGACGTCATCGGCGAAGTCGGCACAGCTCCCGTGATCCATCGCCTGACCGCCGCGGGCGTCGCGACCGGACTCGTCATCTCGCTCAGTGAATCCGGCGCCGCCGGCGTCGGCGGAATCATCCGTCGACCCTATGTCGATCCCGCAAACGGCGAAGTCTACGACGCGATCTACGGCACGAGCGAATCGACGGCGTCGTTGTTTGTCGTCGACGGCACGTTGCCGCCGATTGCGAACTTGCTCTCATTGAGCTGCATCGCCACGGGCAACGACATCGCGCTGACCTGGACGCTCGGGCAACCCTACGACTCGATCGTCATCCGCCGCAACGATGCGCTGCTCGTGACGCTTGCCGGTACGAGCCTGGGCTACGCCGACAACGATCTCGCTGACGGCGTCTACGCCTATGAGGTCTACGGCGTCGACGGCACGCTCGAGACCGAGCGCCGCAACTGCGTCGACGTGATCGGCGCGGGACAAATCCAGGCGCTCGTGCATCTGCCGGATCTCGGATTTGCGATCGACCTCGCAGAAGACGATCTCGGCACGATCTACATCACCGACATCGAGAACCGCATTCTCGGCTACGACAAGAATCTGAACTACTTGTTCGAACTCACGGGGCCGTTCCCCGACATGGATGATGAGCTCACGGGCATCGCGTTTCGCCCCGAGACTCAGACGCTGCTCGTCTACAACACCTTCACCAATGTCATCCAAGAGCTCGACCTATTCGGCGTGCCAGTGGCGCCGCCAGTCATCGCGCAGATTCCGATCGATCCCGACGAAGAACCGTGGATCGGTGCACTGGCTTACGATCCAAATGGCAATGGCGGCGACGGCGAGATCTTCGCGCTCGAGCTCGAAAAGGGCGTCCTCTATCGCCTCGCGCGGAACGGCGCGGTGCTGTCGAGCTTCGTGCACCCTGAAGAGCTCGCGCACCCGACGCCCGATCCGTCTTATCTCGACAATTACATGCTCGGACTCAGCGAGGTCCCAGAGATCGGCGGCGGCTTCGACGAAATCGATCTCGCCAGCGGTTACTTGCTCGACGAGAGAACGACCCGCTTCATCCGCGTCAACGCCGCCACCGGGGCGCCGACGGGATTTCAGATGCCGATCGACGCCATGTATCAGGCGCGCCCGGCGCGCTACTTCGCGCTCCATAACTCGACCTACTTTGGCCAGCCGGTCGCGTTCACGTTGGCGATTCATTCGAATGACAACGTGCTGTTTCGCGTGCAGCGGAACGCGCCACCGGTGCGGCCCGTCGATTTTCTCGAGTGTCGGCAACCCGGCTTTGACGACGAAGTCGAAATCACCTTTCTGAATCACGGTCCCTACGACTCGATCGCGCTCGAGCGCAATGGCGTGCTCTTGGCAACGTTGCCAGGTTCCGCAAGCAGTTACCTCGACACGACGGCGGCGCCTGGCCGCCACACCTACCGCATCATTCCGCAACTCGGCGCGCTCGCGGCCGAGGCACGCCGCTGCGACGTGCGCGTCGGCGCCGGCGCGACGCTCCAACGTGCTTTCACATTCCCGTGCGTGAGCGCCTATCAAATGACGCGCAATCCGGTCGACGGCAAGATCTACATCGCCGTCAATAGTCCGGCGCAATCGTCAAACTACTTTGTCTACGATGCCGCGCTCAACTTCATCGGAACGATTCCATCAGCGGCCGAACCGCCCTTTCAAGTCGCCGCGTTCGCCGTGCGCTCGACGCCGACCGCCAACGAAATCTGGAGCATCTCCTGGCAAGTGCGCGCGCCCTTTTTGCAACCACAGAACTTCTTCTTGTCCGTGCAGAATCTCGCCGGCGGATTCTTGCAGCTGCCGACCGCGATAGACATTCCCGGCGCGCCGGTCGGCGTCGCGCTGACCTATCCGACTGGGCTTTGCCACGATCCGATCACTGACACCTTTTGGTTCTTGGAGCGTAACACCGACTTGTTCTGGCAAATGAGCCCGACCGGTCAACTGCTGCAAGCGGTGCCGCATCCCTTGCCGCCGTTCCAACCGTTTGTTTTCAATCTCGGATTGTCGATCGACTCCGAGCGCCAAAGTCTCACCGCGACCACCGCCGGTCCCTTTGAACACAAGATCACGCGCGCCGTGGAGATCACGACGACCGGCTTGCCGACCGGCGAGGTCATTGCGCTCGACGAGACGCCGCTCAATCCGATCTACGGGCTCGTTCGCGATGACCATCAGATTTGGATTTCGGGTTCGATCGGCTCGACCGGCCTCCTCGAACGACTGAAGGCGTCCGACGCCGTGGCGCATCCGATCGACGTGACCTGCGAAGAGAGCGCGCCGCAGCAAGTGACCGTGACTTGGTCGGCGCCAAGCGCGTACGACTTTGTCGTGCTGCGCCGCAGCGGCATCGAGATCGCGGTCGTCCCAGGCAGTGTGATGAGCGCTATCGACGATGCCGTGGCGCTCGGCCCCAACGTGTACACCGTGGCGGGTCGTGTTGGCGGCGCCGAAAGTCCGCAGAGCGCGTGCGCCCTCGTCGTGACGGGCGGCGGCGCGACATTCATCCGCGGCGACTCGACGGGCAACGGCATCATCGACATCGCAGATGCGATCTACTTACTCAACTACCTGTTTGTGTTCGGCGCCGCGCCGCCGTGCTTGGATGCCGCCGACGTCAACGATACCGGCGCCATCGACATCACCGATCCGATTGTGCTCCTCGCCTATCTGTTCGCAGCGGGGCCGCAACCTCCGCAACCGTTCCCGGCTCCCGGCGGCGATCCGACCGGTGACACGCTCGATTGCACACCCTAGCGACCGCGTGCACTGAAAGTGGTCCAGACAAGATCCTCCTGCGATTCACAGAATCCTTGGCGGATTCAAAACATCCTAGGGGACACACAAGGCGCTCAGCGTCGCGCGGATTAAGTCTCGGACAAGCGCCAGCTTGCGGCCGTTTGTCGCAGCGCGGCCGCGATCGAGGGTCCGACGGGCGGCCGGCCCAGAGCTTCGCAACTCTCGGCGGCGCGCCGACGAGTCACCGGCGACCGCGCCGTTTCGCTATTTGACGTCTTTCGGGCCAAAGGGTTGTGGATTTCAACTTCGATCCTTGTTACTTTCCCCGCCTAATTTCCGGACTTGAAGAGGTAACCGCCCGATGAGCCCGCTCGAAACCAGCCTTGTTGAACTTATCCGCCGTACAGCAACACAGTTGGCGAATGACGTCTGGACCGAGTTGCACCGCGCCTACTTGGCGGAGGAGCCGAGTTCCCGCAGCCGCGGCGTGCTCCACGTCATTCTCGAGAATCTGAAGCTCGCCGCGCTCGCGCAAGAGCCGATGACCGCTCACACTTCGTCGATTCACTTCTATGTTCGCACGCCGACGGGGTACGACCACTCGCTCGTGAATGACGCTGCGCGCACGGCGGTCATCGAGGCGACCAAGGCCGGCTATCTACAGAGTCAAATCGTCGATCCGGTGAGCGGCAAAGTTCTCAAAGGCAACGTCGGACCCGGCATGCCGATCGTCGTTTTCGAAAGCGAGCCGTCGTCGGAACTCGAAGTGCGCTTGATTCTCAAAGGGAACGGCGCCGAGGGTTCGGGTTCGCAAATCGCGTTGCCCGACGCGCAGAATGCGATTCCCAATGACATGGTGGGCGTCCGCGCCGCGATCTTGCAGGCCATCGTACAAATTCAGGGTCGCGGCTGCGGTCCCGGCGTGCTCGGCGTGGGGATCGGCGGCGACCGCGCGAGCGGCATGGCGATGGCGCACCATCAACTGCTCCGCGAACTCGGCGATAAGAGTTCGAATAAGCAACTGGCCCAACTCGAAGAGCAACTGCTCACCGAAGCAAACAGCCTCGGTATCGGACCGTTGGGACTCGGCGGAAAATGTACGTTGCTCGACGTCAAGATCGGCGCCGAGAGCACGCCAAGCGAGTCGTGTTATGTATCGATCTCTTACGTCGGGTGGTGCGTGCGCCGTCAGGGTTGTCGCATTTCCGCTAAGGGCGAGATCACGACGTGGCTCTATCCAGCGAGCGACAAGGCGAGCAAGTGGGAGCCGGTTGCTGAACCTGAAAAGCCGGCGCGCAAGCTCGCGAAAACGGAGCGTACCGTGCGGACGACGTCACGCGTCGCGACTTCTTCGTCGCGGGTCGGACGCGGAGACGACGACGATGATGACGACGACGACGAGGACGACGAGGATGATGAGGGCGGCGAGTACGGCCGCAAGTTCAGCTTCCGCGAACGAGAGTCCTTAGACGAGTCGCCGCGCTTCGATCTCGGCCTCCGCGATCGCGACATGATCGAGGAAACCGACGAGCACGCGATCGAAGAAGAAGACGAACTAAAGCCGGAAGTCGAAGCCGAAGTGGATGACGATGTCGACGGTGTTGAAGAGGTCGACACGGATGATCTCGACGATGCCGATGAGTTTGTCGACGCGGAAGCGGACGCGTCCGAGGATGGCGTAGCGGGGACAAAAGCCGGCGCCGGCAAGGGCGATGCGAAGAAAGACGCGAAGGTCAAAGCCAAGACCGCGGAAGTGAAAGCGTCGCCGAAGCCAAGTGCGAAGACCGCGCCGACGAAGACGCCGGTTGCCGCCAAGCCCGCACCGGCGAGCAAAGCCGCGGCGAGCAAAGCTGCACCGAGCAAGCCGGCCGCGGCAAAATCGACTGGTGCGAAGCCGGCCGACCCCAAGTCGGCTCGTGAAAAGAAATCCGACAACGCAAAGAAGCCCGCGCCGCCCGCTAAAGCCGCGAAGAGCGCTGCTCCCGCCGGCAAGAAGAGCAAGTAGCCGAGAGAAAGTTGACCGCCGCCATGTCTCAGCAGATCACTGTGCCGCTCTCTGACCGCGACATTCGCGATCTCCGTGTCGGCCAAAGCGTTGGCATCAACGGTGTGATCTACGTCGGCCGCGCGCCGACCTTTGAATTCATCGGAGGCGGCAACGAGTTGACGCCGCTGCCGGCGGGTTGCGTGCTGTATCACTCGACGCCCGTCGCGAAGAAAAAAGGCAAAGTTTGGACCGTAAACTCGTTCGGCCCTGACTTTAGCCCGCCGCTCGATGCGCATATGCGCGATCTCATCGTGCGATGCGGAGTGCGCGGTTTCATTGGACGCGGAGAATTGGGCAAGAGCACGGTCCAGTTATTTCGGCAGCAGGGTGCGTGCTATTTTCACGCGATCGGCGGCGCCGGGGTTTCGCTCGCGCGACGCGTCAAGGAAGTGCGTCAGCTTCATTCAAGTGACAAGCTCGACGATCGAGATGGATTGTGGGAAATCCTGGTCGAGAACTTTCCCGTGGTCGTGAGCATCGATAGCCACGGCGCTAGCCTGCACGAAATGATTCGAGACGTCTCGACACGTCGCCTTCAGGGATTATTGGCGTAGCCGGCGCGCGCGCGGCCATTCGTCTTCACGGACAATCCGACGATTCGCAGTCGAGCCCGCTCGGGTCCGCACCGCAGTTCGGAAATGGTGGCGCAGGCGGAACGCCCGCGAGAAACAGATACGTGAAGAGCGCAATGGGATCGGCCAAGTCGACAGCGCCACCCGCATCAAGATCTGCCGCGGCTCGACAATAAAGCGCACCGCCGCCGAAAAGCCACGACAACATCGTCACTCCATCCGCGATCGTCACCAAACTATCCTCATTGACATCGCCCCGCTGAAAAGACGGCATCGGCAACTCGAGCTCAAACAAGAGCGAGTCTGTGAGGCCGCCCGCGTATGCGGTCGCGTACGCGCCAAGCGTCGTCGGAAAACCGCTTCCGAACGAGAGCCCGGCGACGACGACCGCCTGGGGTCCACTCGCAGCGATGCCGAAGGTGTGATCGGCATCGCCGCCGCCGACGTACGTCGAGTACAGAAGTCGAGACATGGAGGCGTTCGGACGCGTGACAAAAATATCGCCGCCGAAGGCCGTGGCGCCGGCGAACACTGCGCTGTAGGCGGTGAGGGGCGTGATAGGAAAATCGCTGGCCGAAGACGTCGTCCCACTGACGGTCACGATGCCGGTGGCAGTCGCGCTCAATGCGAATGCTTGCTCGTAGCTCGAGCCGCCGAGATACGTGCCGTGCACGAACGCCGTCAAGTCGGCATTCCATTCCATCAAGAACGCGTCGAAACTGCCGGCGAGCTGCGGCTGAAACGCGGCTGCCGGCATCGGCAGGTCCGCCGACTCCGTGCGCCCGCAAATCACAATGTGTCCGTTCGGCAATGCCACAGCATCAAACGCAGAGTCCGCCCCGAGTCCGCCGCAGTAGCTTGCACCCAATCGCTGCGTGAGGTCGGCGTTGAAACGCGCGGCGAAGGCGTCGCCGAGCGGCGGTCCAGCACCGTCGCCAGAGGACGCCATCGCCGCGCCGACACTAACGGGCAAGTCGCTCGACGCGGTAACACCCGCAACGACAACGTCACCGTTCGGGGCAATTGCGAGCGCTCGAAACTCGTCGCTTCCTGAGCCACCGAAGAAAGTGCCAGCCAAGAGCAAATCGCCGGTCGGCGCAATCCGCACGACATAGCCATCGTTGAGGCCATCGAGGGTGGGTTGGAAGCCGCCCGCCAGCGTTGGAAAGCCGACGCCCGCGGTGCCGATCGCCAGCGCGCTGCCATCCGGCAAACTCTCGATCTTCGCTCCAAGATCTTCGTCGGCCCCTCCTAGGTAAGTGGCCCAAGCGAGATTTGCGCCGCCCGCGCTCAACCGGGCGACGAAAGCGTCGGCGAGCACGCTCGTCGGATCGCCATGTGTAGTGTCGAAGGCGCCCCCCGTGACGGGAAAATCCGGCGACCACGTGAAACCAGTAACGAGCCAATCACCCGTCGCAGTGTCGACCGCGAGTCCCGTGCCAGTGTCCGTCGCACTGCCGCCGAGATAAGTCGCTGAGATCAATGCCGCACCTTGCGGCGCTATATGCGCGACATACACGTCAAAGGCGCCATTGAAGTCGACATCAAAAGCGCCGCTCGGTATCTCAAGATCTGACGAGGAAACGACGCCCGCGGCGACACAACTTCCGTCCGCAAGACGGCGCAGCCCCTTGAACTCGTCGACCGCGCTGCCGCCGAGATATGTCGACCAAATGAGGCCGGGGTCGACGAACAACGCCGAACCGGCGGCGGGCGCGTCGCCCCAAAAACCGAATCGATGCGCATCCAGAATGCGAAATTCGCAACCGATCGGCGTGCATGCGCCGATCGCATCCATCTGCCATGCGTCGGGTGGCGGTTGTTCGAGCACGCCGGCAGCGGTCTCGATGCGGAGTGTCCCGTCGGGCATCACGCAGAAGTCGTGCGCGCCGTCCACGCGCAGTCGGACCGTGGCAAGCTCGGCGCCCGCCGCGATCAGCAGATCGTATTCCGGATGGCCGTTCGCAAAACGCAAGCGCAGATCGATGCCTGCGTACAACTCAGGCAATTCGATGACGCGATAACCGCGCACGCACGTGCGCCAGCGCGCCGGGTCGCGGCCAAGAAAGTAGTTTCGCATGGTCGTATCCGGTTCGAGACCGCTTGCGGAAGTAAGTGCCGAGCCACCTTCGAATACGAGGCGCACGACGGATGCGCGCGTGCGCGCAGAGTTCCAGCGCCACAGCACGAGCGCGTCCTCCTCGATGCGCAACCCGGAATCTCCACAGTCCGCGACGAAGAGTACCGCGTCGGACCATTGCCCGCGGTTCTCGACAAAGGCGAGTCGCGAATGCGCCAAAGCGGTGTCCAGCGTTCCGCACACGCCGACGATGAAAAGCGTCAGTCGTCCGACTCGAGCCGATTGGCCGCTCAGCAAGAGCATATTTTTCCTTCGGGTTGCGGGATTCTGTGACCCAGACTGCACGCGTCGAGATTGTCGTCCTCGGCGGATCCTATCGCAGAACGGCGCCGACCTTCACAAACAACTCGGCGGCCGCCGCGACAATGCACTCGGACCTTGCGGCGCTCACGCGGCTTAGTATCCTCCGTCATCGCCGGCTCGCTCCGTTGAGCATCCGGTGTCTGGCGAGTGCACGACGGTCCCGAAAACAGGAGCTTGCGTACCATGGCGTTGACCCTCTTCGGACGTCGGCTCGCAAGCCGTGTCGCGTGTGCGCTCTTGGCTGCGACGGTGACTTACGGATCGCAATCTGCGCCGGACGCGCCGCCAGCGTCGCCGCCTCAAACGGGCGGTTGGCGCTTGGCGACGGAAGGTAGCGCCTACTTGCGCATGCACGCGACGAATCCTGTTGCGTGGTACCCCTGGGGTGAAGCCGCGTTTGCGCGCGCGCGCGAACTCGACCAGCCGATCTTGTTGAGTATCGGTTACGCGTCTTGCCATTGGTGTCACGTCATGCGGCGCGAATCGTTCGAAGATCCAAAGCTCGCCGAATATCTCAATGCGAACTTTGTCGCGATCAAGGTCGATCGTGAAGAACTACCCCATGTCGACGACGCCTACATGAGTGCCGTGCAAGCCATGCGCCGCGATGGTGGTTGGCCGCTCAACGTCTTCTTATTCGCGAACGGCAAACCGTTTTTCGGCGACACTTATTTTCCGCCGGTGGGCATTCCGGGACGGCCGGGTTTTCGTGAAGTGCTCGAGATCATTGTCGATATTTGGACCACGGATCGCGGTCGCCTCAGCGCGCAAGCGGACAGCGTGACTGCGTCGCTCACGAGGAAAGAATCCACCGGCGTTGCGCTCGCACGGCGAGAGCAACTCGATGCGGCGGTGGCGCGACTCGTCGCGCTGCACGACGCCGAGCACGGTGGCGTGGGCACGGGCGCCAAGTTTCCAATGCCGGAGGCGGTGCTGCTCTTTCTCGCGCTCGACGCGCTCGAGAATCGCGCCGACCTGCGCGCGCTCGCACTCAAATCGCTCGCGGCGATGGCAGCGGGTGGTCTGCGCGACGCGGTTGGCGGCGGATTCCATCGCTACTGCGTCGATCGCGCTTGGACCGTCCCGCATTTCGAGAAAATGCTCTACAGTCAGGCGCTCAACACCGACGCGTTTCTCGAAGCGTATCGCTTGACCGGAGACGCCGAGCTGGCGGCCGTCGCGCGCGAGACGCTCGACGCATTGTTGCGCGACTTTGCGCTCGAGTCGGGCGGCTTTGCCGCGTCTTTCGATGCGGACATCGGCGAAGAAGAAGGCACGTACTACTTGTGGACTCCGCCGCAAGTCGCGGCGGCACTCGGCGACGCGGAGCGCGCGAAGTGGATGAGTCGCGCGCTCGGAATCACCGAGCTCGGCAATTTCGAAGGCGGTCGCAGCGTGCCAGCGCGGCGTGTCGAGCTCGCGGCGCTCGCGCAAGAGTTGGGGAAGGACGCGGCCGCGCTTGCGCAGGAGTTCGTGGCGGCGCGCGAAAGTTTGCGCGCCGCCCGCGCGCGGCGGCCGGCGCCGCTGCGCGACGACAAGGTGCTACTCGGCTGGAACGCGATGGCGGTGTCGACGCTCGCGCGCGGCGCGACGCTCTTGAACGAGCCGCGTTACCTCGCGCTTGCCGAACGCGTGCATGCTGTGCTCAATCAGCAGCTCGCGCCGGACGGCAAGTTTCTTCGTCGCTCGGTCGCCGGGCAGGCGGATCATCCGGCGCAACTCGTCGATGCCGCGCTCCTCGCAAAGGCGTGTCTCGATCTCTACGAAGCGAGCTTCGCCGCCGAGCACGTCGCGCGCGCGCGTGCGCTGGTCGACCGCATCGTGGCGCTGTACGGTCCGACGCCGAAGCCCGCGGAAGTTGCCGCCGGCGCGCAAGCACCTGACATGTTCTTTGACACCGTCGCCGACGTGCAGCTTTACTTGCCGCGGAGCGCGAGCGCGCTCGATAACGCCGAGCCGTCGGGTAACTCGGTGCTCGCGCTGGTACTACTACGGCTCCATGCGCTCACGGGTGAGACGCGCTACCGTACGCTCGCGGATGGCATCATCGAGGCGGGGTTGCGGTCGGTCCGACAGTTCCCGCACGGCGCGCCGTGGATGAGCTACGCGGCGCTTGCGAGTTTGACGCCGAGTCTCGAGGTCGCGATCGCGGGCGAATTCGCGGCGCCGGAGACGCAATCGTTCCTCGGCGCCGCCCGTGCGAGCCGCCAACCGTTCTTGGTTGTCGCCCATCGCGCGCCCGGCGAACTCGGTGCGCGCGCGGCGCAGATCATCCCGCTGCTCGAACATCGCGAGCCGATCGCCGGCAAGCCCGCCGCCTATCTTTGTCGCGGCGGCGCGTGTCGGGCGCCGATCACCGATCCCGCGCTCGTTCCGGCGGCGCTCGATGCGGAGCGGAAGTCCGTGTCACCGACCCACAGCCCCACCGATTGACCAACCTTTTTTATTTCGTGGGTTTTGCGGTAAGCTCCTGCCTCCGGCCAGCAGAACACCGTCCGCCCGTAGCTCAGTGGATAGAGTGCCGGACTTCGAATCCGTGGGTCGCAGGTTCGAATCCTGCCGGGCGGGCCAATCAAAACCACAAGTTCTTTCTTTCGCTCAGCGCGTCCGTTCGCGCTGCCGTGCTGCTGTCTTTATTCTCACCGCTTCTACGCTACCGCCGAAGCTGCACGGGGCCCCAAAGGGTCTCAACCGCCGCTGGCATCGCCCGTGCGCGATCTCATCTGCGCACTCAAGCTCCCCACCCGCTGACCGATACTCGATGGAAGAGAGGCGTTCTCAACGCCGAGAATTCGCGGAGGGATGGGCATGTCGAAGGTACTCCTCACCGGCGGCGCCGGGTTCATCGGATCATTCGTTGCGCGCGAGCTCGTGGCGGCCGGACATGAAGTTGTCATCTTCGATTCGTTCGTGCAGTACGTGTCGCCCCTCGAGAGTTGCTACAAACACTCGCTAAAAAAACGCTTCGAAGGAATTGAAGATCGCGTCACCATCGAGCGCGGCGACGTGCGCGACAAACTCGCGCTCGTTCGCATTCTGCATCAGCACGCGCCGACGCACATTGTCCACCTGGCCGGACTGCCGCTCGCCGACATGTCGAGTCGCTATCCGGACGAGACGGTTAGCTCGATTCTCAACAGCACCGTCAACCTGCTCGACATCATCAAAGAAGTGAAGGCGGTCGAGCGCTTCCTCCTCATCTCGTCGAGCATGGTGTACGGCGATTTCATCTACGCGCCGGCCGACGAGGACCACCCGAAGAATCCCAAGGAAGTTTATGGCGGCACGAAGTTCGCCGCCGAAGTGCTGACCCGCTCGTACGGCATGCGCTTCGGTGTTCCTTACACCATCGTCCGGCCGTCGGCGGTCTACGGCCCGACCGATGTCAATAACCGCGTCAGCCAGCAGTTTGTCATGAACGCGTTCCTCGGGCGACCGCTCCAGCTCCACAACGGCGGGACCGCGACCCTCGATTTCACGTACGTGACCGACACGGCGCGCGGCATTTGCCTCGCGTTGTTTTCCGACCACGCTCGCAATGAGACGTTCAACATCACGCGCGGCGAGGGTCGTTCCCTCGAGGAATTCGTCGGCATCCTGCGCGGCTACTTTCCCGATCTCGCCGTTCAATACCGCGAGAGCGATGTCTTCCGTCCGCGCCGCGGCGCACTCGACATCCTGAAAGCGCGCGCGCGTCTCGGCTACACACCGGAGTTCTCACTCGAGACCGGCATCGGCGAGTACGTGCGTTTCGTCGCCGCCAACCTACCCGAGGAGTTCATCGCACCGCGCGTCCGCGAGCGCTGCGAGGCGCTTCGACTTTCGCCGGCCGCCGTGACGGGAGTCCTATGATCCCACTTTGCGTACCAGCCGTCGGCCCCGATGAAGAACGCGCGCTCGCGGAAGTCCTGGCGTCGGGCTGGCTCACGGAGGGACCAAAAAACCAAGAGTTTGAGCAGATCTTCGCCAAGACCGTCGGCGTCGAACACGCAGTCTCGCTCAACTCGTGCACGTCGGCGCTCTTCCTCGCGCTCAAAGCGCACGACATCCGCGGCGAAGTGATCATTCCGAGTTTCACGTTCGTCGCGACCGCGAACGCGGTCGTGACGGCCGGTGCGACGCCCGTGTTCGCGGACATCGAGCCAGAGTCGTGCAATCTCGCGGTCGCCGACATCGCGCGCCGCATCACGCCGCGCACGGAAGCCATCCTGCCGATTCACTTTGGCGGCCAGTGTTGCGACATGGCGGGAATTCTTGAACTCGCCCGTCGCCACCACCTCGTTGTCATCGAGGACTCCGCCGAAACGCTCGGCGGCACTTTCAACGACGTGCACGCCGGCGCGTTCGGCACCGGCTGCTTCTCGTTTTTCCCCACGAAGAACATCACGACCGGCGAAGGCGGCATGTTGACGACCAACGATGCCGGCATCGCCCACACCGTGCGCACGCTCGCGGCCCACGGCATTTCGCGCTCGACGGCGGAACGCGAGCGCCAGCGCCGCCCTTGGGTGCGCTCGGCGCAGTTCGCGGGCTACAACTTTCGGCTCAGCAGTTTGCTCGCGGCGTTGGGCGTCGTGCAAATGCAGAAGCTCGCGAGCTTGAACGAAGCGCGTCGTCGCAACGCCGACGCGCTCAGCGCGCAACTGCAGGGCATTGAAGGAATCACTCTGCCGAAGGAACTACCGCTGCGTCGTCATGTCTACCAGATGTACACGATTCAGCTCGCCGACCTGCCGCGCGACACATTCGTCGAACGACTGCGCGACCGCGGTGTCGGCGCGTCGGTGCACTTCACTCCGCCTGTGCACTTGCAGGATTTCTATCGCGATCCGTGCGGCTCGGAGCATCTCGAGCTTCCGCAGACCGAAGCCGTCGCGGCCCGCATCGTGACGTTGCCGATGTACCCGCAACTCACGAGCGCCCAAATCGCCACGATCGCGGAAACGGTCGCGACCTGCGCCGCGGAGCTGCGTGCCGACCCAGTGGAGACGCGTTGCGAGGAGGTTCTCACGTGACGCAACTCGCGCGACCCGCGCGGCGCCCGCCGCCACCGCGCATCCACCGACCGCCGCTCGTCGTCGTCTTCATCCCGGCCTTCAATGAGGCGCATCAAATCGCCACCGCAATCGCGGCCGTGAAGAGTTGCTTCCGCGATCCTGCAGTCGATGGCTACCAAGTTCAGGTGCTCGTCGTCGACGACGGTTCGCAGGACGGCACCGCGGATGCCGCGCGCGCCGCCGGCGCCGACCGCGTCGTCACGCATCCTTACAATCTCGGGCTCGGCGCGGCGACGCGCACGGCGATCCAAACCGCCTACGATCTCGGCGCCGCCGTCGCCGTGAAGTTCGACGCCGACTTGCAGCACGACGCGGCCGACATCGCGCGCGCGCTCAAGCCGGTGCTCGAAAAGAAGGCCCACATTGTCTACGGCTCGCGTTTCGCCGGCACGATTCACTATCGCATGCCATTCGTGCGTCGCGTCGGCAACCGATTCTTCACTTGGCTGATGCGCCGCCTGACCGGTTGGCCGATCACAGATGCGCAGACCGGACTCATGGTGTACTCGCGCACGTACATGGAGGGTTTCAATATGCCCGGCAATTACAATCCGCCGCATCAGACGTTGCTGGACGCATATCACCGCCACCTCACATACGCGGAAGTCCCAGTCAGTTTTCGCGAGCGCACGAGCGGCCGCTCCTTTGTTTCCTTCAAATACCCATTCAAAGTGCTGCCACAGATGGTGCGCACAGTCATGCTCGTGTGCCCGTTGAAAGTGTTCGTACCGCTCAGTCTCTTGTTTGGCGGCGCGGGTCTGCTGCTCGCCACGGTCGAGATTCTGCTCAAACTCTTCGGCGCCACTTTCGATGTGCACGACGCGACCATCGCCGTGCTGCTGAGTTTCGGTGTCCAGTGTCTGTTCTTCGGCCTGCTCGCGGACTTGGTGATAAGCAAACGACATGGCTAAAACCATCTACTTGCGCGTGGACGTGGACTTCCACGTTGGACTTGAGCGTGGAGTGCCCTACTTGCTCAAGTTGCTCGCGTCCTGCCGCGCGAAAGCGACTTTCTTCGTCGTTATGGGACCGGACACGCTGCACCGTCACGCGCGCCGTTTGCACGAACCAAAGTTTCGTCGCCGGCTCGTCGCGCTCGACCTCTGGCGCATCGCGCGTCGGCTGGGGCCCGCGTACTTGCGAAGTCGCTGGCGCAAGGTCGACGTCGCAACGGGGTGCCCGCACATTCTGCGCGCCATCGGCGCGCACGGCCACGAGCTCGGCGTCCACGGTTTCGATCACGCCGACTGGGCCGACCGCTGCTTCGAGATGACCGACGCCGAGACGGTGGAGCATATGGATCGCGCGTTCGCGGCGTTCGAGAAACTCGTCGGTCAACGCGCGACCGCGTGGGCCGCGCCGAATTGGCGCGCCAATTCGCACATGCTCCGGCACCTGCCGCGCGCGCGCATCCACTACAGCAGCGACTGTCGGGGCGCCGGGCCCTTTAGCCCGATCACCGATGGCGCGGCTTCAACTGTGCCGCAGATACCGGTCACGTTGCCGTGCCTACACGAGCTGGTGCAGGTAGGTATCCCGGCGGCGAAGATTCCGGCAGTGTTCGAAAGGTGCCTTACTTCCGAAACCAATGTGTGGTGCGTTCACGACTATTACGAGGGGCTCTTGAATCGTGGGCTCTTCAAGTCCGTGCTCGACTCGCTTCACACCAAAGGCTTCGAGATCCGTCCGCTCGGCGAACTCGCCGCGCGCCTCGATCCGGCGAAGCTCGCGAGCGACACGCTGGTCGCCGGCGAAGTCCCGGGCGGCGCACGGCCGATCTCCTGCCAAGCGCTGTTTCGCGATGAGAACTACTTTCACCAACTAGAGACGGCGAGCGTGTGAAGCTTGTTTTTTTCGGCCACGGCACGCGCGGCGCGCTCTGTCTCGATGCGCTCCTGCGTGCCGACTTCGATGTCGCAGCAATCGTCGGGCAACCCGGCATCAACGACGAGTTGTCGAACGCGTCGCCACTTCGCCAGTGCGCGCGCGACCACGACATCGCATGGATTTGTCCAGCGACCCTGAAGCACACAATAACGCTGCGCACGCTCGCGCGCTTCGACGCCGACCTCTTCATCCTGGCCGGCTACACAAAGATTCTTCCGCCGAGCGCGCTCGCGCTCGCACGACGTGGGTGCATTAATTTGCACGGTGGCAGGCTGCCGCAATACCGTGGCGGCTCGCCGATCAACTGGCAAATCATCAACGGCGAACTTCGCGGCGCTTGCACGATCTTGTACGCGGATGAAGGCATCGACACGGGACCCGTCATCGCGAGCGAAGAGTTCTTGATCGGACCCGACGAGACGGCTGGCGACATCACGGACAAGACACTGCGCATTTTCCCGCCGCTCCTCGTCCGCGTATTGCGCGAACTCGAAGCCGATACCGCCGTCGCCACGCCGCAAGATCTCACCGCGGGTTCGTACTACGTGAAGCGATACCCGGAAGACGGCGCCATCGATTGGAGTCGCCTCGACGATCAGCAAGTGCACAATCTAGTGCGCGGACTCACGGGCCCCGGATTACCAGGCGCGTTTTGTCGCTTCGGTCGCCGCAAGGTCGCCATTCGCTCGAGTCGCCGATTAGCCGAGACGGTGCTCGGTCCAGCCGGGCGCATCGGACCAACGCGCGGCGACGGCGTCGTCGTCATCTGCCGCAATCGCGGGCTTTTGGTCGAGAGTGTGGAAATCGACGGCGAAATCCTCCCCGCTCGCGCTGTGCTCAAGCGCCGAGAGAAGCGCCAGTGCACAAAGTGATGCGAACACTCTCTTTGTTGACCGCGCTGCGCCGGCCCGTACTTGGTTGCACCGTGCTCGCCTGCTGGTGCGCCGTCACGGCGATCCCCAGTGTGCTTCAGCCGGCGCCGCCGGCGCGCTCGTCGAACGATCCGGACTTCGCTGCTGCGGCGCGCCGCTTCCGCGAAGTCGGCGGACTTCCGCATCGCGCCGGGACCAGCTTCGGCTACTTGTACATCGATGCGGCCGGCGCCGTGTATGACCAGTGGCAGCGGCGCGCCGTGCGCCAACGGGTCTTTCTCGCGCGTTACTTCCTCGCGCCGTCGCTCATCGCAGTTGGCGTCGGCGCCGAGTACACACTCGTCGAGTACGAGGACGAAACGGCACTCGCCGCTGCGCTCCCCGCCGAATTGCTGCCGCTTCGGCAAATCGGTGATCACGTACTCCTCGCCGCGCGAAAGGTCACGCCGTGATACCCGCGCTCTTGGTGCTACTTCCAGTCCCGGTCGTTGGGTGGTGCATCGTGCGACTGCTCTTGGGGCGCGCACGCGGCGCCGCGGAGCGGGCGACGCACATGGCGCTCGGCTGGGGCGTGGGCGCCGGCGTCTGCGCACTCAACTACTACGTCTGGCTCCGAACGGACCCGGACTCGGGCGCCGGTTTTGTGCTCGGGGAGATCGTCATACTTGGAGTATTAGCTGCGTTCCTAGGCAGCATCGCGCACGCGAAGAAGAAACGCGAAGTGTCGACCGCCACTCCCATCGAAATCGAAGTGGTGTCGCCGAAACGGGGCGCACGCGCTGCGACGTTGCTCCTCACCGCGCTCTTGGCGCTCGCGGCCTACGCGTCCTGGCGTCAGTTCACGTGCGCGCTCGCCGCGAGTCCGCATGGCAGCTACGACGCGTGGTCGGTCTACAATCTCAAAGCACGTCTGATGTTTCGTGGCGGCGACGACTGGCACCACGCGCTGTCAGCGGTCAATCCGCACCCGGACTATCCGCTCCTCCTGCCGGCGTTGGTCGCACGGAGTTGGAGCCTCCTCGGCGCGGATCTCCAGGTCGTGCCGCAGCTCATCGCGTTCATCTATCTCGTTACGACTGCATTGTTGCTGGTCGCCGCCCTCACGCGCCACGCGACCGTCGCGAGTGGCCTCCTCGCCGGAAGCGTGCTCTTGGCGACGCCACTCTTCTCGATTCATGCGGCGTCGCTCTTCGCCGATGGTCCGCTCGCGTGGGCGTTCTTGGGCGTGGCCGTGCTCCTAGCCAGACATGGCAGCGACGGCGCGTGCGCCGCGCCGGTCAAGAACTCGCTCTTACTCGCCGGCCTGATCGCCGCAATCGCCGCCTGGACGAAAAACGAAGGTGCGCTCTTCGCCGGTGCCGCGGGCGCCGTGCTCTGCTGCGTAAGACTCGGCGCAACGACGCGTCGGTGCGCGCTCGGCTGGTACACGCTCGGCGCCGCGCCGCTACTCTTGCTCCTCGTGCATTTCAAACTCACGGCGCCGGCCAGCACGACGGGCCTCGCGCCGTTTTCGAGCGAACTCGTGGCACGTCTCGCGAATCCGGCGCGCTACTGGATCGTTGTGCAAGCCGTCGCGTTTCATTCTTGGGTCGTCATGCCAGCCGTCGCGCTCGGTCTCTACGCTTGGACGAATGGCCTGCGCCGCGAAGCGGCGCTGCGCCGCCCGCTGCTCGTGTGTGGCCTGACGCTTGGCCTGACGCTTGTCGGCTACTTGCTCGCCTACGTCGTCGCTTCCGGTGATCTCGCCGGCATGGTGTCGCGCTCGAGTCGCCGCCTCTTGTTACAAGTGTGGCCGGCCGCGCTGTGGCTCGTCTTCCTCGGCACGCAACCGCTCTTTGCTTGGGCAGTGTCGCCACGCCCGGCGCTGACGTCGGAACCGAATCTCACTCCCGACGAACGAGTTCGGAGCGCGATATGCTGAGCGCACCAACAACTCGCACATCCGAACTCGACAGTGCTTCGAATGTGAGCCCGATCGTGTACCTGGACGCGGCGCTGCGCTACGCGCCGCAGCTCGTTCTGCAACTCGACACGAGTGCATTCAGCCCCACCTACGGCTGTTTCGATCGCGAGTACTGGCACTATCGAACCGCGGACTTTCCGTGCGCGATGCATGCAGCGTGCATCTTGCCGCTCGGGCTCTTGTGGCAAATCCCTCACGCGCAGAATCCGCTCTACCGATGTGCGCGCGTTCCCGAATGGATCGAGGCGGCCATCGCTTTTGCGGCGCGCTCAGCGCACCGCGATGGCTCGGGCGATGACTATTATCCGCAAGAGCGCGCGCTCGGCGCGAGTGCGTTCTCGCTCTTCGCGCTGACGGAGTGCCTCTTGCGCACGGGGATTCGCGCGCCGGCGCACACGGGATTCTTCGCGCGGCGCGGCGCCTGGATCGCAACGCACCGCGAGTCGGGCGGCATCAGCAACCATCAGGCGCTCGCGGCGCTCGCGCTCTACAACGTCTTCTTGCTGACGGGCGATGCGCGTTTTGAAGACTGGGCGCGCGAGCGCGCGGAAACCGTCATCGGTGCGCTGACGCAGGAAGGTTGGTTTCCGGAATACGGCGGTTGCGATCCCGGCTACAACACTTGGACGATCGGTTTCCTCGCCCACTACGCGCGCAAATGCGGCAACCCGCAAGTGAGCGAAGCGCTGCGACCCGCGGTGCGTTTCACGCAGCATTTCCTGCATCCCGACGGCAGTTGCGGCGGTGCCTATGGCGCGCGCGAGAGCAACAACTTCTTCCCGCATGGGTTTGAACTCTTGGCGCCGACGCAGCCGGAAGCGGCTTGGATCTGCACGCGCGCGCGCGCCGCGCTCAAGGCCGACCGCCTCGCCCGCTTCGATGACCATCGGATCTTTCAGCATCACGTCGAGAACTATCTGCTCGCGTGGCTCGATCACGCGCCCGCGCCGCTTGCGGCGGAAGGGCCGCCACAGTCGTACGAGCGACACTTCGCGCAAGCTGGCCTGTTCGTGCGAGCCGACTCGACAACGCACTTCGTCACTTCGCTCAAGAAAGGCGGAGCGTTCTGTCTCTATCGCCACGGCGATCTCGCCCACTGCGAGTCAGGGCTAGTCGGACGAACGTCGCAGCGTCGCGTGGTGCTTTCGAATCTGCACGACGAGACGCGCCAAGTCACGGTCGGCGACGCACGCGTGGAAATCGGGGGCGACCTACACGTGCACGAAGAGCCGCGCTCGAGCACGCTCAAGCTCATCGTGTTTCGACTGCTGCTCGTTGTGGTTGGATTCTGTCCCGCGCTTTCGCCCCATCTCAAAGCGCTGCTGCAGCGGCTCCTGGTCGTCGGCAAGCGCCCGGCGCCGTTTCGCCATCGCCGGCGCTTTACGTGGCGCGGGGATCGACTGGTCGTCGCCGATCAACTCGAGCGCACCGGCACCGAGCGCATCACGGAGCTCGCGCTGGCGAGCGATCAGGCTACGCGCTACACCGCAATCGGCAACGTCTACCACGCGGGACGGCTCGTCCCGTGGCGGGCGTTACCGGATGTCGCGACCGAGTTGAATGAACGCGCGCGCGCGAATCTGGAGCGGCAATTTGAATAGCAACATCGCGGCAGACGCCGTCAAGCAACACTTCGAAGCGACAGCGACCGCCTACTACCGTGATCACTCCGGAGAAGTCGAAGGCGCGAGCGAATTGCGCGAGGCGTATCTCGCTGCGCTCGAACCGCACTTGCGCGGCGAGCCCGTGCTGGATGTCGCGTGCGGTCCCGGCAACTTCGCGCAGCACGCGCTCGCGCAGCAGGGCGGACTCGTGGTCGCCGTCGATTTTTCGCGCAGCATGATCAACGAAGCGCGGCGGCGTTACCCCGGCGTGAGTTTCGTCATTGCGGATGCGCGGCGTTTGCCGTTTCGCGCGGGCGCGTTTGGTGTGAGCTACAGCTTTCGCAGTCTCCAGCACGTGCCGGGCCTCGAGCAGGCGGTCGCGGAGATGCGGCGCGTGACGCGACCGAGCGGCGCGGTGCTCTTCGACTTCATCAATCGCTGGAACCCGCTCGGGCTCCTGCGCGACGTCGCGTCGCGGTGGGGTCTGGTCTACCTGCGAGCGCTGAGCGCGCGCCGAGTCCGCGCCATGTGCCGGAGCGTCGATCTGGAAATTCGCGGCATCGCGACGATTCAAGCGTTCGTCGACAGCGCGAATACGAAGAAGTACTTCGGTGCGCGCGGTCGTCGATGGATCGGGCACTGCCTCGCGCGACTCGAGCGCGTGTTAGCGCACCGCAGGTTTTGCGGCGGCATTGCGCTCCGCCGGCTTGTTACGGCGTCGGTGCGCGGCGAGGAGACGACGCCCGGATGATTCCGTTTTCGGTTCCAGAGCTGACGCTCGGCGCGTGTGCACGCATGGCGGCGACGCTCTGCGCTGGACGCGCGCAACGCCGTCGACTCGTCGAGGATTTCGAGGCGCGCTTCGCGGCGCGACTCGGCGTGCGTCACGCGATCGCGATGGTATCCGCGCGGCGCGCACTCACGGAGGTCTATCGTTACGCCGGCGCCGAGCGCGGTGTCGTCGTGACGACGCCTTATACGTGCATACCGGCGATCGACGCGATTCGGTGGGCCGGCAGCCGCCCGTTGTTCTCGGACATCGAGCTCGAGTCCTACAGTTTGGCGTACAACGAAGCGCTGACAAAACGCCACGACGTGCGCGCGCTGAGTTTGACTTATCTCTATGGGCTCGTCGCCGATCCGGCGCCGCTCGTTGCGTGGGCGCGCGCGCGCGGAATCTTCATCGTGGAAGACGCGGCGATCGCGCTCGGCGCCACGATTCACGGTCGACCGGCTGGCACGCTCGGCGACGCGGGGATCTTTAGCCTCCAGAGTTCGAAGATTCTGACGGCGTGGCGTGGTGCGGTGGTGGTCACATCCGATGATCGTTTGGCGGCGACGCTCCGCACGGCGGACGCGGAATTGCCGGCGCTCTCCGCTGCCAAACTCTGCGCGAATGTCGGACTCCTCCTTGCGCGCCGCGCGTGCGCGGCGCCGTTCGTCTACGGAGCGAGCTTTTCGCATGCGCGACGCTTTGCGCAAAGTCGCGTCGGCGCGGCGCTCCTTGGCGGCTTTCTGAGTCAAGACGCGAGCGAAGCGGTGAGCGGCAACAGCCCCGCAGAGCGCCCCGCGACGGACTCGGTGCGCTTTCGAGCCGAGCAAGCAGCGTTGGCGCTGCCGGGATTGGCGGCGCTCGACGCCATCATCGCGACGCGCCGCGCGCACGCGCGCGCGCTGCGCGACGGACTCGCCGACGTCGCCGACATCGCGCTCCCGCAAGAGTCGCCTGGGATCGCGCACGCGTACGGCAGATTTCCGATTCGACTCGCGGGAGTGACGAAGCAAACGCTCGTCACCGAACTCGCGCGCCGCGGCGTCGAGGCCGCCGCGTACTATCCGTACCTGTCGTCGGAGACACGCCACGTGACCGGCAAGTGCGAAATTCTCGGGGAACTACCAAATGCACGGCGCGCGGCGCACGAGACGACGTTGCTGCCGATGCACACCCGGCTCAACGCGCGCGCGATCGACCGCATCATCGATGCGGTGCGCGGCGCGGCGGAAGAACTCACTTATCCAAATACGAAGACGTCTATGATCTTGTCGCCGATGCCCGTGAGCGCGGCGCCCGCGATGATTCCAGCGCAGATCGGTTCCAACGATCGTACCCAAAGCGTGTGACCCGTCGTGTCCGGCCGCTTCTCATAGCGCTTATGAAGCCCATGAAAAATCAAGGAGCCGATCCACATGCAGAAAGTTGCTTCGGGGGGAAGTACTACGCCAAGCCCAATACTCACCGGCGAAATCGGGAACTTGCCCTTCGTGAAAATACGCAGCAGCTCAAAGAGTAGTCCGGCGACAGAGGCGATGATGAGCGATGCCTGAATCGAGTACGTCAAACCCTTGAACTTGCTGGCGATGATATCGGAGACGCCTTTCCACTGCGCAGCCCCCGGAAACGTAAACTTGTCCCCCTCGGTCATCAGCGCTTGCAGTGATGGAGCCGTCTCGTACCCGTCGAGAAAGAGGATGAAAAAGAGCGGTGTGCTCGCGATCGCGCCGGCCACGATTCCGATGATGTGGCCAATCGCCTGCTGTCGCGGTTTGGCGCCGAGCATGTAACCCGGCTTGATATCCGATAACAAGTTCGCGGAGTTTGACGCGATCTCCGATGTGATTCCCGCCGTCATGAGATTCGTGGCGGGATTGGTCGGCTGAATCGAACCGAAAGTGAACTGCGTGATCTTCGAGAGCGCACCAGTCGGCGTCCACGATGTCAGCGCCATGGCATTCGTGCAGATCAGCGCCAGCACAAAGACGAGCGGTAAACACAGAATCGCCAGCCACCAGTCGACGCCATACCACTCATGAGCCATCCAGGCTGAGAGTGCGGCGCCGATCGGCAATCCAATCACCGAATACTTGATCGGCAACTCGATGTGGCGGAGCACGTCCTCGCCCTCCGAGCGCTTCTTGAACATGCCGGTGAACGCGCTGATCAGAACTTTCGGCTTCGCGAAAAGGCCGACGAGAGATCCGACCACCATGATCGCGACGCCCCACCAGATCGCCCATTGGTTGACAATCTCCGCGCGGCCATAGCCACCATTCTTCGCCTCGATGTCACCGGTATTGATCATCCACGGCGCCAGAATGACGAAGTTGACGACCATGCCGATCATCATGCTGTTGGTGATCTTGACGCCCATCAGTCCGCCGGTGCCAATCATGGCGAGATCGAGCGACGGCTTGAGCGCGAGCTGGCGGATGTCGACTCCACCGATCGACGGGACAGTCGCGAAGAACTTGTAATACCACGTGTAGAGCTTCTCGTTGAAATAGTGAAACGAGTCTTGTCGCAACACATTCATCCAAAGCAAACGCATATAGGCTTCGCCGGCGCAGAACTGGATAAACGAGGTGATAAGCCCAGCCACGAGTAGCGCGCGCGATTGAATGACGCCGATCCCGCTCTTCCCGGTATAGAGCGTGTCGAGCAGCACACCGCACGCACGCCCCTCGGGAAACGGCTGTTGCTCGTCGTTGATGAAGCGCCGCTTCATGGGGAAGGCGACGAGCACGCCCATGACCGAGAGCACGACGTTCCAAAAGATGATCTGGTAGGCCGGGATGACTTCGTTCTTGACCCACATGTACGCGACGAGGCTCGACAGGAGCGGCATCGTCATGTAGCCGGCCGCGGTTGCGATCGACTGCATCGCGTTGTTCTCGAGAATCGTGAAGTCCTTCGCGAGTCCCGAGCTCGCGAGCGCGCGAAAAATCGCGAAGGCGAGAATGACGCTGGTGAGGCCGACGCCGAGCGTGATACCGGTCTTGGCGCCGACATAGAGGTTCGTCGCCGTGAGCACGCCGCCGAGTAAGAACCCGGTGATCGCAGAGCGAATCGTGAGCTGCGGCATGTCGCCGCGATAGACCGTGGTGAGCCACCAGCGGTCCTTTTGCTCACGCGTCCAGGTTTGCGTCTGTTCGTCGGTTAGTTGGGAAATGGTCATGCGTGCGCAAGGCTAGCGGAATTCCCCGCGAGCGGAAAGTGGACTTTGCCGCGCATCATCCGCCGATGATCTTCATTCCGACCAGTGTCGCCGCCATCGCGATGATTGCTTTGACCAATGATTCGCCCGCAATCAGTCCGGAAGCGAGCGGCACCGCGAACTTGTCCGAACTCTGTCGGTGCATCACTTCCCAGATCCAAACGACGAGCGCACCGATGAGGAACCCGAGCGCGTTGTTGAACGGAATGACCCACGACAATCCGAGCCCCATCGCGGAAGGGACGTACGTGCGATATTTCGCGGGGGTGAACTTCTCAATGATGGTCAGGCCGATTCCGACGAGCGAACCGATGACCAAGGCCCACTTGGCGCTGGCCGGAAGATAGTCGAATCCTTTCGTCAGAACTCGCGCAACCGCCTCCCAAGTGCGAGTCGAAGGCGCGGCGTATTTATCAAGGACGGCGAGGTTCGGAACCATCAGAAACCACACCGGCACGATGGCCAGCGTGCCGAAGAAGACGCCGATGAATTGCGCCATGAATTGTTTGCGCGGATTCGCGCCCAAAATGTACCCAGACTTCAGGTCCGTCAACAAATCGGCGGCGCCGATCGCGCTATTCGCCGCGACGCCGGCCGATGCCAAGTTCGGCACGATCTGCCCCGGATGGAAAAACGCAAAGAGAAGCTGCATGACTTTGCCCATCGCGCCGATCGGCGTGGTGTCAGTCTCGCCGGTCGCGCGACTCGCGACGAGCGCCAACACAAACGACATCGCCACAGCGATAAGACCGGCCCACCACGCGATGTTGAACGCAACAATTTGCACGAAGAGCAGCGCGAGCGTGATCGGCACCATGCCGACGACCATCCAGATTCCCGGAACTTCGATGTGTTTGAATTGGTTTCCGCCGTCACTGGCGGCTTGACCGGACCTTTTCCAGCCGCTGAACGCACGAACAATCGTTCGCCACTGCAGCGCCACCGCCGCAAGGCTCGCCAAGACCATGACAGCGGTGCCGCCCCAGAGCGACCAATTCGTGATGCGCAGAACCGAGCCAGATCCGTTGAGATCGACATTGCGCACGACGGTCTCGACCGCTTGCGCGCGATCGAAAACTTTCGCGCCGGTCGCGTCCGTCACCCAGCCGCTCCCCGGCATGTTCACATCTTGCTCCACCAACCATGGACCGACGACGAAATAGAGGAGCACCGAACCGGCGAACATCGACAGACAAACTCGCATTCGCGTGATGACACCAGCGGCGATCAGCAACACACTCGGTTCGAAACCAAAAGCCGGGAGCATTTTGCCGTGCACCGTACTGAACCCATGCGCTGGCATGAGTTCTGCGAGTCGCCACGGCACGTAATTATCGAGGAACTTGAGAATGTCTTTCGGCGTATTGAGCACGCCGACGATGCCACCTACCGCAATGCCGGCGATGAGCGTGTACGCCTTGGCGATCGCGTCGCGACCCTTCGAGTAAAGGCTGCGTAGCGTCTCGGCGGCCGCTGTCCCCGAAGGGAATCGAAGCTGCTCGTGATTGATCATCTGCCGCTTCATCGGAATCGCGAGGAAGA
This sequence comes from Planctomycetota bacterium, assembly GCA_046154185.1. Lineage (GTDB taxonomy): Bacteria > Planctomycetota > UBA8108 > UBA1146 > JAJFFE01 > JBJXGE01. The sequence goes on from JBJXGE010000038.1 coordinate 90,452, forward strand.
CGCCCATGAGCCCCGTGCACAACGTGAAAATCGCGACGACCCAAATCGGCTGAATATCGACGTTCAAGACATCTGCTGCCGTCTTGCCCTCGGGAATCACCTGGAGCAACAACAACGCGCCAAACATCGTGGCGATCGTCGACCCGGTCGAATATCCCGCGGCCGACGCCGTCGATGCCATGCAGGTGTTTTCAAGAATCGACATCTCGCTCAGCTTGCCGCCGCTTACTAGCCGCAGCGCGTTCCAAATGACAAATGACATCACGCAAGCCGTGATCGCGACGCCAAAGCCCCAGCCGATCGCGAGCGACGTATACAGGTTGGAAGCGCTCATCAGCATCCCCAGAATCCCGCCCATGATCACGGCGCGACACGTGAGCTGCGGCATGCGATCGCCCTGATAGACGTGGCGATACCAATGCGCGTCTTTTTCTTCGTTGGTGGCGTCGACGGGGAGTTCGGGAATCGGCGGCTTGTCGGCAGACGAATCGAGTGCGCTCATTGCGTCATCCCTCAGCGTTGGACGAATTATGGGCAAGGAACGCGCACACGGTAGCACGCAATCGGCGGGAGTCTAGAGAGACTAGCGACTCAGCGACTCGCGCTGACTGGCTCCGAGGGATTGTGGGCCGCGACGCTCGCAGTTCGCGACGGACGGGCCGCGAGCGCGGATAGCGCGCGGAGCGCCGCCGGCAGACCGATGAGAGTCAGGAACCAATACGCGAAAACCGTATAGCCGAAGCCGATGAGCGTCGCTTCCTCGACCGGCACGTGCGCGCTCAACAGCAGCACGAAGGCCGCGTCGCGGGTACCGACGCCGCTGATCGTCAGCGGCACGAGCCCGGCAAGTACCGCGAGCGGAAACGTGGCGAGCACCACCGCGACCGGCACTGCCTGACCGAACGCGAGACACAACGCGGCCAGGGTCGCCGCCCCCAACCCCCACGTGCCGATGGAGCCGAGCACCGTTTGCAACATCGCACGCGGCTGACGCGCCCACTGGCGCGTGACCGTCTGAATATCCATGAGAGCATCTGCGATGCGAGTCGGCGCTCCGAGCCGCTGAAATGGAACCCAATACGACGCGCTCAGTAATCCGAGCATCGCGCCGGCAAGCCCGATCCCGCCTGCCACTCCCCATGCCAATTCGCTGAGCACGCCACCGATCGTCGCCATGACGCCCAGCACGAACAGATCGACGGCGCGTTCGACCAGCACCGTGCCGGCGCCGGCCGCGAACCCGCGCGCTTCGCGCACGTACCAAGCCTTGAGAAAGTCGCCGGCTTTCGAGGGCACGACGCTGTTGACCGCCGACGCGAGCAATACAGCGTTGAGCGCTTTTGCGAAATCGAGCGGCGTCGCGCTTTGTGCCCGTAACACACCGAGCCAACGCCACGCCGCGGTGCACGGACAAGCCAGCGTGAGAAGCGCCGCCACCGCCAAGTATTCCCACCGCGCTTCGCCCAGCACGATGCGCACACGCGAATAATCCAGCCGACTGAAGAGCCAAGCGACGAGTCCGATCGAGACGACGAGACTCGCAAAGATCAGCCCTCGGCGGCACCAAACATTTGCCATAGCATCTTATCGACGCGCGATCGCCGGAGTCGTAGCAGCTCTTGCGCGCAGCTGGCGCCGGTCGCGGCCCGAGCGCTCACCCCATTACGGCCGCCCGCCGGTGAGCGCTTTCAAATGCTTCAATCGGTTCTGCGAGATCTCGTGCTGCTTCGCCGCCAGCGACTCCAGCGACGTGTCGATCAATTGCGAGCGCTCCGGAAAGCGCGGCACGGCGTCAGCCGCCGAGGTCGAAGTCGACAAGCACCAGAGCGCATAATCACACAGTTCTTTCCGCAACCAAAAGTCAACGACGCGCGGAAAGGTCTCCCACGTGAAGAATTGCTTGAGCAACAAGTCGTGCGTGGCATACGTGCGTTGCAGCTCGTAGCAATACCGACTCGGCCAGGTCGCGCTCAGGACGACGCGAAGCCCCGCGCTCGCCGGCTCGCTCCGAATCGCCTTCAGCACTTCCTCGCACGGCATGTCGAGCAGAGTCATGTCGAGAACTAACAACGCGGGACAGCTCTCGCGGATCCGCTCCAGCGTCGCGCGACCACTCGTGGCAACACGCGTCGCGCGCCCACTCACTTCGAGCGCCATCGAAAAAAAATTGCGATAGATCGCCAAGTCATCCGTGATGAGCACGTCGTCCGACATAGAAGCTCCAGCAGATGGGAATATAGTCGCGCAGAGCGGCACTGATAGAAGGCTATGATGTCGTGGGCCGAGCGGCAACTTCCGCCGTCTTCGACCTAGGTGTTAAACCGGGGCGCACGGCGCGATCCGAGCGTTACGAGCCACTCCTCGAGCCAGCGGCGAGCTCGTTGGGCGTGGCGGAGCCACGACCGCGAGGAGTGTTGGAGAACTTCCCTTAGGAAAAATCTAGGCGCGTTCGGTGGTTTCGGTGCGCGGCCACAACGCGGCGATGGCTAAGACCCAGCCGACCAGAAAACTGACGCCGCCGAAGGGCGTGATCGCGCCAAACCACCGACCTTCCGGCGCCGCGAGCGCGAGCCCGTAGAGACTCCCGCTGAATAGCACGATACCGATTGCAAATGCGGAACAGGCGCACACGGCCGGACCGCGACGCTCCGCGCGCGCAAGCGCAATGATCGCGAGCGCGTGCCAAAACTGATACTCGACGCCGGTGCGAAACCACTCGAGCGCGTTGGCGCTCAACCGCGCCTTGAGCGCATGTGCGGCGAACGCTCCGAGCGCGACCGCGATCAAGCCGAAGACTGCGCCGATCGATCCCGCGTGTCGCCGCATCATGCGCGCCGCCGCTTCGCCACACTCGACTTGGCGACGTGAAAGAGCCACTCATTCACTTCATTGCGATCGCGCCCCGCGAGTTGCCGGTAGCTGCGCCCCGTCCCGGTGCTGGAGACGCGTCCGTCGGCATCGCTGCGAAAGCGTCGATACGAAATCTCGGTCAGCACGTCGTCGCCGAGTTCGGCGCGCGGCACGTCGGCATACTCCGCCAACATCTCCAAAAACTCATCGCGCGTGATCAGACCCTCTTCGTTGTAGCTGATCACGACCCGCGGAATAGACGTCGACTGCAGCAACTCGCGAAACGCTTCGGCGCAGTCACGACCACTACTCCGGCACAAGCGCGACGATTTGTCAGTCCACGGCAACATGCCGGTTTTTCCGTAGAGCGATGCCTCGAGTGCCGCCAAGTTCGTTTCCGTCGGAATGCGCGCCAGCGTTTCGAGCAAATGGTAATTGGGCGCGTATTGCCGGTTGTTATAAGGCGGATCGATGTAGAGCAGGTCTGCCTTGACCGACGGCAACCACTCCGACGCTTCGCGCCGATGCGCCACGCCGCGCGGACCGAACGCGGCGGCGTCCGCGAATTCTTCGGGCGGCAACAACACGAACGGTCGACTCGTGTTGTCCTGCCAGTCCTTGTGGTACGCGCCGTACGTGCCGGAGATGTTTGCCGAGCCGTCGGCGGCATTGATCAGCGCGGCGAGCAGGAAATTCCGTTCGTCATCATCGATCAGATCGCGGGCGCGCCAGTCACGAAGCGCGAGCAAGACCGCATCGATGCGCTGCGCGGTCTCCGGTCGGAAGTAGCAACGACCCGCAACGCCCTCCGGCGAATATTGGCGCGTCACGAACCCGGCGACCGGCTCGATTCCCGCGCTCAAGAAGTTCAACACGCGCTGCGCGGATTCGAACGCGGCGCCCCAGACTACCCGCCGTTTCCGCGCCGACGCGGGCACGCGCACGGTCGGCACATCGATCGCCGTCCGGAGTTTCGCGAACTCGGGCGGAGCTTCGAGCTCGAGCAATACACGCTGAAACACGTAAGAGCATTCCATGAGATCGGTCGCGACAACACTATTGCCGCGCGCGCGAAAGTAGTGGCCGACGGTGGCAGTGCCGGCGAACAGATCGCACACGGTGCCGCGCGTGAAACCGATGCGACGCGCCGCGGCTTCGATTTCCGGCAGCAACCGAACTTTGTTGCCGAGGTAGCGCATGCGTCTAATGCGCCTCTTCGCACAGCACGAGCAGTTCTTGCACGTTCAGATTCGAGTCGCCTTGCCCGGAGTGCATGAGACTCATTTCGCGAATCTCGACCGACTCGTAGTAGTCGCGAAACAACTGATGAAATCGTCGGCGCGGATCCGCGTCGCCGGCCTTGCGCCAGCGTTTGAGCAGCAATCCGCTTTGCAGCGAGTACGAAACCAACAACCGTGCGCCGAGCTGCCGACACTGCTGCGCAGTTTTTCGAAAGGCCGCCTCGACGTTTGCGGGTTGGCAAAACTCCGATTGGTGGCGCGCTGCGACCCGCGGATAGCGCGCGCGTGTCAAAGCCGCCCCGCGCCGTTCGATCTCGGGGTAGTCGTAACTCACGAGCGTCTCGAGCACGTGATAGAAGCGCGAGTAATTGTCGCTCGTGTACGGCGGGTCGAGATAAACGAGGCCGACCTCTTCGCGCGCGAGCGGCCCGTCGCTCGCAAGCAACTCATCGGCTGGCAGCGCAAACACGCGGTTCCGCGGATCGCGCGGCGCATGCGCCCATTCGCCACGAATTGCATCGAGGGCGCTCGCGAACTCGAGTTCGAGATCGATGGCGCGGCGATTCGCGACGCGAATCAGCTCGGAGTCTTTCTCGATGCCGCGCGGCTGCGCGAAGTGGCTCGTACCCGACGTCGACGTCGAGCACGCTTGCAGGAGCGCACCGAGGTAGAGCGCTTGTCGTTCCGCGCGGTAGGAGATGTCCATCGGCAACGCATCGATCGCCGCCCGCAACGAATCGATCACCATCGACTGTCGCACGCCGAAGTAGACGTTTTGAAAGTAGAGCGTAAAAAGCGCGCAGGGCCGTGTCGCAGGACTCGAACGGCGCGTCGCCAAAAGATCCGTGATGGAACTCGCGAACGGCTCGAAGGTCGGGCTCGCGGTTGCGGCCGAACGGTTCAGTTCGGGCGGCGGCGTCGCCGCGACGAACTCGCGATATTCGGCGAGCGCGGTCGGGTCCTCCGCCAGCGCGCGGTTTCCAGGACAGATGCGGGCTAGTAGCGCGGATTCCTTCGCCAGCGCCGCCGGCTCGAGCGCCGCCAGCGCCGCGAAGTTCTGTTGAAACATCGCATCGAGCTCGAGTTCCGGATCAAGCGCGTCGAGCGCCGCCGGCCAACCGGCACCGCCCTCGAGATGGGCGCGCGCGAGCGTCGCCGAAAAACGCAATGCGTCGTTCGCGAGCACGCGATAGCGACTCGCGAACGCGCGCGCGACCGTTGCCGTGCCCGTGCACAGGTCGAGCAACGTGCCGCCCGGAGCGAGCAGGTCGCGCACCGCGCCGTCGATGAAGCCCGGCACGAGCCGGGTCTTGACGCCCATATACCACAACGTTTGAAAGTCGCGGCCGAAGCGTTCGCGGATCGCAGTCTTCGCTTCGAGACTTGTCATCATTGCACCGGGTTCGGCATGCACCGGCGCGTCGCGACGCGCCGCTTTCAGTTCGGAAGGTTATGAGTTCGACGCATTCTCGAACTTGAGGTCGTCAAGTCAAGCATGCCCGCCGCGGACGGAGCGCGATTGCCGAGGAGTCCACGTGTCCCAGTGGACCAGTTCCGCAAGCGGCAAACGTGAGCGCCGCGGTCGGTCGTCCGGCGCGGTCGCGCGCGCGTAACCGAGCGGCACGAGTAGCGCGATGTGAAACTCGCGCGGGAGCCCGATCACGCGTCGCACGCGTGCCGCGCCGAATCCCTCCATGGGACAACTCGCCACCCCGCGCGCAGCGGCGCTCAACATCAGATGGGTCGCGGCGATGGTCGCCTGGGTTTGCGCCCAGCGGCGCGGCGCCGCTGCCGGGAAATTCGGCATTGGTCGCCAGCGGCCGAGAGTCGATGTCAGCAGCCCCTTGAGAATGCCAAGCGTTCCGAGTGGGCCGCGCTGAAACATCAACGCGACGGTGCGGCGCAACAACCGCACGTAAGCGTCGTCGACCGCGCCGGCGTCCCGATCTGTTTTCAGCACGCGCTGAAACTCGGTGCGATCCGGCCGCGTGTCCGCGACGACGACGATGGTGACCGGCGCCTCTGCGATTTGTCGCTGCCCAAACGCCGCCGCCGCGAGCGCGGCGCGCCGCTCACCTTGCACGACAACGAAACGCGTCGGCTGCAGATTGAATCCACTCGGCGCCCAACGCGCATCCTCGAGGATCGCGTCGATCACATCACGCGGCAGCGGGATTGGACTGAACTCGCGCTCCGCGCGGCGCGCGCGCACGGCGGCTTCGAAGTTCAACAGCACAGCGTCCTTTCGAGGCAAGCGACGACTAAATGGCAGATTCTCGCACACCCCGTTGCAGCGCTTCGACGAAGGGTTATCCTGCTCCGCTCGCGACTGTGTGACCTGCGGAGGTTTTAGTCGCGAAGCCGTCGGCGTGAAATGCCGAAAGCTGGAATTGAGCGCCGAGCTGAGCGCAGAGGATTCGGAACCGCCGGCAGAAGAGGACGACAGTTGTCAAAGAACGTACTTCCGCATGTTCAGGCGATCGTTTTGTGCGACCATATCTATCGCGACGACGAAACCGGCAAGTGTGTGATCGCCGGCACGTTTAACCGTGTGTATCTCAACAGTTTCCCAGGCGAGTATCAGCCGGCCTCGATCTACCTAAACCTGAGCGACTTCCACGGCAATCACTCGATACGGTTTCGGTTCATGCGGCTATCGGATCACTCGCTACTCGAGGAGAGCCCGCCGTTTGAACTCGTGCACGAGGATCGTCGCGAACACCACGAGTGCATCTTCGATTTGCCGCCGCTCGAGTTCCCCGAGGAAGGTCGCTATACGCTCGAGATCCTGTACGACGACGACACGATCGGTCACGCCGACGTCGAAGCGTTGAAGACGCCGCCGCAGGAGTAGCTAGTGTCGTATCAGGAAACCTTGGCGCGAGGCGACCCTGGGAGCGCGGGCCTCCGGCCCGCTCTAGTGAGCGCATCGCAAGCCGTGGGTTCATCGCGCGCAAGCGCGATCGGGCGGAGCGGGCGAGACGCCCGCGCTCCCAGGGAACGCACGTCATGAGTTCATCGCGTGCGAGAAGAGTGCGCACTAGGTTTCTGCGTCGCGCGCGCGAATGCGCTGATATTGCGCGCGGAGCGCGGCTTGCCGACCCGGCTTGAACGACGCGAGTTGTACCGCGAAGAGTTCGTCACAACGATGGCGCGCGAGCAAGGCCGTTATGCGAGCGGAGAGCTTGGGACTCGTATCCCGCAAGAGCGGCGCAATCCGCTCCATATCGGCGGCGTCGAGCGACGGGGCGAGCTGCTGAAAAAGCGCCCGTCGCTCGCGGCCGTCCGCGGCCAAGACCGCAGCGAGCAACGCGCTCTTGTCGAGTGAGCCGACCAACGCATCAGCATTCGAATCGGGGATATCAACCGCATCGCTCACGAAGACTCACTCGGCCAGTGCGACTACTCGGCTTTGGCCTTTTTGTTGTGCTTCTTCTCATACATGGCCTTCGTGCTCTTCAGCTTGAGGAGCTTCCGGCCCGCACGTTTGACCAACTTCTTCGCCGCGCGCACTTCCAAAAGTTTGCCGGTCTTCTCGATCTTCTTGAGATGCTCGCGGCGTTTCTTCAACACCTCCGCGACTTTCTCCGGGCTGTGCTTGGGCATCGTTCTCCGAATCTGTCCTTAAACGTCGATCTCTGCGGTGACAACCGACCCCGAGGTCGGTCAACGAAACGCGGTATTGTAGCGAGCACGCGTCGCCGAGCCAGAGACGAAGCGAGAATTTGCGGATCGCCGGAATTACTGGAGCCCGAGGTGGCGTTCAATGCGCTCGAGGCGCGCCCGCACGGCGTCGAGTTCGGCCCGGACCGCCGCCGCGGTCGAACTCGATCCCGCGCCGCCGGCGCTGGCATGGTGGCTGGCCGCAGTTTCTCCACCGCTGCCGAAACCGCCGCTTTCGAGCTCGGCGCCGCGCGCCTCCACCTCGCGGAGCGCCGCCATCTCTCTCGGCTCGTAAAAATTGTGCGTGACGCGAACGCCGCGCTTCACGCCAGCCTCCGTGAGGCGCACGATCAATGGCCAAGGTCGCGTGCGCAAAGTTTCGAGCACGGCCTCCAAGGTCGGCAAGTCCGCGATCGGCTTCATGCGGCTTGCGCGCTGCCGCAACTCGCCGAGACTCTGCGCGCCGCGCAACAGCAACTCGCCGATGATCGCTTTTTGCGGCCCATCGAGCTCGAGCGACGCGGTCAACTCTTGTCGCCACTTCTCGGTCCGACCCGACGCCGGATAAACGACCGTCACCAAGTTGCGGCTCTTGAGGTCATCGAGCACTTGGCTGACTTCCTCTTCGATGTATTCCACCAACGGCTCTCGATTGTTTTTCTGATTGCAACCGGCGACGAGCGCGTTCAGCGTCATCGGATAGTACTGCGGAGTCGACAAACTCTTCTCGATGAGCACGCCGATCACCCGCCGCTCCGCCGCCCTCAGCACAAAAGGCTCGACCATGGTTCGCCTCCTCGACCGGCAACTATCCAAAGACGCGCAGACGGGTGCAAGAGGAAGACGCGGAAGTGGGAATCCAAGATCACACTGTTGTCGTGGCCGGGAGGCGGAATCGGGGGCAAGGACTTGTGGTTCGACCGTCTTGGCCGCGCATTTCGAACGAAGCCGATGTCGATAGAGTCGAGGCTCTTGCTGACTTAATGCGAATCTCGCGGCGCGATGTCCGGACGCAGCTTATTCAAGCAAATGGTGGATGACTCGACATCGGCGACGTCGCGTCTCCGTCGCAAAACTCGTTCTCAGCGGCCGGCTCGCTCGTCCTCGTACGAAAAGGAGGTAGCCCGTGGAAACGGGGTAATCAACTTCCAACTCCAGGTCTACTCTTACTGTCTTGACGTGCTTCGGACCAAAAAAAGGAGGCCCTTCATGCGTTCAGCTGTGAACTCGCTCGCAATACTGGCGGCGACCATTGCACTCGTCTCTCCGACGATCCTCTCGGCGCAGGGCGAGACCCCGCTGCCGATTCTCGCTACGGTGCCTTTCCCCGGCAGCTCGATTGGCGACATCTGCTTCGATCAGCTGGCGAATCTCGTTTACGTCGTCGACTCGGCGAACAACGACACCCACGTATATTCCTCGACGCTCATGTACTTGGGCGTGAACCCAGGGCCGTTCCCGGCGAACACGCAGGTGGTGGGAGTGACCTCTGAACCCACCGTCGGCGCCGTGATCTGGGTGGTTCGTGATCTCGCGACCAACGTCGAGTCGGTGTTCGCAGCCGTGAACATCGCGTCGGCGCCCTTCTTCGTGTCGAACATAGCGGGTTCACCAGGGAGCGCGAACCTCGGCGTCGATGCCCCTGCGGGGCTAGGGAACGTGCTCGTCTTGAACGACGTCGGCAACGTTGCGACCACTGCATCCGACTACTTCGGGGTCCAGATCCTTGGGCCGGTTGCTAACCCCGGCGGAGTGAGCCTTGGGATCTCTCACCTCACCGGATCCTTCATCGCTCACACCACGTTTCAACTCACCGGGGCGCTCTCGGTCGTGCTCATGGACGTCTTCACGGGTCTCGCCGTCGACACGGTCGGAGTGCTGACATCGCCGATCGGAACCCAGTCGCCAGGGTTCGACTTCGGACCACTCACGCCGGTAGGCGCGAACACGATCTACACCGGCGACATACTCACGAACACGATCTCGCTGTCGACCTTCCAGCGCACATTCCTGCGGGGCGACGCCAACAGCGACTCGCTGATGAATATCGCCGACGTGCTCTTCCTCCTAGGAACGCTCTTTGGTGGCGGCCCCGCTTCGACGTGCGTGGACGCCGCCGACGCCAACGATGATGGCACCATCAATATTGGCGACCCACTTTCCGTTCTGAATACTCTCTTTCTCGGCACCGGTCCCCTTCCGCCTCCTTTCGGTTTCTGCGGGTTCGACCCCACGCCCGACGCGAACCGATGCGCCGTGAGCGCGCCGATCTGCCCATAACGAGCGAATTGGCGATAGCTGGACGTGCTAGGTGCAAATGGTGCTTTGAACACGGAGCGAGCGTCCGAGGTTCGTGTGCCCGGGGAGACGACGTCGTCAGGGTGGACGTCTCGTTTCCCCGGGCGTGCGGACCGCCACCGGCCCGAACGCTAATCCACTCGGCCGCCGCCGTGAAACGCCTGGGACGGGAGCCGGCCGTGCCAAATGAGATGGGCGTTGCTGAGCTGCGCGCACTCACTGCGACTCGGCGGCGCATAGACGAACCGAAACGTGTGTCCCCAGTTGAGGGTCGCCATCGCAACAGGCTTCACTTCGCTTCCGCTTTCGATCACGAACCAACGTGGATCCGCAGTGTCGATGATCGTCTCGCGCGTTTCGCCGGGCTGCAGCACGACAACGTGGGACTCCGACAACGCGATGTTTCGTTCGATCGGTTGGGCAAGTACGTAGCGTTTCTCGTCGACGGACACCGAACTCAATTCAAAGGCGCCGAGATTGGGTAGGTCGATGATTGCCAGTGGGGCATCGGAAGCGTTTTGCAGCAGGATTTTGACTTTGACCGGGAGCGGCGTTACGCGCGGCTCGTTCGCCGGCGCCTCCGGCGCGATCGTGACGATTCCGATGCCGATGGCGCACCAGCGATGGTCGCGGATGATCGCTGTGCCGTCGGATCCGAGCGCGAGCGCCACCTCCATCGGCACTTGCACGCCGCCGCGTTCACCCAGTCGCTTTTCCATATCGAGGCCAAGGCCCTGCTGAACGTAGTAGCGTTCAATGCCGTATTTGACCGCCATGCCGCTGCCAAACCACCACTGCGGATCTCCGATGCGGCCCTTGATGTAGATCGGCCCGGCGGGTCGGTCGCCGGTCGCGTATTCGAGCTCGGCGAGACCGTCGTCACTCTCGCGTAGCGCTACAAACACTCTTCGCGAGCGTTCGTTGATGTGCGCCTTGAGTTCACCGCGGATTTCGTCAGGTGCGATGCGATTGATGGGATAAGAAAGTCGCACGAAGTCGCCCATGAAGATGTCACGTGGGTCGATGGGCGCCGTTCGCATCCAGATCGTGCGACCCGAGAGGAGCACGGCCTCGCGCTTCCCGGCCATGAACGCGAGCACCGCGAATTGTAAGGCGACGGCGGCGATGACGAAGCCGGTGCGTTTCATGCTGGTAGTCCGGTTGTAGGCGTTTGTTGCTGGCGCTTTTTCTTGGCTTTCGAGTAGACGATCCCGATCGCGAAAATGCCGGCGCCAACCGCGAGAAAAACCAACGATCGCGCAATGAGGCTATCGAAGAGATCGACGTACCGCGTGACGGCGAGGATGGCGAAGAGCACGCATCCGGCGGCGACGCGCCCGACCTCCACGCGCTGACACCCCGAGATCAGGAGCGCGAGGGCCGCGATTATATAAATCACGTTAAAGCAAATCGCGCCGGTCAGCCCGTCGCCCGCGGCACCCCAGCCGAGACCCACCCACGAGCTCAGCATCATGACGAGAGCCACGGGTACGACGAGGTGGTCGAGGCGGAGCCCGTTCGTCCGGCGTTGCTCGCCGGCGCCCTTTAGTAACGCCAGCGACCACAGCACCACCGCTCCCACCGCCACGACTCCGAAATATACGAGTCCGACGCGCGATCGATCGTCGATGGTAATCGGATCCAACAGATCTTCAGACACGTCGGCGAAAGTCAGGGCGTAAAGCATTCCCCAGAAAAACACGGACGCCAAGAGGGTGAAGTGCCCCGGGCGAAACGGTTCAATCGGGTGGAAGCGGATCAGTTGTCCCATGGCGATGAAGCACGATGCCGTGCACGTGAGGACGGGCAGTATCAACGCGTCGTCGATCTTCGACACAGCAAAGGCCAACGTCACCTGAAAGCTGATGATCGTCGCGATCAGCAATACTTTGGAGCGCAGCGACCAGGCTAGCGGGCCAATCCCGAGGAGGATGATCCAGGGCGGCGTGTGCGCGGTGTTTCGAAATTCGATCGTTTCGAATCCACTCCACAACGCAAACAGAATCGTCGCGATCACTCCATGGGAAAGCGATGGGAGCGCCCAGGCCAAGCACAATGCGGCGCCGCCCCAGGCCAAAAACGCGTCCGGGTAGTGCTCGTCGAGATGATAGATCTGGCCGACGAGCCAGATGCCCGCGCCGAAGAGCATCGTTCCGAGCACGTGCAACGCCTCGCCGAGCTCCGGGTGTCCGCCGACCTTTCGCCGCAGGCGAAAAGCGAATCCATGGGCGAGCGCAAGCGTCACGAACACGAGGCTGAGTTTTGCGAATTTGGGCATCGTCGCCCAGTTGTATGCAAAGAAGAGGATGACGCCGAGACCGAAGATCGTCGCGCCGAGACTCGAGAACACAATCGCGCCCCACGGCAGCGCTTTTCTCGGCGTCGGATAAATCGCGCGTATTCGGTCGGCGACGGTTTGATCGATGGCGCCTGATTGCTCCCACCTGGCGAGCTCTTCGTGCAGCCAGCGAATATGCGAATTCATGCTCGCGATTCTAACTCGGTTGGATTTGGCGTCGAGTCCGTCTCAACGCGCAGCATTGCGCCAGTTGAATGATCCTCGCGACGAGAGCGTCTACCCGATATCTCGAATTCACGCAGGTGGCGCCCTGCGGTGACTCTCTCGCGTTCTCTGGATGGTTCCGGGAGGTTTCTCGTGCGGTCTACCATTGCGGTCATTCCTAGGGAACAGTGAATGTTCGTGAGGATGCCATCGCGCGCTACCCGTGCGTCACTGTCTTCGACGTATTCGCACTCGCGCCGCCGCCGTCGACCGCCGCCTCCATCTCGTACAACCGCATCAATCCCGCCGCGGGGTGCCGCGTGCGCAGCGACTCGGCGGAATCTTCCGGGCAATCGTCGACGAGTTGTTGGAGGATTTCGGCGGCGCGGGCGAGATGGCTGCGCGCGACGCCGGGGCGGGCGCGATCGTGGAACATGCAGGCAAACGTGTGCTGCACTTCCATCTCGAGCGCGCGATCGCCGAGCGCTTGCGAGCGCGCGAGCGCGGACTCGAGCGTCCGGACGGCGCCGGGCAGATCGGCACCATGTGTGCGACGACCGCCCTCGATCGCGCCGCGCAGGCGCAGCGCGCGCGCGTTGAGCGGGCTCAGCCCGAGATCGCAGGCGATCTCGAGCGCTTCTTGGCAAAGCGAGCCCGCGCGCGTCGCGTCGCCGGCGATCTGCGCGAGTTCGCCCTCTTGGAGCAGCACACGACAACGACCCTCGAGGATTCCCAACTCGCCGAAGATCTCGCGGGCGGTCGCGACCTCTTGGTGGCCGGCGCTTTCAAGTCGATCACGACTGCGAATGCGCGACAACAGCAGCCACGCCTCCGCCTCGATGCGGTCGACTTCCAACGCATCGCTGAGCGCGAGCGATGCCTGCGCCAACTCCTCGGCGACCTCGCGGCGTCCGAGGAGCAGAAACGCCTCGCCCAACCACGTCAGCACATGCGCCACGCCGGTCTCGTGACGATGCTCGAGGTAGGTGCGCAGCCCGCGGTTCAGCGAGCTGAGCGCCCGGCCATAGTCGCCGCGATGCAGCTGCAAGAGCCCCACTTGCACGCTGATTTCAGCGACCAGCAATCGCTCCGGCTGCTGCGCCATCGCGTTCAAGCCGCGCTGAAACGCTTCGAGCGCCGCCTCGATCTCGCCTTGCAGTCGGAAGATGATTCCGAGTTGCAAGCAGTAGCGTGCTGCCGCCACGCCATGATCGCCCGCAACCCGCAAACCGCGCCGCAGCGTGGCGCGCGCAAGCTCGAGCTCGCCGCGATCTCGCAGCAAATCACCAAGCTCCGAACAAGTCTCGAGAAAATTGTCGTGCTGGCTAGCGCCGTTCGACACCCGCGCGAGGATACCCTGCCGAACATGAATTGCCTCGTCGCGCTCGGAGCGCGAGCGATAGTCGATCGGCAGCGCCGGCAGCGCGGGCGCCACCTCTTGCCGCACTCGCACTTTTTGGTGCAGCGCGTAGAGCCGGAAGTTGCGCGCGCCTTCGGCGGCTTGCCCCATGTGGAATGCGACCGTGCCGAGCGCCCCGAGCAAGCGAATCGTTTGCTGCTCGTCGCCGATTTCCGACTGCACGACAAACGCGCCTTGGAACGACTGCGCCGACTCGAGCCACGCGCCGATGCGCGCGTAGAAATAGCCGAGCCGCTCCGCGACGCGCGCTTCTAGAAGTCGTGCGCCGCTCGCGCGCGCGATCGGCTGCGCCTCGAGTAACAACTGTTGCGCTTGATCGTGTTCGCCCGCCTGCTCGACCAGCGCGGAGAGCCGCAACAACGACTCCACGATATGCGTCGGCGTGCCCTGAATCTGCGCGAGTCGCAGGTACTGTTCCTCGAAACGCCGCGCTTCGACGAACTCGCCGCGTCGAAAATGCACTTCTTGCGTGACCAGGCACAGTTCCAGAAACTCCGGATCGTCCGTCAGCTCGCCGAGCTGCGAGGCTTTGAAACCATCGCGACAATAGCGCATCGTGTCGTCGAGTTCCCGCCGCTCGAGGCAGGTGCGACCGAGACACGCGTAGATCTTCATCCGCTCGGGCGAACGATCGCAGTCTTTGACGGCGGCAAACCCGCGCTGGTAGTAGCTCATTTGGCGATCGACCCACTGCCATTGTCCCGCGATATCTCCGATGCGGCGCCACAGACCCGCTTGCGTTTCCGGCTCGAGTTCCGTCGCTCGATGCTGGATGAGTTTCTCGAGTGACATCAGCACTTGCTCATCGGCCGGCACCGAATCGAGCAACAAGTCGGCGAGCGAGACGAGCCCCTTCGAAAGTTGATCAATACGCGCGCCCCCACACGCGTCGAGCAGGTCGCAGTAGATCTGCCGCGCGCCCTCGGAGTCATAGAGTCCGAGCGACTCGTCGGCGGCACGGAATCCCGCTTCGACAATCAGCTCGCGCGGCGCGCCGCTCCGCGCATAGTGATAGTAGATTTCGCGATAACGGCGATTCGGCCGCGCTTGGTATTCCTCTTGGATCGCCTCGGCGCACGCGCGATGGAGCACGAGCAACTCGCCGTGACCGAGTTTTTCGAGCGCCACTGTGCGCACACGTCCACACCGCAACTCGATGCCGCCCCGCACGCGACGCCGCACCCACTGTTCGCGTTCGAGCCGTTCGAGCGCCGCGTCGAGTTGCGCATCCGACAATTCGCGGCGCGTGTTGCACACGCGCGAGAGGAGCGCGCGCGAAAGCGGCTTGCCGATCGCCGCCAGCGTTTGAATGATCTCGACCAGTTCCGCCGGCAAGCGCGTGAGTTGTTGCGCGAACTCAAGATCGTAGCGCCCGAAGTCGATCATGCGGCGGACTCGCTCTTCCGGCTGACCTTGGCTATTGAGCGCGCGCTCGCGGAGCAGACGAAGCTGCACGTCGAGCGGATTGCCGTGCGTGAGTTGATAGAGTTTCTCGCGTTTCGAAAGCGCGATCTCGGCGCCGAGCTCATCTTCGAGATAGCGCGCGAACTCTTCGCGGCCGAGACCGCGCAGGACGAGTTGCGTCGTCTCTTGCTCCGAGACATCGATTGGGCACCGCTCGTTGTCGTCGGTCGACAGAATCACGGCGAGTCGCGGCGGCGGTGCGAACGGCAAACCACTGCGCCGCCCTTCTTGTCGGGTACGCACGACCCGCGCCAAGGTCTGCAAGAGTTCGCGCGCTAAGGAATCGAGATGCTCGGCGTTTTCTAAGTGCAGCACGGTCGGCATCACCTCGGCGCAGCTCAACAACACGCCCGCGAGATGGTCGAGCACGCGGCTGCGCTCGTAGCGCGATTCGAGCGCCGGATACGGCGTGATCGCTCGGCCCCAGTCGAGTTCCGGCATCACTTTCGTGAGCGCCGGCGCGTGCGCTTCGAGCACTTCTTGCCACGCGCGCGCCCAGCGGGTGTCGCCGGCTTCCGCGCGGGCGCGCATGCGACCGAGGAGACCGCGCAACGCCGAGGTCACTGGCTCGAGCACTTCGGTCGCGGTCGGAAATGCTTCGCCATGAAGGAACAGCGCGCGCTCGGGGCCGAGGAGCGCCTCGGCCGCCGTCACAAGTGTCGTCTTCCCGCTGCCACACTCGCCGCTCAACCAAATCAGGAACGGCGGATCGCGCACCGGATCTTCATCGACTATGAGGCGCAGCGCCCGCTCGAGTTTTGTTAAGTGACGGGGCGAGACGCGCGCGGGCGCATCCATCGGCTCGTTGATACCGGCGACCGAACCCACGACTGCGCAGTGGACGGATACTGGGTCTTGCTGCATCCTGCAAACTCTCGATAGGAGCCGTGACGGTCGTCGTTGCTGCTGGGTTCGAGTGGCAACGCCAGCGCAGCGACGGGCGAAAATAACGATGCAATTTCAAGTGCGAACGGTCGGCGTATCGAAGGGCCACTTGGGGTGTGGGGATCCGCCGTGCGGAGTGGTCAGGAGTCATTGCGCCCCTCTCTGCGAATACCTGCCGCTCCAAGCAAGTCTAACCCGGTAGCGACGAGTCCGGCAAATTGCGACGACGCCGATCGATGGAGGTGAACGCCGATGGGAAACCCGCCGCGCAAGCGACGCGTCGACGAGCAGCGGCGCGACGCCGACGCGCGAAAGTCAAGTCTGCGCCCCGAACTCTATTTGATCCTCGACAACGTCCGTAGCTTGCACAACGTCGGCTCGATTTTTCGCACGGCGGATGGATTCGCGGTGCGCAAGATATTTCTCGGCGGTTACACGCCGTCGCCGCCCCGTCCGGAAATTTCGAAGACCGCGCTCGGCGCCGAAGCGACCGTCGACTTCGAGGCGGTGAGCGACGCCGCGCTCGCGGTGATCCGACTCAAAGCCGCGGGCGTCTGCGTGGTCGCAGTCGAGCAGGCCGATCGAAGTTCGTCGATTTACGATTACGCGTTTCCGCGCGCGCTGGCGCTCGTATTGGGTCACGAGACGGACGGCGTCGCCAACAAAGTGATCGAACTCGCGGATGCCTGCGTCGAGATTCCCATGTTCGGCGTGAAGCACTCGCACAATGTGTGCGTGGCCGCGGGTATAGTGCTCGCGGAAGTGCGACGGCAGTGGGGCTAAGAGTGGGGCTAGGACCGGGGCGAGGAGCGTGGGGTTCGAAAACCGCGCAGTAACGGCTGCTTGCTGCGGAAGTGGTGAATCGACGATGGGCTATTACCTCTCGGGCATCGATGAAGCCGGCTATGGTCCCACGCTGGGTCCGTTGGTGGTGGGACTCGCGACCGTGCGCGCGCAGGCGGAGCTGGATGCCGCGGAACCGTGGCGCGCGCTCGCGGGCGCGGTGGGACGGAAGCATCGCACGGGTCACGTCGCGGTCGCCGATTCGAAACAGCTCCATCGTACGCACGATTTGTCGCCGCTCGAGTTGGGCGTCTTGAGTTTCGTCGCCTGCGAACGCGGCGGCGCTACGCCGACCTCGCTGCGCGAATTGCTCGCGCAGCTCACGGACGGCGCTGTGGCGTATCTCGATGAGTACCCGTGGTATCGGGGCCGCGATTTGCAGCTCCCGGTCGCGTGCGATCCGCTCGACCTCTTAGGCGCGACACGGCGACTCGAACGCGCGCTCGAACGCGCACAGCTCAGCATCGCCGAATTGCGTGCGCGACCGGTCGATGTCTTGGAGTTCAATCGCGGCGTCAGTGAGTCCGACTCCAAAGGCGAAGTGAATGCGCGCGCGATCGGCGAGCTCCTCAAGTGGCTTTGGGCGAAACGCGAGCGCGTCCGCGGTGCGGTCTACACCGACCGGCTGGGCGGCCGACAACGCTACGGGCCGTTTCTCTATCCACTTTTTGGCGGCGCGACTTTTAACATCATCGAACAGCAAGAAGAGCTGCAGATTTACCGCGTCAGCAGTGACGCGCCACGCCGCGACCTGACGATCTCGTTTCGCGTCGACGGCGAAGACCACAGCTTCGCGACGGCGCTCGCGTCCATGACCGCGAAATATGTGCGCGAACTCCACATGCGACTCTTCAATAGTTGGTGGCAAGAGCAGAGTCGTGAACACGCGCGTGTCGAACTCAAGGCGACGGCGGGCTACGCGCAGGACGCGCAGCGCTTTCTAAACGAGATCGAGCCTTGGTGTCACGCGTTGGCGATCGATCGCCGCGCACTCGTGCGCTCGCGGTGATGGAGTTTGCGTTGCCTCCGTCGAGTGCACCTGCTAAATAGCCGAACACCTGCGTTTTTCTCAGCGCGCTTTTTTGGAAGGAGCTCGTGATGCCTTCGGATTTAGAGATCGCCCGCGCCGCCAAGCTCAAGGACATTCGCGAGGTGGCGAGTCGTTACGGCATCGCGGACGAGTTTCTCATCCCCTACGGCCGCTATTTGGCCAAGATCGATCTCGGCATCCTCGACACGCTCAAGGGGCGACCGCGCGGTAAGTACATCGATGTCACGGCCATCAATCCGACGCCGCTCGGCGAAGGTAAGACCGTCACAACGATCGGCCTGGGGCTCGGGCTCAATAAGATCGGCAAGAAGGCGGTATCGACGATTCGGCAACCATCGATGGGGCCGGTCTTCGGGATCAAAGGCGGCGCGGCGGGCGGCGGCAAGAGCCAAGTCGTGCCGATGGAGGATTTCAATCTCCATTTGACGGGCGATACACACGCCGTCGGGCTCGCCAACAATTTGCTCGCGGCGTGGATCGACACGTATTTGTTAAAGAGCAACGAACTCGGTCTCGATCCCAACACGATTACGTGGAAGCGCTGCCTCGACGTCAACGATCGCGCGATGCGGGAAATCATCACCGGACTCGGCGGCAGCGAGAACGGTCTGCCGCGCGAAACCGGTTTCAGCATCACAAGCGCGAGCGAGGTGATGGCGATTCTCGGGCTCTCGAGCGACCTCAAGGATTTGCGCCAACGGCTCGGACGCATCTTGGTCGGCTTCGACAACGACAAAAAGGCCGTGACGGCCGAGCAGCTCGGCGCCGCTGGCGGCATGGCGGTGGTGTTGCGCGACGCGCTCAATCCAAACTTCATGCAAACGCTCGAAGGCACGGGCTGCTTCGTCCACACGGGGCCGTTCGCGAATATCGCGCACGGCAACAGCTCGATCGTTGCCGATCGGGTTGCGCTGCAGTTGTGTGACTACGTCGTCACCGAGAGCGGCTTCGGGGCAGACATGGGCGCGGAGAAGTTCTTCAACATCAAGTGCCGCATTTCTGGACTCAAGCCGGACGCCGCGGTCGTGGTGTGCTCGGTGCGCGCGATGAAAGTGCATAGCGGCCGCTACACGGTGACGCCGGGCAAGCCGCTGCCGGAGGAGATGACCAAGGAGGACTTGCGCGCGGTCGAAGAAGGCGCGGTCAACTTGCGCCGTCACATCGAGAACGTGCGGAAACACGGTGTGCCGGTGGTGGTCGCCGTGAACCGGTTCCCGACCGACACGCCGGCCGAGATCGAGACGTTACTCGGTATCGCGAAGTCGTCGGGCGCGCTCGACGCTGCGGTATCAGAAGTCCACTCGCGCGGCGGTGAAGGTGGTGCGCGACTCGCGGAAGCGGTCGTGCGCGCGGCCGAGCAGCCGTCGCAGTTCAAGTTCCTCTACACGGATCAGGCAACGATCCAGCAGAAGATCGAAACTATTGCGCGCGAGATCTATCGTGCCGATGGCGTCGACTACAAGCCGGCGGCGCTGCAAGCGATCAAGCGTTTCGAAAAACTCGGACTCGCGCGGCTGCCAGTGTGCATGGCGAAAACGCAGTATTCGTTCTCCGATGATCCAAAGAAAATCGGCGCGCCGACGGGGTTCCGCATGACAGTGCGCGAACTCCACTGCGCGGCCGGCGCCGGATTCCTCTACGCCCTCCTCGGCGACATCATGACGATGCCCGGCCTCGGCTCGACGCCCGCGCTCCTCTCGATCGATCTCGATGCGAAGGGTCAGATTCAGGGTTTGTTCTAGCAAGAGAAGCTCCGCCGGCCCTTCAGGCCGGGACCTTCTTCTTGATCGTGACCCGGGGTAGGCCGCAGGGCCGGCCTACCCCGGGTTCCTTCGGAAAAAGGATCCGGCCTGAAGGGCCGGCGGAAAGGCCATATCCCGTCGGGCCTTTCAGGCCCTCTCAGAAATCGGCGGCAGCAAATCGAACTTCGCGTTTGAATCGATGCGGCGTGCGTTCGAATTGCTTGTGACCCAGATCATTCTCGTCCGCGTTGGTTCTATTTCTTCGGGCCTTTCAGGTCCTCTCAAAGGATGAAGGCACCGAATCCATCCTCGCGTTCGAATCGGCGCCGCCGCCCGGGAATCTTGCGACCTACAACATTCTCGTTCTTGTCGGATCCTCTGAATTCTGAGGGCCTGCAAGGCCCGTCGGGTTAAAGCGCGGGGTTGGCCGGTCTGCCGGCCTACCCCGGGGTTCCTTTTGTTAGCGCGCTTTTTCGCGCAGCCGCTCCGCATCCGCTGCGCGTCCGCGCGCCTCATAGACCTTGGCGAGCACGCCCGCGAGCGTAAGCGTTCTTTCGTGGCGCGGGCCATAGGTTTCTCCGCACCACGCGAGGCCCGTTTCGAGCAGCAACTCGGCCTCGTCGAATTTGGCCGTCTCGGCGTAGACCACTCCGATGACGCAGCTCAACGCCGGGAACACCGCGCGAAAGTCCGAGACGCGAATTCCGCTGAGGCCGGACACGCCGCCTCTCAGCAGTTGCTCGGCCTCCTGCCAACGATCGAGTCGCACCAAGACATCGCACAACGCGCCGACCGCGTGTGCTTGGTCATAGACGTTCGCACCCCGCAGTCGAGAGATCGTCTCTGCACAGCGCTCCGCGTGCGGCAGCGCTTCCGCGGACTTGTCGCCGAAACGCAACGCGTCCACGAGCGCCAGCGCCGCAAGTTGATAGTGAAGCGAGTCCTCGCCGAGCAGCTTGCGATAGTTGTTCATCTGGCCGCGCGCGAAATCCTCGGCCGCTGCGAGTTGTCCGGCGCGCAAGTGAGCGAGCGCAAGCAGCGCTTGATGCCTGGCCACGTATTGGTGGGCCTCGCCATAGACACGGCGATACCCGGCAAAGGTCTCACGCTGCACTTCCAGCGCTTCTGCGAAGCGTCCGAGCTCGGTCAACGTATTGCCGTGCTCTTCAAGCGCCTGCGGCGCATTGGGGTCCTGAGGATCGAGGGCGCGCGCAATTTTTGCCGCACGAGAAGTGTAGTCGAGCGACTTTTCGAACTGCCTGAGCACGCGATAGTTCGCGCCGATGCTTGCGAGTAACGCCGTATGCAGGTGGGGATCTTTCAAGAGCACCGCCTGTCCGCTGCTTTCGGAGCTGAGTCCGAGTTCGAGCGCGCGTTGCGGCTCGCCGACAACGGTCAGTGTCCAGCTCAAGATCATCTGCAAGTCGAGGAACACCGGAGTGTCCACGGCGTAGTACGGGCGCGCTTCTTCGAGCGCTTCCGCGAGCAGCGTCGCGGATTCCTCCACGTCGCCGCCGTCCAACCGGTCAAAAAGCCGTGCGCCGAGCATGCGCAACGACATCAGGCGGTTCAGGTCGCCAAGTGGCAACGAGTCCCGCGCGAGTTCCGCGCTGCGGCGCAGCTCAGTGATGCCTTCGTCGGTCGCGCCGAGGCCGAAGAGCGCGAGCCCGATCGTGCGTCGCACCTGCACTTCGAGCGCCGGCCAATCCGCGAAGCTCGTACCGATCCGCCGCGCCGCAGAGCTGAGCAGATCCTCCACCTTGCTATCCGTGATAGGGCGGGCGATTCGTGCATCGACATCGAACGCGGTCGCGCCCCCAAAGATTTGCTCGTAGAAGACGCTGATTCGGCGCGCATTCTCACGTTCCCGCAACGCGTTGAAGTAGGCGCCGGTTGACGAGCCGACGCCGGCGCAAAGCAAACCAAAGAGTGCTGCCAATGCACCGAACAAGACTCGATGGCGGCGAGTGAGTTTTTTTAGACGATAAATAGTACTCGGCGGCCGAGCCTCGACCGGTTCGTGGCGCAAGTAGCGCCCGATATCCCGTGCGAGCGCACTTGCTGTCTCATAGCGGCGTGTGCGGTCTTTCTCGAGACATCGCATCACTACCCAGTCGAGTTCCCCTTTGAGCGCGCGCCCGAGCGACGCAGGGTCGGACGCGCGCGCGGCCGCGATCTCTACGCGGCGCGCGCCGAGCGCCGACAATTTCGCGCTCGGTCGCGCCGGGTCTCGCTCGCGCAGCATCTTCGAGACTCCCGCGAAGCCGGCGGCGCGCAGCTCCTGCGCTTCAAAAGGCACAGCGCCGGCCAGCAGCTCGTACAGCACGACTCCTAACGAGTAGATATCGCTGCGCGTGTCGACATCGAGCCCCGAGAACTCCGCTTGCTCCGGCGACATGTACTCCGGCGTGCCCATGAGCTGCGCATGTTCGGTGTAGAGCGTGAGCCCGGTTAGCTTCCCCGTCAGGGCTTTGGCGATCCCGAAGTCGATGATCTTCGGCGTCGGCACGCTGTCTTGCAAAGTCACCAGCACGTTTGACGGCTTGAGGTCGCGGTGAATGATGCCTTTTTGGTGAGCATGCTGCACCGCGTCGCACACGCGCATGAACAACTCAAGCCGCGCTCGAATGCCAAGCCGATGGCTGTCAGCGTGCGACGTGATCGAGAGGCCTCGAATCAGCTCCATGGCGACATACGGGCGTCCGCTCGCCGTCGCGCCGGCGGCATAGATTTTGGCGATGCCGGGATGATCCATGAGCGCGAGCGCTTGCCGCTCTTGTTCGAAGCGCGCCACCACTTGACGAGTGTCCATGCCCGCTTTGAGAACCTTGAGCGCGACCTGCCGGCGCACGGGCTCGAGTTGCTCGGCCAAATGAACGGTGCCGAATCCGCCTTCACCGATCGTCGCCAGCACTCGGAACGGTCCGATTTCGGCGTCAACGACGTCACTCGTCGGTGTTTTTTTTGGTTTCGACTCCGGCCCGTCGGGTGTCGTCATCTCAGCCCGCTTTCTTGACGACCACGAGCTTGCTCCGCCAGGCCGCTGCCTCATCGCGGCGCGATTGCCGGTCGTAGAGCGCGACGAGCAACGCGATCGTGTCCTGCGTGAGCGCATGCTCAAGGCCGTTCGCGCGCTCCGACCAAGCAGCTCCGGCGCCGAGCAGCAACGCGGCCTCATCGAGTTTTTCAGCGCGCAGCAAGAGGCGGCCGGCGATGGCGCTGAGCGCGGGATACTCTTCGGAATGGTCACTCGCACGCACGAAGGAAAGATCCGCACTCATCGCGGCGATCAGACGCTCGGCCTCTTGCGGTTCGCCGGCTCTCACCAACGCGTCGCCATACGAAGCGGTCGCTCTCAGCTTGGCTTCCCAGCTGGCGCGCGGCGCGGCGCCCAGCTCAGCGAGATTCTTCTTGGCTGCGGCGAGCGCCTCGACGCGCTTATCTCCGAGGCGCAGCGCATCGACCAGCATGGCCCGCGCGTAGACCGTCAGAATGTCCTGCGCGCCGGCGGCTTGCTCATAGAACTGAAGCCGCTCGCGAGCAAAGCCCTCACCCTGATCTCCACGTCCAACCTGAAAATGCAGAAACACGACGGCGCGGGCGGCGTCGAGCACGTACCGATGCAGGTCGCCATAGATGCGCCGGAACCAAACAAGACGATTGAGCGCCTCAGCGAGCGCCTCCTCGTGCCGGCCAAGGGCAGCGAGCGCCTGGTGTTTCAAGATCAGAGCGGGCGGTCCCAGCGGATCGAGGACTTCGAGCGAGTCATGTGCGATCGCGAGCGCACGATCGGCAGCGCGCAGCGCCGCTTCGTACTGCCTTGCTTGGAAATGCACGTCGCCCTGCGCAGTGAGCGCGAGCACGTGCAGAGCTGGGAAGCGCTCGACTCCCGCCTTGAAAACAAGCTCGAGGACACGGAACGCCTCGTCGGTTTTGCCCGCCATGGTCAGCGCACGGCAGAGCGAGAGGCGCAGCTCAAAGACGAGCACTGCCGTTTCTAAAAAACGTGGCAGCGCTGCGGCCAGAGTTGCCTGCAAAGAGTCAGCGATTTTCGGCGCGACCGTTCGAGAGTAGGTGTCGAGCAGCCGCTCCGCTAAGAGCCGCTGCGCCAAGATGGTGTTGGGATCGGCCGGCGCTAGGTGCCGCTCCGCGAGAGCGACGGCGAGATGCAATTGCTCGAGCGCTTCCCGCTCGCGCCAACTGTAGAGTGCTTGACCGATGGTGCGGCGGACTTGGACCTCTAGTTCTGGATGTGTGCGAAACGTGTCGCCGATGCGACTTGCCGCCGTGAGCAACAGCTCCTCCACCGAGCCTTCGGTCGTCGGGCGGGCCGCGCGGGTGCCCAGATCATAGGGATTCGCGGCGCCGAGCAGTTGCTCGTAGAAGGTGTTGATCGCACGCGCCTGCTCGCGTTCGCGACGGGCGTCGAGAAAACCGAAGACGGTCGCGATGGCGCCTGCGTTCACGAGCGCCATCGCCATCGTGGCGAAGACCACTGCAGCTCGGTTGCGGCGCACGAATTTGCCGAGCCGGTAGCGCGCGCTCGGCGGGCGCGCCGAAACCGGCTCATGTTGTAGAAACCGCTGAATGTCGATCGACAGCGCATCGGCCGACTCGTACCGGCGCGTGCGGTCCTTTTCGAGGCAGCGCAGCACAATCCAGTCGAGATCTCTGCGCACGACGCGAATCAAAGTCTCGACGTCGGTCGAACGCGCGTGCGCGAGTTGCGTTAGACCAGCGCCGAGCGAGGAGAGTCTTGCGCTGGGGCGCGGCGGCTCCTTTTCACGCAACGTGCGTAGGATGCCTGGAACTCCGCCGCTGCGTAGAGTCTGACCGTCGAACGGCACGCAGCCGGTGAGCAGCTCGTAGAGCACCACACCGAGCGAGTAAATGTCGCTGCGAGTGTCGGCGTCGAGCCCTGACAGCTCGGCTTGTTCCGGCGACATATATTCGGGTGTGCCGATCATCATCGAGTGCTCGGTGTAGAGCGTCAACTCAGTAAGCTTGCCGGCGGTCGCCTTGGCGATGCCGAAGTCGATGATTTTCGGCGCCGGTTTTCCGTCCTGGAGCATCACCAAGATGTTGGACGGTTTCAAATCGCGATGAATGATGCCCTTCTGATGCGCGTGCTGGAGCGCGTGGCAGACGGCCGTGAACAGTCCCAGCCGCGCTGGAATGTCGAGACGATGCGTATCCGCGTACGCAGTAATCGGTACGCCTTTCACGAGCTCCATCACGAAATACGGCCTACCGCCCGCCGTCGTCCCGGCATCGAGCACCGCGGCGATGCCGGGATGACTCATGAGCGCGAGCGCCTGCCGCTCTTGCTCGAAGCGCGCCACGACTTGCTTGGTATCCATGCCCGGCTTCAGAATCTTGAGCGCGACTTGGCGGCGCACCGGTTCGAGTTGCTCGGCTTGGAACACGGTTCCGAAGCCTCCCTCCCCGAGACAACCCGTCAATCGATAGGGTCCGATTTGCGCGCCGATCGCTTCGCTGATGCTGGGCGGCACCGATACCACGGTTTCGATTGCGCGCTGGAGCTCTTCGAACGCGACACGCACACGCGCAACGAGTGTGGCATCGCCCGCGCAGGCCGCCGCAAGAGCGTTTTCGCGATCTGGCGCGGCTACACGAAGAAGAGCGTCGGCGATCTCGCGTGCCCGCGATTCGATATCGTCGGCAGCAGGCACCATCAGGATCCTGTCTCGGTCGACTCCGCTGGGTCGCGCGGACTCTTTTGAGCACCGCAATTGTCAGCGACGATAATGGCAATGCTGCCGAACGCCCAGCAGATTTCTCATTCGAGTTATTACTCGGCGCGAGATGGGCTGCACTCGATTTCGTGAAACCACTGAGCGGGACCGCTGGCGATAGTTCGCCGATCTCTTTCAGCGCCGCGGGCGCCGACTAGTTCTCGAAGGATGCGCGCTTGCCAGGATGAATCGCGATGAGCAGATCGCGATACTGCATGCACGATTCGGCTTCGTCGTCTGGAGTCGCAAAGGCGTAGACGTCGCCGTTCGGGCAGAACGTGAGGATGGTCTCGCCCCCGGCCCCATCGGGCGAGAATTTCTGGTCGTACATCACCTGGGGTCCGTGCGGTATGCGCCTACTGCCAAACAGCTCGTTGAGCTCGGATCTAACTTGCTCAGCCAACGGGCTAGTGCGGCTCTTGCCGAGCTTGAATCCGACGACGTCGCTCGTGTAGTCAAATTCCGTGCGGTGGATAACGGCGGCTAAATCGTAGTCAGACGTGAATGGATGGCCGCTCGCACGGTCGATCACGACGCCGGCTGCCACCCACGCTTCGGTATCTGGGTAATTGATCGCATTGCCCGGAGTTCCCTTTTGGTTGACTGCGCGAAAACCCAGCGGCCCGCGAGCAAGGACCAAGTGCCCGGCGCCAAACACTTCGGAACGATCCGAGTTGGAGTGCGCCCATAAGAGTCCGGTCCGCGGCTCGACCTTGATCTTCAGGTCGAGCGGCTTGGCCGGAAATCGGCGCTCGATCCACGGCAGCGCGGCGGCCTTGCCGCCTCGCAGGAGCAAGAAGATCTGCTTGTGCTGCGTGTAACTCAGGACGATCGACCAGTGCGTCGAAGTGACTCCGAAGCTGGGCTGAAAGCCAACTTTCTTGAGAGCGGTGCGCATAGGTCGCTTCCGTGCGGCGTTTTCTAGCAATCGTGGCGAAGGCTACAAGTCACACTCCGAGAGAGAGACTCGAGTCCTCTTCGCGCGTGGCGGCGACATCTGCTGGCCTGAGAAATCGAATCAAACAGCAACAGCCCTTGGCTCGCAAGCGTGTTCAGGGCGCGCTAGTTTGGAGCGCGAAGCCGGGCGCCTACTCTGAGTGCGATATCGCGCTTGTTTCCCGGCCGGTTGAGCCGAGTTCGACCGGCAGCCGCATCAGTCCGTAAGGCGTCTGGCACGCAATGGACCCGCCGACCGTAAAGTTCGCCGCCTGGTTTCTGGCGATGTTGATGAGCACGCTCAAGGCCTTGCCTTGTGTGTGGCGCATCGTCACGGCGAGTTGACCAACGCCGCGCGCAGCGATCTCGCTACACGAGTCCGTTCGCAGCAGGTCGTACTTCTTCCCATTCAGAGTCAGAAACGTTTCGACGCTCTGGAAGACGATGGGAAAAGCGTTTCTGTTGCTGACCTTTAGGAGCACAGTGCACTCGCCATCGAGCGGATTGCCGCGCACGTCATCGATGGCGATTTCGGGGATTCGCGGTTTCGGAATTACCTGTGTCGCGGCAAAAGGAATCGGCTCGAAGCCGACCGGGTAAACCATGCCACGGTAGGTCACGCGAATCGCCTCTTCAGCAAGCACGTCTTCCGCCTGGTTGAGGATGTCCGCCATGGCAATCTGAATGGGAGTGGTCACGGTTTGCGAACCCAGCGACTTCATCGGGTGGAGCGCATCAAAAGTCTCGGTGAACAGTGGCCTGTCGTGCAAATCGGCGCCGTATTCGACCTTGGCGATCTCGAGCGGCCCTCGCATCTTGTTGCGAATCAGTACCCTGGCCTGAAAGCGAATCAACTCGGGCGTGATCAAGCACGACTCGAACTGGCTGACCGAAACTGTCGGCGGCATCGAGACGAACGGACCCGGCGCAGCGCAGGAACAAACAATTGCCGTCACCATCAACGCGGCCGACCAGAGAGTATTTCGCACGGTATCACCTCGCGGTTTGGTTTGAGCGCGCAAGAATCCCACCTGCTCGTTATCGACACGCGGCCAGCTCGAATAAACTGCTTTTGCTCGCCGAAGCAGGAGAGTGTCCATCGTCAGATCTGGCGAACCGCAATGACTAGGCGTTGGCAGCGCGCTGCCAGTAAGAAATCGAGATTTTGAGGAAGTGAGAATCCGCCGCGAGATCGAGGCTGCGGCGAAGAACAGCAGAGCGTCGATCAAGCGCGACGGGGATCAAGCGCTGCGCGCTTGATCCCCG
>JBJXGE010000041.1:0-3697 GCA_046154185.1 Planctomycetota bacterium
CCGAAATTCGCCAGGAGCAGCGCCAGGTCGGCAAGATCGGTGTCGTCGTCGCGATCAAAGTCCGTCGCACATCTGGCGGTGAGCACGACCGCGTAGGGGTCATATCGCACCTGCCAGCGCAGCGCACTCCCTGGCTCGGTCAGCACTTCGTCGAACGTCCCGGTCCGCGAGAAGTGTGTGATGACTGCAAACTCGTCTCCCGCACTGGGCGCGAAGCCGTTCGCAACCCGCACTGTGAGCGTGCCGTCCAAAATCAAGTCGTGAACGCGTGTGATGCGGTCGTACTCGTCAATCTCGCGACCGCCGATGTCGATCACCAAGCGCGCGTCGCGCCACTGCTCCCACTCCGTGGATGAGAGTTCGATTAAGCCGATCGGGTCGTCTGCGCTTCCGGGCGACGCCGTCCCCCGGTTTTGAAAGTTCGCGGTGATCTGGCCTGACCCGGTCAATGTTTGCCCGGCATAGAAGCGAATCTCGCCTCCGACGCCCGCAATCCGCGCGAGCGTGGGCAGCTCGACCGTACCGTTTAGAAATACTACTCCTGTGCCCTCAACGTTAATGTAGCTGGAACCCACGTTCAGCACCGCCGCCGCGGAACCGTCACTGCGAACGGTGAGTGTTCCGTCGTTCGTAAGATCGTCGTCGAGCCAGAGTTGGTTTCCACCCTGAATTCCGTGCGCGCCGACCAGCCTCACCGCCCGCAATACGCATTCGTTGCCGAAAACGCACTGCCCGCCGTTGGAATTGTCGATCTCATGGTCCCACAAGTACGCTTGCGAAACGTCGACCGTCGATTCGGCGTCCGCAACCACAACACGCCCCGGTGCGGGATTTCGCTCCGATCGAATTGCCCCTTCGAGTCGCAGTATGCCGTCGCTCTCTGCGCGCAACTCGCCCTCGTTGGAGAAATTCCAGTACTGTGGGGTGGAGAGGTGGAGAACACGGCCTGGCACATCAGCGGTGATGATCCCATCATTGAGAATGCGCGCCTGGACACGCCCGGTACCGGCGATCGTCTGATTCGCGCCGATCGTGAGGCCGAGCAGCGAGCAAAACCCGGTGATCTGCGCCGTCTCAAGATTGTCGGGATGCGCGTTGAGGCGAATGGTGCCCGTCCCTTCGGCTCGCAGACCGCGGTAATCATAAGAGTCAAAATCGCACACGATGATCTCGGTGATCCGGTTCTCGCCGCCCGCGTTCACAGTCAGCGCGCCGTTTATCGTCAGGTCGATGCCCGACATCGTAGCAACGTGCGTGGATAGAAAGAGCGAATCCCCGCCGCCGAGATTCAGACTGGCGTTGGGATTCTCGACGCGCAATCCGCGCAGCATCGTCGATCGATCGAACTCGACCGTGTACTCACCCGGCGCATCGATGATCGCCGTCTCGCTGAACGAATCTGGAACCTCGCCACCCGTCCAATTCGTCTCAAGATTCCACGATCCGCCCAGCGGATTGTTCCAGCGGATGTCCTGGCCCGTTGCGGTGCGCGTTCCGGCCAGAATCGCAGCGGTCGAAAGCAGTGTCAGCGCTCGCATACAGTGCTCCATGAAATTGCAGACTTCATAGGGACTATCGGAGGCAAATCTTGCCGGTCGCGAGGACAGCTCGACATTCGCGCAACTCCGGCGACGCGACAAAGTTGCGCGTGCGAACACGGCCTCACTGAGGTAACGACGTTTCTCGACGTGTTCGCTTAACCACCCGTACGGCCCACCAACCTCCCGCCCCGCGCGCCGCCCCACCGCCGCGTTACCATTCCCCCTTCGCGCCGCGCGACACCGTTGCTCGCTCGCGGCGCAATCGCGGAGACTCCTTGCATGAAATCGGCGTCGCTTCGTTTCTGTCTTCTCTCGCTCACCCTGCTCACCCAACTCGCCGCCGCGCAGATCGCGACCGAGTCGCCCGCGTGGCTGCCGCGCGAATACCGCTACGACAAGCCGATGTTCGAAACGTCAAACTACGACCCGCAGATCCCCACGCCCGACAAACTGCTCGGCTATCGTCTCGGCGACCGACCCGCCACGCATGCCGAAGTGCAGCGCTGCTTCAAGGCCTGGGACGACGCGTCGCCGCGCATGACGCTCACCGACTTCGGCAACTCGCACGAACGCCGTGTGCAGTTCTATGCCACGATCACGAGCGGCAAGAACCACGCGCAGCTCGCCGACATCCGCGCGTCGATCGCCAAACTCGCCGACCCGCGAAAGCTGAAAGTCCAGGCCGAAGCCGACCGCATCATTCGCGATACACCCTCGATCGCCTGGCTCGCCTACTGCATTCACGGCGACGAGCTCTCCGGCACCGACGCCGCGCTCGCCGTCGTCTATCACCTGCTCGCCTCGCGCGATCGCGAAGTCGAAGACCTGCTCGAAAAAACCGTCATCTGCGTCGATCCGATCCAAAATCCCGACGGCCGCGATCGCTTCATCCGCCGCATCGACGAATTGGACGGCTACACGCCCGTGCTCGACCGCGCCGCGGTTCAGCACACCGGCAACTGGCCGTATGGTCGCACGAATCACTACCTGTTCGACCTCAACCGCGACTGGATTTACAGCGTGCATCCCGAGACGCGCAATCGCCAGCGCATGATCGCCGCGTGGACGCCGCAGCTCTTCGTCGATTCGCACGAGATGGGCCCGGAGGATTCGTTCCTCTTCAACCCCGCGCGCGAGCCGTTCAACCCCGGCCTCTCGCCGATGATTCGCAAGTGGTGGAACACCTTCGCCGACGACGCCGGCGTTGCGTTCGATCAGCACGGCTGGAGCTATTACTCGCGCGAGTGGGCCGACTTCTGGTATCCCGGCTACAGCGACGGCTGGGCCTGCATGCACGGCTCGATCGGCATTCTCTATGAACAGGCTCGCACGGGCGGACGGCCCATCGCGCTGCCGACCGGGCGCATCCTCACCTATCGCGAAGCGGTGCATCATCAGGTCGTCTGCACCATGGCGAACTTGAATTCGCTGCTGCGCAATCGCGTCGCCGTGCTCACCGACTTCGCCGCGGCACGCAAAGCTGCCGTGAGCGCGGACGAATCGCAGCCGCAGACGTTTCTGCTGAGCCCGACCGGCAACAAGACCCGAGTCGATGCATTCGTCGAGTACCTGACCAACCAAGGCGTCGAAGTGCAGGTCGCGACGCAGGCCTTCGAAGCAACCGACCTCGTCAACACGCTGCGCGAGCGCGTTGACACGCGGCAGTTGCCCGTCGGCACCATCATTGTGCATCGCCGACAGCCGCTCGCCCCGCTGGTCGGTGCGACGCTCGACTTCGACCCACGCATGGACAAGGAATTCCTCGATAGCGAACGCCGCGAACTCGAAACCAAACGCACATCACGGCTATACGACATCACCGGTTGGTCGCCGCCGATGACCTGGGGCCTTGATGCGTATTGGTCGAAGACCGCCGTCACCGTCGCGACCAAGCCTTATGAGAAGCCCACCTCGCAACCCGCGACCGGCGATACGCTGCTCGCCAAGCCGTATGCATATGTCATCGATGTCGGCGACGATTCGTGGCGGCGCTGCCTCACTCACATGCTCAATGCCGGCGTGCAGGTGCGCGTCGCCGAGCGCGAGTTCCGCGCCGGCGGCCGCACGTTCAAACCCGGCAGCGTGCTCGTTCGCCGCCACGAGAATGACGAAAACCTCTGGCCGCGCGTGCTGGATGCGGCCAAGGCGTCCGGCGC
>JBJXGE010000079.1:0-97081 GCA_046154185.1 Planctomycetota bacterium
AATAAGCAGAATTGTTGAAGAAACCGGTGTGAGCGATTATGGTGTGCGTGTGTTGCTGGAAGCAGCTGAAAGTGCCGGCATTGCCGAATACATTGATGAGAACACCGTTGTGCTTACAATGACAGGATATGTGCTTAACACGGATATGCTGACAGATGTAAATATCAATTTTATAAATGATGTTTGCTATGACGGGGCAAAATATTTAGAAGAAAGTATTAAAACAGGAAAACCTGTGGGATTAAAAACATTAGGAAACTGGCCCACATTGTATGAGGGAATGTCGCCCCTAGAAAAACAGTGTTGGAGCAACACCCCTAGCATTACGGAATCGAGTCGAAGCTCTCGATCGGCCACACGCGCAGGAAGACCTTGCCCTTTACGTCGCGCTGCGGAACGAAGCCGAAGTGACGGCTGTCTTGGCTTTGCGCGCGATTGTCACCCATGACGAACACATGGTCCGGCGGCACAATCCAGTCATAAGCGCGCGGCGCGTACGTCGTGAGTTCTCGGCGCACGTAGCTCTCATCCAGTTCCTTCTCGTCGATGTAGACCTTGCCACTTTCGATATGTACATGTTCGCCCGGCAACGCGATCACGCGTTTGATCAAGTTCTTCGACGGGTCGTTCGGCGACGCAAAGATCAGTACGTCGCCATGGTCGATCGACAACCATCCCGGGCTGAGCTTGTGGATGATGACCCGCTCGCCATTGCGAAACGTCGGTTCCATCGATTGACCGCTGATCGCGTAGACCTGCGTCACGAAAACGTGGAGCCCGACCGCGAGCAAGACGCCCAACACGATGACCGTGAGGCTTTCGAGCAAGAACCCGAGTCCGCGACGGCGACGTCCTGCGCCCGCGCGCGACCGCCCACAAGCCAGGTGTTGCGAATGCATGACGTGGACCGCGAGCGGTGGGTGTCGGTGGAGCGCCGCTATAGGTTTCGTGCTAGACCAGGCGCGGGGACGTTCGTGGTGCGCGTCGCGGTCGAATTTTGCTGGCATGCAGGATTCCTCGTGGAGTCGAAACTCGAATCGTCTGCGGGCTGTCGGAACTCTAGCTGGCGCGGGATTCTATCACAAGCAATAGCTAGGCCGGTTCCGCGGCGCCGTAAGCAGTCGTCTACACGTGACTTCGTCGACCATCAATGCCGGAAGTGCCGCTCGCCCGTGTGCACGAGCGCGAGCTGCGCGCGATTCGCCGCCGCGATGACTTCCGCGTCGCGCATCGAGCCGCCCGGCTGAATCGCGGCTGTGATGCCGGCGTGCGCCGCCGCCTCGAGCCCGTCCGCGAACGGGAAGAACGCATCGGAAGCGAGCACCGATCGGCGCGCACGTTCGCCGGCCTTTCGACACGCGAGGTGCACCGAGTCGACGCGACTCGGTTGACCCGCTCCAACGCCGACGACGGCGCCATCGCGCGCGAGCAAGATCCCGTTGGAACGGACGAATGGAATGACCCGCCATCCGAACAATAGGTCGCGCCATTCGACTTCGCTCGGCGCACGCTCGCTCACGACCACAAAGCTCGGCGGCGTCGCCAAATTCTGATCGCGAGTCTGCGCGAGCACGACTCCCGGAATCGCGCGCAACTCGCGCACCGGCACTTGCGGTGACGCGACCGTCGAAGCGCCGCCTTCGATGAGTCGGCAGTTCTTTCCCCACTTGGCGCCGGTGCGCAGCGCGGCTTCGGCGCCGCTCAAGTATGCCGGCGCGTGAATCACCTCGAAGAAGAGTTCTGGGCTTGCGATGCGACGCGCAAGCGCCGCGTCGAGCGGCTGCGAAAGCGCGAGGATGCCGCCAAACGCCGAGAGTGGATCGCCGGCGAGTGCCGCGTCGAACGCCGCGGACAACGAATCCCGTTCGGCGGCGCCGCAAGGCAGGCAGTGCTTCACGATCACGGCGGCCGGTCCGTTGAGCGCGCGCACGCTGTCGATCGCAGCGGCCACATCGAGCAGGTTGTTGTACGAGAGCGCCTTGTTGCCACCGAGCACCGTCGCTCGCGCGAGCGAAAAATCTCCGCCGTCGTCGCGCGCGTACCAGGCGGCCTGCTGATGCGGATTCTCTCCGTATCGCAGATCACCGAGCTTCCGCCACTGCTCCGTCCACAACGTCGGAAAGAGCGCGCGCTGATCGGACTCGGCCTGCTCGCTCGCGAACCAATTCGAAATCGTCGCGTCGTAGTTCGCCGTGTGGCCAAACGCCTCGGCGGCGAGCGCGCGCCGCAGCGCGCCGGACAGCGCGCCGTCTTGGCGCTCGAGTTCCGCTTGGATTGCGGCGTAGCGAGTAGGGTTGACGACGACCGCAACCGCATCGTGGTTTTTTGCGGCGGCGCGGATCATCGCCGGTCCCCCGATGTCGATCTCCTCGATGGACTCGGCGCGGCTCGCGCCGCGGGCGACAGTTTGCGCGAACGGATAGAGATTCACGACGACCAAGTCAATCAGTGGGATGTCATGTTGGCGCACCGCTTCGAGGTCGCTCGGTACTTCGCGTCGGGCGAGAATTCCGCCGTGGATGCGCGGGTGGAGGGTCTTCACGCGACCACCGAGCAACTCCGGAAAGCCCGTGACATCTTGCACCGTGCGGACGGCGATGCCGGCGGCACTCAACGTCTTTGCGGTACCGCCAGTCGAGAGGATCTCGACGCCGAACGCCTTCAGCACGCCGGCGAATTCGACGATTCCGTGTTTATCTGAAACCGCGATGAGCGCGCGCCGAATTTTGCGCTGCATGAGTGTCTCTCCACGAATCGCAATGCTCCGGAAAACGCGCTCGCCGGGAGCGCATCGACCTGCGTGTTCATATCATGCCGCTTTGTGGTTGGGTAGTGATCGAAACGTCGCGCGCTGGCGAGCCGTGAGCCTTGCGCGGGACGCGCCGACTCACGCCTTCGGCGCGTCGGCGGTGATTCGTGCCTGGTATGTGCGGACGTCGGCCGGAGTCGTGCGACGATCGACGAAGATGCTGTTGCCCGGGATGGTCTTCGCCATTTTTTTTACTTCCGCGGCCACTTGCGAGATGCGGCGCAAGTCGTTGAGCCCTTCGCGATTCGTCATGAGGACACCGATTGAAACCGACAAGAGCCCGAAGTTTTCCAGTTCGCCGCGTCTATTGACGCCTTGAAAGTACCCGCGCTCGACATCGGCGGGCGTATAGAGTTTCAAAATGGCGTCCGTGAACTGAGCGAACACCGCGGTGCTGAGCTTCCCGATCTCGCTGGGAGCCATGAACACCACGAAGTCGTCGCCGCCGATATGTCCGATGAAGACTTCGCCCGGTGGGTACGAGGAAGCGAAGCTTCTGAGGATGTCCGCGACCAATTGGATGACGAGATCGCCGCGATCGAATCCTTGGTAGTCGTTGAACGCTTTGAAATTATCGAGATCGACGTAGGCCACCGCGACGCTTTCGCGATCGCGAATGCGCGCCTCGAGCTCCCGTTTCAGCATTTGATTGCCTGGGAGGCGTGTCAGCGGATTGACGTCGCGCGCGAGTTGCTGGCGCATGTGGATCGAAGAGATGCGCAGCGTGAGTTCCTTGATCGAGAACGGCTTCATGACGTAGTCGTCCGCGCCGAGCTGAAAGGCCTCGACGAGGATCTCTTCCTCGCCGTTCGACGTCAGTACGAGGACGGGGATCGACGCGCCGAACGAGCTGCGTCGAACTTCCCGCAGCAACTCGAGTCCGTTCATGCGCGGCATGTTGAGGTCCGTGACGATGAACTCAGGCTGCGCCTTCGGTACGATTTCGAGCGCCTGTGCGCCGTCCGCTGCCTCGAGAATTACGGTGCGCTTCTTGAGGGTGGTCGAGAGGATCCGCCGGATGCTCGCGTCGTCGTCGACGATCAAGATTTTGCCCGGCAGCGCCATATTCTCGAGGCGCGTCCTGGCCGGCAGGTGCGGCGTCGAGGCTGGCCCGGACGGGGTTAGTTCGCTCATAAAACTACTCTCCTCGACCTACTGTCCGGACTTGCTTGCGTCATCGATGAACACGGACGGCGCGAACACGTCAACGGATGTCGTTGTTATCGACTACGGACACGCTATCGCTTGACGCCTAGTTGCCAGCTGGGGTCCGCGCCGGAACTCGTGGTCGTGCGCATGCCTCGTGTTCGTCGGTGGTTTCCGTTCCGGTCGCCACCCGTTTGCGGGTACAACACCGGCAGACCCTTGGGTCGCGAAGGGAACGACACCATGTCCGCGCTTCGACGCCTCGACTACGACGAACGCGAGCAATCGCTGCTCATCATTTTTCCGTATGCGCCGGAGTTGTTGCCGACGGTGCGGGACTTACCGGAACGTCGCTGGCACCCGGATCGCAAACTCTGGAGCGTGCCCGAGCGGCATTTTGACGAAGTCCGTGCGCGACTCGTACCGCTCGGCTTTGTGCTCGCGCCGGCGTTGGCGGTGCGGTCGTCGAAGGCCAGCGTGCCAACCGAACTCGCGAGTGTCGTCCCGACGGGCGATGGTGTCGTCGCTGCGCCGAGGGTCGCAGACGCGACCGGCCCGCGCGCCTTGTCACCATCGTCGGCGAACCTGGAGCGAGCACAATCGGCGCCCCTCTCTGACCAGGAGCCATTCCCTGCGTCGCCGAGTGCTTCGGCGCTGACGGTCTCCGCGCTCAATGAGCGCGTGCGCACCGCATTGCAGCGGTCCTTTCCCGCCACTTTTTGGTTGGTCGGGGAAGTCATGGGCTTTGATCGCAACGCGCACAAGAAGCACATCTACTTTCAATTGGCCGAGAAGGCCGATGGCGACGATCGACCGCGCGCCGTCGTGACCGCCGTGTTGTTCGAGAGAACCAAGAACGATGTTGCGGCGCGACTCAAATCCAGCGCAGATGGACTCGAGCTGCGGGATGGTCTGCGTGTCTTGATGCGCGTGCGAGTCGATCTCTACGTCGCACAGGGCAGTTATCAAATCGTGGTGGAAGACATCGATCCCGATTTTGCGCTTGGAGAAATTGCGCGCCGTCGCGAACGCATTTTGGCGGAAGTCGAGCGTCTTGGCTTGCGCGCGCAAAACCTCGAACGTGTGTTTCCGGAACCGTGTTTGCGGGTCGGCCTCATCACCAGCGTGGGGAGCGACGCCTACAACGACTTTCTCAACGAGCTCGAAATCAGCGGCTTCAGTTTCGAAGTCTCGGTGTATGACGCGCACGTCCAGGGGGCGCAAGTCGAAGCCGACGTGACGCGTGCGCTCGAGTGGTTCGCCGCTCGGGCCGGCGATTTCGATTCGCTCGCGATCGTGCGGGGCGGCGGCGCACGCGCCGAGCTCATGTCTTTCGACACGCTGCCGCTCGCGCTGGCAGTGGCGCGCCACCCGCTCAAAATCGTCATCGGAATCGGTCATCACCGAGATCGTGGTGTGCTCGACTATTTGGCGCACTCCGAGAAGACGCCAACCGCGGTCGCACAACAATTCGTCGCGCTCGCGCAAGCGCAAATGGAGAGCCGCTGCGAGGCGGCGCGCGCGCTCGCGCATTTGAGCGGCGCGTTGCTCGCGGGAGCGCGAGAACTCTTGGCCCGCAGGAGCCAGCTCATCACGCGCACGTTGCAAATGCGACTCGTCGAATCGCACAGCCGCTTAGCTGCGATCGCGAGTCGCGCGCGACTCGGTGTGGATCGATGCTTGGAGCGCCGGCGCGCCAGCATCGAACGATCGGGCGCTACGCTCCTACAAGCCGCGGCCCGTCGCGCGGAGCGCGGACACGATGGACTGTTGGTGGCGCTGCGTCGGCTCCCGCAGGCGATCCGAGTCGTCGTCGAGCGAACACGCGAACGGCTCGAGGCTCGCGAGCTGCGACTGCGCGCCGCTGATCCCGCCCGAGTCTTGCAGCGCGGGTACGCGTGGCTGCGTCGCGCGGAAGGCGGTCGCACCATCGCCCGAGTCGCGGATGTGGCCGCCGGTGATGCGGTCGTCGCGCGACTTGCGGACGGCGATCTCGATATGCGAGTGAATGCGGTGCGCGCGGCCGACCCGCTGCCTTAAGCGCCCCGGAATTGGCGGCCAGCGCGTTTCCTCGTCCTGCCAGACTGGCGGAATCTCGCCAGTCTTCCGCGACCAAGTCGTCTTTTTAGAAACACTTATCGTTTTGGTGGCCCGCTTGCTTAACCGCGGATGATCGTCGCTTACTTTCACTCGCGTAACGTCGAGGAGGTCCATGAACATCGAACGATTCACCGAAAAATCCCAAGAGGCGGTGCGCGCGGCGCAGGCCGAGGCGCTCAAGCGCGGGCATCAGGAGATTGACAGCGAACACCTATTGTTCGCGCTCTTGAAACAGGAACAAGGACTGCTCGCACGACTCCTCCAGCGGATCGGTGTCGCGTCCACCGCGATGGAACACGACGTCGAAACGGCGCTCGGACGCATCCCGCGCGTCAGCGGTTCGGGCTATGACCAAGGCCGCCTCTACATGACGAACCGCTTGCAGAAACTTCTGCTCAAGGCGGAAGAGGAAGCGAAGCGGTTAAAGGACGAATATGTCTCGGTCGAGCATCTGGTGCTCGGTCTCATCGATGAAAGCAAGGCGACGGGCGCCGGTTTGGCTTTTCAATCGCGAGGCATCGATCGCGCGCGGTTTCTCGAAGCGTTGCAAGCAGTGCGCGGAAGTCAGCGCGTGACGAGCGCAACTCCGGAAGACTCGTATGAAGCGCTCGCCAAATACGGCGTCGACTTGGTCGCGCTGGCGCGCCTCGGGAAGCTCGACCCCGTGATTGGTCGGGACGCCGAAATACGCCGCGTGGTGCGAATCTTGTCGCGTAAGACGAAGAATAATCCGGTGCTCATCGGCGAGCCAGGGGTCGGTAAGACGGCAATCGTCGAGGGTCTCGCGCAGCGCATCGTGCGCGGCGATATTCCGGAGTGGCTGAAAGACCGCACGATTTTCTCGCTCGACATGGGCGCGCTGATGGCTGGCGCCAAGTATCGCGGTGAATTTGAGGAGCGATTGAAAGCAGTGCTCAATGAAATCAAGCAGAGTGAAGGTCGCGTGCTGCTCTTTATCGATGAGATCCACACGATCGTCGGCGCCGGCAAGACGGAGGGCTCGACGGACGCAGGCAATATGCTCAAGCCGATGCTCGCGCGCGGCGAACTGCACTGCATCGGCGCAACGACGCTCGACGAGCATCGCAAGCACATCGAGAAGGACGCGGCGCTCGAGCGTCGATTTCAACCCGTGCTCGTCGACGCCCCGAGTGTCGAAGACTCGATTTCGATCTTGCGGGGGCTCAAGGAGCGCTTCGAAGTGCACCACGGCGTGCGTATTTTGGATAGCGCATTGGTGGCGGCAGCGACGTTGTCGGACCGGTATATCAGCGATCGTTTCTTGCCAGACAAAGCGATCGATCTCGTGGACGAGGCGTCGGCGATGATTCGAACGGAGATCGACTCGATGCCGGCGGAGCTCGACGAGGCCACGCGTCGAATCATGCAACTGGAGATCGAGGAAGCGGCGCTCAAGAAGGAAAAAGACCGCGCCTCGAAGGATCGCCTCGAGGTGTTGCGCAAGGAACTCGCCGACTTGAAGGCCCGCGGCGATGCGATGAACGCCCAGTGGCAGAACGAAAAGGATGCGATCGGCAAACTGCGCGGCATCCGCGAGCAGATTGAAAAGCTGCGCCGTGATATCGAGGCGGCGCAACAAGCCTATGACCTCAATCGCGCGGCCGAGCTGCAGCACGGCCGCCTGCCGCAGCTCGAAGCGGAACTGCGAAAGTTCGAGAAAGAGTCGGCGTTGGCTGACAAGCGACTCTTGCGCGAGCAAGTCTCCGAGCAAGAGATCGCGGAAATTGTCGCGCGCTGGACCGGTATTCCGGTGACGCGCCTCGTCGAGGGTGAGCGCGAGAAGTTGTTGCGGCTCGATGGCATTTTGCATCAACGCGTCGTCGGCCAAGATCAAGCCGTACAGCTGGTCGCGGACGCGGTGTTGCGCGCGCGTTCCGGGATCAAAGACCCGCGGCGACCGATTGGTTCGTTTATCTTCTTGGGTCCGACCGGGGTCGGTAAGACGGAGCTCGCGAAGGCACTGAGCTCGACACTGTTTGATTCCGAGGACAACTTGCTGCGCTTTGACATGAGCGAATACATGGAGAAGCACAGCGTGTCGCGCCTCCTCGGCGCTCCGCCCGGCTATGTCGGCTACGAGGAGGGTGGGCAGCTCACTGAAACTGTGCGTCGCAAGCCCTACTCGGTCTTGCTGTTTGACGAGATCGAGAAGGCACACCCGGATGTGTTCAACGTGTTGCTACAGGTTCTTGATGATGGTCGCGTCACGGACTCCCAGGGTCGCACTGTCGACTTCAAGAACACGGTCATCATCATGACGTCGAACGTCGGTTCGCAACACTTGCTCGAGGGGGTGACGCGTAATGGTGAGATCACCGCGTCCGCGCGCGACGCCGCGCTCGGCGAACTGCGTCGCGCCTTTCGACCCGAATTCCTGAACCGCGTCGACGAGATCGTGATGTTCAAACCGCTCACGCTGCCGGAGATCGAGCGCATTGTCGATCTGCTGCTCGCCGACCTACGGAAGCGACTTGCCGCGCGGAACATCTCCATTGAGCTTGCGCCCGCCGCCCGCGAGTTCGTCGCGGAGCAGGGTTTCGATCCGGTCTACGGCGCGCGGCCGCTGCGCCGCTACTTGCAGCGCGAGCTGGAGACGCGACTCGCGCGCAGTCTCATTGGCGGTAGCGTGCTCGACGGCAGCAAGGTCCTGGTGGATGTGGACTCGGGTGCACTGAAGCTCGAAATCGAAGCTCCGGCCAACGCCGTTGCGGATCCTGTTCGACGCGGATGAGAGAATTCGTCTAAAGCGTTTACAGACCGTACGGCATGCGATTTCGCGCTCGCCGTCGACCTGGGCTCAGCGTGTGTCGCCAGTGGGCCCGCGTCTTGCCTCTTCCCCGGTGCTCGGTGGATTTGTTGTCCATCAGCATCTCCGGCGAAGAGGAGCGACGCATGCAGCAGTTGCTGCGCGAGAGCGATATCGAAATCCGTGGGCCGGTGTTGCCCGAATACGCTGAGATTCTCAGCGCCGACGCGTTGCGGTTCGTCGCGTCGCTCGAGCGTCGCACGCGGGCGCGCCGCGCGGCGCTCCTCGCCGCGCGGTTGACGCGCCAAGCGCAATTCGATGCGGGGCTCAAACCGGACTTCCTGCCCGAGACGCACTCATTGCGCGTCGCCGACTGGCAAGTCGATCCAGCGCCCGCGGATCTCGTCGATCGACGCGTCGAAATCACCGGCCCCGTCGATCGCAAGATGATCATCAACGGTCTCAACTCCGGCGCCCGCGTGTTCATGGCGGACTTCGAAGATTCGACCTCGCCCACATGGCACAACATCATCGCCGGCCAAGTGAACCTGCGCGATGCCGTGCGCGGCACGATCGAATACTTGCACCCGGACGGCAAGGAGTATCGTCTCGCCGCGCAGACCGCCACGCTGATGGTGCGGCCGCGCGGTTGGCATCTCGACGAGCAGCACCTTGTCCTCGACGGCGCGCCCGTCGCGGGCGCCATCGCCGATTTCGGACTTTTCTTCTTCCACAACTCGCACGCTCTGATCGCGCGCGGCAGCGGACCCTACTTCTATCTGCCGAAGCTTGAAAGCCACCTCGAGGCGCGGCTCTGGAACGAGATCTTCGATGTGGCCCAAGACGCGCTCGGCATCCCGCGCGGAACGATCAAAGCCACTGTGCTCATCGAGACATTGCCGGCTGCGTTCGAGATGCACGAGATTCTGCATGAGCTGCGGCGTCATTCGGCCGGCCTCAATTGCGGTCGGTGGGACTATCTCTTCAGCGTGATCAAGAAATTTCGCGGCGACCCAGCGTGGATGATGCCGGACCGCGCGAGCGTCACCATGGAAGCTCACTTCCTGCGCAGTTACTCGCGGCTCCTGATTCAAACTTGCCATCGCCGTGGCGCGCACGCGATGGGCGGCATGTCGGCCTATATTCCGGTCAAGTCGAATGCCGACGCGAATGCGCATGCGCTCGCTCGCGTTCGCGCCGACAAATTGCGCGAAGTCTTGGACGGTCATGACGGCACGTGGGTCGCGCATCCGGGCCTGTTGCCGGTCGCCTTTGCAGTGTTCAACGAGCACATGCCAACCGCTCACCAACTGCACCGCACACTCGAAGAACACGCGATGACGACCCGCGATCTGTTGATCGCGCCAGTCGGAGCCGTGACGCGCGTCGGACTCGAACTCAATGTGAACGTCGCGCTCGAGTACCTCGAGGCTTGGCTCGGCGGCCAGGGTTGTGTGCCGATCAACAACCTCATGGAAGACGCGGCGACGGCGGAAATCTCGCGCACACAAGTGTGGCAGTGGATACGCCACGGCGCGCGGCTCGACGACGGCACACTCGTGACGCGCGAACTCGTGCGATCGTTGCTCAACATGGCCGCGCACACGCGCGCAACTAGAAACAAGGACCACGCCGACCACCGCGCCGAGGCCGTCGCGCTCCTCGATCGACTCATGACGGCGCCCGAGCTCGCGGAGTTCTTGACCGTGCCGGCCTACCGGCTGATCTGATCCCAACAAACCAGTCACATTCACACCCGGAGGGCAAAGCCAATGTTCGACCGCAGCAAGCTTCCAGAGATGAGCCGCCAGTGGAATCTCGCGCCGCGTTGGGCGGGAATCGTGCGCGATTACACGCCGGAAGATGTGCTGCGCTTGCGCGGGTCCGTTGAGATCGAGCACACGCTAGCTCGTCTCGGCGCCGAGAAGCTGTGGTGCATGCTTCACAACATGCCGTTCGTGCGCGCGCTTGGCGCGCTGACCGGCAACCAAGCGATGCAAATGGTGCGGGCTGGCCTCAAAGCAATCTACTTGAGCGGTTGGCAAGTGGCGGCGGACGCCAATCTCGCGGGCCAAATGTACCCCGATCAAAGTCTGTATCCAGCTAACAGCGTGCCGAGTGTCGTCCGTCGCATTAACCAGACGCTGCAACGCGCCGATCAGATTCATCATTCTGAGGGACGCAACGGCATCGATTGGTTCGCGCCGATTATCGCCGACGCCGAGGCCGGCTTCGGTGGACCGCTCAACGCTTTCGAACTCATGAAAGCGATGATCGAAGCCGGCGCCGCTGGCGTGCACTTCGAGGATCAACTTGCGTCCGAAAAGAAATGTGGCCACCTCGGCGGCAAAGTGCTCGTGCCGACTTCGCACTTCATCCGCACGCTCCTCGCGGCGCGGCTCGCGGCCGACGTCATGGGTGTGCCGACTCTGGTGGTTGCGCGCACGGACGCCGACGCGGCGACCCTGCTCACGAGCGACGTCGACGAACGCGATCGCCGCTTCCTCACCGGCGAGCGCACGTCCGAGGGTTTCTTCCGCGTGCGCAATGGTCTTGAGTCCGCCATCGCACGGGGTCTCGCTTACGCTCCCTACGCCGACGTCGTTTGGTGCGAGACGTCGACGCCGGATCTCGGCGAGGCGCGCGAGTTCGCGGACGCGATTCACGCGCGCTTCCCGGCGAAGTTGCTGGCGTACAATTGCTCGCCGTCTTTCAACTGGAAGCGCAAGCTCGACAACAAGACGATCGCCGGCTTTCAGGACGAACTCGGAATCATGGGCTACAAGTTTCAGTTCATCACGCTGGCGGGCTTCCACACGCTCAACAAGTCGATGTTCGAGCTCGCCGCCAACTACGCGACCATGGGCATGCCGGCGTATGTCGACCTCCAAGAACGCGAGTTTGCTATGGAGAAACAGGGCTACACGGCGACCAAGCATCAACGCGAAGTCGGCACCGGCTACTTCGACGAAGTGATCAAGGTGTTGTCGCGCGGCAACGCGACCACGTCCGCGCTCGCCGGCTCGACGGAAGAAGCGCAATTCCGCCCGAGCGACGCCGCTGCCGGCCACGCGGGATAGCGCGCAAGCAAAAACGCGCGCGAGCGCAAGAGTCGCTATGCTGGGGCGAGGCCCGCTTGTAAAGGCGGGCCTTTTCTCATCGCACCGGCTCGAACTCGCGAGCGATGCAACGCCGTTTGATTTTCGTTAGCGCTGCCGCAGCGCCGACGGGCTCCTATTTGATCACGATCTCTTCTGGATGCAGCAGCCAGATCGTCGGCCCGGGCGTCGCGCGCGACAGTTCCGCGCGCAACACGGCGAGTGCGGTCGCGAAGTGGAAACCAGCGCGGCGAAGCGCCAGCACGACGGGGGAGTTCAAGGCCGCGCGAATCTCCGTGTCGTCGCCGCCACCGAAGAGGTCGAGCATTTCAAACGCGTTCTTCGGCCGCGGCAAATGGACGACCGGCGCGGCTTCGTCGAGCGCGGCCGCTTTCCGCACCTCGGCGAGCGCCTCTCCGAGTCCGCCGATAGTATCGACGAGTCCCAGGTCCTTCGCTTGGCGGCCGGACCACACACGGCCACCGCCGATTTTGTCGACCGCGTCTTCCGACATTTTGCGCGAGCGCGACACGAGCGCGAGAAAGCGCGAATAAACCGGGCCGATGAGACTCTGCAGCGTCGCGATGTCCTTGTCGCTCCACGCAGTATTGATCGCGGTGAAGAGCGCGGAGTCGTCGAGCGCGATGTTCTCGACGTGAACGCCGTAGCGGCGCAGCAGTGGGCCGAGGCTCAGCTTCATCGCGAACACGCCGATCGAACCCGTGATCGTGAACGGCTCGGCGTAGATCGGACGGCCGATGCAGGTGATCCAGTAACCGCCCGACGCGGCGACGCCCGCCATCGAGATGACGACCGGTTTCTTCGCCGCCAATCGCTCGAGCGCACTGCGAATCGCCTCGCTCGCGGTTGCGCTTCCGCCTGGCGAGTCGATCCGCAACACGACGGCTTTCACCATGTCGTCGGCCGTGAGCTTGTCGATCGCGG
Organism: Planctomycetota bacterium; assembly: GCA_046154185.1. GTDB lineage: Bacteria > Planctomycetota > UBA8108 > UBA1146 > JAJFFE01 > JBJXGE01. The sequence continues at coordinate 12,866 of JBJXGE010000079.1, forward strand.
TCACCGTCGGTCCGGAGACCAAACTGCCAGGCACTTCGCGATTCCCATCGACGATCTCACCCTCGAGATGAAACACGGCGACTCCCGGTTGCGTGAGCCGGGCGTCCGGTTCGACGCCGGTCATGAGCGCGAAGAACTCAAACAGACTCGGCGGCTTCTTCTGTTTCGCCGCTTTCTCGTTGAAACTCACGGCGACGCCGAGGTCTTTCGTGATCGCCTCGACAATGGCTGCGCGTTCGCCGCCGAACGGCAGCAAGCCATCGACGAGTTTCGCGGCGCGCGCCGCTTCGGCACTGAAGAGGCGCTGGTTTTGTGCTGCACGGATGTCATCGATGGAAGCGCCACGGCCTTGCGCGATGATGTCGACGAGTGCGCTGTTAATGGAGCTGATCATGGCGCGATAGTGCTCGCGCAAATGGTCGCTCATTTGAGATAGCGTGTAGGGCTCCGCTGCGCCCTTGAAGTCGCCGACGCGCGCGACCGACGCCTGCACGCCGAACATGTCCATGGCATCGCGGAAGTGCATGGAGCTCATGCTGAGCGACGGCAAGTCGATGACCCCGAAGTCGGCCATCCACACGCGATCACACTGGGCAGCGATCGCGTAGTGCAGCGCGCTGGCGTTCTCGAGCCACGCGTAGAGCTTCTTGCCGGCGGCGCGTGCGCGTTGCAGATGCCGGACGAGTTCGCTCAACTGTGCGAGCCCCATGTTCAGGTCGCCCGCGGAAAGATCGAGATAGAGCGCTTTCACCGTCGCGTCATTTACGTAGGCGTCGATGACTCCGACCAATTTCGGGAAGGACTTTGGCGTCTGCAGGCCGCCACCGAGGAGCGCCATCGGATCGAGACCACCGGCCGTGGGTCGGTCGACATACGTACCTTTGAGCGCGAGCAACGGCACTTGCAGGTTCGTCGTAGCATTCGGTGGCGGAGTGTCCGCTCCGAGGCGCGAGACGAGAACGACGAAGACGAGGCAAGCGACGACATCCAGGCGACAGGCACGGCGACGCAACATTTTGGTTCCTTCTGTTCCGAAGATGGTTACGTAAGCGCGCGCATTCTCCGGAGACCGTGCCGAGCCGGCAAGCGAATGCACTTTACCGAGATCGACAACAGAACTAAAAAGAGCGCGGGAATTTCGACGCGATTCGGCTCAGTAGTTTGGAACAGAGAGTCCACATGGCGAAGAGTCCGGCATCGGGTAAGGATTCGGCGGCTGCCGCCAGCGACGCGCCGAGCTACCGCGCCGCGGCGGCGGAGATCGAGCAGATTCTCGGGCAGATCGAAGACGAACGCAGTGTCGACATCGATGAATTGGCGGCGAAAGTCGAGCGCGCGTCGACGTTGATTCGTTTGTGTTTCCAAAAACTCAAGTCGGCGGAGATGCAGGTGCGGCGGGTGACGGAAGAGTTGGGCCGCGCGACGCAAGAAGCGAGCGCTGCGGCGCCCGCGAGCGGACGACTCGGCGACCGCGCCGACGCGCGCGAAGCCGCCACCGGGACATCCGCCGAGGAGGCGGACGATGCGGATTCCGCGGCGCCGTTCTAATGCCGCGGCTTGTTGCGAACACCCGTTCGCTGTTGATCGCGCTCATTTTTGGGCTGGGAACGTCATGCCGCGCGAGCCTTCACGAGCGCGCCACTTCCACAACGGTTATGGGCACGGAGCTGCAGCTCGTCGTCCGCGGTGCGGACGCGAGCTTGCTCGAAGAGGCGCTGCGCGCGGTCGTCTCCGAGTTGCAGCGCGTTGAGAATCTGATGACCGACTGGCGGCCATCGGAACTGGCGCGCCTCAACGCGAGCGCCGGCACCGGGCCACTCGAGATTGATTCCGAACTCCACGCGCTGCTCGTGCGGGCGCAGGAACTCAGCCGCGTGACGCGCGGCGCCTTCGATGTCACGTATGCCGGAGTCGGCGAGCTTTGGGATTTCTCGGTCGGCGCGACGCCGCGCGTGCCGACGGCGTCGGAGGTCGCGACGAAAATCAAAAACGTCGGCTTCGAACGCCTGCAACTCGTCGCGCCGAACCGCGCGCAGCTGCCCGCCGGCATGCGGATTGGACTCGGTGGCGTCGCGAAGGGTTATGGCGTCGATCGCGCCCGCGCCGTCCTGGAGTCATTCGGCATCGAGCACGCGCTCATCAAAGCGGGCGGCGACATCGCCCTGCTCGGCGAAAAGCATGCGGGTGCACCATGGCGCGTGGCACTCGTCGATCCGCGCGCACCCGAGCGCGGGCTCGCACGATTGGCACTGCGAGGCCACAAGGCGGTGTCTACGTCGGGCGACTCCGAGCGCTATTTCGAACTCGACGGCCAGCGCTATCACCACATTATCGATCCGCGCTCCGGGTATCCGGCGACCGGCGCCCGCAGCGCGACGATCATCTGCGAGTTCTCGGAGCGCGCCGATGCGCTCGCGACCGCGATGTGCGTTCTCGGTCCAGTCGCTGGACTCGCCGTTATCCAGGAGCTCGAAACGCGCGGCGAGCGCATCGCCGCCTTCATCATCGACGCCGACGGCGTGCTCCATGCGAGCGCCCGCAGCGCGGAGTTTGTGTCGAGCGACGAATGAGCGGCTGAATTTCCGGTCACCGTTCTCTTGGACTTCCAGGCGCGACCTTAATCCCGATACTCGGTCCAAAGTTGCTTATTGCCTTGCGCGTCCGTGAGGAGCGCTTCGCGGCGGCCCGGCTGGCCTTGCACAAAGAAGCTCGAGCGTGTGGCGCCGCCTTCGTGCCACAAAATGTAGATCTGTCCGGCGGCCGCCGCCCAACGGCCGCTGCCGCCGGCGCCTTGCACGTGACCCGAGACATCTGTGCCGGGGTTGTCGGCCGTCTTGCCCGTCGTGCCCGTGATGAGTGACTCGCCGCCCGTCAACACGATACCGTCCGCTCGTAGAGTGACTTCGTTCGTGTGGCTTACCGTGATGCGGTCGTTCGGCGCGAGTCCCGAGGAATTACTCGACGTCGAATACCACGTGCCGATCATCTGCGGATCGACTTGCGGCGCGACGACCGTGAGCGTGCGCGAGACCTGTTCCACGATCGCGGCGCGTTCCGCCATCTTGTCGCGCTCACCGATCGCCGTGATGGCCGCGCAATAGGCGCCGCACAATCGGCCGTCGACGCGCGCGGCGAACGCGACGCCCGCCGGGCTTGTGCCCTGCCATCGGTAGCGCACGCCGATCTTCGTGCGTTCCGCACCCTCGCTCCGCGCGAGGAATGGGAGAAAGGGTTTCAGCAAGCCATCGAGGTACTTGCCGACGCGTGGATCATCGAGTTGCGTCACGCCGCCCGCGAGCGGCATTAGCGCGACGACATATCCTTCCACGAAGCTACCGGGTGGCGGAGCCGGACCCGCCGGCAGGAGTTGCAAGCCGAACGGCGTCTCTTGCACGGTCCAATCTTGCGGGTGCTCGAAGGCGATGCCGAGCGGGTGCTGATAAGCGCGATAACCGGGGACTCCGCGTTCGACGGGGATTTCCTCTCCGCGCGGCGTGCTCGGCGTGCCCGCGACGGCATCAACCACCTTTTGAAAGACCAGCGTTTCGCCGGCTGCTTCGCCGGTCGTCTCGAGTCGGAGTGTGCGTCCGGCGAGCAGGGCGCCGCGTATAGGAATTTCCTCTTCACCAACGCGGATCGAGCCCTCGAGCGACGTCGGCGTTCCTTTGAGCCGCACTCGCCCGCTCACACCAGCAAACGAGAGTTCGCCGACGTATTCGTCGCTCTCACCGCCGGTGATCAGCAATACAGAGTTTTGTTCACCTGTGTACTTGCCAGCGAGTGGACGGGGCGGCGGGGCGGGTGGCGGACTCGTCGGTTTTGGGTCCAGCGGATTGACGACCGGCGGTTTTGGCGGTTCAAGTCTCTGCAATTTATAGATGCTGCCTCCCGATGCGAGCACCAATACTTCTCCGTCGAAGCGCGCGAAAAACGTAAAGGTCGCGCCTTCTGCGGTGAACTCGCCATGTAACTCCTGCTCGACTTCCTGCGCTCGCACCGGAAACGTCTGTGTCTGAAGTTTCAATTCTCCTTTGAGTTCGCGCGAAAGGAAAAGCGTCAAGGCTTCCCCGCGAAAGGTGCCGACGAAACGCGACTCTCGTAACAACGGGTTACGCGGCGGCGGCGGCGTTTGTTCCGCAAACGCTGGAAGCGCGATCAACGTGACCATCGCGATGAGCAAGAACACTCGCGTCGCGCGCATCGCGCGGCCTAAGGCCTTAGTCATATTTCGATGCATGAGACCTCACCATCTTCCATTTTGAGAGCGCGCCGTTGGCGCCCGTCGGACCACCACCGCGCGTAGAATAGCGAAATCGTCGTGAGCCCGCGGCCCATTTTCTGTTCCGCTCGAGCGGCGGCGAACGCGCAGCCGCGCTGAGGCTCTATCCACAACAACGGCACATTGATATAGTTCAGCGCCTTTGTCTGCGCACGTGCATCTTGATAGCGTGAGGACTAGTGCAATGAGTCTCGTGGTTGTGGGTTCGGTGGCTTTCGATTGCATCAAAACTCCGAACGGACGCGTCGTCGATGCGCTCGGCGGGTCGGCGGTCCATTTCGCGCTCGCGGCGCGACTCTTCACTGCAACGCGACTCGTCGGTGTCGTCGGCGAGGACTTTCCTGACGAGCATCGCCGCTTGTTGCTCGATCGAAACGTCGACATCCGCGGACTCGAGACCGTGCCGGGCGGCCTCACGTTTCGGTGGTCAGGTGAGTACTTCAACGACATGAACTCGCGGCAGACGCTTTCCGTCGACTTGAATGTCTTCGAGAACTTTCGTCCCGTGCTGCCGAAGTCCTATACAAAAGCGCAGTTCGTGTTTCTCGCCAACGGCACGCCGTCGACGCAGATGAGCGTGCTGAAGCAGGTCGAGGGCAAGCCCTTCATCATGGCGGACACCATGGACCTCTGGATCCAGACGCATCGCTCAGATCTGGAGCAGTTGCTGCGACACATCGACGGGCTCGTGTTGAACGACGAGGAAGCGTTCTTGCTCTCTGACTTCAAAAACCCCGTGCGCGCTGGCGAAGCCATCTCGAAGTTTGGTCTCAAGTTTCTCGTCATCAAGAAGGGCGAGCACGGCTGCATCATCTTCCACGAAGGCAAGCAACTGCAACTGCCGGCGTATCCGCTCACCGAAGTCATCGATCCGACCGGCGCGGGCGACAGCTTCGCGGGCGGCATCATGGGATTTCTCGCGAGCCGCGGCGCGGTCGACTTGCCGAGCTTCAAGCAGGCCGTCGCCTGGGGCACAGTCGTGGCATCCTATTGTTGCGAAGGGTATGGCGTCGAACGCGTGGCGGCGCTCGATCTCGATGCGGCGCGCGACCGATACCGCTCGTATCGGCAGATGCTGTCGATCCAGGAATAACCGAGTTTCGTCGAACCTCAAGGGAACCCGTGCGCACGTTCTTAGCGGTTGATCTCAGCGACAAAGTGCGCAAAGAGCTCGGACGCTTTTGTCTCGCGCTCGCCAATGGCGCGAAGCGACAAGGCTCGCATCGACCACTGCGTTGGACGACGACCGCGAATTTGCACGTGACGTTGCACTTTCTCGGCGAGAACTTGCGCGCGGAGCATCTGCCCGTGTTGGATGAAGCACTCAGACGCCACCTCGCCGGCATAAAGCGTTTCAACATCGCGCTGCAAGGCTTCGGCGGCTTTCCCGATGAGCGCCGCCCGCGCATTTACTGGGTGGGCATCGGCACGGGCGTCGAAGAGCTGCATGCGCTTTCGGACCGCGCCGCCGCCGCGCTCGACGAAGTCGGCGTCGCGCACGACGCGCGCCGCTTTCAACCGCACGTCACCATTTGCCGCGCGTCGGATGCGCGCGAGCAACGCATGCGCGGCGAGCCGCCGCCGATGCCGACCGAGCTCCTCAATCTCTCGCACTGGGTGCAGGGAATCGGTGCTCGCGATTTGAAGATCGGGGATTCCTTCCCAGTCCAAGCGCTCACGCTGTACGAAAGCGTGCTCAAGCCGGAGGGACCCCATTACCAAGTTCTCAACAGGATCACGCTTTAATGCGCGCCGCTGACATTCGCAGTAAATTCCTCGAGTTCTTTCGTCATCGCGGTCACGAGATCGTGCCTTCGAGTCCCGTCGTGCCGCACGATGATCCGACATTGTTGTTCGCCAACGCCGGCATGAACCAATTCAAGGCCGTGTTCACCGGCAAGTCGCAACGCAACAACCGGCGTGCGGCGTCCTCGCAGAAGTGCATCCGCGCGGGCGGCAAGCACAACGATTTAGAGAACGTCGGCTACACGCGACGGCATCTGACGTTTTTTGAGATGTTGGGAAATTTCTCGTTCGGCGATTACTTCAAGAGCGAAGCGTGCGCATGGGCGTGGGAGCTTGTGACGAAGGGTTATGGCCTCGATCCGGCGCAGCTCTGGGTGACGGTCTTTCGCGACGACGACGAGGCGCGCGCGATTTGGCGTGATGAAGTCGGAGTGCCGGCGCAACGCATCGTCGGTCTCGGCGAAAAGGACAACTATTGGTCGATGGGCGACGTCGGTCCGTGCGGGCCGTGCTCGGAAATTTACATCGATCGCGGCGCCGCGCGCGCGTGCGGCCCGAGTTGCGGCCTCGGCCAATGCGAGTGCGATCGCTTTCTCGAGTTTTGGAACCTCGTGTTCATGCAGTTCGAGCAATTGCCGGGCGGCCAAAAAGTACCGCTGCCGCGTCCCAGCATCGACACCGGCATGGGGCTCGAGCGCATGACGTTTATATTGCAAGGCGTCGAGTCGGTTTTTGACACCGACGTGCTCGCGAGTCTCGCGCGCGAAATCGCGCGGCTTACTGGGCGACCGGCGGCAAGTGGACCCGAGGGCACGCCGCACAGGGTGATCAGCGACCACATTCGAAGCTTGTCGTTCGCGATCGCGGACGGCGCCTTTCCGTCAAATGAGGAGCGCGGGTATGTGCTGCGCCGCATTCTGCGCCGTGCCGCGCGTTACGGCGCGAAGCTCGGCATGGAGCGGCCGTTCATCTACGAACTCGTCGACACGCTCGTCAAAGAGATGGGCGCGGCCTATCCAGAGCTCGTGCGGCAGAAAGAACTGATCAAGCGCCTCGTTCACAGCGAGGAAGAGCAATTCGGTCGCACGCTCAAGCAAGGCGTGGCGCGTTTCGACGACGAAGTCGCGAGCATGCGCACGTCGGGCTCGAAACTGTTTCCGGGCGCGACGGCATTTTTTCTCCACGACTCATGTGGGTTTCCGATCGATCTCACGGAACAGATGGCGCGTGAGCAAGGCTATGGGGTGGATCGGCCGCAGTTCGATACGTTGATGGCGGGGCAGCGCGAGCGATCGCGCGGACCGCGCACGTTTGATGAAGCGGTCGAAGACACGTTGGTTTCTTCCGACGAAATCACCGTCACGTCGCCGACGAAGTTCACCGGCTACCACGAATTGATGGGGAGCGGCGAAGTGTTGGCGGTCAGCGGCGACGCAACGAGACTTCGACTCATCTTGAGTGCCACGCCGTTCTACGGCGAAGGCGGCGGCCAAATGGGAGACGCCGGCCACTTGCGGGGCGCGGGTTTCACGATCGACGTCACCAATACGACGAAGAACGAACACGGCGTTTTTGTCCATCACGGTCGCCTCGTCGATGGCGCGCTCGCCGATGTGCGCACCGGCGCGCGCGTCCGCGCCGAGGTCGGTGCTGCGCGGCGGCTCGCGATCCATCGCAATCACACCGCGACGCACTTGCTGCACGCGGCGCTCCGCACGGTGCTCGGCACGCACGTGCAACAGAAGGGTTCGCTCGTTGCGCCCGATCGTTTGCGTTTCGACTTGAGCCACTTCGCGCGCATCGGTCCCGATGAACTCGTGAAAATCGAAGAACTCGTACAAGAGCAAGTGCTGCGCGATAGCGAACTCGTCATTAACGAGCAAGACAAGGACGTCGCCGTCGCGCGCGGCGCGATGGCTTTCTTCGGCGAGAAGTACGGCGATCGCGTGCGCGTGGTGGAGATCCCGGGCTTTTCGATCGAGCTGTGCGGCGGCGCGCACGTGCGACGCACCGGCGAGATCGGCGGCTTCTTGATCACGACCGAGGGCTCGGTCTCCTCGGGTGTGCGGCGTATCGAGGCAATCACCGGCATCGAAAGTCTCAAGCACGCGCGCGCGAGCGACACGCAGCTTGGCGATCTCGCGACGCTCTTGAAGGTGAGTCGCGACGAGGTCGCGGCGCGCGTCGAGTCGATCATCTCCGAGAACCGCGAGCTGCGCCAAGGAAAGAAAGCGGCCCCCGCGGGCGGCGGCCCCGACCTCATCGAGTCCGCGCTCGCGCACAGCAAGTCAACGAATGGTTGCGAATTCATCGCCGCGGCGTGGCCAAACGTACCGATCGAAGAGCTGCTGCGCGTCGCGGATGCGCTCAAGCGCCGAGCCGGTCGTCGCGTTTTCATACTCGCGAGTCCGACCGACGAAGGCGCGAGGTTCGTCGTCGGCCACTCCGACGAACTGCCGAAGAATACGATCCATGCCGGCAAGATCGCCGGCGAAGGCGCGCGCCTCCTCGGCGGCGGCGGCGGCGGCCGCCCCGATCTCGCCCAAGCCGGCGGCAAGGACGCCGCGAAACTGCCCGAAGCGCTGAAGCACATGCTCGCGCTCGCGGAGAGCGCGGTTGCGAAGTGACGCGGACGGTGCTTGGTTCGGCGCTTTCACGGATCGTCTAAGCTTCATTTCGGTCCTGCGCCCCGAACCAAGACTCGCGTAGAACTCGCGACAGCACGAGGCGAACTCGCGCCTGACCGTGAAATCAAGACAAATGCTTGAGGCGCTACATCCGCGAGATATGCTGAGCCGCGTGCTTCGAACTTTCTCGTTAGAAGGTTTTTCAGAAAGGAATATTATGCTGCGTCACTGCGTCACTGCGTCACTGCGTCACTGCGTCACTGGCAACGCGGACCTTTTGCGCGCCGAGCGTTTTGATCTTTGTACTCGTGGCACTGAATGCCCCAGCCCTGGCGGCGGGCGAACTGTACCGCATTCGCGTGGTCGGGCCTGAATCCGCGCTGCCCGGCGAGATGATTTCGGTTCGCGTGGTCGCCGACGCGACCTCATATCCGGACACTACGCTTCCCGCGCGACAAATCCAGGGCTTCGGGTTCTCTTTGGCCATTCCGAATTCCATGCAAATTGCTGGCGTCTCTTGGGGCTCTGATGTCAACGAAGTCGCCTCTGGCGGAAGCTATGGTTGGCAACCTGGGCCATCGCACTGGACATTCGGTGCGACGTGCACGTTGCCGGTGGCGCTGCCGAACGGTCTCAATCTCGAACTCGTGCGGCTAGACGTCGCAGTCGATGGCGCGACCGAATGGGGTTCCACTTGTTCGATCTCAATCGATGACGTCGTCGACCCGTTGTTTCTCACGACGGGCGGACCGATTGCACCCCACATACGCAACGCGACCGTGATGATCGGATTTTCGACGGAATGCGAGAGTGAATTTCCTGAACCGACTGCGGAGGAAATCAGCACGGAGCAGTCCGAGTCCACAGGCGCTGTGAGTGGTCAAGGTGAGGGAGCAGGCGCCGGACCGGAAGGTACCGGCTATCCATCGGGAACGGTGTACTGCAACTGGGAGACGAAAGGGTATTTGCCCGGGAAGCCACAGTACAACGTGGTCTCTTGCTGCGAAGTGTTGGGTCTACAAGCTACCATAGATCAGGCTATTGCTTCGGTTCAGGATACCGTGGTGCTTGTCGAGCCTGGCAGCTATGGAAGCCTCGTCATCGATTTGGCGGGTCTCCAAGCGCATGTCATCGTCGCGTCAGAGGGTGGTCCTGAAGTCACCCAGATCACCGGCATTGGCCTCGTCCCGGCCGTCGAGATCTTTGGTGTCCCGACTGGCGGCTCGCCGCGTTTTACGTTCGGCTGGCACCAGGCCGATGAGATCGACGCGCTCTCGCCGTTTGACGGCGGATCTTCAGCGGCAGTGCGCGGCTGGCAGGGTTTTGAGGTTACGAGCGGCCTGCGGGGAGTGGTCGTTCACGATAATATTCTCGGCGTCAATCCGCTCGTTGAGATCCGGGGTTGTTACATCCACGATAACAACGGCACATCTGCGATTCTCGAGGGTGCGAACGTTTTTCTGTTCAATTGCGGGCACGTCGATGTGATTTCAAATGACATCTCGGATTCGCAGGCACGCGACCGCGGCGCTGGCATCTCGATTACGGATCCCTACCGCGGGTCCAAGATCACGATCGCTAAGAACTACATCCATGACAATGTCTGCACTGGAGAGTTTTCGGACACCCAGGGTGGCGGCATCTTCGCGAGTGACATCGATACGGATATTTGCCGGAACTTTATCTACCGTAACGAGGCCGTGCAGGGCGCCGGCATTTTTGTGAGTTTTACTGAAGGCACCCGCACGTTCTATGTCGAGGCGAATGACGTCCGCGATAACGTGCCGTCGGAGGCGGACCCCAGTCAAACGTATCGAGGCGGAGGCATATCGATCGAAGCGGCGCCGGGCGCATTTTCGAGTAACTGGGCCTTCGGCCTCGTGCGAAATCGGGTGTTCGGAAATGGTAAACGCGTCTTTTCGGAGCGAATCGTCGCCGAGGGCGGAGGCGTGTTCTTGAATATTGACTTCGCTGACAGCCTCGGACCATTCGGCATTTTGGGAGAAACTACGGCGGGACAGTTATTCGTCGGCAATGCCATCTATCAGAACACCGCTGTCTCGCGCGGTGGAGGTTTGACTTTTGGCGGTCGCTCCGATTTCGGCGTGGCGCCTATCCTGTTCACGACGAATACGATTTGGGAAAACGTCCTGGTCGCTGGAATTCTAGGGTGGGGACTTTTCGTGCCCAGCGCTGGTGGCGATAACACTTTTTCCAGTAGTAACATTATTCACGATCATGAGGACTCGGGACCCACGGACGAGGAGGACTGGTACGCCGAAGTCGGATCCACGTTCGATCCCCTCAAGTCTTCTCGTACACCCGATTGCGCGCCACCATCCCTCGTCGACTTGTTCGGCCCTCCGCCCACAAGTAGCGTTATGCCCTCGCTGGTGGAAAACATCGCGGAGCGTCGAACCTACTGCCGGCAGCTCAATACTTCGGAGACCATCGACAATGCCCCAGTACTCTACGAGCCGGACCATCCACGATTGGGCGTCGACTTCGACGATCAACCGCGCATCTTCGGAGTGGGTATGGACATCGGCGCAGATGAGTTCTTTGTCCTCGACTTCCGCCGCGGCGATGCAAACGACGATGGCGGGTTCAATATCGCGGACGCCATCTGGATCTTAGGCTCGCTTTTCATACCGGGCACGCCCGGTCTCCTGTGTCTTGACGCCGCCGACGTGAATGACGACGGCGCCGTCAACATCGCCGACGCAGTGTTCGCGCTCAACGCGTTGTTCGTTCCCGGCGCTCCGCAGCCTCCGCCGCCAACGCCGCCGAACTGTGGGCTCGATCCAACGCTCGAGGTCATTGACTGTAACGAACACGCTAGCTGCCCGTGATGAAAAAAATCACGAAGCTTCTGACGCAAAGCGTAGCGACTCTCGGCTTGTTGGCTCATGGGTTGTTTGCCCAGGAGCCGCAAGCCGGCTGGCCGGTCGTTTCGCCACCTCCCGGCGGGCCGTGGGCGTTTCATTCGATGTCGATGGGCGATCTCGATTCAGATGGGCTCTTGGAAGTCATCGGATATCAAATTGCTCAGTGCCGCTCGTGGGCCTTTGACGGCGATGGATCGCACATTGCGTCGTGGTTGTTTACACCAGGGACGATGTTTTGCCCGGGAACTCAAGAATTCTTACACATTGGCGACATCACCGGAGATGGAGTTCCGGAAGTCCTGTTCTTGGGATCTTCCGAAAACCACGTCCTCTTCGCGCTCGATAGATTTGGTCAAGGCATCCCTGGCTGGCCCGTGGTCGTCGGCGGGCCCGGCGCCGTCGGCCACGAAATCGGTCGCGTCGTGCTCGCGGATCTGAATGGTGACGACGTGCTGGAAGTCATCGTTCAGGACCGCGGATTCGGCTACGCCAGCAAGCTCTGGGTCTACGACGGCCAAGGGAACGTCCTGCCGGGCTGGCCGGTCGACTTCGACCTTCTGCTCGCCGGGCTCGCAGTCGGCGATCTCGAATTTGATGGCGTGCCGGAGATAGTCGTGTCGATTGCGGACGGTTTTGATCCGTGGATTGGCCCGCAGCCGATCTACGTGCTGGGGCCCGATGGCGCCGTACGCGATGGTTGGCCCGTCACCATCGTGGGCGGCGATGGACCTCGAGTTCTGATCAACGTCACGATCGCCGACCTCGATGGCGACTATTCGTGCGAGATCTTCGGCACTGGCCCGGATGCGTTTTACGCGCTCGATGCGAGCGGTGAGCTGCGGTTCTGGATGTTCAATTTTCCGTATGTCGTTCCGCCCGCGGTCGGCGACCTCGACGGCGATGGGACGCTCGAAATACTTGTGCCGAGCAACGGCTTGACGTTGATGAGTTCCGAAGGTTCCATCATGGCCCAGATCCCGGGAGATGCGGCGTACACATTCTATAACGGTCTCAACATCGGTGACCTGGATGGCGACGGCGTCTGCGAGATCGGGGCGCGCTCCATCGCGCCACCCGCCATGTGCTGGTTCGACAGCGAGCTCGAGCCGCTGCCGGGGTGGCCGAGGCCGATCTCGCCGGGCGCAGCGACGCCACCGCGCTACGTCATCGGCTTGACGGATCTTGACGGCGACGGCGACCTCGAGAGCATCTACCCGAATGACGGCGTCATCGAAGCCTGGGACTTCCCAAACCCAAACGGCCCGACCCGCGTCGAATGGGGAAGCTACTACCACGACCCGCAGCGCACCGGCTTTTACCACTCGAACAACTACCCCGGCCCGCGCTTCCTGCGTGGCGACGTCGACGTTAACGGCACGATCGATCTCGGCGACGCGTGCCAAGGGCTGCGCTACTTGTTTCAGGGCATCGCGCATAGTTGCCCCGCTCGAATCGACTTCGACGGCGACGCCGTGGTCGACATCTGCGATGTCGTGAGCCAGCTTCAGTACACGTTTCTCGGGGGCCCTCCACCGAGCGCGCCTTTCCCGAACTGTCGCGAAGTCAAAGGCGAGCCACTCCCGTGCGCAAGGCAGGCGTGCCCTTAGATCAACGGACGGTGCGACGTCTCCGTCGCCGAATCGATACCTGCGTCCGGTCAACGCTAGTTGGTACCGGCGTCGAACTACGGATCCCGCGAACTTCACCGCAAGACTTGTCGCGCGTGCCCATGCCGCTGTTGACGGTCCCGCCGCGTTTCCCTAACATGCCCCGCTTCGCAACGGACCGCCCGAGACGCTCCGTCACGTGTGGCGGTGGTTCGTGACTGCGGGTTTCGGAGTGAGTTCGTGATAGAGAGAACGAGAGCAGAATCGCATGGCAGTTCCACAGCGCCGAACCGGCAAGGCGCGCAAGCGTAAGCGCCGGGCGCATCATGCTATGGTCGAGGTCCAGCGGACGCGTTGCACACGCTGCAAAGCATTCACCTTGCCGCACTCCATTTGTGAAAACTGCGGCTACTATCGTGGTCGCGCATTGATACAAGTCGAGGAAATCTAGGCCCCGGCAGAGTAACCTGAGCCCCGATAAGGGACGCCCTATGTCACGCATAGCCGTCGATGCCATGGGCGGAGACCACGGACCGGCGGTCGTGGTGGATGGCATCGTCGAGGCGGCTCAACGCTTCGCGCAGCATCACATCATCGTGCTGGGAGACGAACCACAACTCCAAGCCGAATTCAGCCGTCACGCCACGCGACCCTCGAACATCGAAATCATGCACGCGGCGGAAGTCGTCGCAATGCACGACTCGCCGGTCGACGCGCTGCGGCGCAAGCCCGATTCGTCGATGCGCAAGATGATCAGCCTCGTCAAGCAAGGCGGCTGCGACGCCGCGTTTTCGACCGGCAACACGGGCGCGATGGTCGCCGGTTCCACGATGTTGCTCGGACTCTTGCCCGGCGTGCGACGTTCTGGGATCGCGATTCCGATGCCGACCGGCGACAAGCCCGTGATCTTGGTCGACGTCGGCGCGAACGTGGAATGCAAGGCGGCGCATCTCTATCAGTACGGTTTGATGGCGGCTGTCTACGCCGAGCGCGTCTTCGGCGTGAAGTCGCCCGCGGTCGGCCTCCTCAACGTCGGCGAAGAAGAGGGCAAGGGCAACCAGCTCGTGAAGGAAACGCGCGAGCTGTTCAAAGCGTCGCGGCAAGTTCGTTATTTCGGCAACGTGGAAGGCGACGACATTTTTCGCGGCGAATGCGATGTCGTCGTTTGCGATGGCTTTGTCGGCAACATCGTTTTGAAGACGGCCGAGGGCATCAGCGAGTTGCTGATGACAAAGGTCGGCGAGCTCCTGAAATCCGTTGCGACCGCGGCCGCCGCCGCGGGTGGCGCGAACGCCAGCACCGCGAGCGGGCTCCGCGATACATTCAAGAAACTCGCGGCGCGCTACGACTACGCCGAGTACGGCGGGGCGCCGCTCCTCGGCGTGAACGGCATCGTGCTCATCGGCCACGGGCGCTCGAATGCGCGCGCGGTCGTGAACGCGATCGCCTATGCGGGCAAGATGGTCGCGGCGGGACTCAATCAGGCGCTCACCGCCGTCGTTGCCGAATCCGGAGTCGCGGCTTCCTGAGATTTCGCGAGCGTTTTCTTCGCCGACCTAGAAAGCGACACTGCATGTCAACCCGCGCGATTCTGTTTCCGGGTCAAGGCGCGCAATTCGTCGGCATGTCGGCTGCGCTCATCGAGCGCTGTCCCGAGACCCGCGCGATGTTTGATGCCGCGAGTCGCCTGCTGGATCTCGACCTCTGGCAGGTGACCACGTCGGGCCCGGAAGAATTGTTGAACTCGACCGCGGTCAGTCAACCGGCGATCTTTGTCGTGTCGCTCGCTGTCGTGCGCGCGATCGAACGCGCGGGCGGTACGCCGCGACTCGCGGCGGCGGCGGTCGCCGGACTTTCGCTTGGCGAATACTCCGCGCTCGTTTACGCCGGCGCGATCGATTTCGAGATCGCGCTCGAAGTCGTCGTCCAGCGCGGGCGCTTCATGCAGGAGGCTTGCGATCGGACGCCCGGCGGCATGACGTCGTTGATCGGCCTTGAACGCGCGCAGGTCCAGGCGCTCGTCGAGGAAGTGCGCGAACTCGGCGTCATCGCCGTTGCCAACGTCAATGCCGACAACCAAATCGTCGTGTCGGGCGAGCGCGCGCCGCTCGATCGCATCGCGACGCTCGCGCCCGAGCGCGGCGCGAAGCGGGTCGTGCCGCTCAAGGTCGCGGGGGCGTATCACTCTCCGCTCATGTCGAGCGCGAGCTCGCAGCTGCGCCCATTTTTGGAGCGTGCGCAAATTCGACCGCCGCGGCTGCCGTTCTACCAAAACGTGACTGCGCAGCCGGAAACGCGCCCGGAGCAGATTCGCGCTGGCTTGTTAAAGCAGATCGAAGCGCCCGTGTTGTGGGCGCCGACTCTGAAAGCGATGTTGGCGACCGGCGTCACGGATTTCCTCGAGGTCGGGCCGGGCCGCGTCCTCGCTGGTCTCGCGAAACAAATCGACAAACGCTTGCCGGTCACATCGCTCTTGAGCGCTGAATCCGTGGCTGAATTCCTAGCGTAGAAGAAAAAGTTTCTCGCGTAGTAGATGAGGTCTTCATGTTCCAGTTTCCTGACAAGCGCGTCGTGATTACCGGTGGTTCGCGCGGTATCGGCGAACGTATGGCGCACGGCTTCGCCGCCGCCGGCGCGCAAGTTGTCGTGCTCGGTCGCGACATCGAGCGTGCGAAGGCGACGGCCGCCGCGCTAGGACCGAAGTCGCTCGCGTTTGCTGTGGATGTTGCGAACGAGTCGTCGGTCACCGAAGTTTTCGGCGCGCTCGTCGAGAAACTCGGTGGCGTCGATGTGCTCATCAATAATGCCGGTGTGACGCGCGACAAACTCGTGATGCAGATGAAAATGGACGATTGGGAGAGCGTCATTGCGGCGAACTTGCGCGGCTGTTTTTTGTGTTCGCGTGCCGTGCTGCGATCGATGCTCAAACAACGCGCCGGCCGCATCATCAACGTCACGAGCGTCATCGGTTTGACCGGCAACGCCGGCCAGGCGAACTATGCGGCGTCGAAGGCCGGAATCATCGGTTACACCAAATCGCTCGCAAAGGAGCTGGCGTCACGAAGTATTACGGTCAACGCGATCGCGCCGGGCATGATCGACACCGACATGACGCGCGCGTTGCCGGAGGCGGCGCGTGCGCAGATTCTCAGCCAGATTCCGCTCGGTCGGCTCGGCACCGGCGACGACGTTGCGGCTGCGGCGATGTTCTTGGCAAGCGACGCGGCGAGCTACATCACCGGTGAAGTCCTGCGCGTCGACGGCGGCATGGCGATGTGATGATGTGTCGCGCGACAGGGACCGACCGCGAAAAAGCCCCCGCAGTGGCCTTTTTCCTATTCCCCGCGTGGCATAGAATCCGCGCCTTGCCAAAACCTAGGCGCGAACGATGCGCGTCGAGTTTGGAAGCGTTGGGGGAACGCGCCGAACCCAGAGTGGGACGGCGCCGTGGCGAAGGCCGCGAAATTGAGTCAACGACACGAGCTGGAGGCGAGCACAGTGAGTTCGATCAAGGATCAGGTCATTGCGATCGTGAGCGAAAAACTCAGCGTCGATAAAGAGAAGATCCACGAGGGTTCTTCTTTCATCGGCGATCTGGGTGCAGATTCGCTCGACATGGTCGAGCTGCTCATGAATCTTGAGGACAGTTTCAAAATGACGATCCCCGATGAAGATGCGGAAGGTATCAAGACCGTCGGCGACGCTGTGAAGTACATTGAGCAGCATCAAGGTCAAGAGTAGGAATCAGCTGCAGCCTCGGTCCGCTTCGGCCGGCCGCAGTTACTAGCACGAAGGCATCATGTCACGACGTCGCGTTGTCATCACGGGTATTGGCGTTGTCTCGCCGATCGGGATAGGTCTCGAGCAGTTTTGGGACGGAATCGTCAATTGCCGGTCCGGCGCTGGACCCGTGTCACGCTTCGACCCGGCGTCCTTTCGCACGCACTTTGCGTGCGAAGTGAAGAATTTCGTGGTCGCTGAACAGCATCAACGTGCGATGCGAAACCTCGACCTGTATACCCAGTTTGCTCTCGCCGCCGCGTTCGATGCGGTCGCCGACTCTGGGCTCAAGAATGAACAAGAAGACGTGCGGCGTATCGGCGTCATCACCGGCACCGGCGTCGGTGGTCTCGGGACGATCGAACAGAATTACTCGGTGTTTCAGGAGCGCGGGCCGTCGCGCGTCTCGCCATTTCTTGTGCCGATGATGATGGCGAACGCGTCAGCCGGGAATATTGCGATTCACCTTGGATATCAAGGCCCCAACTTTGGCGTCGTATCGGCCTGTGCTTCGAGCAATCACGCGTTCGGACTCGCGTTCGATCAGGTCGCGCACGGTGGTGCGGATGTCGTGGTGACTGGCGGATCGGAAGCCGCGATAACGTATCTCGGGCTCGGCGGTTTCAATGCGCTCAAGGCGCTTTCGCAACGCAACGACGACCCGCAACGAGCGTCGCGGCCATTCAGCGGCAGTCGCGATGGATTCGTGCTTGGCGAGGGCGGCGCGATTTTCGTTTTCGAAGAGGAGGCGCGGGCGCGGAAGCGCGGCGCGCAAATCTACGCGGAGGTTTGCGGTTTCGGCATGACCGACGACGCGAGCCACATCACCGCGCCGCTTCCGGAGGGGACGATGGCGGCCGGCGCGATGCGCCACGCGGCCGAGCAGGCCGGCATTCAGCTCACGGACATCGACTACATCAACGCGCACGGGACCTCGACGAAGCTCAATGACGCGATGGAGACGCGCGCGATTCGCGGTCTGTTCGGCGCGCACGCGAAAAAACTCATGGTCAGCTCGACCAAATCGCAGATCGGGCATTTGCTCGGCGCCTCCGGCGCCGTCGAGCTGGCTGCGGTCGTACTCGGCATTCGAGCCGGCGTCGTGCCGCCGACCATCAACTATCAAGATCCCGATCCCGAGTGCGATCTCGACTATGTGCCGAACGAGCCGCGGGCGCATCGCATTCGTTACGCGCTCTCGAATTCGTTCGGCTTTGGCGGTCACAACGCGTGCATTTGCGTCGGACAGTACTCTTGACCGCAGAGTGTTGATTCTTGACTGCAACGCGTTGAGTTTTTGACCGCGGCGCGTTGCGTTGATCGCCATCTGCCACTTGATTGAAGGGACGCTGTGAACCGCTACCAAGTGCTCATCTCCGACCCATTGCCGGCCGACGCCCGTCGCATTCTCGAGGCGAGCGGCCGCATCGACGTGCATGACAAACACAAGGACTACGAAGCGTTGCTGCCGGGAATTCACGGCTGGATCGTGCGTTCGGGGACGACGGTCACCAAGGCGCTACTCGAAAAATGTCCGGCGCTCACGTGCATTTGTCGCGCGGGGGCCGGCGTCGACAACGTCGATGTCGCGACGGCGACGGAGCGACGCGTGGTCGTCATGAATACGCCGGGTGGCAATGCCAACGCCGCCGCCGAGCTTTCGATCACGTTGCTATTAGCGCTTGTTCGCAAAGTGCCGTTTGCGCATGCGAGCATGGCGAAAGGCGGCTGGGATCGCAAACTCGTCGGTATCGAAGTCGAAGGCAAGCGGCTCGGCGTCCTCGGCCTCGGCAAGGTTGGGCGCGTTGTCGCGCGGAAGGCGCGCGGCCTCGGCATGCAAGTGATCGGCGTCGATCCGTTCGTGACGGCAGACGACGCGCGCGCGCTGGGGATCACTATGACGACGCTCGAAGAAATGTTGCCGTCTGTCGATTTCTTGTCGCTCCACACGCCGCTCAACAATGAGACGCGCAACATGTTCGCGAAGGAACGCTTCAGCGCCATGAAGCGCGGCGCGTACATCGTCAATGTCAGCCGCGGCGGTGTGATCGACGAGACGGCGCTCTTGGCGGCGCTCGAAGCGGGACAACTCTCGGGCGCTGCGCTCGATGTTTTCGCGACGGAACCGCTGCCAGCGGATTCGCCGCTACGCAATCACCCAAAGATCGTGCTGACGCCGCATCTCGGCGCCGGAACGGTCGAGGCCCAAGACCAAGTGGCGTTTCAAAGCGCGGAGCAAATCCGCGACTACTTGTTGAGCGGCAAGATCGCCAACTCGGTGAACGCGGCAAAACTCGGCATGGCGTAGTGCGCGTGGCGGGTAATTTGCGGAGTAGGGAAAGACGTCATGGCGTACTACGTCGTACGGCTACCTAAGCGCGAACTGCCGACATTTCCGGATCAGTGCATTTTGTGCGGTGTCGTGCGGCCGGGCTCGACGTTGCGGTATCACCGGTGCGTCCGGCGGACGAAACGCCTGGCGCTCCGCAGCCATTCACAGTGGGTGCCGTGTTGTGATTCGTGTCGTACGAGAGTTGTCCGCCGCCGTCGGCTTGCCGGCTGGCTGACGGTGGGGCTCGGAACTATCGCCGCGTTGATCATCTATGAAACAAGTTTTTTCGCGGGCACGGCTCGTTTCCTGCGCTTGTTGCTCATCAAGGGCGCCGTGATCGGGAGTTTTGCGCCTCTCATTCGGGAGCGCTATCGCGAGACACCGGAGCTGGAATTCGCGACGCACGGAGAATTCATCGAGTACAGATTCGGCAACCCGGACTACAAGGCCGAGTTTCGGCGGCTCAATGCGCCGTTGGTCGTCGAGACATGACGCTAGATCTAGAGTCGCCGCGCAGCGTGCGAACATACAGCAACGTGGCTGCAGTTCTGATCATCGCGGTCTTCAGTTTGTGGATTTGGCGCGGTTCTGGCCCGGTCGATAGTCCTGCGCGATCGTCGGTCGATGGTGTCTCTGTCGAGGATCGAACGGCGGGGGACCCGCAGCAGTCTGTTTCGATTTCCGGCGCGACGAGTCCCGATTCCGCGAGCGCGGCGCCCGCGACGCGCGATCGTGCGTCTGAAGTAGGACCCTTAGCTGAAGACGCGTCTGAACCCGGGGCTTGTCTCGAGATACGCGTGCAAGTAGAGACGGGATGCGTCCCGCCGCCCGGGGTTCGGGTGTGGGTTGAGTGCGGTTCGTGTGGCCGGAAAGAGTACTTCGATTGGGGCGATACTGAAGTGGCAGTTTACCAGCTGCCTGGATTGCGTCCGGCCGAGTGCTCCGTTCGCATCTCCGCAATGGGTTTCATATCGCCGGCGGCCCAGCTCGTGCAGCTGAGTCTCGAGCAAACCGCGAAACTCGAGTTTCGACTCGTCGCTCGGCCGATCCTAACGGTGCGAGTCGTCGACGAGTTCGACCAGCCGGTCGGAGGCGCATTGTTGAGACTTCTTGGCGCAGACGCCGAAGAAACCGGTACCGTTTGGCATTGTATTGATGTTGAAACGGATTCGACGGGTCTGGCACAGATTGCCCCCAATGTAACGGACGTGCTCGTGATCCAATCTGAGGGTTATGCCACGGCTTTTGCCACGCAGCTAGTTGCGACGAGCGAGAAGCAAGTCCGCACGATTCAACTTATCCGACCGGGCAGTCTCGAACTCACGCTGATCGACTTAGAAGGAAAGTCAGTCGACGATGTCGAGGTGGAATGCGCTGTCAGGAGGCCGGTTCCGATCGCCGGTCTCAACCACCAACAGACGCAATCGGTCAGCGCTGGCCGCTGCCGTTTCGAAGGTCTCGAGGCCTGCGAATACACGCTGCGACTGACGAGAGATGCGATGAATCTCGATGTGCTGACTGTCACTCTCGGGCCAGCAGAAAACATGTTATTGACGCATACCTTGGCTCCCTCGACGACGGTGACGGGAAGTGTGAGCATCAACCAAACGCCTGCGCCATTTTCGGAAGTTGTCGTCTCTGATTGGAGAGGCGTGATCGCGCGGACCGAGACCGATGCTCGCGGTCAATTCTCAGTCACGGTGCGGAGCGACAGTAGGGAACGGCGCTACGTGGTCGAGCCCCCGGATGCCGAAGCAAGATGCGAATTCGGCACGAGCCTCATCGGAAATAAAGTGGATCTGTCTTTCCAGACGGCACAGCTGCGACTCAAGGTGCTTGATCCCGCGGCACGACCCGTGGCGAATCTACATGTAGAACTCCAGAACGGCGACGGCGGAAGTTGCTTGTTCCAGACGGATGAGGATGGCGCGTGGCACGAGGAGCTTCCGTTCGGCGTGTATCGATTGGTCTATTGGTACAAAATTGGGGACATCCCAGGGTTTCTCCGCGAAGAACTCGTCGCGCCCCACGACGCGATCGAGCTGACGCAGGACACCGACCATGTGCTGCGCTTTGAGGCCGCGATTCCGCTTAAGATCGAGATCGTCGATCCCGATGGTCTGCCATTCGGGGGCGAAGTGGAGAAACTCGTCGGGACTCTCAATGGTGACGAGTCTGTGCAGCTCCATCCCGCGGCCGGCATCCAACGCTGGGCTTGGCCGGCGAGCGCGCGCCGCGGCGTCGCGTTCGTCGCCAACTATCCACCGCAGGTTTTCCATGTGGCGCGTCCGGATGCGTCGCGCGTGCAACGAGTGATGATGACGCCGGGCGGTGTGCTGCGGGTACCACCCACGCCGGCGCTCGATGGCGTGACGTTGCGAATTCTCGCGCTCGATGGCGGGTTTATTCCGCAACACGCGCGCACTTGGCGTCTGACGGTGTCGCACGCCGCGGAATGGCTGCTCACGCCCGGCCGCTACCGCATCACGGCGACGCACCGCGACGGTGCGCCCTTCGAACGCACCGCGACCGTGATCGCGGGTGAGACCGTGGCGGTCGAATAAGCCAGCGCCGTCCAGCCGGACGGCCATCCTCCGACACGTCCCTGCGCCGGAGGCGCGAGCGTGTGGGGTGAGGCGATTCGGTCTGCCGAATCGCCGAGGGGTGCTGCGGACAGCACTCCTAAGAAACACGGCGCTCACCATCCCGCGTTCGTCGTCGCGAATTCGCGGATGCGGCGGACGATACTCTTCGTGTCGAGCTGCTGAGAGGCGTAGACGGATTCGGCGTTGCCCGACGGGCAGTAGCGTTCGACGCCGAGGCGCAGATGCGGCAGCGCGTGGCCACGGCCGAAAAGCGCCGCTGCCAAACAAGCGCCGAGGCCCGTGTGCACGTTGTGGTCTTCGACCGTGACGAGAAACGGCTGGCGGCCGAGCTCGTCGAGGTGGACATCGTCGATGCGCGTCGGTGTCGCGAGGTGCGCGAACGCCACGTGGAGTCCGTCGGCGCGCAGCGCCTCGACGGCTTCGAGCGCGCGGCCCGCGAGCGTTCCCATTGCGACCACCACGCCCGCATCGCCGCGCCGCAACCAATCGAGGCGACCGGGTTGAAACTCGTAATTGCCGGCGAAGAACGGCTCGCCCTTTTCGTTCGTGAGCGGCGCGAGTTTCGAACGCCCCATGCCGAGATAGTGCATGCCCGGTTCGCACAGCATGTAGCGCAGCGCGCGGTCGGTTTGATTGGGATCGGCCGGCACGATCGCCGTCATGCCAAACAAATTATGGAGCAGTCCGATGTAGTCGATGCACTGATGCGTGCGACCGTCCTCACCGACATCGAGACCGGTGTGCGTGCAGACGAGCTTCACGTGCGCGTGATTGATGTCGCTCAGCCGATGCTGATTGTATGTTTCGCACACGCCGAACACGCCGAAATCGGCGAACACGGTCGCAATGCCCTCGATCGACAAACCACCGGCCGCCGCCGCGGTGTGATGCTCTTGAATTCCCGCTTGAAAGAAATTGTTTGGGAAGGCCTTGTTGAAGGCGTCAAGTTTGACGGAGCCCTCGAGATCGCAATCGAAAGCGGCGACCGGCGTAAATCCATCACGCGCGTTCGCCGTCGCGACATCCGCGAGCGCCTTGCCGAACGCGCTGCGATTGTCGGTCTTCTCGTTGGCGGCGTACGTGCGCGCGGTTCCCGGCACGAGGCGCGGATACGTTTTCGGCAACGGCGGGACGCTGCGCGGGCGCGGCGTCTTGATTGTCTCGCGAAAACGCGTGAGGTCCCACAACGCGGCCGATTCGCCGGACTCCGCTTGCGCCTTCGCATACTCGGCATCCGTCGTTGCGCGCCCATGGAAGTCGTGCAAGTTTTCCATGAACGACACGCCCTTGCCCATGATCGTCTTAGCGAGAATCACGTGCGGCCGCTCGCGATCGCGCACCGCAGCTCGCGCGGCTCGATAAATACTCAGCGGATCGTGGCCATCGATCTCTGCGACGTGCCAGCCATCGGAGCGCCAGCCGGCGGCGATGTCTTGGCGCATGATGTCGGAAATATCGCCGCTGATCTGCTTGCGGTTCAAGTCGACGATGGCGGTGACGTTGTTGAGCCCGTACTTGCGGATAAAGCGGCGCGCCTCGCTAATCTGTCCCTTTTGCTGCTCGCCGTCTCCCATCGGCACGAAGACTTGGGCGTCGATTTTCTTAAGTCGCAGGCCGAGCGCCATCCCGCTCGCCGCGGACAGACCCTGGCCGAGATTGCCCGTCGTCCACTCGACGCCCGGTACATCGCGTTCGATGTGCCCTTCGAACACGTTGTGGACGCGCCGAAAACTCGTGATCACTTCCTCGCGCGAAAAATAGCCGAGCTGTGCGAGCACGGCGTAGACCCCGGGCGACGTATGACCGTGGCTCACGACAATGCGGTCGCGCGCCGGATCCCACGGGTTCTTCGGGTCGAGCCGCGCGTGCGCGTACACGAGCAAGTAAAAATCGAGCGACGAGAGCGACCCGCCTGGGTGGCCGGACGCGGCGAGGTGTGTCATTTGGAGAATGTCGCGCCGGCACTCGCGGCGCGCGGTCTCATGCCACTTGAGATATTCCGCGCTCGGAGACTCCGCTTCCCAGTTCCAGCTGCGCATGGTTTGGGGTACTTTTCCGTGCCGGGGTGGCTGTTCTTGTGTGTGGGACTTGCGCGAGTTGTCGCGCGCGCTCGAGCCGCCTGCGCAGAATAGGCACGTGCGCGGATGTCATCAAGGTGTGCGACGACGCGCAAGGTTGCGCGAGTCGTCTACTGCTGTGCAAGGAACTCATGGCGAGCATCGATTCCACCGACGTGCGGGCGGCCGCCAAACTCATCGCGGCGCAGATCGAGCGCACTCCACTCTTCGCGGTGCCGCCGGCGCTCGTGGCGCGCGCCGACGTGCGACTCTTCCTCAAGCTCGAGTGTCGGCAGCGGAGCGGATCCTTCAAAGCGCGTGGCGCGCGGCATTTCGTCGCACGCTTGCTGGCCGCGGGCTCGCCGCCCGCGGGCGTGATCACTTACTCGAGCGGCAATCACGGCACGGCGGTCGCCGAGGCTGGCCGCGATGCGGGACTCGGCGTGTTGGTGACCGTGCCGGAAAACGTCGACGCCGTCAAAGAATCCGCCATGCGCGCGGCGGGCGCCGAGGTCGTGCGCGCGGGCGGCACTTCCGAAAGTCGGCGTGAGCGCGCGCTCGCCATCGCGGCGGAGCGCGGCTGGGCGGTCATTCCGCCGTTTGATCACGACTGGATCATCGCGGGGCAGGGCACGGTCGCGCTCGAGATTTTGGACGAGGTGCCAAATGTCGTCGGCGTCTGGACGCCGGTCGGCGGCGGGGGACTCGCGGCCGGCGTGACGACCGTGGTCAAGGATCTGCTCCCCGCGTGCGAGGTGTTCGCCGTGGAGCCGGCGGGCGCCGCGTGCTTCGGTGTCGCGCTTCGGTCGGGCCGCCGCGTGCCGCTCGGCGCCGCGGAATCGATGGCCGATGGATTGCTGCCACTTGAAGTCGGCGCGCGCAACTGGGAGATCTTGTCGACGCGCGGCGTTCGCAGCGTGCTTGTGAGTGAGGGTGAAATCCGCGAGTCGTTGCGACGCTTGCGTGGGATCGGCGTCGCGACCGAGCCATCGGGCGCGGTCGCGGCGGCGCCACTCATCGCGGCGGGTGGCGCGGTCGCGGCGTTGGCAACGCGGATACCGCCGGGCGTGCATGTCGCCATCGTCAGCGGCGGCAATGTCGCGCCGGCGCGGCTTGCGAGCTTGCTCGCATGAGTCGCGCCAATTCGTTTACTGCGTCGCGCCATCCGAGTACGCGATGACGGTCACCGCTTGCTGCGGCGTCAGCGTGTCATCGGTCTCGATCAGAATCTGAAAGCGTGCTGTGCGCGCCTTGACGTCCTTTTGCAACGAAACGCGCACTTGATAACGGCGACCGTCTTCGATCGTGACGATCTCTGTTGCGAGCGAATCCGGCGGCGCGCTCGTGACGCGGGCGCTGAGCAGCTTGAACTTGTAGTCCGGCGCGTTCGCGAACACTTCGAGGTTTTTCGTCAGGGGCGCCGCGCCCGGCGCGTTCAGCGCGCGTGTCTCGTCGGCGGTATACGAAACGTAGGTCGGTTCGCAGGCCCACCGCGCTTTGCACTCGACCAGTGCTCGCAGTTGCGTCTTGCGGGTCTTTCCGTCGCTCGTGCGGAGTTCGACCAACAGCATTTCCTTGATCGCGTCGGGCCGCTCGAACGCCGGTGCCGACAGCTCGAGGCGATAACGCTTGCCCGGCAGTTCTTCCGTCGTTTTCACCGTCAGGCGCGCATCTTTCGCGACGACGGATAGGAGCTCGAAGTCGAGGCTGGTCGCGGGCGTCAGCACCACGCTGTGTAACGCGGCTTGCCCCGGATACACGACGACGTAGAGCGAGTTTGGCTCGACGATGAAGATCGGGTCGACATCGCCTTTGATCCAAATCTGGAACTCCCCGGCCGGCGCCTGCGGCGCACCGGGATTGCGCGTCTTGCCCGTGACCCATTTGAGTTGACTTGGTCCGAGCAATTGCCCGGTGTCGATTGTGACGGTGATCGTGCCGCTAGCACGAGCGGCGATGGTCTTATCGAACTGCACGTCCGCGCAGCCGCACGACGGTTTGATCTCGAAGATCTCGATCACCTCGTCGGAATCGTTGAAGAACTGAAACGCGTGCTTGATCGTCTCCCCTTGGAGCACCTTGCCCCACGAATACTCCTGCTCAGTAAACCGCAAGTGTTGTTGCGGAGTTTGCTTTGGTGGCGTGCTGGGAGTTGGAAGTGGCGGCTTTGCGAACGCCGTCGCCATCGCGTTCGCGACGAGCGCGACGACGATGCAGCGCACGACGAGTGTATTGCTTTGAGCGCGCGGCTCTCCAGCGCCGGGCTGGCAGCTCCGAAACAGCAAGTGGGGTTTGCTCCTTCCACGACGGACGCCGGTCTAACGAACAGGCGACGCGAGCCATTCAAGACCGCGTCGCCCGCTCACCTGAATCCGAGAGATCGCTTGCTCGGAACGCCGAGCCCGCGCTTAGCTTCCCGCTTTTTTCTCCAGCTTCGACGTGTTGCCCGGCGCTTGCTGCGCCGGCTTCGGCTGCACGTTTCCGCCGCTCGCGGCGGGTGTGCCCGCCGGGGTTCCGCCGGCCGCGCGCGCCGCTGCATCGAACTGCGCGTGCAACTTGACCGTCTTCTCGGGCGAATCCGGATCATCCGTGTGAATCAGCACGCGCCCGGAGAGCGCGTTCTCTGCCCGATACTCATTCAGTCGCACGGTGACTTTGTAGCGGAAGCCTTCCTTTACCGTGTCGACGGTCGACGTGAACACGCCTGCCGGCACATCGAGGATCTCCACCCCAGTGATCGCGAATCGCACATCATCTCGGCCGCCGTGGATGTGGATGTCCTGAACGCAGGGCTTTTCGGGTGACCGCAGCAATTGCTCCGTTTGCCGCTTGAGAAACACGATGCTCTTGTTCGCGACGGTGATACGGTCCGAATGCTCGACCACCGCTGAGATCTCGGACTTTCGCTCTTGACCATCACTGGTCTTGAGCGTGAGTTCCAGCGTTTCGCGATTCACGTTCGGCGTCGGCGATGCCTCAGCGGTGAGCGTGACCTTGTATTTCCGACCCGCCTCGATCTCCTCGATCGCGCCGACGCTCAGCAGCTTGGCCTTCGGCTCGATTTTCAAAATCGTGAAACCGAGCTCCGAACCAGCGACCATCATGACGGTCGCCTCGAGCGGCGTGCCGGCCAGGCCTGCCACGCGCAACGGATTCGGCTCCGTTTTCACGATCGTGCTCAGTATTCCCTTCATGAAAATCCGCAGATCTTTAGCGCTGAGATCGTTCGAGAGCACTTGCGCATATTTCGTCAGGTTGCCTTCATGAAGGCGTGTCGTGTCGACGACCAACTCGATTTCGCCCTCGCCGCCCGGCTGAATTTCTGGCGTGAAGCTCTTCGACGTGCAGCCGCAGCCCGGTTTCACTTGTTGGATGCGCAGCGGCGCATTGCCGTCGTTGTGGACCTTGAACGTGTGGCGAACGGTCTCGCCTTGCAGGATTTTGCCCCAGTCGTACTCGACTTTGTCGATGCGGATCTTTGGCTGCTCGCCGGCCGCCGGCGGAATCGGCGGGCCGTACTCATCGTCCTGGGCCGCGATCTTGAGGGTGAGCGTCAATGCGCACAGCGCCACTGCGCTGAACGAACCGATGCGCCGTGAGAATCGGATTCCCATGAAACAGTGTCCTTCCGAGTATTCAGCGAGAAGAGCCATCGCCGAGAGATGATGAATCGTGAAGCACCGAGCAAATTCCGCCGGCCGAGAGCACCGGCTCTCCGCCGGCCGAGAACACCGGCGCGCAACCGCAGCTCGGGCCGCGCGCGTCCGCCGCCATTCGAGCGGAGCAGTCAAGGCGCGGCCGGGCGAGAATCGGCAGATTCTATGAGTGCCCCCGAAGGGCGTCAATCGTCGCGGCCTATCCTCAGATTTCGACGTGCGGTAGGCCGCGTCGTGCCAGCGGGTGCTCCCGCCGATCGTCCAGGCCCGCTTGTTGCCTCGCGATGATTCGTGGCCGGTGGCTGGTTGCTCGACCCGAGTCCCAAAAAGTCGCCCTGGGGAGTATCCTCAGCGCCGGAAAGTTTGTGATTTCTTGGATCCGTTCAACGAGGAGCCGCGCGTTTGCCGCCGACACACCCCCGCACGATTGGAATCATCCTCGCGCGCGGCGGGTCGAAGGGCATTCCCCGGAAGAACCTTCGCCGACTCGCTGGAATTCCGCTCATCGGGCGTGCCGTCGAGACGTTGGCGCGCGCCCGCCATGTCGCCCGCGTCATCGTCTCTACCGACGACTCCGTCATCGCCGAAGTCGCGCGTGCCCACGGCGCCGAGACTCCCTTCCTACGGCCGCCTGAATTGGCGCTCGACACGACGCCGTCGATGCCGGCCCTGCGTCACGCGGTCGGTGCGTTGGCCGCCGCCGGCGAAACCGCGGCGATTGTTGTCAGTTTTCAAGCGACAGCGCCGTGTTGCACATCGGGCGATATTGCCGCGGCACTCGAGGAGTTCGCGGCATCGACGGCGACGCATCTCAAAAGCGTGACGCGTGTGCGCGAGCACCCGCAATGGATGGGGCGAATCGAAGCCGGCCGCTTTCACTATCTCGAGGCGACGCGCGCGCGCCGACGACAAGACTTGCCACCGCTTTACCGCTTGAATGGCGCGATCCACATCTATCGCTGCGAGCGCGTGCTCGCCGGCACCGCAGAAGACGGCGAGCCGATTGCCTACGAACTTCCAGCCGAGCGATCCGTCGATCTAGATGACGAGTTCGATTGGCAGTTCGCGGAGGCGCTGCTCGCCGCGCGTACGGCATCGGATGCTCCGCGCGAGTAGTCTCATTCATTGCCGTACTGCATGACGACTTTGATCTCGTATCGGAAGTTCGGAACCTGACTACACGAATGAGAAAGATTGTTTTTGAGCTGGTGCGCGCAACCACGCATGTTCGCGTTCAGCGAACACGCCAACACTTCGCCCGGCCCCTGCATGGTAGGATCTGCCCGACTCGGCTGGCCGCAGACCTCGAATTGGTCTCGAAATCCGCGTCGTTCGGCAACCCAAGGAAAACGTTCCGTCGAGACTCGAATACATCGCGTCCCGCGCACAGCGTTCTCGTGAACGGCGCGTCAGCGGGCTTTGCTTCATCTGGAGGTGACTGATGCGTTTCTGCGGTCTTCCCAAACTGTCCGCCACCGCACTCGTCGTGGCAACCGTCGCCCTTGTTTCACCGCGAGATGTCTTCGCACAGATGTGTGCGTCGCCCAACCTCGAAGTCAGCACGAGTTGCCCCAGCGGCATACTCGTCGCGACCTTCACCGCGATCGAGGAATACTCGAGTGCGACGGTGCGCATATTCGAGTCCGGCTCGATGATTTTCATCACGGAATTGGACTACGGCCCGATCGGACTGGGCGAGCAGTTCTTCCTGGCTACGAGTCTTCCGAACGGCACTTACCAAGTCGACGCGGAGGCGGGTTGCGTGGGCGGCGGTATCGTTGTGGAATCCCAGACGGTGACGATTTCCTGCTCGGCGCTGAGCCTCGCCACGACGATCGCCGAGCCCTACACGAGCGCGATCAGCGCCGCAACGATCGGGCTCTCGCAACTCGGAGCGCGCGCGGCGAGTGTTCTTCAAAATTGGTCCGGCCCGTCCTTCGACGTGAGTGACTTCGTGCTCTCGTCCGTTCAGGGATTCGTCACGATGACGGGCCCGCCCAACCTCGAGCTCTCAATGGAACTCGTCGTGGTCTCGGTGAGTTCAAGCTCAGCGACGCTCGATTGTGTCGTGACCTCGGTCTCTCCCGATTTTTTAGACCTGATCACGTCGCTCGGAGCGAGCGACCCAACCGGCGCGCCGATCGGATCGGTCACGATCACCGAAGGGAGCTTCCCTGGCTTACCACAGATCGCGATCGACATCCCCGATCCGTTTCCGCCCGGATCGATGTGGGTTCCGACGCTTCCGCTCGAACTCAACATCGTGATCGACACCGCCTTTATCGATCTC
The DNA here is from genome assembly GCA_046154185.1 of Planctomycetota bacterium. Classification (GTDB taxonomy): domain Bacteria; phylum Planctomycetota; class UBA8108; order UBA1146; family JAJFFE01; genus JBJXGE01. The sequence goes on from JBJXGE010000079.1 coordinate 42,734, forward strand.
CCACCCGCACCATCGTTCGTGACGGTGACGAGCGACGTAACGGCGATCGACGGTTTGCTCGTTACGTTCATCGAGGACATCTACGTCGATGCGCCGCCCGTCCTCTATAACCCGGAGATCGACCTGCAGCTCAGTACGACCGCCGCGGGTGCGACGGCGACCTTCATTCAGACGATCACCGATCCGGCCGGCAGCCGCATCACGGTCGAGGCCGTAAGTGATTTCGATGCTGGTTCGTTCTTGCTTACGCCCTATGGGGTCGGCGAGAGCATCGGAGACTGGCGCATCGACCTTATGTTTGTGCCGCAGGTGCTGACGGGACAGATCGTCGTTTCGAATGTGGGAGGCACGCTGCTCGAGACCAATTTGATTGCCGACAGCATTCACCCAGTTGCGCTTTCGCTGCTTGGGTCGCTTGGGCTCCCAAACCCGATAGGAACCGCCGTCTACGCGCTCGACTACGAGAATCTCGTCGGCGGCGGCGTGCGAGTGCATCTCCACGACCACTCGATTTTTCCGTTAGGCGCGACCGTGCCGGTCATACAAGACTTGGCACTTGTCATCGAGCACCAGGTCGGGCTCACGCTTCCCGCCGCCGGAGGCAGCGTGACGATCGACTCCACGCTGATGAGCCAGTTCGGAGAGTTCGTCCTGCGAAACCAGACGATTCCAATCTCCGGCGGCGTGGGCGGTAGCTTTGAGCGCGGTGACTGCAACGGCGACAGCGCTTTCGATATTGGCGATGCGATCTTCACGCTCTCCGCGCTCTTCTCCGGGGGCACACTTCCAACCTGCGCCGATGCCTGCGACTCGAACGACGACGGCTCGAACGATATTGGCGATGCGATCTACTCGCTCACCGCGTTGTTCGCAGGAGGGCTGCTCCCGGGTCCGCCGGGCGCGTCATGCGGCTTGGATCCAACGGCGGATGCGCTCGGTTGCGTCGCATCGCCGTGTCCGTAGGAGATCGGACTCACGCGCCACGCATCATCAGCGGCAGCAAATCGACGACGCGGCTCGAGTAGCCCCACTCGTTGTCGTACCACGCGAATACTTTGATGGTGTTCTGCGCGATGACTTGCGTGAGCGGTGCGTCGAAGATGCACGAGTGCGGGTTGCCGATGATGTCGCTCGATACGACGGCATCCGTCGAGTAGGCGATGATGCCGCGGTGTTTGCCATCGGCGGCGGCGCGCATCGCGTCGTTGACTTGCTCGATCGTCACGGTGCAGGCTAACTCAGCGACCAAGTCGACGATCGATCCGTCCGGCACCGGCACGCGCATCGCCATGCCATCGAGTTTGCCTTTGAGCCGGGGCAAAACTTTGCCGACTGCGCGCGCGGCGCCGGTCGAAGTCGGAATGATGTTCTCCCCCGCGGCGCGCGAGCGCCGCAAGTCGGAGTGCGCCCAGTCGGCGAGTCGCTGATCGTTAGTATAGGCGTGCACAGTGGTCATGATCCCCTTCACGATGCCGAACCGTTCGTCGAGCACGCGCGCGAGCGGCGCCAGGCAGTTCGTCGTGCAGGACGCGTTCGATACCAAGCGATGCTCGGGTTTGAGCGTTTCTTCGTTCGCGCCGATCACGACCATTGCGTCGATGTCGTCCTTGGCCGGCACGGTGAGCAGCACTTTCTGCGCCCCCGCGACGAGGTGACCTTCGAGTTCGGCGCGGCTGCGAAAGCGTCCGGTCGCCTCGATGACGATGTCGACGTGTTCCGCTCGCCATGGCAATTCGCTTGGCACCCGACCCTTGACGAGTCGCGAATTTTGCGTGCCGGCGGACAACCGCCCGTCTTTCAACTCAACGACGCCGTCGAAATCGCCCATGACGGAATCGTGCTTCAGCAAATAAACCAGCGGCGAGTCCGGCGCGACGTCATTGATGGCGACGACCTCGATGTCGGTGCGGCGCGCGAGCAGTCGAAACACATTCCGGCCGATGCGACCAAAACCGTTGATGGCGACTCTCATGACGTCCTCGGTTTCTGGCGCTGCGACTCGTTGATCGCACCGATCAAGTCGACGACACGGTGCGCAAGCCCGCCGCCTTGGTCGTACCAGCCCAGCGTCTTCATCATGTTGTCGCCGCCCTTCATGGTCGCGAGGCTGTCAAACACACACGAGGCCGTACTGCCCTGCGCGTCGCTCGACACGACCGGCTGATCCGTGAACGCGAGCACATCTCGGTATGTGCTTGCGGCGGCGCTGCGAAAAATCTCATTGACTTGGTTGAGTTCGACTTTGCCACGGTGGAATGTCACCAGGTCGACACACGAGACATCGGGAACCGGCACATTGAGATTCGCGCCGCCGAAACGGCCCTGCAGATGCGGAAACAAGTGTTCGATCAGTTTTGGCGTCCAAGTCTTAACGGGAACGATATTCTCCATCGCCGCGCGCGACAGCCGCAGGTCCAGACTATTCGGCACATCGATCAAGCTTTGCTCATTCGTATAGGCGTGGACCGATGTGAAGAACGCGCGCTCGACTGGGAACGCGTCGTCGAGAATCTTTAGCATGACCGCGGTGCAGTTGCCGGTCGACGTGCCGCAGCTCAGCAGCCGATGCTCCGGCGCGAGCGGCCCGCGCGTCACACCGCGAATGTAGACGCCGTCGATGTCGCCGAGTCCATCGCGCGGCGCGTTGGTCAAGATCACGCGATCGGCGCCGGCTTCCAGGTGTTTGCGAATCTCGTCACGACTTCGGTATCGACCCGTCGCTTCGACGACGACATCGGCGCCGTGCTGATACCACGGAATCTCACCCGGCGACTTGAACTGCGTGACGGGGATGCGGCGCGCGCGCGCATACAGCGCACCGTCGACGATGCGCACTGGATCCGGGAGTTGCCCGTGCAGTGTATCGAAGCGCAAGAGGTATTCGATCGCCGTGGGATCGGCAATATCGTTGATCGCGACAATCTCGATGTCCTCGCGCGTATAGAGGGCACGAAAGATATTGCGTCCCATGCGGCCAAAGCCGTTGATCCCAACGCGCAGCGACATGTCGTTCCTCGTCTTCGTATGCTCGCCAGATCTCGAGTCGTAGGCGGCGGCACGACTCACTTTGGCGTTGGCTCTGTTTGCGGGGGTGTACTCGCCAAGCTGAGGTCGGACGCTGTCGCCCGGAGCGGATCATACACTAGCGAGAAATGGAGTTCATCGGCGGGCCGCGGCGTCTTGACGCGGTAGTGCAGTTCCCTGCTGGCTGGGCTGCGCGGATGCACGAAAGTACACAACAGTCGTTGCTCACTAGCGACATCGAATCCGACGTACTGTCGTCGCATTACCACTAGCCCCGCAGCCAATCCGGTTCGCTCGGGCGCGAGTCGCGTGAGTTCTTGCGCGATCTGACTTTCAAATTTCGCGACATCTTCCGTGGTGGGAGTCCAAGTCGCACGCGTGCGCCATTCGTCGAAGCTTCCGCTCTTGAGTTCGTCCGGCTCGAGGCGGCGAAAAATCACACCGGTGTAATTCTGCCCCAAGGCATACGTGAAGGCGTTTTCGACCAACGTTACCGGCACGACGTCCAACTCGATTTGGAGTTGGGCGACCAAGTCGTCGTACTCGCGATCGCTCAGCGGTTTCCTATTGGGAGTCAGCGCGAGATCTGTCGGTACGAATTGCTCCGTCGCCAATCCTGGGCTGAGTTCTTTGAGCACCTGTTTTGTTTCACTGACACCGCGCGCCGCGGAATGTTCCGCGAAACTCCCGACGATGTGGAGCGCGCGCCGGAAGGGCACGTAGCGGGGATCGGCGATGTTGGTCACTACCCGTTGCTGCAGCGCGCGGAGCGGCGCAAAAACGGATTCCCCCAGCCACTTCTTCCAGCGCTCCGGGTCGAAGCGTCCAGCGGCGTCGATGAAGTCCTCACCGCCGACCGCCCGTTTGGCGGCGTCGTCGAGCCCGCGGTTGGTTTCGTCGAGGATTTGCTGTTCGGCGGCGACGAGACTTCGAAGCTCTGCGAGCGCTTGGTTTGCTTCCTCGGCGGTCAAGAGGCGGAAGCGCAACTGCGAGTGATAGTCGGTCCAAGGATTGAGCGCCGGTTCGAAGGTCGCGGGATCCTTTTCTATTAGCGAACGCACCTCAGGCGTTTGCTTCGCCAAGTGGATGACGGTTCGAAAGTAGAACGCGTCGCGGATGCGCGGGAGCTTCCCAATCTGGAACTCCGCGTGGATTTCGTGGTCGTCGTTGACCGTGGCCTCAAATTTGTCGATCTCCATCGATCGCCATGTGAGCAAAAAGTCGACCTTGGTGCCGGCGGGCGCGCGCAACGCGTGGGCCGCAACCTTGACGAAAATCCTGTCATCGCGGCGCAAACTCTCGACGCCGCGCATCACAACGATGGTTGTCAACGCCTCGACCTGGATCGGCGGCGGCGGATGCTCTTGTGCGAAAGTCATCGATGCGCGCATGCTCTGGCTGAGCGCGAAGAATAAGGAGAAAAGTGCGAGCGGCGCAGCGGCCAAGGGGTGTCGATCCGCCCGCTGTGAAGGCTGAGCAACGGTAAGAGGAGCCTCGAGATCGGGAGCCATGGACTGGCAGAAGTTGCGCATGTTGTTTCGCTCCTTTGCGCCGTACCGAACCGACAGCCCAGCGACGGGGCAAGCAATCGGACAAGAAGCTGGTAGGACGTTGACCGACGCGAACCGATCCCGCCGATTTGGGCCGAGGCCGGGATCATACCTCGGCCGCGCGGCGATGGCAGGTCTCGATCTCCCGCCCGCACGGCGGCGCGGCAGTGTGGAATCTGCGTTGCACGGAGTTTGGCATGACCGACGACGAGGATGACGCGCGTGAAGTAACAGCGACCGGCGACGCGCTCGGTGCAGCAGCGTCCGTCGATGTCGTCGTGATTGGCGCGGGCGCCGCTGGGCTCATGGCCGCGCTCTCGAGCGGGCGGACGGGTGGGCGCACCGTGCTCGTCGAAGGCGCGCGGCAATGTGGTCTCAAGATCCTCGTGTCTGGCGGAGGTCGCTGCAACGTGCTGCCGGTCGAATGCGATGAGCACGACTTTCACACGCAGGGGTCCCGCCATGTACTGCGGAGATGGTTGCGCACGTGGCCGCTCGCCGCCGTGCGGGATTTTTTTGCGCAAGATTTGGGCGTCGCGCTCGTCGAAGAAGTCGGCACGGGTAAGTTGTTTCCCGCGACGCAGGATGCGCACACCGTGCGCGACGCGCTCGTCGAAGCATGCCGGCGTGCGCGCGTCGAGATCCGCAACGATTGGCGGGTCACGGCCGTCGAGCGCGTCGACGGCGGCTACCGAGTGGTTTCCGCGTCGACGGGCGCGACGTTGCATGCTGCTTGCGTCGTGCTGGCTACCGGTGGACTCTCGCTGCCCCGCACCGGCTCCGACGGCGTTGGCTACACCTTCGCCAAAGCGCTTGGCCACGGTCTCACCACGACGTATCCCGCGCTCGTTCCGCTTGCAACCGATGACGCCGACTGGAAGGAACTCGCGGGAATCACGCTGCCCGTCCGCTGGCGAGCGCGCGTTGCGGGCGAAATACGGGAATCGCGAGTGCGCGAACTCTTGGTGACGCATCGCGGATTTAGCGGGCCCGCAATCTTGGATGCGAGTCATTGGCAAGTGCGCGACGGCGCGCGCATCGAGGTTTCCTGGGGCGATATTGCGGCCGAGGAGTGGTTGACGCGATTGGCGAAAAACGGTCGCGCAACCGTCGTCAGCCTGCTGGCGGAGTCCTTGCCGCGCCGACTCGCGCGCCTTATTGCGCTGCGGGCTGGGATTGCTGAGACGCAGGTGCTGTCCGGACTCACCCGTGATGACCGCCAGCGACTGCTCGCGAAGCTGACGCATTTTGAACTGCCGATTGCGCGCGATCTCGGCTATCGAGTTGCCGAGGTCACCGGCGGCGGCGTACCGATCGCCGAAGTCGAGCCGTCGACACTCGCGAGTCGCGCGTCGCGTGGACTCTATCTCTGCGGCGAAATCCTCGACGTAACGGGCCGCCTCGGCGGCTACAACTTTCTTTGGGCGTGGATCAGCGGCCGCCTCGCCGGCGAGTCCGCGGCGCACGCGAGCCGAAAATAACTTAGGGTCCGCGCAAAATGAACTTCGCATTTTGAGGCAGATCTCTAACATATCTCCGCTCGCGTCTCAATCGCGCAATCCTCAACGTAGCCAGGCTACGCCTGCGGTTTCGCTCAATCGCCGCGAACGGACCTACGTCATATCTCAACCTCCAAATGTAAAGTTAATTTTGCGCGGACCCTTAGCGATCGAACCTACCCGCGCGTCACTCGATACGCGTGATCGCCCTGACCGACGAGTTTGCCGATCTCCGCCCGGCGGCGCAGCGAGTGCGCGACGCATGTGCCGAGGCGCACGATGGTCTCGCATTGTTCGGCGGTGCGCGCGAGGAGATCGTCGGTCGGTTGCCAAAAACCTGGCTCACCGAAAACGATGACCGTTGAACCGCCGTATTTGAAATAGCCCTTCTCTTCGCCGCGTTCGAAATTGTCGTCGGTGCTTTTCGTTTGAACAATCTTGCCGACGCCCATCGCGCCGATCTCCACGTAGGCGAGCCGCCCAAAATTTTGGGTCGTGAGATAGCTCACGCGACGGTGGTTGCGCGCAAACACGCTGCCGCGTGCGCGCAGGGCGAACGGATTCACCGAGTCGAGTCCGCCTTTGAGATCGGCGCTACCGATGTGCCGTCCGGAGTCCGGATAGTGGAAGCGATGGTAGTCGTACGGATTGAGTCGTGCGATCAGCGCCGGTCCACCGAGAAACGGCTCCGCTTGCTCCTCGTCGCCGAGAATCGCCTTCGGCGTGAGCTGGTAGCCTTTCACCGGAAACGTGATGTCGTGGGTCACGCGACTAAATGCCAAGTATCGCCCTTCGGCAAACGCCGGGAATTCCCACTGTGCGTTTGCGAACGACCGCGCACCAGCGCGAAACCGCCGCGTGAAAAACTCGTTGAAAGAGTTGTAATCGGTCGCTTCAAACTCCTCCATCGCGATACTGCCGGCTTGCACGAAAGTCTTCACGTGATCGAGGCTCAGCGGCGATGAAAAATACAGTCCGCCGATTTTGTTGACGAGGCGGCTCCGCAGGACGAGGCGCGCGACTCCACCGAGGAAGGATCCATACAAAAATCGCAGGCCGGCTCCGCAGCAAGTCGTTTCGTCTTGCATCACGCCGCGTTCGCGATGGAAGCAACGGACGGCGTGCGGATCGTTCGGCTGGTTCACTGACATGCAACTTCCCCCGATGGACGCTCAGGTTTTCCGACGAGTCACGCCTACGAGGCTCGGTTAGAGCCCGAGATGTTCGCGCAAGATTCGCACGTCGGCCGCACTCGCCCGGTCACTCGCGCGGCGTTTGCGCGCTTCTCGAAAACTGGCTTCGAGGTTGATGAAGACATCGGGCAATCCCGTATAGGACTGCGCCACGTATTTGCGAAGCGCCGCGAGTTCCTCTCGATCGGCAAACGAGCGCTGGTGGCAATAGTATTCCTTGCCGAGCGGATCGTACGCCAGTCCATATTCATTTGCGGGTTTCTCGGGCAGCGAATGCCACACGCGCAAGAGTCCCGTCACGCGCTTCTCCCCGCGCCCCGACTCCTCCGCGTCGATAGCTTCGGGTCGGTTCGCGGCGGTCGCCGCCGGTTCCTGTTCATCGTCGTCGACAACTGTCGACGTTCCGCGACCAGCACGCGATGACACTTTCGCTTCGTGAATCGGCGTCCCGGCGACGGCGACCTCGTCGGTGCGATCTGGTCCAATCTTCTCGGCGGCCCCTCCGCGCGCCCGTCGACCACGCGGCCGGCGCCCCGGCTTCGGTTTGTCGGCGTCGTGCTCCAACGATTCCTGGTCGTCGCTTCCGGTCGCACTCGAGTCGACGACCACGACCGGAATCAGGTCCGCCTCGTCGCGCGGAGCGGGTTCGCTCGAACGCGAGGATTTCTCGTGCGGCGCCCCGTGCGGTTTGGAATCCTTGCGGTCTATCGGTGTCCGTACTGTGGTTGCCGAACTCGACGCGTCACGCGAGTCCTCCGAGAAAAAATCGTCGACGATATTGTGCGACGCCGCCAAGTCGCGAGCGGCGGTTCGGACGCGCGCCGCTTGGGAAGAGTAGCCCGGTACCGTCGCGGGGCGCGGCGGTGGGGGCGCTGCGTTCGCGTCTGGCCAGCCGTCTTCCGGTTGCGCATGTTTATGAGTCGACCGCGACGATCCGGCGGCACGATCGGACGCCCGATTCGGGCCGCTCGGCGTGGCGGCGGCGCCCGCTTCGCTCCGCGATCGTGACTCGGTGCGACGATCGTCGGGCACAGCACGGTCGGATCCCGCGCGCGCGCCGAAGGACTTCTCGTCGGACTTCGCCCGCGTTGCGTCGACGCCGTCGGTCTTCAGCAACCAGTCGTGATCGGAAAGTCGCCGGCGCGTCGGCCGCTGGTCGATGTGCTGATCAGCTTCCGCGCTGACTCCCCTCCCGCCGACTTCCGGTGCGGCTGGGACGGCTCCTCGAGATCCGGCCGAGGCTGCGGCGGGCGATCCGGCTGCTGAGCCCGCCGGCGCCGCGCCGCGGGCGCGAGTCGTCGCTTCGGCGGGTCGGTCGCGACCCACGGACGGCGCGCCCGATGATGACTTGTCGAGGCGCGAACTCCCGGCGTCACGCGACGGAGCTTTTTCTGCGACGTGCTTTTCCGCGAAGCCACCCGCGAACTCGCGGCCGAATTCATCTTGCTCGAATTCGGACTCCGCGACCTGCGGTGCAACCGGTCGAGAAACATTGCGATCGGATCGTCGCGCGGCGGGAGCGTGAACGACCGGTAGCACTCCGCGCTCCATGTCGCGGCTGCCGTCGGTGCGATCGCTGCCGCGCTCCGGCCGACTCACTCTCGCTGGGGGCGTTCCGGCAGTCGCGGCGGGCGATTCGCGCCGACGAGCGTCGAGCGAACTTGGCGCGGGACGGCGTGGCACGGCGGGGCCGAAGTCTTCGGCGTCGTCCGAGCGAGCGGCAGCGGGTGCGGTCGTCGCGAACGACCCGCGCGGACCGCGCGCCGCATCGGCGCGTCGGACCGGAGGCGCGCTCGAGCGTAGACCTTCACCGTCGTCGACGGTATCGCGCCGTGTCGTAATAGAAGTTCGTGCCGCGGGGGCTGGCCGCGCCCTGAGTTCCGGGCTCGTTACCTGGAGGTCGCGACCGCGAACTTGCTGGGGAGGCACGACGATCGGCAAGCGGTTTGGACCCGATCGAGCGTTCTGAGCGCGATCCGCCGCCGTGCTCGGACGCACTTGCGGGGGAATCACGACTCTGCGTGGGGAAGATGGTGGTGCGGAATTACGAGCATCGAAGCTCGTGTCGTGGCGCGACGCATGAATGGTGCGCTTGAAATCTGCGAGCGATCGAATTTCCTGGAAGGAGCTGAACAGGCCGTCGATGTAGAGACGGAACAAACTTTCTTCCTGGATAGACTGATCGCAGACGACGCGGTCCAACGCGGCAAGGAATGGGAAGCGATGAAAATGAAGCTTCCGATTCTCTTCTTTGACTTCTATGTAAAGCCGAGCCGCGGACGGTTGCAGTGACTTTGCCTTTTTCGCAAAGTTTAAAAACTTAGCCGTGTCATTCAACTTGCACGTAATCTGCACAAGGATGGACCGCGGTATGGGCAAGTAGAGCCGCAGGCAGTTGGTCACAAGAAAATCGACCGCGTACTTGGTGTCTAACGTGGAGCTGCGTTCAGCTACATAGCCACCGTCGCGAAACGCGTGCTCAGCCTGCTGCTCGAGCTGAACGCCCTGCGGAAGCGGCCGACGGTAATTGCCTGGATCGAACATGAGGTTCCCTTCAATCGTGTGAGAGGCGAAACCTCACGCAGAGAGACGAACGCTGAATCTGAATCCAATTTCCTGCCCCGAGTTCTAGCCCCGAGCTTGCAAAAGCGGATTCGCCTTCGCGGCAGTCGAATTCCTTCAGTCAGCGGAGATGTCAAAGAGCAACTGCCAAACGAAGCCGAATGCGAGCGTTTGGGATTCTCGGCACACGATGGAGGAGTCCGGCGTGGATAATCCCCGCGATTGCGCGTGCTCTTGAAGCGCGAGAGACTAGCAAGAACTTGGCGGACGCGCAAGATGGCCCCGAGACTCGGGACGCCTCGGGCGCACTCGTACGCCCAGGCGACGACCGAAAAACGGGGGCGCGCGACATGACGCAGACAATTCCAGACCAAGTAGCGCGGGCCGTCGACGTGGCACTCGCCGGAATTGGCCGGCACTACCCCTACGTGCTTCAGCACCGACTGGAATCCGAAGCTGACGTCGTCGCTCCGCGCCAACTGACGCCGATTTTTTGTGGAAACTACGACTGGCATTCGTCGGTGCACACGCACTGGACGTTGGTGCGAGCGCTGCGGCTCTTTCCGCAGTCTGCTCCGGCGCCGAGCATCGCGGCGATTCTCGCTGAGCGATTTTCGACCGCGAATGTTCGCGCCGAACTTCGCTACCTGCGGTCGCACCCCGGTTTTGAACGGCCATATGGCATCGCGTGGCTCCTGCAACTCGTGAGCGAACTCGCCCGCGCGACAGACCGGGGCGACGCGCGCGCGTGGTTTGCGGAGTTTCAGCCGCTCGGCGAGTTGTGTTTTCAGCGCTTCTTGGAGTATCTCCCGCGGCTGACGCATCCAGTTCGCAGTGGGCAGCATGAACAGAGTGCGTTTGCGCTCGGGCTCGCGCTCGACGCGGCGCGCGTACTTGGCGCGCAGGAATGCGCGGCGGTCATCGAATCTTGGGTGCGCGAGCGCTTTGGCGAGGACCGCGAGGCGCCGCTCGCCTATGAACCATCGGGCACGGATTTCTTATCGCCGGTGTGCGCGGAGGCGGACTTGATGCGGAGGGTGCTGCCGCGCGACGAGTTTGTGCGGTGGCTCCATGCCTTTGTGCCGCACGGCAAAGTCGACGCGCTTGCGCTCACGCCTGTCATCTGCGCCGATCCAAGCGACGGCAAGTTCGCGCATCTCGATGGACTCAATCTCAGTCGCGCGTGGATGCTCGACGGCATCGCGGCGGCGCTCCCGCCCGAGCACCCGGCGCGCGCTGCGCTCGTCACCGCCGCCGCACTGCACGGCCGAGTCGGACTCGCGTCGATCTCGCCCCAACACTACGCCGGCGCGCACTGGCTGCCGAGTTTCGCGATGTACTGGCTGACCAGAGCGGGTCTCGAGTCCGCGACGGGCCGCGGCGCGAGTTAGCGCACGCGGCGCGCGCTGGAATCAATTCGATCACTCAGCAGCCATCGCCTTCCGCTTCACGTCTCGCGCACGCGGCGCGCACCGATCCACGGATCGTCGACGGCGGCGGGATGATCGAACCAGAGGCGCGCACTCGCGACGTCGCACATGTGAGCCATCGCGGCAAGCGGGCCCATACGGCGCTGCTTGTTCGTGTAGTCAGCGAGCTCGCCCTCGGCGTAGCGCAGTCCGTTTTCGTGCTCGGCCGTGAGCTTGACGCCGTAGCGCGCGAGCATCTCCATGCGGAATTTCTGATGAGATTCCTTGCCCTGCATCTCCGCCTTATGGTGGAGCTGACCGTCGACACCGAGCTCGTACTTCCACGGCTTCTCGAGGTCGTGGAGGAACACGACGAGGAGGATGTCCGAGCGCGAGAACGGCAGCGGCCGCAGCGCGACGAATCGATCGAAGAGCACATTCGCGATGTTCATGACTTCCGCCACGTGATCGAGGTAGCCGCCGCGCCACGCCTGATGGTTGTGCGTCGAGCCCGGCACCGTCGCGAACAGCGCGTGATGATCGGCGACGATGCGTGCGCACGCGCTGCGATTCGGTTCGTCGATCCGGGCGACGAGTGACTCGATCGACTCGTACGGCGTCATGTCGCGAGTGTATCACGGCTACATTCGTCGTCGCGAGCGCCAACCGGGCAGGCTCCAACTTCGAGGACCGTACTCGCGGCTGACTCGCTCACAGGGCGGCAATGACAGGTTCGGCCTTCGCGCCGTATTCCTCCCTCAAAGCAGCCGCTACTCGCTCGCGCGTCGCGAAGCCCTCCGCGATCGCGCGGCGAAATCCAGCCGCCAGCCGCATCGGAAACTCGACATGAATCGAAAGGATGAACCGGTACCAGTCTTGTGGAACCAGGTCGAACATCTGTTCGAGGTGTTCGTCCGTCCACTCCGCATCGACCGCCTTTGCCAGGTGCAGATTGACGCCGAGCCCCGAACCGCGCAACGCCGCCCATCGCCACGTCGCCAGTGCATCGTCCGCTCCGGGAGCCTTGTCGATGAGGCGCATTGCGATCGCCTCGAGCAAGCTGTCTTTGAGCAATGGATTGGGGCCGGTAGCGGCCGGGTGGTCGTCATGGCGCGCGGGATCGAGGTGCCAAGCGTCAATGACTCCCTCGAGCCCTGGAGCTTGGCCGTTGAGGACGAAGAACAGCGCCACGGCCTGACGAACGCGCAGAGATGAATCGTTGCCGCGGCTCCCGACCGCCGTGGCCAGGGCACGCTGGTCTTCTTCGCTTTCCAGCGCCTGGAAGATGCGCGTCAACGTGAAGCCGGGAATGCGATCGATCGACGGGTGAAGGTTGGTCGTCTCGTCGATGTGCGCTGCGACGATCGGTGACCAGCCAAGGGAGACATCGACGGCGACCCCGGCGATCACACCGGGAGGAACGAAACGCGGATGGCCCGCGCAGCGCCAAGGCGGGACCATGTCCGGATCGCGATCGGAGCTCGTGTCCAGATGGTAGGTGCCGTTAGCCGCATACGATTCGCATGCGCATTCGTACCGGCGACGCCAGCCATGCGGTTCGCCTGAAGTCCCCTCCGGCGCGTGCCGAACGGGCTGCCGGCAACGCCAACAGACGAGACGGTTGCATCCGATGGTCCCGATTCCATACGACGCTCGAAAGTAGTCGGAGGGCTCGGTGGGCAGCCAGAAGTCGAGGCCGACCAGGTACCCGCCGCTATTGCAGAGATTCATGAGCCCTTACGTTGTCGGGTCGGGTTCGTCCGGGAACAAGTTGCCGCAGGGCCACGCGGATCGCCACCCGCGCGCAACTGCGGTTCGCTCAATGGAGCGAATTCCCGATGCATCGCGGCGATTGCGACGACTCGCTAAGACCGCCCCAGAGCTTCGAGCACAAAGTGCATCGGACTCTCTGTCATTGCGACGTCGACTGTTTCCCGCATTCTCACCGGTACGCGAGAACAGCTCTTACATGTGTGTGGTCTATCCCGACTGGCTGTACGGTCTTCCTTGTCACCCATCCGCAATTAGGAGACGCCGACCGACGAAATAAATTGAATGTCGCGATGAACAGCGCCAAGACTTACGCACTTAGCCATCGGGCGCGAACTCGTCGCCAATGAAGTGCGCACAATGCGTGCGCCGCGCGCGCTTGGTTTGCGGAGTTCCAGAACTGACTATCAGCAAGTGCGTCGGCCCGCTGCGCTCAATTATTGCTTACGGCGTTCGTCATTTCGCTGCGGCGTTGGGTGCGCCGGATTTCCAACGCGTGACGAGATCGCGGAGCGCCGGGTCGACGGCGCGGGCCGCGCAACGCTCGCGAACCGCGCGCTGGTCGGCGCGGGGCAGGCTCGGCCAAGCGGCGATTTCGCCGCTGGTGCGCAGGCAACCTTGGCAGAGTTGCGTTGCGGCATCGAGCGCGCACCAACCGGTGCAAGGCGAGGGTTCCGTGTCGGCGAAATCTTGCGAGTTCATGTTGCGAGCCTCAGGGCGCTGGGGTCGGTGGCGCCGCGGCAGGGGCCGGAGCTGGTGTTTCGATGGACTTGATGCGAGCGCGCAGAATGTCGGCCCACGCGCTTTTCGGATCGGCGGCTAATATCCGGCGCAGCGCACGCAACTCTCGCTTCGATGTTTCGTCGACGCGGACCGCGCGATCGAACCCCATGAGTCCGGTTTCCTGATTCACGACAATCTTCCCGAGATACAAAACTTGACCCGATTGCAGGGTTGGCTGCAAGGACTCCGGCAACTCGCGTTCGGCGAGCAGAAACTGCCAGTCCTCCCAGTTGTTCCAAATGGACGACTTCGCATGCAGTCGGCGCAATCCATAGCGACCGGGCTCGAGGTCGCGAAAGATGATGTAGTCCTTCCATGCGACCCCTTGAATCCGTTCGCCGGAACGCGCGAGCGGACAGATGCTCGCTTCGTCGACATCGTGTGACACGCTCATGAGTCCGAAGAGCATATCGGCCACCACCGCGCTCTCGATCACGAGCAGCGCCTGGCGATCGGGATGCGCGCCGAGGTCCGGCGGCGCCGTGCGACAGCCGCTGAAGCCGACCGACAGCAATGCGACGGCTAGTAATGGGGTGCGATAGAGCATGGCTCCTCTTGCCGATGGTGGCACACGTGATCTCGGCGCGGATCGGTTCTGGTCACTTGGCTTGTCGGAATTTCACGACCGACAATCCGCGCCTTCTGCGGCGGAAAAGGCGGCGGCGAAATCCATAGCGAGTCTCCCCGCTGTCCCGATCGTCGAGCGACTCTCGCGCGCTCCGGCGGGACACTACTTCCTATTCGGCGGCCGCGGAACAGGGAAATCGACCCTCCTTCGCAGGATGCACCACGACGCGCTCTGGGTTGACCAGCTTCGTTCGGAAGTGGAACGTGATGATCGAACGCGTCCGGAGCGGAATTCCTTTTGGGAACTGTGCCGAGTCGTTCGTTGCCGTAGGCGCTCTCAACCCAGCGCGTCGAGCGTCGATCGAGTGCTTAAGAGCTCCCCGCAGCGTGCGCGGCGAGTTGGTCCGCGACTTCGCGGAGGCGGGCGAGATCCCGCGGTCGGGCGAGGCGATAGACGGGAACGCGCGCAGCGACTTCCGTGACGCGGCGAAAAAGTTCGGCGGGGCCGAGCGCCGCGAATTGGAGCGCCGCGTTGTAGGCGTGCCGCAAGAGTTCGACGACCGCCGCTTGGGAATCGAGACGATCCACGACGACCTGATCGTCGTAGTCAAGAACGTAGATCGCCGTCAGGCGCCGGCTCGGTTCGGTGATCTGCGCGCGCGCAACGCGCCGCAGGCGTTTTTCTTCGGCGAAGTGAACGCGCGGCAGCTCGTTTGGTCGCCCACCGAGCTGCGTGAGCGCCGCTGGCCACAATTTGAGATTCGGATACGCGGCGAAGACCTGTGCCGACAACGCGCGGATTTTGATCGCCGCCACATCATCCGCCCACAACTCGAATCCGCGCTCGATGAGAGTCGCCGCCATCGTCGATTTGCCGGCGCCCGTCGCGCCGCAAAACGCGACGGTGCGGTGCTCGTTTGGAAGCGACACGACGCTGGCGTGCAACGGAAAGATTCCGCGTTGTTGCAAGAGCGGGCAGAACGCCGCGCCGAGGAGTCCAACCCGCAAGAGTCCCCAGTCCGCGCCCGGCTCGGCGTCGACGATGATCTCGCGGCCGTCGCGGACGAGGATGCCGCCGACCCCGCTCCACGCGAGACACGTTTCCTTCGGCGTTGCTCGGTACCGGCCGGGCGCCCCGGCCTCGATGCGCGGCCGATCGGAAATGGTCGCCGCGCGAATCTTCACGTCACACTCAGCGACTGGTGCGGCGGTCGGTTCGAGCTCATCGATTTCGAATTCAGAGGCGATGGAGAGTCCAAACGATGCGTAGTAGTGCATGCCTGCCTCGACGCGATGCGCGCATCACAGCGGTGACCGAGTTCAGAGCCGACGGGTACTCTGCTGATCGGGTGACGCGTCGCCGAAGTTGCGTCGAAAAGAAAACAGGCGAGAAAAACCTGAGGTTTCACTCGCCTGTTCGTCGTCATCGTCGCGGTCGGATCCGCGTCTCGTCAGAGGTGTTGAGCTCTCTCTTCAGCTTCCTGGCGCACTCGTCCAAGGGTTCCACCCCGAGACTGGTCCGCCGAAATATTCGCCCCAAGGTCCACCGAACCAACCCGTCAGCTTTGCGAGATCGCCGTGCACTTTCAGTTCGGGACGTGTGTAGGGCTTGCGAAAGGGTGTCGTCTCGTTATCTGCCTGCATTCTCGGTCCGCCTTTCTTGCCGCTGCCCGCGTCCGACTTGGATCTCACGCCACGAGTCGTAGGTCTTGAGTCCGCTGGATTATAGCGCTGCCGCAGCGCCCGTCGCGGCGGCGCCGCCAAGACCCTTCGTATTCAAAGTTTACGATGGGGAGTTGAAGCGGTCGGGTCGGCCCGCTCGAGTGAACCCGGGGTCACGATCTGCCGCGCTCCAGCCAATGCCCAAGGGTGATCGCGACCCAGAGCGACATGAGGTCGGTGTCGGAGAATCGGCCACTTTCGACGCGCGCCTCGCAGGCCGCCAGCTCGCGGAGGTCGATGAACTCCTCGATCGTCGCCGACGTCGCGTGGAGGCGCCGCAAGTGGTCCGGGAGAGCGCGACAGAAACCGCGTTTGAACGCGTCGCTCCAGTCAGATTTTCGAAGTCGCCACGCAGTTTCGGGCGGCACGAGCGTGACCGCGGCGCGACGTTGCACGACGCGATCCCAGCCATCAACGAGCCGCTGCTCGGGCGGTAGCGCCAAGCAGAATTCGACGAGTCGCACATCACAGAACGGATGCCGCTGATCGATGCCGAATGACGCGGCCGTCTGATCGAGTAATTCCAAGTACAAGGTGAAGAGGCCGGACTCGAGTTCCTCGCAGTGGCGATGCCGAAGCGTCGCGGGCGTGAATTTTTGCCGTGCGTCGCGCGCCCTGGCGTGTTCGATCCAGCCCGTGCGTGCGGCCACTTCGCGCCGCACGATGGGACTCACGATCGCGCGCGGCGCACGAAAGCGCTGAAACGCCGGGCGCGCGGCGAAACGCGCGAAGAGGCGCAGCGGATTCGTTCCGACTCGACGCGCCAACGCGCGCGTCTCGCGCCAACAGGCGACGAGGTTGCCTTCGCACAACAGTTGCTCGAGTAGTTCGAGTCCATGACACACGACGGTGTCGCCGTCGATGCCATCGAGCACAACGGGCAGGCCAGCCCGCTGCGCCGCGGCGCATAGCAACCACTGCACATAGAGATTCGGCGCATGAAATGGCTCATCGAGTCGCGTGTAGATCGCGTCGATGTCCGCGAGCGGACTTTGTGCATCGGCGCGCACGAAATCGACGGGCGTCGAAGTCGGGGTGAGTAAGCGTTCGACGAGCGCGCTTTCGTCGATGTGCGGGAAGTCTGGAAAGCGCGCTGAGAACGCGCGGAACTCGTGATCCGGGCCGTCGAATTTCTGCGTCACGCGCGCCTCCCGCGCCGCGCCGAGCACCATGGCGGAATCGAGTCCGCCGCTCAGGAAGAACCCGACCGGACCGTGGGTGGGAAGGCAACCTTGGGTCGCGCGAACGAAGTGCTCGCGAAACCGAGCTGCGTGTTCAGCATCGTCGGCGGGCGCGACTTGGCGTTCGGGATCGAATCGAAAATAGCGCGTGAGCCGCAGCCCCGCGTGATCCAGGACGAGCACATGCGCGGGCGGCACCCGGCGCACGCTTTGATAGAAGGTGCGTTCGTGATCCGCGTGATCGGCGTTCAAGTACTGGACGACGCGCAGCTCGTCGAGCGCGCGCGGCACGATCTCGAGAGCGAGGAGCGCTTTCAACTCCGAAGCGAGCGCGAGCACGCCGACGCCTGCGAGCCGCGTGTAGTAGAGCGGCTTTTGCCCCATCGCATCGCGGAACGCGATGAGACGCTCCTTGGGACCATCCCAGATTACGATCGCGAACGCGCCGTGGAGTTTTCGCGCGCAGTCGACGCCGAAGTGGCGATACGCGGCGAGCACCAGCTCGATATCGGACCGCGGTCGAGTCGCAGCGGCGGGTGCGAGTTCGAGCAGCGCCGCGAGTTCCACTCGATTGTCGAGGCGCACATCGCCCGCAGCGACGATGCTCACGTGGCGGCGCGCCGGCGATTCGAACGCCACGGTCGGCGCGCCGCCGGTTGTGGTCGCGATCGCAATCTCGGCGGCGGCGAGGCCGAGCCCTGCTTCGCTCCACGTCGTGCGTGGCGCCGGGAGTCGATGCGCGAGTGGGTCGAGCATCTTGGCGAGCGCGTTTGCCGCGGACGGAGCATTGAGCCGCAACCCGTCGTCCGCGTAGTTCCAGTAGCCGATGACGCCGCCCACTAGCGCCACTCTTCCGCGCGCTCGAGCGGCGTAAAGCGCGCGAGCTCAGCGCCGCCCACAACCACCGCCCCGGCGCATTCCACCCACGCATGAGCGCGAACTCGCCGCGTTTCGTCATGAAAGACACCGAACCGCAGCTCCGAGGCATGACCGCCACGCCGCAATAGCACTTGCGCACAGAGCGCTTGTGGCAAACAAAAGTGTCGACCCGGTTGATAGCGCGACGCGCGCGAAAGCGCCCACGCCACGCGATCGGGCAACGTCGGATCCGGCGCGATCGCACTGTCAGCGCCGGACGTGAATGGACGCCGCGCAATGCGTCGCTGCACCCAGCGGAACGGCAACACGCGGAGACCGATGCGCAGGCCGGCAAGGAGGAACCAGGCGCCGACGAGCAGTCGCCGGTCGCGCGCTGGCAGTTTGAAGAGGCGCCAAAATAGTCGCACGCGCAAACTCTCCGCAACCTGCCGCAGTCGCGCAGGCGATGCGGTCGAAAACCACGAGTGGGCTCGCAACACACATCCATCATCGGCATTGCGCGGACGGCGCCGCGCAATTTTTGCGTGCGCGCTCGCAAGCCAACGAGATGCCTATGGCCTCGCGCACGGGCATGGTAGACATTCACGAGCCAAGCCGTCGTGCCGTGCCGTGCGGCACGACGGCCCGTTTTCCGAGAAACGAGCGCGAACGTGCCGACGATCGAGATCGAAGGACTGACAAAACAATTTCCGCGTCGGCGCCCACTTCGCGATTGGGTGCGACGGCCCTTTACGAGTCCGACCGTGACGGCGCTCGATGGCGTCGATCTCAAACTCGTGGACGGCGGTATCGTCGGACTCATCGGTCCGAACGGCGCCGGCAAAACGACGCTGCTCAAGGCATTGGCGGGACTCGTGCTCGCGACGGAGGGCCGGATCCGAGTCGACGGCGACGACGTCACGAATCATCCCCGACAATTGCGGGGACGAGTCTCGATGGTGGTCGCGGACGAACGGTCCTTTTATTGGCGACTTTCGGTTATCGAGAATCTGCGGTTTTTCGCCGCGCTCCAAGGTTTGCGACGCGCCGAGGCCGAGGCGCGCGTGTCCGAGTGCCTCGCCGCCGTCGATCTCACCGATCGGGCGCGCCAGACGTTTCACAGTTTGTCGACCGGTATGCGGCAACGACTTGCCATCGTGCGCGGTCTCTTGAGCGAGCCCGAGATCTTGCTGCTCGACGAAGCGACGCGCTCTCTGGATCCGTCCGCCGCCGCAAATATTCATCAACTCGTGCGTGCACTGCATGCGCGCGATCCACGCCGCCTGATTTTCTACTCGACTCACAATCTCGAGGAAGCCGAGCATCTGTGCTCCCGCGTTGTTGCGCTCAAAGCGGGCCGCATCGTCGCCGAGTATGATCTTGATCGCGCGCGAGCGCGAATCGCGCAGCAATTTTTGATCAGAACCGTGCCGCTGCTCGAACTCGACGTGCTGGCAAGTGTCGTCGGCATCGCCGTCGTTCCGAATAGTAACGACGGGTCGCACCCGATCGGCGTCACCGTTCGATGCGAAAGCTTGGCCGCTCTCAATCGCCTCATCGACGAGTTGCGCGCCCGCGAATACAGCATCTGCGAAGTGACGCCGCAACGCAGCACGTTGCGCGAGCTGTATTTCAACGAGAGCGCGGCCGAGTCATGAAAGCGGGGCGAGCATGAGATGGATGCGAGTTCCCTGGGCGTTCGTCCGCAAAGATTTTCTCGAACAACTTTCGTATGGGCCGCAAATGTTTCTCGGCGTCTTCGGAGTGTTGATTGGACTCTTGTTCTTCAACTTCTTGTCGCAGCAAGTCGGCACGAACGTATTTGGACCGAAGGAACGCTTTCATGGCGACTTCTTTGAGTTCTTAGTCTTCGGCATGGCCATGTACTCGTTCTTCGATGCCGCGCTGCGTGAGTTGAGCCGGATCATCCGCTCCGCGCAGATTCTCGGCACCTTCGAAGCGTTGCTGACGACTCGCACGAGTTTGCCGATGTTAGTTTTTTGTTTACCGCTGCATGCCTACGCTTGGATTGTGTTGCGCGTCACGCTGTACCTGTCGCTCGGCGCGCTGATCTTCGATATGCGAGTGAAGTGGGGCAATTGGCCAGCGGCGCTCGTCGTATTTTTACTCACGCTCCTCGCGTTTGGCGCGCTCGGCTTAGGGATGGCCGGCCTCACGATCGTCTTCAAACGGACGGAACGATGGATCGGACTCCTGAGTACGCTGACGCTGTTATTCGGTGGCGTGTTTTATCCGGTGGAGCAGCTGCCGGAATCGTTGCGGGCGATGACGCCGCTCCTGCCGATCTCGCACGGTCTCGAAGGCGTGCGGCTCGCACTCATCGAAGGCGCGGAATGGGGACAAGTGCTGCCGAGCCTGCGCGCGCTCGGTATTTTCAACGCGATCGTTGTGCCGTTCGCGATCATGTTGTTCGCCTGGGCCGTGCGTCGCGCGATGCGCGACGGCACGTTGACGCAGTATTGATGGCGTTGCGCCGGCTGCCGAACTAATCGGCCGCCATATGGTCCGCGAGCTCCGCAACCGCGAAGGCAATCGCCTGGTCGAAATGCGAGCGCAATAGCGCGGCATCGATGAATGGATCGGGAAACGGCAGTGGCTTGATTCCCGAGTCGGTGCCGGACACTCGCGCGGTGCGTTTCCACAACACGGATCCATCTTTCTTGACGAGCCGCGCTTTGAGTTCGAGCCACGGCGTGTAGACGTCGTCGGTCATCGTCTCGCTTTGCACGCCGTAGCTCGCGTCGAGCTGAAACACGGCGTCGGCGTCGCCCGCCGACACGACTTCTGGAAACAGCGTGCTCGAGGCGAGTTCATGCGTGAACGCTTCCTTCACGCCGCCAAGCACGTCGACGCCAGCTTCCTCGAGCAGCATTTCCATGCGCTTCGACTTCTTGCGCGCGAGATCCGTTTGCTTGAAGAGCGAAACCACGGCGTCGGAGAGACCGCCATTTTGGTCGACGTCGTACTCGGACGGGAGGCGACCATAGTAGGTGACGGTCTTAGCGTTGACCGGCGCCACCTTGACCGAGCTCAACGCGCGCGCGTCTTCGTGATTCAGCGTCACTGTGCTACAGCCGCTGAGCGCAAGGATCGCCGTCAGCGTCGAACTCACTATCAATCGGTTTCGCAGTTTCTTGGTTCGCATGTCGTTTCCCGTTCATTCGCGAGATGTGACAGATTGCGGGGCGCATGAATCGCGCCTTGGCAGTCGTCTCTCTTCGATATGTCGGAGCGTTGCGCAGAGCCCTTGAGCGCGCGGAGTCGCAGCACGTAAGATCCACCTCCCGTGCGAGTGCCGGTTCGTTGGCGGAGCGTCGGGTGAGATTCGTGGTCTCTGTTCGAAGAGGAGGGCCGACTTTGTCTCCCGAGACAGCCGATAAACCCAAGCGTTATCAGTACAAAGCCGAAGTCCGCAAGCTGCTCGACATTCTCGTGCATTCGGTCTACAGCTCGAAAGACGTGTTCCTTCGCGAGCTCATTTCGAACGCGGCCGATGCGCTCGAGAAAATTCGATTTCAACAGCTCCAGGGCCAAACAGTCGCGAATGCCGAGCAAGAACTTGAGATTCGCATCGAGACGCAGGGCGGCGGGGGCGTCGGCGCCGACGATGGCGATGACGGCAAAGCAGCGGACGCGCAGTCGAAGTCAGCCCAGGAGCCGCCGCGACTCATTATCACGGATACCGGAGTCGGCATGACCGAGGAGGAGGCGCGCACCAACCTCGGTACGATCGCGCACAGTGGCACCGGAGCGTTTCTGGAACGGCTCAAGGAAGCGAAGACGCCGGGCGACGTCAGTTTCATCGGACAGTTCGGCATCGGCTTCTATTCCGTGTTCATGGTCGCCGACAAGGTCGTGCTGACGACACGCTCCGCCGACCCTGCGGCTGAACCGATCGTGTGGGAAAGTGATGGCCAAGGCTCGTTCAGCATCAGCAAGGCCCCGGTCGACGCGCCGCGCGGGACCCGCATCGAGATCCACTTGCGAGCCGACGAGCGGCGCTTTGCCGATCCCGCCGCGATCGAGTCGACGATTCGCAATTACTCGAACTTTGTGTCTTTTCCGATTTTCTTGAACGGTGAACGCAAGAATCAAGTGCGCGCGATCTGGCGCGAACCGGTCAACAAGGTCAGCGACGAAGAGTACCGCGAGTTCTTTAGGTTTTTGACTTATGAGACCGAAGCGCCACGTGCGCGTTTGCATTACTCGGCGGACTCGCCGCTCCAGTTCGCGGCGCTCTTGTACGTGCCGCATGCCAATTCCGAGGCGTTCGGCTTTGGCGAGGGCGAAGTGAGTCTGCAGCTGTATGTGAAGCGCGTCCTCATCGATCGCGAGAACCAGAACCTGTTGCCGAGATACTTGCGCTTCGTGCGCGGCGTCGTCGAATCCGAAGATTTGCCGCTCAGTATTTCGCGCGAGACGCTGCAGGAAAACCGCATCATTCACAAGATTCGCGACGTGTTGACGAAGAAGCTGCTCGAGCAACTCGGCAACTTGGCGCGTGACGACGCGGAGAAATATCGTGAGTTTTGGCGCGCGTTCGGCCGCACTCTCAAAGAGGGTTACGCGGACTACGGGAACCGCGACAAGCTCAACGATTTGCTGCGATTTGCCAGCTCCGTCGGTCCCACGGACGAAGCATTGGTGAGTCTCGCCGACTACGTCGGTCGCATGCCGGAGGCGCAACGCGCGATCTACTACTTGTCCGGTCCGTCGCGCGACGCGCTCGCGCGCGATCCACGACTCGAGATCTTGCGGCGCAAAGGGATCGAGGTCTTGTATCTCTACGAAGTCGCCGATGAGATCGTGCTCGGCGGGGTCGGTCGTTATCGCGAGAAGCCGCTCGTCTCCGCGGATCAGGTGAAGGTCGCCGATCTCATCGATGTGCCGGATCAGGCGCGACCCGGCGAGCAGCAAGCGGACGACCGCGCGGTGACAGAGACCGAGCGTACCGCGCTCGCGCCGCTCGTGGCGCGCGCGAAGGAGCTGCTCGGTGAGCGCGTGCTCGACGTGCGACTCAGCGACCGTTTGGTCGACTCGCCGGTTTGCCTCGTGACCGGCGACGGTCAATCGAGCCACATGGATCGCCTCATGCGCATGATGAATAAGGAAGGCGGCGCGCCGAAGCGCGTGCTCGAACTCAATCCACGGCATTCGCTCGTGCAGGAGCTCACGCGGCTCCACGAGCGGAACGCAGCCGATCCCTTCGTCGGGCTTGCCATCGAGCAGCTTTTCGAGAGCGCGATGCTCACCGACGGCTACCTGGCGGATCCGCATCGGTTGGTCGCGCGCATGAACGACATCTTGACGGAGGCGGCGAAGGCGCGGACTTAATGTCGTTGAAGCGATGCGGCTCGGCCGCTCGCCGGTGCTACCGATTCGAAAAGAGCCCGGTTCGTGTTTGACCTAACGATCCCGTATCGAAGCGGCAGGCTGCACATTGTCCGTCGCCTCGAAGAATGCGCAAACTGCGACGCGCGCGACAGCCACGCCCGCCCACGGCCGTCGAGTCTCGTGCTCGATGCGATTCGCTTGGATCGCGAGGTCGAAGGCGCCCTGCGCGCGCTCATCGCGTCAACGTGTTCCGAGTCCGAAGTCGGGCGGTCCACGCTCGATTCGACGCGCGCGCAGCTCGCGCAGGCGATCGCAGCGGGCCAACTGCTCGCGATCGAATGCGGGCAGCGACGCGTGATGCACGATCCGCCACCAGGCGGGTCGTCACCCTCGAGTTCGCCGGGGGCGCGCGGTGCGGCGATTCATATCGGTGGCGCGCTCGAGCAATTCGTGGAGTGTGATCGCGAGAGTTCGCATTCGGTCTTTCGATTCGACGCCGTTGCGTCGTCGGCGCAATTTCTCGCCGCGCATTTTCAGGACGAAAGACAGTTCGCGGTGCTGCGGCGCGCGGTCGTAGCGCACTCGGTCCGTGGACGCGAGTTGGGAGTGGCTGCGCCGGCGGCCATCTTCGCCGCCGCCGCGGCACTCTTGGTCGACGGTGGTCTACGGGCCATCGCGTGTCGCGCCGCGCCGCGGCCGACGTTCTCGATCGCGCCGCCGCTCCCGACGGCGGTTGCTCCGGTCGCGCGCACGCCGCTCACTCGAGTCGCCGCGCCGGCGCCGACGTCGGTCGAGAAAACGTGGATCGAGTTGCGTCTCGTACGCAAGAGCGACGGCGCCCCCGTGCCGGGCGCGCGTTATCGCCTGAAGCTCCCCGCCGGCACGATTCGCACCGGTCGACTCGAAGCCGATGGCACCGCGCGTATCAACGGCATCGACCCTGGCACGTGCGAAGTGACGTTCCTCGACTTCGACGAGCGCGAATGGCGGAGCATCTGATGGCAAAGATTCACGTCGTCAAAGAGAGCGAGCACCTGTCGAGCATCGCCGCGCAGTTCGGCTTTGCCGACTTCTTGCTGATTTGGAATCATCCTGACAACGCCGGATTGCGCGCGCTGCGCGACGATCCTCACGTACTTGCGCCGGGCGACAAGGTGTTTATTCCGGATCGTGTCGATGGTGTCCAGGCGGCCGAGACGACCCAGATCAACTCCTTTGAAGTCGATGCGTCGTCGCTCTTTTTGCGTGTGAAAGTGCACGACCTCGGCAACGTACCGATCGCCGACGCCGATTGCGTATTGCGAATCGAGTTCGAGAGTGAGCCCAAGCAGAGTAAGACCGATAAGAGTGGTTTCGTGCTCGAAGAGATCCGCAAGACGACCGCGAACGTCGAGCTGTTGATTGATCACAAACTGCCCGCGCTCAAGAAAGGCGATGCGGAGCGCACCGAACAGCTCAAGTACGATTTGCGCGTCGGTGGCCTCAATCCGGAATCACAACTCTCGGGGCAACAGGCGCGCTTGAACAACATGAGTTACTTCGCTGGGTTCACCACGGACGATCTCGAACAGATGCAATGGGCGATCGAGGAGTTTCAGTGTGATCATATGAACGCGAAACCGGTGAAGAAGACGCCCATCATTCTGCCGGAATCCGACGACCCGACCGCCAACACAGGAGTTCAGGATGCGCCGACGCAGAAGAAAATCCGGGAGCTGCACGGTAGCTGAGCCGAGCGGCCAGCCGAAGCGAATTGCCAGGAGGCGGGCTTTGCGCGGGACCATCGCAACGACGCTCGGCACTTTGAGATGCCTTGCGCGGCCGACGCTAAATCTCATTGGGCGAAACACTAGCCGCATTCGGTCGCAACAGTCGACGTCGACAATTCGCGGGGCAGTTCCGTGACGGGGCGTGCGTCGCGGACAAAACCGTTCGCTCGGCGCCGGTCGAAGTGCTGCCAAAACTATTTTTGGTCATTGATAGACAAGTCCCGATGACAGCCCGTAATCTTCTCTACTAGTCGTTCTGGGCAAGCGCTCCTCCGCGCGCGGAAATTTGGAAGTGCACGAGCGGCGACTCGTCGCGTCGGGATTCGCATCGGGCTCTTTGCACCAAGTGCCCTGTGGTGGTTTGCCGTGCAAGTGGGTAGGCATCGCATTCTCCACCTGCGTACCGCGCGGCGAATCGATGGAGTTGATCACCGCAGCCGGAACGAGCGCGGTTGTCTAGTCCGCGTCCGGAAGACCTCTTCGTCGGAGGTCCTCGCGAATCGCAGAGAGATTGAAATTCGCGTCGGACAGATCTAGTGCGGGTGGAGCTTGAGGAACACTTTTAGGAGGCAGCATGGCGCGATTTCGACTGGCGTTTGCGGCTCTTGCATTCATTTCGTTGACAGGAGCCACGACGGCTTTTAGTCAAAACTTTCAGCGGTTGCACCAGACAAATGCTACTGGGATGCGGCCGCTGGTTTCCACTGGCAACGTGTTGACGGTCGGCGCTGGCGGTTCGGGCCCCTTCGGTCCGGGCGCGGGCGCGATTCTGTATTGCCCGTCGGAGGCAGATGACGTGGCTTACCGCGACGCCATCTCCATGGCGGCCGGCGGCGTCACGGTCGACTACTTCGACACCCGCGTGGCGACTCCGGACATCGGTGTCCTCGCAGGCTACAGCGCCGTGTACACTTGGGCGAACTTCGCGTACTTCGATAACGTCGGGTTCGGCGACGTATTGGCAACTTACGCCGACGGCGGCGGCCAAGTCATTCTCGGCGCTTTCTGCACATTCACGCAGGGCAACTCGCTGTCGGGTCTCATCATGACTGACGCCTACTGTCCAGTCGTTTCGCCGGCGGGCAACAACCACTTCTCGATGTCCCCCTACGCGCTCGATGGCGCCAGCTGCATTCACGCCGCGCCGTGGAGCATTACGAACTACGACTGTACCTACCGCGACTTCCTGGTACTGCAGGGTGCCGGCGTGCAAGACGGTTCCTATATGGATGGCGAAATTGCGCATGCGTTTCGTCCCGACTTCGCAGTTGTGTACTCGAACGGCGCCGGCGCCTTTCAACTGGGCTGCCCAGGTGAGTGGCCGCAACTCATCGCCAACATCACGACGTGTTTCAGCACGCCGCCAGTTTGCGCCGCCGTGCAAAGTTTGACGGCGACTTCGGACTGCACGACGAACAATGTGAACCTGGCTTGGACGAACGGCGAGGTCTACGTTTCGATCGAGATCGAACGCGGCGGCACGTTGATAGCGACGATTCCCGGAGCCTCCACTTCCTTTACCGATCTCGCGGTGCCCGGTGGTACGACTTATATCTACCGGGTGCGCGGCGTTTGCGCCGCTGGTCCCGCGTTTCCGATCAGCCGCTTGATCCAACACTGCTTCACCGGTCCGCGCATGCTGTACTGTCCGTCCGAAAGTGACGACGCTGCGTACCGCAACGCGATCATGAACGTGACCGGTGGCTTAGTCGACTACTTCGACGCGCGCAACGCTTCACCGGACGCGACGCTGCTCGCCGACTACGACGTGGTTTACACGTGGGCGAACTTCGCGTATTTCAACAACGTCGAGATGGGCGACAACCTCGCGAACTTCGTTGACGCGGGTGGCAAAGTGATTCTGGGTGCGTTCTGCACCTACACGCAGGGCAACTCCCTGGCCGGCAACATCATGACGGACTTCTACAGTCCCGTGACTTCGCCGAGCGGCGCCAACCATTTCAACCCGAGCAACTACGTTGGCGACGGCACGGAGTGCATCCACACGACGCCGATTGCGATTACCACCTACGAATGCTTTTTCCGCGACTTCCTGACGCTGCAGGGTCTCGGGCTGCAGGACGGCAGCTATGCGGATGGCGAGATCGCCCACGCATACCGCGATGACTATGCCGTCATGTACTCGAACGGCTGCGGCGCGTCCCAACTCGGCTGTTCTGGTCAGTGGGCGGAAGTCATCGGGAACGCTGCGCTCTGTCCGATCATCATTCCGCTTTGTCCGACTGTTTACGCCATCAGCTGCACAGCCGATTGTGCCGGCCTCGTGACGCTGAACTGGACGAACAACTCCGTCTACACTTCGATCATCATCCGCCGCAACGGAACGACGATCGCGACGCTGCCGGGCGCCTCGACATCGTTCAACGATACACCTCCTGGACCCGGCTCATACATCTACACGATCGCGCCGATTTGCGCCGCCGGTCCGGGTACGGAGCGCAACTGCACAGCCGGCGTCTCGGGTCCCGGTATCGTGTTTATCTGGGCCGCCGAGTCCGCGGCGCAGATCGATAGCGTCGGGGCGCTCGCGCAAGCGCTCGACACTGCCGGCATCGAGTTCATCGAGGTCTCGACCTTGAATGCCGTCGCGTGCATGGACAGCTCGAACGTGCTCTTCTGCATGCTCGGAACCTTCCCGTCGAACCATCAATTGAGCATCGCGGAAGGCCAGATCCTGAAGGATCGGATCCAAGCCGGAGTGGCTGTTTACGTCGAGGGTGGCGACACGTGGGGCTTCGATGCGCCGTCTCCATTCGATGACGTCGACGGAATCGACGAGTCGAGCTCGCAAGACGGCGACGATAGCCTGTTGTCGTTGATCGGCTCGGACTACGCCGGCGCGCTCTTTGGCGGCATGTTGGACTTCTACAACGAGGACCAATTTGGCTTCGAGTTCACCGACCAATTGGCGTTGAGTTCGTTCGACATGGCCGGCCCGAACTCCGGCGTGACGTGGCAGAACAATCCGCTGGGTTACAACGTCGGCGTTTTCTACGACACCGACGCTCCCAACGGCAAAGTAATGTGCCAGTCGTGGGAATTCGGCGGCTGGGGGGGCGACCAAGATGATCTGCTCGATCGCATCTTGGCGGCGCTGAACTACGGTGGTCCGGGTCCGGGCGGCGAGTTCCGTCGCGCGGATACCAACAGCGACCTCGTGTTCAACATCGCGGACGCAGTGTTCCTCTTGAGCGCACTGTTCGTGCCGGGTTCGCCGGCCGCGGCGTGCCAGGATTCGGCCGATGTCAACGACGACGGCGTCGTGAATATCGCCGACGCAGTGTTCGCGCTGAGCGCGTTGTTCGTGCCCGGCTCACCGTCTCCGCCCGCGCCGTTCCCGGCCTGCGGCTCGGACGGCACTGCCGACACGCTGACGTGCGTCACGCCGAACTGCCCGTAATCTTCGTTCTGAAGCTTCGGCATTAGGCCGCACCGGGGTAGGCGCTTCATGGCGCCGACCCCGGTGCTTTCTTATTTTTACTGAACCTCGTGTCGACACCTTCGCACTTTGGAATCGTCCGAGATAACTGCCCGTGCGCGGCCCGCCGTTTCAGAATAAGCTCCGCGCCCTGAGCTACGCTCCGCGCCCGACGAAGGCTGTGCATGGCGAACGCGATTTTCATCATCGATATAGGTCCTGACGGAGTCGTCGCGACGCATCCGCGTCTCTTGGAGCTACCGCTCAAAGTGGCGCCGGTCGCGGACGGCGATAAGGAGGAGAAGTTCAATCTCATCCGTGCGCAGCTCATCGCGATCGGCTGCATGATGCTGCCCGGCGCCACCGGCTTCGAGTTCGATTCGTCGCTTGTGAGCCCCGGCGCGGAGAAAAAACTGACGGCGTTCGCAGAGCTCATGGCGGCGCTCAAGCAACAAGACAATCAAGATCCCAAGCGATTCCCGCCGAGTTCGATTTTCGGGCACGCCGATCCCACCGGGCAGCCGGCGTACAACCGACTCCTCTCGGGGCGGCGCGCGATGGCGGTCTATGGCCTCCTCACGCGCAACGAGAAGATTTGGGACTTCCTGTTTTTCAATCCGCACGGCGGTGATCAATGGGGCTTCAAGGCGATTCAGATGATGCTGTCGATCCCGCTCAAGAACGAGGATCGCCCCGATGCTCCGCCCGAGCCGCCACCGTTTTTTGTCGGACCCATCGACGGCAAGAAAACGAAGGAAGTGACCGACGCGATCAAAGCGTACCAGCGCTCACGCAACTTGCCGGAGACCGGCTTCCACAACGACGGCACGCGCCATCGCCTCTATCGCGAATACATGGATACGCTCTGTCACGACAAGAGCGGCAAGCCGTTCAAGCTGGCGCCGACCGATTTCCTCGCGCGCGGCAAAGACAAGGCGCCTGGCGCGGGCGGCCTCGCCGGATTGCGCGGCGATGTGCAAGGCTGCGGCGAATTCAACCCGATCGTGATCTTGTCCGACGGCAAGCTGAATGAGTTCGAAAAGGGCCCCGACAAAAAAGCCGGCAAGGCGGCGCGCGACGAGGCGTATCACGAAGATCGCCGCGTCTTACTCTACGTCTTCAAGCACGGCTCCGAGATCGATCCGAAGAAGAGTTGGCCGTGTCCGAGCGCGCTGAGTCAGGACATCGCGCCCTGCAAGTTGCGCTTTTGGTCGGACGCCGAA
This sequence comes from Planctomycetota bacterium, assembly GCA_046154185.1. GTDB lineage: Bacteria > Planctomycetota > UBA8108 > UBA1146 > JAJFFE01 > JBJXGE01. The sequence goes on from JBJXGE010000079.1 coordinate 72,638, forward strand.
AAAACGCGCCTCAAGCCGGACCCCGTGCTGACGAAACGCTTTCGCCCGCGTGGCGGCAAGAACGAGGAGTCTTCCGACGAGATTGTCACGCGCAATACGCTCGGTTGCCGGTTTTATCACGCGTTCGCGTTTCAATCGCCGTGCGAAGCGGGCGTGCGTTTGTGGATCATCCGCTTTCGGCGCGACGGATTTAACGGCAAACCGCAGCCGCTCAAGAATCGCCGGTACGTCTTGTTCGCCGGCTCGGCGAGCTTTGCGCCCGTGATTCGCGGCACGCTCACGGATCAAGGCGAGCTGCGCATCCCCGTCATGGACGAAAAAACGCTCATGACGCTCAAGCTCGATGCGTTTGGCCCGGAGACCGACCTCAAGGAAGTGACATCGAACGACGCCAACGGCGACGAGAACAACGTCGCAGCCGGCGACCCGCCGCCGAAGCCGGATCCGAGCGGCGACACCGACCAGTTCAAGGACGAAGACAAGTTTCTGGTGCTGACGCTCGACGCCGGCGCGCTCAAAGACATGAGCGATGCGTTCGGCGACTTGCCGGCCGATCAGCGCCTCTACAACTTGGGCTTCGGACAGAACGCGCCCGAGAAATTCACCGACGAAGAGCGACGTGTCGCGGTGCAGAGCTACCGGCGTTCGCGAAAAGATCGCGGTCTGACCGACGGCGATGTCGCGGACGAGAAAACCAAAGAGACGCTCGTGCAAGAGCACGAGATCGAAGGCGCACCTGAATTCGAAGCGCCGGACGAGTAAAGAGACGATGGCCGACGAAGTCAAACCGCTGAACCGCGACAAGCCGTTTCAACGCATTAACAACGAGGCGTTTATCGTCAAGGCGTCGCCCGATGCGCTCGGCCGTGAGTGCGGTTGTCACGTGCCGGAGGAGTTCGACGAGTTCGACAAAGAGTTTCTCGAGTTCATCACTGACAAGATTCCGGCGGTGCGAGTCATCCGCGACGTGATCGAAGTAATGCGGAAGATCGCCCGCGCGGTCGCGACGGCGGCGCGCATCGCCGCGATTGTCACGGCGATCATCGGATTTATCTCGCTCATGTTCGGTGGGCCGGCGACGCCGCCGGGCATCTTGGCAGCGGCCGCGGCGGTGGCGGCGGCGGCAGCGATCACCGCCGCCATCATCAAAGCGATCGACGACGTGATCGAAATCATCTCGGATGTGCTCAAGACTTTCTTTGGCATCCTCGGGCGCCGCATTTTGAAGCGCGCGATCCGCGTGTTTCCGCAGTGGGTGCCGGTCTTGCGCCGCGCGTCGAGCGCACGCATCACGGTGGATCAGATCGTCGAAATCGAAGGCGTCTGCACACGGAGCTACGGCAATCCCGTCGACGTGCCGTTCATCAATTGGCACTTTTGGTTCAACTGGAGCTGTCACATTCAGCCCGAGCCGCGCTACAGCCGCGTCGCCGCGCCAGTGTCTAATCCGCCGGATGCGACCGACCTCGAAGCCGGTGAGCGGCCCATCGCGCGCGACGGCTCGGTCGAAGTGCAATGGGATCAAGGCGCCCTGTGGGCGAGCCAGCAGCCGTTTTTGGATGGTTTCCCGGAGCAGGGCATCGACGTCAACGACGCGCCGTTTTTCATCGACGACTGGTGTTGGCCGATGACCGGGAGCTTCGTTTGGGCGTCGGGCCGCTGGGTCTATGACTGTAGTCGCGCGAGTCGCGGCCGAGCGACGCTCATGTCGGCGATGATCAATCCGCCGCGCGCGATCGCGTCGGCGCGCTTTGAAGCCGTCGAGTTCGACGAAAACGGCCCCGGCGTCGCGGTGCCCGCGATTCAGTTCATGTTTTTCGCGTGTAAGCGCGGCGGCTATATGTCGTACGACACGATCAACGACGAGGACTACGAGTTCATTCTGGACTTGCCTCCCGTCGAGATGCGCTCGGAGCCGTATCCGATCGGGCACACACCGGACTTCCCGGCGAACACGATCTTTTTGCGGCCGCGCCTCCTTATGAAACTGCGTCCGCTCACGGGCGCGGGGAGCATCGCGATCGAGCCGATCGTCGAGTTGATTCGGCCCGACGATCCGAAGAAGGCGCCGACTCAGGCGCGCATCAAGATTCCGCTCAAGGCGGCGCCCAAGGCGGAGGCCGCCGGCTTCATACTTTCGCTCGGCTGGCACGACCCGGCGCGCGTCGAAGCGCAAAAAGTGAAACGCTGCCGCGTGCGTGTACTCAGTTTCGAGCCGAAGGTCGAACGCGATTCGCCGGCGAAGAAACTGCGCGAGATCTTCAAGAAAGAAGAAGATGGTCTCAAGGCCGAGATCAAGAAGCGTGTCGGCGACATCAAAATCATCGATCTAGACTTGGGGCCGCTCGGCAACGTCACGATCCGATTGAAGGATGTGCCGCTCCTCGGCGCGTTGATTCAGGATATGGTCGCGGCGGCGTTCACCGCATTCATCGACGGCCTCGTCGGATTATTGCCGGTCGAAAGCGAGGAGTGGCTCTTGCGCATCGGCGTGAACGGACGCTGGAAGACCCACTACTTCGATCCGGTCAGCCTCAAAGTCTTCGATTTCCGCAATCCCGCCGTCATCTCGCCCGAGCAGGCCGACAAGTTCATTTTTGATTTCAAACTCGCGCCGAACGACCAGCTGTTCGTGACGTCGTCCGGCATCGAGTTCGATCCGGTCGGCGATATGATGCGCGCCCCATTCGCAAAGCGCCTCTTGGAGCATCCGGATCGCGACAATTCCGCGATGCTGTGGCGCGAGATCGTGAGCCCGCATCCCGACGAGCAAGAGGCGAAGCGCATCCGGCGCGCCGCGGTCTTCCAGTATGTCTTCAAAGTCATGACGGACACGACGGCCGGCGGCATCAGCAAGATCGCGCTCGGCTTCGAGAATCAACCGCTCGGCATCCTCGACCCCGACCCAACGACCCGCGGCTTCACCCCGCAAAGTAACCCGATCGTGATCCGCGACAATTTCCCCGAGAGCACCATTCGCCGCACGACGCCCTTCGCCCGCGCCGCCGGCGAGCAAATGGTGCTGGTCGAAAAAGTCAGCACCGCGGACTACGTGTTGACGTACACCGTCGAGGTGAAGGGGCAGTTCGAGAGGTAGGTGCCGGCGAGCTGGCGCGCGCGGTCCCTCACCGTCGCAGTCGCGGATCGGACAAGGGCTCCAATTCAGTTCCTCCCAGTAAAGACACCGCTGAGCCGCGTCTCGTGGGAGGGGACTGTGATTCGCGCCCTGAAGCCGCAGCACACAAAAAGGAGTCCGAGGCTGGCGACGCTCTGCATCGCCCGCCTCGGCATTCAAACGAAACTGATAAAAGCATCGATCAGGGCAAACGCGTTACCGGTCGCCCCGCTGACTCATAGATCCGCCTCGAGCGGCGCGCGGCGCAGGTCGAGCGCTGGGTTGCGGTCGAAGAAGTTCGATGGCTTTAGTTCGAAGGACTTGTGCTCGCGCGGCAGCACCGGGAAATCTTCCGCGACTGTCACGTGGTGGAAACCGACGGTGAGCCAGAGCACGAGGTCAGCGCCGACGAGGGACTCGTTGTTCTTGATGAACTCTGGCAATCCCGGCTTATCGGGATGTTGGTTCGGCGTATCGCCGGCTGCGAAGCGCTCGTTCGGATTGTGAGCCGTGATCCAGAGGTTGTGCTCGATGAACCGCGCGCGTTCGTAGTCCGCGCGCTTGAGGAGCGGCACCGTGTTCCCTTCCGACTCGATGAGGTAACTCGTGGGGTAGCCGTTCGCATTCGTGACACTCGGATTGATCACGCGCCACACGTTCTCGTCTTCATCGAGCAGCGCATCTTTCTCGCGTTCGACGATTTCTTCCTCGAGCGTCCAGACACTCTTGCGCGGACTGCCGGACACGTTCGTGCGGACGAGTTCGCCAAGCGCGAAACTGTTCTCGCGCCCGTCGACATCCATGTCGAGTCGGAAATTGAAGTGGTGACTGTGGTGGGGCGCCACTAAGTTCGGCGCGACGAGCGCCCCATACGCGGTGTCCGCCGCGCTCGTCGGGTCGGCGAGTGTCGTGCTCGCGACCGCCTTCGTGATGTCGATGCCCGTGAGCCCCACTTCGACATGAATCGCGCCGTGCTGCGTGAAGATCCAGTCGATCACGTAATCGTAATTGCCGACCTGCGCGATCATGCGCACGACGAGTTCGACCTCGGCGCGACCCTCATACTGACCGGTCAAGAATTCGAAGTGGCGCCACACCGGATTTCCGGTCACGCGCTCGAAGATTCCGATGACGTTGTCGAGCGGCAGCGGGATGACCGGGAGATCCGGATCCGGCAGCGCGGCCGAAATCGTGCCGCCGAGCAGCGTCGTGTTGACCGGCACGTCGAGTCCGAGCGCGAGCGGCGACGACAAAGCGCCGAAACCGAATTCGCCGGCGTCCATGTAAGTGCGATAGAACCAGTTGGCATCCGGGTCTTGGTAGGGCACGAACACTTCCGACATTGTTCCTTGATACATCACCGAGCGACCATCGTACGTCACGAGCGAGATCACCGTGCCGACGCGTCGATCGAAGCGGAGGTGAAAGCGCCACTTCTGCCACTCGATGAAGTTGCCGTTGATCGTGAAGTTGGGGCCTTCGGGTTGCGAAATGGCGATGGGCTTCAGCGGCGGACGCAAACCGTAGTTCGCGTCAATCGAAGCTTCATCGAACTCATACGTCGCGCTCGGCAGCGGCACGACTCCCGAGTCGAGCACGGAGAGAACCGTGCGCTCGTCGAGATCGATGATCGCCTGCACGCCCTCGATCGGCCGCGTGTAGAGATTGATCGCGGCGCCCGCGATGTAGTAGAGCTGTGCTTTCACGATGCGATGCGATTCCTCTGGTAAGCCAAACGCGCCTGGCGTGAGCGGAGTGACGAGCACGTTGGCGAGCTCCTCCGGCGTGTCGAGCCCGCGCGCGGCGAGCGCGGCGAGGAGCGCTGGGTTCTCGAATACGAAGGAGAAATCGAGGATCTCCTGAATCGTGAGTCCGAGTTGTCCTTTTGAATTGGGAATCTCGACCGGCGGAGTGAAAGTGCCGTTCGACAAGTCGACCGTGCTTTTGAAACTCTTCTTATTCGGTTGTCGGTAGTAGACCAGTGCCGCGCGCTGGATCGGGTCGCCGGTTTGATAGGCGAGCACGAACTGCTTCGACGGCTCCGCGAGTTCGACGCTCTGAAAGACGGAGCCCGCAGCCGCACCGCCGGGGCCGAGCAAGATCTGCGCGGCGGCGATGATCTCGTCGGGCTCGAGCGGATCCATGGGATGCTGGACGACCGCGAAAGTCGGTGACATGGATAGGAACAAGATGAGAACCGCGCTCGAGCAGAGCGCGGCAACAGGATTTCGATCGGCCATGGCGGGTCATCTCCTCCTCACTCGGGACACTGCGTCTCGTCGCGCGCCCACGTAGGTCGCGCATCGAGAGTCGAGAATAAGGGAGATAGCAAAGCCGATTCCAGTCGTGGCGCGAGCGTCTGCGCGCCGGCGCACCGCCGGCGTGTCCGACCCATGTGCCAGATTGAGACAGCTTGCGCGAAGCAGGCGAGACACCCGCGCTCCCAGGATCGCTGTGGCGGTTGCGATGACGGCCGTCGATCGGGACATCAACTGGTTTTCGAGAATGCCCTGGATCACTCTTGTGGGGCGCGGGATTATCTACACGGGAGCGGAGCGAGGTGGCGTCGATGTCTGAGGTCGGTCAGCGAGTGTCGGTCGAGGCTTTGCTCGCCGAATCGGCCTGGGCTCGTTCGTTGGCCGTGGCGCTCGTCGGTGACGAGCACTGCGCCGACGATGTTCTGCAGGATTCCTTCGTCGCCGCGCTTGCGCACCCGCCGCAGCAACGGGAGGCGACGCGTTCCTGGTTGGCGACCATCATTCGGAATTTTGCGCTCCGTAGTGCGCGCGAACGCGTGCGGCGGACGAAACGCGAGCGCATCGCGGCGAAGCCAGAGTCGGTTTCGTCGACGTTCGAGATTGTGCAGCGCGTCGACCTGCAGCGCCGTCTCGCCGAAGCGGTGCAAGCGCTGCGCGAACCCTACCGGAGCGCGATCGTGCTGCGGTTCTTTGATGGGCTGAAGCCGGGCGAGATCGCACGTCGACTCGCGATTCCGCGCGCCACGGTGCGCAGCCGCCTTCGCCGCGGACTCGACTCCTTGCGCGCGCACTTCGACGAATCGAGTGCCGCCCCCGAACGATGGCGATCGAGCTTGGCCGTTCTCATCGGCTCGCGCAGCGACTTTGCTGCGTCGGCGGGGATCTCGGCGGCTGGGATGATGGGATGGTTGCTCATGGGCTTTAATTCGAAAATTGCGATGACGGCGGTTGTCTTGGGAATCGTTGCGCTGCTGTGCTGGCAGCTTCCAAATCTGCGACATTCCATGACTGTCGAACGCGAATCGTCTGCGCCTGCGCCTCTCGTCGCGCAGAGCCCAGAATCCGGCGCGTCGGCATCACCGGCAACAAAGCCAAGCGCAGAGCTGAGCGCGCTCGACGCGGAACGCTCGCGGACGGCGCCGCTCCCGATGCAGATCAACCCGATCTATTCGCTCGTCGGATCCGTAAGAGATGCCGAGACCGGCGAGCCGGTGCCGCACGCGCGAGTTTCGATTCGTGAGCCCCAGATCTCAACAACTGAGACCGGCGAAGATGGGGCCTACATCCTCGAAGGACTTGCGCCGGCGAGGAGCGAAGTGTTCGCGGAGCGAGATGGTTTCTTCACGATGATGAGTCGAGTCGAGCTCACGGAGCCGGGCACGACTCGACTCGACTTCAGCCTCGACCCTGCGATCGACGTGCGCGTGCACGTCGTCACGGCGTCAGGCGAGCCCATCGAGCAGGTGACGATCACTACGTGGATGGGCGCTGATACGAGTTGGAACTCACCCGAGTACACGGTGGTCACTGACGCTGACGGGCGCGCCGTGGTTCTGGGCATCAGCCGACTTCAGTTAGCTCGTTTTAAAGCGAGCAAGCTTGGTTTTGAGAGTCGACAGAGCCGCATCGAGGATCTCGAGTTAGACCCTAACCGCCCGTTCGCGGAACTCCGAATGGTCCTCGATCCTTCGCGCGTGGCCGAGCGTCGGATCATCGGCCGTGTCGTCGATGAAGAGAGTCATCCGCTCGGCGGCATAGCTGTGCAATGGGCGACGAATCTCGGCGTTCAGAAGGCCGGCGCTCCGGTAACCACGAACTCCGACGGTCGCTACGAGTTGAGCTTCCGACACGAGACTCCTGACTGTCGACTCGCCGCTTTCGCGCTCGATTGGGCTCCGCAGATCCTGCACTGCGTGGTCGCCGGGACGCCGGAGGCTCCGGCCGTCGTCGACTTCGTTTTGCGGAGAGGTCACTGGTTGAGCGGCGTCGTTGTGGATGCGACGGGCTCGCCGATTCCGAGCGCGTTGGTAAGAGTGTCGCCGCGCGGGCAATTTCGGGATCCGATGGTGGGCATTTTGCGCGAGGTCTCGACAGATTTGTCCGGCCGCTTTCGATTCGACGCGCTTCCGGGTCACGAAGTCGATCTCGACGTTTGTGCTCCGAAAGACAGCGGGCTTTACTCGCGCGTCGAATCGTTGTTCGCCGTCGATACCGAGCATCGAATCGAACTCGCGAGCCGCGGCGAGATCCGCGGCCGCGTCGTCGATGCCGAGACAGGCGTCGGAGTCACCAGTTTTCGCGTGCGCAAGGTTCCGAGCCTGTACTTGCAGCAAGGCGCTTGGCCCAACGAGCTCTTTCCGCCCGTGGCATTCACTTCGGAGTCGGGGCGCTTCACGTTGCGTGAGCTGAATCCATACCAGCACTATCTTGTTTACGTGGAGGCGGACGGATACCTCGCCGAGTACCTCTATGACATTGAGCCGGCCGGAAACGAGCTGAGCACCGAGCACCTCGTTGCCTTGTCACGCGGTCGAAACGTCGAGGGTTTCGTCATCGATGCAGAAACTGGCGCTCTACTCCCCGGCGTGAGCGTGACCGCCGGTGCGTTCTCAAGCGATCGCCTCGCATGGGACACATGGAATTCGGTCCGCGGCTACTTGCGCAATCAACACAATCTCATGACTGAAGCCGATGGCGCGTTCTCCTTTGTCGAAGATGAGCCGGCGACGATTTTCTTCAAACTCTCTGGTTACCGAAGGCTCATCGTGGATCCGCGGGAACGAGGGCTCATCAGCGACGGGTCGGAGAAACTCACGGTCGCGCTTCTGAAAGCTGAGTCCATTCGAGGGACTCTCAAGATCGACAACCGGCCCGCGGACCATCACTGGGTCTCGCTCACTCGGATGGCGCGATTCGGCGATCTCGATCGCGTGAAGGACATTTACTACGGCGGCGTCGAGACCACCGACGATGGTGGTTTCGCCTGGGACGATCTCGATCCCGGAACCTATGAACTCACAGCCCACTGCAAGTCTCCGGTTTCTGAGACTACGAGCAACTACTTGGTGCTCGATTTCACGCTCGCGCCAGGCGAGCACAGGACGATCGAAATCGGTTCTGACTTGGGATCTTATTCTCTCAAGGGGCGACTCCTCGACCTCGATGGTCAACCTCCTCACTCCGTGATATTGAGTCTTCGGCCGGCGTTTCCGTCCGCATACGCACGGTTCGAGACCTGGGCTTCCCATGAAGTCGATGGGCGCTTTTGTTTCCGTGGACTAAAGCCGGGCAAGTACTTTGTCGAGACGGCGCCCGACTGGGATCATCGTCGCGAGCGCGTGCTGCTGACGACCATCGACATAGTCGGCGAGACCGAAAGGGACCTGCTTCTTATTCGTCGGTGAGCCCCTGGGTCGACAATCTTGCAGCTTGACCGCGCGACGTATTCCCTCGCGCACGCCGCCGGCTGCTGACACTATCTCTTTGACGTGACGGCGGGCGACAACTAATCTGCGACCTCGCTTGGTCGGGCGTTGGTGGGCGTCGGCGCTTTCTGCGAAGAACTCCGCACATGCCGAATCTCTTGAACCTGACTCGCTATTGCGTGAACGACTTGCCGTCGCTGACGAAGGACGGGCGGCGCGTGCTGATGATCTGCGCCCTCGCGCGCTTCACGTTGCCAAAAGCCGGGAAGCCCAGCACGGTCCCGCCGACGCCGACTGCGGAGCCACCCGCGCCGATGTTCGAGGACGTGTATCACGGCGAGCCCGGCGCTTCGAGTCTCCAGTACGAAGGACAATCGACCTACTTTCGGCCCGGCACAGATATCTACCTGACGGGGAGCGCTTGGGCGCCAAAACGCCGTCGCGTCGAATCGTCGCTCGTCGACGTCCGCGTCGGCCCTTGTCGCAAGCAAGTGCGAGTATTCGGCGACCGCACTTGGCAGCGCGGTCTGCTCGGCGGCGCCAAGCTCTCCGCGCCCGAGCCGTTCGAGTCGATACCGCTCGTTTACGAGCGTGCGTTTGGTGGCGCCATTCCGCGCGCGGAGGGAAAGAAGCCGAAATGGGAACCGCGCAATCCGGTGGGTTGCGGCATGTACGAGAGCGCGAGCCAAGCAGCCGGCCATCCGGCGCCGAATCTCGAGGATCCGAACGACTTGATCGCGAGTTTCGGTGATCGACCAGCGCCGCAGGGCTTCGGTCCCATCGCCCGCAGTTGGCAACCGCGCGTGAAATTCGCCGGGACCTACGACGAAGCGTGGGTGAATGAGCGCGCGCCGTTGTGGCCGACCGATTTCGATGAACAGTTCTTTTGCGCCGCCGCGCCTGGGCTCACGACTCCGAGCCATCTCGTCGGCGGCGAACCCGTGGCGCTCGTCGGCGTATCGCCGGACGGCGCCTACGAGTTTTCATTGCCGAGGCTGCGGCTCTTCGCCAAGGCGCGCTTTCGCGATCGCGCGGAGCGCCAGCCGATGACGCTCGACGCGGTCCACTTCGAACCCGACGCGCAGACTTTCACTATGATCTTCCGAACCGTCTTTGGCGTCGGCGACGGGCTGCAATATCACACGACGACGATCGTGCGAGAGCTCGAAGTGTGGGAGCTCGAAGAGACGAAAGCGACGCGCCGGTGACGAAAGAGAAACTCACGGTGCCGGCGCGGCCGATGCGGTTGATCGGATTCGCTGCGGTCACGCCGCTCGGCTTCGACGCCGCGACGACGGCGCGCGAAGTCGCGGCTGGCACGCTGCGAATCGCTGAGACGGAGGTCGATGACGGCGGTGGTCAACCGGCGCGTGCGCTGCGCTCGCCGCTGATTCCCGCGACCGCGACGCGCATCGAACGCGTGTCCGCGCTCGCCGCGAGCGCTTTGCGCGACCATCTGGAACGGATCGCTCCGGTGCTCGCGGCGCAGGGTATCGAAGCGGCGCCGCTGGTGCTCGCATTACCAGAATTTCAAGGCGCCGCCGCCGATGTCGACGGGATCCTGTCGACGCTCGCGCGCACCGCGCACACCGTGGCGCCAAAGCTGCGGGTCGAAATCATGCGCGACGAGATCGTTGCGGCAGGACGCGCGAGTTTTTTCCCAGCACTTGCCCGCGCAGTCGAATGGCTGGACTCGAAGCGCGCCCGCGTCGTGATCATCGGTGGCGTCGACGCGCTGACAGATAGTGGCTCGCTAACGGCGTTGGCCGGGGCCGGGCGAATTCTCGGCGCGCGCAATTCCGACGGCCTCATTCCCGGTGAAGGCGCCGGCTTTGCGCTCCTCGTGTCGGCCGACGTGAAAATTCCCGCCGACTTTGACGCGCTCGAACTTATCGCGCTCGCGGTTGCGCGCGAGCCGCAACCGTTTCTCGCCCACGAGCCGAGTCAAGCGCAAGGATTGACGGCGACCCTCCGCGCGCTGCGCACGCAGTCGCGCGCTGGCGCGCGTCGCGCGGATCATCTGCTTTCCGCGCAAACCGGAGAGAGCTACTGGGCCGACGAACTCGCGCGCGCTTACTTGCGCAATGTCGCACTCATGCCCGAGCCCTTCACCGTGAGCATTGTCGCGCACGGGCTCGGCGAGCTCGGAGTGGCGGCCGGATTTGTGCAGCTCGCTGCCGCGCCCTACCACGTGCAGCGCTTGGCAAACGCACGGGGTCGGACGGGATTCTTCGCCGGCGATGTCGATCGGTCGCCATCAAACTCCGCGAGCACGGACGCGCTCGTGCGGCTCTTGATGTATGCGGCTTCCGACAGCGGCGAAACGGGCGCGTGTCTCGTCGAAGGTCGATGTCTAGCCCCGAACGCGGCGCCGTCGGCTCCCGGGGCTGCGGCGGCGGCGCCCGATACGAGCGCGCTCCTGCACTCGGCGCCGGCGCTCGAGCTCGGCGCCGCGATTTGCCTCGACCACTTCGAGGAAATCGGGTTTTTGCTCGATCAACGACGGGTCTATTTTGCGGACCCGCAGATCGCCTGGCGCGATGTCGCTCAACTCGAAGAGCGCATCGGTCTGCACGTGGCGGCGCTGCGTGCTTGGGGCGTGAAGTACGTCGACGGCGTCATCGATCCCGCTCTTGCCAACGAGTTCGGCGCGGACACCTTGCGGGGCGCGATCTTCGCACTGGGGTCGCTGGGTCTTGAATCTCGCGTGACGATGAAACTCGCCGCGGCGTTTCAGTCTGCGCAGGAGCCGACGCTTGCGGTTTGGATTTACAGTTTGGCGCTCGCGCGGGATTCCCGGCTCGACGTCGAAATCTCACGTTGTCTCGGCAGCGAACACCCGGCGATTGCCGTCGCTACCGCAAAAATCCTCGGCATGCGAAGAATGGGCGATGCGACCGCGCTCGCCAAGGTGCTGGCGGATGCGAGGACCCCGCCGGATTTGCGCGATGCCGTGTCAGTGTCGCTCGCCAAGCTCGGCGCGGAGTCGGCGGCGCCGGCGATTGAGCGCGCTTGGCGCGCCAACCCCGCGTCACCGCACTTGTTTTACGCCGCGCTTGGACTCATCGGGATGGGCGCGCGTGATGAGGCGCGGCGCGCGTTGGAAGCGGACGCGAACGTCGATCCGCGACTTTATGTCTTATACGCACTCGGCGGTGATCTCGAAGCTGCGAGTTTCCTCTTGCGACTTCGACCGCCATCGGAATCGCATCGGCGCGCCCGCTGCGTGGCGTTAGGAATAATCGGGTCGCCTGCCGCGATGCCCGCACTCATCGAGAGTTTGGCGGAGGAATCTGAACTCGTACGACGGACTGCGGCGGACGCGTTAGCGCGCATCACCGCCGCCGAGTTGCGTGAGAAGATCTGGCTCCCCGATCACGAGGGCGCCGAGCCGGGCGATGGCAAATGGCTCGAGCGTGCGAGCACGGAGCCCGCGCCCTGGGAAGCTTGGTGGCGGGCGAACGCGCGCGCCTTCGCAACTGACCAACGCTACCGTCGCGGACGGCCCTTCACCTTGCGGCTTTGTTGGGAAGAGGCGCACGCCGACTCGACGTCGCAGATGGAGCGGCAACTAGCGATCGACGAAGTGTGTGTGCGGACGCGACGGCCCTTCAGTTTCGCGGCAGACGATTTCATCGACCGCCAACTCGATTCCCTCGCGGCGCTCGAAGCGAGTTGCAGCGCCAAAAAATAAGCGCACGCGGGGCACGGTCTCGCAACCTTGCCCCGCGTGCTTCGATCGCTGAGATCGTGATCGGACTCAGGCCTGCGCCTGTTTCCGTTCCGCTGCCGAAAACTCGAGCGCGTCCGCGACGCGTTTCCCGTAGTCGGCGTCGGCGCGATGGAAGTGTCCGACCTGGCGAATTTGCACTTCGCGCCGCGCTTGGCGAAGTCCGCCGCTGATCGCCCGCGTCAATCGTTGACGTTGGCCATCATCGAACTTGCGGTACAAGTTGCCGGCCTGTGTGTAGTCGTCGTGATTTTGCGTCGAGTCGTAGCGATCGACGATGACTTCACCGAGTTTCCACGCCGGATCGCGATACGCCGCGGTCGGCGCGGGTGTCCCGGCAACACTATTCGGCCAGTAGTTCGGTGCGTCTGCGTAGTCGCGTGCCGTTGCCATGGCGCCGTCGCGCACGTAGTTGCGCACCGCAGCGCGCGGTTTGTTGACCGGAATCTCGAGGTGATTGACGCCGAGACGGTAGAGGTGCGTGTCCGCGTAGCTCATCAAACGCGCCTGCAGCATCTTGTCGGGGCTCGAGCTGATGCCTGGCACCAACGAGCTCGGTTTGAATGCTGACTGTTCCACTTCGGCGAAGTAGTTGAGTGGATTCTTGTTCAGCTCGAGCGTGCCGACATCGATGAGCGGGTACTCGCCGTGCGGCCAGACCTTCGTCAAGTCGAACGGGTTCCAGCGAAACTTCTCGGCCTGCTGCTCCGTCATGACCTGAATGCAGAATTTCCAGCGCGGAAACTCGCCACGCTCGATGGCGCCGTAGAGGTCGCGCTGGTGCGATTCGCGATCGTTGCCGATCAAGCGCGCGGATTCGTCGTCGGTCAGATGGCGATGACCTTGCACCGTCTTGAAGTGAAACTTGCACCAAACGCGCTGACCGGCGGCGTTGATGAGCGAATAGGTGTGGGATCCGTAGCCGTTCATGTGGCGCAGAGTCGCGGGAATGCCGCGATCGGAGAACAAGATCGTGACTTGGTGCAGACTCTCGGGGCACAGTGACCAAAAATCCCACTGCATGTCCATGTCACGCAGGTTAGTTTTCGGATGGCGTTTCTGCGTGTGGATGAACTGGTGAAACTTGTAGGGGTCGCGTACGAAGAATACCGGCGTGTTGTTGCCGACGAGATCCCAGTTGCCTTCTTCAGTGTAGAACTTCATGGCGAAGCCGCGCACATCGCGCTCGGCGTCGGCGGCACCGCGCTCGCCGGCGACCGTCGAGAAGCGCAGGAACATGTCGGTTTTCTTGCCGACTTGCGACAGGAACTTCGCCTTTGTAAAACGCGTCACGTCGTGGGTGACGGTCAAAGTGCCATAGGCGCCGGAGCCTTTCGCGTGCACGACGCGCTCGGGGATACGCTCGCGATTGAAGTGCTGCATCTGCTCCAGGAGCTCAACGTCTTGCATGAGCAGCGGACCGCGGCTGCCGGCGGTGAGCGCCTGTTGTTCGCCGATCGGCGCGCCTGTCGAGGTGGTGAGTGCGGTGGGTTTGTCTTCTTTGGCCATGCTCACTCCGTTTCTACTTCGTGTTGTTGATGAGGTCGCCCACGATTGCTGTCTGGCGCTCGCAATTTCGCGCACGTCCGATCGCGCTCGAAGTATCCTACGCCGGGCCGGGATCCTAGCCGGCCGATCGCGAATCTCCAACAAGTACTGACGATCCTGGACATCGACGGATTGCATAATGCCGGCTTGCGACGAAATCAATGACAAGTACTGACGACAGAACTGGAGCGCGGAACTTCCAATGGTTCGTCGGCAGCGCGTTGGGTGTGCTCCTTGTCGTCGCGATCGCGACAACTTGGCTCGCGCCAGGAGCGGCAGATCTAAGTCGTTGGCTGCCACGCGCGATGATCTGGGTGGTGTTGGCATCGCTCTTGTTGTTCGGCTGGCGCCGAGCCACGACCGCTTCGCCACGGTGCGCGCGCGTTCTTGCCGTCACGGCGCTCTTCGCGCTCGTGGCCTACTCAAACTTCGGGCGCTTTCACGGCGAGGGGCGTTTCTGTCACACGCACGAGCTGTATCACTACGCCATCGGCGGCAAGTATTTTCGCGAGCTCGGCTACGATGGGCTTTATGCCGCGACGGCGCGCGCATTGGTCGAGATCGATGCCCGCCACGGCGACCACATTACGATCGTCAAGAATCTGCGCACGTATCGGCTCGAGAATCTCGCGGTGACGCTGCGGCGCGGGGAAGAGTTCGCCGCGCATTTCAGTCCCGCGCGCTGGGCGGAGTTTCGCGACGACATTCAAACGTTCAATCGCCGGCTGAGTCCGGGCGCGTGGCAGCGCATTCTGGCCGATCACGGATTCAACGCGACGCCGTTTTGGGCGGCGCTCGGCGGCGCGCTCCTGCGGATCGCACCGATCTCGGATGCGACACTTCTGTGGCTCGCGCTCATCGATCCGCTGCTACTGCTTTGCGCGTGCGTCTGGTTGCTGCGCGCTTTTTCGTTCGCGCACGTGGCATTGTTCGTCGCCATGTGGGCGGCCGATTTGTTCGCGCCGTTCACGATCACGGGTGGCGCGTACTTGCGGCAGCTCTGGTTGTGCGCGACCGTGGCGTTCGTCGTGGCGATGCAACGGGGTCGCGCCGGCGCGGCCGGATTTTGGCTAGCAATAGCGGCACTTGATCGCGTGTTTCCGCTGCTCTTTGGGATTTGGCCGCTGACGCGCTGGATCATCGAGATCGTCGTACGTCGGCGATTCGGGTCGTCGACAGCGAGATTTCCGTTAGCCCTCGTCGTGAGCGGTGTCCTTTGCATCGGCGCGAGCAGTATCGCGGTCGGTGGCATTGGCAGCTGGGTGCGCTTCTTCGAAAACATCGAAACGCACCAGGCGAGTTTCTTCACCAACCAGATCGCGTTGCGCAGCGTGTTCGTGATCGACCCGGTCGCGGCGGCATCGGCGCGCGCGAATCCTTGGGATGAATCGCAGTGGCTTCGCGACAAAGCAACTCTCGACGGCACTGCGCGGGTACCGCTGGCGGTGTTGCGCGGCGTACTCGCTTTGGCGTTGGTGGTGCTGATCGGGCGGCAACGACAATTCGGCAACGGATTAGCGTTGTCGCTCTACTTGCCGTACGTGCTTTTGTATCCAGCGAGCTACTACTACGGTTTTCTGCAGCTCGCCGCGCTGTTCTGGCGACCGGGTGAGAATCGCGTGGCGTTGTCGCTCTGCCTATTCCAACTCGTAATGACGCTGGCGCAAGCGCGCTGGCCGGACGCGCTCGAACTCGAGTGGGTCCATTGGTTGGCGTCGGTGGGAGTCGGCTTCGTGCTGATCGATGCGCTCACGTTTTTCGGGCGACGGCGAAGCGGGCGCGTCGTGCTCAGTTTTGCACTCACCGGAGTGCTGGTGGCAGTGCTGCTTGTTGCATTGCCACGGAGTCGTGACGCCGTGTCCTTCCCGATCGTGTCCGACTTGATCGCCGCCGATGTTGTCGCATCGAGCGGCGCTCGCGTGGTTACGGAGCGCCTGGAGGCGTGGGGGCCACACTGGTCGCTCGACGACCATGTGCTCGCGCTCGTCGACGCGCCCGGTGGCGCCGTGAGCTGGCGGTTCGAGAGCCCCGGCGCGCCGCGCGGCCGATTGCGTCTCGCGTTAACCACCACTCCGGCTTTTGGTCGCATCCGCATCGATTGGGATGACCAGCGCGTGGCAGAGGTCGATTTGTATTCGGCGCGCGTCGATCGCATCGAAATCGTTTGCGACGACGTGAATTTTGCCGCGGGTCCGCACGTGCTGACCGTGACGAGTATCGACAAGCATCCGGCGTCGGCGGGATTTCACTTCGGCGTCGATCGCCTCACGCTCGAAGCCACGAGCCGTGCGCGTCCCGATCGTCGCGAAGCGATGCGCGTCGCGTTGAATTGGCTGCTCACGCATCCGGCGGATCGTTTCGATGGCGGCGCGGCAGCCGTGGCGGGCGAGATTCTCGCATTGCAGGAAATCCTCGCGCAGCCCGCATGGTCCGAGTTTCACGCGCTGTGCCGCGGCGGCATCGCCGCTCGCGCTGCCGCGCAAATCGGTGCAAAGGAACAGGCCACACTCGGCGCGCTCGAACGCGAGTTGATCGACGATCGACGGCTGTTGCGCACGCTCGGTGCCGATGTGAACAAACCCGAGGCCCCCGCGATCACCGAAGTGTTTTTCGCCGTCAGCGCCGAAGCGCTTCACTTGAGCGATTGGGGACGAAAGACGCTGCCGTCCGAATTGCAGGACGCCGATTACTGGCGGCAACTCTGCGCGCACGCGTTGCGCTGGGCCGCCGAACTCCACTCCGAAAACGTCCGCTTGCGGGCGCTACTCCTCGCGCAATGCCTCGGCGTTGCGGAGCAACTTTCGGTCGCGGACGCGGAGCTCTCCGCGTTCCTCGCGACGCAAAATTCCGACGGCAGCTTCGAGCCCGGCACGCTCGCCACGCGCCCCGACGCTCGGCGCGAACTTGTGGAGGCAGCGCTGATGGTGTTGGCGCGTGCGCCATAGACGCGCGTGACTCCCTCCATCGATGTTATCTGTCGGCAACGTGAAAGGGCTGCGACTCCGTAACGCCGAGTCGCACCCCTTCAGGGTGCGGCCGTTTTTGTGCCGTTACCGAGGGCTTCGCCGTTCCTGGCAGAATGGCTGATGAATCACGCCCCTGCGGGGCTTCGGTCGAGCACTTCCGACATCGCTCCGAGATCTTGGCCTCTAAACTCTCGTACTGCATCGTGCCGTGTCAAGCGCGTAGAGCTGTGGGGCAAGAACAGGTTGGAGCAACACCCTTGGTCCGAACAAGCGACATCCCCGCCATCGGTGTCCGGCGGGTAGCGATCGACGCGGGCTGATGCCGTTCGAGAGTTCACGGGCCCTGATCGAGTTGCGACGCCGCGTTTATTCAACCGAAGCCCCTGCGGGGCCTCGGTCGAACACTTCCGACATCGCTCCGCGATCTTGGCCCCTGATTTCTCACGCTGCATTGTTCCGTGCTCAGCGCGTAGAGATGTGGGGCAAGATCAGGCTGCGGACAGCACCCCAAAGAAAAAACAGTGCGGCGATCGTGAGATCGCCGCACTGCGTTACGCACACTTGCGAACTAGTTGTGTCGCCTTACGGCGCGCACATCGGGAACGCCGCGCAACCGAGCGCGTCCGCGCCCGAATCCGCGCCGCACGCCGGGAACGGCGCGGGCGGTGTCGGGCTACCTGGCACGAACAAGTAGTTGAGGAGGAACACCGCGTCCGCGATGTTGACGAGCCCGTCGTTGTTCGTGTCGCACGCGTCGAGGCACGTGCCGAAACTCGAGCCCGGCGTGAAGAGCGCGTTCAACAACGTCACGGCATCGGCGATGTTGATGGTGCCGCTCACGTTGCAGTCGCCACGCACGAACGTGTCGAGCGCGGGCGACGTCACCGAGACGAGACACGTCGGACTCGTCGCCGAGATCGCGCCGCAGTCGCCTTCGACCGCGTACATGTGCGACCCGACCGCCACGCCGGTGTCGACGTAACTCGTCGCCGACGGCCCGAGTGTGGCGATCACAATGCCATCGCGCGACACATGGACCTGCGCGTAGGAATCGCCGAGCGCCCAAGTCAACGTCACATTGAGTCCGCTCGCGCTGCACGCGAGCCCAGTGACCGGGTCGCACGGCACGCTGACCGTGCAGCTTGCTGGGGGTGAAGCGGTTCCTGGTCCCGCTTCGCCGATCACTTGGTAATTGAGCATGCCGGCGGGTGCGCCGACATCGGTGTAGCTCGTCGCGCTGCCGCTCAGCGTCGCAATCAAGCTGCCGCCGCGCAGTACGCGGATCAGCGTGTAAGTATCGCCGAGACCCCACGACATGAGCACCGACGACCCGACGAGCACGCAACCCAAGCCCGTGACCGGATCGCTCGGGACAGTGATCACGCAGGTCGCTGCTGGCGCCGCGAGCGAGATCGTGCAGTCACCGATGACTTCGTACGAGTGCGAACCCGCGCTCGCCGCTGAGTCCGTGTAGCTCGTCGCGCCGCCCGCCAAGGTCGCGATCGTCGCGCCGTCGCGGCGCACGAGAATTTGCGCGTAGCTGTCACCCGTTCCCCAGTTGAGTTGCACGCTGCTACCGGCGAGCGAGCACACGAGTCCCGCGACTGCATCGCACGGCGCGGAGATCGAGCACGTCGCCGCCGGTGCCGCGAGTCCGGCGCCGCATTCGCCGATGACTTGGTAGTTGTGGGGCCCCGCGGGGACCCCGACGTCGGTGTAACTCGTCGCCGTGCCGCCGAGAGTCGCAATCAGCGCGCCATCGCGCACGACGCGAATTTGCAGCGAGTACGTGTCGCCGAGCGCCCACGTCAGTTGTGCGTTCAAGCCGACGAGCGTGCAGGCGAGCCCCGTCACGGCGTCGCACGGGACCGACGCCGAGCAAGTCGCGGCCGGCGCCGAAACACCCGCCGGCGCATCGCCGATCACTTGGTAATTGTTCATGCCCGCGGGCGCGGTCGTGTCCGTGTAAGTGGTCGCGGTGCCAGGCCGCGTCGCGATCAACGTTCCACCGCGCAAGATGCGGATCTGTGAGTAAATGTCGCCGAGCACCCAAGACATCTGCACGCTGCTCGCGGTCGGCGTGCAGACGAGCGAAGTCACCGGCAAACACGCAATCGTGACCGTGCACGTGGCGCTACTCGCCGAAACTCCGCCTGCGCAGACGCCCGTGACGGAGTAGTTGTGGCTGCCCGCCGCGCCCGCCGAGTCCGTGTAGGTGGTGGCGCTACCAGCGAGCGTCGCGATCAACACGGCATCGCGCGTGATGCGCACCTCGGTGTAGCTCTCGGCGTTCGTCCAGTTGAGGACGGCGTTACCGGTCGCACCGTTACACGTGAGACCCGTGACCGCGTCGCACGCGTCGAGCACCAGCGTGACGTTGTCAAACGTCGAGACGCCGGCGCCGAAGATGTTGTCCGTCGAAAACGTGCCGAGTCGCAGCTCGACTGTGAGTCCGCCCGCGAAACTGTGACCGAGGATTCCGGAGGCACCGCTCACGGCGCCGAGGGTCGCTGGCGCGCCAAGGAGCGAGACGCCGGTGGCCGTATTGATCAAATCCCAAAACGCGCCGTCGAAGTTCGGGCCGTTGGCGGAAACAAACGACCACTCGAATCCGACGGTGTGATTGCCCGCTGGCACGACCACCGCTTGCGAGATGTAGGTGTAGGTGAAACCCGACACGCCATCGTTGCCGCCCGTGACGAGCGCTTGA
The DNA here is from genome assembly GCA_046154185.1 of Planctomycetota bacterium. Taxonomy (GTDB): domain Bacteria; phylum Planctomycetota; class UBA8108; order UBA1146; family JAJFFE01; genus JBJXGE01. The sequence continues at coordinate 92,390 of JBJXGE010000079.1, forward strand.
CCGCCGGTGTACTGCACGAGCCCGTTTGTGCTCTGGTCCGTGAAGCACCATGGCAGCCCCGTCGCGACCGAGAAAGATCCGTTCGCGAGCGGTCCCGCCGGTTGCGGACATGCGTACACGCTGATCGTGTCGGACACGATCGCCGTCATGCACGCGTTGTTTTCGATTTCCACTTCGACCGTGCGCGTGCCCGCGCCCGGCGCGAGATCCCAAATGATCGGCGTCGTCAGCGCCTGGTAGGCGCCGAACGTGCCGGGAACGTTGCGCACGCGCACGCGTCGAATGCCGGTTTGCGCGTCAGTCGCCGTCACATCCAAAAACACGCGTGACGCGCCGGTTTGCGCGGCGCCGGCGTTGATCGAGAGCGAGCCCGTCGGCGCCGAAGTGTCGGCATAGATCATGAAATCCGTCACCGTTGTGGAGCCGGCGTTCTCGACGACGAGCCCGAACCAGTCGCCCGTCGTCGCCGTGTAGGTGAGACACTCGACTTCACCGACGCCGGCCCCGAGCGCGGTCGCCACCGCCGCTGGGCGCGCTTGCATTTGCGTTGCCGGATCGGCGGAGTTCGATTGATGCAGAAGGAGGCCGAGATTCGCATCGCCGGACGTTGCGTGCACGGCGATTTTCTTCTGCGTGCCGGCGGCGAAGTTGGCGTCGAAAATCTCGATCAGTTCGCCAACGGCCATCGAGTAGGGGCCGTAAGTGCCGTTCGTGATGTCGGCGACGTGCGCCGCATGTTCGATCGTGTAGCCCGCGCTCCCCGACCAATTGCGCACTTCGAGAAAGTAGTCGCCGGTCGCGGCGTGGTTACAGTCGACGAGGACGTAGTCCATCGTGCTCGAGCCATAGGCCGAGACCGCGGTCCAATCGTAGACGAATGGATCGGCCCACGCCGACGTGGAGTACAAGTACAGATCGTGGTCGGCGGGCGCGGTGCGGATCGCCGCGGCGTTCCAGAACGATTCGGCGTCGAACCGGAAGTTGTCGGCGACGGGCGGTACGGTGTCGTGAGTTTGCACGACGTCTTCGACCAGCACCTTATTGCCGGACCATGCCGCAAAACCGATGTACTCGCTCGTGCCGGTGAACGAGAAGTTCACGACGCGAAACTCGTAGAGGCCCGCGGTCGTCGCCGTGAAGTCGACAATTTCGAATGGGTTCGCGATGCTCGTGGAAGAGGCGACAAAGGTGCCCGTCGGTCCCCACGCCGAGAGATCGATGTCGGCTTGCAAGGGATCCGAGCTGTAGTCGGAGCTCGGGTTCGAGTCCCAGCAGATGACAGCGCGCACGCGTTCGCCAGCGCCGCACTGCATGAAGATCGAGTACGGCAAAGTTGCCGGCGTGACGCTGCGCCAATCGTGAATGAAATCTTCTTCGGCCATTTGTACGGCCGCGCGCGCGTCGACACCGCCGGTGCCGTCTTGCTCGCTGAGTCGCGTCGAGCCTTCGATGTTGTGAAGCGCGGTCGCGAGCATCACCGCCTTCGTCAGCTCCGGCAGGATCGTGATGTTCGACGCATCCATGACGTCCGCGACGATCGCCGTGACCATCGGCGTGGCGTAGCTCGTGCCGCTTCCAGCATCCGCGATGCCGCCGGGCGCGCTGGCCGGCATCACGGTGCTCGTGATGCTCACGGCCGACGCGACGACTTCGGGTTTCTCGGCGCCAGTCGAGGGATCGATCGTGCTCGATGATCCGTACATGACATCGTCGGCCCAAGTCTCCGTGCCGCCGTCGTTCAAGCCGCCGCAGGTCAGTACGTTGAAGCCTTTGCCGGGGCTGCCGACGTTGCCGACGCCGAGTCCGTCGTTGCCGGCGGCGACCGTTACCGTGCTCCACTGGTACCGCACGACGTAGTCGTAGTGGCGGTCGTGGTCGTTCAGTGTGGTGGTCGAGCCGTCGCCCCAACTGTTATTGATGACGTCGAGGTTTTGCGTGCCGGCGGCCCAGTCGATCGCCGCCGCGAGGTTAGCATCGCCGTAGGTCGTAGCGTTCGCTGAGAAGAGCCCGACGGATTGCGCGAGACCTTGAAAAGTGGCATGCGAACTCGCGACCATGCCGGCGCACGCAGTCGCGTGATCATCGACGTTTCCATCGCCCGGGACGCGGGTGGTTCCCGCCGGGAGCCAGACGTTGGTGAAATCGATGCGACTGTCTTCCAGGATACCGACGTCGATGCCGCTACCTTGGAAGTTCCAGCCATCGACGATGTCGGCTTTGTGGAGCCGCTTTGCAACATCGAGGAAGTCGCGGTTTTGGTTCGGACCGTAGATCGCGTCGACGTCACTGCGTTCTGCGATCGCGACGACGTCGCGCTTCGACAACACGACGTAAACGAGTGGTGCAAATTGACTCACATAGGTCGGTTCGCGATTTAAGAGTGCGAGCGCTGCAAGAACTCCGGCCTGTTGTTCCGGCATTTGCGCCCGCAACGACGCGGAGGCGGCGCGGCGCAGATCTTTTTGCTCGCGACGCAGCGCGTCCGCGACCGCATCGATCGCGCGCTCGGCCGCGGGCTGTTCACCGCTCGGCGACTCGCCTTCCAGCTTAGTTTGAGTGGCGGCGGCCGTCGGCCGTTCCGCACGCTGCGCGTGCGAATCGCGGATGCGCTGGTAGATTTCCGCGCGGTCCGGCACTTGCGGCGCCGGCGCGCGGAGCCAAATGGCGACTTCGATCGTGTCCTCGTCGCCGAGCAGTGCGAGCGTCGCCGCGAGCCGTGAGTCGACCACGCCGAACTGGGCGTGGCGGGCGGCGACTTCTTCCGCTTTCAGCAAGTTCGCATCGACGCGACGACCGATGGGGTCGAGCGAGATCGAGTGCACTTGGCCGTTGACGCGATCAATGACCTTGAACATCACGAACGTTTGGCCCGTGAGCGGCAACGCGCGTTCGCTGATGTCGCCGATCTCCAGCGTCTCGAGCGGAACGCCGAGTTCGCTACTCAAGCGCTCGAGCGCCGCCGCGTGGAGCGGAGGAATACTCTCGAGCCGGCTCGCGGTTTCATCCGCGCGCGCCAGCGCGATCGTTTGCAGGAGCAATGCGATCCCCCAGAGCCAACTCTTCCCGGTACGTAGCATGTCGTCCTCTTTCTGAATTCGTTGGGCCTTGGCAATTCCGCCTTGGGCCGTATCCCTCTTCTCACGCGTTTCGCCGAGCGACGAAGCCGCCCCGCATGGACACGAGAGAGACACACGGCACAGGTATATGCGTCGAAAAGCGTGAGGACCTATCCCATACGTGTGAAATTAGCGGGCCAACAGCAATATGAGGCGGGCTGCGTCAGGGTTTAGCAGCCACAAAAAGCAACCACGCAACAAGGCGCGACTGGTTACTCCACCACCAACAAGCTCTGCGCAAACGGCCATTCCGCGTCGGTCCATTGGGCCTCGCAGGTGAAGCCGGAGCGGGCGGCGAGGGTGCGGACTTCGTCGAGAGTGTACTTGTGGGAGCTTTCGGTCCAGATCGATTCGCCGGCGGCGAAGGGGATCGTGCAACCGGCCGCGGGGATCGCGACCGTCTGCTCGATGCGGGACTCGAGATGCATTTCGATGCGGCTCTCGGCGGCGTTCCAAAGGGCGACGTGGCGGAAGTCGGCGAGCCGAAAGTCCGCGCCGAGTTCGCGGTTGATGCGCGCGAGCAGATTGAGATTGAAGGCCGCCGTCACGCCGGCCGCGTCCGCGTAGGCGTCGATGAGTATGGCGGGGGGCTTCACGAGGTCGGTCGACAAGAGGAAGCGATCACCGGGCGCGAGGAGCGCGTGCGTCGCGCGAAGGAAGCGCTCGCTCGCGGCGCGGTCGAAGTTGCCGATCGTGCTGCCGAGAAAGAGCAGCACCAACGGCTCTCGCGCGCGGCGGCGCGCCGTCACAATGGCGAGTCCATCCAGGTACTCGGCGGCCACGCCCTCGAAGTGCACACGACTGTTTTGGCTCAGTTCGTGTCGCGAACGCGCGAGCGCAGTGGGGGAGATATCGATCGGGAAATAACTGACCGGTTGGCGACGCGTCGCCGCCGCGAGCAACGCGCGCGTCTTCTGGCTCGACCCGGAGCCGAGTTCGGCGAAGAGCGAGACTGAACCGAGTCGACTCAAGAGCTCATCGAGATGCGTCGCGAGCAGGCGCGCGTCGGCGCGCGCCAAACCGTACTCGGGTAGAGCGCAGATCGCTTCGAAGAGCGCCGAGCCGACCTCGTCGTAGAAGTACTTGGACGGCAACTCTTTTTGACCGGGCTTCGCGAGCCCAGCGCGCACATCTGCGAGGAGGTCCGCGGCGGGGATCTGTGTATCCAAAGGTCGAATCACTTGAGTGACACTTCGCCAGCGGTGCACGAATTCGCGACGCACCGACGGCTCGCAATTGGGGCGCAAAGACCGAGCGCAATTGCGGGCACTTCAATGAACCTCTCGTGTACTGCTCAGCTGGAAAACTCGGCGCGAAGGAGACTAGGCGAGATTGTTCAGCAGGTCAAACGTTCTCACGGCATGAGAATGGCCCGGTCGATCGTGATCGATCGGCCGGGCCATGCTTGAAGCTAGTGCCGTGTCAGGCAACTTTGACCCTCTTTGTCCGGGCAGCCTCGGGTCACTCTTGTCCGCTCCTCCGTCGCGAAATCCTCCACGACCAGGCAGGTCGCCTCCGGTTTCGCTCGGTCGCTCGCGACCAAGCCTAACCCAAGTTGCCTCGAACCTAGCGGGCC
>JBJXGE010000055.1:0-41994 GCA_046154185.1 Planctomycetota bacterium
GGGTTAGGCTTGGTCGCGAGCGACCGAGCGAAACCGGAGGCGACCTGCCTGGTCGTTGAGGATTTCGCGACGGAGGAGCGAGCAAGAGTGACCCGAGGCTGCCCGGACAAAGAGGGTCAAAGTTGCCTGACAGCGCACGAGCTCGATCGGGCTGCGACTCTGCGGCGTCGATTCAAGGCGGGGGCCAAGTCCCCGCGACAAACGAGAACTGAATGCCGCCACGCTTTGCGACGCTGAGAAGTTCGACAATGCCCGCGCTGCCGAGTGTATTTTTCTGCGGTTTATTTTTCTGCGGAGTTATCAGCTTCGGGCTCGTCGGCTGCCAACGCGCGACCCAGCGGCCGGAGTTACTGTACTGCGTCTTCCTCGACGACAAGATTGCCAATCACCGCCTTGATAGAGGCGAGCACCTGATCCTCGGCTTCTCGACGCGCGTTGAGCTCAAGCAACCCGTGCGCGCGGGAGTGCGATTTCTCCCCACGGTCGATGCACCGGCGTACACGCTGATGCCGCCCGATCCGGCCGTCATCCCAACCCTGCCGCTCGATCGGCGCAATTTGGTGATCGAGTTGCGCGACGATTGGCAGCGCGCGCCGGCGCAACTCGTCGATCGATTCGGCGAAGCGGACACGCCGGATGCCATCGGCGTCGAGCTCGACTTCGACGAAATCGCGGTCCTCGTCGATACCGCAGGTCGTGCGCTCGTCGGCCGCAGTCGCAGCGTCGACTTGGCGCCGACTCCGCTTCCACCGATCGAGATCGAGGGGGCCTCGTGGGTCGATGAAGATCACGGATTCACCGTCAACGAAGGCGATCTTCTCGTTCTGAACTTCAGCGCCGAAGTATCCCCGGCCGCGCCGCTCAAGTCGGCTCGCCTTGTCGTGCCGGCGGACCTGCTGATCTTGCCGGTGGCCGGCGACCGACTCGACGACGGCAAGCGGCCGGCCCGCATCCTGGAAAGCGGCACCGCTCAGCGGTCACTTCGGATCGTGTTGGGTTCGAGCCCGCAACTCACGCCGGGCGGCGAGTTCGCACTCGACGCAGTCGAGCGCGGCGCTCCGAGCGGCATTGCGTTGCGCGGCACGGAGATTCGGCCGCAGATGCAAATCGTCGCTGCGCACGACTCGATGACCGGAGCTATCGGCCGCGGCACGATCGACATCGAAGGCGACTGCGAACCGTTCACGGCAACCACGATCGATTTTGATCCCGCGAACGCCGTGTTGGAGGGCGTCGTCGCGACCGAGCTGCCGGACGGTTCGGTGCTCTTCACCGGCGGTCGCGCGACGGCCGCGGGACAAGGGGCAAGCTTCTTGTCGAACGCGTATCTTTTCGGACCCGAGCCGGGGCGCTGGCGCGGACCATTTCCCCTCGCGGCGCGCCGCGAAGGACACTCCGCGACATATCTACGCGGCGCCGACGGCAACGCCGAGACTGCTGACGATTTCGTTGTCATCTCCGGCGGCACGGACAACTCGCGCGGTGAACCGGTCGACTCGGTCGAACTGTTTTTTCCGTTCGTGCCCGGCGAACCGCAGGTGCGAATTGCGGAGGATCGCAGCGGATTCTGGAAAGCACGCGCGTACCACACGGCGCATGCGCTGCTCGAGTCCAATCGGCTGCTCGTGTGCGGCGGGTACGGTCGGGACGGTCGACTCAACGATCAGATTCAGCTCCTTGAGTTTCACACGGAGAGCGGCGAGTCGACATCGGCGCGGGCCGGCTTCGACGCAATCAACAAGCACCTGCTCACGCATCCGCGAGCGCACCACCAGTCGATATTGCTCGAGCGAAACGGACTCACGCTGCTTTTTGTATACGGCGGCTTCGGTGAGTTCGGCCAACAGCTCGGCGTCTCGCGCGCGTGGAGTCGGACGCTCGACGCGCCCGAAGTCATCCATTTTTCCGAGAACCTCTACACGGCCGCGAACGTGGATTTGCCGGCTGACAAGCCGCCGCCCGGCGAGCGCATCGGGCACCGTTTGATTTTGCTCGACGAAGAGAGTTTTCCGGTGCTCCTCGTCGGCGGCAGTCATACGAACAAGTTCAACCCGGAATTCCTGGCGCATGACAATAATTGCGCGGAAGCCTGGCGGCTCGAGATCGATCCACGGCTTGATCCGCCGATCCAGTATCGCAGCGCCGGGCGACTGCTCGCGAATCGGCGCGACTTCGCGGCGGTGCTCTTGCCGGATCGCAAAGTCCTGATCGCCGGGGGCATGGAATTCTCGAGCCAAGCTCCGGGCGGCGGTGACGACGCGCAAGTGTCGGTGCGCGTCGAGATCTTCAGTCCCGATCTCGAAGAGCCACAGTTCGAGTATTTTTGCCGCGATCTCTTATGCCCGCGCAGCCAATTTGCCGCGGCGCGATTCGGCGAAAACCAGTGGATCTTCTTGGGCGGCACGGGCGCGACGCCAGCCGTCGCGGCCGAAATCTACACGTGGCAAGAGCGGCCTTAAAGTTCGTAACAGGAACCGCGAGTTCGAGCCTCGAAATCGCGGGCGACTCACCCTCACGAGACCCGGACGAGATTGATCCCCGAGGCGGCGACCCGGATCAGGACCTCGCCGGACACCGGCGGCGGCAACTCCATTTCGCCGACGACCAGGACCTCGTCCGCCGGACCCACCTTCTCGTACCAAGCGGCGTTCATCGTGGCGGATCTTTACTTCACCGCATCAGAAGTTGTGAGCGGAGCGAACCCAAGGAGACACTCGCGGTCGGGGCATATGAGCGTACGGTGGTGCCACTCCGTCTTTCGGTCGCGACCCGAGTCGCTCGTCGCTCACTATGAGATCACGGCCGAAGTAGTACTGTTTTGGGGCGTGCGCTCAGCGTCAGCGCAGTTAGGGATTCGTGGACGTGCCGCTATAGGTGACGAGCTTGATGTCGGAACTCCACTCATCCTTGTCGCCCGAGCCTTTGCGGTTGAACTGCATCGACTTGATGCTGATGTGGCTCTTCATGCTGAGGAGGTTGAAGACGAAATGCAGTAACCCGGAGCGCAATGACGTTTCCTTGAACGACAGCGATGCTTCTTGCTCGCTGATGTTCGTGCCCGGCAACACTTTTGAACCTTGTGCGGAGAGACTGCCGATTTTCAGCGCCTTGCCGGAGGCTTCCAACACTTCATTCACGTCGTTTTGAATTGAAGTGGAGACTTTCGCGCTCTCCGCCTTGCGCCGATACTCGCGCAAGGTCTCTTTGCTTTCCTGTTTCTGCAGCAGATCCGTCAGGTTCTTGTAGCGTGAAAACTGCTTGTCGCGCTCGGCGCGCTCGCGCGGTCCGCGGAAACCGCCGTAGAAAACGCCCCAGCAGCCGAAGAAGATCGCCATCAAATAGAAAGTGAGCAGACAAATCTGCAGAAGATCGTTCGCCGTGCTCTTACCGCTCGCCGCCATCGTCTTATCCCGCCTTTACCGCTTTGAGACGGCACTCGTACGTCACCCGATAGGTGTTGGTCTTGGAATCTAGATTGATGGAGCCGACGGCGTCGGCCAGTTTGCAATCCGGCAGCTTGCACTGCGCCTGGATGGCCTTATCGACTTTTTGGTAGTCCTCTTCCGTTGGCACGAAGAATACGAACGTGCTCTTACTCTCCAATTGCGAGTTGATGTTGATCGATTGATGGATCGGGTAGACATCGGCCGCCTTCTTCACGCCGGTCATGAAGTCCATGAGAATTTTCATCGGGTTCTCGTACTGCTTGATCCTGCTACTCGACGATTTCTCGCCGCTCATCTCTTTGAGCTTCCGCTCCGCGGCCAGAAAATAGTCCGGACTCTTGGTGTTCTGGAGATTCGGCTCGATCTCAAAAAACTTGCGGTAGATCTCAGCTTGCTGAGCGAGCAAAACCCGGTTCTCTTCTTGGTAGGAGCGATACTGGTGGAACTGCCGGACTCCCCAAATCAGCAAGAACCCGCAAAGCAAGAGTCCGGCCACCGTGAGTGATGGCATGAGTCGTTGAAACCGCCGCTCGAAGCGAAACTCCTCTTTGCGAAAATCGAAACTCGTCAAGCCGTGACCAAGTCCGCGAAGACCCAGTCCACAAGCGACGGCCCCCGTGCGGTTGAGCTCGGCCACATCGCCATCCCAAGTGATCGGGAAACCACCGCCAAGATCTAAGAAGGTCGCGTCGACTTCAAAGTGCTCGCTCAAACGGGGCGCGAGTTGGAGCGCTCCCGCCAACGGCCCCGAAACAACGATGAGATCGAGCGCTCCGGTCATGAGATAACTCGCAAACGTGCGTTCGATTTCCACCACGAGACGATCGACCGGCGACAGTTCGCGATGTTCCGCGAGCGCGAGTGACGTCGCCGTGCTCATTTCGACGGCCGCCGCGCCGCCTTTTGCAGCTGCACCGCGCTTGGCGGTCTTCGCGGCCGCGGACTTGCCCGAGCGCGCGCCAGAATTTGCTACTTCGGACGTCGTCGAGCTCGTCGTTGCTGCGCCTTGCGCATCCGCCGCGCTCGCCCCGCCCGCCCCACCCACGCCGCGCAGCGTGTTGTACTCATCATCGGTGAGCAGTACGAACGGCACGTCCTCGTCCTTGAGTTCATCTTCTCCACGATCGAGTTCTTCTAGCGAACGTTCGATCGCGTCGAAGCGGCTCGCGAGATCTTGCTTCAAGGATTCGGCGCTGCCCGGCCAGATCTGCCCGTTCGGCGACTCATTTGCGCCGTTCGGCGATTCGCCATCGACGGCAATTCCGGCCGCACCGGCGCCGCGCGTCGACGCCGGGTCGGAATCCGCTCGATTCCAGATGGCCCGAACCTTCACGATCCGATTCTTCTCCAACATCACGAAGCGCGTGCTGTCCTCGCCCACATCGATCAACAGCACGGTCTGCTCGCCGGTATAGAGCGGCGTGCTAGCGAAGGCGGACGCGAGCGCGGTCGCGTCGAGTTCGACGACCGCAGGATCGATTTGCTGCGCCGTGAGTTCCGCTAAATGCGCTTTCAACTTTGTTTTCGGCGCGGCGCAAATCAGCAAGCGGCTCGATTCCTCGGTGCTCGAGCACTTGAGATACTCGACGACGACATCTTCGATGGCATACGCGTGGAGATAGTTCTCCGCCTCAAAGCGTACGGTCTTGGCGATCTGTTCATCGCGCGTGAACGGTACTGAAATCTCGCGGATGATCGCTTGCCGCGCGTCGAGGCACGTCACGAATTCCATCCGCTGATTCTCTTTGTGCGCGACGATTTCGCCGAGCACGGTCGAAATTGCGGCCTGGCGCTCTTCCGGCGTCTCGCCTTCGAGCGGCTCTTCACGGTAATCGACGAGGGTGTACTTCTTCGCCGACCCGGAAAAGATGGCCAAGCGCAAGGCATTGTGCGTGATTTCGAGCCCAGCGGTGCGCGTCACTACGGCTTATTTTCCTTCTCGAGTTCTTTCATCGCCGACTTGATTTTCTCGATTTCTTCCGGCGTGCCATTCTCGCCGGCTTGCTTGAGCGCCTTCTCGAGCTCTTGCATTTGTTCCGTCGTGACCGTCTTTGCCGCGGCATCTTTCGCCGCCGCATCGACCGGCTGGGCCGCTGGCGGCGGCGTGTTGGGTTGCGCCGCGAAACGCTCGGACGCTAGTGTCGCCGATTTCTCGACTTCGTCCGGAGTCGGGATCTTGCCGACGAGTGTCCACAAACCGTCGCGCATTTCGACGAGCTGTGCGCGCGGCTCACCCAACAACTCGTGCTCGTAGCCGCTCTCGCGATAGACGATCCGATTTCTCTCGCCTGCCTCGATCAGCAAGATTTCGATTTCCTTGTCATCGATCTTCGTGGTCGCTCCTTGCCGTACGACTCGGTACTCGAGAACCGGACCCCCGCGGGATTTGCCGGGTCGACCGCGCGCCGAGGACTTTGGTCTCGTCGTGGCCGGCGTCCGCGTCGTCGCACGATTCCCGCCCTTGGCGACTGCGGCGGCGGCTCCAGCGGCGCCACCCCCATCGGCGCTCCCCTGGCGAATGTTCGCCATCGGCAACGTCCCGCCGACGAACACACTCATGAGCTCCCAACCGGCGAGGCAACCTTCGGGTTTGTTCAGTTGCTCCGACTTGGGCGGCGCCGCGACAGCTTGTGGCGGCGGCTTCACGCGGTAAACCCAGCCGATTAGGTCGGTGACTTCCTTCGGGTCCTTGCTGCCCTGCTGCTTAGTGTCGGACACCTTGAACTTCTCGGGGTCCTCCAGCTGGCCGACCGGGACGGTATCGTAGGAGCCGCCGTTCTTCTTGTCGCCGAGGCCGCCGAAAAACCGGAAGGCGCCGGTCGCCACCGCGACCATCAGCACGACATTGATCGCGACCATCGACCATCGCAGCGCAAACATGCTCAAAAAACGAAACATGGCGATGCTGCATCCCTTCTCAGGAAGCGTTTCCAGAACTCACAGAGTCCACAAGATACCGCCGCCGCGCACCGAACGCGACACCGATCACACGAGTCATTGCGGCCGCGCCTCACTGCGTCAATTCGCGCCAGGCGAGTACGGTGACTTTGTTGTTCCGCCGCAAGATGACGACCTCGGCATCGAGCTTGCGCTGGTCCCGCTCCGCGTGCATTTCCGCCGTGAAGAACGTGCTCTTGAAAACCGCGAATGGCTCCCACGCCGCTTTCATGTGATCCCACGGACTCTTGTCCGTGCCGGCGATCGGCACCTGCCATTCCTCGTCGACGTCGATCGCCGAAATGTCGGTGAACGCCTTGAACACGTTGAAGGTCTTGCTCTCCGTGCCGGTATCGGTGGCATCGTCGGTCTCGGTGGCGGCGGCATCGTCTTCCTCTTCTTCTTCCGGCGGGTAAGAATTCAAATGGTCGTCGATCCGCAACACGATCTCGCGCGCGAGTTCGAACTCGAGCTCGAAGAGCAATGCCATCAGCACTTCGGGAGACACCGTGTTCATGTTGAGCTTGCCGGTCGTGTAGGCCGTGAAGACATGCCGAATGCCAAGCGCGCGTGGCTCCGACACGACGCCACCCGTCTCGCCAAGGTCCGGATCCTCGAGAAAACCCGGAATACTCTCGCCGCCGAAACCATCCATGAAGTTTTCAAACGGGTCTTCGGCGAATTCAGCGTCGGGGTCCGCTTCGCGCGCCACTTCCTCGGGATCGCGCGGCCCGTTCCAAAGCTCGGAGGTCATGGCCGGCAGCTGCCGCATCTCCTTCATGCTGCGGATGCGGCGCGTCGCTTCGTCGGAGACGCGGTCGAGCACCCAATCGACGATCTGCGCCGCGACCACGTCGGCAACCGGCGTTTCTTCGTAGTCAAAGCCGATCTGCCGGTTGTGATCGATCACGTGCTGCACGAGCCGCGAGACCATTTCCTTGGTTAGCTCGATACGCTCAGTCGACGGCAAGATGTACTCCTCAACTTCCTCGTCATCGTCGGGATCGTCCGTCGGCGGCGCGGTCGGATCAGATGGTGTCGGCGGAATCGGTGGAGTCGTGGGTGGCACGCCGCCGACCTGCGTCGGATTGAGCGGATCGTCCGGGTCTTCCGTCGTCACATAGCGAAACAAATCGTTGAGGCTGAGTCGTCCCTCGCCATCGTTCATCCGCAGTTCGATATTGACGTCATTGAGTTGCTCGCGATGAAGCCGCATGAATTCTTCGTGCCGACTATCAAAAGTCGCGGCGGTCGCGCCGGCGCCGGGCGTCACGGGCGGAGGCGCGATATCACCGGCACCGCCGCCACCACCCGTGGGATCACCGCTGCCGGCGCCGTCTTCGATGTCGTTACTCCAATCCTCATAGACTTTGTGCAGCGTTGAGCGCACCGTCGCTTGCAAGGTGTAAGACATCTCGAGATACCCGCGATTGTTGTGCGCCACCTGCTCTTCGATCTTGGTCGTGATGACGAGCTGAGAAATGAGGATCGTCAAGACCACGACGACGAGCAGCACGATGAAGAGCGCCATGCCGCGGTCGCGACCGCCCGTGTCCAACTCACCGGTGTCCAACTCACGTTGATTGACGTATTGAGAATGCATGCCGGTGGCAAGGCAAAGGAGTGGCCAATGGTCGAAATTTCTCGGCCCCGTGCCGGCGAGGCCCAATTTCGTAAGGGGTTAGGACAGCGGAGATTAGTTCACACCGCGCGGCATACGGCCGGCCGTCGAGAGGCGCGACCGCGCCGACTTTCGGTTCGGCCGGTCCTTTTGCGGACGCTTTGTATGAAATTCCAACAAGCGTCGTGGCCGTCATGCACTCCGACGCAGACCGCGCAACTTCGCCCGCGCGGACTCCACCACGTAATAAATGATCGGTAACGCGAACAGCGTCAAAACCGTGGAGACCGCGAGTCCACTCACGATCGTACGCGCAAGCGATGAGTATGCGATGCCGGCCGCCTCGGCGCGGCCGCCGAGAAACGGCACCGCCTTGAAGAGCGCCGTGTCGCCGTACGCCATCGGCAACAGCGCGATGATCGTCGCGAGCGAGGTGATCAAGACGGGTCGCAGACGTTCGCCGGTGCCGACGAGAACCGCGTCCGCCAACGACACGCCGTCAGCAAGCAAGCGCCGCACGTGATCGATGAGCACAATGCCATTGTTCACGACAATTCCGGCGAGCAGCACCAGTCCGATCGCCGCCGGCTGATCGAAGCGATCGCCTTGCAAGTAGAGCCCCCAAATCACGCCCGGCAGCGCCATCACGACCGTCGTCATGATGAGGAGCGGGTGCAGCAAAGACTCGAACAAACATGCCATCACGATGTACACCAAGAATACGGCGAGGCCGAAGAGCACGCCGTATTGTTGGTTGTTCTCTTGGCGCTGGCGATAGCCAGCGCCGATTTCGTAGCTATAGCCACGCGGCCATTCGAAGCGACTCAATACCTCCTCGACGATGCGCGAGCCATCGCTCAAACGCTCCGGTGCAATCTTGACGCTGACCGTTCCGCTCGATTGTCGATTCTCGCGGCGCAACTCGCCGGGTGCATCGGCGATTTCGACCTGGCTCAACTCACTCAGCGCTAGTGCGCCCGTCCCCGCCGACGTGGAAATTTCCAGCGCAGATAGTTCGCGGAGCGAATTACGTTGCTCGCCCGCCATGCGGAGTTTGATCTGGATCTCGCCCGTTGCGGCGCGAATTTCGCGCACGCGACTTTCGGAAAAAAACGCGGACACGTGCCGCGCGAACTGGCGCGCGCTGACACCCAAGTGCGTGAGTTTTTGCGGCTCCGGACGCACGGTCACTTGATCGGCGGCATCGCGATACTCGACTTCCGTCCCGGTGACGCCTTCGCAAGCCTCGAAGCGCGGTCGCAGTTGCGTGATCAAACCCTGTATGCGATCGATGGAATCCCCGAAAACGCGTACACGAACGGCGCCCGCCGACCGATCCGAGCCGCCGCCGCGGCCCCAAAACATCCCCCAATCCCCCGTGCGGACTGAAACGCCCGGCAGCTTCGGAACCAGCGCGTCGAGCTTCGCCCGCAAGAGCGCAAGCCCGGCTTCGTCGAGATCGGTCTTGCGCGGATAGACCGCCGTCCACGCGAAGTTGTCTCGGTACCAAGAATATATGTCGCGAATGTCGAGCTGCTCCTGTTGCGCGGTGATCGCGCGTTCGACTTCCGCGACGTGCAATTCCATCGAGCTGTAATCGAGACTCGCGATCGGCGTGTAAAACAAACTGACGTTCCGCGTCACTTCACGCGAGTCTTCAAGATTGAAAACGAATCCCCACTTGAGAGGTAACACCGCGCTCGCGAGCACGCAAAACGTGAACGACAGCGTCACCCACGGATGGCGGAGCGCCGCCGCCTGCGCCCGCCCGAAGACGCGCCTCGGCCGCACGAACTGAGCGGCTAATGCGCCCGACTGCTTGGCACTGAAGCGCGCCGCCGCCATCGGTATCAAAGTCAACGCGACGAATAAGGACGACGCGAGCGTGACCGAGATCACCACTCCGACTTCGCGCAAGTAGTCGTTCATCTGACTTGGCTCGCCAAACGCGACCGGTAGGAACACGATGACCGAAGACAAGGTCGACGCGAAAATCGGCGTCGCCATCTCCAGCGTTGCCTGTCGCGCGGCGGCGTGCGGGCCGAGGCCGCCGGCACGTAAACGCAGGATCGCCTCGACGACGATTACGGAGTTGTCGACCAACATGCCGACGCCGAGCATCAGCGCCACCATGGTGATGACGTTGAGATCGCGACCGAGCACGTATAACACGGCGAACGCCGAAAGCAGCGAGAGCGGAATCGCGAGTCCAACGAGCAACGTCGCGCTCGCCCGCCGCAGAAACAGCCAGAGTATGCCAAGCGCCAACAAACTGCCGACACTGCCACTTTGTTGCAGGCCGTGAAGCGAGTCGAGGATCATCTGGCCCTGGTCCTCCCAAATCAGCAAATCCACACCCGCCAGCTCGGGGTCCTCACTCATGCGCGCGATTTCGCGCTTCACTTGCGCCGACGTTTCGACGGTGTTGGCGTCCGATTCCTTGTACACCTCGATGGGAACGGCGTAGCTGCCGTTCAGGTGCCGGCCCTCGCGCAGCTCCCCCGCCGCGAGTCGCACGTCCGCGACTTGATCGAGACGCACGCCGGTCGCGTGCACGGGAAATGCGCGCACATCGTCGAGTCCTGAAAAACCCGCGATCACGCGCGCGCGCAAGAGCCGGCGGTCCTCGACCAACTCGCCGACGGTGAGTTGCGTGTTGTGTTCCTCGAGCCGCCGAGCGATTCCATCGAGCGTCAATCCGAAGCGCTCGAGTTCTTCCTGGCGAAACGTCACTTGGATCTCGAGCGGGGTCACGCCGTCGATTTCGACCTGTGACACGCCTTCGATGCGCTCGAGCGGCCGGCGGACACGGTTGATCAGCAACTCGTAGTTCTTCGAAAGATCGATGCCGCGCGCCGAAATGCGGCCTTTGATGATCGCGTTGCCGCTCATGAACGCGCCGCGAATACGAATGCGCTCGAGATCATCGATAGGAAGTTCATGCCGGATGCGCGCAAGCCGCTCGCGCACTTCGAGCTTCACTTGGTCGAGTTGCGTGCCCCAAGCAAAGTCTAATGTGACGCGCGCCGAACCCTGCTCGGACTCACTCTCGATTGACTTCACGCCCCGCAACGTCGCGAGGATGCTCTCGACTGGCCGCGTCACTTCGCGCTCGACCTGTTCCGGTGTGGCATTGGGATAGTCGATCTCGACGTTTACTTGTGGCCGTTCGGAAGCGGGCAGCGAGTTCAGCGGCAGCCGCGTGAGCGCCAACGCGCCGAGCACGATCAGACTGAAATGCAGCATCGATGTGCTGACCGGGCGCTCGAGACACCAACCGACGATGCGGTGGATCATGACGATTCGCCTCCGACCGCTGCCGCGTTCGGCGCTCGGCCGCCGCTCCGGCCGCCGAGCACGAGATAACCGCTCGGCACGACGATCAACGCGAGCAGCGTGGCGAGCGTCAACCCGCCGCATACGGTCACCGCAAGCGGCGCTTGCAGCTCGGCGCCGGCGCCGTAACCGAGCGCCATCGGCATCAGCCCGAGCACCGTCGTGCTGGACGTGATGAGAATCGGTCGCAAACGCTCGAGTCCGGCGCGCACCGATGCCGGGCCGGGCTCGAGCCCTGCGGCGCGCAGTTGCAGAATCCGCTCGATGTAGATGATGCCGTTGTTGACGACGATTCCCGTCAACAAGATCAAACCGATCATCGCGATCGCTCCGACCGGTGTCGCCGTGACATAGAGCGCGGCAACGGCGCCAATGAGGCCGACCGGCACCGTCAACACGATGATGAACGGCATCGTCAATGATTCGAAACAACTCGCGAGCAGCAAGTAGACCAGGAAAATCGCGAGCCCGAGCGCGAACAGCAGACTGCCGAGACTCTCGCGCATTTCCTTGTGCTGACCGGAGAGCTTCGCCGAAACACCGGGCGGCAAGTAGCGCTTCGCAAGTACGCCTTCAACATCTTGCGCGGCGCCCCCAAGATCGCGTCCATCGAGTCGAGCACCGACGAGACATGCGCGTTCGCCGTTAATGCGCCGGATCTCGACGGGTCCAGTCCCCGTCACGAGCTGACCGATCGCGGCGAGCGGCACGCGCGATTCAGGTTCAGTGTCAGCGCGCACGAGCGCGCGCTCCACCGCGCGTCGGTCGCCACGCCGCATGCCGCGCACTTGTACGCGCACATCGATCGGCTTGTCACCGGCCGTGTACTGCGTCGCGATGACGCCCAACCCTTTGGCGGCGAGGGTCGCGGCCACTTGCCCCTGCGAGAGGTCGAAGCGGGCGAGCTTCAGCGAGTCAAGTTCGACGTGGACCTCCGGACTCTGCGGTGGGACGCCCGATTGCACATCGGCGAAGCCGTTCAACTCGCGCAGCCGACGCGCGGTGTCCTCGGCGCCTTCCATCAAACTGTCGAGATCGTCGCCGTAGACTTCGACCTCGATCGCCGAACGAAACGTGAAGAGCGTCGGTCGGCCGAGCTTCGGTGCGCAATCCGGCAGCGCGGCAAAAGCTCGATCGAGGTGATGGATTGTCTCCGCTTCCTGTGCCGCGCGGGTGCCCGGCAGCAAAGAAATACTGACGCGCGCGATGTGCTCCTGACGATCACCCGCCCGCACATCCCCGAGTACCGGCGTGCCGCCGACACTTGCATGGCAATGTTGGATCGGCAACAAGTGCGTGCGTTGCGCCGTCAGGACGGCGTCTTCCATTGCGCGGACTTTTGCGTCGGTCTCTTCGATCGACGTGCCTTCGGCAAGTTCGAGATCGTAGTAGAACTCGCCCTGAAACAGATTTGGCACCAGCTCGAGTCCGAGTTCGCGCGCTCGCGGCAACACGATGAGCGCGAGCACGGCGGTCGCAAACAACGGCCCCCAACGTCGCACGGTGATGCGGTTGAGGACGCGCTCGTAGCCGCGACTGAAGCGACGGAGCGCGCGATCGAACAGCCACAGAAACGGGCGGAATGGCAGTTCAATCCACTTCGAACCGCGAGCGAGCCAGCCAGTCGGCGACGCCAAGCGGCTCGCGAGCACGCACGGGATGAGCGTCACGGCCACCACGAGGGCCGCCAACATCGAGAAAGTCACAACTAACGCTTGGTCGCGAAACAATTGGCCGGCGACGCCTTCGACGAAGATCAACGGTAAGAACACGAGCACCGTGGTCAGCGTCGACGCGATGAGGCCGGTCACGACTTGCCGCGTGCCTTCGAGCACCGGCGCAACTCCCGACTCGCCGAGCTCGAAGCGACGCCGCACCGATTCCAACACGACAACGGAGCTATCCACGACCATGCCGACACCGAGTGCGATCCCGCCGAGCGACATGACATTCAGGCTGATGCCGAGGAAGCGCATGCACAAGAAAGTCGCAGCGACCGAAATGGGCACGGCGAGCGATATCAACAACGTCGCGAGCAGATCGCGCAAGAAGAAAAACAACACCAGCGATGAGAGCACCGCGCCTTGGAGCACCGCCGACGTGACGTTGTCGACCGCGTCCTCAATAAAGCGCGCTTGATCGAAGAGCACGCGCGCGGAGATTCCGCTGAAGCGCCGGTCGCGCCCGAACTCCTCGAGTCGCCGCCTGACTTCGCGCGAGACGCTGACGGTATTGGCATCCCCTTCCTTGTACACATGCAACTCGACGGCCGGCACGCCACCGACCCGCACCAAGACTTCCTCATCGCGCATGGCGAAACGCGCGGTGGCGAGATCGCGCAGCGTAACGTCGCCCGCCGGGCTCGCGCGAATGACAGTGTCGAGCATGTCATCGAGATCGCGAAACTCTTTGACCGTGCGCAGCATGTAGGCGGCGCCGGCTTCTCGCAGCTCACCGCCCGATCGGTTGATGTTCTCCTCACCAATTCGCAGCGCGATCGTTTCGATCGTGAGGCCGAGCGCGGCCAGCCGACCTTCGTCGACTTCTACTCGCACTTCCTCTTCGGCGCCGCCGACGACTTTGGCGGCGGCGACGCCGGGGATCCGTTCCACTTGTTGCTGCACGGCAGTCTCAGCCAAATGTCGGAGGTCGCGAATGTTCAAGGCACGAGCGTCGCTCGGCTGCAGAAGCGCGACGCGCAGCACCGGATCGAGCGACGGATCGAAGCGATAGACGATTGGCGAACGCGCGCCGACCGGCAGCTCCACGAGATCGAGCTTCTCGCGCACGTCGAGCGCGGCGAGACTCATGTCGGTGTTCCAACCAAACTCGAGCGTGATTTCGCTTACACCGGCGCGCGAAGTCGAGTGATAGCGCTTGAGCCCGCCCACGACACCGATGACCGGCTCGATGCGAAGCGTGAGCAACTGCTCGACCTCCTCGGGCGCGGCGTCCGGGAGTTCGACTTGCACGGTCAACGTCGGATAAGAGAGCTCTGGCAGCAGCTCGATCGGCAAACGCGCAAAGCTGACGATGCCGAACACCATCATCGCTAGCGTTACCATCGAGACGGTGACCGGGTGATCGATGACGAAGCGCAAGAGGCTCTGCAAGCGCAGCTCCCGTCAGTTCGCGCGCCGCACGGCGCGCGGCGCTGTGGGCCGCTCGTGTCGACGATGGATACTGACCTTGTCGCCGTCCTTGAGGTCGCGCCCGCCTTCGACTACGACTTGATCGCCGGGCGCGATGTCGCTCAGCACTTGCGCGTAGAGTTCGTCCTCATAACCGACTTTCACCAGCACCCGCTGCACATGATTGTCTTCGCGCACGCGCAACACCGCGGTTTCGTCGGCGTCGCGCCGCAAGGCGGCGCGCGGCACCAAGATCGCGGATTCCAGCGTGCGCGTCACGATCTCGGCATAGCAGAAAGACCCCGGACGCAGGCCGGGCGCGACACCCGGGAATGTCAGCGTGACTTCGACCGTGAGACTCGTGCGATCGACGACGGGACTCACGCGCTCAACACGACCCGTACCGACTGAATCCGAATCGCGGTCGCGATACAACAGCACGGATTGACCGACGGCGACCTGCGCGACGGCGTGATCCGGTAGATAAACGCGCAGCAGCAGCGGCTCGAAATCGGCGAGCGTGAACAGCGCATCGCCGGGTCGTACTTGTTGACCGATCTCGATGAATCGTTTCACGACGGTGCCGGCGAACGGAGCGCGCGGCTGCGAGTAAGCGAGCCGCAGCTCCGCCTCATCATGCGCGGCAGCGGCCCGCTCTTTGGCATACCGCGCATCGTCAATTTGCTGATCGCTCGCGGCTTTGAAGCCGGCGAGTTCGAGCTGCCGCTGAAAAGTCGCGGCGGTATGGTCGCGTTCGATTGCGGCCGCACGTTCGGCGAGCGCTAGGCTTGCGCGCTCGATCTCGCACAGTGTCGCATCGGCGGCGATCGTCTGGCCCTCTTCGATGGCGAGTGTTTCGACTTGGCCCTCGACGCGCGCGAGGATTTGCACTTCACGCTCCGGCGCCACTGCGCCGCTCGCGGCGACGCGTTCATAGACCACTTCTTGAATGGCGCTCGCGATCTCAACCGCGGTCGACGCAGAGCCGGCAACACCGTCGGCGCTCCCGTCGGCGCTCGACTTCATCGAAGTCGCACCGATCGTGCTGGGCATCCCGGCGGCCGGACGACTCGGTGGCGCAGGCGCTCGCCAGGTGTGGAACGCGACGCCGATGAAAACGCCGAGCCCCACAAGACACGCGGAACCCAAAAACGGCGCAATGCTCTTCATGGTGTCAACTCGTCTCGGCTGATTCATTGCAACAGGGACAGAGCGCTCGCAGCCGTTTGAAAGTGTAAATCCCGGTCGAGTGTCCATCGCTGAAGAACAGGTTTACGCCGTAGTTGCCAGTCGGCTCGGCTTTGCCGACGGTGATGTCGCGTGCAACTCGTTGTTCCTCGAGAAGTGGCGCATGCGTCCATTCGTCGACGCAGCGCGCGCACTCGCAAGCGAGGCGCAACGCGCGATGCTCGTACAGACTCTCATGGCCATCCGCCCAGACGATGAGCAGCACGCCATGATCGAGAATCTCGAATTCGCGGGGTCGCGTCGCGTCAACTTCCAGCATGAGTCCTTTCGGCGGCGAGGCGAGAGGAAGCTTCGCGATGACGATACTCGGACTATTGGCAATCGCCAGCCGACCACGGAAGTTTGCCGGCGCGAGTCGGGGCCTGCCGCGCGACGGGACAAGGCTCAACGGGCCGGGATGAAACGGACGAGCACAGGTATTAGTGTCGAGAGAAATGGCGGGTGTGCGCAGGCGCGTCGCGGTAAGGGGTGAAAGCGAGTCAGTGCATAGGGAGCGCGAAAGAACCGGAAGGAAAAAAACCGGAGAGAGGTACGCCGCGATTCACTGGGAGACAATCACTAGGACCCAACTTCCCACAACTCTCTCCGGCTGTTGAGTCGCGGGGAAGGATAGCTTGTACTTTGTAAAATGTAAAACACATTTTCTAAATTTTTTTCTATGTTTCCTAAGTCGCTTTCTGGAATCGCGTTAATCGAAAAAGCCGAGCGCGGACTCGATCACTTTGGCGCGGGTGACGGCGCTGGGTTGGGTTCGAGAAGTGCCTGGCGACTCGGGACCAGGCTCGCCGCTACGTCGCGCGCCACATAGCACACGAGATCAGTCGCCGTGTGCCGGAGCGCCACGCGACCACTCGGCGTCGCCTCGGCGACTCGGAGCGTGTCCTCGAGTTTGCCGTCGTATTCGATTGTCAGGACGAGCGTCGCTTGCGCGACGAGTTCTTTGTGCGTCGCGTGCAAGCCCACCAGTTCGTCAAACGCGAGGGTCGCGAGGGTCTGGCAGTACGTAAAAGCGGCGCGGTCATTGACTCGAAGTTCAGTCTCACCGGTTGCGCCGCCGAGCACACCGAACCACTCATAGCGCGGCCCTTGATCGGGCCGCGCGCCCACGCTTGGATCTTTCGGCGCTTCGCGTCGAGTAATCACCCGGATCTCCACGCCGTCGCCGGCAAACGAAATCCGCGCCGGCAGCCCGCGCCGCAACGCGGTCGGAACCACTTTCACATCGAGGAGCGGCGGAAAGCGCGGATCGAGTTCGGTCGGAATATAGCTCCAGGGATTCGCGCCGAAATGCAAAACGCGATCTCGTCCCTCGGCGGCCACGTAGCACTCGTCGGAGCGTTGACCGGGCGCAACCCGGCCGAGCTGCGCGCGGAGCTTGCGCACATCGCCACCATCGTAGAACTCGGCGATCAGCGTTCGGGCGGCCGCGAAACCGAAATGCTCGGCATGCAGCGGCAATTGTCCCGCTACCGTGCCGCGACTCTCAAGGAGCGATTTCACGATCCCATCGAGCTCCTGCGCGAGCCCAAAACCATCGCGATACGCGGGCAAGCGCCAGAACTCGCCTTGTCGTTGATAACGAACGCTCTCGCTCACGGCCGGAAACGTGAGATCGATTCGCACAATTTCCGCGACCCTCGGAGTCTCCCCATCTAAGAGCGAGTGAAACGTGCTCTCGGCTTTACGCTGCGCCAAGTCGCGGGTGTCGAACCATCGATCGACCGCCAACAACGCGCCAAAAATCGCGACGAGCAACACGTTCAAAGTGACGAGCGCGCGCAGCATTCGACTACGTCTGCTTTCGAATTTGCAACAGTGGACGTTGGCGCCAGCGCCACGCGACGAGACCGACCGCACTAACGACGAGCGGCACCGAACCGAGGATGATCCACCGCCACCGGAGCTTCACCTCGGGCGGCTGAAACGCGAAACTCCTCGGCGCCTGGCGGCGCGCGGCGACTTCCGCCAGCTCGGGGCCGTGCGCGAGCAGCGCGACTGAGTTCAGCAGGAACTGATCGTGCTGGTACTCGGGCAGAAAGAGGCGCGAGTTCTTGAACATCTCCGAACAGCCGATGAGCAGCAACTGACCCGCGGCGCCGATCGGCTCGCTCGCCGCGGAGGCGACGAACGACTGGCGACCCTGTTCGTCTTTCTTGAGGTCGAGCCGCGGAAAACTGCCTTGGAGCTCGATCGCCAGCGGCTGCCGACCGATGAGTCCGGTGGCTGGTTCCACGAAAGTCTCCGGCGGAATAAACCCGCCGCTCCACGCGTAGGTCCACGATCGCTCGCTCGTGGATGCGAGCACGCGGCTCGTGATGCCCTGCGTCCGCAACGCTTCGCTGTTCAGTTCAAAGCGGCTCCCCCAAATGAAGAGCAGTTCGCCCAGTTTCCGCGTGATCAGTGAAGTCGACGCCAACCCTTCGCTCGCTACTCGGATGATAAACGGCTGCGAAACCTGCTGCGGATCGTGCTCTCGTTGCCCGGCTCGATTCACTTGAGTGTCGAGCATCAAGCTCGCGTGGCTGCGATCGAACAGAATCTCACCGGGCTGCTCGGGTCGCTTCTCCCCCAACAGTCGCAGACCGATAAGCCGCAAGTACTCATTGAAGGTATGAAACTGCGGCTGTGGCCAATACACAGTTTTGAATTCACTCCCGGGGTGTTGGCGTTGCAGCACGTTGAAATGCTGCACCGCGACCAACGCGCTCCCCCCCGCCGCCAGATAATTCGCGAACAACGGGAGCGCGGGATCCGGTAGCCGCGGTTGCAGCCAAACCAGCGCCTTCATATTGGGCGGAAAGACCGGCGTTTCGGGATGAATGTAGACGACGTCGTAGCCGTGTTGCGCGAGCACCCGCTTTGCGAAGCTGTACACATCCGATCCGATCGGCGCGATGTGGCCCTTCTGCTGGAATTCCAGTGCTTCGCCGGGCGTGAGGCGCGGCAAGTCGGAGAGCACTCCGACGATCGGCGCGGCGCGACCCTCTAGTCGCTGCACGGCGTCGGCCACCAAGAACTCGAGTTGCTCGACCGCGGCGGCATCGAGCATCGGGATCACGGCCGCGGGCACGCCCGCTCGCTCGAAGCGCAGCGCGCTCCACACGCGCGTGACGGTCGGGGCATCATTCTCGATCGTCTCGACCTCGAACGGATGGATTCCAGCCGCTGCGAGTTGCGCGAGTTCCTCGGCTCGAAAATTTTCCGGTCGCACCTTGCGCGGGTGCAGATCGAGCCCGCGCAGCGTCGAGGTGATGCGCGCCTCGAGGTTCTTCAGCGCGCCCGGCATCCGTTCTCGATCACTCATCAAGAGTTCGCAGGTCATGTCGGGCGGTGCGGCGGAAATCAATCGTCGCGTCAACGCGGACGGCGTGTGAATCTGCTCGGCCGTGAGATCCCAGCTTGCGTCGCCACGCACGGTCAGCCACTGAACCGTGCACAGCACGGCGACCAGCGCCGAGACACTGGCGAGCGCACGCCCGAATCCGCCGAGTCGGAGCGCCACGCGTCCGCGCGCCCAGGCAGCACGCAGCGCCAAAAAAGCCAACGCGCACGGCACGAGGAAGACGGCGATTCCGCGCCAGGCAACGCGCGCGCCAAGCGACAACTCGGCGACTCGCTGCGGCTCGTGCCGCGGCACGTGCTGCCGCGCGATGCGCGACCGCTCGAGATATGTGCGCGCGAGCGTCTTCAGAAACGCCGCGTTGGCATTGCCGCCCTGTGCGTACGGCGCGTCGTGAAATAACAGGGAACTACCAACGACGATCAAGTCGCCGCGCCAGGGGTCGTCCGGCCGCAGCAACACCATCCAAGGTTGCTTCGGCACCGCCTCGGCGCTCGCGAACAGCGTTGCGTCGAATTGGGACTCCGGCAGCTCGAGCACCTTCGTGTGCTCGGACGTCGTCGCGATGACTTCGAATACTTGCCGAGCAGCGAGCACCGTCTTCACTTCGACTCGCACCGGACTCAGCGCGCTCACGAGCAACGCGCCCGCATTGGGCCCCAACAGACTCTTCGTGTCGAAGAGGCTCGGCGGGATGCGAATTTGAAACGGCGCTTCGGTTTTTGCGACGCCACCCTCCGGCCGCTGCCACTGAATCGCTTCGTTGTTCTTGTCCAAGACGAGGAGCGGCTCGAGACTCAGACCGAATGGTCTCAGCAGCGTCCGCCAATCCGTGCGTGAAGGAATCACGCGATAACTCGGCGGTCCGCCGGTCGTCTGCACATACTCGATCCCATAGGAACTACCCGCGATGATCGCGGAGCGGCCACTCGCAAGATACCGCTCGAGCGCCTCCGTGTGTGCGCGCGTGACGATCTCCGGCTCGATCCAGATGAGCCAATCCGCCTCGTGCGGAATGGTCGCTGAACTCCCGAGATCGATTGCCACGACGCGCGGCAGCGACTGTTCAATCTCAAAGCCGCGCAACAACTCGAGCAAACTCGCGAACCCTTGCGCCGGCGCCGCAACCGCAATCAGAGCCTGTGACGAGTGCTCCGCGCGACGCAAGTTCTCGACGATCCAGTCTTCCAAGTGCGGAACATCCGCCGCACTGACGCTCGGAAAGAGCGCCTCGGGAAACTGTTCGTGTGCGACGACGAGCGCCGACCACACGGCCGCCGCGCCGGATTCATCGCGCATGATTTTGCGCACCGACACCGGCGCAGCGCGTTTGCGCGCCGCGTAGGCAGCTCCGTGCGGCGCCGCGAACGCAGGGTCGACGACTCGTACGTCGATTCGATCGGGCGCCGCGTTCTTAAACGCCGTGAGCAATGTTCGGACTTCGCGCTCAACGCCCTTCAGCGCCGATGGCATCGCGCCGCGAGCAGACGCAAAGTAAGTAAGTACGATTCGCCCACGAAGTCCGCGCAAATACGCGAGTGTCTCGCGTTTGAGTTCCGTGCGCGTCGTCGCGCCAAGCGCGACACGCGTGGCGAAACGGTGATCGAGCACGCGGGCGCCGTAGATCGCGACGAGAAAAAGCAGCGCGACTGCGAGGATCGCTTGCACCGCGAAGAGTCGCCGCATTCGAGTGCCTCTCAATATTTTTCGCGTTGGACCGTGATCTGATTCATGACCAGAAAGAAGGCGCTCAATAGCGTGAAATAGCCGACATCGCCGAGCGCGATCACGCCGCGACAAAAAGACTCATAGTGTGGCAATACGGAAACGCTGTCGGCTAGCCAAGTCCCGAGCTGCCAAGTCGGCTGCAAACCGTCGAGCACTTCCACGACTTGTTGCTGCCCACTGAGAACCAAGAGTGCGCAAGCGAACGTGCTCAAGACAAACGCCACGATCTGCTCTCGCGTTAGGCCTGAAATGAAAAGCCCGAGCGCGAGAAAGAACGCGCCGAGGAATCCGGCACCGAGAGCCGACGCGAAAATGAGCCCAAGATCTGGGTCGCCGAGCCAAGTCAACATGCCTACCAGCGGCAACGAACCGGCGAGCACAGCAAAGTAGAACACGAGCGCCGCCAAGTACTTGCCGAGCACAATCTCGGAGGCGCGCAGCGGTAGGGTCAGAATGAGTTCCAGCGTCCCCTGCGCACGCTCTTCGGCCCAACTCCGCATCGTGATCGCGGGGACGAAGAGTGCGAGCAGAAATGGCAGGGCGCGAAAATACTCCGTCAGCTCGAGCACATTCGCCAGAAAGAAATTGTTCATGAAGATGCTGTGGGCGAGCAGCAAGAACACACTGGCGTAGATATATGCGATCGACGAGCCGAAGTAAGCGCCGAGCTCGCGCGCGAGGACCACACGCACGCCACTCATGAAACTGCCCGTTCGGCGAGTGCCACCGGCAGCGGATTCGATTGCTGCGCTCACGACTGCCCCTTTTGTTGCTGATAGTCCCGAATGCGCTTGAGAAAGAGCCCCTCGAGGTCGCTGACCGCGAGACCATCCTGCGCGCACAACTCGGAGAGCGAGCCATCCGCCAAGATTTCGCCGTTGTGAATCATCAACAGGCGATCGGCAAGATGCGCGACCTCAGCGATGATGTGGCTGGAGAGCAAGATCGTTCGATTCGGCTTCAAGCGCGCCAACAATTCGCGAAACGCGACGACCTGCAGCGGATCGAGCCCATGCGTCGGCTCGTCCAAAATGATGATCTCTGGATCGTGAATGAGAGCGCCGGCGAGCCCGATGCGTTTGCGATAGCCCGTCGAGCACTCTTTGATGCGTTTCAGCAATGCATCGCTGAGTCCGCACGCTGCCACGACCCACTCCATTCGCGCTCTTAGCCGCGCGCCGAAAAGGCCGTGTGCTTGGCCAAGAAACGCCAAAAATCGGTCAGTCCGCATTTCCTGGTAGAGCGGTGTGTCGCCGGCGAGATAGCCGATGCGGCGCCGCACTTCGAGCGGCCGGTGCGCGGCATCGACATTGTCGACGAGTAGTCGACCGGCCGTCGGACACAAATAGGTTGCGAGCATACGCAAGAGCGTACTCTTGCCGGCGCCGTTCGGCCCGACGAAGCCCACCAACTCGCCGCGTTTGAGCGCGAAGCTGACGCGGTTGACCGCCGTCAGATTGCCGAAACGCTTGGTGACGGATTCGACCGTAATCATGCCGTCTTATACGGAAGACTCTGAAACAGCGCAAGCAACCGAAGTTAGCCACAGTGCCGTTCTCAGCCGAGTGGAAGCGTTAGCACAAACATCGCGCCACCGCCCACGGCGGGTTCGTAACGCAGATCACCGCCCATCGAGCGCGCCAACCTGCGGCTCAAGCTGAGGCCGAGCCCGATGCCGTGCGCGCCCCGATCGGCGCTGTGAGCCGGTCGCGAGAAAGCTCGAAACAAGCGCCGGGCGACGCCCGTCGGAATACCGGGCCCGTAATCGCGAACGCGGAGTTCGATCGACCGCGCGTGCGCCGTCAGATCGAGTTCGATCTCGGGCTGCGCGCTCGGACGCGCATACTTGCTCGCATTGTCGATGAGATTGAAGAGGATGCGCTCAACGGCTGCGCTATCGATTTGGAGGCGACGATTCTGCTGCGCTTCCGGTGCGCTCGTGCAGCGCAGTTCGAGGCCTGCTGCGTTCGCACGAGCGGCGAGTTGACCGGACAGACGCGAGAACAACTCGGTCGGGGACAGGTGCTCGATGCTGCGGGCGGTCCGTGTTCCTTCGAGGTGCGAGTACGCGAGCACGTTCTCGACCAAGTGATCGAGCCGCTCGGCCTCGCCATACAAACGGTCCGTGTACTCGGCGCGTTTGGCCTCGTCGCGCACCATGCCGTCGCGGAGCATTTCCGTATAGAGTCGAAACGTCGTGAGCGGCGTGCGCAATTCGTGCGTAACGGCCGACACAAACCGACGCCGACGCTCGCCCAAGATAAAAGCCATCGTCAACAACAACACGATGGCGCATGCCGCGGCAATCGCGCTCGACCAGGCGAGGGCCAGCGTGAATCGCACTGTTGAGTTCGCCGACAATTCGCCGCCGGCCGGTAGCGCACCGGGAATCAGCGACACCGGCAACGCGGCAAGTTGGCGGCCTTCGGGGCGCAACGCACTCGACACCTCCGACGCTGCGATCAAGTCGGCGTGTGGCAACAGATCCGCGCAACTTGCCAACAAGTTTGTTCGAATCCGTGGCCAGTCCAATTGACAACCTTGGATCACCTCACCGGTCGCGGTGCGCACGCGGCGCGCCAAGAGCAGCGCGTCACCAACCCACAGCGGTCGCATGATCCCGGCTATTGCGTTGGAATACGGGGGCGCCGAGTTCGTAAAAACGCCGTTGTTGTCCGTGGAACACGCGATCACTCGCGTTTGATACTCGGCGCGATTGCGACTCAGTTGATCGAGGTATCCCGCGCGCGGCGTCGACGAGGTCCACGCCGGTAGCTGGCTCTCACGAACCTGCGGCGGCGGGGTCGGCTGCGCGGGTTCCGGCAATGCCGACAGTAACTGCGAAAAATCGAGTCGCGGCGCGAGCGACTGCAATCGTTCGGTCGCGCGCGCGACGCGCTCCCCACTCGTCAGGTTATTCGCGATGGCGAGCGCGCACGCGTCACCGGCAATGGCTTCGGGCGACGAGAGTGCGGTGTCGGCGCCGATTTGAAAATGGACGAGGACTTCCGGCGTTTCCAACGTGAGCAGCCGCGACGGCACCAGGACTGACTGCGGCGCCACCGGCTGGAAATCCGGCGAGAACAGCGCATCCAACGAGTAGTACGTCTCGTACTCGCCGCTCGAAACATCCGTCTCGCGTGTCAAGAGGGGCGCCAGCGCCGAGTCCATGCGCCACAGCGCGAGCCGAATAGCCTCTTCGGACTCCGCCGTCCGCTGCGCATCGCGTTCGCGGCACTCGAGCTCGAGCGCCGTGCCCGTGATCCAACCCAGCGCCGCGAACGCGATGCCGAGCGAGAGCACGAGCACGACCCCCACCACAACGAAACGCATCAGCTTCCCTCCGATTCGCGCGCCAGCATGTAGCCCTTGCCGCGCACGGTCACGAGTAGCCGTGGCGTTGGACCGCAGTCGCGCAGTTTTTCGCGCAAGCGCGCCACATGCATGTCGATCGTGCGACTCTCCACGCGACTGGGATCGACGCGCCACAAACGCGCGAGCAGCTCGTCGCGCGACACGGCGCGGCCATGACTCGCCGCCAAGTAGCCGAGCAACTCCACCTCGCGTTGCGAAAGCTCGACGCGCGCGCCGTCCGCAAAGCACGCCTCACACCGGGCAAGATCGACCACGATGCCCGGCAGCTCAATGCGCTCGACGGGTTGCGGCCGCTCAGGCGAGCGCCGCAGCACGGCTTCTGCGCGCGCGATGAGTTCGCGCACGCTGAAAGGCTTCACGACGTAGTCATCGGCGCCGAGTCGTAAACCGCGCACGCGATCGGCCTCTTCCCCGCGCGCTGTCAAGATGATGACGGGCGCGGTTGGCCGCGCCCGGCGGACTTCGCTCAGGATCTCGAAGCCGTCGGCGCCCGGTAACACGAGGTCGAGTAACAGCAAATCCCAATCGCTGGTCAGCGCGAGCCGTCGCGCGGTTTCGCCGTTCGCGGCCGGCACGGGGGCGAAGCCGTGAAACGTGAGCGCATCCACGATGCCGGTACGCACCGCGTCATCGTCCTCGGCGACGAGTATCTGTCGATGACGGATCACGATTCACTCTCTCTGCAAATGGGCGCCGCGCTGCGAACGATTCTCAAAAAGACTCCGTGCGCGGCGGACCGGCGACGCTCGTCTGCGTCGGCCGCACGAGCAAGACTTCGCCGTCGATCAGCATAAGAATATCGCCCGCGAGCGAAAGGCACGCCTGGCGCTTCTCACTCGTGAGACGATCGAGCAAACTCGCGTGTTGCGGCGTACCAACCTCGATGATCTTGGCGCCGATCTCGGAGCCACTCTCCGCCGACGTGCGATCGAGGAGGCGACTATCCGTCCAGCGTCCATTCCGGCGGAAGAACGCACGATCTGCGATCTGCTGCACGCCGACGATCTCGACCGCGGAGAGTTCGGCATCGATGTAGGTATTGCGCAGATTGAGGCAACTCTGATTCTCCGACCATTGCCGATTGATGCCCTGATTGACGGCGCCAAGCCCGGTGCGACAACCTTCGACTCGTTCGCGCATGTTGACGGACGTCTCCGCCACGAGCGCGTCGTGTGCGGCGAGATCGACACCTTCGCGTGCGAGAAAAGACGTGTACTCCGTCAAGATGCCGAACTCCTTGGACAGCCGCACGATCTCATCGACGAGTTCCCGGCGACGCGGATCCGCCGGCGGCGTCAGCGAAGCGGAACTCAGACTGACCGCGGCCGGCTCTGCACCAAGATCGCGCAGATGCGCCACGAGCGCGGCGATTCGACGACTCGCCCAAAGCCGCGGCACGAATGCGTTCTCGGCGCCCGTGCTGCCGAGCGCAAAGCGCAGTTCGAAGGCGCGCACGCGATCGCCGGAGCGCCCACTGAGACGCAGCGCCAATGGCGCAGCGCCGCGATAGCGACCGAGCACGACGAGCGGCTCACCGGAGTAGAGATCCGGCAATACCGCGGGCTGCAAGTCCGCGATGCGACCGACGCCACTTGCGAGCATTGCGTCGAACGTCGTTAGCTCTAGATCCGCGAGCACCGGCCCCGCGAGTCGTTCGAAAACTTGACTCACTTTCCGTTCGACATTTTCGCCAGGAGTTGCGAACGTCGCGCGCGCGCGACTTGCCGAAGCAAGTTTCTCCAGCAAGGGACTGTTGACGTCCGCGCCGACGCCAAAGGTGAAGATACGCCGGCGCAACGGATTCGCATCGATGGCAAGCCGAGCGATGCTCGCCTCGGAAGTCTCACCGACGGTCGGTAATCCGTCGGTGAGGAATAACACGATGGGCAATATGCCGCTCGCCAACGCGGTCGGCGGCCGCGCGAGCGCGGCGGAAAGCGCTGCGTGAATGTTTGTACCGCCACCGGCGCGCAGCTGGTGCAGAAACTCACGCGCGGCGCGCTCCGATTCCGCACTCTTCTCGACGGGCGAGGTTGCCAACCGTTCGATGCAGTCGTTGTAGGCGATGATATTGAAGGTCTCACCGGCGCCGAGCCCGGCGACAATCTGCATCGCCGCTGCCCGCACTTGATCGATTTTCTCGCCGGCCATGCTGCCGGAGCGGTCGAGGACGAGCGTCAATTCGCGACGCAGCGGCGCCGTGCCGCCCGGCGCCTCGTCGACTGGCAATCCCGCGAGTAGCAGAAAATAACCACTCGCTCCACTCGCATCGGGATACGCGAAGAGTGACGCAGCGGCGTCACCGTCGGCGCGGAGAATGGAGAGTCGGAACGCGCCGGGATCGAGACGCGACGCGTCCTCTAGGCGCACGCTCGCGACATTCGCAGCGCGACGTTCGCTGAGCACGCGGTGGCTCGGCGAGAAGAGCGCGACAAGCGGGCGAGTCGAAGTCACGTTCACTTCGATTTTCCAGGGCACGAGATAGTCGAGTGCTGCGCTGCGTTCGAGCACATAATCGACGCGGTCCTGGTCGGTGACCAAGACTTCCTCATAAGTCACTCGGACGTGTTGGCGCCCACCCGATTCGATCGGGAACAAACTGGTACGCAGCAGACTCGCGCCACTGAATTCGAGCAGCGCCGGATCTTGCTCACGACGAACGATCTCATCGTAAAGTCGGCGCGCTTCGGCCGCGGGGAGCACGTGCGCGGTCGGCGCGGTTGCGCTGCCGTCGTAGGCAAAGCCGCGAACAACAGCGCCGTTCGGTACTGGCAAGAGTAAGTCCGATTCAACCCGCCGCGCGCCCGGATTGAATAGCGCAATGTCGAGGGTCGTCACGGCAACGCAGTCGCGAATCTCGACCGCTGCAGTCACGCCTTCGATGACCGGTGCGTCGGCGCCGCGATGGTGCACTGGCACGCGGCTCGATGGGATCACAGTGCAATGACGAGGGGGAGCGACGCCGATCGGCGCTTGCGCCATCCCGTCGGTGAGCGAGATGCTCAACGCGAAAAAACAACAAAGAGTCTGGCACAGAGAATTCTCGAGTCGTCGGCGCGTCATGTGGTCCTTTCGCGAGTCGAGGTCCATCGCCGATGAAGAGTAGTTCAATTTCCGGGCGACTCGCGTAAGCGTTTTGTAACAGCGGCTCGATGATCTCGACGACGACCAGCAAGACGACACTCGAGTTGGCGGGGAGAGTTGATAAAAAACGCGGCCTAGGCGATCCCAGGCCGCGCAAGTCCAGGAGGTACCTGGAAAGGGGTGTGTGTGGCGGAGTTAATAACCGGACCGCTCGACGTTGTCAAACGCGACCAAGAATTTTCAGGCGACTTTCTCTAGAGACCACGGCACTTGCCGCTTAAGCACATTTTCGAACTCCGGACTTGCGGGCACGCACCGGCCGTGCTCCCATCCCGAACAAATACCAAACGCGCGAGCCGGGACCGTGCGCAAGAGGCCCCCAGACACCGTTGCGTAACAGTAAGTGGCCTGGGATGATCGGCCGTCCGGAACCTGACACCGGGAGCTTTCGTTGTTGCGTGTGTCTGCTAACCAAGTCACCTCCCCCCTTCCCCAAGGGCCGGACCTGGGCAACCTCGTCCGGCCCTTATTTTTTTTGAGGCGCCACCCCGCGCCGTTTGGGGCGCACCCGAATCGGCTCACTCACCCCACTCGTTCGCGCTTCCGGCGCGGGGCGAAGTGGAGTTTCAATGGCGCAGTTCGAGTGTATCCAGCGCCGGCTTTCGGGCCCCGAAGCCGCTCACGTTCGCGCGCCGGTTCGTCATGCGCGGTGCGAGAGGCAGTGTCGTACTGCCGGCGATGAATCACACCTCGTCGCATGCCATCGACGGTACTATGTGACCATTCCGGAGCCAACTTTGTCCGTCGAGCGAAACTGAGGGGTCGCGCTCGGTGTTAGCGACGGGACGCACGACGCGACAATTTGTTCGGTGAGCGTGGGCCAATTATTTCAGCAGTGGTGTTGCTCTGTGCATGGCCCAACCGTCGAACCGGGTTTTGGCGTCCGGTACGCATCGTGCTGTCAGCGTGACCTGCTGGGTCGGGCGGGTCGTCGATCGAAATGGGCGAAACCTAAAGCGTCGGAATCAAAGAGGAGGAATGCGCATGCAACGAGTCGTGACCGGAACTCGGATTCTGCACGCGTCGATGTCGGCAAGTCCGCAGCCCGCGCGCGGCCACCGCCGCACGCTGTGCGGACTCATCGTCGCAACGATTGGACTCCTCGCGACGCAGACGGCGCAGGCTGGCGCCCCACCGCCGCTGTTTCAGAACTTTCTGCGCGGCGACGTGACCAACGATGGAGGGCTGAATATCGCCGACCCGATTGGACTCCTCGAGTACCTGTTCGCGGGCACCGGCTTCGCTTTGACTTGCGCCGATGCTGGCGACGCGAACGACGACGAAGTCATCGACCTCGGCGATCCGATCTACTTGCTCGCCTACCTATTCGCAAGCTCACCGCCGCCGCCAGCGCCCTTCGGCGGCTGTGGCGCCGACCCCACGCTGAATGTCGCATTGGCGTGTAATTCCTATCCGCCATGCGACGGCGACACGACCGCTGATCTAGCCGCCCACCTGTTGCGCCGACTTGGCTACGGACCTACGCCCGAGCGCCTCGAGCACGTGCTCAGTATCGGCGCCGCCAACTACATCTTTGAGCAGCTCTATCCGGAACTCGACCCCGAGCTCGACAATCTACCGTTGCAGAGCTTGTTGGCCGGACTCTCACCCGCCAGCGACTTCTACCATCTCATCCTGTGGCAGGTCGATCACGCGCGCTATAGCCGCAATCAACTCCGCGAAGCGCTCGTTGATTTTTGGGAGAATCATTTCAACACCGAGACTTTCAAGAGCACGCAGTTCTTACTCGATCTGCGCGTCGCTGGCGCGCCGGTCTACACGTTCGACACGGCGTTCGCGGAGGCGACGAATTGGGAGTGGCAAGACAATAGCCTGTTCCGCGCGGCAGCCGTCGGGAGTTTTTCCGACCTTTTGCTCGCGAGCGTGACGAGCAAGGCGATGACGGTCTACCTCGACACGGCCTTCAACAACGATGACGCGCCGAATGAGAATTACGCCCGCGAATTGCTCGAGCTCCACACGATGGGTGTCGACAACGGTTACACGCAAATTGACATTGAGCAGGTCGCGCGCTGTTTTACCGGCTGGACCGTGCGGAAGAAAAGCGCCGCGGATGCAGGTGATCCCTTCGCGCCGATCGTCCCGTTCGATGATCCAGCCGGAGTTTGGTCCTTGCACTTCATACCGAATAACCACGATTTCGCCGCCAAGACGATTTTCGCCGGCACCGCCTACCAATTCGATGTCCCGGCGCGCCCAGTCGGACCTGCCGGCATGCAAGATGGTTTTGAACTCGTGGCGCATCTGGCGCTCTTGCCGCAGACCGCGGAATACGTGAGCACGAAACTCATTCAAAAGTTCGTCGACGACACGGTGCCGCAAGACCTGCTTGCTGAGTGCCTAACGACCTGGCTCACGACGGACGGTGACCTGCGCGCTGTCATCGCCACGATCGTCGGCTCCTCGCATTTCCTCGGCGCGGACCATCGCTGGAGCAAGATCAAGACTCCCTTTGAATACTTGATCTCTACGCTGCGCAGCGTCGAAGCGGACACGAGCGGCTTTCCGGTGATCTTCGGCGTCGGCGGCTTTTTCCAGACCGGCTTGATCGGTCTCAATCAGTTCCTGTTCCTCTACCCGACACCCGAAGGACAGCCGGAGAGCGGCTCGGCCTGGCTTGGCTCGACGGCGCTCCTCAATCGCATTTTGTTTGCGAACTATGCGATGCAACCAGGCCCGGACCCGGTGGCGAATCTC
This sequence comes from Planctomycetota bacterium, assembly GCA_046154185.1. Classification (GTDB taxonomy): domain Bacteria; phylum Planctomycetota; class UBA8108; order UBA1146; family JAJFFE01; genus JBJXGE01. The sequence goes on from JBJXGE010000055.1 coordinate 30,025, forward strand.
TTCAATCCGATGAATGACGCGGGCATCACGCTCGACGATCCGGCCGCGGTAGTCGACTTTTGGCTCGCGCGCTTGTTTCAAAACAGCTACGACCTCATCGACCGCGAGATTGCGATCACGTATCTCTCGCAGGACGCGAGTGGCGTGCCGGCGCCGCTCTTCCCGCTGACGCCGGGCTACCGACAACGCGTGCGCGCGTTGGTGGCGTTCTTGTTGTCCTCACCCTACGCGAACAAGCAATAAGGAGCGATCGTCATGAACTTCAATCGTCGGCAGTTTCTCAAGACGTCGCTCGTTTCCGGCGTCGCACTCGGCGCGCTGAGCCCCATGTTTCGCTCACCGTTTTTGCGCCGCAGTTTCGGCGCGGCAATGCTCGGGGTGACGCCGCGCAAGATGGTCGTCATTTTCATGCGGGGCGGCAATGACGGCGTGAACACTTGCATTCCCTACGGCGACAACCAGTACAACTCGACGACGCGGCCGCAGCTCTTCATCCCGAGCGCGCAAGCGCTCGACCTCGGCAACGGCTTCGCCGCTTTGCATCCGGCGCTCGCGCCGCTGCACGAGCTGCACCTCGCCGGCGATCTCGCGACAATTCACCGCGTCGCCTACGAAAATCAATCGCGGTCGCACTTCGATAGCCAACAGTATTGGGAGAACGGGATCCCAGGCGACAGTGAACTCGACGAAGGTTGGTTGTATCGACAAGTCATCCAAACCTACAACCTCGGGACCAATCCAATTGCGGCTGCCAGCATCACGCCCAAGTTGATGCTGATGTTGCGAGGCAGCGTCGCGCTGCCGCACATCACTGATCTGTCGACGTACAACCTCGACGTGCCCGGTGCGACGCAGGGAAAACTGCTCGGTGCCGTGTCGACCGGCGGCGGCGACGCGGGTTCGGGACTCCTCGGACTCTACGGCAAAACCAGCGGCTCGTACGGTTACGACGCGCTCCTCGGCAGCTCGGGGATGTCGGTGGGCTCAACGTTGCAAGCAATTTCCGCGGCGGGCGTCGATCCGGCGACGTATGTGCCCGAAAACGGCGCGACGTATCCGAGCGATGCGGCGCCTGGGGGATTCCCGGCCTCATCGTTTCCGTTCTTTCAACAATTGCGGGACGCGGCGATGTTGCTCAAACAGACGGATATGCGCATCGTCGGCATCGAGATCGATGGCTTTGACACGCACGTCCAGCAAGGCGCGGTCGGCGGCGCGCACGCGCAATTGTTGAGTCAAGTCGCGCATGGCATGCGCTCGCTGTCCCTCGATTTGCAGAGTCTGTGGGACGACACGCTCATCGTCACCCTTTCGGAATTCGGTCGCACGTCCGAGGAGAACGCCAGCCTCGGCACCGATCATGGTGAAGCCGCGTGCCTTTTCGTCGCGGGAGGCAGCGTCAATGGTGGCGTGTACAACTGCGATGCGTCGACGTGGGCGAATGGCGATTTGTTTTCCGACGCGAGTGGGCGCTATGTGGCGCACCGCACGGATTTCCGCGCCGTGCTGCGCGAGATTCTCGTGCGCCACTTCGACACGAGCACGCCCGTCGTCGAACAAGTGTTCCCTGGCATTTCGGCAACCGGCGGAGATCCGCTGTTCGCCGATTTGGGATTCTTGCCGCTGTAATTCAGATCTCGCTCGCGGAAGGAGCGCCGTCGTGCAGAAAGTTCGCGATGCGGCTAACCGCCAAGGTGCGTTGAACGTGCTCGTACTCGCCAGTGTGTGCGCAGGCGTGCTCAGTTCGACGGCACGGGGCGATGAGACGATTACTTTCTACGCAACGGCGTTCCTGCCGACGGCGACAACGATTACCGTGGGCGAAACCGTTCACTTCGTGCACTCGGCTGGCTCCCACACCGTGACGAGCGGCACGTCGTCAGCGCCATCCGGGAGCCCTGGCGCGCTTTTCGATGTGGAACTCGACGCGACGGCTCCGCTGTTTTCTTACACTTTTAACACGCCCGGCACGTACTCGTTTTTCTGCCGCGATCACGAAACCGGGCTCGTCGGCACGATCGTCGTGGAGCCGTTTTTCGTGGTCGTTGGCGTCGTCAACAACGCCTTCACGCCCGAGGACGTGCACGTGTTTGCCGGCGACCAAGTGCGCTGGGAATGGATCGAGGGCCTCCACTCCGTAACGAGCGGCGCATCCTCGGCGCCCGCCGACAATCCCGGCGCCCTCTTCGATAGCCCGCTGACGGGGGCACAGCCGGTCTTTATTCATGATTTCACGACGCCCGGCACGTTTCCGTATTTCTGCCTGCCGCACGAGGCCTTCAACATGTATGGCTCCGTGCACGTGCAGCAACTATTCATTCGCGGCGACACGAACAGCGATGGCCAAATCGACGTTGCGGATCCCATCACACTGCTCGGGCATCTGTTCCTCCAAGAACCGGAGCCGGCGTGCACCGACGCCGCGGACGCAACGGATGACGGCACGCTCAATATCGCCGACGCCATTCTCCAACTCAGCTACTTGTTCGGCGGCGGCACGCTGCCCGCGCCGTTTCCGCAAGCGGGCGCTGATCGCAGCTCCGACGCGCTTTACTGCTATTGACGCGCGACCGCGCGGTTTCCATTCGGTCGGAAAACGACAGCCGCGATCTCGGTTTTCATCCAGCGATGACGCATCACACGAGCGCCCACATCAATAAGAACTGCACGCCATTGAAAATACTGTGAAGCGTTATGCAGGCCCAAAGGTTGCCGGTGCGGTGATAAAGACTCGCGAGCACACAACCGATGGCGAAAATCGGCAGCGACGCTTGCAGATTCACGTGCACGACCGTGAACACCAACGAAGAAATGAGCACGGCCGGTCGGGCTCCAACTGCCGTCGTCAGACTGCGAAACAACAGCCCGCGAAACACGACTTCCTCAAACACGGGAGCGACCACGGCCCCCGCGCAGAACAAACTCACGAGCAAGAAGTGATCGTCACCGGCGGCGGCGGCGATGAAGATCCCCGCCAACGCCTGCGGCTCCGGCCGGAGTCCCATCAACTCAAGTACGAGCGTCCAACTGGAACTGACGACCAACCAACCGGGCAAGACGATGCAGACATACGTGAGTGCGCCGACGCGCAGTCCCGCACCGAAGAGCCGTCGATCGAGACCGAGCACGCTGGTCGCCGAGTTCCGGAGCGAGAGCGCCGCGAAGATCGCCACGACGCAGCCGACCCGCAGCAGGACGTGCACAACTATGCGGGCGGAAAACAACAAGGGCCGCAGCTCGTCGATCAGCCAGCGCGCAAGCGCCGGCGGCTGCTCGAGTGCTGCGACCGCCGCGCTGGCCGCGCCGAGTTCCAGTTGGCTGAGCAACATCGAAGTCAGCGCTTCGAGCGTGAAGCAACTCAGCAGTACGAAGACGGCGTCCGGCCAGCGCCAATAGGGCGGCGCAAGCAAGTGGATCGGCTGCCGTCGCAGCAGCGTCGCAAACGCCGCTGCGAGGAGCGCGATGATCGCCAGCACCAAGGCGGCGCTCGCCAGCAGCGCCAGCCATCCCAACGGGTCGCTTTGGAGCGACTCGAAAAACTGGCGCGCGCGCTGCCAAACCTCGTCGAACTGCGCGGGCTCATTCATAGGGCCTGCGCACTGTTACTCACCCGCGATACTCCGGCCGATCACGCCGCTGACTGGGCTAGACGCCGAGCCGGTGCGCCGCCGCGGGATGCGTCCAGCCCGCGCCGCCCAATAACCCGCCTCGAGTCCGTGGCGCATTGCGCGCGCCATGCCGACGGGGTCTTGCGCGAGCGCGATGCCAGTGTTCAGCAAGACGGCGGCGGCGCCGAGTTCCATCGCGATCGTCACATCGCTCGCCGTGCCGACGCCGGCATCGACGATTACGGGCACGCGCAGCTTCTCGATGATGAGACGCAAGTTCGACGGGTTGAGGATGCCCTGGCCGCAGCCGATCGGTGAACCGGCGGGCATCACGACGGTCGCGCCCGCTTCCTCGAGTCGCTGCGCCATGACGGGGTCATCCGAGGTATACGCCCAGACCTCGACGCCATCCTTGACGAGCTCCCGCGTCGCTTCGAGCGTGCCGACGGGATCGGGCAGTAGCGTCTCTTTGTCGCCGAGCACTTCGAGTTTCACCCAGTCGCCCAGTCCGAGTTCGCGCGCGAGTCGCGCGACGCGCACCGCATCTTCGGCGGTGTAACAGCCGGCGGTATTCGGTAGCAGCAAATAGCGACTGCGGTCGAGATGCTCGAGAAGATTCTCGCCCGCACTCGGCGCGCTCAGTCGGCGAATCGCGACCGTCACCGCATGCGCTTCAGCGGCGGCGAGCGCATCGCGCATCACTTGCATGCTGCGGTATTTTCCGGTGCCGACGATGAGGCGCGAGCGTAAGGTGCGGGCGCCGATCTGCAGCGGTTCAGGCGCGATCACTGGCGATTCCACCTCATCCACCGCCGACCAAAGTGACGATCTCCAGCTCGTCGTTCGCCGCCAAGCGCGTTTCGGCATGCGCCCGACGCGGCACGACCCGCCGATTGAGTTCGACCGCAACGGGTTGGCCGGCGGTCGCGAAACGCTCGAGCAATTGGGCGAGCGTCATCGGCTCCGCCAAAGTCGTCCGTTCGCCGTTGATGCAGACTTCGATCACTTCGAGGCCAATCGGTTGTTCGAGGCGGTTGTTGGAGGGAAGTTCGCGGCCGATTCTAGAAATGGCATTCGGGACTGTCAATTCAGCCACGCGCCACCAGAAGAACTTCTCGTCAAGCCGCCGACGATTCCGCCCGAAGAGGAGAGTACAGAATCTCGATTCCGCTCGTGCCGGTCGACCGGCGCCGCGCAGCGGGAGGGGACCCTAGCGGAAGGACGACCATGCTGCATCGACGACTTGTGCTCACTCTCATGCTTGGGCTCGCGACCGGTTGCGTCTCGGGCGACTCGCGGTTGCTCGCCCAAAAGGACATCGTCAATCCGAGCGAGCAGGATCGCAACTCCGTGCTCGACGTGAAAATCGAGAAGTACGAAAAGCTCGCCGCCGCGTATCCCAAGGAGCCGAAACACCGCGAGCGATTGGCGGCGTTTTACTGGCAGCGTGAGGACTACCAGCGCGCGATCTACAATCTCGATCGCGCGCGCGAGCTTGATCCGAAGAATTCTAAATACGATCACTTCGAAGGCCGGATCCACCAAGACAACGGCAACTACGATCTCGCGCTCGCCTGCTACCAGCGTGTCCTCAACTCGATGGACAAAGACATGTACAGCGGACCGCACTACGACATCGCGTGGCTCTATCTCGAGCTCAAGCGGGTGCCGGAAGCCGTCGCGGAACTCGAGCGCTGTCTAGAGATCGATCCCGTCGACCCGACGCCGCACTACTTGCTCGGCAAGATCGAGTTCGAGCAGCGCGGCAACAAGGAGGCGGCGATCCGTCACTTTGAGACCTACCTGGAACTCAAAGGGACGATCTATCACGAGGAGGTCCGCAACATTTTGATCAATCTGCAGCCGGACCTCGGTCGCACGCGTTACAACCCGGAGAGCTGAAGGGCGCTACGGCGCTCGAGCGCGCGGCGCTTGCCGGACGAGCTGCTCGACGACGCGCGCGCTGAGAATCCGATCGCCGACCTCGATCTGATCGACGACGTCCATGCCGAGCAACACTTGGCCGAACACGGTGTAGCGACCATCGAGCCGTGGCACTGGCACGTGGGTGATGAAGAGCTGACAGCCGCCGGTATCGCGACCAGCGTTCGGCATGCCGAGCGTGCCGCGCAAATACGGTCGTGAATTGATCTCATCCGGTAAAGCGATGCCCGCATCGCCAGCGCCATCGCCGTGCGGATCGCCGCCTTGGATCACGAACGCGGGCACGACGCGATGCCACACGAGGCCGTCGTAAAATCCCGAGCGCGCCAAGTGCATAATGTGCGAGACGTGGTGCGGCGCATCAGCAAGGAACAACTCGAGGACGATGAGACCGCGTGAAGTCGTCAGCTCCAATTGCGGATTGTCTTGTCCGAGCAGGTCCTCGGACCGAATCAGCGGGTACGAAAGCGATGCGCGTTCGAGCTGCGCGGACTCTGGCGCCGCGTCGCCGAGCACCGCCCGCGCCAGCGCGCGCACGGCCGGATACTTGTCGGTGAGCGCCGCGCGCGCCCGGCTCTCGAGCATCGCGCGCTCGTCCTTCAGGGCCTCAAACACTTCCTTCCGCGTTTCCCAAAACTCCTCCGCAAGACTCACGTCGTAGATTTTGAGCAACGACTCCTGCCATCGATCCGGCTTCTTCGCGCGCAACTCCGTGACGGCGGTCCCACGCACGGCGAAGTCGGCGTCATTCACGCCGGCGTGTACAACGTAGTCCCACACCTCGGCAGTCGGCAACTTCGCGAGACCGAGAACTGCCGCGGAACGGACCCGGACATCAGAATCCTGGAGCGCACCGGCGAGCGGGATCAGCGCCTCGTTCCCGCAGTGCGCGAGTCCCTCGAGCGCGGCGGCGCGCAGCAGCGGATCCGCGTCGCGCGCCGCTATCACGAGACCCTCGATCGCGCCGACTCGCCCGGCTTGCCCCCACGCCACGAGCGCCGCGCGTCGCACGGTGCGCGAAGTCGTCTCGGCGAGTAGCGCTTCGATCATTTGCGCCTCGATCTCGCCGCCGTGTTCCGCGAGCGCGACGAGCAACTTCTCGAGCACCAGCGGATGACTCTCGCGCAACAACTGTTCAATCAGAACATCGCGGATGCGGACGGCGTCCCCCACTTGCGCCTTACGAAGAAAGGCGAAACTATCGAGCGCAAACGCTCGCGCCTGCCAACTCGATTTCCCATCCTTGAGCAATGCGGCGAGCGGCTCGGTCGCGTCGGGATCGGGCGGATAGCGCATGCCATGCGCCGCGAAGGCGCGCACCCACGGATCGGGATTCGAAAGCTGCGCGCGCAGCGCCGGCAACTTCGCAGGGTTGTCGAGCCGCGCCAGAGCATAAGCCGCGCGCCAGCGGACGTCAGAACTCTGGTCATCAGTCATTCGAGCGCTTAAGTCCGGTATGAACGCGGCGATTTGCGTACGACCCGCCGCGAGCGCGGCAGCACCACGCACCTCCGGATCATTATCAGCAATGAGCGCGGCAGCCAGAAACGCCATCTGACGCACCAAGTCGGCGCCATCCTTCAGCTTCAATTTCCCAAGCGCTTCCGCGCCGAGTGCACGCACGCGCGCATTGCCGTGACGGACGAGCAGCGTGAGCGGCTCAAGCGCGTCGGCAGTCGCGATTTGACCGAGGGCGAACGCGACCTCTTGCGGCACGCTGAGCGATGCATCGCGCGCCGCTTCCGCAAGGAGCGGAACCGCGCGCGGATCGAGCAGTCGACCGAGCGCACGCGCCGCCCGGGCGCGCACGTGCGGACTCTCATGGACAAGAACGGAAGCGAAAAAATCGGGCGCGAATCGCCGCTCGAACTCGTATTGCCCGATGAGATCGAGCTCGTTGCGAAAGCGCTCCGGCCCGAGCCGCGCGCGGTCGCTGGCGCAACTGGCACAAACGAGGAGGAGAGCGAGTGCGGCGTGCGCCGACCATGGAATCGCGCGCCACCGGCAGTCGGGTCGACGATTTTGGGAGCTCGAGTCACGGGAGTTCGCATCACAAGTCAATTGTCGGTCTCCTTGCCGCTATCGGTTGCCGTGGAACCGCGCGCAATCGCGTCGATTTCTTGACGCGTGTAACGGCGACCCCGATCAACGCCTTCGCACTCTTTTGCGACCGCCTTCCAACCGCGCGGACTTTCGATATGCGCCTTCCAAAATGGGAAAGTCCGGCACTGCTCCGGCCGCACCGGATAGATCGTGCAGCCGTCTTGCCAAAACACACACTCGTGATTGGGCTTCTCGGTCAGACTGAGTCGAGTGCCGACGCGTATCACAAACTCCTCGCGTACGTGCGCGGGCGAGACTTTGAGGAAGCCCGCTATCTCGGCGATCTTCGGCTCGTCGACCCAAACATACCCTTCGATTTTGCAGCAGTGGCCGCACTGCGTGCATTCGAAACGCAATCCGTCGCGGTACCAGGGACTCTTGTCGGACACCATGCGCACTTTCCGGGTCGGAAGGCGGCCGCTCAGAATTTGGAAAACAGCCCACGCGAAAACTCCGCCGCGTCTATCTCCTATTGTCAGCGAAGAACAAGGCGACTCTTCCGGTCCGGCACAACTCCCCATACCTCGCCCATGTCGGCTGGGGAGTCGCCTCCTCAAATCCTGCGGCGACTACTCACGAATCGGCTCGATCTCAAGCGTTAGCAACGCATGGCCGTCAAGCTCGAAGTGCTCCACTCGCAGTTCGACCTCGCGCGCCGACTCGACGTGGAACTCGCCGACATCGCGCGTCGGCGCGTGCCAAGTCCAGTTATCGATCACCCGCTTCCCATCCACCGACACGCGAACGCCATCGTCGCTCATGGTCACAATTCGCCATTTTCCGCTCGCGAGCGGGACACGCGCGGTCGCAATCGTGCCGAAGCGATCGCCTTCCGGACCGGCGGCGCGGCTCGCTTCGCAAAGCCCCACGGCGCGCGGCCCACCGCCCCCGAATTGAAAGCGCACCTGGTTTACGGTGCTGATGTGCGCGTCCGGTCCGTCCGCTTCTTTCAACCACGCGCTCAGATCCTCGCGCGGATCTTGACGCCAAGGGAAGACGCGCACACGCCATTCGATGTTCAACAGCGTTCCGCGCACGACCTGCTCGAAATTCGACGCGACGATGCGTACCTGATAGGGCGTGACGCCAGGGCGCGTGGCTCGAACGTCGAGCGCGTGCGGTACGCCCGGAAGCGCCGAAGTCGCGAGACTATACTCGACGCCGTCGCCGACCCCGAAGGTCTCGATCTTGCTTTCGACGCCATGAACTTCGAACCGGTGCGCCGCGCCGCTCACGACCACGGGTCGAACCAGTGGTGACGCGAAATCCCAAGGCCCCCACTCCGTCATGATGATGTGCGCGCGGCTCAGCTCCGCCACGCGACGACGCCAGAGCTGCGCGCCCGGCTGCTGTTTTCCTTTGAGCGAGTACTCCGGCAAATGCCACGAAACATCGCCGCCGCTTGAAACGACCGGCGCCTCGCCACCGACGACGCTCATTTCTTGTCCGACTTCGACCAATTTGTTGTCGCTGAATTTCGTGCTGCGCGAGTCGCGCACTTCCAACGCGATTTTGTCGCCATGGAACAAGTTGAAAGACACTCGGTTGTCCACCGAGCCGCGATGATTCGCCTTCGCCCACGGCTTCTCGAGCAATCCAGCATCATCGTCATCCCACAAGTGAACGCCGACCTTGTTGCGCAAGAACTTGTTGTCATGGATGACATTGTTGCACCCATGCTCGATGTTGACTCCACCGCGTTCGGGCCCAACACCCTGCTCGCCGTTGGCGTGGAAGACGTTGGCGCAAATGAACATGTCCTGCGAGTAGCCACCCCAGATTCCGCAGATCGCGTTGCCATCGAACTGGTTTTGAAGAATGCGATTGTCGAAGCTAAAAGTCAGCTCGAGTCCGTGCGCCGCCGCGAAGGAGAAGTCGTTCTCGACGATCAGGTTCGCGTTGCAACCGAGGCGGTGATAATCCACCACGGCGCCCGATGCTGGTTGAATCTCGCCGAGCGCTTCGCGGCCCGCGAACGCGAATAGACCATCGCCGCAACAAACCGCCGAGTTGCGGGCGATCACATTGCGCGAGCATTGTTCGAACATCAGGATACCGGCCGAGTCTTGGCCGCGGTTGTAGACACCGTGCGAATAACCACGCACGCAAAAATCGAAATAGTTGCACGTGATGTTGTTGTCGCACGATCGCCACATGGCGAGACCCCAGCCGGAGAGAAAACTCGCGTCGCAATCATAGACCAACGAGTGACTCACACGATCAAAGATGATGCCGTTCTGTGAATCGCGTACGCGTGTGCGACGGACGATCACTTCTCGCGAGTCCTCGATGTAGAGGGCGGCGCCATACTGCAGAAGATATTCGTTGTGGTCGTTATTGTGCGGCCACAACCAGTCGGCGCCATCTTCGGCAGTTGGCATCGAACGCAGCCGTTGCCGAAAGTTGCCTTGCAGCTCAGCTCGATGGATCTCGAGCTGAGGCGCTTGACTGGCAAAGACCCCGACCTTGAACCCGCTCACTTTGAGCTTGTGAAGTTTGACGCCACGAGATCCCGAGACGCGCACACCGATTCCGGTGAGGCTATCGCCCGGCGCGCCGTCGGCCGCGCCGCGCAGAACGCTCCCGTCCGCGAATTCGATGGTGAGGTTGTCACCGCGCACCTGAATGACGCCATTCGCGTTGGCGTCGTGGATCACCAGGCCGGGGGCGATCGTCAGTCGGCAGGAATGATCGACGACGGTGTCGTCGCTCGCGACTTGTAGCTCGGGCAGCTCTTGCCCGCTTAGACTCGCGGCGGCAAACAGGCAACAACAGACGAACGCGAATCTGCAGGCAAATCGGGGCATGGCGGGCTTTCCGTGCGAAACGCGGCTGCGTCACTCCTGACGAGTCGTCGACGGCGACGCGTGTCGCCGAATTCTATGCCGGCGCGATCGCATTCGACAGAGCCCTCGCCGACGACAGAAAGGACACCTCGCGGAGTTTCTCAGAACGATGCTTGCGATCCGCTTCGTTGTCTTCAGAATACCGCGATCGATTCGTGTGAACCGCATCCCTCGGTTGCTCCCACTTTGGCTCTGTGGCCACGAAAGACCTGCCATGCTCAGCGCAATTCGGCTCCGAATGTGGTCCTGCGTCGCTTTGTTCCTGATGTTCGGTATGACTGTGGCGCGCGGGCAAACCGTGAGTATCCCGGACCCGCTCGGCGACACCGTTGACGGCCTCGGCAGCGGACCACGGCTCATGGACTTGAGCGAAGTACAAGTCACGCCGACACCGCTCGGACTCGATGTCGTGATGAGTTTCTACAACGGCATTCTGCCGCCAGAGCTGTTGGCGCCGACGAGTGTCGTTGCGGTATTCGATTTGGATGTGGATCGCGACGCCTCGACCGGCGGAGTGTCGCTTCAAGGGACGTTTCCTGGCTTCACAATTCTGGACTTGGGCATCGAGCGCCGCGTGCTGAATTTCGGCGTTTTCGCCGGATCTGCCGATGTTGTCGACGCCGATTTCAACTTCGTGGGCTCGATCTCCATCGACTACATGACGACGAGTCTGTCGTTCAGCGTGCCGTTCACGCTGCTCGGCGGCGGCGAGGACGGAGTGAACTTCACGGCGATTGCGGGCACGATCGATCAGCCGACGGACGCGCTCGGGGTCTTTGGCACAACTGCGATCACGCAGTTGCCGTTCTTGCGGGGCGAGTGCAATGCGAACGGCGTGCTCGATATCGGTGACCCGATTTTTCACTTGAATCAAATCATGAGCGTGGGCGAAAAACTGCCCTGTGATGCCGCGTGTGATTCCAACGATGACCAAATCCTCGACATGTCAGACCCCGTGTACTTGCTTCAGCATCTTTTTCTCGCCGGTCCGCCGCCGCCCGCGCCGTACCCGGGTTGCGACATTGCGCCCGTCGAAACCGAACTGAGTTGCAATGCGTATTTGGGGTGTGACTAGCCCCAGAGCAAGCGCTGCGCGTTCCGGTACTAGATTCTTCCTACGGGTGTTGCTCAAACACTCCTCGCGTTCGTCGCTCCCGACTCCACGCGATGCGACAGCATTCAATCGGTGACGACTCGGACGACTCGATTTGCCATCGCCCATCGGTAGGCCGTTCGCCTCGCCATCGACACCGCGCATGCGGCGAGGATTGTCCTCCGGCCTTGCAGGCCGGAACGGTTCTCTGCCCTGACCCGGGGTAGACCGGCCGGGCCGGCGGACCGCCCCTGCCGGTCAACCCCGGGCTATAACCCGACGGGCCTTGCAGGCCCTCAGATCGGATCGGCTCTTTTCGATCACGGCATCGCATCGCGAGGTCCGCGCGATGCGACAGCATTCAATCGGCGACGAC
>JBJXGE010000060.1:0-33348 GCA_046154185.1 Planctomycetota bacterium
GGACTCATCAACTCGATGGCGACCTACGCCCGCGTTAATAAATACGGCTTCATCGAAAGCCCGTACCGCAAAGTCGTAAACAGCCGCGTCACAGACGAGGTGGTTTATCTCTCGGCCATCGAAGAAGGCAAATATTCCATCTCCCAGGCCAATTCGAAAATGGACGAAAAAGGCAAGCTCACCGATGAGCTTATCTCCTGCCGCAGAAACGGTGATTTCGTGCTCGTGAACCCGGAAAACATCGAATATATCGACGTGGCTCCCAAGCAGCTCGTCTCCGTCGCCGCGGCGCTGATTCCGTTCCTCGAGACCGACGACGCCAACCGCGCGCTCATGGGCTCGAACATGCAGCGCCAGGCCGTGCCGCTGATCCAAACTGAAGCGCCGTTCGTTTCGACCGGCATGGAGGACTTCGTCGCACGCTACTCCGGCATGGTCGTGAAAGCGATGAACGCCGGTACCGTGGACTACGTGGATGCCGCCCGCATCAAGGTCGGCGTCGATGTCTACGAGTTGCGCAAGTATCAGGGGCTGAACGAACGCACCTGTCTCAATCAACGGCCGTGCGTGCAGCTCGGCCAAAAGGTTGAACGCGGCGCAATTCTGGCCGACGGCGCGGCGACACAAGATGGCGTGCTGGCGCTCGGGCGCAACGTGTTGGTCGCCTTCATGAGTTGGGACGGTTACAACTACGAGGACGCCATCATCGTGAGCGAGCAATTGATCCGAGACGATACTTACACGTCGATCCATATCGACGAGTTTGAGATCGAGATGCGCGAGACAAAACTCGGTCGCGAGGAATTCACCCGCGATATCCCGAACGTTTCCGAACGAATGCTCAAGAATCTCGACGAGGGTGGCGTGGTCCGCACCGGCACGCGCGTCGGCCAGGGCGATATCTTGGTCGGCAAAGTGGTGCCGAAGTCGAAGAGCGAACTGTCGCCCGAAGAGAAACTGCTCCACGCGATCTTTGGTCGCGCCGGCGAAGACGTGAAGAACGATTCGCTCACGGTGCCGTCCGGCGTGCAGGGCGTCGTCATCGGTTCGAAGCGTTTCGCGCGGCGATCGGCGGTCGTCGGCGACGATCGCAAATCGGCGAAGGACGCGGCGAAAGACTTTGAAGACAAGAGTCACGCCGAGATTCTCGTTGAGATCGAAGCGTTGCTGGAGGATCTCAAGAAGGCGACCGGCGAGACGCCGCGCGATCCGAACACGGGCAAGGTTTTCAAGAGCGAAACCCTGTACGAGGGTCGCAACGTCCACGCGGTGAAAATCGCGCTCAATCCGGAGTTCTTCTTGTCGGGCAACAAGAAGAAGGACCAGGCGGTCAAGGACGCATTGCGTTTGCGACTGGAGAAAATGGAAGCCGTCGAGGACGCGAAGAACCGCGAGATCAATCGCCTGACGCGCGGCGACGAGCTGCCGCCCGGTGTGATCGAAATGGTGAAAATCTACGTCGCGACCAAACGCAACCTGTCGGTCGGCGACAAGATGGCGGGACGCCACGGCAACAAGGGAGTGATTTCCAAGATCCTTCCAATCCAGGATTGTCCGTTCTTGGAAGACGGTACACCGGTCGAGATCATCTTGAATCCGCTCGGCGTGCCATCGCGCATGAACCTCGGGCAGATTCTCGAGACGCATTTGGGTTGGGCGGCCGAAAAGCAGGGCTACCGCGCCATCACGCCGATTTTCAGCGGCGCGTCAGAGGAGGAGATTCGGAATCAACTCGAAGCCGCGAATCTGCCGCGGTCGGGTAAGTCCGTACTGTACGACGGTCGCACAGGTCAGGCTTTCGACCAAGAGGTGACGGTCGGTCGACTCTACATTCTGAAGCTTCACCACTTGGTGGATGACAAGATCCACGCGCGCGCCACTGGGCCTTACTCGCTCATCACGCAACAGCCGCTCGGCGGCAAGGCGCGCTTCGGCGGCCAGCGCTTTGGCGAAATGGAAGTCTGGGCGCTGGAAGCGTACGGTGCCGCTCACATTCTGCAGGAATTGCTCACGGCGAAGAGCGACGACGTGGATGGCCGCGCAAAGATCTACGAGTCGATGGTCAAAGGCGAGAACACGCTCGAAGCCGGCACGCCGGTATCGTTCGACGTGCTCACGCACGAGATCAAGGGGTTGGGTCTGAACCTCGAGCTCGAGAAAAAGAAATAGGAGCACCATGATCGAACCTGTTTACGAGCGAGTGAACGATTACGGTGCCATCAACATTCGCCTGGCCTCGCCGACCGACATTTTGGCGTGGTCGTATGGCGAAGTGCGGAAGCCCGAGACCATCAACTACCGAACATACCGTTCGGAAAAAGACGGTCTGTTTTGCGAGCGCATTTTCGGACCGGAACGCGACTGGGAATGCTCGTGCGGCAAGTACAAAGGCATCAAGCATAAGGGAATCATCTGCGACCGCTGCGGCATCAAGATCACGCACTCGCGCGTACGCCGCAGTCGCATGGGGCACATAAACCTGGCGGCGCCGGTCGTGCACATTTGGTTCTTCAAGGCCATGCCGTCGCGCATCGGCAACTTGCTAGACATGAAGACGGCGCACCTGGAGCGCATCATTTACTACCAGGACTACGTCGTCATCGAGCCGGGCGATACGCCGCTGAAAGAAAAGCAACTCCTCAATGAGGAGGAATACCGCTTTGCGCGGGAAAAGTACGGAGATAGCTTCGAAGCCGACATGGGCGCCGAGGCAATTCGCAAGATGATCCGTCGCATCGATATGCCGACTTTGGCAGAGGAGCTCAAGGGCGAGCTCGAGACGGTGCGCTCCAAGCAGAAGCGCGCGAACATCATCAAGCGACTCAAGATCGTGCAGACGATTCTGAACTCCGGCAATAAGCCGGAGTGGATGGTGATGGATGTGATTCCGGTGATTCCACCGGATCTGCGTCCGCTCGTGTTGCTGGAGAGTGGCAACTTCGCGACGTCGGACTTGAACGACCTCTATCGACGTCTCATCAACCGCAACAACCGATTGAAGAAGCTCCTCGATTTGAACGCCCCGGAAGTGATCATCCGCAACGAGAAGCGGATGCTCCAACATTCGGTGGATGCGTTGTTCGACAACAATCGATGCCGACGACCGGTGCTCGGTTCAAACAACCGGCCACTCAAGTCGCTGACGGACATGATCAAAGGGAAGCAAGGTCGCTTCCGCGAGAATCTGCTCGGCAAACGCGTTGACTACAGCGCTCGCTCGGTCATCGCGGTGGGTCCAGAACTCAAGCTGCATCAATGCGGCCTACCGAAGAAAATCGCGCTGGAGCTGTTTCAGCCGTTCATCATTCGGCGCCTGAAAGAGCTCGGTTACGCCGACACGATCAAGAGCGCCAAGAAAATGTTGGAGCGCAAGGACGAAGAGGTCTGGGACATCCTCGAGGAAGTGACGCGCGGCCATCCCGTGCTCCTCAATCGCGCGCCGACCTTGCACCGCATGGGGATCCAAGCGTTCGAGCCTGTGCTGATCGAGGGCAACGCCATCTTGATCCATCCGCTCGTGTGCGAAGGGTTCAATGCCGACTTCGATGGGGACCAAATGGCGGTGCACCTGCCGTTGTCCGTGGAAGCGCAAGTCGAAGCGTCGAATCTCATGCTGTCGACTAACAACGTGTTTTCGCCCGCGCACGGGAACCCGATCATCGCGCCGAACCAAGACATCGTCATGGGTTGCTACTACCTGACGATTTCAATGGCGGGCATGAAGGGCGAAGCGCTGCGCTTCAGCGACACTGACGAAGTTTTCACCGCGCATGGCGCAGGTCGCGTCCATTTGCACGCGAAGGTCAAAGTTCGCATGCCGCCCGAGAAGCGACTGATTTTGCGCAACGGCACGCAAGTGAAACCCGATGAGCAAGGTCTCTACGAGACGACGCCTGGCCGCATCATCTTCAACGACCTCTTGCCGGTGGGGATGAACTTCTACAACTTCGAACTGACGAAGAAGGATCTCCAGCGGGTCATCCACGACAGCTACCAGCTGGTTGGCCGCAAGGCGACATTGAAGTTGCTCGATGACATGAAGGAAATCGGCGTCAAAGCGGCCACGCGCGCCGGTCTCAGCTTTAGCGTGCATGACTTGCGTGACCCGCCCGGCAAGCCGAAAGTTTTGCGGCGCACGGAAGCGGAAGTGGCGAAGGTCGATGGCCTCTACAAAAAAGGGGTCATCACCGATGGCGAACGCTACAACCAAGTGATCGACCTGTGGACTCACGCCACCGAGCAAGTGGGTGAGGAACTCATGGACGTGTTGCGCCACGACGTCAAGTCGGGCGACACGTACGTGAATCCGATCTACTTGATGGTGAGTTCCGGCAGTCGCGGCAACGTGACGCAAGTACGGCAGCTCGCCGGCATGCGCGGACTCATGGCGAAACCGTCCGGCAAGATCATCGAAACGCCGATCAAAGCGAGTTTTCGCGAGGGGCTGCGGGTCCTCGAATACTTCAGTTCTACGCACGGCGCGCGCAAGGGATTGGCCGACACCGCGCTGAAAACCGCGGACTCGGGCTACCTGACGCGCAAGCTCGCGGACGTCGGCCAAAACGTCGTGGTCACGAGTATCGATTGCGGTACGACCAATGGGATCACGAAGGAAGCGATACACCGCGGCGACAAAATTGAAGTCGAATTGGCGCGTCGCATCATCGGTCGCACTTCGCTCACGAATGTCACGGACATCGTCACGGACGAAGTCGTCGTGCGCGAGAACGAGATCATGACGCCCGATATCGCGCGGCGAATCGAAGCCATGGGCTACTCGAAGTTGCGCGTGCGCAGTCCGCTCACTTGCGAGTCGTCTTTTGGCGTGTGCGCGAAGTGCTACGGCATGGATCTTTCAACCGGTCGATTGGTTGAAGAAGGCATGGCGGTCGGCATTATCGCGGCGCAGTCGATCGGCGAACCGGGCACGCAGCTCACGATGCGTACTTTTCACATCGGTGGCATTGCGTCGAAGCGGGTGCAGGACAACGTGATTCGCGCGACCAACGCGGGCGAGATTGCTTATCGCAACTTGCGAACGGTGGTCAACAAGACCGCGGAAATCGTCGTGCTGAATCAAAGCGGCGAGGTCATCGTCCAGGACAAGATGGGGCGCGAACTCGAGCGACACGCGGTGCCGCTCGGCGCTGTGCTCCAACTCAAAGAGGGGGCCGCGGTCAAGGCGCGCGACACGCTTTACACCTGGGACGTGCACATGATCCCGATCATCGCCGAGAAGTCGGGCGTCGTCGAATTCGAAGACATGGTGGAAGGCGCGACGCTCAAACTCGAACACGACCCAGTGTCGAAAAAGCGTCGTCGCGTGATCATCGAGCACAAGGGCGAGTTGCACCCGCGCATTGTGATTCGCGAAAAAGCCGAAGGTGACATCCTCGCGCTCTATCCGATTCCGGAGAAGGCGCACATCGAGGTCGAGCCGGGCGACAAGATTCTTGCCGGCACACTGATCGCGAAGACGCCGCGCGAAATCTCCGGTACGCAGGACATCACCGGAGGATTGCCGCGCGTCACGGAGATCTTCGAAGTGCGCCGCCCGAAGAATCCGGCGGTCATCGCGGAGATCGACGGCGTCGTCGAGATGGGCGAGAAGAAGCGCGGCAAGACGACGGTGATCGTGCGCAGCCTCAGCGGCGACGCGGTCGAGCACATCATTCCGCACGGCAAACACTTCCGGGTGCACAAGGGTGACGAAGTCAAAGCCGGCGATCCGCTCGTCGACGGTGACTTGGTCCCTAAAGACGTTCTGCGCATCAAGGGCGTCGAAGCCGTGCAGTCCTACTTGCAGCGCGAAGTGCAGAAGGTGTACTTGGCACAAAGCGTGTTGATCAACGATAAACACATCGAGATCATCCTGTCGCAAATGCTTCGCAACGTGCGCGTTGTGGACCCTGGCGACACGACCCTCCTGCCCGAAACGGTGATCGACAAGTTTCGCTTCAAGCACATCAACGAAGACACCGTCGCGCAGGGGAAAAAGCCGGCAACCGCCGAGCCGCTGCTGCAAGGAATCACGAAAGCGTCGCTCCAGTCGGAGAGCTTCATTTCGGCAGCGAGTTTCCAAGAAACCACCAAGGTGTTGACAGAAGCGGCCTTGGCTGGCAAGAAGGACAAGTTAGTCGGCCTCAAAGAGAACGTGATCATGGGTCACATGATCCCGGCCGGGACTGGTTTCCGGATCTATTTCGAGAAAGGCGTGAAGAAGCTCGTCGCGCCCGGATCGAAGGAAGCGGAAGCCATCGAGGAAGAAGCAGCTCAACTGGGTGTGACTGCGGAACTGACCACAACGGCCGTGGCGGAGCCGGAAGACGACTACGGAAGCGCCGAGTTGAAAGACCTGTTGTTCGGCGCCGCAGCGCAAACCAAACAGCAGGCGATTCAAGACGAGCAAGACGAACAAGAGTTGAAGGAAGTAGAAGAACTCAGCGATGCCGACGATTAATCAGCTCGTGCGGAAAGGCCGACGCAACCGTCCGCGGCGCAGCAAGTCGCCGGTGCTCGACGGCTGTCCGCAGAAGCGCGGTGTGTGCTTGCAAGTGAAGACGACCACGCCGAAAAAACCGAACTCCGCATTGCGCAAGATCGCGCGCGTACGGCTTTCGAACGGCAAGGAAGTCACGGTTTACATTCCGGGTGAAGGCCACAACCTGCAGGAGCACTCGATCGTGCTCATTCGCGGCGGTCGCGTGCGCGATCTACCGGGAGTTCGCTACCACATCTTGCGCGGCACGCTCGATACCATGGGTGTCGCCGGTCGCAAGCAAGGTCGATCCAAGTACGGCGCGAAAGCGAAAGAGACTTAGGACTGATAGATTCTTCAGACGGCTAAATGACGGCTAGGCACCAGACGAAAGCATGGCGGCGACGCGATGGCGATGCGCAAGAAGAAGAAGAAGAAAGAGCTGAAGTTCAAGTTCCGTTCCACAGAACGGTTCCTGCGGCCAGACTCTCGCTTCGGCAACATGGTGGTGACGAAGTTCATCAACCAATTGATGTGGGACGGCAAGAAGACCGCGGCGCAGAAGGTTTTCTATAACGCGATGGATTACATCGCGAAGAAGATTACCGATCAAGAACCGTTGGAAGTGTTCCTGTCCGCAATCAACAACGTCAAGCCGATGGTTGAAGTGCGCTCGAAACGCGTCGGTGGCGCCACGTATCAGGTGCCGATGGAAGTGAACCGCAAGCGTCAGCAGTCACTCGCGATTCGCACGATCTTGAAGACCACTCGTTCCAAGAGTGGCAAACCGATGTCGGTGCGGCTCGCCGAAGAGTTCATGGCGGCTTACAAACGCGAAGGTGCTTCGATCCTGTGGCGTGAGAACACCCACAAAATGGCGGAAGCCAACAAACTGTTCGCGCACTACGCCTGGTAGTGTCCAAAGTCGCAATTAAGGGCAGCCACGCAATGGGGAGATTCGCTCCTCGTCGCGTGGTTCCTGCATTTCTGAGCGGTCCAACCTGTCTCGGAATGCCAGGTTGAGATTTACGGCGTGACGTAGGGATTGGCGTAGCGGAATGGTCGACTCCAGAAATATTGGCATCATCGCGCACATCGACGCGGGCAAGACCACCGTGTCGGAACGGTTCTTGTTTTACTCGGGTCGTGAACATCGCATGGGCGAGGTGCACGAAGGCACCGCGCACATGGACTATTTGGTCGAAGAGCAAGAGCGCGGGATCACCATCACGAGCGCGGCGACCACCTTCAACTGGAAGGGCACGCGCATCAATCTGATCGATACGCCCGGCCATGTCGACTTCACCGCCGAGGTCGAGCGCTCGCTGCGTGTACTCGATGGCGCCATTGGCGTCTTTTGCGGCGTGGCGGGTGTCGAAGCCCAATCGGAAACCGTCTGGCGGCAGGCCGACCACTACCAAGTGCCGCGGCTGGCGTTCATCAACAAGCTTGACCGAGTGGGCGCAGATTTTTTTCGGGTGTTTCAAGACATCCAGGACACGCTGCATTGTCGAACGCTCGCGCTCTATCTGCCGATCGGATCCGAGTCGGAGTTCGAAGGCGTCATCGATTTGCTGCGACTCGAGGAGCAGCGATTTACCAGTGAAAGTCTTGGGCAAAACGTCGTCGTGACGCCGATCGCAACCGAACGCCGCGAGTTGGCGGAGCTTTGGCGCGCGGAACTCATCGAGCGAGTCGCCGAACACGACGATGAGGTGATGGAAATTTATCTCCAAGGCAAGGAGGCGCCGTCCGTCGATTTATTGCAGCGCGCGATTCGACGCGGAACGCTCCGTCGACTTTGGGTTCCCGTCGTGTGCGGCGCCGCGTTTCGCAACAAAGGCGTGCAATCGCTGCTCGATTCCGTGGTGGCGTATTTGCCGGCGCCGACCGACATCAGCAAAGTCTCGGGTATCGATCCACGGACCCAGAAGCCGCTCGAACGCGCAACGACCGCCAAAGAGTCGCTGGTCGCGTTGCTTTTCAAAGTGCAAATCGATCAGCACGGCGAGCTGAGTTACTTGCGCATCTACAGCGGTCGTCTCGAGCGGGGCCAACAATGCGTGAACACGCGCAGCGACAAGAAGGAGCGGGTCGCCAATCTGTATCGCATGCACGCGAATTTGCGCGAAGCCATCGATGTCGCTGAAGCGGGAGACATCGTAGCGGTCACGGGCTTTCGATTTTCCGGCACGGGTGACACGCTGTGCGATTCGAAGGGCCAGCCGATTTTGCTCGAGCGGCCCGTATTTCCTGACACGGTGATTTCGATGGCGGTCGAGCCGCGCAGCTCCGCGGACCGCGATCGGCTTTACGAGCAATTGTTGCGTTTGACGCGCGAGGATCCGACGTTTCGGCTCGAGACGCATCCGGAAACGGGCCAGTACATCATGGCGGGAATGGGTGAACTGCATCTTGAGATCATCCGCAATCGACTGATACGCGACTTCAAAGTGGATGCGAACATCGGCAACCCACGCGTTTCGTATCGCCAAACTTTTCGCGCAGAAGTGACGAAAGACGCGCGCTACGCGCGACCGCTCGGCGGCAAAGACCATCTGGGTGAAGTGCGTTTGCACATTTCGCCGGCACCCAACGTCACGAACGTCGAAGTCTATTGGCAGGATCTGGGGCTCATGCCCAGTTCGTGGAAGAGTCGCGTTGAAGAGTCGGTTGCGAGTTGTTGTTCATCCGGCGAATCGCTGAAGTTTCCGTTCATTCGAATTCGCGTTGGTATCACCATTCTCGACTTTCAACCGCAAACGACGGAGATCGGCTTGGCAATGGCGGCACGAGAAGCGTTTGCAGCCGCGGAACACGCTGTCGGCGTCGATCTGCTCGAGCCGGTGATGCGGTTTCAGATCTCCACACCCGACGAGTACTTTGGCGCCATCCATCAGGACCTGGCCCGCCGGCGCGCCAGCGTCGCGAACGTCGAAATCGTCGCTAACCAGCGCCGACTTTCCGGAACCGTGCCGTTGGCGGAGGTTTTTGGCTACACGACAACGCTCCGTTCCATTTCGCAGGGCCGCGCCACGATCAGCCTCGAGCCGATTGGTTTCGCGGTCGCGCCGGAGAAAGTCGCGGAGCGCTTTCGGTGATTCTTGCGACGCGCCGTGCCAGCGGTGGCGCAAAGACTGGTCGTGGCGATGTTTCCCGCAGTTTTTCTCGTTGACTCCGTATACGACCTCTCTATAATACTCGCTTCTCGATGGACTACGTTGCCCTTAGTTGCTGTCGTTAAAGGATTTAGGGCGATCGGCCGCAGGCGGTAGTGGCGGCGGTTGCCGCCCCGCGAATTCGCGGGGAGCGTGACGCTTCGTAAGCCTGCCTAATTTTGCACGCGGAGTGTGGGCCGGTTGATTAGCAGCCGCTCACGACCGAGCAGCGACCTCGGTGGGATGCATCTGCGAGACGCTGACGACGGAGTCGACACTCAGTGGCAGTCTTCCTTCATCGAGGAGGCTTTCACCGAGGGAATTCGCCGTAGCGAGATCGCAGGGTGAGTCCAAGTGGGTGCGCGTCGTCGTCTCCGCGGTCTGGTGACTTTAAAGAGAGAATGGCCATGGCGAAGGACAGAGACCGGATTCGAATCCGCATGGACGCCTACGATCATGAAGTCTTGGATAAGGCTGCATTGTCCATCGTGGAAGCGGCGAAGCGAACCGGCGCATTGGTGCATGGCCCGATTCCGCTACCGACTCGCATCGAGCGTTACACCGTCTTGCGTTCGCCGCACGCGAACAAGACTTCGCGGGAGCAGTTCGAGATGCGTACTCACAAGCGCGTGATCGAACTGACAGAGGCGACGGCGAAGACCATGGACGCGCTGACGAAAATCACCATGTCGCCTGGCGTCAGCGTTCGGATCAACACTCGGATTAAAGCCTAACGAAGCTAGGCCAACAGGAGCCGTTCGATGCCTCAGCGAATCCGCAAAGCAATCCTCGGGCGAAAGGTTGGGATGTCTCAGCTTTTCGACGCCGACGGTGTGCGAATGCCCGTCACGTTGATCGAAGCAGGTCCGTGCGTCGTGTTGCAGGTGAAGACGCAAGAAAACGATGGCTACGGCGCGCTGCAAGTTGGTTTCGAGGATACGCGCAAGGGGCTGAAGAAACCGCAGGAAGGCCATTGTCAGAAGGCCGGCACCGCGGTGAAGAAATTTGTTCGCGAGATACCGATCGTCGCGGCCGAAGTGGCGGCCAAGCCGGGCGACACGATTAGTGTTGCGGTACTTGACGGCGTGGCGTCGGTCGACGTGACCGGCATTACCAAGGGTCGCGGTTTCACCGGCAACGTGAAGCGGTGGAATCAGCGCATCGGCCCGCGCGCGCACGGTTCGAAGTGCAAACGCGAATTCGGTTCGGCCGGAATGCACCAAGATCCCGGTCGCATCCTGAAGGGTAAGCACTTTCCTGGGCAGTACGGAGCGGAACGCGTCAAGACGCGCAACTTGCGCGTCCTTTCGATGAACCCTGCTGAAAACTTGCTCGTGGTGAAGGGTGCGATTCCGGGACCGAACGGCGGCTACCTCTATATCGAGGAGAGCCTGACGTAGTCGGCGGTCGGCGCGGACCGCGACGAGATTGCAAGCAGCGCGAGTGGATACAGCAAGATGAGTAAGGTAGGCGAGGGACAGTGACTACACGAACGACCCCAGGAGCGGCAACGAAGGATGGCAGTCGCGTCGCGAGAGAGCGCGTCGTGCCGGAGCCGGTCAGTGTTGCTTGCTTTGCCGCCGACGGAGCGCCGCGCGCGGCCCGACAATTTGCCGCCGGCCCCGTCAGCAACTATCCGAACTACGTGTTGCTCAAGGAAGCCGTGCGCCACTACCAAGGGAATTTACGCAGCGGCACCGCAAGCACGAAGACGCGCAGCGAAGTGAATGGTGGAAATCACAAGCCTTGGAAGCAAAAAGGCACGGGCCGGGCGCGCGCGGGTACACGCAAGTCGCCGCTGTGGCGTGGCGGCGGAATTATTTTTGGTCCCCGCCCGCGAGATTACAACTATGAGCTGCCGCGCAAAATGCGTCGCCTTGCCACGCGCCACGCGCTACTGAGCAAGTTGCTTGACGGTGAGACCAAAATTATCGAGGACCTTGCGGTCGATCGCCCGAACACGGCAATGCTCGCTGAACTGCTCACCAAGATCGGGGTTCAAGCCTCTTGCCTGATCGGTATCGCTTCGAATGTGGAACGCCGCGCGATTCAGAATTTGACCTTATCGTGTCAAAACCTTCCCAAAATTAGCGTACTGCCGGTCAGCGATTTCAACGCGCTGGCGTTACTCAAGAATCGCGCCCTCGTGCTGACGTCGGCCGCCTTCGCGGAAGTCGAAGCTGCGGAGCAAGCCGCGGCCGCCGCGGCGAAAGTTGGAGCCGCAAAATGAAAAACTCCCATAGCATTGTACTCGCGCCACTCATCACCGAGAAAAGCACGCATGCGACCGAAAGGCAGCATTCGTACTACTTCCGCGTGCGCGGGGACGCGAACAAGATCGAGATCAAGCGCGCCATCGAAGAGATTTTCGATGTCAAAGTGCAATCCGTGAACACGCTTTGGCAACGCGGCAAGCACAAGCGCATGGGCCGCAGTCAAGGCATGACGAGTAGCTACAAGAAGGCCATCATCCGGCTCGTGCCGGGCCACAAGATTGAGATCGTGTAGCAACAGTTTTGGTCGTGAATCGAAGGTTGTGCTGAAACGAGTAGGACGCGGCTTCCCGCGCTGAACGAACTGGTAGGTGCGAATCGATGGCAATTAAGAAATACAACCCGACGACGCCAGGTCGGCGCACCGGCTCGGTGTTTGACTACGAAGAGCTCACGCGGACAACGCCGGAGAAATCTCTCGTAGTGACGCTGCGCAAGAAGAACGGTCGTAATAATCACGGCCACATCACCATGCACCATCGTGGCGGCGGCGCGAAGATCCGTTATCGCATCGTCGACTTTCGCCGCGACAAAGACGGCGTGCCCGCGAAGGTCGCTCAGATCGAGTACGATCCCAATCGCTCGAGTCGCATTGCGCTTCTGCACTACGCTGACGGAGAGAAACGATACATCGTCGCGCCGCGCGGACTCAAAGTCGGCGACCGGGTCGAGTCGGGCGAGTTGGTCGAGCCGCGAACCGGTAACTGCATGCTGCTGCGCAGCATTCCGAACGGTTTGCCCGTGCACAATATCGAGCTCGTGCCCGGGCAGGGCGCGCGCATGGTTCGAGCCGCGGGCATGTCTGCGCAGTTACTTGGCAAAGAAGGATCGCACGTCATTCTCTCGCTCCCGTCCGGCGAGATTCGTCGCGTGCACATGAATTGTCGTGCGACCGTGGGAGTGGTCGGTAACGAGGACCACTTCAACATTTCGATCGGCAAGGCGGGACGCAAACGTCACATGGGACGGCGCCCGATCGTGCGCGGCACTGCCAAGAACCCGGTTGCGCATCCGATGGGCGGGGGCGAGGGTCGGAGTTCCGGCGGGCGACACCCGTGTTCTCGCACGGGCGTTTTGTCCAAGGGTGGTCGAACACGCTCCCCGCGCAAGATCAACAACAAGCACATCATTCGACGCAGGAAAAAGTAATGAGTAGATCGCTCAAAAAAGGCCCGTTTGTCGAGGTCAAGCTGTTCAAGAAGGTCATGCGCCAAAAAGAGCTTGGCGCTGCGGACGGCATTAAGACCTGGGCACGCAGTTGCACGATCGTGCCGGAGTTCGTGAACCACACTTTCATGGTGCACAACGGCAAAGAGTTCAAGAAGGTTTTCGTCACGGAAAACATGGTCGGCCATAAGCTCGGCGAGTTTTCGTCGACGCGAGTGTTCCGAAGCCACGCAGGTGCGAAGAAGGCGGCCGCCCCCGGAAAGTAGGGTGCGAATGTCGTTAGAGCGCCAAAGGACCGAAACATGAGCCAGTTACCAAAATCGAGCCCGGCTTTCAAGTCAAGCCACCGCCACGCGCGCATCACGCCGCGCAAAGCGCGTTACGTGATGGACCTCGTGCGACACAAGCCGGTCGGACGCGCACTCGAGCTGCTGCGCTTCACCCAGCGCCGTGCCGCGCCGTTGATTTCGCAGGTGGTCCAATCGGCCGTGGCAAATGCGGTGCAGGAGGGCGGCGTGCGAGCTGAGGACTTAATCATCATCAGCGCGACCGTTGACGACGGCCCAACCTGGAAGCGCTGGCGTCCGCGTGCACGCGGTATGGCTTACCCGATTTTGAAACGCACCTCGCACTTGAACATTGTTGTCTGCGAGGCGTCGAAGTCGGGGCGGCCGCAAGCTGGCGGCGGCAAGTCTGGCGGAGGTCAGGCGGAAGGCAAGAAGAACCGGGCACGCGCGACGGGCGCCAAACGAGCGGAAGAGTAGGAGTCGCCCTCATGGGTCAGAAGGTACGGCCGACAGGGATTCGCATCGGCATCACGCGCGACACGTGGGCGTCGCGTTGGTACGCCACTAAGCAGGATTTCGGCCGCTTACTGGTCGAGGATCAGCGCATCCGCAAGTTCGTGAAGAAAGAGTTTTACAGCGCCGGAGTGGCGCGGATTGAGATCGAGCGCGAAGGCGACGGCGACGCGCGCAAGGTCGCGATCAACTTGCACGTGGCTCGGCCGGGTGTCGTGATCGGGCGCAAAGGCGCGCGCGTCGACGAACTCAAAGCCGAGCTCGAGGAGATGACGCACGCGAAGGTTCACATCAACATTTCCGAAATCAGTGCGCCCGAAATGAACGCGCAACTCATTTCGGAAGACGTCGCGGATCAATTGATAAAGCGTCAGCCGTTCCGTCGCGTGCTCAAGAACTCGGTGCGCACTGCGCGCGAACGAGGCGCGCTCGGCGTCAAAGTGATGGTTTCCGGACGACTCGGCGGTGCGGAACTCGCACGCACCGAGTACGCCACCGAGGGCAAGATTCCGCTCTCGACGTTGCGCGCGGAGATTGAGTACGGTTTTTCGGAAGCGCGCACGACGTACGGACTGATCGGCTGCAAGGTTTGGATCTACAAGGGCGAGTATTTGCGCGAAAAGGGAAAGCAGCCACATGTCGTTGATGCCTAAGCGGACGAAGCACCGCAAGCAACAAAAAGGTCGAGTGCTGCGCAATGCGACGCGCGGCAATTTCGTCGCGTTCGGCGAGTACGGGCTCATGTCGCTCGACGCTGGCTGGATCACCGCCCGGCAAATCGAGGCCGGTCGCGTCGCCGCGAACCACTTCCTCGCCGGCGAGGGACGGGTGCGCGTCCGCATTTTTCCGGACAAGCCGATTTCGAAGAAGCCGCTGGAAACTCGCATGGGACACGGCAAAGGCGAACCCGAGTTTTGGGTCGCCGTCGTGCGACCTGGCACGATCATCTACGAGATTCAAGGCGCGCAAGAGGCGAGTTCGCGCACGGCGCTGTGTCGCGCGGCGCATAAGTTGCCGGTGCAAGTGAAAATGGTGGGGAGGCGAGCAACCGTATGAAGTTTGCCGAGGTTCGTGATCTCCCAGCCACTGAGATTCAGAGTGAGATCGTCAAGATACGGGCGAAGCTCTTCAAGTTCCGACTACAGTCGACGAGCGAGGAGATGCAGCGCGCGGGCGAGATTCGCACGTTGCGGCGCGACGTTGCGCGGCTCAAGACCGTGTTGCGCCAGCGTGAACTCGCGGCGATGAGCCAGCAAGCGGCGAGCAAGGAGACTGGCAAATGATGAGTGGCAATCGCCGCATGATGCGCGGCGTCGTGATCAGCAACAAAATGCAGAAGACGATCGTGGTGCGCGTACAACGGTTGGTCATGCATCCGAAGTACAAGAAGTACATGCGCCATTACTCGAAGTTTTTTGCGCATGACGAGCTGGAGAGCGCGAAAGAAGGCGACACCGTTGAGATCGTCGCCACGCGCCCGCTTTCGAAGAAGAAGAACTGGCGGCTAGTAGAAATCGTTTCAACGCAACATTCGGACTGAGTCGAATGCGGTGTGAGTGGAGTGACGTGCCATGATACAGATGCAGACCATGCTCGATGTCGCGGACAATTCGGGCGCGAAGAAGGTCATGTGCATCAAGGTGCTGGGTGGGTCTAAGCGCCGTTACGCCACCATCGGTGACGTGATTGTTTGTTCGGTGAAGCGCGCGTTGCCGTCCAGCGACGTCAAGCAGGGCGAAGTCGTGAAGGGTGTCATCGTACGGACAAAAAATGCGGTCCGGCGCGCCGATGGCTCCTATGTGAGATTTGATCGCAACGCGCTGGTGTTGCTCGACAAAGACGGCAACCCGCGTGGCACGCGAATTTTCGGCGCGGTCGCGCGCGAGTTGCGCGCGAAGAACTACATGAAAATCATCTCGTTGGCGCCGGAAGTTGTTTAGCGCCTGCGGGAGCGACTGAGCGAGATCATCAGTTCTGGATCGTTAGGTCCGGAGCTTTAGGTAAAGGGGCGACGAGGAATGTTGCGGCTGAAGAAGGACGACACCGTCCAACTGATCTCCGGCGCGGAGAAGGGCAAGCGCGGCAAGGTGCTGCGCGTGGAAGTCGAAGCGCAACGCGTGGTCGTGCAAGGTGTCAATCTGCGCTACCGTCACATTCGTCGGAGCCAGAAATACCCGCAAGGTGGTCGCATTCAGATTGAAAACCCGATTCACATTTCGAACGTCCTCCTGGTGGACTCGGGAAGTGATCGGCCAGTTCGCATTCGGGCGGGGCGTGACAAAGACGGCCGCAAAGTCCGGTTGTCGACTCGTTCAGGTAAACCGGTCTAAGCGACCGTTGTGACGGTTAGTTGGCAGTTCCGCCGATTTGCATGGCGAGGCCTGCTGTGTTCCTGGGTTCCGGTACGATCGACCGGCGAATGCGCCGAGTGGATGCCCGGTGCCCATGCTGGAACTGAGAAAGTTGAGTAGTTGTTCGATGCCGCGTTTGAAAGAAAAATACTCGAGCGAGATACGGGAAGCGCTGAAAGAGCGTTTTCAGATCAGCAACGTGAATGCCGTGCCTCGCATCACCAAAATCGTCGTGAACATGGGCGTCGGCAAGGCCGTGGAAAATGCCAAGCGCGTCGAGGCGGCTCAGCGTGAAATGGCGGTGATCACGGGACAAGCCGCGATGGTTTGCAAGTCGACGAAGTCGATTTCGAATTTTAAGTTGCGCGAAGGCGTCGCGGTCGGCTGCAAAGTGACTTTGCGCGGCGCGCGCATGTACGAGTTTCTGGATCGCTTGATCAGCGTCGTGATCCCAAGGATTCGCGACTTTCGCGGTTTTTCTCGGACCGGTTTCGACGGCCGCGGTAACTACTCGCTGGGTCTGACGGATCAAGTCGTGTTTCCGGAGATCAACATTGACAAAGTGGAGTTTGTGCAAGGCATGAACATTTGTTTCACGATTGCCAACTCTGATGACCAGTTGTCGCTCGGATTGTTGGAGTCCTTTGGTTTCCCGTTCAAGTCCGCTTAAGCGCACTCGTCGAGTAGAAGGCAAGCAGGAGCACTCGTGGCCAAGAAGTCGTTGATCGCGAAGCAAAAACGGACCCCGAAGTTTCGGACGCGGTTCTACCACCGCTGCCAACTTTGCGGTCGGCCGCACGCTTATTACCGCAAGTTTCAAATTTGCCGGTTGTGTTTCCGAATGTTGGCCTCGAAGGGCGAGATCCCCGGCATCAAAAAGGCGAGTTGGTAGGAGTAGAGGATAGTTTTGCCATGACCATGACGGACCCGATTGCCGATCTACTCACGCGAATTCGCAACCAGTTGCGCCTCAACAGGCGCACGGCGTTGGTGCCTTATTCGCAATTGAAGCAGCAGCTCCTCGGCGTGCTCAAACGCGAAGGCTTCATCGAAGACTTCGAAGTCAAGAAGAAGGATGGTGGCACGCAAGTCGACACGCAGCTGCTCGTCAAGCTGAAGTACGGGCCGGACGGCGAGCGCGTGATCAGTCACATCGAGCGGATCTCGAAGCCCGGTTGTCGCGTGTACCGCGGAATCGGCGATCTCAATCCGGTGTTGCGCGGGATGGGGATTTGGGTGTTGTCGACGCCGCGCGGTTTGCTCAGCGACAACGAAGCACGCGTACAAAAGGTCGGCGGCGAAGTCCTCTGCAAGGTCTACTAGTTCACGAGCAGCGGCACGCAGCCGGTTCGCTTTGGAGGGTCTTCGGAACAGTCGGTACTAGGAGTGAGTGCGAACTTTTTTCGCGCAGGTAGAACGTAAAACAATGTCAAGAATCGGTAAGAAACCCATCGATGTGCCGGCCGGCGTGAAGGTCGACCTCAAAGGTCGCGTGTTGTCCATCGCCGGACCGAAGGGGAATATGGCGTGGGAACACCACTCCAGCGTGCAGGTCGCGATCGCCGGCAGCAAGATCACGGTGCAGCCGACCGACACGACTCGGCAAGGACGTTCACTCCACGGTACGACGCGGCAACTCATCCACAACATGGTGCATGGGGTCACGAAGGGATTCGAGCGGAAGCTGGAGATCGTCGGCGTCGGTTACAACGCGAAACTGCAAGGTAGCAAGTTGGTGTTGGCCGTCGGTTTCTCGCACCCGATCACAGTGGAGATTCCGGCCGGTCTCAAAGTGCAAGTGCCCGGACCCACAATGGTGGTTGTGACCGGAGCGGACAAGCAGGCGGTGGGGCAGTTTGTAGCGAACGTGCGTCACATTCGTCCGCCCGAGCCTTACAAGGGCAAAGGCATTCGCTACGACGGTGAGAACATTGTGCGCAAGGCCGCCAAGAGCTTCGGCGCCAAGTAAGCCCGGCTAAAGGTAAAAGAACGTCATGGACATCCACAAGAACAAAGCAGCGCGGCGACTTCGGCGCAAGCGACACATTCGTCGCACTTTGTCCGGCACACCCGCGCGGCCGCGGCTTTCGGTGACTCGATCGCTGAAACATTTCTATTGTCAGCTCATCGATGACACACGCGGCGTGACCGTCGCGTGTGCGTCGAGCTTGTCGAAAGAGCTGCGCGACCAAATCGGCGTGAACACCGGCAATCGCCGAGGCGCTGAGATGGTCGGCAATCTGCTCGCGCAGCGCGCGAAGGAACTCGGCATTACGAAGGTTTGCTTCGACCGTAACGGGTACAAGTACCATGGCCGGCTCGCTGCGCTCGCGGACGCCGTGCGCAAGCAAGGAATTGAGGTCTGATGATCAGCGACGCGAAGGCCACTCCAAGTGCGGAAACTCCTCCTGCCGGCGCCGCGCCCACGGGCGGAACGATCAGTGGTGAAGAGTCGACCGACGGCGATCGGGGTCGTGGTCGTCGAGGCGGAGGGGGCGGCGGCGGCGGTCGCGATGGCCGGGGCGGTGGTCGAGGCGGCGGCGGTGGTGGCGGCCGGCCAGGCGGCGGTCGCGGTGGTCGGGATCGCCGCGGCGACGAAGCACAAGCGGGGCCACGCTACGAAGAAAAGCTGATCAAGGTCAATCGCTGCGCAACGACCGTCAAAGGCGGTCGGCGCATGTCCTTTTCCGCACTCGTTGCGGTCGGCGATAAGAAGGGCAAAGTCGCGATCGGTTTCGGCAAAGCGAAAGCCGTCCCGAACGCCGTCGACAAAGCCATGAAGGACGCCAAGCGCCGGCTCGTTGTCGTGCATGTGCGCGGCGGCACAATTCCGCATGAAGTCAGCGGC
Organism: Planctomycetota bacterium; assembly: GCA_046154185.1. Taxonomy (GTDB): domain Bacteria; phylum Planctomycetota; class UBA8108; order UBA1146; family JAJFFE01; genus JBJXGE01. The sequence continues at coordinate 19,076 of JBJXGE010000060.1, forward strand.
GCGTACCGAGCGTCGAAGGTCGTACTGATTCCGGCTGCCAAAGGAACAGGCGTCATCGCTGGCTCCGCGGCGCGCGCCGTGCTCGAGTGCGCGGGAATACAGAACATTCTCACGAAGCAGTACGGCAGCCATAATGCGATCAACGTTGCGAAGGCGACCATGGAGGGCTTGGTCGGTTTGCGAAATCGCGACCTGGTTGAAAAACTCAGAGGAGTCAAGCTCTCATGAATCTCTCGGAAGTCAATGAGCGCGCCGGTCGGTACAAGACGCGCAAGCGTCTCGGTCGCGGCTATGGCTCTGGCCTCGGCAAGACGAGCGGCCGCGGCCAAAAGGGCGCGAAGGCGCGTACCGGCTACCAATACAAGTTCGGCTACGAAGGTGGCCAGTTTCCGATGTACCGGCGGTTACCGAAGCGCGGCTTCAACAACGTGTTTCGCATCGAGTACGACATCGTGAACTTGTCGGAGCTGAGTCGCTGCAAAGCGAATCAAACCATCAACCTCGAGACCTTGGTGACCAGTGGCGTGCTCAAGTCGCGACACGGGCGCCTCAAAGTGCTCGCGCGCGGTGAACTCAAGGGCAAGTACATAGTTGAGGCAGCGAAGTTTTCCGCGGCAGCCAAGCGACGCATCGAAGAACTGGGCGGCCAGGCGAAAGAGATTTGAGGCTCGAGCATGCTCAAGGTCCTCCGCGACATCATGGGGATCCCGGAACTCCGGCAGCGCATCCTCCTCACATTCGGCCTGTTGGCGGTCTACCGCATCGGGTTTCACATCTACTTGCCGTACATCAACATCGATGTTCTCGACGCGGTCATCCAGAGTTTGAAGAAGAGTGCCGGCGAAGGTCTCATTGGGATCATTTTGATCGGCGGACAACTCACCGGCGGCAATCTGCAAAACGCCACCATCTTCTCACTCGGCATCATGCCGTACATCAGCGCCTCGATCATCTTTTCCTTGTTAGTCAAAGTCTTCCCACGGCTCGAAGCGCTTCAGAAGGAGGGTGAGTCCGGACGGCAGCAAATCAACCGCTACACGCGGTACGCGACCGTGTTCCTCTGTCTGATTCAAGCGCTGATCGTCGTGCGCTGGCTCGGCATGCCAGTGCAGGACTTGTCGCCGATTTCCGAGGGCGGGTTCTTCGTCAGTTGCCTGCAGATCCTGGTGCTGACGGCCGGCACGATCTTTCTGATGTGGCTGGGCGAAAAAATCACCGAGTACGGAATCGGTAACGGCGTCTCGCTGATCATCATGGCCGGCATCATCGCCGATATGCCGACCGCCGCCGGGTCGATGTTGCAACAGGTCGTCGCCGACTCGACCGCGATGGAAGAGCGGCCGTTCTTGGTGCTCAAGATGCTGATCTTGGCGCTCTTGTTCCTCGCCGTGGTCCTTGGCGTCGTCTACATCACGCGTGCGCAGCGGCGCGTCCCGATCCAACAAGCACGCAGCGTCAAAGGGCGACGCGTCTATGGTGGTCAGCGCCATTACATGCCGATCCGACTCAACTCGGCGGGTGTGCTGCCGATCATCTTCGCGCAGTCCTTGATTCTCATTCCCAGTGGATTGATCACGCTCATCGCGGGACAAGGTAACTGGCTTTCCGACATGTTCAATCAGGGGCATGCGGTCTACACGCTGTGTTACATCGCGCTCATCGGTTTCTTCACGTACTTCTGGACTTCGCTGATGTTCAATGCGACGGAGATTGCCGAGAACATGAAGGAGTACGGCTCTTTCATTCCGGGTATCCGTCCCGGACGCCGCACCGCGGAGTACCTCGAGCAGATCATCAATCGCATCACGCTCGCCGGCGGCACATTCCTCGCGGCGATCGCGCTCTTCCCACAACTCGTGACGGATTACTTGAACGTGCAGATGCTCATCTCGAGCTTCCTCGGCGGCACGGGAATCCTCATCGTGGTGGGCGTCGCGCTCGACTTGGTCGACAAGATCGAGGGCCAGTTGCTCGTTCGTCACTACGAAGGATTCATGAAAGCGGGCAGCGGTTCGAGTGGCGGCGGATTGGGTGGCGGCGGATCGGCGCCGGTTGCGAAGGGTAGCAGCAAGTGAGGCTCGTGTTCCTCGGGCCGCCAGGCGCGGGCAAGGGCACACAGGCCGAACAACTCGCTCGCGATCTCAAGTTGCCGCACATTTCGACCGGCAACATTCTGCGCCAGGCGATCAAGGTCTCGACTCCGACCGGTCTGGAAGCGAAATCTTACGTCGAGAGTGGCGCGCTGGTCCCGTTCGACATCATTCTGCGGTTGGTGCGGGATCGCGTGCTGCAAGACGACTGTCGGCGCGGCTGGATCCTGGATGGATTTCCGCGCAATCTGGACCAGGCGCACGCACTCGCGGCGCTGTTGGTCGAGCTGAAGATCGCGGCGCCGAAGGTCGTTTACTTTCAGGTTCGCGACGAAGTGTTGGTGCGACGTTTGTCCGGTCGTCGCACCTGCCGAAACTGCCAGACGCCGTTTCACGTGGAGTTCAGTCCGCCGAAGTCCGCCGGTAAATGCGATCGCTGTGGGGGAACGCTGGACCAACGCGCGGACGACCAAGAAGCGGCAATTCGCAAGCGTCTGGTGGTTTACCAAACCGAGACCGTGCCACTCGTGGCGCATTACCGATCCGCCGGGCAATTGCTCACGCTCAGCGCAGACGGCGATCCCGGGCAGGTCAGTACGGAACTTCGGAGCTTACTCGGCATCGGCGTAGCAACCTCGTAGCGTCGCCCGATCGAGATTCGCTGCGGAATCACCGGGCCACTTGCTTGACGTGATTCTGGCGCGCAGGTAAAGTGCCCCGCTTCGTCCGTTGCTCCCCATTGAGGTGTGTCATGAAAGTCCGCTCGTCTGTCAAGCGCATCTGCGAGAAGTGCAAAATTGTTCGGCGGCGCGGTGTGGTGCGCGTGATTTGTGAGAACCGGCGCCATAAGCAACGCCAAGGTAAGTAAGTTCTGCGAAGGTAAGTTTAAACTTCCCCGTCGTTGACGGCTCTGAAAGATCTCCATGCCAAGAATTCTTGGGGTCGACATCCCAACGCAAAAGCGCACCGACATCGCGCTGACTTACATCTATGGTGTGGGTCGCATCAGCGCGCAACGGATTTGCGAAAACACCTCGATCGACCCGGCGACGCGCGCGAAGGATTTGACCGAAGATGAACTGAGTCGACTCGCGAGCGTCATCGAAAACAATTACGTCGTCGAGGGCTCGTTGCGCCGCCAAGTGTCGCAAAACATCGCGCGCTTGCGGGATATCGGCTGCTATCGCGGAGTGCGCCATCGTCGCTCGTTGCCGGTCCGCGGCCAGCGCACCAAGACGAACGCACGCACTCGTAAGGGGCCGAAACGCATGCTGATCAAGAAGGCGGCGCCGCCGCCAAAGTAGTAGTCCAGCGAGCGAGTCATTCGGCAGGCAGCAAGACCGCGGAAGGAAGATAGTTTGACGACGAATCCAGGGACACCTGCGACACCTTCGCCAGCCGCGAGTGCTGGTGCGAGTGCGCCAGCCGGATCCGCTGCCGGCGCCGTTGCTGGCGCCGCGGCCGGGAGCGTGGGCGCGGGCGGCAAGAAGAAGAAATTGCGCCGCAACGTCGCGAAGGGTGTGTTTCACATCCAGGCGACGTTCAACAACACCATCGTCACGGTGACGGACAAGAACGGCCAGGCGATTTGTTGGGATACGGGTGGCACGGTTGGCTACAAGGGTAGCCGCAAGTCCACGCCGTTCGCCGCGCAGCGCGCGGCCGAAAACTGTGCGCTCAAAGCCAAGAAACTCGGCATGAAGGAAATCGACATCCGCGTCAAAGGCCCGGGTGCTGGCCGCGAATCGGCGATCCGCGCGATTCAAACCGCCGGTCTCGAGATTCGGGCGATCGAAGATGTCACGCCGCTGCCACACAATGGGTGTCGGCCGCGCAAGCGCCGTCGCGTGTGATGCGGCGGCGACCGTGTTCTCGAGTTTCCGAAGTAGATTTTCGCTGAGGATTTTCGACTAAGTTTTACGTGTAACGGAGGCCGAGTAAGCATGTCGAGAGAGCTCGACGCGAAGTGCAAGAAGTGTCGGCGCGAAGGCGAAAAGCTGTTCCTCAAGGGAACCCGCTGCCACACTGTCAAATGTGCGATCGCGCGCCGACCGCAACCGCCGGGCATGCACGGATTCCGGCGCAGCCGGAGCACCGACTATGGCCTGCGCTTGCGGGAAAAACAGAAGACGAAGCGCTATTACGGCGTGCACGAGCACAAGTTTCGGCGTTACATCGCCGAAGCCAGTCGCACGCCTGGCAACACCGGCGAGACGCTGATGGTGCTGCTGGAGCGGCGCCTCGACAACGCCGTGTACTTGCTCGGCTTCGCGGATAGTCGGGCACAAGCTCGGCAGCTCGTCGCGCATGGTCACATCATGGTGAACGGGAAAACGGTCAACATCGCATCGTTGCTGCTGAAAGTTGGCAACACGATCGCGCCGCGGCCGCGACCGCACATCGAGACTTTGATCCGCGAGCGCCTCGAGGCGCGCAAAGGCGATTCACCGCCGCCGTGGCTGAATCTCGACGCGAAGAAAATGTCGGGCACGGTCGTGCAAATGCCGGCGCGCGAAGACGTCGGATTGCCGATCAACGATGCGTACATCATCGAATTCTGCTCACGGTAATAAGTTGGTGTTCGCTACTGGCGTTTGCTGAACTGGGATTGTCCGAGTTCTCGGGAAGGGAGCTCCGATCTGATGTCTATGCGAGTTCGTTGGCGCGAGTTTGAGTTGCCGAATCGGGTCGAGTGCGACGAGGAGTCCAAGTCGACGCGTTACGGTCGCTTCACCATCGAGCCGTTCGAGCGCGGTTTCGGCGCCACCATCGGCAACAGCCTACGCCGCGTGCTGCTCTCGTCGATCGAGGGGGCAGCGTTAGTGCTGACGAAGGTCGACGGCGTCGATCATGAGTTCACCGCCAAACCCGGCGTGTTCGAAGACATCAGCTACGTCGTGCTCAACCTCAAGCAAGTCTTGGTGCGGCTCGACGGTGTCGACGAAGCTGAGCTGTATATCAAGAAGAGCGGCAAGTGCGTCATCACGGCCGGGGACATAGAGTCGGGCAGTGGTAATGTCGAGATCCTGAATCCTGAGTTGAAGATCGCGACCCTCACTGACAGCTCCGCCGAGTTTCGCGCGATCTTGCGTGCGCGGCGCGGTCGCGGTTACCTCACCGCAGCGGAGAATTCGCGCGGCGACAACGAAATCGGCAACATTTGGATGGACTCTACGTTTTCGCCCGTGACCCGCGTGCGGTATCGAGTCGAGAACACGCGCGTCGGACAGGTCACGAACTACGACCGCCTGCTACTCGAGATTTGGACGAACGCCACGATCAATCCTGAAGATGCGCTCGTGCAGTCGGCCAAGATCCTGCGCAAGCACTTGAATCCGTTCGTGAAATACTTCGAACTCGGCTCGGAAGTTCTGCAGCCGCGATTGCCGGCCGTCGAACAACCGGTCATCGAAGAGAGTGAAGACCTGAAGGCGAAACTCGATCTGCCGATCTCGCACCTCGAATTGTCGGTGCGCGCATCGAACTGCCTCGAGTCCGAGAATCTCTCGACCGTCCGCGACCTCGTCTGTCGCAGTGAAGAAGAGATGCTGAACATTCGTAATTTTGGCCAGACGTCGCTGCTTGAGCTCAAGGAGCGCCTGGCAAAGCTGGGGCTGTCGTTGGGCATGTTCCCGCGCAGCGCCGATACCGGGAAGAAAGTCTGATGCGGCACCGTGTCGCTGGTCGCAAACTCAGTCGAACTTCCGCGCATCGTCGCGCGTTGAGTCGCAACTTGATGCTGGGCTTGCTCGTGGAGTTCGATCGCAAGGGGTTCATTGTCACGACGCGCGAGAAAGCCAAGTTCGTGCAACCGCACGTCGAGAAGCTGATCTCGCTGGCTCGCACGAAGTCACTCGCGAACATCCGGCGTGCGATCAGCCTCTTGCAGAGTAAGGAGCTCGTCAAAAAGTTGTTCGACGAGATCGGTCCTTACTACGCGAAGCGTCCGGGTGGGTACACGCGCGTCGTTCGGTTGGCGCGTCGCCGGCTCGGCGACAACGCGAGCCAAGCCTATTTCGGTTTCGTTCGCGACGAGAAGGAATCCGCGGGCGCGCCGGTCGTTTCTTAGCGGTGCTGTTCGCAGCGGTTTTTGCTTAGGGGTGCTGTCCGCAGCCGTTTTTTCTTAGGGGTGCTGTCCGCAGCACCCGTCTTTCTTAGGGGTGCTGTCCGCAGCACCCCTCGCAGTTTCGGGAGGACCCGAAACTGCTCACGCTGTTTTTTCTGAGGGGTGCTGTCCGCAGCACCCCTCGCCGTTTCGGGCGGACCCGAACGGCTCACCCCACACGAGCGCGCCGCTGGCGCGGGAATGCGAGGCGGGGGCGCGGGATTCGCTGGGTGGTAGACCGCATAGAGAAGACCGCGTCGATATCGCGGCGTTTCCTGTCGAATATTGATTTGGTGAAATGCGTCTTATCGCAAAGACTCGCCTGGGATCGCGCCAAGCGCGAGAATCACCCGCGAACGAACCACGACCGGAGTCTGCTAGAAGCAAGTCGTCCGGAGACAGCATGCAGAGAGGACGGATTATGCGGCACGGGCCTGTCAGTGAGTTTCTCGCGATCGCGTCCATGATCGCGAGTTTAAGTGCGACCGCAACCGCGCAGGATCCACCGCCCAATCCGTCGCCACCACAAGCGCCGCCGAGTGGACTTGTCGTGGAACCGGCGGTCGGCGGCCTTCCGGCGGGCGCCGTCGCGCGGCTGTATGGCCGCGAGTTGAGCCGCGCCGAGTACCTCGAGTTCTTGTTTCGCCAGTACGATCTCAGTCAGTTGGCGGCATTCATCGATGAACAACTCGTGGCGCAAAAGGCCAACGAACTCGGGATCGAAGTCAGCAGAGAACAATTGAATGCAGTAGTCGAAGAAAAGGTCCGGCTTCATATCGAGATGGCTTTTGGTGGTCAGCGCGAGCAATTTCTCGCGAGCTTGAAGCGGCGTTTGCTGACCGAAACCGGCTACCTGAATTGGCAGCGCGCGATCGAACTTTCGCGACTTCTGGTCGATCGCTGCATTCTCGCCACGCGCGAAGTGTCGACCGCCGACATCGAAGCGCGCTTCGTTCAACTCTATGGCGCGGGTGGAGTCAGCCGCCAAATTCGACATCTTCTCATACGCCGACCGGCACCCGCGCCCGCGCCCGACCCCGCCGACCCGCGCCGCCCGCCGCCGCCTACGGTGCCTCCGGAGGCGGCGACGGCACTCGCCACGCGCGTCGAAGAGATTCGCCAACAGCTAGCGCGCGAACCGGAACGTTTCGCCGAACTTGTGCGTACGCACAGCGACGACTCGTTTACGCGCGGCAATGACGGCTTCGTGCCGAATTATCAGCCCGGTACCCCCGGCTTCGGAGCCGCGTTCGACGCCGCGGTTGCTCGCCTCGAGCAACCCGCCGAGGTCGTGGGCCCGATCGAGACCGAGCGCGGCTTCGAGTTCATCCAATTGGTGAAGAAGATCACCGTTCGACTCGAAGATGTAACGGAGCCACTGCGCGAGGAACTCAAAAACCAGCGGCCGACGCCGAAAGAGCGACAGACGCTGCTGCGTCGACTCCGCGAGGCGGCGCGCGTCGAACTGGATCTGTAGCGCGATCTTGTCCCACCTTTCTTCGCGCGGGACACCGATGGCAGGGTTGTCGCTTGTTCAGATGCATGGTTGCGAGTTGGTATTGGACTTGCGAAACCGAAGCCCCGCAGGGGCGCGATTCAATAGCCCATCGACTCCGCTCTGTCGCACCCCTTGAGGGTGCGGCCGATTTTCTTTCGATACCCAGGGCTTCGCCCTGGGCTATTCAATCGCGCCCCTGCGGGGCTTTGGTCGAACACTTCCGACATCACTTCGCGATCATCGATCCGTTTCCACCGCGTAGAGATGTGGAACAAGATCCGAGCTTGCGACCGTCAGCACGCTGGCGCCGGTTGCCAGCGCAGGTCCTCGTGCTGGCGATACTTTGTTGCGTCGGCTGTTCAACCGCCGCGCTGCATCCGGACTCGCGGCGCGTTCCTCGGCGCGTCAAACTCTCGGATGGTCGTGAGTTCCTCGAATTGCGCGGACAAATACATATTCACAGTCGCCACTCGCACGACTCTTCGGGTCGCCTCTCCGACATTTTGGCGGCCGGCTATGAGACGGGTTGCGACTACCTGTTCATTACCGATCACAACAATCTCGGCGCGCGCGCGTGGCAACGGCGATTCGACGATGGTCCGCGTCCGATCGAGCTGTTGGTAGGCATCGAGTATTCCACGCGACTCGGCCACTTACTCGATCTCTTTCCCGTGCAGCGCTTCGAGCCGAAACAGGCGCCTCAAGACTTGCTCGATCTCATCACGCACTTTGGCGGTTTGGCGATCGTCGCGCATCCACTCGATCGACCGCCGTGGAGGGACTGGCGCGTGGGTGGCTTGCGCGGCATGGAAGTGCACAACGTCGCCTCCGATGTCGCGGAAGAAGGATCGCGGCTGATCGGTCGATTCTTGCGCGTCTTTCTCGGTCGTTCGGATGCCGTGCTCGCGAACGTCAACCGTCCGCGGCGCGGGCTCGAACTCCACACGAGCGAGCAATTGCGTCGCGACGAGCCGCTGCTCTTGATATCCGGCTCGAACGCGCACGGCCGCGACTATTTGGGACGCGTCAACTGGGACAACTACGCCAACGCTTTTGCGCTCGTGGCGAATTATTTGTGGGCCGCGAGCTTTGACCCGGCCGGCATCGAGTCGGCGTTGCGCGCGCGCCACTCGTTCATCGGATTTGACGCGCTCGGCGACCCCGCCGGATTCGAATTTCTCTACCGTCAGGCGGATCGCGTCTGGATCTTCGGCGATTCGGTGCCCGCGGAGTCTGGCGCGGGGCAATTCGAAGTGCGGGCGCCGGGCCCCGCTCGGATCTCGCTCTTTCGCGAAGCGGAGCTGGTCCTGCGCACACAAGGGAATCACCTCATTCACACACCGGACGGCGCGGGTTTCTGGCGCGTCGAGCTCGAACGGCAAGACGGTTTTCTCGGCGATTGGAAGCCGTGGATCATCAGTAACGTGATTCGACTCGAGTCGGCCGCGCCATCGGCCGCTCCGGCGGTTGCGAGCGGCGGGCAACTGCCATGAGACATGGCGTATCAAGTCTTCGCGGCGTCGTCGCGCTGAGCGTGTGCGCAGCGCTATCAGCGTGCGTTCACATACCGATGCGTACAGCGCACGAAACCTGGCGCCCGACGCCCGCACCGAGTTATTTGCGACCGAGCTTCGCGGCGTGGGGATTCAGCGCCAAAGAACGCGCGGATCTCGCAACGCCGACGCTGCGCGTGATCGCCTTCACACTCGAAAGCTACTGTGATGCCGCCGGTCGCTATCACACTATTCACGGTGAGTTGTATTTGCCGACCGGCGCTGGACTGTTTCCACTCATCGCCGTGAGTCCCATTCTCGGCGGCGCGTGGACCGATTACCTCGATTGCCGAATGTTCGGCGCCGCCGCGGTGCGATCCGGCTATGGCGCTTACTTCCTGCATCAGGACGCGGTCTTACTCAAGCCGCGCACCGGCGCCGTCGAGCTCGAGCGCTCGTTGCGCTGCTGGGTCACCGACATGATCGTGACGCTCGATGAGCTGGTCGCGCATTACCCCATCGATGCGCGTCAGCTCGGCACGTTCGGTCTCAGCCTCGGCGCGATTCGCAATGTGTTGCTGGCCGCGGCGGAGCCGCGCTTTCGCGCCCACGTGTTCGGCATCGGCGGTGGCGGAATGTGGCGCTTACTCCGCGATTCGGGCGAGAAGAATGTTCGGCGCTACATCGCGCGCCGCAGCGAGTGTCTTCAGCGTCCTGAACAAGAAGTGCTCGCCGAGTTGCGGCGCGGCGTACTCAGTGAGCCATTACTGCTCGCGCGCACGATCGATCCACGCCATGTGCTGATGTTTCTAGCGCAACAGGACCACACCGTGCCATATGCCTGCGGCTTGCATCTCTATGACGCGCTCGGCCAACCCGAGCTGCGGCTCTCGCCACTCGGGCATTACACGTCGATCTTGTTGCTGCCGTGGGTGAGCCGTTGGGCCATGGATTTTTATCGCCGACGATTCACGGCGACGGAAGAAAGTTGCGGCGTCGATGATTCTGAGTGAAAGCACCTGCCGTCGGTTCGCGCTATGGGTCGGCGGCGTTTTTTTGGCGACCAGTTGCGCGACTCGACCTATTCAATGGGATCGATGGGGCCTCGGGCCGGTGCCGAACGACTACGCCGAGGAATTGCGCGCGCGCAGCGCGACGCTCGAGGACGAGATCTTCGCGCGCCACATCTCAGCCGAGGGTCTGCTGCTCTATCGCACACCGATCGCCGCACCATCGCCGAACGAGAGCTACTTGGATCTCGCTGACCAAGCGTGTTGGACCGGCTATTTGTTCGCGGCGTTGTGCTTTCGATACACCTACGAGCCGTCGCCGAATTTGGCGGCGCGCATCCGGCAAATCTCCATCGGACTCGAGCGCTTGCAAAGCGTCACGGGCGTGCCGGGCTTCATTGCGCGCAACATTGTGCCGGCGCGGGCGCTCTCTCAGCTCGAGAAGAACCGCGAATTGTACGAACTCGCGCGCGATGGCTCGGGCGACTATTTCCGCGGCGAGACGAGCAAAGATCAATACAGCGGCTACGTGCTCGGCCTCGCGGTCGGTTGGACTTGTCTGCCGAATGGTGATGAGCGCGATCGTTGCGGGCGACTCCTCGTCGCGAGCGCGCGTTATCTCGCCGGCAATGATCTGCATCTGCGTGACGCGCGCGGCGCTCGCACCGACTTCAGCAATTTGAACAGCCACTGGCTCGGAGTGCCGATCGGCGTGAACGCCGCCATCGCGCAAGCGCTCCTCGAATCCGCTGCGATCACGACGAGCGATGTCGACGTGAACGCCGCGGCGCTCCGCTATCGCGCGCCTGCGCTCGCCGCGCTTCAAGGTCTCTGCTACGAAGTGCCCGGCGCGCGCAAATTCAGCAATCAACTGATGGCCACGGCAGGCGTGATCAGTCTCGGTTTGGTGCTCGGCGACACTGAGGCTCGCGCGCGCGTCCGTGCGGGTTTTGAACCTGTGTGGCGCGCAAGTCGTGGTCAAGGTAATGCGCTCGTCTACTCGACCGGCATGCTGTTCGGCTTGCGCGATGTTGACGAAGAAGCGCGTTCTCTTCGCAATCTTTACCACGCGCGATTCGGGTCGCGTTCCACCGCGATCGCGCGCGAGATTTGGCGCGACGTGCCGCGTCGCTGGCTACCGGACACGCAAGGCCGACCGCTTGCGATCGAGGCCTTGCCGGTCGCGGTGCGCACGCCGAGCACATTTTGTTGGCGCACCGATCCTTTCCGAATCGATCCCACAAACCCCGTTCCGGAAAGTGTTAGAGTTTCCGGCGCCGACTTGTTGGTGGCGTACTGGATGGGTCGATATTGCGGTTGGATAAAGGCGCCGTAAGTGCCGCTATTTCTGGCACCTTGCTTGACATTATGGACGTCGCTCGCATAATCACGCCTGCTGAATGAGACGCGGAGGACCTCTCCAAACTTGGCTCAGACCGACGACGTTTTCGTGTACGAGTTTTCGCGCTGGCTTTCGTGAACGTGTTCGCGAAATTCGGCCGAGCAAAACGCGCAGGTCGACATCTTGTCCGTGAGAGGTCTCGCAGGTGCCGCAGCTTTGGTTGGCTCCCTGGCGGTACCGACTCACTTCCGATGGCGCGCAAGAACGGGCACGCGCGCGCAACGGATTCCGAGTCGTCTCCATAAGAAGTTCCGGTGTGTTTCCGACGAGGAGTCAATCACGCAGTTTCAGGGCTCACGAGCATCACGTTCAGACGACAACGGCGCAGTCATCGGATAACAGAGTAGAACTGCACCTTTGGTCGCTGCCCCAAGTGTAGCTGGGGCGGGTGAGCGTCGCGTCGACGGTCGGGCAAGACGGCGAGTCTTCGACGCAAGTTGAGAGCAGATGTGACGGGTCGAGGTTTGTTTCAAGTTCCAGGAGGAGGAGAGATCGATGAGGCTGAGAGACGCGAGTGCGCTGGGTTTTGCCTTGTTGCTGTGTGTGAGCGCGGTCTATGCCGGTGGCGGTGATCCGGCGTATCAGTTGAGCGCTTCAAATGAGTCCGGCACGCAAGGTTCTTCGGTGACGGTCGACATCAACTTAACGAGCACCAGTGGGTTGATTCAGGGCTGGTCCTGGGGTGTTTGTACTGCGAATCCGCTGATCGCGGAAATCGTCTCGGTCGCGGACGGTACCACGACGGCGACCGTGAAAGCCGGTGCGGCTCCCGACTTCAATCAGAAAAACATCATCGGCACGAGCGGCTGGACCGTCGGCGTCGTGATCAGTTTCATCGGCGCTGCCACGTTGCCGACTGGCGCGGGCTACCTGATGAATACCGCGAACTACGACGTGGTCGGGGCCATGGGCGTTACTGCGTTGGACTTCTGTGACACGCTCGGCGTGCCGCCCGTCGCGACGGTGATTGTCGTTGCAGGTGGATCGATCGTGCCACAGACAACCTCCGGGTCGATTACCGTCATCGTGCAACAGCCGTTTGACTACATCGCGGGCAATGAAACCGTGACGTACGATCCGGCCGACGGCGTGGCGAGCTTCACCTCCGCCGTGCAGATCCTCGGCAATGGTCCTTCGGCGACCGCCAGCACGCAGGGCTTCTCGATGGGCCTGTCGCATGATGGCTCGCTCATGAGCTGCACCGCCGTGGCGGAAGCGCCGGCGCTCGACGCCATCAATCCGTCGTTCTTCCAGGCGACCTTCTCGCCGACCCTCGCGAATGGTTGGACCGTGGGCGTGGTCTATTCGTTCATCGGCGGCGTGTTCCTTCAGTTCCCAGCCGCGACGGATGTCGCGATCGCCAGCTACAGCAGCGTTCCGGCGGCGTTGACCGGAGACCTGGACGGCGCCACTTCGCCGCTCGATTGGTCCGACGCCCTCGGCATGCCCCCGGTCGCGAACGTGGTAGTCGTGGGCGGTCAGAGCATTCCGGCCGGCTTCGGCAACGGTTCGGTGACGTTCGTCCCGCAAACGGTTGTCGACTTCGTGCGCTCGGATTGCAACGGCGATGGCGCATTCGACATCGCGGACGGCATCTGGAACATCAACGAGCTGTTCCTGGGTGGTCCCGCGAGCACGTGCTTCGAGGCCTGCGATGCGAACGACGACGGTTTCCAGGACGCGTCCGACTCGACCTACATCTTTAACTACCAGTTCCTGGCTGGACCACCGCCGCCAGCGCCGTTCCCGGGTTGCGGGAATGAGGGCGACACTCAGGATTGCGACGCCTACGCCGGTTGCTAACGCTGCCGTTTCCTAGGCATTGAATGGGATTCGTACGTACGTCACAGCCGAGAATGCAATCGCAGGGATTGCGTTCTCGGCGTGACGCGAGGCGCGTTGAGCGACTTGCAGAGATGGTGACTCGGCTGCAGACGGACGCTCCGCTTAAGAGTGGTTACGAGCTTTTGCGGGTAGGCGATTGCCAATACTGCGGACGAACGCTATCTTTTGCTCCGGCGCAAACACGCCACGGTTGTCTGAAATTCAGGGGTTTGGGTTTTCGGTGTTTTCACGCTCTGGCTCAGAACAGTCTCAATTCGGTCGCTGAATGCTCTTCGCGTTGGAACACGGCTCCTCGTGGGTTGTGTTTCGGACGTCGGGCCAGAAGTCCGTTGGACAGGGCATGTCCAAGGGCGAACGTCATTACATAGCGAACCGCCCGCGCGAGATCCTTTACGCGGCGGCGCGCGGTGCAAGCTATGAAATCGCGAGGATGGCGGCGCGGGAAGGAGTCTGTGAGAGGAGTTGGCGCGCACGAGTGATCAAGACGGCCCACTCGATTTGAGCGAGGCATGATCAAGAAAATGTCAATGAGTGCCAATGAGTAATACGTGAATTGCGGGCATGTGCTGGTGACGGACACCAGCTTTGAATGACTGCGGTTTTACGGAGAGTTCTGACGAGGAGGAAAATAGGATGACGCAACGGTTTCGTTCCGGGACGCTAACCCTGCTGTGCCTTTGCATGGGGCTTTTCAGCGGGTTCGCGATCGCACAGGACTCGCTCGACATCGTTAGCCAGGCGAGTGCGAGCAGTGCTGTGACGATGGACGTCAACATGACGAACTCGGGTCCAGTTCAAGGCTTTGTGCTGGCAATCGCGTACGACAATTC
>JBJXGE010000067.1:0-12674 GCA_046154185.1 Planctomycetota bacterium
TCGGTAAGAAACGCGAACGCTACGAACGCTGCGGCGTCGGCGAGTATTGGGTCGTCGATCCGGAGCGGCGCGTCGTCGACCAATACCATCGCGTCGACGAGGCGTTCGTCCACGTGGGGCCGCAGGATACTGAAATTTCGTCGCGTGCTTTCCCGGGTGTGACGATCGAACTCAAGAAAATCTGGTAAGCCGGTGGCGGTCGATCGATCCCGGAGCACCGGGGTCCCGCCCGCTCCGACGTCATCGCCACTCCGCGCGCTAGTGGGGTCACCGCGGGGTTGAACCCGAACGGCCCCCGGACTCTCGCACGGGCCATTGATGACTTCCTGGCGATTGGGTATAGGACTAACGACTTGCCAGGCTCACTCCTCGGGCGCCGCTCGACGACTGCTGGCTCGCAGCCGGATGTTTCGCGAACCGCCGTGTGACCAAACACGCGCGTCGTGAACTCGATTGAAGGGTAAAGGCGAGATGCTCACGTGTGGACGACTTGCAGTGTTGGCGATCTGCGCGGTGATTGTGTCCGGTTGCACGATGCCAGATCCCGAGGCGGGATTCGCCCACATCGGGCCATACATCGGTGGCGGGTACACGCACTCGCTCGAAGATTTTGACGGGCTGGGCGCAGGCGTCAAGGCGGATGACTCGCACGGACTCAACCTCAAATTCGGATATCGCGGCAGTGAGTACGCGGCGATCGAAGCCGATTACAGCGACCTGTTCGGTTACGACTTGAACACGACATCTCCCAGCGAGATCGAAGGCTACGTTGGAACGGTCAACTTGAAACTGTTCCCGACTGCCACGCTTTCCTTCAATCGCCTCCAACCCTACGTATTCGGCGGTATCGGCTACGTGGCGCTCGACGCCGCGAATTACGATACCGCGCTTGCCACCCGCTACGGAATTGGCGCGGATCTCTATCTCACGCAGACGACGCTTTTCTACGCGGAGTTCGGCGCCGTCAATCCGGGAAACCAAGGCAGCACTGACAATCTGCACGACTTTGACTCGGTCAACTTGAACTTCGGCGTGCAGTTTCGTTTCGGCGAATAGCGCCATAGGGCGCTGGCATCGAACCTCCTGAATAGCGTCGGGCGCGGCGATTTCGCCGCGCCTCGCCTTTGCCTTTCGCCGTCAACCGCGCCACCTCCTGCCGATCGTCGAACGCATGATCAACGCGCCATCGCTCTTATCACCGTTGAAGCAGTACTTCGGCTTCACGTCTTTTCGACCGCTGCAAGAACCGATCATCTGTGACGCCTTGGCCGGCAAAGATGTTTTCGCGCTGTTGCCGACAGGCGGCGGGAAATCGCTCTGCTTTCAGTTGCCGGCGCTCGTATCGACTGGCCTGACGGTCGTCGTGTCGCCGCTGATCGCACTCATGAAGGATCAAGTGGATGCGCTGCGCGCGAGCGGCGTTCCCGCCACTTTCCTGAATTCTTCGCTCGAACCGGACGAAGCGCGCGCGCGTTGGCGCGGGCTTTCGCGGGGTGAGTATCGATTGTTGTATGTGGCGCCTGAGCGACTATTGCTGTCTGGGTTTCTCAGCGACTTGCAAAAGTGGTCACTCGATCTGATCGCCGTCGACGAGGCGCACTGTGTGAGCGAATGGGGCCACGACTTTCGGCCCGAGTATCGCCAACTCGCGGCACTGCGAGACTTGTTTCCCAAAGTTCCGCTGATGGCGCTCACGGCCACCGCCACGTCACGCGTACAAACGGACATCGTCGAACAGCTCAAGATGCGCGCGCCGAGCGTGTACGTGGCGAGTTTCAATCGCCCGAACTTGATGTACCGCGTGAGTCCGAAATCCGGCCCGTACGAACAGACACTCACATTTCTGCGGACGCGCCCGGCCGAAAGCGGCATCGTTTATTGCCATAGTCGAAAAAGTGCCGAAACGGTTGCGGAGCGACTCAATTCCGACGGCGTCATCGCCGCCGCTTATCACGCCGGCATGGACTCGCGGGATCGATCAAGAAACCAAGAGTTGTTCTTGCGCGACGAAGTGCGCGTGATCTGCGCGACGATCGCGTTCGGCATGGGCATCAACAAACCCAATGTGCGTTTCGTGATCCACTACGATCTTCCGAAGAGCATCGAGGGTTATTACCAAGAAACCGGTCGCGCCGGTCGCGACGGCCTGCCGAGCGAGTGTTTGCTCCTCTACAGCGCTGGCGACGTCATGAAGCAACGCCAATTCATCGCGGAAAAGCCGAGCCCACGTGAGCAGCAACTCGCCCACGAGCAATTGCAGCAAATGGTGCACTATGCCGAAAGCGCGGCATGTCGGCGCGCGGCGCTCCTCGACTATTTCGGGGAAGAATACGGCGCTGACACGTGCGGCGCGTGCGACAACTGCCTCTCGCCGCGCGAGCGCTACGACGGTACGGTCGCCGCACAAAAATTTCTTTCGTGCGTTTATCGCATTCAAGAACGCAGCGGTTTCGCAGTCGGTCTCAGTCACGTCGTCGAGGTTCTGCGGGGCGCGGATACGGAGAAGATCCGCAGGTTCAGTCACGAGCAACTTTCGACCTACGGCATCGGCAAGAACGAAGCGAAGGAATCGTGGTCGGCCATCGGTCGCGAGCTGGTGCGGCTCGGACTCGTGCGCCAGGATGCCGCGCGGTTTAACGTCCTGGAACTGACACCAGCGGGTCGTGCCGCCTTGTCGGAGCGCACGGCGATCCATCTCACGAAGCCGCTCGAGACGCCGAAGTCAAAAGCGTCGCGCACCGGCGAGATCAGTTGCGACGAGACGCTATTCGAACGCTTGCGCCAACTTCGCAAGCGGCTCGCGGACGAGCGCGCCGTGCCGCCGTACATCGTCTTCTCGGACGTTGCGTTGCGGCAGATGGCTCGCAGCTATCCAACGGTCGAACGCGATTTCTTGCGCGTCAGTGGCGTCGGCGAACGCAAGCTCGCCGAGTACGGTGAGATATTCATGGCGGAGATCGCGGGGTATCTCGACGGCCACGCGCGCATCGATTTCGCGCCGGACCTCGAAGAAACGCCCGCCCCGGCCGCGAAGCCGCGCGCCGGTGATAGCGCGCGCGAGTCGTTCAAGTTGTTCAACGCCGGTCGTTCGATCGCCGAAATCGCCGCGGAGCGTGGATTCGCCGCCAGCACAATTTATGGCCACCTCGCTGGCGCGCTCGACGCCGGCGAGTCCGTCGATCTCGCGCGCATTTTCAGCGCAGATGACACCGCGCAGATTGCCGCCGCGTTCGCGACCGTAGGATTCGGGAATCTCACCGGCGCCTTTGAACATCTCGATGGAAGGTATGAATACGGCGCTCTGCGCCTCTATCGCGCGGTGCACGGCGATGGCGCGAAGAATCTCCGGTGAGCGTCCCGCACGGACCCTTAGAAGGTCCGTGTGATCTTGAGCGCCCGCGAGAATCGATCGATCACCACCGTCAGGCCGATCATCGCGAGCAAGTAAGTCGCGGCGCGCGGGTAGTCGTACGTCACGCTGAAGCAAGTATGAAATGCGTCGCCGATGCCGCCGACGCCGATCACGCCGAGCGTGATGCCCATGCGCACGTTGGATTCGAACTGAAAGAAACCGTACGTCATCCACGTGCTCCAAGCGTGTGGAATCGCGCTGTAGAAAAAGGTCTGCGACCGAGAGCCGCGATACTGCCGCTCGAGTTGTCCAGTCGGCACGTTGTCAATCGCCTCCGTGAATACGCGCGCGAGCACGCCCGACGAGTGCAGCACGAGCGCACCGAGGCCGGCGACGGTGCCGAGTCGAAAGCACGCGCCGATCATCAAGATCCAAGCGACTTCCGGGATGGCTCGAAAGCCGAGCGCAAGCACGCGCGCAACGAACCAGCCAACGAATCGCCCAACGCGCACCCACAACCGCGGGCGCTCGCCACTCAAGCGTCTCACGCTGAGCTGAAACAACAGCGAACCGGGATAACTCAAGCCGAGCGCAAGGAAGAGCGCGGCCAGCGTGCCAAGAAAAGCGAGCGCCAACGGTACGGTCGATTTCACCGCCGCGCGCCCCAGCGCCTCGGCACTCACATCCGGTGTAAAAAGCGGCGCATACTCCTCGACCAGGAACGACCATTCGGTCGGGCGCTCGCCGAGGCGCGCAAACTCGGGCGCGAGAATCGCAATGCAGAAACCAACGGTCGCGACGAGCGCGACGCCCGCGCCGATGCGCGGTGCGACCGCGCTGAGCGCGCCTCGATTCGCCGCGGTCTTCGCGCGTCCGCGCTCGGCGCGCAATTGGTAGCGAAGTAGATTCGCTAACAGATCGACTGCGGCCGTTAGCGCCAAGAGCGCGAGCAAAAAAGTGACCGTCGTCGAGTAGTTTCCGAAGTTGAACTCATCCCACAATTCAGTGCCGAGTCCGCCACCGCCAACGACGCCGATGACGGACGCGTTTCGCACCGCGCACTCGCCGCGCATTAACGTGTACGAAATCATGCCGCGCACGCTCAGTGGTTGAATTCCGTACCAAAGCGTCTTGAGCCGTGAGGCGCCGGCGGCGCGGACACTCTCGTACCGTCGCGGCTCGACCGAGTCCCACATCTCGCTAAAGACCTTGCCGATAATGCCGGCAGCGTTCAGGCCGATCGCCAGGACGCCGGCGACCGGCCCCGTGTCGACGACGATGACGAACAAGATCGCCCACACGAAGTCCGGGACGCCGCGCAGTACGTCCAGCACCAAGCGAAAGAGTTCCACCACAACGAGTTTGAGACGCCGGCGTATTTGGCGATTTGCGCCCGGCAGCGTCTCCTCAAGATCGAGCACGACCGACTTCGCGGCGCCGAGCGCGAGCGGATAGGCGAGCGCGACGCCCAAACACATTCCGATGCAAGAAATCGCGAACGTCTTGAGCGCGAGCTGACCCGCGCGCGCCAACGTGTCAGAAGAAAAATCTGGCGCGCCGAAACCGCCGAAAAACGACTGCAGCCGCGCGAGCGCGAGCCCGCGCTCTTTCGCGTTGGCGAGCGCGCTCAGGTCCCATTCGAGCGCGGCAATCGAGAGCCCAGTGCCGACGAGGCCGATCAGTAATGACCACTCGACGATTCGCGGTCGCCGTGGGCTGCTACTCACGGTCGTCCCGCCCACTGTGCGCGGCAGCGCTCGCCGACTCGAGCCCCAACGTTTGAAACTCGAGACCATAAATGTCTCGCAGGCGATCGTTGTCGAGTTGCTCCGGAGCTCCGTCGAACACAAGTTGCCCGCGGCGCAGCGCGATCACCCGTTGAAAGTTACCGCGCAGTAAGTCGAGCGCGTGCAGGCTGACGATCAATGTGTCGCTGCGGGCGCGCGTCACCTTCACGAGCAACTCGATCACTTCGCGGCCCAAGCGCACATCGAGTGCGTTCACCGGCTCGTCGGCCAAGTAGAGTTGCGGCTCCTGGAGGAGTAAACGCGCGAGCGCCACGCGCTGCTGTTCACCACCGGAGAGCGCGGTCGGCAATGCCCACAACTTGTGCGCGAGTTCGACTTCGTCGAGCGCCGCGCGCGCGCGCGGAATCTCGCGCGGCCACAGCAGCGAAAGCAGCGACTTCGCCAAACTCCAGCGCCCCAAACGCCCCATCAATACGTTGTGGATCACGCGTAGCCCCGGCACGAGGTTGTCGCTCTGATAGAGAAACCCCACTTGGCGGCGCAACTCGCGCAGCCGCCGGCCATGCAACGCGCGAGTATCGAAACCGAGCGTGACGACGTCACCCTGCGTGGGTTTCAATACACCGGCGATCAATCGCAAGAGTGTCGTCTTGCCAGCGCCCGAGGGTCCGATAATCGCGAGTCGCTCACCGCGTGCAACTTCGAACGAGATGCGTTCGAGGAGCGGCACGCGCTCGATTTCATAACTGGCGGCGCGTACGCGCACAGCCGGCGAATCGCCCTCGGTAGACATCATGCGAGCATTCTCAGGCTAGTCCTCAAACAAGCGCGATTCTAAGCAAAGGGTTCGCGCACCTACCATCACGAGCCACTCCTCGAGCCAGCGGCGAGATCGCTGGTGTGAAGCGGTCGTGGCGGAGCCACAACCGCGTGGGATGTTGGCGCAACACCCTCAGGAAGAATCTAGTCCCAGAATATGCGCGCAGCGCTTGTTCTGAGACTAATTGATCGCGTCGCAGCAATCGCTACGACCGCGGCGACGTCCGCCAACTTGTTAATCGAGTACTTTGCGTTCTTTGAGCAGTCTGAGAATCTCGCGGATGCCGTCCCACTTGGCGGGATCAGCGGCCACGAACTTCTTCGCACTGAACGCTTCGAGCACCTTGGCGTGCTCGGGATTCGCAGCGTCGAGCTTTGTGAAGGCTGTGCGCAGCTTGTCGGTGAGTTCATTACCCAAGCGCTTGTGCACGACCATGCAGTAATCGACATAGGGCGGCGTCGTGTAGATGATCGGCGCCGCTTGCTTGGTGGCATCGTCGGCCTTGTCCCAGTTCGTGTAGTTGAGGACGCCGACGTCGACTTGGCCGCTCGACACGGCTTTCAATGTCGCGCTATGTCCACCCTGTAACTGAAACTTCGGACCGCCCGAGATGTCCTGCTCCGGATCGATGCCCGCGAGCGACAAGAAGTGGCGCGGCATGATGTGACCCGACGTCGAACTCTTGTCGCCAAACGTAAACGAGCACTTGGCGAGCATCGCCTTCAGCTCTTCGAGTTTCTCGACCTTCTTCACTCGGCCGGCCGCAATCGCATCTTTGTTCGCGACGAAGTAGCTCTTGAACTCCAGATCGGTGTCGCGACACGCGACGAAAACCGCTTGGCCTTTCGTGCGTTCTTCCGCCTGCACGGCGGTCACGCCGCCGAGCCAGGAAATGTCGATGCGGTTTGCCGCCAAACTCACAACCGCGGCGTTGTAGTCGGTGACATGCTCATAGCTAACTTTGATACCGAGTTCTTTGGACAGATAGTCGCAGACGGGACCAAATTGCTTGGCAAGCTTGTCCTTGTCGGCGTCCGGAATCCCCGAAAGGCGCAGCTCTTTCGGCAGCGGTGCCGGCTCGGCGCCTTTATCTTGCGCGAGCGCGTGATTGGCGATCGTGTAGCTGGCGACCGCCAGCAGGCCCGCAAGCGAAACGGCACAGAGCGCCCGGGGGCAACAACTCATCATGTGGAAATCCCTTTCGTTTCGAAGACCATCTTTCCATCACTTTCTGGCTCCAACTGAGAAATCGCAAGCCGCGCAAGTTACCACAGCCTTACTCAACGCCGAAGCGCTCTCATAGATTCCTCAAGGTCGATGATAGAAATTCCATTCGACGCAGACGACGAGCAGCGCGAGCGCCAGCACCCACGGCCAATACTCGCGGCTCACGGGGCGAGGTTGTTGACTGCTTGAGATTTGTTGTCCAGCGATCTCCAGTCGCGTCACCGGCGTGAGATCGGATTCGCGCGCGGCGAGCAAATTCACGGGGATCACTTCTTGCTCATCCGCGATGTCTGGCGACGCAGCAACTGCTGGCCGCCAGCTCACAAGATACGGACCGAGCGCGTTGGTGTCCGCGTAGCGCACAGTCCCCGTCGCGTCGGGCTCAACGACATCGCGTCGACCATCCGGCCGATGCAGTTCGCAGGTCTTCACCGTTCGTGGTACGCGCACGGTGAGGAGTTCTTCACACCTCAGGCTCATGCCGGTCGCGCCCTCGGCGGTCGTGAGGTACGCAACTGCGTTGTAGAGAAACAGCGGAAACGAAAGCTGCACCGGCCAATTTGATTGCAGCGTGTCGAAGCTCACGACGATGCCGCGCTGACCGGCGGCGCTATAGGTCGCGATGAGACCACCCTCGGAAGTCTCGAGCAGCAGCTCAACACCTGGCGCCGGCTTGAGCACGCGCGCCTCTTCGATGGATTGGTCGAGCGCGCCGAACGTCAAATAGCGATTCACCGGATGGCCGCGGTTCCAACTCACGATCGGCGGAAAGCGTATCGTCGCCGCTTCCTGCGACCAAACGCCCGGCGGCAGCGCGCCGAAGTAAAGCTGCGGCACATCGCGCGGCAGCTCCGCCGGCGCGACGCGATTCCAAACCAGCAAATCGGGCGGCGCTCGACCATCCAACAAGAAGGGCGCGACGTCCGCGGCGGCGACGCGCGTGACTTCAACGTTCGGCAATACCGCGAGCGCGCCATCCAACAAGAAATTGTCGGCGCCGATGCGCCAGACTTTGATGCCTTGTTGGGCGCCGACCGCTAGCCACGCCCGATTGTCGAGCTCGAGTGCGTCGTCGCTCTCCGGCTGCCAACGCACTTCGATGAGGCCGGCGCCGGCGTCCGTTTCGAACGAACGCGACCATTTGCCGCCGGCCTCGATCGCGTCGGCGCGCGCGGCCTTCACTTCCAATCCGTCTTGCAGAATCGAGACGAAGCCTGCCGCGGGTTGCGTCGAGAAGTTGCGCACTTCGGTGTAGATCTGGAGCGTACCGGGACGCTCGAAGTCAAGGCGCGCCGCGAGCGCGACGACGCCGGAATTGCTCGCCGCCTCACCGACTTGGATGTAGTTGGCGGGAAGCGGAAAACCCTCGCCGGGCCACGCCGGGAAGCCGCCGTCCGAGAACACAACAGCTACCGCTTCGCCAACTCCGAGTTCTTCGCCGACGCTGAGCGCCAAGTAGTTCTGCACGAGCGCTTGCGCGAGGCCCATGGCGTCGTCGATTTGTGAGCTCCCCGGAATCACTTCGAGCGATGCGACCGCGCGCGCGAGCACGCCGCGATCGTCGGTCACCGGCGTCACGGCCTTCGCGCGGCGCGCGAAACTGATGACAGCGCCGCGCTCCCCCGCCGGCAGAGCGTCGATGTAGTGACCGGCCAGGCGCTTCGCTTCAGCAAGTCGCGTCGCGTCGCCGGCGCGCGCGGCCATACTCGCGGACACATCGATGAGCAGCACGTGCGTGCGGTTCGCCGCTGGCGTCGACGCGATCTCGGGACGCGCCAACGCCGCGATGAGCACGGCGGCCGCGAGCAGTTGCAGGATCAGCAACAGACTGTTGCGAAACCGTTGAAACGGCGAGTTGACGCGCCGTTCTTCGAGCACGCGCGACCAAAGCAAACTGCTCGAGACGACGATTTCGCGCCGCTTCAGCCGCAAGAAGTAAAGCACGACGATGGCCGGCAACACCGGCAGGAACCACAGCGCGCCGAGCCAATTGCCCCAGGTCACTTGAGCACTCCACGCGTGCGCAGATAACTCAGCACGAGTTGATCGAACGGCACTGCGGTGCTGGTGAATAGCGGCACAATGCCGCGCCGACTCGCCGATTGCCGTACCGCTTCGCGAAATCCATCGACTGTCCGCTGGTAGGCGCTGAGCAGCCCGCGCGTCACCGAGATCTCGACCGCGGATCCGTTCTCGCAGTCGACAAGCCGCAAGTCGCCGGTCAACGCCGGCGCAATTTCATCCGGTGAAAGCACGTGAATGACGAAGGGCTCGACGCCGCGACCGCCGATATGGCGCAGCGCCGCGTCGAATCCGACGGGGTCGAGGAGATCGGAAATCAACACGACCATCCCGCGCCGGCGAAACGCCGACGAGAAAGTGCGGAGCGATGGCTCGAGTCGCGTCTCGCCACCCGCCGGCACGTCCTGCAAATAGCGCAAGATGCGCGGCAGATTGTGTCGCCCGCGCTGCGGCGCCAGCGGCGGCAAGAGTTCGGTGTGAAATGGAAACAGCCCGACGCGATCGCCCGACGTGATGGCGATGGCCGCGAGCGCCGCCGCCACGCGCAAAGCGTAGGTGAGTTTCTCCGGTTCGCCGTGCGCCATCGAGTCGGACGCGTCGATGAGAATGCTGAGCGTCAGATCTTCTTCCTCGTGAAACAGCTTCACGAACAACCGCTCGAGTCGGCCGTAAATGTTCCAGTCGAGGTAACGCAGATCGTCGCCCGCCACATAGTCGCGATAGTCAGCGAACTCGTTCGAGAACCCGCGGCGTCGCGACCGCCTTTCGCCGCGCACGCGGCCCGATACTGTGCGCCGCGAGACGAGACTGAGTCGCTCGATGCGCGCGAGGAAATCCTCATCGAGGAGCGGCGGTCGAATCGCGCTCGAGTTTGCCCGGCTGCTGGAAGCGGTCACGGAATGCGACTCTCTTGTGCTGGTAGCGGACTAGATCGTCCGAAGCTCGGAATACTGGAGCCTACTCCGATTTCATCCTCGCGAAAAACAAAAAGTCAAAGTGGCGCCGCGCTCGTTCGCGTTCATCTCCAGGTGATGGGCGTGGCAGTGCGGCTGCACTATCAATCAAAGTCACCGTTCCACAGTCGTTCGAGAAAAACAGACCAGGGCAGTATTTCGGTTCCGCTTTCGAGGCGCCGCGGCTGGCGCTCGAGCGTGACGATAACGGCGTGCTTCACCTTGGTGTCCGCGCGCAGAGTCTCGAGCACTTTCGCATGCTCCGCGTGAGCGTGGTGTGCAACGAGCAGGAACGCGCGGTGACCGCGATTACCCTTCGTTCAGGTACAGCCACACGGAGTAGGCCTTCTTCAAGCCGGGCGTCAGCGCGTCCAGCTCATCCGCGAGTTTGTAGCGTTTCGTTCGCAACGCACCGAACTCCGACTTGTGCTTGGTGCGCGCCTCGGCGCGCCGCTGTTCGGCGACCTCCTCTGTGAGCCCAGTCAATTCGGCTTCGATGCGCGCGTGGATTGCGTCGGTCGCGGCTTCGACCGACTCGAGCTCGGTTTTGAGCCACGTCACGCGCTCCGCCTCCGCTGGCGTCAGTGTGCGATGCGGTGGGCTCCAACTCGCTTCCCCGCCGACAATCAGATCAAAATCGCCGTCGCCGTCGAAATCCGCGACGTCCGCATAGAGTCCGATGTTTGGTCTCGTTGGTTCCGGATCGATTCGGTTCGAGCGAGCGATGAGCGTCTGCGGTGCCTCGAACGCGGGAGCGCCGATGCGGCCGGCGTTTCGGAACAAATAGACAAAACCGTCGATGCTGCTGCAGACCAAGTCGACGACGCCATCCTTATCCCAGTCGCCGAGCCTGGGCGTCGCGAGCTTGCCTTTGATCTCGAGTGGGCTGTCCCCTGCCAGGACCGGCAGATTCACACTCGCGAACTTCGGTTCGCGCGGACCGCCTTCGTTCATCCGGCGGTAGAGGCGGCCCGATCGGTAATCCCCGAGCAGCAAATCGAAATCACCGTCGTGATCCCAGTCGAAAGCGACGGCCGAAGTGCACTGACCCTCGGGAACCTTTGCTTGCGGGACGTCGCAACGCGTCGTCGCGTCCCACTTCTTCGTGTCGAAGTTCCAGAACGCGTTGAGCAAGATGCGTTCGCCCTTGGCGTCGAGAATCTGCACCGGCTGCGCGAATCCCGTTTCGGTCCCATATGCGACGTGCGGTGAGCCATCGAAAATGCCGGCCACGATGTCGAGACGACCATCGGCGTTGAAGTCCACGAACTGTGGACTCATGCCGATGCATCACCAGTTCGCGAAGTCGAGGTCCTTGCCGTCGGCGCTCTTGATGCGCGTTTCGGCCGCGTATGTTGGAGTTGCAGTGCCCGCGACGCGTAACGCGACAGTGATGTGGCCCCAGAGGTCGCCGATCACGACGTCCGCGAGCTTATCCCCGTCCATGTCATGGAACACTGGCGATGGATAAAGGCGTTTGTGACCCGCAGTCTTTTCCGCCGGTCCTTGCGCAAACGCGACTGACGCGCAAAACACGCCCCAGCCGATTGCGAAAGTAGAGACCACTGAAGTGTGAGATGCCATGAGCGCTCCTTGCCTACGCGCGTTCCCATTTCGCGGGCGCGCGAGAACTCGGTCCAGAACTGCGAATAGCATACACAGCGCGCCCACTCAGGAGAACTCCCCGAGAACCATTGCGCACATTTGGTCCAATCTGCAATTGCTCCCGGCTGAGAGTGAGTGCCAACCAACACAGTCTCAGGCATCCGACGACCGGGGGCGACCGGCATCATCCTTCGCGAGATCGGCAGCATCGACGAGGTCTCTTGGCCGGCCCGCGGCCAGCTTGTTCGCGATGAGATCGGTCCGGCTCAAGTAGGACAGCTGGAAATTCGCAACTCGCAGCGCAACTCGATTCTGAAAGGCTGATTCAAATGGAGAGTGCGAGGTTCGGGCGAACTAGAAAGTCCCGTCGGTTCCAGGGAACGAATCTGAGAGGGCCTGAAAGGCCCGACGGGATAGAGCCCGGGGTTGGCCGGCCTTGCGGCCTACCCCGGGTTACGATCAAGAAGAGAGATCCGGCCTGAAGGGCCGGCGGAGTTACCATGAGCTTCGAGGGCTGATCGAATCCGCGAGAAATTCAACCGCATTCTCTCCCTGAAGCCGACGAGAGTTTCTAGTTCGCCCGAACGCGCACTCTCCAGTTATCAGTCCGTGGCGAATTCATCGCTTCGCGAGGTCCACGCGATGCGACAGAATTTTTTTGGCGACGACTTCGGACGACTCGATTTGCCATCGCCCATCGGTAGGCCGTTCGCCTCGCCATCGACATCGCGCATGCGGCGCATTATCGGCGCGAGCCGAGGATTCTCCTCCGGCCTTGCAGGCCGGAACCCGGGGTAGACCGGCCGGGCCGGCGGGCCGACCCTGCCGGTCAACCCCGGGCTATAACCCGACGGGCCTTGCAGGCCCTCAGATCGGATCGGCTCTTTTCGATCACGGCATCGCATCGCGAGGTCCGCGCGATGCGACAGCATTCAATCGGCGACGAC
>JBJXGE010000098.1:0-3268 GCA_046154185.1 Planctomycetota bacterium
TCCGGGTGACTGTGTTTCTCCCGGAATCGCCGCAAGGCGGCGATCGCTTTCGCGCGCAGCGCGCGAAACGAAGGCTTCCGAGATCACGATGAAACCAAGGTCGTCGGCCACGGCCACACGACTAAGAAACTCCGGGTGACTACAGCGAAGGGGCCACACCTGTTCCCATTCCGAACACAGCAGTTAAGCCCTTCGCGCCGATGGTAGTGGATTAAACCGCGAGAGTAGGTCATTGCCCGGTTCATAATCTGAGGCGCGCCAGTAATGGCGCGCCTTTTTTCGTGACCGCTACACTGTGCCCGGCTTGGTTCCTTCAGCGTTTCAGACTGCGTCGTGTTCTTGCCGTTTATCCGGCGAAGCCCTGGGTAAAGTGTGAAAAACGGCCGCACCCTGCGAGGGTGCGACACGGCGTAACGGATTCGCACCCTGGTTGCTCGTAGGAAACGAATGCCAGCTCGCAATTCCAGACTCACGGATGAACCGCTTCGCTTCGACAGCGAGGAGTTTCGCGAACGCTTATCGCTCGCTTGGCTAGAGCGTCTCTCAGCGGCGTACAGCGCCTTCAATTGGTCGTACCTCAAGGGTGCGCTGCGGCCTCCGCAGTTCGCGCTGACGAGTGACGAGCATCGGCTCGGGGCGTGGAACGGCGCCATTCGACGCATCTCGATTTCTGCGTCACACATCGCGCAGCATTCTTGGGAGCACGTGCTCGAGACTCTGCGTCACGAGATGGCGCACCAATACGTCGAAGAAGTTCTGTGTCTCTCACAATCACCTCCCCACGGCGAGGCGTTCGCGCGCGCGTGCAAGTTGCTGCGCGTCGAGCCCGCGGCGCGCGCCGCACCAGGTCAACTCGACGAACTACGCAAATCAAATCACGAGCTGGATCGCATGTTGGTCCGCATCGAAGAACTGTTCGCGCTCGCGAAGAGTCCCAATGAACACGAGGCCGCGAATGCGATGCGCCTCGCCAATAAACTGCTGCTCAAGTACAACCTCGCCCCACCGTCTGGTGAACGCGCCGCACGCCGCTACATCACGCGCCACTTGCGGCGCACCGCGCATCGTGTTTACGAGTACGAGAATCACCTGAGTCACATCTTGCATGAATACTATTTTGTGGAAGTGCTCTGGTGTCCGAGCTACGACGCGCGCCAAAACACCTCCGCCACGGTTTTGCAAGTCTGCGGCACTCCCGAGAACGTCGAGATTGCCGGCTACGTCTTCGACTACGTCCACAATCTCGTCGAGCCGCTTTGGAGCGCACACAAGCGCGATCGCAGCGTGTCAGACCGCGGCAGCAAATGGGAGTATCTCGCGGGTCTCATGGCGGGCCTCGACGAAAAACTCAAACAGCAACGCTCTCAGCTCGCCGAGCTACACGGGCTCGTGTGGTGCGGCGACAAAGAGCTGAACGATTACTATCGATACCTCCATCCGCGCATCTCCGTCACGCGCGGTGCCGGCGCATTGCGGGGCGCCGGCTACGAAGCCGGTCGCGCGGATGGTCGCGAAATCACAATTCACAAGGGCGTTGATGGCGGTGCGCGCGAAGCCGGCAAGGCGCTCCCGCCGCAGCGCAGCGCCGGCAATCACAACCAAAGGTGATAAGTGTGCTCGCGTTTTTCGACGCGATAGCCGCAGCGCTCGTAAAACCGGTTCGCGGCGGTGTTGCGTCCTTGCGTCACGACTTGCGCCGCGCCGAGCCCCGCCGCGCGAAACCAATCCGCGGCGCGAAACATCAGCGCCGTTCCGTACGAACGGCCGCGCGCCGCTGCGGTCACTGCGATGAGCCCGATGTCGCCGCGCCCATTTTTTTCACCTAGTGTCGCCATGCCCAGCACGTGGCGGTCTGCTTCGACTATCAGGACTTCGCGCGCGATCGAACGACTCACGGAGTTCCGCATCCAGGTCTTGTAGAGTGCGGTGAAATGCTCGCGCTGGATTCGCGGATCGACGGCGAAGCGCGAGTAGACCGCGCTATCGATCGCGAGTTGATCGAGTTCCGGCGTGCTCTGCCGCTCGACATAGGACGTGACGGCGACGGCTGCGGCCGCCCGTGGAATCTGTGGCAGCTTTGCGAGCTCGACCGCATACGTCGTGCGAACATCCGCCAAGAACCCGCCGGCGCCTTGCGCGCCGGCTTGCGTGGCGCCGTCCGCCGGATCCGTGACCCAATAGGCGAGTCGCACACCCTTCTGTCGCAGGTGACGCAGTGCGTCGTCGAGTTCGGCCGCCGTCAGCCGGGGCGCCGTGATGGCCGCCACGGGAAAACCAAACAACGCACTATCCCAATCGAGTTGTTTCACGATTTCCATGTTGCCTCCGAAGTCGCCGAGATTCGTTTGACCCCAGCATCGAGAGCCGCGCGCTGGAGCGCAAGCCGCTCTTAATCGTTCGCTTATCGACCGCAGCACCGCCGACGCCGCCGATCGAACCGGAACTTTGTTGGGCAGGTAGTCTCGGGCCGGAGCTCGCAGTATGCTATGGCGCTGCGAAAATCAGGGCCGCAAGCGCGGGGCGAAAGACCAAGGAATCACGGACATCTATGACCGCTGCCGAAGAACGGGGCCATGTGCTGGCAACCCGTGATGATCAAGTCGTCTATTTTCAGCTTGTCGGCCTCAACAATCTGAACAACTGCACGCCGTTTGAAGCCTACTCGATCGAAATGCAGGCCAGCGGCTATCGTAAGTTCGTGCTCGATTTCTCGGCGTGCCGCGGTGTCGATTCCACCTTCGTCGGGCTCTTGCTCGAACTTGCGCGCGGTCGCGACTTCGGTCGCGCTTGCGAGGTGATCATCATCAACCCACGCGACACGGTGCTCCGCAGTCTGCGCGAGGTCGGTGTCGATCGCATCCTGACCGTGCTTGGGAACCCGGTCGCGGTGCCGGGGCTACCGTTGCAACGGCTGGACGCGCCCCAACCATCCCCGCGCGAGCGTGCGCGCACATCCTTGCGCGCGCACGAGTCGCTGTGCCGATTCGATCCGAGCAACCTCGAGCGCTTCGGCCAGTTCTTGTCGATGTTGCGGGCCGAACGCGATCGCGTATGCGGACCGGCGCTCACCGGCGACGCGTCGTAGTTTCACACGCGGCCGGTCGCTGCGATCGCGATTCCGTTGTTCGCCGACTTAGGGTCCGCGCAAAAATAACTTCGCATTTGGAGGCCGATCTCTACCTATCTCCGCTCCCGGCTCAATCGCGTAATCCTCAACGTAGCCAGGCTACGCCTGAGGTTCCGCTCAATCGCCGAGAACGGACCTACG
>JBJXGE010000099.1:0-3041 GCA_046154185.1 Planctomycetota bacterium
TTCCGCTGCGTCGCTTTTTCACCGGCGGCATCGAGTCGGACGACGGCGAAGCGCTGGGCTGGGACAGCATCAAGGCCAAGGTGCAGGAAATCGTCGATAGTGAAAACAAGTCCGATCCGCTGAGCGATGATCAGATCGTCGACAAGCTGGCCGTCGAAGGCGTCTACATCAAACGCCGTACGGTCGCGAAGTATCGGGCGCAGCTCGCAATCGCAACCGCCCGGCAACGCCGACAGTATTGATCACGGGGCTACCGGCCCGCGATAGTACTTCACCCCACGCGCATCCAGTCGCTTCAGGTGTATTTCGAGCCTCTTCCGAAATTCATCAAAGTCGCGCGGCGTTGCGGGCGACCACAGAATTTCGGCGATGGCGCAGAGTCGTGGGAATGCCTGATAGTCGAGGCGCGATGCCGGGATGTGCTCGGTCCAGAGGTTGCCCTGCCCGCCCAGAATCCGCGCCGCATCGCCCGTGCCGTGTACACGCGGCATCGGCTCAAATCGAAACACCTCTTCGAGCGGAAGATAGCCCATGAACTCCGGCTCTCCCGTGCCGCGCACTTGCGCATAGTCCAGATAGCAATGCGATGTCGGCGACACGATCACTTCGTGCCCGCTGCGCGCGGCGGCAATCGCGCCCTCGAAACCGCGCCAGGACTGAATCACCGCTCCGCGCGGCGCGCCGCCGTCAAGGATCTCATCCCAGCCAATGATGCGGCGATTCTTGGCTTTGAGAAAATCAGCCACGCGGCGAATAAAATAGCTCTGTAGCTCGTCTTCGTTCTTGAGCCCGAGCGACTTCATGCGTGCCTGACACTTCGGGCAGGCTTTCCATCGCGTCTTGGGCACTTCGTCGCCGCCGATGTGGATGTATGGCGACGGGAACAACTCGACGACCTCGCTGAGCACATCTTCCAGCAGCTTGAAGGCGTCGTCGTTGCCCGCACAGAACACGTCGTCATGCACGCCCCACTTCGTGCTCACCGAGAAGGGACCGCCGGCGCAGGAGAGCTGCGGATACGCGGCCAGCGCCGCCTGCGCGTGGCCGGGCAGCTCGATTTCCGGAACGACGAGCACATGCCGCGCGGCGGCGTAAGCGACGATTCCGCGGACCTCTTCCTGCGTGTAGAACCCGCCGTAACGTCCGTCACGATCGCGCGGCTGCTCGCTGTCGCGCGTGGCTTCGCGCCATGCACCGACCTCTGTGAGCCTCGGATGCGAGCGCACTTCGAGCCGCCAACCCTGGTCCTCGGTCAGATGCCAATGCAGCACGTTCAGCTTGTGATAGGCGAGCAGGTCGATGTACTTCTTGACGACGTCGAGCGGCATGAAGTGCCGGCCGCAATCGAGCAGCATGCCGCGCCAACGATAGCGCGGCTCGTCCCGGACGTGTAGCGCGGGGAGTGTGGACGACGATGCGACGGCCGCCGTATCGGCGAGTTGCAGCAGCGTCGCGATGCCGCGTGCAATGCCGGCGGGCGCGGCGGCGGAGATGGTCACTTCGCGCGGCGCGATGCTGAGTTCATACGCCTCGGAATCAGGCGAGATTGCCGCGTCCGTGCGGTTGATCTGGAGCGCAATGGCCGCCGCGCCGCCGCGCTCGGTCGCGAGTTTGAGCGTTCGCGCCGGCGTGTTGCCGAGCGCGGTGATAAGCCAATCGGCAGTCGCGCGAAGCGCTGGATCGCCCGCGACAACGTTGATCTCGCCGCTGAGTTCAAACGCACCGGCGGAAGGCGCTTCGCTCAGCGGTCGCGGGACCAGCATCGGCTGAGCCGGCGCGAGCGCCGCGTCAAGCACGGAAAACGCCAAGAGTAGCGCCCACGAGAGTTTCATTTTGCACCTGAGTTGATTGGAACGGCTGCAAGATAGCGGAATCTCGCGGCTGTGTCGCGGTGCGCGAGTTTGTGGGGTTTCCGCGCGCCGATCAGCCGAATGCGTTCGATCGGCAGCCGCCAGATTTCAGCGGACGCCGATCGGCAGACGAGATCGTCGCCATCAATCAGAAGCGTCGGATTGTCTTTGTCCATTTGAACGAATCGATGCCGAACTCCAACCATACGGGCGACATTCACACGCGTCAGCGCGCCTGCAATTCCATCGCCCGAGCCGTCGCCTGCGGAGTTGCCAACGGCGTCTTCGTCGCGCCCGATTCCTCAAACGCCGCCGCCAGTCGCTCCGCCGCCGCGCGAATGTCGTCGCGTCCGATCGGCGTCACATCGCCTGCGGTGTCCCAATAGTGGTAGACCCAGAGGACTGGCGTGGATCGCTTCGCCCGCTCGTCGGCGGTAAAGGCAAGCGTCGCGGTCGGAATGTCCCAGATTTCCAGGCGGAGGTTGACCCAAGCTGAACTGGAGCCGATGTTGAATCCCTCGACACACGAAGAGTAGACGACCGCAAGGTATTTGGCGGTGGATTGCTCTCGCAAGAGTTTGCAAAGCACGGCGCGGTCATCGGCCATGTCGGGCTTCAGATGGGCGTTGATTTCATAGAGATTTTGCGGGCGACCGCCCAGTAGCGCACGAAGCTCGGTGCCGACCGCGTAGGTGGCAAAGCCCTCGGCCTCGCGGAGTGTGCGGTGATCACCTGCCAGCACCCAGCCGTCAGGGTTTTTCGCCTCGTTGGTCCAATGACCCGAGGCGAGAATCCAGTTCGACTCGGCGGCAAACTGAACCGGTTTGCCATCGTTCGCATAGCGCGTCGGCAGCGCGGCGCAGCCGGTCAGAGCGAGCGTACCTGCGACAGTGAGGAGGGAGGTTAGAAGTGGAGTGCGACCAGAGATTTGCATTGGAAGCTCCTGAGTTGCCGTGTGAAATGTATCGAATGAACTGATGGTGTTCAACTGAATTTTGGCTTGGTGTTAACTCGGCGTGTGGCATGCATTCGCAGTACTCAGCGTGAGCATGTTTCAGTCATCAACACCGCGACGCGCTCGACCAATCGAGACACTTAACGACCATGCAACTGCCCGACGAACGAATTCGCAAGACGCGTCTATGCTCAGCCCGGCCGAGGCATTGGCGGTCTTGGAGTTGCGGTTGATCC
>JBJXGE010000100.1:0-53068 GCA_046154185.1 Planctomycetota bacterium
GTACCGCGGCCGCTCTTCTTGTTTGCGATGCGGTCGCTCGTGGAGCGAGAACTTTACGCGCGACTCGTGCCGCTGTTTGCATGCATTTTTTTCTCGCGATGAAATTCACTGAGACTCGCGTTCAACATCACTCGCAAGTTTTTCTCGGTAGCTTCTCAGTACTCGAACCGATCCTATAATCAGCGGCGTCCTTGCCGGGTCTCCGTTCGCGAGACCCCACCGACGCACCTCAGGCCAGGGAGGAGTCACACACCGTGGAGATGCACGAACAAGTCCGTCCGGATGATGTCGCGCCGCATCGAAGCGTGCTCGCGAAACTGGGCTGGATCAACAATATGCCTTATTGGGGCGTGTCCGCGCTGATTCATATGATCGTCATGTTGGTATTGATCAATATTGTTTGGCAGGTGGAAGAGGCGGCGGAGCGAGACACGCAAGTGGTCATCAGTGTGCGGCCGTTGAAGTCGGACAAGGCCCCAGCTCCTTACAGGCCACAGGACGAACGAGACATCGTCGAGAACCCTCATCGGTTGCCGACTCCGACTCACGATGAAGAAGTGCAGTCGTTGCCACTGATTGATATCGAAGAGCCGGTCACGGACGATCCCTGGGGAACGGACGAACGCAACAAAACAAACATTTCGATCGCACTTCTCAATCCGGATGGTACGAACTCAACTATCGGGATCGGCGGAGGACCCGTGGCGGAACAAGGCACTCCCATCGGAGTTGGTGATCGAGAGCGGTCCGACGGTCCCCCTCGGACGTCCTCGGCCATTCGGGCCGCGCTCGAATGGCTGCGACGCCATCAGCATCCCGACGGTCACTGGTCCGCGCACGACTACACGGAACTGTGCGACAAGACGCTCGGTCCGTGCAAATCGGACCCGAAGCTGAACGCCTTCACCGATGGGCGCGGCGATTCGAATTACGATGTCGGAGTCACCGCGCTCGCGATGCTCGCGTACCTCGGCACCGGTCACACGCACCGTGACGGTCGCTACCCAGAGTACGTCGATGTGATGCGCCGCGCGCTCGATTGGATGTTGAAGCAACAGCAGCGGAGTAGCGATCCGCAGTCGAACGGTGTCTACGGCCGAATCGGCGCGTGCGAAGACTGGGTCTACAACCACGCGATCGCAACCATGGCGATGGCCGAGTTGCTGATGCTCTCACGCGATCGCGTGAACTTGCGAAACTCCGTGCAAGCCGCCACCGAATACGTACTCGGCGCCCAGAATCCGGGTTCCGGCTGGCGCTACAAATATCGTGGCGGCGCGAGCGATAGTTCCGTCACCGGTTGGATGGTGCTCGCGCTCAAGGCCGCGAAGATCTGCGCTGATTCCCGTCTGATCAACGTCGAAGCCGATACTTTTCGGCAGTCCTTCGCCGGCGCGATGAGTTGGTTCGATCGCGTGACCTCGCAGGCCAACGGCAAGGCCGGCTACCAAGCGCCCGGCGATTCCGGCTCGCAGCTCAACAACACCTATCCGGAACCGTACCCGTTCTCGAAGAATCTCTCGTGCATGACGGCCGTGAGTGTGTTGTGTCGGTTGTTCAGCGGTGAAAAGCGCAGTTCCGAGGCCGTGAAGCGCGGCATCGAACTGCTCACGAAGTCGCCGCCCACGTGGCGGCCGCACGAACCGAAGCGGCCGTCGTCGATCAACATTTACTACTGGTATTACGCGAGCTACGCGATGTTCCAATACGGCGGTCCAGCGTGGGACACATGGAACGAAGCGATGCTCGCCGCGCTCGTTCCGACGCAACGCGTCCTCGGCGAAGAAGACGGCAGTTGGGATCCCGTCGACGAATGGAGCGCCATCGGCGGCCGGGTCTACACGACGGCCCTCGGCGCGATGACTCTCCAAGTCTACGACCGCTACTTGCGAGCGAAGTGAGACGTCCCGGGAGCGCGGTCATCTTGACCGCTCCGTTGAGCGCGTCGGACGCGGCGACGCCATCGACGGAGCGGGCGGGACGCCCGCGCTCCTCCAGCTATTCGCCGAGCCGCTGCCGCAGCGCCGCCAACGCGGCCGCTTCCGCGCGCAGTTGCGCAAGTTCCGGAAGATGTTCGTCGGAAATACTCTCGCGCGCGAGCCCGTTGAGAACATACGCCTCGAGTTCGCGCAAGCAAACGCCGCAGCGCTCGAGCGCGGCACGCAGCGTCGGCGCTTGCGCGGAAAGCGCTTCCGCGCTGGCGCTCGCCAACGTCGCGTCGACGTCTTGCCGCACTCTCATGCTTTCGCCGAGGCACTCGGCGGCTCGCAAGTAATAGCCCGGCACTCCGCGCGACTCGGCAAGGTACTCGAGCAGATCCGTCGCGTCCGCGATCCAAAGTTTGAGCTCGTAGTTCCTGCGCACTTGCATTACGTCGATCGGCTCGGTGCGACCGAACTGCGATTCAACCCGCAATACTTCCAACACGACATGGTAATCGTCCGCGCTTTTCTCGAGTTCGGCGAGCCGCAGTCGCAACCGATCTCGCAAGGCAGCGCTCGTCTCGACTGACAACTCCGCGCCCAGTCGCGCGAGTTCGGTTTGAATCTTGGCGATCTCCGCGCGCGCGATCACGGCAGCGCTGTAAGCCGTCTCACCGGAACTGCGCACTGCCGGGATCGAAACCGGCTCGAGCCCATCACGGGAGAGCTTGCGATACAACGTGTACAGCAAGTATCCGATCAGCAAGATCGACCCCACCGACAACACCGACTTGATCGCCATAAAACGGGCGTCGGATTTCATCAGGCGCTGATGCTCCGCGGCGTGCAGACGCGCCATCCGTTCCGCGTGTGCCGCGTCCTCCGCGTTCTCGGTCGTCGTTCGCGTGGCGTGCCCGACCCGCGGTTGGGCTCGTGCCACCGGCGGCGGTGGCACAAACGGACGACGCTTCTGCGCCGCGCTCAACTCCCCCAGTCTGCGTTGTTGGTTCCCGCGATGCGTCCACCACAACACGGCGACGAGGCCAAGGCTCATGACGGTGAGTGCGATGAGCGGTAGCCGCGAGTCGAGCGCCGACGGCTCGTACTCCGCTTGTTGCTCGACGATCGGCGTGACGGTGCGCGCTAAGAGGAGCGGCGCTTCCATTAGCCCAGTCTGCGACTCGTATTTCACGCGACGCAGAAAAAGCGCATTGGTCGTGACGACGGTTTTTTTCTCGACGATGGGCGGTGGCGGCAGAATCAGATCGACGATGTAGCCGACGTCGTCGACGAGATCGACGAGCGTGAGCCGATGCACGTATTCGACATCGCCAACTTTGCGCTCGAGCGCGATCAGCTTCTGGCCGGCGACGAGCGCGGTAATCGCGGCGACGCGCCCGCGCAGTTCAGGTCCATATTTCGCGTAGGGCAGGAGATCCGCCTCCTGCGCGATCTTCTCGGGCGGCATCCGCGTAAGAAACTCGAGCAGCCCCGAGTACGGCGCATCCAACGACTCGAGCGGCACACCGTCAACAACCTCCGCGAGCAGGCCGTTGAAGCGCGCATCCGCGGGGTCGCCGCGCCACGGCGGAATGGCGAGCGGTCGCTCGACCGCCGTTTCCGACGTTCGCTCCGCGGTCTCGAGCATCGGCAGAATCTCGAAGTAAATCACAACCGCGATCGACACACCGATCACGATCAACAGCACCAACAGCCGCGCTTCGCGTCGAGACCAAAATGGCAGTTGATTCGCACGAACAATGGGGCGCTGTATCGGCATTGGAATCCTTCCGCACGAGTCCGGCGCCGCGCCGACCAGAAATCCGGACAGGTCCGGCGCCGCGCCGACCAGAAATCCGGACAGGTCCGGCGCTGCGCCGGCCAGAAATCCGGACGCCGGCGTTGCGCCGGCCAGAAATCCGAACAGCCCCGGAAGAGATCTACCCGGCGCGTAACGGCCGCTCAGTTATTCTCGATGACCGTCTCGGCGGCGCCGAATTCGATGCGCTCGATGCCGTTCCCCTTGCAGAGGTCCATAATCTGCACGATCTCGAGCCAGGGTACTTGATCTTGCGCTTGAATGATGAGCGGCCAATCGGGAGTGGCGCTCTTGGCGTCGTACTCAGCCGCCAGCGTCGTGATCTGCGTGACAAGCTCGTCGTCGTTCGCCGCGGGCGCGTTGCCACGCACGAACCGCTCGACCTCGCCGGTGGCTTCGTTCCACATGACAACGACCCGGACTTCGTCCTTGATAACGACGTCGGACGGTGTCGCATTAATACCTTTGTCCTTCGGTAGCCAAGTATCGATGCGCCCCTCGAGTTGTTTGAACTTGAACGAGCACATGAAGAAGATGCATAAGCAGAAAATCACGTCGACCATCGCGGTGACGTTGATCGCAACCGGGTTATCGGAAGACTCGCCGATGTTTTGACTGCCGGCCATGCTCTTACCTCTTCCGTCTCACGTCGTCCTCGAACTGAGCCGAGTTTCTGACACGCGCGATCGTTTAGTGTTTCAGCTTGTCCGCGTCCGGCGGCCGTGCGGCTCCGCAGGCTATCTTGTAGACGCCGACCTTGGCGCAACACTGCATCGCCTTCTGCACTTCGCCGAACGGCGCCGAGCGATCGCCGCGAATCATCACGCCACGCTCCACCAACAGCGGGTTGTTCGGATCTGTGCGGTAGTCCTCCGTTTCGACCTGCAGTCGTTTGATGAGCGCTTCCGGATCGATGTAGTCCTTACCTTTGATGCCGATCCGCCAGTGACGCGAATCGCGACATACCTCGCGATTCTTATACTGCTCGCACGGCACTTCCGTGGAGTACAGGTGGTAGACGTTGATCACTAGTCGGTCGTCCTTGACGCCGACCTGCGTCTTGTCTTCCTTGATGCGGAGCGCCTGCGGCAACACAACCTCTTCGAGCTCGCGTTGCCCCATGTCAGCCCCGAGCATGAAGAAAAGCAGCAACAAAAACATGATGTCGATCATCGGGATGAGATTTGGCGATATCTCTTCCTGAATCGACGTGTTTTTTCGTTTGCCCATCGCCCGTCCGATCTATCGCCGTCGTACTTGATCCGCCGTCATCGTCATTTCTCAGCGACACAGGCTGCGTCGTATCGAAGTCACCGCGCGCGCAGCAGACTCACTCAGGCTCGTGAATCGCGCCTACTGATCAGCGGTCTGACCAACGGTCCGCGACAACACATCCGTGATTTGGTTGTTCACGCGCAACGTAATGTCCGTGAGCTTGTTCTTCATGAAGAAGTACGCCGTCAGGAAGACGATCGCGATGAAGAGTCCGATCGTCGTGTTCACGAGCGATTCGTACACACCTTTCGCGAGGTCACCCGGCGTCGGTGACTTGAGTTTCTCGATTTGTTGGAACGATGAGATCATTCCCGTCACGGTGCCGAGCAGTCCCAGCAAGGGACCGATGTTTCCCACTAGCGACAAGTAACTGATCGATGCATTGAGGCGGAAGGCCTCAACCGTCGAGGTTTCTTCCATCGCCTTGGTTGCTTCCTCGTAACCGGCGGAACTTCTATTCAGCGCCGCGAACAGCACTTTTCCCGCGTAGGTCTGATCCGTCTCGAGCCGGGCCATCGCGTCTTCGTAGTTGCCCTCCGTCAACATGCCCTCGATCTCAGCGAGCATCTCGGGATTGCTGAGATTGGTCTCCGTGATCGTGCGCATGTACTGAATCAAGAGTCCCGTCCCGATAATGGACGTGATCAAGAGCAACACACCGACCGGGCCAGTGGTCTTGAACAAGTCAAACCACGACATCCCGTGTTGTGAAGGCGTCCCCGCTTCCGGCTCGCCTGCCGGGGCTTGGCCAAATACTTCGCCAGTCGAAATCCACAAGCAGCCCAACAAAAGCGCGAACACCAACAGCTTCTTGCCCATTCCGTCCTCCACCCTTAGAACTCTTT
The DNA here is from genome assembly GCA_046154185.1 of Planctomycetota bacterium. GTDB lineage: Bacteria > Planctomycetota > UBA8108 > UBA1146 > JAJFFE01 > JBJXGE01. The sequence continues at coordinate 5,862 of JBJXGE010000100.1, forward strand.
CGAAGCCTTCAGCATCAAAGGCCGCCTGCCGTATGCCGCCAAAAAATTATCCCCGTGACGTTTTGCGAATGCCGTGTTCCGAAACCCACAACGATCCGCTGCGGAACAACACTCTGCGAACGTAAGCGAAAGAAGCGAGCGCGTGCGCCGATAGCTTGTAGCGACAGGCCTCAGCGTCACTCCCACGCTCACAGCGATCCTCGATTATGTTACGCGACCCATCACGAAATGATGGGCCATCCTCAGGAAGGGGACAAAGTGTCCCACACGAGTCGACTTTTGCAAGGAGAAAGTCGGGGGGAGCTGAGGTCGCGCGAGCTCGGCAAGCTTCTGTGTGCTCGGTTCACGTGCAGCCAGTTCCATCAAGTTCGTCGCGCGCCCGTACCAGGTGTGCGCGTCATTGCTGCGGTACGGACACCGGGCGCCACCGCAGCCCCATACCGCACGCGTTTCGTCCGCACGTTGGACCTCACCTTTCCCTACCGACGTGGCGCGCCATCCTGGAGTCATGAGATCTACGTTTTGAAAGACTTCTTGACAGTCGCCGCATAGAACGGAAGCATCCCGGAGTCCTGCTCTCGGTGTCACGATGGCCACACAAATCGTTGCGGCCACGTGCGGGGACCTGGAGCCGGATGTCGCCCACGGTGAATCGATTTGTGGATCGTGAAGCGGTGGACATCGCAGAGTGTGCATCGCAGAGTGGCATCGCAGAATGGCACTGCGGAATTCCCAATCCGCGCGGTGACACGCCCTCCGCAGCTAGACGCTGGAACATTTCAATTCCGGATTTTTCCCCACTCCGAGCGCACTCGCATCGAGCGTTCGTGCTCCATCGATGGAGTTGATCGTGGTCGTGAACAGGAAGTGTGACGCCATGACCCAGAACAGTGTCATGACCCGAAATCTCCGCAATCCGCTCCGCCAGCTCGTACTCGTAACGGGGTTGCTCGGCTGCGTGACTCCATTGACGTTCGCCGCGGGACTCACCGCGCAGGAACAAAAGTTTCTCGACTACCTCGCGAACCGACTGCGCTATCTCGACACGACCGAGCGCTACCTCAAGCTGCTCGAGAAAACCAAACGCAGCGACAGCCAAGTGACCGGCGATATCGAGTACTGGCGCGTCACCCTGCTGCGCCTCGGCGGCGCCGATGAAAAGCAAGTCGTCGCGGCGCTCGAGACCTTCAAGAAGCGCAACCCCGATCACCCGCGCGCGAAATCGACCACGATCGAAGTGATCGGCGTGGCGCTCGGCGAGGTCATCGAGAGTCTTCGCACCGGACTCGCCGCGGCGAAGGAAGGCGACGATCCCGTCAAGCGCGCCGAGAGCGAGTTTGACGAACGCATTCTGACGCCGCTGAACGAGCAGATCGCTGCACTTCAGAAACAGTATGAGCGCGAGGAAAAAGCAGAGAAGGAAGAGCGCAAAGACTGGCTCAAGAAAAATCCCGGCAAGAAGCCGCCGCAACCGACTGGGCCGTCGCCGAGCGAAATCACGCTGCAGGCGCTGACCAACGCCGAGCTGTCGCGGATAGCCCTCCTGTACGTGTTCGGCAAGGAACTCCCGACCGAAGCGCCGCGCCGGAAGAAACTCTTCGAGACGGGCCTTGCGTACTGCGAGCCGTTCGTCCGGGATCGCTATAGGTACACCGTGATGCTCTATCGCGGCGTTCAAAACAAGGGTCTGTTCTTGATGGAGCTCGGCAATTACGCGACCGCCGAGGAAGATGCTTTTAGTCAGCTTTATCAAGTCGAACCGGATGGTCAGAACTGGTCGGAGAATGCGATCTTCGCGTTTAAGCAACTCCGCCTGAAGGGGCTGCTCTACGGCTCGCGTTGCCTGATCGAAACTGGGCAGGCCGAGAAGGCGTATGAAAATCTGGAGCGGTACTACCGAACCCCGACCAAGAACGAGATGGATCTCGCGAAAGCAGAAGATGACTCGAAGCTTCGTCCCGACGCGATCGCCGTCAGTTTGGAATACGGCATCGCACTGGCCGGGGTCGGCCGCATTGACGAAGGGCTTGCCGAAGTTCACCGCATTATCAAGAAGCCAGGATTGCCATCTGGGCTCGTGATCGACGCCCAGCGGGCGCTCGGTCGCATCGCTAATCTCGGCGACATCGTGCTGAGCGCGCGTGACTACTATCAAGCGGCGATCGGCCTCAAGAGCGAGCGTAAGTTCGCCGAGGCGACGACGGCGTTTCTCCAGGCGCTGGCCCACCTCGACCCGAAAAACAAGAAGGAACGAGACGATCTCGCGCCACGTTGTCTCAACGAAATCGGCGAGATCGGCATCATCACCGGCGAGAACGCGCGGGCGTCACTCGCCTATCAGCAGGTGGATCTCTACTTCAGAGACTCCGGCAACCCCGTCGTCACGCGCGTCGCGCAGAACTTTCTCGCCGCCGTCACGCGCGCAATTCGTGACCGCGGCGCCGACGGCCCTGGCCACAAGGGCTTCACGCTGCTCAAGACCCGCGCGACAAAACTGAGCGACGACAAGGCCACCGGCTCCGCGTCACAAGAAATCCTGTTGTTCGATGCGATCGAGCTGGAACAGCAGCTCAAGTTTGCGGCGGCGCGCGCCAAGTATCTCGAGGTTCGCGAAAATCTCGCGGACGGGACGCCGTTCGAAGGCTACTTGCGCGCGCAAGCCGGCGCTTGGGCCTGCGCAATCAATCTCTACGTCGAGGCGGATCTCCCGCAGCGTGCAAGTCTCGAAACCGACATGTCGAACGCCAAAGTTGAACTCGCGAAGGTTGTCGAAGCAGCACTCGCCAAGAAAGACATGGCGGCGGCGACGCGCGCGGCGGACGCGCTCGGCTACCTCCACAATATTCGCGGCGAGCACAGCGAAGCCGTCACGGCGCTGGCCGTGTTTCGGACGCGCATCACCGAAGCGCAGCGCGCGGAGGGTTTTCGTTGTCACGGGCTGAGCACGCTCGTCTTGTCCGGAATCGAAATGGGCGAACTCACGCAGGCGGAGTCGGACTACAAGCTGCTCGAGAGCATCTGCGCCGAGGATGGCATCGTGGGGTTCACGGCCAACGCGCTGATGGACGCGTTCGTGTTGAAAGACAACCCGGCCAAGGGCGCCGAGTTTGCGGTGATCTACGCGAAACACCCGTCTTCGAAATCGGACCTCGCCAAGCCAGAGGAATTGGTGCAAATCATCGCGATCATGATCGAGGGCGGCCAACTCGCGGCGGCGCAGGGCCACATCGATATCCTGAAGCAGAACAAACTCGATGAGGCGCTGGAGCGCAAACTCGCATATTTGGACGGCAAACGACTCGTCGCCGAGAAGAAGTACCCGGAGGCCATCGCGCGATTCGAGGCGTATCTGCAGAAGTTTCGCAAGGACACCGAAAACTTCGAGGATCCGTTCGTGTTGTTTGAGCTCGGCAGTTGCTTCATCACGAAACACGCGCCGAAGACACCGCCCGCGGCAGATCTTAATTCCGCGAACACGTACTTGAACCAAGCGGTCGCGATGATGGGGCAGCGCCGCAAGTACGACGCCACCGCGGAGAGAATCTATTGGCCGTGGATGTACCGCTTCTTGGAGCTTCGCATGATGCTGGCTGAGGCCGGCGGCGGCGCCAGCGACTATCGACAAGTTGTGGTGCTCGTCGGCGAAGGCAAGAAAGCTGAGAATGAGATGGGCGGGCTCCGCGACAAGTTTCTGGAACTCGAGAGAAGAGCCGCCGAAAAATTGAAGGCGTCCGGCAAGGAACCCAAGAAACCGTGAGAAAGAAACTGATCATGCTAGGCCTCGCACACACATCCCACGTTGAGTTTCTTTCGCGTCGCTCAGCGCGCGCTGTTTCGTCGCGAACCGTGGTGACGATCGTCGCCGCCGCCCTGCTGTTCGTGCTCGGCGGCGCGGAGCGCTTGTTCGCGCAGAAGGACACGATCGAGGTTTTCGACGGCGCCGATCTCCAAAACGTCGAGATCACCGCGGCCAAGTGGGATTCTGTCGCGTACAAACTCGGGAAAACTCCACAAACGATCGAGAGCGCGAAGGTCAAAGACTTGAAGCGCGACTCGAGTCGCATGCGCCCGATTCGCGACGCCATCAAGAAAGGCGACTTCCCGCAGGCCGACAAGCTGCTCGATGCGATCCTCGGGGGGAGTGGCGCGGATTGGGAAAAGGCCGAAGCCGCGTACCGTCGCGGCGAATTGCATCTCCGTTGGTCGGGCAAAGACCCGAGCAAGCTTGCGAGCGCCGAGACAGTTCTCGCGGACTATCTGAAGGCGCAAAAAACCGCCAAGGATTTCTATGTGCCGGCCGCCACCCTCGCGCTCGGCAAAGTCTATTTGGAAGGTGGCAAGTTCAAGGAAGCCGGCGAGACGTTTCGGACCCTGAAAGAGTTCGGCGGCGAGACCGGACGCTGGGGCTTGCGCGGCAAACTCGGCGCCGCCTGGGTAAGTCTGAAAGAAGAAGGCGCAAAAGGCGCGCTCGCGGCGAAAGAGTCTTTTATCGGCGTGATCAACTCGAGCGGCGTGCCAGCGGACCTCAAGCAAGAAGCGCTCTTGGGCCAAGCGAGCGCGCTCAACATCGAAAAGCTCTATGACCAGACGATCAGCTTGCTCAACAAGAGCTTCTTCGAGGTCAAGGAACCCAGCTACGACGAGCACTTCGCGGAAGCATCGCGTTCCATGGGTGAAGCGGTGTGGGGGAAGAAAGATCTCGACACCGCTGAGATCTGGCTCCTGCAAGCCGCGTACTTTTCGGAAGCGCTCTACCCGGCCGTGTACCGCAACGCCGCAAAAAGCCTCGTCGCGTTGTATGAAGAGCGGAAGCAGCCCGATCGCGTCAAGGAATGGCAAGCGAAGCTGGCGATGTAATTGCCGTCGGCAAGCCTCGCTGCGCGGCTACTCCCTCGCGCTTAGCGCGCGGCGTCAGCGTGGCCGCGCGCCGTGAAGGAGTGACGGCCGCCAAGCCCAGCATGAGATAGCTCGAGTGCTTCGCTATCTAGCCGTTCAGCGAGCGAGCGCTTCCCCTGCTGCGCCGCCACGCGCGACAGATTATTGAGACACGTCGGCACCAAGCCATTCGCCTCGTCGAGATGCGTCATCACAGCGTGGTCGGCGACTCCACCTTGCGCGGGCCGATGCGAAAGAACACGTGGTCGGCGATGAGCTTGCCGGTCTTGCCGTCGTCGAGCATTTGTAGGACACCCGCGACGCGCACCCGCACATCGCTTTTCTGCGCCGCCAAAAGCGCGGACAACTCGGGCGTCAGCGCGAGCGCGCCGAGTTCGACGTAAAGTGGCGCGCCCGCGTCTTCGAGCATCAGCCACGACGCGCGGCCGAGTTCGTGGCCGGCGAGCCGAGCTTCGGTGCTCACGCGTTTCCCTTCGAACTTCGCCGGCTGCGCGGCGAGATCTCCGATCGCAACCACTTGCGCCGCGCCCGGCTCCCCACCGAGCGTAATCTCGATGCGGCACGGCGGCGCAGGTTCGCGGATGACGACCGACGAAGCGAGCATGCTGAGTTCACGGCGGTCGCCGACAATCTTCGCGATCTCTTCTGGACTCTTGCCGGCGTCCTCCGCGTAGTGACGCCGCGCGGCCTCGGTCTCGATCTTCATCGACACCGGCCCTTCCAGCTCCACGTCGTAGCCCGCAAGATGTCTCGGGACAAAGAAACCGTAGTCCTTGAAGCGCACGAACAACTCGCGCTCGCCATCGACCATGCGCATCCAACAACCCTTCTTCGTGCAGATGCTGGTAATGCGCCCGCGCAGCTTCACATCGCGCCCCGCGAAGCGATCCGGCTCGCGTTCGACGTCGGCGAGTGCAACCTGTTCCTTCAACTTCGGCGCGCTGCCGTAGATCGCCCCGCCATCGGTGCTGAGCCCGATCGGCTGCGCGAGCTGATCGTGCCACTTCTTCGGCACTTCTTGTGGCGCCTTCGGCACATCTTGTGGCGCCGTGTGCGCAGACGTGAGCACGGCCATCGCCAGCACCGCGAACGCACAACCGCTGAAGACTCGAGTCGAACGCATTTGCACTCTCAATTCGTTTCGATGGACTCGTCGCGAGTATTGATCCACTGACGGCGGAATTTACCGTCCGATGAGCGCGGCGCGCAATGCTGTTGGGCGCGGCGCGTCCGCGCGCTCACGACGGTTTGCGCTGACACCAGTCCGCGAGCACACGACCGTAGCGGCCGCCAACTGACGGCCAGGAATAGAGCTCGATCACTATGTCGCGACCCCGCGCGGCGCGCGTGCGCGCCGCGTGCGCGTCCGCGGCAATCTCTTCGATCACGCTCCCGATACTCTCGGGCTGATGGTCCTCGACCCGATGCACCGCATCGGCGAGCGGCCATGCGTACCAAGAGTCCGGCACGTCGCAAATCACCGGCACTCCGCAGAGGAGCAGCTCCTTGAGTTTCAACGCGGTCGGCGCCATGTGATCGACTTCCGGTCGCCACAAAACGAACCCCGCATCGAGCGCGCGCAGTGTGGCTGCGACGTCCTCATAGGGCAGCCGCGAATGGAGTCGTACTCGATGCGCGATGCCGAGCTGCTCGGCAATCTGTGCGATGCGCCGATGCAACGCGGGCGAACCGGCGAACAGCGCGATCGCGTCGACGCCATTCGCGACCGCCGCACGCAAACCTGCGAGCATCGCCGCGAAGTCGTACTGCGGATTGTCGGCGCCCAGAAAACCGAGCAAGAACTTCGAGTCCTCGACGCCGAGTTCACTGCGACTGCGCCGTCGCGGCGGCGTGTCGTGAAACAGCTCCACATTGGCGCCGTTTTCGAAGCGTTGAAATGGAATCCCAGTGAGCCCGACTTGTTGCTCGAGCACTTCGCCGACGCGCGGACTCACGCCGAGAAGTCGCAACCGGCCAGTCGCGGCGGCGCGGCGCAGCCCCGCGAAGGTCTGTCGCTCAAACGCGCTCCCGGAGCGTTCAAAAACCCCATTCAATTCCACGACGAGCGGCACCGCGAGCCGCTCGGCAATCGTTGCGAGTTCACTGAGGAGCGGCGACGCCTTGTCGACAATGACGTCCGGCCGCTCGCGCGCGATACGCTCTTCAAGCTGCCGGCGCGCGAGCCGGCGATAGAGTCGCAACCGAAAGCCGCCGTACCCGTGGAATCGCAGCGGCAAGTTTGTCAGGCCGTTCACGACGGGTGGCCCGGCTGCGCGCGGCGCCGCGAGCGTGATCTCGTGCCCGGCGTGCGCGAGCGCAGTGCAGATCTCGCGCGTATGAATCGCGTGCCCGTCCGGCACGTCGAGCTCGACGATCGCGTGATAGAGAATCTTCAGCCCCGTCAACACGACTCGCTCTCAGCTCCGACTACTCGCAGCCATCAGACCGAAACAGTATTTCGAAATTGCGACCTGCCGGAGAGGTAGGTGTTCGGCCGCTTGCGCCAGTCGGCGCCATGCGCACGCATCGGCTTTCAGCTCGACAATGATAATGTCAGAGTGCAAGACCCGCCGCGAGAGATTTATGCGAGCGCTGAGTCGCTGATCAAAGAACCGCAACTCACGATCGAGCGTCAACCGCACTTCGCCATCCCGCGACACGTAGTAGCTGCGTTGATAGCAATTGACTAGCGTCGCCTGATCCATCGACGCCAGCGACGCTGCGAACGGTCCGACCGGGAGTCGCAACAAGCTACGCCGATAATCGGCGGATAAGAGCGCGTCGGCGGCGACGTGCGGCAGCGGACCGAGCGAAGCCTTCCGCCCCACGCCGCCATACTTCTCTTTGAGTTCGAGCGTGGCGCCGCGCACTTCCTGCAACGCACCATACCAGCGCAGCCGCAACTTGCGACGGTCGGGCACGCCCGCCAAGTTGTCGGCGCAGTTCGCGCAATCGTGAGTGTCGAAATAGAGATTATTGACCGCGCGATCCGCGTGTTGCGGCGCAAAGCCCGCTGGATGTGCGCGCAGCCAGCTGCGCATCTGCGGTAGCAGCGTGGCGACGCCGGCGAACTTGAGTTCGTAGCGACAACGCGCATCGATGCGCGAGATCGGCGCCTGCATCGGTTTGCCCAGCGCGTCGCGCTCGAGCGGCGGCTCGAGGACTGAAAGGCTCGTCGCGCCATCCGTGCGACTCGGCGTCATGGGGTCGCGGCTGTCTTGGATCGGACTGTCGCTTTCCCGCCGCTCGCGTACAGCGCGTCCACATCGACCGCTTCGCTCGCGACCGGCACGCCATCGATCGACAAACGACATCCGAGTTGGGCAAGCGCCAAACGATCGACACGTTCTACGTGCACGGCGCGGGCATGGAGCTGAGCTTCGCCATACTCGACTTTCTTCACGTAGGTCGCGAGCGCGCAGCGCGCGTCTTTGACCGTGAAATCATCCACGTCGAGCGTCGAGTGATCCTTACTCACGGCGCCGAAGCGAGTACGCTCGATTGCGACGTGCGTCGCCTGCACGTGACTCGCTTCACCGGCGGAAATGCCCTTGTCGTGCAAGTCGCGCAGCGTGACGCGCTCGATCACCAGCTCGCTGCCGCTCACGTCGATCCCGTCTCCGCCTATGTCCTCGAAGCGCGAGTCGGTGATGCGACCGCGCGCGAAGTCGCCGTCGAACGCATCGGACGGAGTGCCGGCGAACAGGCACTCATGAATTGCCACCTCCGAGCGCACAACGTTGACGGCGTCCTCGCAGCGATTGTCGCGAAACACGCAGCGCTCGAAGCGCACGGGACTGTCGCAGAAAGTCACTCCGCCTAGCACTGTCCAACCGGCGCGATCGAGCGCTTGTGTGCGCTCGACTTCAACGTAACGCCATGTCGAAGGCGGGGCGTTGATGACGATTACTCCTGGCCAAGTCTCAGCGCGCGGCAACAGGCGAATCGGCGCGTCCGCGGCACCGTCGAAACGCAGCGCCGCACCCCGCGCCAGGAGTACGGCGTCGGGTGCGAAGCGCAACACGACGCCCGCGCCGAGTTCCAGCGTGAAACCCGCCGGCACGACCAGGTCGGACTCAATTTGCCACTCGCCGGGAGCGACGCGCAGCACGTGGGTTTCGGCGTCGTAGGACACGAAGGGGTGCGCGTCGAGAAACTGCTCCAGCGTGAGCGCGGACTGCACCGCGGTGGCGAGTACGAGCGATCCGGTGCAGCGCTGCGCGGCAATGGTCTGCGACTTGGCACGACCCACGAGCGCGACCTCGACCGTCAGTTTCGCCGCGGGATCAAGGATCGCCGGCAGCGGGAACGTTCGCCAACGCATCGGGTCGCGTCCGGAGCGGCAGTCAAGACGCGCGGGTAGTCCCGGCACGCCGACGTCGACACCGTCGATGCGAATTGCGCGCAATTCGAGCGGGAGTCGCGCGGTGTTGCCGATGCGCACGCGCGCGAGCGCGCCGTCGCCCGCGTTCGTCGCAACGTCCACGAGTTCGACCAACGCCAAGTCCGACGTCTCGATGACGCCGCGCAAGTACGCTAGTTTCGCCGCGACACGTTGCCAGGCCGCCGACTCGAAACTCGGGCTATCGACCCAAAAAGCGCGCAGCAATTCCTGCCACTCCGCGAGCAGTTCACGTTGTAAGACTTCGAGGTAGCCGGGCGCCAGCAGTCGCTCGAGTGCGGCCATAAACGCGCTCGCGATTGCCGGATCTCGTAGCACATCTTGCGTCCACACATCGACGAGCGCACACAACTCATCGTGGCGTTCGTCACTCGGGCTCGCGTCGAAACCAATCGGCTCGAGGCGCGCGACGACCGGGTCGTAGTAGAAGCGCACGTTGTGCCAAGTCATCGCGTGGAAGGCGTTCCAAACTTCGCTCACGGCGAGATATCTCGCGAGCTCCTCGACTTTGAAGACTTGCGAGGGCGCCAAATCGCCATCGCGCCACGCCCGAATCAGCGCGAGCGCCGCGCTCCGCTGATTCGCGAGCACCGGCGAGGCGTCGAGTCGCGCAGCTTGGAACACGTCGAGCCGTTCCACGTGGTGGTCGGCGGGCTTGAGCTGATTCTCAAAGGGTGGACGCGTGACGTCCATGCGCTCCCACATACTCGTCTCGTCGAACTTCACGATGACGCTTTCGCGTCGCGCTTGTGATTCAAGGAGCTCGCGCGAGAAATGCTCCTCGATCACGTAGACGCCATGGTCTTTCCCATTGAGCACGAATCGCACCGGCAAGTACCGCAACGCAAGCACGCCCTCGTGGCGAAGGTGCTGGTGGTACAGCCACTCCCCGTCCCACTCGCGCAGTCGCGGATGCTGCAGCGAAAAAACGCGCATGCCGAACAGCGCGTCGTCTTGATCGAGCTTGACGCGAAACGACCAATCTTCGCCCTCGAGATGATCCACCCAGTCGCCTTTGAGGCGCAGCTTCACGTCGAATTTTTGCGCACCGCAGGTCATCGTCGCGGGCACGAAATCGTCCTCGTCCGCAAAGAGGATTCCGCGCGCAACGGCGGCATCGCGCTGTGCCTTGAGATCGAGATAATGTTTGAACTTTATGTCGACCAGGATCGTCGGCAACTCGGGTGGATCGAGTATTCCGCGGAGGATGCGCGGCAAGCCGGTCACTTTGTCGCGCAACTCATGACTGTAACCTTCGCGCTGAAAGTACACGCCACCGACAAACGCAATGACGACGACGGTGAGACCGAACAGTACGAGCAATTTGCGCCCGCGTCGGGCGTGCGCATCGACTTGCCCCGCATACCGCATGCGTTTACGCTCCCGGCATCGCGGATTGTTCGACGAACGTCAGGTTGGCGGCCGGAAATCGGCGGCTCAACGCGGCCTGCGCGCGCGCCATGGCGCTCGTGTCCTGACAGTCGAGATAGAAGGTCGCTTGTGTGCCGGTCGTGCTCACGTCGAAACGCCGCAAGTCGACGGCGCGTACGTGCGGCGTCAACTCGCCAACGATGTTCTCGAGCAACTCGGATTCGCGCTCAGAAGTCGGGATTTCGACATTGAGGTAGAGATTCGGCAGCCGGGAGTTCGCAGTGAAGTACTGGCGCGCCGTCAAAACCCCGAGCACGAGCACGGTCGCGACAACCGTGACGATGCGCTGATCGGCGCCGAGACCGAGTCCGATCGCAATGGCGATGAAAATATAGCTGAGTTCCTCGGGCTCCTTGACGGGCGTGCGAAATCGCACGATCGAGAGCGCGCCGACGAGCCCGAGCGAGAGCGCCAACGACGCCTTGACGACCGAGATCACCAGCACCGTGGTGAGCGCGATCGGCGCCAACACGCGCGCAAACTTTTCGCGGTTCGAGAACGTCGTGCCGAACCGAACAAAGTGCCAAGAAACGAGCGACGAAAGCGCGGTCGTGATCAGGAGATTGATGACGACGCCCGAGACCGAGAGCGCGTCACTCGCGCCCGGCACATTACTGTCGAAAGGCAAAGCCATTGAGTCTCCTTCGGCCGCGAGTCCCTCGGCATTTCGTCTCTTCAGCTATCGGCGCAAATTGCCAACCGCCACAGCACGAACCCTGAGGGTCCGCGCCTCGGGCTCCCGCCGGGCGCAGCGGGGCCGAGCCGGACTTGCGGTCGGCGTCGCTTCGCCTATTCTGATCGACCCAAGCTGCCGCAAATTCCGCCCAGGCGGTTCGTCGGCAGGCCTCGCGACTCTCGGCGCGCACGCTGGCGAATCGACGTCCACGAGATCGAGCCGCTCGCGCTCGCATTTGTCCCGGGCGAAGTCGTGGCGCCGCCAGTGCCCGCGGCCTGGCTCGCGCGCTATCGCGATCCCACGGATCGCGATCTGCGCGTCATGCTCGAGCACGCGCTTGGCGCCGCCGACCTCGCGCGTGCGACGCTCCTCGCGAATCCATCGCCGGTCGACCTGGCGGCGCGCAGCGCCGAGTTGCGAGCGCGGCGCGCCGTGCTCGAAGCGGAGCGCGCGACCATCGCCGCACACGCACCGCGGCGCTGGCGATCGCGCGCGCGCGCCTCGAATCAGTAAAGCGCGCCTTGGATGCGGCCGGTTGTCGGATCGACGACGAATCCGTGCGTGTCGCCCCGGTTCGCTACGAAGAACCGACGGACGCCGCCAACGGCACGGTGCGAATTGTGCCGCGCGTGCGCAAGCAGCCGTGACGTTCGCGGTTCAGCGTGTGGGATTGCGCCGCAGTGGCTGCTCTAAGTCGGCGACCATATAAATCAGCGACGCGATGGCGCAAGTGCCGAGTTCGAGTTCGCGCTCGTTGACCTTGTCGATCGTGTCGGCTTCGGTGTGATGTCCATCGAAGTAGCGCTGCGGGTCCGGATAGAACCCGGCGAGGATCACGCCACTCTCTTGCATCGGCGAAATGTCGGCGCCACCGCCACCTTTGAAGAGTCCCTGCGTGCCGTACCCCGCGAGCAGCGCCGCGAGCGAGGCGAGCACGGCGCGTGCCTCCGGATTGCAATCGGTCGTGAAACCACGCGGCGCAAAACCGCCACGGTCGGACTCGATCGCAAACACGTGTTTGTCGAGTTCCGCCGCATGATCGCGAGCATATGCGCGGCCGCCGCCGAGCCCGTTCTCCTCATTCATGAAGAGCACGACGCGCAACGTGCGGCGAGGCCGCAGGCCGAGTTTCTTCAACAAGCAGAGCGCGCTGAGCGCGTGGCAGCTGCCCGCGCCATCATCGTGAGCGCCGTGGCCGACATCCCAGCAGTCGAGATGGCCGCCGACGAGAACGACTTCGTCCGGGCGCTCGCGCCCGCGCAATTCACCGACGACATTGAAAGAGTTTGCGAGCGGATGCCGCGTGCCGCCTTGGCGAAAAAAAAGTACGACCGGTTTCCCGGCGGCTGCCAGCGTCGCGAGTCGTTCGGCCGCCAACGTGCTGACGGCCGCGGTTGGAATCATCGGCACGTCGTCGAGGTAGCCCGTGGCGCCAGTGTGCGGAAAGTCATCGAGTTTTGTGGTAGCCGATCGCACCAACGCGGCGACCGCGCCCGCCTTGCTGGCCTCGACCGCGCCACTGCCGCGGTACTTCGCCGCTTCGCCATACGCGTGAAACGGATCGTAGATGGTTCGATCCATCGGCTTGTTGAAGAGCACGATCTTGCCGTGCGCCCGCTCGCGGAGCGTCCGCAACTCTTCAAAGCTACTGACGACGACAAGTTCCGCGGTGATGCCGGCGGCCGGCGTCGCGATGCTGCCGCCAAGCGCAAGTACGCGAAAGCGCTCCGGAGTAGCGCCGCCCGGCGCTGCGGCGTCAGGCTCGGCAACGCGGAGCTCCGCGGCTTCGCCGCGCTCCCAATGCGTGACGGCGCACGGCTCGAGACGAACGTTGTCGAGACCCCCTGCGACCATCGCCGCTTGCGCCCACTCGATCGCGCGCGTCGCTCCCGCGCTCCCGGCCAATCGATGCGGCGCGACTCGACACAACTCGCTCAACCGTGCATGGGTCTCATAGGTCGCGAGACCGGTGCGGTAGATCGATTCGATGGTGTCGGCGTAGAGCGCCGCATAATCGACCGGCGACGCAGAAGTCTGCGCCTGAGATCGTGCCAGACCTACGCCGATGCACAATGACATGACCAACAGTTGAAAACGTCGCACGCAGCACGACTCCTTCACGAAAATCACCGGTGAAATGGCTCGGCGATCTTAGGGTCCGCGTGAGGGCGTCCGCAAGCCGAGATACCGATAGCCGGCGCGCACCCTTCTTGCCATAATCCCGCGCCATGAACGCGAACGACGCATTGAACGACGACGAAGATATTCGCGGCGAGCTCGACGAGCGGCTGCTCGAATTGTTCGACGAGGATCTCGATAGTCAACGGGCCGCGGTGTTCGAACTCCTGGATCGCATTCGCGCGGAAGACGATCTCGAGGACGCGCTGATCGATGCCCTCGACGCGTCGATCAGCGAGGGCGGCGACATCACGATGGGCACCTGTTGGATCGCCGTCATTCTCGGCGAGTTCGGTTCAATTCGCGCGGTTCCGCTGCTCAAAGAGCTGCTCTTCTCCGAAGACGAGGTGCTCGTCGCGGCCGCGGTGCGCTCGCTGCGTAAGATCGGCGATCCTGCGTTTCAGCACGTTCTCGATGCGCTCGAAAACGACGAGCTGGAGGGCGATGCTTTCGCGGCGGCGCTGCAAGTGCTCGAAGGAATCGCGATCCACGATTTGCCACTGACGCGCCATCACATCGAAGAACGACTCTTGCGCTTCGTGCAGGCGCCGCGACGTGAACGCGAGGGCGAACGCCGTGCGGAAGCGGCGGCGCTGTCGCTCGCGCGCCTCGGCGTGCGACGCGCCATCGAGGCGATCGAGCACGCGCACACCGTTATCTACCGGCGCAGCAATTCATTCTTGCAAGAGGCGCTCGAACTCCTGAACGAGCATCCGAACGGCGTTCCCTGCGTCGCCGAGAAGGAATGGTTCGAAGAATTCCGGTGGGCCTTTGCCACCGATCCGGGCGGCGAACTCACGGTCGCGGACGACGAAGAACGGTAGGCGGCCGTTTTCTGAGGGATGCTGTCCGCAGCAAACTACTGCTTTGCGCGCGACAGAATCGCGCGCAGTTGTTCGACAAGCTGGCTCGAGTAGCCCGGCTGGTGAAGTCGCACGATGCCGCCGGCGTCGATGACGATGCACGTCGGGTAGCTCGAAACGCTGAAAGCCGCGGAGATTTCCTGCGCGCGCACGTTTGGGAATCCCGGCGCGAGCACGGCGATCGCGTGGCGGGCATCCGCCTCATTCGGATCGTTATTCGCGCCGAGCACCAAGACCGGCGCATCCGGTGCAGCGCCGCTCAGCTCAGCTTTCAAACGCGCGAGCGCCAACATTGCGTACAGGCACCAGGACGAGCCGCGCTGCCAAAACCCGATGACGACCTGCTTGCCGCGCGTCGAGGCGCTCGAATGCTCGCGACCATCGAAATCCGTGGCACGCCATTCGGGTGCCGGCTTGCCGACGATCTCGCGACGCCGATCGGCTTGCTTCACCATGTGGTTGAACTCGAGTTCGCTGCGTTGCAGTTGAATTGCGAGCGCGCTCGCGAGGTCGGTATGCGTCAACTGGCTCGCGGCCGCTTCTAGCGTTTCGCGACCGCGCGTCAGAATCCGTTCTACGTCGCTGACCGCGCGTTGAGCCTCGAGCAATCGATCGATGTAAAACTCGCGCGCGTCGAAATAAGCGCCAGCTTGGCGCCGAAAGTCGGCAATCCAGGTCGGATCGCGCAGCACACTGCTCCTGAGAATCGTGCGCCCATCCCCAGTGCCGCGCACGCCGAATTCACGGCGGTACTCGACTTCGAGCCGCACGGGCAATCGTAGGTCGGCGGCGATGTGCACACGGAGCAAGTTTGAACTCGGATTCGCGCGCGCGAGCACGGAATCGATGCGGTCCTCGATCGTGACCCCCGGCGTCGTCGAGATCGGCACGATCAATTTGCGATAGCGATGAGTCGTTGCCTCGACGGCATCGTGCCACTCCCACCCGAGCCACAGCTCATCGAGTTGTTCCGGCAGCCGTGGAAAAACAAAATACGGATGAATGATCGTCGTCGGATCCCGCCGCATGACGAATTCGCCCGTCGTCGACATCTCGAAGCGTTCAAAGGTGAGAACTTCCGCATCCTCAAAGACATCGAGTTCATACTTTGAACTTGAACGGCTCGTTTGCTTGACGACCAGTTGGCTATTGCCGTTCGGCAATTTGCCGACGACCCAGACGACCCACTCACCGCGATACGACAGGATCAGGCCGTCTTCCTGCTCGAAGCGGTTTTCAAACGCGTACGTGAACTCTTGGCCGACTTCGAATGCATACCTCGGCACGGCGGGCAACTCGCCTGCAAACGTGACATCATGCGAGGCGAAAAATCCGATCAGCGCGATGCACAGCCCGGCGCGACAAGACGGCGCGCGCGCGGGCAAACACGCAGTTTCGCAATTCATGGCGACTCCGTTGGTCTCCCGTCCGCGGTCGGTCCGTAGATCGGCGGCACTCGCTCGCCCGCCATGCGCAAGTACATGCCGAGCTGAGCGCGGTGATGGATCAAATGGCTCAAGTGCCATTGAATGAACGTCACACCGGGGAAGGCGCCGAATCCCTTGAACTCGACGCGGTGCGCGAGTCGCTCGGCCGGCGCGTGGCGAAACCGATCGACGGCGAGCGCCAACAAGCGATCCACTTCGCGCGCCAACTCGACGGCGGCATGCGGAACAACTCTCGTATCATCGCCGCCGTCATGCGCGGACGCGCTACGCTTCTCGATGAAGTCCGCAAAGTAGTGGCCCGCTTGCGCCAGGTGGAGCGCCAAATTCACGAAATCCATGAGTCTTGGCTCAGGTCGATAGCCGAGTTTCTTGTCTGGCATCGCTTCAATCACTCGCCGAGTCGCCGGCTGCTCGCGAAGCAACTCGCTGACTAAGTAGTCGCGCAGCTCGCTAGCTTCCCGCGCCGTCGGATGTGTCGCGCTCATGATGCGCCTCTCGTCGTTAAGACTGCGGGCGAGGCGCGGCCGCGCCGCCCGGCATTTCGCATCAGTTATTGCCGGGACAAGTCGGCAACGCAAGCAATCGATGATCCCGTGACTACCACGCCACGAACGCAGCGACTCGGAATTGGCACGCTTCTCCAAGTCCAATTGCGGAAACGTAGTCGGTCTTGTTCTCCATCGCCAAGCGGTATTTACGCGCACACCTCTTGCTCGCGCCGCCGCTGCGCAATAGTCAGCAGCGACATGATCAGTACACTTTCGCGTTGCGTGGAAGGGGTCTGATCCGTTCTCAAAAGAGAGGAAATCATGCGAGTGCCCGCCGCCTGTATCGACTCACTGCGAGTCGAAACGAACGTGAGTGCGAAAAGTGACTCGGTCGCGGATCGGCGCCTCGTCACAAGATTCGCGGCGTCTACTAAACCGTGGTTGCTCGTCGCGTTACTCATCATCGCGTCGGCGCCCGCGTGTAAGAAACGAACCGGTGGCGGCGGCGGCGGAACGCCCGTGACGGCCGCGCAGATGCTGGAACACTGGAATCAGGTCTCGATCGATGCAAGCGGACTCGACCACACGCCGTCGACGCAAGGCCCGCCTCACGACTTCGGCCAACAGGTTGGACCTGGTCGCTCATCCCGCGCGATTGCGATCGTGCACATTGCGATGTTCGAGGCCATGAACTCGATCAAGCGCAAGTACGAGAGCTATGTCGGATTCCCGGTGTCGCCGGCGAATACGTCGATGCTCGCCGCCGTCGGACAAGCCGCGCACGACACACTGGTCGCGCTTTATCCGTCGCAGTCGGCGATCTTCGCCGACCACCTCGCGCTCGACTTGAGCAAAGTCCCGCATGGCGCGGGCCGAACGAACGGCATTCAAGTCGGCAAGAACGCGGCGGCCGCGATTCTGCAGATGCGCGCCGGCGACGGCTCGGAACTGCCGGAGCCGCTCATGCACATCGACTACATCCCCAGTGACCAACCCGGATTTTGGCGGCAGGATCCAATCAGCATGCACCCGCTAGCACTGGGCGCGGACTGGGATCTCGTCACGCCGTTCCTGCTTGCCTCGGCGGATCAATTCCGCGCGCCGCCGCCGCCGGCGATGTCATCACCCGAGTACGCGGCCGCCTTCAATGAGGCCAAGTCCGTCGGCGGCGACGGCATCACGACGGCGACCGTGCGGGATGAGGAACGCACTTTTATCGGCATCTATTGGGCATACGACGGCACGCCGAGCCTGTGCGCGCCACCTCGCCTTTACAATCAGATCGCGATGCAAATCGCCGCCGAGCAAGGCACCGACGAAGTCGACTTGGCGCGCTTACTCGCCCTCGTCAACGTGTCGATGGCCGACACCGGCATCGGAGTTTGGGAGTCGAAGTACTTCTACGAGTTTTGGCGGCCGGTGACGGGAATTCGCGAGTCGGAAGCCGGCACCGGCCCGAGCGGCATCGGCGATGGCAATCCGGCGACGATTGGCGACGCGACTTTCACGCCGCTTGGCGCTCCGGCGAGCAACCTGACGGGACCAAACTTCACGCCGCCCTTCCCGGCTTACCCATCGGGACATGCTGGCTTCGGCGGCGCGTTGTTTCAAACGCTCCGGCGCTTTTACGGGACGGACGAGATCCCGTTCACGTTCGTGTCGGACGAGTACAACGGTGAGACGCTCGATCACGACGGCATGGTCCGTCCGCTGATTCCGCGGACCTTCTTGAGTTTGTCCGAAGCGGAAGAAGAGAACGGCCAGAGCCGGATGTATCTCGGCATCCATTGGGCATTCGACAAAGTCGAAGGGATCGCGCTCGGTCGCAAGACTGCGGACTACGTCTTCGACAATAGCTTCCGACCGCTGTAGATCGCGGACTGCCGAGTCATCTCCGACACCAGACCAGGACTGTCGCCGGCACCGGCGGTGGCCCTGGTCGTTTCGCTCGCTTACCGCGGCTACCCGTGACCGGCGCCGATGCGTACCATTCGACGCCACTGCGCGTTATCCTCTGCGTCGCTTTGTGCGCGCAAATTCCAAACGACTCATGCAGAGGAAAATCCATGTCGAGCGGCGACCGGCATCCGCAGAACTTCATTCAAGCGCTCATCGCGCAGGACAACGCGGCCGGCACCTATGGCGGTCGCGTGCAAACGCGCTTTCCGCCCGAGCCGAATGGCTATCTGCACATCGGCCACGCTAAAGCGATCTGTGTCAACTTCGGGCTCGCGCTCGAGCATGGCGGCGCGTGCAATTTGCGCATGGACGACACGAATCCGAGCAAAGAAGAAGACGAGTACGTGCACGCCATTCAAGACGACGTGCGCTGGCTCGGCTTCGATTGGGGCCCGCGCCTCTTCTACGCGTCGGATTACTTTGAGCAGTTGTTCGAGTATGCGCTGAAACTCATTCGCCGCGGCGTCGCGTACGTCTGCGACCTGACCAGCGAGCAAATGCGCGAGTACCGCGGCACGCTCACAGCGCCGGGACGACCCAGTCCTAATCGCGACCGTTCAGTCGCGGAGAATCTCGACTTGTTTCAGCGCATGCGCGCCGGTGAGTTTGCCGACGCGTCGCGCACGCTCCGCGCCAAGATCGATATGGCGTCGCCGAACGTGAATCTGCGCGATCCGGTGTTGTATCGCATAATGCGCGCGACCCACCATCGCACGGGCGATACCTGGTGCATTTATCCGCTGTACGATTTTGCCCACGGACAGTCCGACTCCATCGAAGGCATCACGCACTCGCTATGCACGCTCGAGTTCGAGAATCATCGACCGCTCTATGACTGGTTCATCCAGCAGCTCGGCATTCACCACCCGAAACAAATCGAGTTCGCGCGTCTCAACATCAGCTACACGCTGATGAGTAAGCGCAAGCTCTTGCGCCTGGTGCGCGAAGGCGTCGTCCACGGCTGGGACGATCCTCGCATGCCGACATTGAGCGGTTTACGCCGGCGCGGCTTCACGCCCGAGTCGATTCGCAACTTCTGTCGCGAGATCGGTGTCGCCAAATTCAACAGCGTCGTCGAGTTCGTGTTGCTCGAGAATGCGCTGCGCGAAGATCTCAATAAACGCGCGGCGCGGGCGATGGTCGTCCTGCGACCACTCAAGCTCGTCATTGAAAACTATCTCGAAGGCGCGACCGAGGAACTCGAGGCCGCGAATAATCCCGAAGATCCAACAAGCGGGAAACGTCGCGTGCCGTTCGGTCGCGAGCTGTGGATCGAGCACGACGATTTTCGTGAAACACCACCGCCCGACTTCCATCGATTGGCGCCGGGTCAGGAAGTGCGGCTGCGCTACGCCTACATCATCCAGTGCACGAGTGTCCGCAAAGACCCGGCAACGGGCGCCGTCATCGAAGTGCGTTGCCAATACGATCCGGCGACGAAAAGCGGCGCCGCAACTGGCAGTCGCAAAGTAAAGAGTGCGATTCACTGGGTGCCGGTCCGCGCCGCCGTCGACGCCGAAGTGCGACTCTACGAACAGCTCTTCGCCAAGGCGGATCCCGAGGACGTGCCCGAAGGCGAAGATTTTCTCGTCAACTTGAACCCGCGCTCACTCGAGACGCTGACCAACGTCAAGCTCGAACCCGTGCTCCGCGGCGCACCCGTCGGGAGTCGGTATCAGTTCGAACGGCATGGGTATTTCTGTGTCGACCCGGACACGACTGCAACGCGACTCGTGTTCAATCGCACCGTCGCACTAAAAGACTCCTGGGCGAAGATCGAAAAGGCGCAGCAAAAAAACAAGAAATAGGCGCGATCTTGATTCATGGGCGGCGCGCCGGCCGCCCGTCGCCGCGCACGGGGCAAGCCGCCGCGAGTCGCTCATATCGACCCACGGCGCGCCTCGCTATCATGTCCCGCGGGCTCGGGCTGGATGTACAAACAGTTGTACGAAAGGAACCTCATGCGCCACAACCGTAGCGTTAGTCTCGCGTCGATTTTCCAAACGCTCGTTTGCGGTTGTCTTTTGCTCTGGATCGGATCGCGCGGAATCTCACTCACCGCGGCTCAAGAACCCGCCACCGTGGTAGGCGAATGGGGCCCCGTCATCGCCTTGCCGCACATTCCAGTTCATATGGCGCTGCTCCACACGGGAAAGATCGTGTTTTGGGCCTACGACAATACGAACGTGAGCCTTTGGGATCCGGTTCGCGCCGCGTTCACGCCGATACCGAACAACACCAACATGTTTTGCGCAGGGCAAACACAACTCGCCGATGGCCGCCTGCTCGTCGCCGGCGGGCACGTTGAGAACAACGAAGGGTTGCCGGACACAAACATCTTCGATCCGGTCACTGAAACCTGGACGCAGGCCGGCGACATGAGTGTTGGGCGCTGGTACCCGACGTGCACGACGCTTTCCGATGGCCGAGTGATGGTCGCGAGCGGTGACGTGTTCCCCGGTGTGCCGGCCAGTACGCCGGAAGTACTCAGCCCCGGCACGATGCAGTGGACTCCGCTTCCGGGCGCAACGCGCTGGCAACCGCTCTATCCGTTTCACTTCGTGCTTCCATCGGACACCGTCTTCGATGCCGGATCCGCCGACGATACCTACACGCTCGATTTGTCGACTCAGCTTTGGAACTTTGTCGGCTGGTCGGGTTTCGGCGGCGGATCGGCAGTGCAGTACCGGCCCGGCAAGATCATGAAATCGGGCGGTTACGTGCCTGCCACCAATGAAACCGCGTACATCGACTTGACCGTGTCGTCGCCGAGCTGGACGTCGATTGAAGCCATGAGCTACCCGCGCAATCACCACAATCTCGTGATCCTGCCGGACGGCAAAGTGCTCGTCGTGGGCGGCACGACGAGCGACGACGAGCCGGCCTACGCTGTGTTCGCTGCTGAAATGTGGAACCCGACGACGCTCGAGTGGACCAACATGGCATCGATGTCCGTTCCGCGCATGTATCACTCGACGGCGCTCCTGCTCCCCGATGGGAAGGTGCTGTCGGCCGGTGGCGATTACTATCCCAACGCGCAGATCTACCACCCGCCGTACCTGTTTTCGGTGTTCCCGCGTCCGGAGCTGCTCGGGGCGCCGCCGGCCGCCGCCTACGGCAGTGAATTCGCCGTGGAATGCACGGACTCGAGTTTGGTCGACAAAGTCGTGCTCATCCGCAACGGCGCCGTGACGCACGCGTTCGATCACAGCCAACGCTACGTACCGCTCACCGCCACGCAGACGAGCGCTACGAGTGTGCTTGTGAACGCGCCCGCAAACGGCGCGCTCGCGCCGCCCGGTTACTACATGTTGTTCTTAGTGAGCGCGAACGACATACCATCCGAAGCGCGTTTCATACGGATCGGTGCGAACCTTTTCGTGCGCGGCAACGTCAACGGCGACGGCAGTGTGAACATCGCGGATGCGATCGCCATATTGTCGTATTTGTTCGGCTTCGCGCCGGCCCCGGTCCCGATCGCCGCAGCCGACTCCAATGACGATGGTCTCGTGAACATCGCGGATGCGATCTATTTGCTGAGCTTCTTGTTCAATGGTGGTCCGGCTCCGCCGCCGCCTTTCCCTGTTCCCGGCGAAGACCCGACGCCGTAGTCCAGTGAGAGTTCACGATTCCTGACACAGAATCGTGAACTCTCATTTCGATGCGCGCGTGCGATCGGTACCGCGTCGGCGTGATGCGAACGACGACATCGGAAACGCGCAATCGAGACCCGTCGGAGTCGCCGTTCGCGGCCGACTAAAACACCGACGCTGCGAATCCGGCGGGGCCGGGATTGCCGAGTGAGCCGCCGCCGAGTCCGCCCCCGGCACTCACGAAGGTTGTGCCGGGCAACACGGGACTCGAGCCGTTGGTAACGACGCCGATCGAGTGACCGCCGGCACCGCCACCCCCGTGACCGCCGCGCCCGCCGTTACCACCCACGCCTCCGGGCGCGCCATTTGAGCCATCATCTTGTTCGCCCGTTCCGCCGTAGAAACTCCCCGGGGCACCCAGTCCGCCGGCGCCGCCGAACTGACCCGATCCGCCGGCGCCGCCATTTCCACCATTGCCCGCTACGAGTGAGCAGTTCTCGATGAGGGCGTTCGAATTGAACAAGTACACCGCGATCGATGCGCCGCCCGTGGTACCGCCGGTCGCACCGTTCCCGCCGCCGCCGCCGCCACCACCACCACCGCCACCTCCCCCGTAGGAGTCACAGCCATCGTCTCCACCGCCACCGCCACCACCTCCGCCTCCTCCGCTGCCGCCGGCGCCGGTCGCGCCATTTCCACCGGGAACCGATATTGCCTCGAACGCGAGAAACTGAATGGCACCGGCCATTCCACTCGCGCCGGGAGTGCCCGGTGCGCCTGGGCCGCCAGCCGCGCTCGGCGGGGTTGCGAGAGATCCCAAACCCGGGGGCACTCCGAGGCCGCCGCCTCCACCACCTGCGCCGACACCCGGAAGCCCGGCTTGTCCGAAGCTGAGCCCTTGTCCCGCATCGCCGCCCTGTCCTCCCGGAAGTCCATTTCCGCCGGGTGCTCCCCCGTTTCCGCCCTGGGGCTGGGGACACGTGGTACAGAAAAAGCCAGCACTGTCCTCACATCCGGATTGTCCTATCATCCCGGGACCTCCTGAGGCGCCGATACCGCCCGGAGAGCTCCCGGCCGCGCCATTGCCGCCATCGCCGGCTTCGATTTGGCAGTCGCGCAGGATGAGTCCTGGACTGTTGATGGCTCGGACGCCGTAACTCGACGCACCGGGCCCGGCGTTCGCCGAGCGAACCGTGAAGTCTCGCACCAGCGTGGTCGATGCCGCATCGGTTATGAGTATGGCCGTCGTCGAGGTCGACTGAATCGTGGTTTCGAGACCAGCGAACTGCCACGTGACCGGGCTATATCCGCCGAGGAGTGAGATTCCTTCGATCAGGTTTATTGTCTCGCCCGAGTAGATTCCCCCGGCTGCAATGACAGCATCAGAGCCGGCTGTCTCCGCGAGACTCAGCGCCGCCGGCAGCGTGAGCACAGGAAGCGCCTGTGTTCCGGGATTCGCATCGTTTCCGGTGGTCGAGACGTAAATGGCGTCGAGCACTGGCTCACACGCGCCGTGATCGATGCAGTCGAGCGTGTCACTCGTGGGATCTTGCCCGCACCCCGGAAACGGCGCCGGCGGCAACGAACCCATGCTGAAGAGCGCGCTCAGAATAGAAATTGGATCCGCGATGTTGGCTGCCCCGTCGTCGTTGACATCGATCGCGTCGAGACAGCTGTTCGGCACGCTGGCAAACAAATACGAGAGTCCCGAGATGGCATCCGCAATGTTGAATCCGCCGTCGCCGTTCACATCACCGCGGATGAATTCGCTTTGACCGCCACGCGCCGGAACTGAAATCGTCGCGGCAGCCAGCGCCATGAACCCAACTCGCAAAACCAAGCTGCGGATGATCATCGACAACTCCCTTTCACCGCGGTATCGCGGTTCACTAGATCGCCTTGCCCGCATTCATACGCCCCCAGTCGAGAATTTGTGGAGTTTATCCGTGTCGCGCAGAGCGTGTCAAAGATTGACGCGTCGCTCGGTCTCTGTAACCGCCAGGAGCGAAGCCGCAACCGTGCGCGCGGATAAGCACGGGCGATAGTAGTTGCGGAGCAGCGCCAAACGCTCTGTAATACGACACATTCCCCGATGCTCGCGACGGTACCCCGGCGCCATCAAGAAAGGACCACATGTCGTTCTTCAATTTGAAAAACTTCTGCCTCACCACGACACTTCTGATCGCCGGCGCATCCGGATTCGCGCAACCGGCAGTCCAATATGACCTGGGAACGGATAGTTCTTACGTTACCGGCTGCGCCGGTCCATCACCCTGCGCTTGCCCGATACTCATAGTGGGGCCGGTTACCGGAAGCTTCAACTTGGTGCCGGTGCCGCTCTCGCTCGGACCAATATTCGAATACACGGTCGAAAACATCGACTGGCTCGTGTTGACCAGCGTTCCAGGCACGCCTCCGCTACCGGTGAGCGGATTCGGAACTTTCGTGATCGACGTCGCGGCGGATACTCAAACAGTAGAACTCACGCTAACGGTCGCTGGAGTGACGCAAAACTATTCGAGCCTCGGGCCGGTGCCGGCGGATCCGAATTTTCCGGCCGTCGTGCGACTCGACGTTTTTTATCAAGTGGATGCTTGCGTCTACAATGGTTTCTACACTTCGGCCTCGACGATCGTCGTCTCGCCGCCTAATTTTCGCCGTGGCGACTGTAATAGCGACGGCGGGGTCGATGTTGCCGATGCAGTGTCTGCGTTAAATCAGTTGTTCGTTCCCGGTACGCTTCCGTCTGAGTGCGGCGATGCTTGCGATGCCAACGATGACGGCGCGTTCAATATCGCGGACCCCATTTTGATTTTGAACCGGTTGTTTAGCGGCGCGCCTCCGCTGCCACCCCCGCTCAACTGCGATCAGGATCCAACGGCGGATTCGCTCGGCTGCGCGGCATTTCCGCCTTGTCCGTAACGGAACGCAGAACGCGCGGACGACTGACGATCCAGTAGCTAATTGGCTGCTTGTGCTTCGCAAAGCACAAATGGATCTGCTTTCACGGGCACGTCAGCGGGCGGACCTCGAAAGCGGTTGGAATTTGAAGGATCGACTATCAGCGGCGCGTCAGGCAGCGCGAGAAGTGCTCGGCGAGAGTCACTCGGCCGCGAGCGTCGCCGATCACATCACGGGTGCTGACGCGCGTCACGAATTGAAACAAATCTGCGAGCCGCGGATGCAATGGTCGCAAGAGCGTTGCCAAGCCGGTAAACGCCAAGGGCGGCACTCGGATGAGGCGCGGTCGCTTGCCGAGCGCTTTGAACGCGAGCGCCGCGATCTCCCGCCGCGACAAAATTTGCGGACCACCGACCGCCAGCTCGGCCGCCCCGGGTGCGAGCGCGTCCACGCAAATCGCCGCGAGGTCGCTCTCCGCGATCGGATTCGTACGGGCACTGCCATCGCCGATCACGGGTGCGATTCCGCGGCGCGCGAGCACGAGGAACTCTTCGAAAGCCGAAAAGAAACCCGTAGCGCGGATCACGGCAAAAGGTAGTTGGCGACTCTTCAATTCCACGACGACGCGTTCGTGCGCATCGAAATAACCGAGATCGCGGTGACGATCACCACCCACCGCCGCCACGTAGACATACTTGGCACAACCCGCGCGTTCCGCTTCGTCGACGAGATTCTTGTTCGCCGGCCAATCGATCGCGAGGTAACCCGCCCGCCCACGCGACCACTTCGGCGCCACGCTGGCGCCGACCGTCGATATCACGGCGCTCACCCCGGCGAAAACACCGCGCAAACTCTCGGGATTGAGCGCGTCGATCACGCGACCACCTTCGGTCGGCAAGTCGAGTGCGGCCAGCGCCACTTCGGACCGTGCTAACGGTCGAACCCCGTAACCGCGCGCGCGCAACTCCCGCACAATTTCGCGGCCGAGTGACCCGGTGGCACCCGCAACCGCGATTGTGTCACCGCTCATTCGCGCTCGATGATCGCGGTCTTGCTGCTCGCGCCTTCGTCTTCGCGCACATAGCGGGGCACAGCGTAACCCGGCAGACGCCGTCGTAGTTCCGCGACGATTTCGAGACCGCGCGCCTCAGGCACTTCGAAATGAGCGGCGCCGCGCACTTTGTCGAGCTGGTGCAAGTAATACGGCAGAACCCGCAAGTCGATGAGTCGCTCGCAAAGCTCGACGAGAGTGTCGGCATCGTCATTCACGCCAGCGAGCAAGACCGCTTGATTGAGTACCGTGAACCCCGCCGCGACGAGCGCGCGCAACGCCTCGACGCACGCGCCGACGAGTTCGTTCGGATGATTCGCGTGAACAACGACGATCGGTCTGAGGCGAGTGCTCGCGATGCTGCTCACGAGTTCGGGTGTCACGCGATCCGGCAACACAATCGGCAGGCGAGTGTGAATGCGCAACCGGCGTACGTGCGGAATCGCGGCGATCTCGCGGGCGAGCCCCGCCAAGAGTGAATCCGGCAGCACGAGCGGATCGCCGCCGCTCAAGATCACTTCGCGAATGGTGCCGTCGGCGTCGACTTGCTCGAGCGCGCGACGCCAAGCCGCGAGACTGTGCGGCGCGCTTGCATAGGGATACTCACGACGAAAGCAAAAGCGACAGTTGACGGCGCAAGTCCCGGACGCAATCAACAACACGCGCCCGTCATACTTTTTGAGCACGCCGGCCTCGAGCCCGGCGGCGAGATCACCGACCGGATCGGCGCGAAATTCGGGCGCCTCGACAAGCTCGGCATCGAGTGGCAACACTTGGCGCAGGAGCGGATCCGACGCATCGCCACGGCGCATGCGCTGCAGATAATCCCGAGGCACGACCAACGGAAAACGGACGGCGGCCGCGCGGGCGCCGGTCGCTAACTCGCGCGGGAGTCCAAGCGCATCGAGCAGCGTGTCGATGTCGCGGATTGCGTCGCCGAGCGACTGCTTCCAATGGCTGCCGGTTGGGGAAGGGATTTGGAGCGCGCTGTTCAGATGCGAGCGATCGAGCGCAGAGCCGATGTGAGCCGAGGTAGATCCGTCCGCAAAGCCGGCATCCGCGTGCAAATCGACTCGGAAAATCTCACCCATGATGCCTGTCTTGGTGGAAAGCCGGCGGTATGATACCGCCTCTTTTTCGGCGCGCAACGGGCGCGCCGTGCGTCCGGAATCGCGTTCTTGACCCGAAAGCCAAGAGTTTTCTGTCATGGGTAGCAGCTTTAACGTCGGCGATTTGCGCAAGGGTCTCAAGGTTCTCATCGACAACGCACCGTATCTCATCACTGACACGGAGTTCATGAAGCCGGGCAAAGGGCAAGCGGTTTATCGGTGCAAACTCAAGAACCTGCTGACCGGTTCGATGCTCGACCGCACTTATCGCAGCGGTGATCGGCTCGACGCGGCGGACATCGCGGAGGCAACTCTTGAGTATCTCTACAATGACTCCCGCAACTGGATCTTCATGAACCAGAAAACCTACGAGCAGTTCACGATTCCGAAAGAGAATATGGAAGATGCGGTGCCTTGGCTGAAAGAAGGCTCGCAGGTCAACGTGATGTTTTGGAACGATCAGGCGATCTCGGTCGACGCGCCGAAACAAGTCGAACGGACGATCACCTATTGCGAGCCGGCGGCGCGCGGCAACACCGCGACGAACGTCATGAAACCAGCGACGCTCGAAGGCGGCGCCACCGTCCACGTGCCGGCATTCATCAACACGGGCGACATCGTCAAAGTCGACACCCGCACCGGCGAGTACATTGAGCGAGTTGCCAAGTCATCGACCTAATGGCGAGGGTCCAGCGCAGGGCCCCGTCGGGCCATCCACCGACTGGCGTCCAAGCGCCGGCTTAGCGGCGCTGCAACTCCGCGCCGCGTTGCTCGCCAAGCTGCGAGCCTTTTTTTTGGCGCGCGGCGTACTCGAGGTAGAGACGCCCGTCCTCTGCGCGGCGGGCGCCGTCGATGCGCATCTAGAGCCGATCCCCGTTTTCCACTCCGATCCCGACTCCACCCCGACCTCGAGATATCTCGTCACGTCGCCCGAACACTCGATGAAGCGACTCCTCGCGGCCGGCGCGGGTCCGATCTATCAGATCACGCGCGCATTTCGGCGCGGCGAACGCGGTCGCTTGCACAACCCGGAGTTCACGATTCTCGAGTGGTATCGCCCCGGCTTCGACGCTCATGCGCTCATGGATGAAGTCGAAGCGTTGGTCGTCGCACTCGCCATCGATGCGCCGGCGCCGAGTGCGCGCGCGTTCGCGGCGCAGCGCCCGTTCGCGCGCGTCACGTACCAGGAAGCCTTTGCGCGCGCCTTGCGGATTGATCCGCACACCGCCAGCGTCCGGGAACTTGCGGCGTGCGCACAGAAAGTCGGCGTCCCGATTCCGGCGTCGCATCGCTACGACGACCGAGATGCTTGGCTCGAGTTGCTGCTGGTCTTCGAAGTCGAAAAACAGTTCGTGAGTGACCGCCCGACTTTCTTGATCGATTACCCGCCTTCGCAAGCGGCACTCGCGCGCATACGGCCGGGACCGCCGGCCGTCGCGGAGCGCTTCGAACTCTATGCGCACGGCCTCGAACTTTGTAACGGCTACCATGAGTTGATCGATGCGCGCGAGCAATCGGCGCGTTTCCACGCCGCGAGCGCCGCGCGAGCGGCGGCCGGACGCGACCCATTGCCGATTGACACGCGTTTCCTCGCGGCGCTCGAGCACGGACTCCCGGCCTGCGCCGGTGTGGCGGTCGGCTTCGATCGGCTCTGCATGTTGTGCGCCGGCGCACACAGCATCGACGAGGTCATCGCGTTTCCGGTCGAACTTGCTTGATGGTGAGCACGCATCGACAAGCGTCGTGACGCCTCTGATAATCAGCCGCATGTGGAATCGCAAACTCATTAAAGTCGTGCTGCTGGTGGTGGCGCCGGCCGGTGTCCTGCTCTTCTTGACGATTCGCTACTGGGCCGAGTTCGCGGGTCGCCTCGGTGCGTGGACTTTTCAAGTCGTGGATGGCCAGCCGGTGCCGAGCCCCGCCGTCCCCAAAATAGCCTGGACGATTTTCGCGCTCGCGCTGGCGATCGCACTCCTCCAAATTCTGACGCATTGGCTCTCGACTGAACGCGCGCGGCTCCGCGGACGCACCGAGATGCCGGCGCTGCTCCGCGATCTCATTCGATACAGCGTGCTCGTGTTCTGCGTCGCCCTCGCGCTGAAAGCGATTTGGGGCGAGGACGTGTCGCCGCTCATCGGCGCGCTCGGCGTCGGCGGCGTCGTCCTGGGTTTCGCACTCCAAGAGACGCTCAGCAATTTCTTCGCGGGACTCGCGCTCATCGCGGAGAAGCCGTTCGTGCAGGGCGACTGGGTCCAAATCGGCTCGACAGCGGAAGGGCGCATCGAGCAAATGACATGGCGCGCGACCAAGATTCGCACGCGGCGGGAAGATCTCGCGATCTTCCCGAATAGCGTCGTGACCAAAGAGATCATCGTCAATTTCCTCAAGCCAACACGCGTGCATGCGCTCAATCTCCCGGTGAGTGCGAGCTACAACGACGCGCCCGATCACGTGAAGCAAACGCTGCTCGAGCTGCTCGCACAGGTGCCGGGCGTACTCAAGAGTCCGGCGCCGGTCATATATTTGACCGGCTATGGCGACTCCGCGATCAACTACGCGATCAAGTGCTATATCGATGACTACGACAAACGTTCGGCCATCGAGGATCAGATTCTCAGTCGCGTGTGGTACGCGTTTCGACGCAATGCGATCGAGATCCCATTTCCAATTCAAACGGTCTATCAGCACAACATCGCGGAACGCGTCGATCTCGGCGAAAGCGCGCCGGTGCTACCGCTCACGCTGCTCGGCCGCACCGCGATCTTTGCGCCCCTCAATCCACAAGAACTCGCCCGCTTGGCGAGCGCCTGTCGCCTGCAAGAATTCGGCAGTAACGAACCCGTCATTCGCCAAGGCGAGCCGGGCGACTCGATGTTCATCATCGTCAGCGGGCTCGCGCGTGTGGCGGTACGACGCGACGACGCGAACTCGACCGAGACCACGGTCGCCGAGCTGGGGGGCGGCGGTGTGTTCGGCGAGATGTCGCTACTCACCGGCGAGCCGCGCTCGGCGACGGTCTATGCGACCACTCAACTTCGCGTCTTGCTGGTGCCGAAGGACGCGCTGGCGCCACTCCTCGCCGCTTCGCCGAACGCCGCCGAGCGGCTGGCCGAAGTCGTTACGCAACGGCGCTCGCAGAGTGTCGCCGCGACGACGACTGAAGCGACGCAGGTCGGCGCCGCCGCCGCGGTTCGTGACTCGAGCAACGTGCTCAAGATGATTCGCCGCTTCTTCCGAATCTGAGGCGCGTCGCGCGTGGGGCAATCCCCGCGCCGGTTCCCCGCCTGTGGACAACGCGGCGCGGGATCGCAATACTCATCGGCGTTTCAATCACTGGGCACATTCCGAAAACCCGGGAAGGAGACAGCCGTGGCTCTAACGCTCAACCTTCGGAAGGAAATCG
This sequence comes from Planctomycetota bacterium, assembly GCA_046154185.1. Classification (GTDB taxonomy): domain Bacteria; phylum Planctomycetota; class UBA8108; order UBA1146; family JAJFFE01; genus JBJXGE01. The sequence continues at coordinate 36,260 of JBJXGE010000100.1, forward strand.
ATGCACCGCTCGAGCGCGTGTTTGCCGTGATGACCGATCTCGAACGCGCGAGCGAGTGGATGCCAAACCTCGTCGGCATCGAACCACTCACGCCCGGCAAGCTCGCGGTCGGTTCGCGGTGGCGAGAGACGCGCAAGATGTTCGGCAAGGCGGCGACGGAGGAGTTCGAAGTGACGGGGCTCACCCTGAACCGGTCGCTCGAGCTTTACATCGACGGCGCCAAGGGAAGTTCGAAGTGCGGCGAGTATCGCTTCAAATATGAACTGGCGCCGATGAATGGTCGCACGTTGGTCACGCTGACCGGTGAGATCGGCGGCGGCAACCGGTTTTGGCGCTTCATTGGGCGACTCTTCATCGGCATGTTCAAGAAGGCGTTGATGAAGGATCTGCTCGCGATGAAGCAGTACCTCGAAGTCGGCCGTCGCTCCGCGCCGTCGACCGCCGCGGCGCCGGTCACGCCCAAGCCGTAGTTCCTATCACGTGCGTCGGGATTCAGTGGCCCCATACGGCGCGCCGATGATGGTCCTAGACCTTCATCAATACCGGATGGGAGCGCCGTTGTGAGTCGAAAATTCTTGCTCATCGTCGTCGCGTTGCTGCTCTGCGCCGCGTTCCTTGTGTTCCGCGGCGCTAGCTCGAGCGATGCGGAAGCGCCAACCGAGAGCGACCTCGAAACATTCGCCGACGGCATCACGGGCGCTGCCGGCGTACGACAGCTCAAAAGTACGCGAGAGACGATCGACAACTTGACTGAAGAGCGCGAGGAGCAGCTCCAACAACACAAACCGCGCTGATTTCGCGGCCGTCAAATCACGGGCATCCGAGCGAAGCATCACAACTCAGTGCATCGAGCAACGTCCCATCCGCCCCACAATCGGGATAGGGCGGTATCGGCGGGAATATCTGCGCCACCGATCTTGATGACGTCGCGCCCCTCCGACCAATAGTCGTTCGCCAACCACGTGGTCGCTGGTCAGCCGTTTCATGAGCCGGAACGCTGGCGCTGCGCCTCGATTTCGGCAGCCACCTGCCGATATGCGTCACGAAACGGAACGCCCTGCTCCTCGACCAAACGATAGGCCGCTTCGGCGGCATAGAGTCCTGGTTCCATGGCAAGCGCGGCGCGCTCCGCGTCGAAACGAACTTCAGGGAGCACGGCCGTCAGCGCTTCCAACGTATCACGCGCCATATCGATACCATGGAACAATGGTGCCTTGCTGAGCTGCAGGTCACGGTGGTACCCGGACGGCAGTTTGCACGTGAGCTGCAACACCGCGAGCAGATCCGCGCAAATGAGCGCGCCGCTGGCGCGCACGAGTTCGAGCGCGTCCGGATTGCGCTTCTGCGGCATGATCGACGAGCCGGTGGTCACCGACGCCGGCAGCTTCACAAATCCAAATTCGCTCGTCGCGAACAAACAGAGTTCCGCGGCGAGCCGACCGACGTCCTGCAAGAGCAGCGCCAGCGAGAACAAGACCTCTGCCTCGGCTTTGCCACGCGAGAGTTGCACGGCCGTCACGGGTTCATGCACCTGATCGAAGCCGAGCAACTCGGTCGTGCGCCAACGATCGACGCGCAAGACCGGCACGCCGTAGCCCGCTGCCGATCCGAGTGGATTGCGCGAGATACGCCGTCGGCAAAGTCGCAAGCCTTCGATGTCGTCGGCGATCTCCGAGCGAAAGCCCTCCGCCCAGAGCTGCACGGACGACGGCATCGCGCGCTGCATGTGCGTGTAACCCGGAATCACGACCGAGCCTTGTGCGGTGGCGATCGCATCGAGCGCCGCGAGCACACTCTCGCCGCCACTCGCCAGCACAGCGATGGCATCGAGCAGATAGAGACGCAGCGCCGCGAGCACTTGGTCGTTGCGCGAGCGCCCGAGATGAATGCGAGCGCCGGTCGCGCCGAGGCGCTGCGTGAGCTGATTCTCGATCGCCGTGTGCACGTCTTCGTCTTCCGTTGTGATCGCCCACGTGCCGTGCGCGTGATCATCCGCGATGGCAGCGAGTTCGTGCGCGACCGCCTCGTTTTCAGACTTAGACAAGTAGCCCGCCTCACACAGCATTTGCGCGTGCGCGACGGACGCGCGCACGTCATACGGAACGAGTCGCGCATCGAGCGCGGCATCGCCGCTGGCCGTGAAACGCAAAACCCGTGGATCGATGGTCGCGTCGATCTCCCAAAGTCGCGTCATGGATGAGCCTCCCCTCCGCGGTACAAAACTGTCGACTCATCGCTTACTTCGCGCGCGAAGCGTTCGATGAGCGAGTGGTAGAAATCAGCGCCCGCCAAGATCTCGGACTCCAATACATACTCGTCCGGCTGATGCGAACGCGCGGATTCGCCGGGGCCGCACTTGACGGCCGGCACGCCAACAAAGTGCACCAGATCGGACATCGTCGGCGAGCCGACGAGGCGGGCCGCAGGTCGGGCTGCGACCGCGGCGCGCACCAGCGCGCTGTCGACGTCGCAGTTGCAAGGCGTCAGCCGATCCGAGAGCACTCGCAGCTCGCCCGTCACGTTGCGCCGGAGGCTCTCGACGATGTTTGCGGGCGAGAACCCCGGCACTGTGCGCACGTCGACTATGCAGCGCGCGCGCGACGGCACCATGTTACGTGCGACCCCCCCATCGATGATGGTCGGTTCGAGCGAACTTTTGCCGAGGAGCGCGTGGGCCGGGCCGAGATCGATGCGCTCGAGCGCGCACAAGTCGCGCGCCAGTTCCGAAATTGCGTTCCGCGCCCGGCGCTCGCGCGCGGTCGCGCTGTGGCCGCCATCGCCGTGCGCGATGAGCTCCGTGACGATCAGTCCTTTTTGCGCGACGGCGATATCAAGACCCGTCGGCTCGCCAACCACGACGCTCGCGGTCTCCCAGCCGCGCACGCGCAAGCGCGGCCACGCCAATTCGGTCCCTTGCCCGCCGGTCTCCTCCTCCGGCGCGATCAAAAGCGCCACTTCACACGGTCCATCGTTCTCAAGCACGCTCAGAAACGCCGCCGTCATGGCGGCAACCGACGCTTTCGCGTCATTGCTGCCGAGTCCGTACACGCGGTCGGCTTCGCGCGTCGCGCACCACGGCGCCCGCGTCCAGCCCGCATGGGCCGGCACCGTGTCGAAGTGACTGTTGAGAATGAGCCGCGGTCCCACACCGGCAAGCGCAAGCACGTTGTCGCCGATGCGTTCGACGCGCGCTCCATGCTCGCGCAACGTGCGCTCCAAAAACTCGGCGATCGCCCGCTCCTGGTGCGAGACGCTAGGGATCTCGACCAACGCGCGGTGCAGCGCGAGCACTGCCGCCGGCGTCATTGCCGCCCCCATCACTCGCGACCTCCGGCGGCGATCGCGCTCGAGGCGCTCGAGCTTTCGATCTCTTTCTCGGTGAGCCGTTGGGTGTCGAGAACGACCAGCGTTCCTGCGCCTTCGTTGGTGAACACCTCGATCAGCAAACTGTCGGGTACCCGGTGCGAAATCACGTGCACGCGATCGACGCCGCCGTCGAGCGCTTCGGCTATCGCCGACACTTTCGGCAACATGCCATCCTGAAACGCGCGCTCCTCTTTGAGCGCGGCAAGCCCCTTGATATCCGTGTAAGAAATGACAGAGCTCGGGTCTTTCGCATCGCGCAGCACGCCGGGCGCACCGGTCATGAACACGAGCTTCGCCGCGTTCAGCGCCACGGCGATTCGTGCCGCCACGCTGTCGGCGTTCACGTTTAGCAATTCGCCGGCAGTGTTGCAGCATAAGGGGCTCACGACCGGCAGGAATCCATCGTCGAGCAGTTTGATGAGCACGCGCGGATCGACGTGTTGAATGTCGCCGACGTGGCCGAAGTCCACGGCGGCTTTGGCGCCTACTCGGCGGGTCGCGGTGATCAAACCTCCATCGATGCCGGAGACGCCGACGGCGCTGGTCGTGAGTTCTCGGAGGCCGGCCAGAATGCTCGCGTTCACGCTGCCGTTCAGCACCATCGCGGCGGCTTCCAACGTTTCGGCGCAAGTGACGCGGCGCCCGTCGACGAAAACGGGCTCGAGCCCCAAGCGCTCCGTGGTCCGCGTCAGTTGCGGGCCGCCACCATGCACCAACACAACTTTGATGCCGAGTCGAAACAAGATCGAAACTTGCTCGAGCAATGCGCGCCGCGCGCCGACTTCGGCAAAAGCTTCGCCGCCCGCTTTCACGACGAAGTACTTGCCCTGGTAGAGCCGCAGATACGGAAACGCGTTTCGTAGCGCAGCACTGACCAGGCTTGGATTCAGCGACTCATTCACGTTTGACTTCCTTCGCGTGCGCGCCGAATCGGCGGCGTCGCTCCGTCGCCTTCGGTTGCCAGCATTTCTAACAAGACCGCCTTCTGAACATGCAAACGATTCCCCGCCTGTTGAATGACCCGACTGCGCGGGCCGTCGATGACTTCGTCGCTCACGACGACATTGCGGCGCACCGGCAGGCAATGCAGAAAGATCGAGCCGGGCGCGGAGCCGCGAAACCAATCCTCGGCGACACACCAATCCTGATGCGGAGCGCGCGCCGCGGCGTCATGCGCGTCATCGCCATACGCTGTTGGAGCGCCCCAAGATTTCGCATAGAGGACCTGCGCCCCGTCGAGCGCGGCGATCCGATCAGCGGTCTCGCGCACGCGGCCGCCCGACTTCTGCGCGGCGGTGCGGGCGCGTTCGAGAACGCCCGGCGGGAGTGCAAAAGCGTCCGGCCGCAAAACGGTCACGTCCATGCCGCGCCGCGCCGCCATCGACACCACCGCGGCTGGCACCGCGAGCGGCAGCGCCTTCGGGTGCCACGCCCACGATAACACGAAGCGCCCACCACGCCGTGGCACGTCGAGATCGTCGAGCGTCTTCCAGTCGGCAAGCGCCTGACAAGGATGGTTGACGGCTGATTCGAGACTGACAATCGGTCCACGCGCCACTTCACGCACCGCGCTCAAGATCGGCTCACCAAGGTCCGTCGTGAGATTCTTCCGCTCCGCGAACGCGCGCACGCCGAGCACGTCGCAATACTGCTCTAAGACCGGCACGGCTTCGCGAATGTGCTCGGCGGCGGCGCCGTCCATCCGCACGCCGCGTCGCGTCTCGAGCTGCCAACTCGCTTGTCCCGGCGAGATGACAAAACTTCCGCCGCCGAGCTGCGCCATGCCGGCTTGAAACGACGCGAGCGTGCGCAGCGATGGATTGAAAAACAAGAGTCCCATCACGCGGCCCGCGAGCTGCGTGCCGCGCGGTGCGCGCTCGAGCGCTCGCGCGCGCGCGAGCAGGCGTTCGATCGTCGTGTCGTCGTGATCCTCGAGGTCGACAAAGTCTCGCATGATCGATTCAATTCCACCCGAGTCCGGGGAACCGGAGCCCGGTCGTTTCATCGAGCCCGTAAAGTCTATTCATCCATTGGATCGCGCCGCCCGCCGCGCCCTTGGTGAGATTATCGATTACCGCAAAAACCACGGCCTCGACGCCGCGCGCGTGTACGGCGATCCGACAACCATTTGTGCCGACGACTTCCTTCAGGTGCGGCGGCGCATCGACGATCGTGACAAAAGGTGCGTGTTCGTAGTATTCCCGGAGCGCGCCCGTGAGTTCGTGACTCGTGAAGGGTCGCGTCAACCGCACCTGCACGGTCGCATGAATCCCGCGCGCAAACGGTCCCGAATGTGGAACGAATGCGACGGTCGGCGCCTCCGCCGCCAGTCGCAAGCCGCGCAGTCGACCGAGCAACAGCTCCATCTCCGCGCGATGCCGATGCTCGAGGGGCGAGTAGGCGCAGAAGTCGCCGTGCCGCTCGGGGTGATGCGTCCCGGCCTTTGGTTCGCGGCCGCTCCCGGTGGAACCGGTCACGGCGCTCACGCAAAAGTGCGGCACCGCAAGTTCGAGCGCAGCGAAAGGCGCGCAGGCAAGTGTCACGGCGGTCGTAAAACAACCGGGATGCGCGATGCACGATGTCGGCGCGCTCGGCGCGAGTTCGGGTAGGCCGCAGAAAAACTCGCGCAAGCGATCCGGTGCGCCGTGAGCGCATCCGTACGTGGCGGCGTAGTGATCGGTCGTCGGCAAACGAAAGTCGGCCGAAGTGTCGACGATCCGAACGCGGCGCCGCGCTGCGTACGCAAGAGTGAGCACACGGTCGATCAGCGCCGCACTCTCGCCGTGCGGTGCGGCACCGAACACCGCGATCGGCACGTCAGACTCGGCGGCATCCGTGGTGTGGAAAAGCTGCACGAACGCAGGAGCGTTCGATTCGCCTTCGTTGGCGAAGCCCGAGAACCGCAGCTCTTCGTACGCCAACGCCAAGTGCGGAAAAACCAGAGTGACGCGTTCGCCCGCGTGCGAACGCGAGAGCGCCTGCCGAACCTGGAACCGTGGATGAAACGCCAATAGCCGCATCAGCTCGCCGCCGACGTAACCGCTGGCGCCGAGAATCGCGACCGGAATGCGCGGCTCACTCGTCATGGCTCACTCCTCCCGCCACGCGCACCGTTCTGCCGTCGTCGGCAAAACCGAGCGCACGCAACACTTCGTCCGTCAGCGCGCGCGGCGCGGCGCGGGCGTTGATCGCCGGCACGCCCGTGCGTTTCGTGATGACTTCGGTGCCAGCGATGTTGTCGGTCGCGGGGCCGGTGATGACCGTCGTGGCAAGTTCGTAATCGAGGCGCAAGCGCTCGACGCCACCCCACGCGCCGACGGGATCGTTCGCCGCGAGTACGATCGCGCTGAAACAGCGCCGAATGTCCGGCGACTCGAGAATGGCGTCAACGCCATAGTCGCCCATCAGCCCGTCACCGAGTTCGAGCACAATGACATCGGGCGCGGCCTCGGCGGCGCTACTGGCGAGATGCGACAACAATGATCTCGCCGCGCCGGGCGCCGTTTCGCGAGACGTGGTAACGATGCCAAGATCCGTGAACGTCAAAGTCTTGCGAGCGCCGGCGTCCTCCATGCCGAATGCATCGCGCCGCAAGCTCACGCCGGTCGCCTTTGCGGCATGCACGACGCGTCCACTCCGCACGAGCTCTTGTACGAGCGCGCAGGCCGCCGCGGTCTTGCCGGCGTTCATGCACGTGCCGACGACGGCGATCACCGGCACGCCCCCCACCTGAATCTGTTCGCGCGGCTCGAGCGCGCCTTGGCGAATATTCGCCGGCAAGCCGATGCGTTCGGCGAGAAACGGAAAGTGGAGCGCTTGCCCCAACACTTCGCACTCAAAGGGTGGCCCCAAGTCGGGGTGACTCGCATCGCACACGCCCAGCACTCCGCCGAGATTGAGCACCTGCAAACGGTCGCCGACGCGCAACGTCGCTGGCACGTGACCCGCGTAACCGCTCAGCGCGCGGCGATGGCCGAGCGCGCCGGCGATCACGTCGCCGGGGTTGAGCGCCGAAAAGCGCCCGCTTGGTAGCTCGAGCGTGTTGTACGTCGACTTGCGCGTCAGCACGCGCACGACGACGACATCGCCGGCTTGGCACGGAAAGTCATCGCCGATGCGCACGTCGCGATTGAGTCGCACATTGCGGGTGACCGAACCGATCTTGTCGAGCGTGATCGTTTTCAAGTTTGCACCGCTTCGACCGCGGCGCCCGCGCGTTGATACAACACATCGGGTAGCGCTCGGATGCGCGCGAATCCCGCGGCGTCCGCGGCGCGCCATTCCCCGGCGGCTTCGCCGTAGACGGCGCGCGATGCAGCGACGAGCGAGTGCGGCGACGTGACACCTTCGATGAAAACTTGTCCGGGTCGCAGAAGCGCGACGACCGAGCCGGAAACGCGGAGCTGCGAACTCTGCAAAAACGCCTCGACGTCGCGACACGCGGGTTCGAGGAAGCGCCCCTCATGAATGAGATCGCCATAAACTTGTGCGAGCGAGTCCTTCGTCCGCTGTTGGCACAAGCTCAGCGTGAGTTTCTCCAGCTCTCGATGTGCTGAGATCAGCACCGTCGCGGCCGGCGCTTCGAACGCGACGCGCCCCTTGATGCCAAGAATCGTGTCGCCCAGATGAATCCCTCGACCGATTCCGAAACTGGCGGCGAGCGAGTCTAATTTTTCGATGAGCGCCACCGGGGCCAGTTCTTCCGCGTTGAGCGCACACGGCACACCGTGCCGAAAATCGATCCGTATGCGTGTCGGCGCCCGCGGCGCATCGAAGGCGCCGTGCGTTCGCACCCAAGCCGCCTCCGGCAAAGCCAGGTCGGTCGAGTGCGTCTCCTTGCCGCCGATCGTGAGGCCCCAAAGTCCCGTATTGATGGAGTAGTCGCCGCTCTTTGCCGCCGCCGCGTATCCCCGCGCTGACAAGTACTCGAGCTCTTGCGCGCGACTCGGCGCCGAATCACGCACCGGCGCAAGAATCTCCAACTCCGGTCCGAGCGCTCGCAACGCGATTTCAAATCGAACTTGATCATTGCCGGCGGCGGTCGAGCCATGCGCGACCGCACTCGCGCCGATTTCGTGGGCGACGCGCGCGACTTCGCGCGCTTGCAGCACGCGCTCGGCCCCGACGCAAATCGGATAGCTGTGACCGCGCAACACATTGCCGAAGATGAGAAAGCGCAGCACCTCATCAAAGTACGACTTCTTCGCGCCGACGGTGAAGTGCTCTTCCGCTCCGAGGGCCCGGCTCCGCGCGGCGATCGTCTCCAACTCGCCGTTGGAAAACCCGCCGGTGTCGACGGTGACCGTCGTGACCCGGGCGCGCTGCTCGTGCCGCAGCCAGGCAACACACCAGGACGTGTCGAGTCCGCCGGAGAACGCGAGCACGATCTCCTGGGTCGCTTTCCCTCTAGGCGCTAACTGAGTCGGCGTCATCGACATCATCCTCCGCTCTGCTTGGCAAATGGTTTGAAGCGCGCGATCAAGCGCTGCTGGGCGCGCCGGCTAGCGGTCGCGATGAAAAAAGTGTCGTCTCCCGCTACCGTGCCAACAACCTCGGTCCAACCGGCGCGATCCAGCGCCAACGCCAAGCGTGGCGCGCCGCCGATGACCGTGCGCACGACCAACAAGTGCTCGCCGGCCGGCACGGCTGCTAGCAACAAGTCCGCGCAGACTCGCTCAACGGCGATGTCCTCGTGTTCATTTCGCGCGGCAGCCGGCAGTTGGTAAGCGCCAGCCACCTTGAACGCGCGCAGCTCACGCAAGTCGCGCGAGACGCTCGACTGCGTGACCGCGTAGCCGCGCGACTTGAGCCGCGCAATGAGCTGACTCTGATCCTGAACAGGACGCCGCGCCAACAATTCGCGAATGAACGCGAGGCGATTTTCGCGAGCGACGGTGTCAGTCATGAAACGCGGCTCCTTCTTGTATGCGCATATTCATAATAGTTATCGCATAAAATGCAAGCGCGCTTTAGCACGCGTTTGTCTGCGACTACGTCGGTACGCGCCCAACGCAGGAGATCGAAGTGGCTTTGATGATCGCAAATAGCCGTTGGCCCGGCGCGATCGCGAGCGCGGCGAGGGCGGCGCGCGTGATCAGAGCGCGGAGCCGTGGCGGCTCGAATTCAATCACGACGGCATCGGCGGCTGGCGTGACCGATCGCACCGTGACCGGCAAGACGTTGCGCGCCGAAAGCCCAGTCGGCGCGCTCGTCGCGAGCAAGATGTCCTGAGCGTACACGGCGAGGCGCACGGCGCCGGTCGTCATATCCGCGGGCAGGATTGCCTCGAGCTCGACGGCGTCCACTTGCACGCGGCCGACCCCCAGAACCTGACCCAGGAAGTAATTGTCGATGTGCGTCTCACTCGATCGCAACACGCTGAGACTAGAACCGGTGCTCACGACGCGTCCGCCCTCGAGTCGGAGCGCCCACTGAGTGAGTCCGATGATCTCGTCCGCCGAATGGCTGACGAGAATCATCGCGAGTTCATACTGACGCCGCACTTGATCGAGGAGCGCCATCGCTTCACGGCGCGCGAACTCGTCGAGTCCCGCGAATGGCTCGTCGAGCAATAGCACCCGCGGTGCGCTGATGATCGCGCGGGCCAGCGCGACGCGCCGGCGCTCGCCGCCGCTGAGGTTTCGCGGCATCCGATCGAGCAAGTGGGCGATCCCGAGCGCGTGCGGAACATCGCCGAGCGCGCGTGCCCGTGGACTGTAGAGGAGATTCTTGCGGACGTTGAGATGCGGGAACAAAAGCGCGTCTTGCGCGACGTAGCCGATCCCCCGCGCTTCGAGCGGAACTCGCGAGAGATCGACGTCGTCGAGCACGACCCGCGCACCCGGCTCGATGCCAGCGATGGCGTTGAGCAACGTGGACTTGCCGCTGCCGCTCGGACCGACGAGACCGAGGGCGTCCGCATCACATGCGAAGCCAACCTCGAGAGCGAAACCCGACGCCCGGCGTATGTGCGCATCAACCGTGATTCTCATCGGTCGAGCTCGAGTCGAAGTAGGTGGCGCCGATCGAGCGCGCGCGCCAAGAACACGCAAACAAGACAAATGCCGAGCGCGGCCGCGACGAGCCAAACGATTCGCGATTCGCCGCCCGGCGCGTCGAGCTCGGCGTAGATCTGAAGTGGAATCGTCTCGGTCTCTCCCGGAATGCGGCCCGCCAAGATGATCGTCGCGCCGAACTCGCCGAGACCACGCGCGAAAGAGATAATCGCACCCGCGAGGATGCCGGGCCACGCGAGCGGTAGCAGCACGCACCAAAACGTTTGCCAGCGAGTTCGCCCCAACGTGCGCGACATGAGTTCGAGCCGCGGATCGACGGACTTGAATGCCAGCGCGATCGTGAGCACGAAAAGCGGCAGGCCGACGACCGCGGCGGCGACGACCGCGCCAAGCCAATGAAACGCAACCGGAAAGCCGATGTCCGCCAACGCCGCGCCGAGGAATCCCCGCGGCGAAAAAAGCTTCAGCAGCGCATACCCGATCACGACCGGCGGCAATACGAGCGGCAGCAAGATCAGCGTTTGCAAGGTCGCACGACCCGGCAGACGGGAGCGCTCAATGATCCATGCGAGTGCCGTCGCCGGCGCGAGGTTCACGAGCGTTGCGCAGAACCCGACCGAGAGCGAAAGCCAAATGCTGTTCATTCGAGCCTCAAAAATCCGCGCGCGACGGCGCGTGCTCTCGATGTCGGCGACCGCAACTCGTCGAACAAGTCGCGACCGTGCTCAGTCAGGAGTCCAGCGGCGTAGACGATCTTCGTATGGGTCGCGGGCGAAAACTCATGGGCTATACGAACTCGCGGATCGAGCGTCGCATCCGTGGCGTACACGATTCCGGCGTCGGCGCCGCCCTCGCTGACTTTGCTGAGCACGTCGCGGACGCTCGCGCCGTAGAGCGTCCGAGTCGGCAGCGCAATCTTGGCGTGAGCGAGCGCTTCGCGCGCATACTTGCCGGCCGGCACTTGCTCATTGGCAAGTGCGAGACTTGTCAGCCGCGCGAGATCGAGCCGCGCAGCATCCCGGCGCACAACGATCACGAGTCGATTCGACAACCAGTCGAACCGTTCGATGGGCTTGACGAGATCGAGCCACTCGGGGGCCGCCGAGATGAAAATGTCGACCGCGGCGCCAGCGGCAATCTGTCGACCGAGCACGGAGCTGGCCTCGAAGACGAGCGTCACCTCGCGACCGCTCGCAACGCGCCAGGAATCGACGACTTCCTTGACGACTTCCTTGAGACTCGCGGCTGCGTGAATCACGATCGGCAGCTCGGCGCGCGACGGCAACGAGTTGCCGAAATCACAGCCCGCAAGCACCCAACAGAAGAGTCCTAACATTCGCACGCCGCTCGTTTTCATCGGCCGCGAGAATAGCGAATCACGGGCGCCAGCGGCAGATGGAACTCGTGGCCTGCCGCTTCACTCTTCGGTCGTTGTCCGAATCTGTGCTTGAGCTACAAGAAGAATCCAGGTAGTCCATCACGGCATAAACGGAAAGTGGGCGAGCATGATGCGTGCAAATCTAGGTGTCGCGGCACTGGTGGCGGTGTGCGTTGTGGTATTTGGTATGCGTTGCGACGCGGGCGTCGACATGTTTCGACTGACGAGTTCGGCGGGACCGGTTGGCGTTCCACAAACCGTGACAGCGCTCATCGACAACCCGAACGGATCGCTGCAGGGGTGGTCATTCGGCGTTTGCCACGATCCGAGCGAACTCAGTTACCTTGGCGCCGTCGATGGTTCGACGACCATGACCGTGCAAGGTGGCGGTCCGCCGGATTTCAGCGCCATTACGCCGTACCCGACGGGCATCGCGGCGGGCGTCGTCGTTTCGTTCTTCGGCACGTTTACGATGCCGGCCGGCTACGATCGCGCCGTGCTCGATATCACGTACTCGCATCTCGGTCCCGTCGGATTGACCGCGATTATTGACTACTGCGGCACACTCGGATCACCCGCGATCGACGTCGTGATGGTCAGTGGCGGGATCACTTTCACGCCGCCTTCGAGCGGCGGCGTGATCGACGCGACGCCGATTGGCGGATTTCTTCGCGGGGATGCCGATGGCACCGGCGCGCTCGCGGTCGCGGATATGGTACGACTGCACGACCACCTTTGGCCAACGGGTAGTCCGCCGACTTTGCTGTCGTGCATCGGCGCGATCGAGACCGACTCTGGCGACGTCAATGACAATGAGCATCTCACGATCGGCGATCAAATAACGCTTCGTGACCACCTATTCTGCGGCACGCCCGCGACGCTCGGCGCACCGACGACGTGTGGCGCGGACCCCGATGCGGATACCGATGGTTTCTCCGCCACAAATCCGGCTTTCGTCGTGACGGCGGCAAGCGTCACGATCATCGGCACGGGGCCGACGAATCGCACCGTCGAGATTGCGGTGCGCGTGCAAGCGCCGATCGCCGTCCGCGGCGTTATGCTCGCACTGCAATTCGGTTCCGCGCTGACTCCGCATGTCACGTTTTTCTCTCCGAGCGTCCCGATCGACTTCTCGCAGCGAAGAGTGAGCGGCAATACCGTCGTGCTCGGCGTCGCGGGTCCGGCGTGCGGCTCGTTGTTGCCGGCGAGCCCCGGCGTCTTCCAAGACATCGGAGTGATCCGATTCGCGCTCGCGGACTTCGCGGTGTTCCCGCCCATTCAGTGGCTGGCGAGCACGGCGATCGGCGGGACGCTGTACCGCGCCTCGGTCGTGGGCGCGGACTATCGCGATTACCATCCGTCGTTGGTCTCGGGCGCCTTTCAGTTCGCTCGCGGCAATGCCAACAACACGGATGCCGCAGCGGACATCGCGGATGCGATTTACATCCTGGATTTTCTGTTTCCGTTGGGTAGCCCCTTCACACCGCCTTGCCTCGACGCGGCGGATACGAACAACGACGGCAGCATCAACATCGCCGACGCGATCTATCTGCTGCAGTTTCTGTTCGCCATGGGGCCGACGATCCCGTTGCCCTACCCGCAATGCGGATTCGACACCGATCTCGATGCCTTGACGTGCGGATCGGCGCTCTGCCCGTAGCGAGCCTGCAAGTAGCGCACTGTTCACGACCTTGGTGACGCACGACGGCCACGCGGCGACCGTTCCATCGGCAACGGTCGCCGCGTCGCGTGCACTCGGCAAGCACCGGCCGCTTGCGTCCGCTCGCTTCTTATGTACTATTCGGGGCGGTAGTTGCTCTGGGCGAAGTCAAAAGGTCAGGCGATCATTCCGCGGCATGCGCGACGTCGAGCGACGGTCTCGTGTTCGTGCATCAACGCTTGACTTTCGTGGTCGAGAAACAGGAGGACGGCGCCATGAGGATGACTCGGCTCTTTTTCGTGCTCTCGAGTTTGATGCTGATGAGTTACGAAGCTGCACCGTGTGGGGCGCAGAACATACTGTTCTTAGATATGAACAACGGCACGGCCGCGACAGATGCGCTCAACGCTCAGGGGCTCACGTTCACGGTCGTCACGCTGGACGCTGAGTTCAACGCGGAGCTCACTAGCGGCACGCAATGGGACTTGGTTCTCGTCGCGAACAGTTGCTGCGGTTTCGCGACGGTCAACCTCGTCAACTACATCAACAACGGCGGCAAAGCCATCGTGTCGTACTGGAACCTCGACGCGGATGCGGCGTTGAGCGCTGCGCTCGATGTCTCCGCCACGACGTCTTTCAGTGCTCCGCTCGCGATCGCGAGCTGGAACCCCACCGGAACCGTTTATTCACTTTGGTCACAGCCCATCGCAGTGGCGAGCCTGACGCTTAACGGGACGAACCCGTGGGTTGACGACGGCGACCGACTGACGGTTGGCGCCGGCGGATTCCCGGTCGGCGGATTCACGCCAACGCCGGCGGTCGCTGAAGCCGGGATTGTCATAGGAAATCAAGGGCGGACGATTTGCATCGGACATGAGTTTGATAGCCTCGTGCAAGATCGCATCCGCGATTTCCTTCGCAACTGTCTGGCGTTTCTGCTGAATAAGCGTGTGCTGGCTTACAACGATTCTGCAGGCTTCACGACGGCCTCGTGGGATGCGTTGGACGACGAGGGTCATGTGTACACGACTGTCACGTCAGGCGCGGCTTTCAATGCCGCCTTGACGAGCGGCATCGACTGGGACCTGGTCGTGGTGGAAGTCGCCAACCTCGCGTTCACTTCCACGGATCTCGTCGCGTACATCGACGCGGGCGGCCGGGCGTTGGTCACTTATTGGACGCTGGACACTGATGCGGCGCTTCAAGCGGCGCTCGGTGTCGGCGGCGCCGTCGACTTCACAACGCCGCTGCCGATTTTCGAGTGGCCCGCAACATGGCCGCACGATGCCATCTGGACCACACCGAATGTGCTACCGGCGACGATCACGACGGAGGCTGACCTAGCCGCTGACAATGGCGATCGCCTGACGGTCGTGGACGGAATCGCCGTCGCGGGTTTCACGGGCTCGCCGACGATCGGCCAAGCCGCTGTCGTCGTCAAAACCGGCGGCAACACGATCTGCATCGGCGAGGACTTCATTAGCTTGGCGCTTGTCGATTCGACGAACCTCATGCAGAACTGCATTCACTACCTCTGCGAGCCACCGCGGAAAATTCTCTACTTCAATTACAACACGGTGGCCACCGCTTCGCGTGACGCGCTCGACGCGGAGAACCTGCCGTACTTTCTCACGGAGAACGACTTTGACTTTAATCTGGCGCTCGCCTCGGGCGTCGATTGGGACTATGTACTGGTTGACAACCCATCAAATACCATGTCGAGCGTGCGGCTCATCGACTACGTAAACTCGGGCGGTAAGGCCTTGCTTTCGTACTGGGATCTCGACACGGATGTGGATCTGCAAGATGCGTTTCGAGTCACCAGCGCGATCGATTTCTTCGACCCCATGGCGCTCAGCGATTGGGGCGCCTTGACATCTGTTTGGAGCGTACCCAATGTCGTCACGGGGATCGCTGCCGGCACCAGCATTTGGATCGACAACGGCGATCGACTCACCGTCGGCGACGCGAAGCCGGTCGGCGGATTCACGCCCGCACCGGTCGTCGGCCAAGCGGCGGTTGCGATCGCGAGCGGCAGCGACACGATTTGCATCGGTCATGAGTTCGACGGATTAGATCAATCATCGATTACGGATTTCCTACAGAACTGCATCCGACTCCAGTGCCCACCGCCGCCCGAGAACGACGACTGCGCGGACGCGTTCGCGATCAATGAAGGCACGTTTTTCGGCACGCTGATCGGCGCCACGAATGATGGCACGGCGAGCTGCGGCGCGTCCGCGACGAATCCGGACATTTGGTACAGCTACACAGCGGCCATGGCCGGCGTGGTCACGGTCTCGACCTGCGGCACGCATGACCAGTACGGGCTCGACGATGGCGTCGATACGGTACTGGCGCTCTTCAACAGTTGTGGCGGAGCGCAACTCGGGTGCGACGATGACGAGCCGATGGCATGCGGTGCGCTGAGCACCGGACTGAACCGCGACAGCCTGTTGGTTCGCAACGTCGGCGCCGGCGAAACGCTCCGGATCCGCGTTTCCAAGTTTTCAAGCGATCGCGTTGGGCCGATCGTCCTGAATCTCAGTTTCGCGGTGGCGCCACCGGCCAATGATGACTGCGCGGATTCGATTCTGGTGGGCGTCGGGACGCACCCAGGCACGCTCGTTGGCGCGACGAATGATGACTCAGCTTCCTGCGGCGCCTCCGCGACCAACGCAGACGTGTGGTACCGCTTCACGACGGCCGTGGCCGGCACGCTGCACGCCGACACCTGCGGCAGTGCGCCGCTCGGCACGCCAGACACCGTGTTGGCGATGTTTGCGGCGTGCGGCGGCGCGGAACTCGCCTGCAACGACAACGGACTCTTCTGCCCAGGCTCGTTGTCCGCCATCAATCTCGCGGTGAGTGCGGGTTCAACGACACTGATTCGTGTCTCGCATGCGGGCGCCAGCGCGGCCGACGATTTCCAACTCAACATCTCCTTCGTCGGCTCGGCGCCTTCATTCCGGCGCGCCGATGCGAACGGCGACGGCGCCCTCAACATTGCAGATCCGGCCTACACGTTGAACTTTCTCTTCGTGCCGGGCAGCCCAGCACATCCCTGCCAAGACTCCGGCGACTCCAACGACTCCGGCGCCATCGACATCGCGGACGCCGTGTACTCGCTGAACTGGCTGTTCGTGGCGGGAAGTCCGCCGCCGCCGGCGCCGTTCCCAGGCTGTGGGATCGACCCCACGGCGGATGCGAGCGGCTGCGCTTCGTACCCGACGTGTCCGTAGTCGATGCGCGCGCGATGAGCCGCTAGTGCCGTGTCAGGCAACCTTGGCCCGCTAGGTTCGAGGCAACTTGGGTTAGGCTTGGTCGCGAGCGACCGAGCGAAACCGGAGGCGACCTGCCTGGTCGTTGAGGATTTCGCGACGGAGGAG